>NZ_JBIUZN010000002.1:88571-127034 GCF_044745045.1 Curtobacterium sp. NPDC087082 | reverse complement strand
GCGGTGGGGGCGCCCCGGCGCCTCCATGTCCCGGGTGGGCTGTGGGGGGGGCTCGGCGCACCCCACTGCGGGGTGGGGGGGTGGGGGGGGGGGGGGGGGGGGGGGGGGTTGGTGGGGGGGGGGGGGGGGGGGGGGGGGGGCCCCGCGCCCCCCCCGCCTCCTGTGGGGACCTTCCAGCGTTACGCGCTGACGACGGCCTTGTCGTCGAGCCGCTCGCCCGACTCGGTGTCGAAGGCGTGCACGTGGCCCTGCTTCGGCGTGACGACGATCGTGTCACCGATCGACGGGTGCGAACGCCCGTCGACGCGGGCGACGATGTCGACGCGCGAACCCTTGACGTCGGCGTGACCGTACAGGTAGCCGTCGGCGCCGAGCTCCTCGACCACGTCGACCGTGACCGGCAGGCCCTCGCCCGACTGCGCCACGATGACGTCCTCGGGGCGGATGCCGACCGTGATGTTCCCGGAACGCGCGTTGGAGAGCGTGTCGCGGTCGATGGGGTGGTTGAGCGAACCGAACTTGATGCCGCCCTCGACCACGTCGGCCGGGAGGAGGTTCATCGCCGGCGAGCCGATGAAGCCCGCGACGAAGACGTTGTTCGGCTTCTCGTAGAGGTCGCGCGGCGAGCCGACCTGCTGCAGGATGCCGTCCTTGAGCACCGCGATGCGGTCACCCATGGTGAG
Source organism: Curtobacterium sp. NPDC087082 (assembly GCF_044745045.1). Taxonomy (NCBI): domain Bacteria; kingdom Bacillati; phylum Actinomycetota; class Actinomycetes; order Micrococcales; family Microbacteriaceae; genus Curtobacterium; species Curtobacterium sp. NPDC087082. The sequence goes on along the minus strand of NZ_JBIUZN010000002.1, from coordinate 126,351 downwards.
CGCCTCGGTCTGGTCGTGCGTGACGTAGACCGTGGTGACGCCGAGACGACGCTGCAGCGAGGCGATCTGGGTGCGGGTCTGGACGCGGAGCTTGGCGTCGAGGTTCGACAGCGGCTCGTCCATGAGGAACACCTGCGGCTGACGGACGATCGCGCGGCCCATCGCGACGCGCTGACGCTGACCACCGGAGAGCGCCTTCGGCTTGCGGCCGAGGTACTGCTCGAGGTCGAGGAGCTTCGCGGCTTCCTGCACGCGGGTGGCGCGCTCGTCCTTGCCGACGCCGGCGATCTTGAGCGCGAAGCCCATGTTCTCGGCGACGGTCATGTGCGGGTACAGCGCGTAGTTCTGGAACACCATCGCGATGTCGCGGTCCTTCGGCGGGACGTCCGTGACGTCGCGGTCGCCGATGCGGATCGAGCCGGAGTTGACCTCTTCGAGGCCGGCCAGCATGCGCAGGGACGTGGACTTGCCACAGCCCGAGGGGCCGACGAGGACGAGGAACTCGCCGTCGGCGACGTCCAGGTCGAGGGAGTCGACCGCGGGACGGTTGCCTCCGGGGTAGAGACGGGTTGCCTTGTCATAGGTGACGGACGCCATGAGCGTTCGGTCCTTCCTTCACCGGCAGGTACGTGCCGGACGATCCGAGTGAAGCGGTTGCCCGTGGGGGCCCCGGATGGTCGCCGTCGACCATCGAGGTTCATACAACACGATCTGCCCCGGGAGCGCCAGTGCTCACACCGGGTTGGGTGGTTCCCATCGGCTCCCGGTACGATCGGCGGGTCCGTCCGGCCTGCCGGGGGAAGCCGTACGGACGACGACCAACGTGAGGACACTCGACGCATGACCAACCGCCCCGAGGGTGACGCCCGCGCCGCGCGGAACGAACGACGCGAAGCCGCACGACAGCGCGCCCAGCGTGCCCGCACCCAGCAGAAGCGCCGCCAGCGCGGACTCCGACTCGGCCTGCAGATCGGCATCGGCGTCGTCCTGCTCGCCGCAGCGACCGTCGTGACACTCGTCCTCGTCGACTCCGTGCAGCCCGCGGGCCCCGGCCCGGCGAACACCTCGCAGGGCGGCATCACGATCGGGCAGGACCTCAAGGCGGTCACGGCGTCCTCGCAGTCGCCCGCGCCGACCTCGACGGACGCCGCCGGCTCGGTGCGCATCACGATGTACGTCGACTACCTCTGCCCGATCTGCGGCCAGTTCGAGGACGCGAACGGCGAGTACATCCAGAACCTCGTCGACTCCGGTGCGGCGACGGTGGACATCCACCCGATCGCGATCCTCTCGAACCGGTCGCAGGGCACGAAGTACTCGCTCCGTGCCGCGAACGCCGCCGCCTGCGTCGCGGACAGCTCGCCGGACCAGTTCTTCGCCGTCAACCAGGCGCTGTTCGCGAAGCAGCCGGAGGAGGGCACCGCCGGGTTGACCGATGCGCAGCTGACCAAGGTCGTCACGGGCGTGGACGGGCTGCAGAAGCGGTCGACGATCACGAAGTGCATCGAGGACCAGACCTACAGCAAGTGGATCGACGAGCGGACCACCGCGGTGACCGGTGGTGACATCCCCGGGTCGACGCTCGAGGAGTTCCCCGGCACGCCCCTCGTGCTCGTGAACGGGCAGCGCTACGAGCTCACCTCGCCGATCACGAACGACGACTTCCGGACCTTCGTGGTGACGGCTGCCGGCGCGAGCGACGCCACGCCCACCCCGACGCCGACGCCCACGCCGAGTGCCACCCCGACCCGGTCCGCGACGCCGAGCGCCTCGCCGTCGAACTGACCCGGGCTGCTGACCCGGACTACAGGGACGAACCCGGCACGCTGAACGTGTCGCACGCCGTCGCGCCGCGCTGGTAGCCCCGCAGGAACCAGTTCTGGCGCTGCTCGCTCGACCCGTGGGTGAACGAGTCCGGGTCGACCCGACCGCTCGAGCGCTCCTGGATGCTGTCGTCGCCGACGGCGCTCGCGGCGGACAGTGCGTCCTCGATCTCGGCACGCGTGATCGGCTCGAAGAAGGTCTCGCCGTTCGCGTCCTTCGTGGTCGCGGCGTCGCCGACCCAGGCGCCCGCGTAGCAGTCCGCCTGCAGCTCGACGCGGACGCTGCCGGACGACGCTCCGGTCCCCGAGCGGTCGGTGTTCGCGAACGCACCCTGGAGCTGCTGGATGTGGTGGCCCCACTCGTGCGCGACGACGTACATCTGCGCGAGCGGCCCGCCGGAGGAGCCGTACTTCGACTGCAGGTCGTCGTAGAACGCGGTGTCGAGGTAGATCGCCCGGTCCGGCGGGCAGTAGAACGGGCCGGTCGCCGCCGACGCCTGGCCGCACGAGGTGCTCGTCGAGCCGTCGAACAGGATGAACCCCGGGGTCGTGTAGGCGATCCCGAGCTTCCGTGACTCGGACGTCCAGTACCCGTCGAGCGACTCGGCGGCGCCCTCCATCCGGCACTCGATCTTGAGGTTCGCGTCACGGCCCGTTCGGCACTCGGCTGCTGCGTCGACGGTCTCACCGCGCTGCTGGATCTCGGTCGTGCCGTTGCCGCCGTCGATGATGCCGGAGAGGTCGACGCCGGTGAACTGTGCGATGAGGAACACGACGATGGCGCCGACGCCCACCGCGCCGCCGCCGATCGCAGCGCCGCGCCCCCGCCGGGTGACCTTCCCGCCCTTGAGCTGCGAGTCGTCGTTGAACGTCATGCCCCGAATGTACGGGTGGGCGGTGCTCGGTGCCCGCATCGGCGGGAGGAGTAGACCGGACGGCATGCCCGTCCTCGACGAATCCCACCCCCTCTTCCTCTTCGCGATGGACCAGCGGTCCTCGCTCCTCGAGCACACCTACGACGAGTCCGGCGGGGAGCCGCTCGACGAAGCCGAGGCCGAGCGCGTGCGCGCCGGCAAGCAGCTCGTCTACCGCGGTGTCCTCACGGCGCTCGCGGCCGGAGCGTCCCGCGAGCGGACCGGCGTCCTCGTGGACGAGCGCTACGGCGCCGACGTCGCCCGGCTCGTCAAGGAGGCCGGCCTCCAGCTCGCGATGCCGATCGAGCGGTCGGGCCGGGAGTGGTTCGAGCTCGAGTACGGCGAGGACTGGATCGCGCACGTGGACGCCTTCGACCCGGACTGGGTGAAGGTGCTCGTGCGCGACAACCCCGACTTCGACGCGGAGCGCCGCGAGCGGCAGGCATCGGAGCTCGCCGACATCGCGGGCGTGCTGCACGGTGCCGGTCGGCCGTTCCTGGTCGAACTGCTCGTCCCGGCGACCGACGAGCAGCGGGCATCGGCCGAGGACTACGACCGCGACCTCCGACCGGACCTCGTCGTGCAGGTCATCGAGTACCTGCAGGACCACGGGGTCGAGGCGGACGTGTGGAAGCTCGAGGGCCTCGACGAGCGCGCGGACGCGGAACGGGTCGTCCGGGCCGTGCGTCGCGGTGGCCGGGACGCGGTGCAGTGCATCGTCCTCGGCCGGGACGCCCCCGAGGAACAGCTCGACCACTGGCTGCGCACCGCCGCCGGGGTGGACGGGTTCGTCGGGTTCGCCATCGGTCGCAGCAACTGGGAGGAACCGCTCGAGGACGTCGTCCGCGAACACCTCGACACCGAGGCCGCCGAGGGACTCATCGCGGCGAACTACCGCCACTTCGTCGACACCTGGCTCGAGGCCCGCCCGGGGATCGAGCACGGCGTGGACGCCGGCGCGGTCTGACCCCGGGTCCGAGCCCGGGTCTCAGGTGCGGACCAGCGGCTCCACGCCCGCCAGGTCCGCACCGATCCCGACGTCGACGAGCTCGATCCGCCCCGCGAGGCTCGCGCCCGGTCCGCGGAGCAGCCCGGCCTTCACCCCGCCGAACGTCACCGTGACGTCCGCCTGCAGCACGTGGTCGTCCGCGATCGCCCCGGTGTCGACGTCGATGCCGCTCGGCACGTCGACCGCCACGACGAACGGTGCACGCTGGTCGCGTGCGAGCTGACGGATCGCCGCGACGACCTCGCGCGCCGGCGAGCGGAGCGCGGACGCGCCGTGCACGCCGATGCCGAGGACCCCGTCGAGCACCAGGTCCGCCTCGAGCGCCGCGTCGGTCGCGACGGCGGCCAGACGCGCAGCGTCATGCCGGGAGGCCGCTGCGAGGAGGTCCGCGGCCGGACGGACCGACCCGGTGTCGGACGGGCGGTCCAGGAGGCGCGCCCCGGCGTCCAGCGCCGCTGCCAGGCCCGCCCCGTGGACGCGTGAGCCGACGCGCAGCACCGTCACGCGCCTCCCGTCCGCCGCCAGGCGTGCCCCCGCGAACAGCGCGTCACCACCGTTGTCGCCGCTGCCCACCAGCAGCAGGACCGATCCCGGTCCGTCAGCCGGACGCACGGCCGGGTCGTCGAGCAGTCCGCCGACGATCCGCGCCAGCCCGTCCGCCGCACGCTGCATGAGCGGTTCGCCCGCGTCGAGGTGCGGCCGCTCCGCCGCCCGGATCTGATCGCCGCCGTAGCCGTCCATGGCGACCACAGTGCCCCGGTAGCCTGGAGGGGACATGTCACTCGTCCCCGAAGCACCCCGTCCCCGCGTCGTGATGTCCCCGGACGGGCTGAAGATCGCGACCTACGACTTCGGCGACCCCGAGGCCCCGGCGGTCGTCGCCGTGCACGGGTTCGCCTCCGGCGCGCTGCTGAACTGGCACGCCTCCGGGTGGACGCGCGACCTCGTCCGCGCCGGGTACCGCGTCGTCGCGCTCGACCAGCGCGGGCACGGCGCCTCGTCGAAGCCGCACGACCCGTCCGCGTACTCGATGGAGCTCCTCGTCGCGGACGTCGTCAGCGTGATCGACACCTACCTGCTCGACGACGTCGCGTACCTCGGGTACTCGCTCGGCGCCCGCGTCGGCTGGCACACCGCCGAGCAGCTCCCCGACCGGATCACCCGTGCGGTGTTCGGCGGCATCCCCGACGCCGACCCGATGCGGCGCGTACGGGTCGACCAGGCGAAGGCACACCTCGCCCACGGCACCCCGATCGAGGACCGCGTGACGAACGGCTACCTGACGATGGCCGCCGGCGTCGAGGGGAACGACCTCGGCGCGCTCGTGGCGATGGTCGAGGGGATGCGGGGCAGCATCGAGCCGACGCCGTCGAACGCGCCCGCGCAGCCCGTACTGATGGCCGCGGGCAGCGAGGACGGCATCAAGGACAGCGCCGTGCGGCTCGCGGCGGCGGCCCCGGACGCCTCGTTCTTCGAGATCCCGGGCCGGAACCACTTCAACGCGCCGACGTCGCGCGACTTCCGCCAGGCCGCGATCACGTTCCTGACCGAGACCGCCGTGTCCGACCAGCGCTGACGGGTACTGCCAGGTCCTCGTTGTCCCCGGTGGTCGCGCGTACCGTCCCGGCCATGGACTACAGACTCCTCGGCAACAGCGGGACATCGGTGTCGACGCTGACCCTCGGCACCATGACCTTCGGCAGCGAAGCCGACGAACCCACCTCGCACACCATCATCGACACGTTCGTCGCCGCCGGCGGCACGCTCATCGACACGGCGGACGTCTACTCCGGCAACGAGTCCGAGCGCATCATCGGCCGCTGGCTCGCCGCGCACCCGACCGAGGCACAGCAGGTCGTCCTCGCCACCAAGGGGCGCTTCCCGCAGGGCGACGGGCCGAACGACCTCGGGCTGTCCCGTCGGCACCTCCGGGTCGCCCTCGACGCCTCGCTCGAGCGGCTCGGCGTCGAGCACATCGACCTGTACCAGATGCACGCGTGGGACGCCCTCACCCCGATCGAGGAGACCCTGCGCTTCCTCGACGACGCCGTGTCCGCGGGCAAGATCGGCTCCTACGGGTTCTCGAACTACCTCGGGTACCAGATCACGAAGGCCGTGTACGAGGCGAAGGGCCACGGGTGGGCGCCGCCCGTGACGCTGCAGCCGCAGTACAACCTGCTCGTCCGCGACATCGAGCACGAGATCGTCCCCGCCTGCCTCGACGCCGGCATCGGCCTGCTGCCCTGGTCGCCCCTCGCCGGCGGCTGGCTCTCCGGCAAGTACCAGCGCGACGAGGCCCCCAGCGGCGCGACCCGGCTCGGTGAGAACCCGGCGCGCGGGATGGAGGCGTGGGAGGCGCGGAACGGCGACGAGCGCACCTGGGCCGTCCTCGACGCGGTGTCGGACATCGCCGACGCGCACGGTGCCTCGCGGTCGCAGGTCTCCCTGGCGTGGCTGCTCGCCCGACCGGCCGTGACGAGCGTCATCCTCGGTGCCCGAACGGTCTCGCAGCTCGAGGACAACCTCGGTGCCGCCGACCTCGTCCTCGACGACGCCGAGCTCGCACGGCTCACCGAGGTCAGCGCGCCGCGCATCGACGACTACCCCTACGGCACCGCGGGCGTCGCGCAGCGCGAGCGGAAGATCACCGGGGGCCGCTGAGCGTTCGCTGTCCGACGGGTGCGGCTTTCCGCGAGCTTGACCAGGGATGTGGACACCGTGTTCGGTGCGGTGTCACCATCACTGCACGACCGGCTGGTTACCGCGTCGAGCGCTCGGAACGCCCCCTGATCCGTGTTCCACGCGCCGAAGGCCCCGGGTGCTTCCACCCGGGGCCTTCGCATGTGGGGGCCGTGGTCGTCCGGAGCGCGAACCGGTGATGACGGAGGCTGCCCGCGACGTCAGGCGACCACCGGCCTCGCCCCCTGGACCCGGTCCGTCCGCCGCGGCGTCCGACCCGTCGTCCACGGAGCGAGCGGGGTGCGGTCGAGCAGGAGCGCGAAGGTCCACGGCAGGACCGTGGCGGCCACGAACACGAGCGGTGCCGGCAGGAGCGGCTCCGTGATCCAGATGACCGCTGCGTGGAGGAGCACCACGGTGATCCCGACCGACGCGAGCCGCGACACGACCGCGGCCGCGCGCCCCCGGACGACACGGTCGAGCGCCAGCCCGACCAGCACGAGCCCACTGCACAGGACGACCGCCGTCACGGTGCTGAGCAGGGGAGTGCCGAAGTCGGCCTGCTTGAGGTCGAGCGGCCGACTGCCCAGCGCCACCGCGGTCCCGCCCGCGACGAGGCACGTCACCCCGAGGAGTGCCGGGCGCCCGATCCGCGGGAGCCACCGGCGCGCGACCGATCCGGCGAGGACGAACACCAGGGCGGCGATCGCGGTCCCGGCGCTCGCCGGTGGGAGTCGGAGCACACCCGGCGCGACGGTCGCCACCCCGACGGCGGCGATCACGACGGTCCACGGCACCCAGGCGGGGAAACGTTCGAGGACCCGCAGCGCGACCGCCGCGACGGCGAGGGCGGTGACGAACCAGAACGCCGAGTACGGCCGACCGATGTACTGCCCGCCGAGGAACGGACGGACGAGGTCCAGCGGGCTGGCGGCACCAGAGGTGATCGTCGCCGGGAACCAGGCGAGCCCGATGACCACGAACCAGGCCAGGTACGGGCGGATCAGGGAGCGCCCCCGGCCCCGGACCTCCGCCCCGAGCGGTCGACCGGCGGTCCAGAACCAGCCGGTGAGGAAGAAGAACAGCGGCACGTGCCACGGGTAGAAAGCGGCGACGGCGAGATCGGTCGTCCACACGTGTCCGGCGACGACGGCGACGACGCCGAACACCCGGACGAGGTCGATACCCGGTGAGCGCACTGATCCTGCCATGCACAACATGGTATATCAGTTGCTCGGTCACCGGAAGAGGGCCGGCAGCGGGACTCGAACCCGCAACCCCCGTATTACAAGTACGGTGCGCTACCAATTGCGCCATGCCGGCTGACGCGCCCATCCTAGCGGCGGACGCGCCGGGGCCTCACTCGCTCTTCTCGGAGAAGTTCAGCGAGATCGAGTTCATGCAGTAGCGGTCACCCGTCGGGGTGCCGAACCCGTCGGGGAACACGTGGCCGAGGTGCGAGCCGCAGTTCGCGCAGCGGACCTCGGTGCGTGCCATGCCGAGGGAGTTGTCCTCGAGCAGCTGCACCGCGTCGGGGTCGACCGACTCGTAGAACGACGGCCAGCCGCAGCCGGAGTCGAACTTCGTGCCGCTCTTGAACAGCTCCGCGCCGCACGCCGCACAGGTGTAGACACCGGCGCGCTCCTCGTCGAGGAGGTCACCCGTCCACGGGCGCTCCGTGCCGGCCTGCCGGAGGACGGCGTACTGGTCCGGGGAGAGCTCCTCGCGCCACTGCGCGTCGGACTTGTCGACGTTGTATGCCATTGTTTCCTCCTGCTCCTGTCGCCGTTGCTGGACGACCACTTCGGTAAACTCGCGACGATGTCCGAACATTCCGTGCACCACGCCCGTTGGGACCGTCTGACGACGGACGAACTGTACGGCATCGTGGTGCTCCGGAACCGCGTGTTCGCACTGGAACAACGCGTCACGGCCGAGGACTTCGACGGCCGTGACCGTGAACCGGACACCGAGCACTGGTGGTTCGGCACCGAAGACCGAGCGGTTGGGTACCTGCGGCTCATCCGACCCGCACCGGACGAGGTCCACCCGGACGGTGCGGCAGCACCCGCCTGGGTGATCGGCCGGGTCGCCACCGACCCCGGACACCGCGGGAGCGGGATCGCCGGTCGCCTCGTCGCCGCGGTGCTCGGTGCGCACGGGCACGAGCCCTTCGTCCTGCACGCCCAGGAGTACGTCGCCGGACTCTACGAGCGCCACGGCTTCGTCCGCTTCGGAGCGCCCTACGACGAGGCCGGCATCCGTCACGTCGGCATGCACCGTCCCGGTCGCTGATGGACACACGGGAGCGGTACGCCGCCTACGCGGAGCGCATCGCGGGCGTCTCGCCGTCCTACGCCGCGTGGGCGCGGTCGCTGGACGACGGCACGGTGTCCGTGCTCGACGAGGTCCCGGAGTCGAAGCGGCAGCCGGAGCTCCTCTTCGCGGTCGCCCGTCGCCTGGGCGCCGATCCGGCGGACCCCGGTGCGCTGCGCGCGCTCGTCCAGGAGGCGCGACCCGCCCTGGTCGCCGCCCTCGCCTCCGCCACGGTGCAGGCCAACGACCCCAGACGCCTGGCCCCGGTGGTCCCGCTGTTCGCGGCGCTCGCCGCTCGGGTCGGGCGGCCGCTCGGCCTCGTCGACGCGGGGGCGGCGGCGGGGCTCTGCTCGATCCCGGACCGGGTGACGCTCGACTACGTCGTCGGGGCGCGTTCCGAGGTCGTCCGGATGCACACGGCCTCCGTCGAGCCCGGCCTGCACCTCGTCGCGGCGGCCAGCGGCGCGGTGCCGGCACCGGCAGCGTGCCCGATCGACGTCCGGGCGCGGGTGGCCCTCGACCCGAACCCGATCGACCTCGCCGGGCCCGGGGCGTTCGACCGGCTCGTCGAGGCCGTCCCGCCCGAGGCGACGGACCGCACCGCCCTGATGCGCGAGGCTGCGCGCGCGACGCTCGCCGCGCCTCCCGTCCGCATCCGGGGCACCCTGCCTGGCGACCTCGACCGCGCACTGGAGGCCCTGCCGGACGACGTCGTGCCGGTCGTCCTGACCACCGGGACCCTCGTGTACGTCCCCGGCGCGGACCGCCAGCGGTTCGTCGACCGGGTGCGCGAGCGGGGCGTGCACTGGATCGCGCTGGAACGCACGGGGATCCTCAGCGGGGTCGCCGCGACCCTGCCGGACGACGTCGACCCGGCGGATCCGGACGCGTTCGCGACCGCGTCGCTCGACGGTGTGGCCCTGGCCGTCTCGGACCCGTTCGGGGTCCGCGTCCGGTGGTTGGCCGATCCGAACCTGTGACCGGTCTTCGCGACAGTCCAGCGGCGTGCCAGGGTGCGGATGACCTCCACCCCTACGATGTGCGAGACCCGTTCCCCCACCGTGATCGGAACCGCAGTGACCGCCACACCCGTCGAGCTCGACGAGCTCGCCAAGCACGTGCTCGCGTTCGAGCACGACCGGGCACGGCACGACCGCACGAAGGAAGCGGAGATCCGGGTCGAGTTCGACATGTCGCCCGCTCGGTACTACCAGGTGCTGAACCGTGTGATCGACTCGCCCGCGGCGCTCGCGTACGACCCGCAGCTGGTCTCCCGGCTGCAGCGGCTCCGGTACGCGCGCACCAGTGCCCGAGCAGCGCGCAGCTTCGTCGCGCCCGGTGCAGCTCCCGAAGGACGTGAAGAGGAACGATGACGACGAGATACCCCCGAGACCGGTTCGACGACGTCGCCGACGGCCCCCGGGTCGGGGCGCACCGCGGTGCGCAGCGGCGTGGGCGCGGGTGGATCGCGTTCGCGTGGGCGGCGCTCGCCACCGGTGTCATCGTGGGGGGCTGCGTCGTCGCGCTCGCGCTCCTGAACGGCAGCTACTCGTTCACCGGCTCGGCATCGCCGTCGGCTTCGGCCTCGGCGTCGGCGTCCGCATCGGCGGCGCCGTCGTCGTCCGCGTCCTCGTCGGCGTCGCAGGCACCGGCCGCGGGGACCCCGGCCGACCAGGGTGCGACGACGCTCGTCGTCCTGAACGGCACGTCGACGACCGGCCTCGCGGCGAAGGGCAGCGCGGCGCTGACCTCGGCCGGGTGGAAGGTGACGTCGACGGGGGACGCCGGCACGACCGGGGCGACCTCGACGATCGTGTACTACCAGCAGGCCGCCCAGGCCGCCGTCGCGCAGCGCATCGCGAAGTCGCTCGGCACGACCGCGGTGCAGCAGTCGGCGGCGTTCCCGAACGCCGACATCAGCGTCGTGCTCGGCGCGGACTACGCCGGCTGATCGTTCCCGGCGCATTCCTGGTCGCGTTCTCCGGTTCGTGGTGCGCGCATTTGTGACGGCCGTGTTTCGAGCACGTTGATTCTTGTCGGAATCGACGTGAAACAACGTCACACCTCTTGCCCTGTCGGCATTGTTCGGTAAGAGTCTCCCCAAGACGGCGACTACGTCGTCCGCACCAGCACCACCGCAGGGAGCAAGAGATCATGGCCAACGGAACCGTGAAGTGGTTCAACGCCGAGAAGGGCTTCGGCTTCATCACCGTCGATGGAGGGGGCCAGGACGTGTTCGTGCACTACTCGGCAATCGACATGTCGGGGTACAAGGTCCTCGAGGAGGGCCAGGCAGTGACGTTCGACGTCGGCACCGGGTCGAAGGGGCCGCAGGCCGAATCGGTCCGTCCCGCCTGACCCGGCAACCACCTCGCGAACGCGCCGTCCCGTCCGGGGCGGCGCGTTCGTCCGTGTGCGGCGACCGGCGTTCGTCGCTTCGGTCCCTCGTGTCGGTGCGTTCGTCGCTCGTGTCGGTGCGTGTCCTGGGAACTCGACCCGCGCCTCCTGGCGGTGTTGCACTCGACCCCTGCGAGTGCCAGAATCGGCGTTGGCACTCGCTCACGCTGAGTGCCAGCACGACCCCCATGACGACGTCCGGGAGGGACGAGAAACTCACATGGCAAAGATCATTGCTTTCGACGAGGAGGCCCGCCGTGGCCTCGAGCGCGGCCTGAACATCCTGGCTGACGCCGTGAAGGTGACGCTCGGCCCGCGCGGCCGCAACGTCGTCCTCGAGAAGAAGTGGGGCGCCCCCACGATCACGAACGACGGTGTCTCCATCGCCAAGGAGATCGAGCTCGACGACCCGTACGAGAAGATCGGTGCGGAGCTCGTCAAGGAGGTCGCCAAGAAGACCGACGACGTCGCCGGTGACGGCACGACCACCGCGACCGTCCTCGCCCAGGCCCTCGTCCGCGAAGGCCTCCGCAACGTCGCCGCCGGTGCCGACCCCGTGTCGCTCAAGCGCGGCATCGAGAAGGCCGTCGCCGCCGTCTCCGACCAGCTCCTCGCCAACGCGAAGGACATCGAGACCAAGGACCAGATCGCCGCGACCGCGTCGATCTCGGCCGCTGACCCGACCATCGGCGCGCTCATCGCCGAGGCCATCGACAAGGTCGGCAAGGAAGGTGTCGTCACCGTCGAGGAGTCGAACACCTTCGGCACCGAGCTCGAGCTCACCGAGGGCATGCGCTTCGACAAGGGCTACCTGTCGCAGTACTTCGTGACCGACCCCGAGCGTCAGGAAGCCGTCTTCGAGGACGCCTACATCCTGATCGTCAACTCGAAGATCTCGAACATCAAGGACCTCCTGCCGGTCGTCGACAAGGTGATCCAGGCGGGCAAGCAGCTCCTGATCATCGCCGAGGACGTCGACGGCGAGGCCCTGGCCACGCTCGTCGTGAACAAGATCCGCGGCATCTTCAAGTCCGTCGCCGTCAAGGCCCCGGGCTTCGGCGACCGTCGCAAGGCCATGCTGCAGGACATCGCGATCCTCACCGGCGGCCAGGTCATCTCGGAAGAGGTCGGCCTCAAGCTCGAGAACGCGACGCTCGACCTGCTCGGCAAGGCCCGCAAGGTCATCATCACCAAGGACGAGACGACCATCGTCGAGGGTGCCGGCGACGAGGAGCAGATCGCGGGCCGCGTCCGTCAGATCCGCTCCGAGATCGAGGCGACCGACTCCGACTACGACCGCGAGAAGCTCCAGGAGCGCCTCGCGAAGCTCGCCGGTGGCGTGGCCGTCATCAAGGCCGGTGCCGCGACCGAGGTCGAGCTCAAGGAGCGCAAGCACCGCATCGAGGACGCCGTCCGCAACGCGAAGGCCGCTGTCGAAGAGGGCATCGTCGCCGGTGGTGGCGTCGCCCTCATCCAGGCGTCCGTCGTGCTCGACACCCTCGAGCTCGAGGGCGACGAGGCGACCGGTGCGAACATCGTCCGCGTCGCGATCGACGCGCCGCTCAAGCAGATCGCGCTGAACGCCGGTCTCGAGCCGGGTGTCGTCGCCGCCAAGGTCCGCGAGCTCGAGTCGGGTCACGGCCTCAACGCCGCGACCGGTGAGTACGTCGACCTCGTCGCCGCGGGCATCATCGACCCGGCCAAGGTCACGCGCTCGGCGCTGCAGAACGCTGCGTCGATCGCCGGTCTGTTCCTCACGACCGAGGCCGTCGTCGCCGACAAGCCCGAGCGCACCCCTGCTGCTCCGGCCGGCGACCCGACGGGTGGCATGGACTTCTAAGCAGTCCTGACGGAAGGGCCCCGCACGCTGCGCGTGCGGGGCCCTTCTGCGTGCTTGGGGGGGGGCGCCGGCGGGCGGGGTCGCCGAGCGGGCGAAATACGTCACGCTCGCCGATTCCCGGCGGCACCTACCGCCCGCTCCGCGAACCACGCGCGGCGTGTCCTGCCCGTTCAGTATCGAGACTGTTCCCGCACAGGAGGCACGGCTCGGCGGTTCTCCACAGGTCGCCTCCCGAAGATCCTCCGTTGGGCACCTCTTGGCGACGATGGTGCGCATGCGCGACGCACATCCCCTTCCGGTTCCGTTCCAGTACGCCCCGTTCCGCGTTCGGGACGCGCTTGCGCGGGACATCCCCGCGGGTCGACTCCGGCGTCGTGACCTCGAGTCGCCCGTCCACGGTGTGCGCGCTCGTGCCGGTTCGACGGTCAGTCGGATCGACGCGATCGCGGTGGTGCTCCGAGCCGACCAGCACTTCAGCCACACCAGTGCGGCGTCGATCTGGGGCGCACCGTTGCCGTCGGCTGCTCGCAACGGCCCGGTGCACGTCACCTCGGCGTCGGACAACGCCATGCGGCGCACCGGAGTGGTGGGGCACCGGTCGGCATCGACGGACGTCCGACTGCACTGTGGCAAACGGGTGAGCGCACCGGCGCAGATGTGGTTCGAGTGTGCCTCGCTGCTCGAACTCGCCGACCTGGTGGTGATCGGTGATCACCTCGTCGGTCGGAGCGGACTCGCGACCATCGATGAGCTCGCAGAGGCGATCCGTCCTGGGGCACGAGCATCTCGGACGGCGCGTGCTGCACTGGAGTTGATCCGCGTCGGAGCGGAGTCAGCGATGGAGACCCGCGTCCGTCTCGCCGTCGTCGACGCGGGGTTCCCCGAGCCGCAGCTCAACATCGACGTCCTCGACGGTGCTGGCAAGTTCCTCGGACGCGTCGACATGGCCTGGCCGGAGTACCGCATCGCCCTCGAGTACGACGGTGACCACCACCGGGAGCGCGAGACCTTCCACCACGACCAGCGTCGCCGGAACGGCTTCGAGGTGAACGGCTGGCTCGTGATCCACGTCACCGCTGCCGATGCCGCTCGGCCAGCGGTCATGTTCGAGCGACTGCGTCAGGCCTTCGCGTTGCGAGTGGGCAGGACACGCGGCCAGTCGACCGCCGACCGGGCGGTTCGTGCCGGTCTGGAGCGTCGAACGTGACAGATAGTGCCCGCTCGGGGGCGGCGTGCGGGCGGGCGACCGTGGGCGCGGGCGGGCGGGCAGGCGGGCCAGCTGGCGGGCGGGCGGCACGCCCGCGGGCGTCAGGCGCCGGCGGGCGCGGGGGCGGCGTAGTCGCGGGGGAGCAGGGGGAGCCACACGCGGAAGGTCGCGCCGCCGCCCTCGGTGTCGAACACCTCGACCGACCCGTGGTGCGCCGCGACGATGCCCGAGACGATCGCGAGCCCGAGGCCCGAGCCGCCGGTGTCCCGTGCGCGCGAGGTGTCGGCGCGCCAGAAGCGCTGGAAGATCTTGTCGCGCAGCTGCGGCGGGATGCCCTCGCCGTGGTCGATCACGTCGATGTGCGCCATCCCGCGCTCGTCGTCCACGCCGATGCCGATCTCGATCGGGTCGTCGTGCTCCGTGAAGCGCATGGCGTTGCCCATGAGGTTCGTCACGATCTGGCGGATCTTGTTCTCCTCCGCCAGGACGATCGGCGGCCGCTTCGGCAGCACGACGGTGGGCAGCGGGGTGGTCTCGTCGGTGGGGGCAGCCGTGCCGTCGACACCCATCGCGCGGATGCGGCGGGCGCGGAGTCGCGCGATCGTCTGGCGCGAGAACGCGATCGGGCCGGTCGTGTTCGCGGACGTCGGCGATGCCGGGGGCCCGTCGCCGGAACCGGGGGCCGAGGCGGGTGCCGATGCCGGACGGACCGCGTGCGGCACGCTCTCGCCGGTCACCGAGTCCTCGACGAGCACCTGGATCTCGCGGTCGGGGTTCGACGCCATCGTGTCGAGCGCGGAGTCACGGGCGATGGCGACGAGGTCGACCGGGCCGAGCTCGAGCGGCTTCGACTCGTCGATGCGGGCGAGCTGCAGCAGGTCCTGCACGAGGAGGCCCATGCGCTGGGCTTCCTTCTCGATGCGCTCCATCGCCTGGGCGACGTCCTCTTCCTTGCGGAGCGCGCCCATCCGGTAGAGCTCGGCGTACCCGCGGAGCGACACGAGGGGCGTGCGGAGCTCGTGGGAGGCGTCCCCGACGAACCGGCGCATCTGGTCGATGGTGCGCTGCCGGTCCTCGAACGCGGAGTCGATGCGCTCGAGCATGGAGTTGAGGGACCGGTTCAGTCGACCGACCTCGGTGTTGGGGGTGTCGGCTTCGAGGCGCTGGTTGAAGTCACCGGCGGCGAACCGGGCGGCGGTGTCCTCGACGTCGCGCAGGGGGTCGAACGTCGCCGTCACGAGGAGCCGCGTGAGCATGGCGCCGAGCAGGATCACCGAGGCACCGAAGCTCAGGAAGATGGCGGTGAATCGCAGGACGGTCTGGTCGGTGTCGGCGCTCGACACCGCGACCAGGACGTACCCGGCCTGCGTGGTGCCGGTCGACTGGTCTTGCAGGGACGCCGGGATGACCTGCGCACGCCACTCGTGGTTGTGCTGGCTGTCGTACAGCGAGAAGCGAGAACTGGTCTGCGCCGCGGAGGAGAAGTCGAGCTCGTGGATGTCGGGGCGGCTCGACGCCGGGGTCTGGCAGATCTGCTTGCCGGCGGAGTCGTAGGCGGCGACGTACGCGCTCTGCGAGAGGACGACGGAGAGCTTGCAGTACTGCTCACCGTCGCTGATGTTCTGACCCTCGAGCTGTTCCGTCGTCTGACGGACGTTGTTGTCCAGCTGGGCCATGAGGTACGTCGACAGCACCGTCATCGTGCCGAGCCCCGCGACGAGCAGTCCGAGCGCCACCAGGAGCACCGTGATCCCGGTGATCTTGGTGCGCAGGGAGATCCCGTCCCACCAGCGGCTCATTCGCGTGTGCATGCTGCCCCAACGATAGACAGCGGTCGCCCGGTGAAACCGGACGACCGCCGTGAAGACGAACCCCGAGGGATCGGGGAGACCTACGAGGCCTTGGACGCCTTGAGCATGTAGCCGAACCCGCGCTTGGTCTGGATGATCGGCTCGGCCGAGTACTGGTCGAGCTTGCGGCGCAGGTAGGAGATGTAGGACTCGACGATGCCGGCGTCGCCGTTGAAGTCGTACTCCCACACGTGGTCGAGGATCTGCGCCTTCGACAGCACGCGGTTCGGGTTGAGCATGAGGTAGCGGAGCAGCTTGAACTCGGTCGGCGAGAGCTCGATCTGCGCGTCGCCGATCGTGACCTCGTGCGTGTCCTGGTCCATCGTGAGCTCGCCGGCGCGGATGATCGCGTCTTCCTCGTCGTTCATCGTGCGACGGAGGATCGCCTTGATGCGGGCGACGATCTCGTCGAGGGAGAACGGCTTCGTGACGTAGTCGTCGCCGCCGACGGTGAGACCGGTGATCTTGTCCTCGGTGTCGTCCTTGGCGGTGAGGAACAGGATCGGGGAGGTGTAGCCCGACGACCGCAGGCGCTTGGTGACGCCGAAGCCGTTCATGTCGGGCAGCATGACGTCGAGGATGATCAGGTCCGGCTCTTCCTCGAGCACGGCGGAGATCGCCTGTGCTCCGTTGCCCACCGCGCGCACGGCGAAGCCGGCGAAACGCAGCGAGGTCGTCAGGAGGTCGCGGATGTTCGGCTCGTCGTCGACGATCAGGATCTTGGGGCCATCGCTCATGGTCCTATCTTCTGACCGTTCCCTAGTGGTTTCCTGAGAGCGGTTGGTGCGTCAGCCCACGACCGCCTGGACCTGGTCGGCGTCGAGGATCGTGTAGGAGTACCCCTGCTCCGCGAGGAACCGCTGCCGGTTCTGGGCGAAGTCCTGGTCGACGGTGTCCCGCGTCACGAGCGTGTAGAACGACGCGGGCAGCCCGTCCTTGTTCGGGCGGAGGAGTCGGCCGAGTCGCTGGGCCTCTTCCTGACGGGAACCGAACGAGCCGGACACCTGGATCGCCACCGTCGCGTCGGGCAGGTCGACCGAGAAGTTCGCGACCTTCGAGACGACGAGCACGTCGATCGACCCCTCGCGGAAGGCCTGGTAGAGCCGCTCCCGCTCGTCGACGGGGGTCGAACCGGTGATCTCGGCGGCGTCCAGGGACTCGGCGAGCGAGTCGAGCTGGTCGATGTACTGCCCGATCACGAGGATCTGCTCGCCGCGGTGCTTCTCGATGAGCTCGCGCACCACCGGGGTCTTCGCCGGCGAGGTCGCCGCGAGCCGGTACCGCTCGTCGTCGCTGGACGCCGCGTACTCGAGGCGGTCCTGGTGCGGCAGGTCGATGCGCACCTCGTAGCAGGCGGCGGGGGAGATGTACCCCTGCGCCTCGATCTCCTTCCACGGGGCGTCGTAGCGCTTCGGCCCGATGAGCGAGAAGACGTCGCCCTCGCGCCCGTCCTCGCGCACGAGGGTCGCCGTGAGCCCGAGTCGGCGCCGGGCCTGGAGGTCGGCGGTGAGCTTGAACACCGGCGCCGGCAGCAGGTGCACCTCGTCGTAGACGATGAGTCCCCAGTCGAGGGCGTCGAGGAGCGACAAGTGCGTGTACTCGCCCTTCCGACGGGCGGTGAGGATCTGGTACGTCGCGATCGTGACCGGACGGATCTCCTTCACGCTGCCCGAGTACTCGCCGATCTCGTCCTCGGTGAGGGTGGTCCGGCGCAGCAGCTCGGACCGCCACTGCCGGGCCGAGACGGTGTTCGTCACGAGGATGAGCGTCGTCGCCTTGACCGTCGCCATCGCCCCGGCGCCCACGAGCGTCTTGCCGGCACCACAGGGCAGCACGACGACGCCGGAGCCCTGCGCGAAGAACGTGTCGACCGCCTGTTCCTGGTAGGGACGCAGGTGCCAGTCGTCGGTGTCGAGGTCGATCGGGTGCGGCTGCCCGGGCGTGTACCCGGCGAGGTCTTCGGCCGGCCAGCCGAGCTTCACGAGCTCCTGCTTGATCTGCCCGCGTGCCCACGGGAGCAGCTCGACCTCTTCCGGGGAGCGCATGTCGCCCAGCAGCGGCTTGATCCGCTTCGAGCGGATGACCTCGGCGAGGACCGTGGGTTCGGACGCGGTGAGGAGCAGGACCGGCTGGCGCTCGAGCTCTTCGGCCGGGGAGTTCGCGATCGCCGGCGCGTCCGGACGCTCTTCGCGCCGGATGACGAGTCGGCCGTACCGTGCCACGGTGTCGCGGATGTCCACCGTGACGCTCTGCGGGACGGGGAACTTCGCGAAGTGCTCGAGCGTGTGGATCATGCTCTCGGCGTCGTGCCCGGCCGCCCGCGCGTTCCACAGGCCGAGTCGGGTGATGCGGTACGTGTGCACGTGTTCCGGCGCGCGTTCGAGCTCGGCGAACACCGCGAGGTCGTGCCGTGCGTCCTCGGCGTCGGGGTGCGCGACCTCGAGGAGCACGGTGCGGTCGCTCTGCACGATCAGCGGTCCGTTCATGACGGATCAGCCTAGGCCGCTCGGCTGCGAACCAGCGCGGATCGGCTCACCTGTGGATCAGGCGTCGCTCTCCACAGCCACCACGAGGGAGAGCGGGAGCGTCCGCTCGACGTCGACGGCCGTGTCGCGTCCCCGCACGCGTCCGGCGGCGACCGAGGTCGGCACGATCGAGAACGGCCGCTCGGAGCCGTCCGGCATGCGCACCGTCAGGCGGATCGGCGTGCGACCCCGGACGGCCAGGTCGATCTGCCGCCCCAGCCACTCCTGCTCGGGCTCGGCCTCGCCGCGCTCGGTGGTGACACGGAGCCGTTCCACGAGTGCGTGCGCCGCCTGCTCCGGGTTGCGTCCGGTGGTGCGTCGACGGCCTGGAGGAACGGATCCCGTCGCCGGGCGGGCTGCGGCCGTCAGGACGGCCGGGTAGCGCTGGTCCTCGAGCGCCGTGTGGACGACGTGCGGCGGGTAGCGGGTCAGCAGGGTGGTCAGGTCGCTGCGCTCCCACGCCAGCTGCCGGAGCTCGGCGTCCACGCCGATGAGGTCGAGCTGGTCCGGCGTGCCGTGCACGCGGGCCCCGACCCCGTCGGCGCCGACGTCGACCACGATGCTGCCGTCCCGCGAGGACACCTGGTCGACGAGGTAGGAGAGCGGCTGCGGCAGGCCCGTCGCGGACAGCCGTTCCAGGAGCGCGACGACGTCCTGCCGGGTGTGACCGGCCCGGAACGCGCGGCGGAGCGAGTCCTCGGAGATGCGGTACCGGGCGGCGAGACCCGGTGCCTCGAGCACGGCGACGGTCCGGAGCGCGGCGTCGTCGACCGGCGCGAGCGGCCCCGGTGCGATGAC
This sequence comes from Curtobacterium sp. NPDC087082, assembly GCF_044745045.1. Classification (NCBI taxonomy): domain Bacteria; kingdom Bacillati; phylum Actinomycetota; class Actinomycetes; order Micrococcales; family Microbacteriaceae; genus Curtobacterium; species Curtobacterium sp. NPDC087082. The sequence goes on along the minus strand of NZ_JBIUZN010000002.1, from coordinate 106,993 downwards.
CGTGAGGTCGTGCTGCAGGTACACGGCGTCGACCGTGCGGGGGAGGTCCTCCGCAGCGGGGGCCGGGTCCCCGTCCAGCAGTGCACGGCCGGTGCTCGTCACGCGGCCGTCGACCGTGAGCCCGAGTGCGGCCGCGGTGCCCGCGACGTCGAGCAGCACCGCGTCGAGCCAGCGCGAGCCCGCCGGGTACGCCCACCGGCCGGCCGACACGAGGTCGCGCAGGTCGTCGCCGGCCACGTCGAGCACGCTCCGGACGGCCGGGTCGAGTGCGTCCCGCCATGCCGACACCAGCGTCGACCAGCGGTCCGGCCAGCTCGCGACGAGCCAGGCGTCGCCCGCTGCCGTGGTCGCCCACGTCCCGTTGCCCGTGTCCGCGAACCCGATCCGTTCGAGCAGTGCCAGGCGGCCGGGGACCACGACGGGGTCCGCGCCGGCACGCTCGCCGAGCGTCTTCGCGAGCGGGGTGCCGATGCCGCCCTTCACGAGCTCGCGCACCGCACCCTCGGACACCGCCCGGAGGAGTTCGGCGAGCACGGTCATCGTCGCGAAGGCGTGCTCCGCGCCGGTCGTCCGGGCGCGCTCGTCGTCGCCCGTCTCGTCCACCGGAGCGACGGGGCGGGGGTGATCCGCGCCTCCTGGGAGACCGGCGATCTCGTCGTGGGCGGCCAGCCGGGCCGACACCGCGTCGTCGACGCCGCCGTCCTCGTCCGCCAGGCCGAGCGCGACCGCCGGGGCGAGGTCGTCGGCGGAGCCCGCGCCGTCGCGCAGCGCGAGCAGCGTCCGACGGGGCAGGTGCTCGATCGCGGCGTCGACCGCGTCGTCGGTGCGGAGCGCCTCGGCGAGGTCGAAGAAGTCCGAGATGCGCAGCGGGCCGGTCTCGGCGAGGACCGCCGCGGGGAGCCGGCGCGCCACGACGAGCCGTTCGAGGGCGTCGTCCGGCATCGCCCGGAGCCGGGCGGCGAGGTCTGCGGTGGTCGTCATCGTCCGCCGCGCTCGTCCGACGCGGTCCTCAGCGCGCCGTCCGGTTCGCTCGGGCCCGACGGGTCCAGGTGATGCCGAGGAGGGTGAACACGAGCACCATGCCGATCGGGAAGCCGACCAGCGGGATCGCCATGATCACGGGCCACGGCATCGATCCCTGGGCGCTCGGGACCGTCAGCCACATCACGATCATGGCGGCCATGCAGAGGAAGGCGGCGATGAAGATCCCGCCGACCATGAACGCGAGGGCGCGTTCGGTACGATTGAACGTCACCGGGGGTTCCGCGGAGTCCTGCGTGTTCCCGGTGGACCGGGTCGGGTTGGCCATCGACCCAGGATATCCGACGCACCACGGCCGTTCCACGATCACGAGGAGACCGACGAATGCCCACCGGCAAGGTCAAGTTCTACGACGACCAGAAGGGGTTCGGGTTCATCACCGGCGACGACGGCGAACCCGTCTTCCTGCACGCGTCCTCGCTCCCCGACGGCGTCAGGTCGGTGAAGGCCGGTTCGCGGCTCGAGTACGGCGTCGTCCAGGGGAAGAAGGGGTCGCAGGCGCTGTCCGTGCGGCTCCTCGACCCGCAGCCGTCCCTCGCGAAGATGTCGCGACGATCGGCGGACGACATGGCCGTGATCGTCGAGGACCTCGTGAAGGAGCTCGACCGGATCAGCGGGGACTTCCGGCACGGCCGGTACCCGAAGAACGGCACCCGAATCGCTGCGATCCTGCGGCACGTCGCTGACCAGTTGGACGCGTGATGACCGATACCTCCCCTGTTGCTCCTGCCCCTTCCGAGGACCTCACCGCGCTCGCCCGCACGGCGCTGCTCGAGGTGACCCCCGAGTCGACCGTCGGCGCGTTCGCCGGCACCGTCGACGAGGGTGACGGCGTCGTCTCGGTGCTGTTCGCCAACCGCATGGCCGGGTACCCCGGCTGGCGCTGGACCGTCTCGATCGCCCAGGTGTCCGGTGACGAGCCGACCGTGCTCGAGGTCGAGCTCATGCCCGGTGACGGCTCGCTGCTGGCGCCCGACTGGGTGCCGTGGTCCGAGCGGCTCGCCGAGTACCGGGCCGGCCAGGACACCGACGGTGCCGAGGGCGAGCACGACGACGAGTCCGACGAGGACGACGACGAGGACTTCGACGGCGACGAGGACGACGCGGACGAGGACGCCGATTACGACGACTCGGACGACGACGAGTCCGACGACGACGAAGCGGACGACGAGGACGACTTCGACGCCGACGAGGACGACCTCGACGAGCCGGACGACGACGACATCGACGGTGTGGACGTCGACGAGCTGGACGGGTCCGAGGACGACTCCGACGACGACGACGCGGACACCGACGACGCCGACCAGCAGGACGCACCGGCCGAGCCGGCCCGCGGCCGCCGTCGCACCCAGCGGGTGCGCCCGGTCGACCCGGACGCCGACCTCGAGGTCGACCGGCTGGACGCCGGCGAGGTCGACCCCGAGCACCACCGCGCCTGACGGGCGACCGACCGGTCCCCGGACGGACAGGAGGCGCGGTGCCAGCTGGCACCGCGCCTCCTGTCATGAGGACGAACCGCGTCAGCGCAGGGCGTTCACCGTGAAGTCGATCGCCTGCACGAGCTTCGCGACGTCGTCCGGGTCGATCGCCGTGAAGGTCGCGATGCGGAGCTGGTTGCGGCCGAGCTTCCGGTACGGCTCCGTGTCGACGATCCCGTTCTGGCGCAGCGTCGCGGCGACGGCCTTGGCGTCGATCGAGTCGTCGAGGTCGATCGTGGCGACGACCTGCGACCGGGCTGCGGGGTCGGTCACGAACGGCGTCGCGTAGTCGACCGACTCCGCCCAGTCGTAGAGCGTCGACGACGAGGTCTTCGTGCGGGTGTCGGCCCAGGCGAGGCCGCCGGACTCGTTGATCCAGCGGACCTGGTCGTCGAGGAGGATCAGGGTCGCGAGCGCCGGGGTGTTCAGCGTCTGGTTCAGCCGCGAGTTGTCGACGGCGTTCTTGAGCGAGAGGAACTCGGGGATGTACCGGCCGCTCGCGGCGATGCGCTCGACACGCTCGATCGCCGCGGGGGAGAACAGTGCGAGCCAGAGGCCACCGTCCGAGGCGAAGTTCTTCTGCGGGGCGAAGTAGTAGACGTCCGTGGCGCTGACGTCGAACGCGGCACCACCGGCGGCGCTCGTGGCGTCGACGACGGTGAGGGCGCCGGCGTCCCCGGCGGCGCGGACGACCGGCGCCATGACACCCGTCGAGGTCTCGTTGTGCGGGTAGGCGTAGACGTCCACGCCCTCGACGATCTCGAGCGGGGCGAGGGATCCGCCTGGGGCCTCGACCACGTGCGGCGCCTCGAGCCAGGGGGCGCCGGCGGCCTTGGCGAACTTCGAGCCGAACTCGCCGAAGGACAGGTTCTCGGCCCGGCGCTCGATGAGCCCGAACGCGGCGGCGTCCCAGAACGCGGTCGAGCCGCCGTTGCCGAGGACGACCTCGTAGCCCTCTGGGAGGTCGAACAGGTCGCCGAGGCCGGCGCGGACGCTGCCCACGAGGTCCTTGACGGGCTTCTGGCGGTGGGACGTGCCGAGGATCGTCGCGCCGCGGGTCACGAGGGACTCGAGCTGCGCGCCACGGATCTTGGACGGCCCGCAGCCGAATCGGCCATCGGTCGGGAGGAGTTCGGCGGGGATGACGATGTCTGCCATGCACCGATCCTAACGAGCGGTATCCCAGCGCGAGTGACCGTGTACCGGCCGGACGGGGCGGGCCGACGCCGCGCCTCCTGGCCGCATCGCGCACGGACTTTCTTGCACCTTGCAAGTGTTGGTCATTCCATGTCGCCTCGAACAAGTAGGGTGGGGCGCGCTGGGCCCAGACATGAGAGGCGGACCGTGACCGATCTCGTCGACACCACGGAGATGTACCTTCGCACCATCCTCGACCTCGAGGAAGAGGCGATCGTGCCGCTGCGCGCCCGCATCTCGGAGCGTCTCGGCCACTCGGGTCCCACCGTCTCGCAGACCATCGCCCGCATGGAGCGCGACGGCCTCGTCGTCGTCTCGGGCGACCGGCACCTCGAACTCACCGACGAAGGACGCTCGCGCGCGACGCACGTGATGCGCAAGCACCGGCTCGCCGAGCGTCTGCTCTCCGACGTCATCGGTCTCGACTGGGCGTTCGTCCACGACGAGGCATGCCGCTGGGAGCACGTGATGAGCGAGCAGGTCGAGGTCCGCTTGCTCGAGATGCTCGGCAACCCGACCGAGTCGCCGTACGGCAACCCGATCCCGGGTCTCGCCGAGATCGGTGGCCCGGCCGCACCCGGCTTCCTCGACGGCGTGCAGAACATCGTCGCCGCGACCGAGGGCACCGACGCCGTCGCGACCGGGGTCATCCGCCGCCTGGGCGAGCCCGTGCAGTTCGAACCGGAGCTCCTCCACCAGCTGCGGTCCGCCGGTGTCATGCCCGGCCGGGTCGCGAGCGTGCAGCGCGCAGGGGCCTACGTCGCCGTGCGCGTCGACGGCGAGGACGCGGGCATCGAGCTCCCGACCGAGGTCGCGCAGCACGTCTACATCGAGCGCTCCTGACCCGTCTGCCCCCGAAACTGGGGCGGGGCGTGTTTCTGCGGCCTGATCAGGGATTCTTTACCGATTCGTTACAAAGCGGCGGTTTCATCTCGACAAGGTAACGGTCGGCACGTACACTCGACGAGTCCGCCGGCCACCCACGAGGCCCAGGACCCGTGACAGGACGTCTCGAACCCGTCTCCTGTCTCGATCGGAAACGATGACGAACGGATGGGGTTGCACGGTCGGCGATCACCCCCGCTGGCAGTGGTGACGAGACGCCGGAGACACCCTTGACGCAGACCGGTTCCGCCGCGGACGACCAGACGCCCGCGAACCCGACGAACACCGCGAACGCCACCGACGCCCCCCTCTCGCGCCGAGCAGCCCGCGCCGTCACCCCGGTGCGCGACGCTCCGCTCCCCGGCGGCCGTCGTGCCGCCCAGGCCGCGCGCACCGCCGCCTCCACCAAGGCGAGCTCGTCGGCCCGCAAGCGCCGCTTCCTCGCGCCGGTCGTCCTGACCGTGGCTGCGGGCATGTTCGGCACCGTCGCGGTCGCCCCGGCGTTCGCCGCGACGCAGCAGTCGACCGGGACGGACGCCGCGACCGCGCAGCGCCAGGTCCGCACGACCGAGGCCCAGAACTTCTCCGTCTCCGACGCGGTCGCCCTCGCCGGCACGAGCCGCGACGGCTACGGTGCGACGGCGCAGTCCACGCTCGACGCCGAGGCAGCGCAGAAGGCCGCCGACGCCGCGGCGAAGCAGGCGTCCGAGCAGGCCGCGGCCACCCAGGCCGCCCGCGCGCAGACCGCCTCGCAGTACGCGTCGTACACGGGGCCGAGCGCCTCCGACTACGTCGCCTCGTCGACCGCCGCGAACACCCCGTTCTCGCTGCCGGCCGTGGTCGCCACCGCCAAGCAGTACATCGGCACCCCGTACGTCTTCGGCGGCGCGGACCCGTCGGGCTTCGACTGCTCGGGCTACGTCATGTTCGTGTACGCGCAGTACGGCATCAACCTCGCGCACTCCGTGCCGCTGCAGGACCAGGCCGGCACCACGATCCCCGAGTCCGAGGCGCAGCCGGGTGACGTCGTCATCTTCAACAACGAGGCGCACGACGGCTTCTACATGGGCAACGGCATGATCATGGACGCGCCGAAGCCCGGTGGCTCCGTGTCGATCCGCCCGATCTGGACCAGCGACTACCACATCGTCCGCTTCGGCATCTGACGCAGACCGCGGGCATCGATCCCGTGAACATCGCCGGAACCGGCCCGTGCACCCTCGTGCCGGGCCGGTTTCTGACGTACCCTGACCGTGCACCGGCCCGAACGGTCCGAGCAGGGAGACCCCATGTCAGCGTTCCGCACGACCCGCACCATGGGTCGGCGCGCGCACGTCGACATATGGTCGACCACCGCCTGCGTGCACGAGCACGCCCCTGCATGACGTGAGCACTGCCCATCCGGGTGGTGCTCTTCGTGGTTCAGGGGCCGTTCGCGCGAGCGGAGGTCACCTGCGCGGTACCCCGGTCCGACGCACCCGCACAGCCTGGAAGCCGTCCAGGCACGTCGGAAGGGAACCCATGCGCACTCTCGTCCTCAACGCCGGTTACGAGCCCCTCGCGGTGATCTCGTTCCGTCGGGCCCTCGTGCTGGTCATGAACCAGAAGGCCGCCATCGTCGCCGCCGACCTCGACCACCCGGTCACGGGGTCGACGTCGACCTACGATCGTCCGTCCGTCATCATCCTCACCCGGTACGTCCGCATCCCGCACTCGAGACTCGTGCCGGTGTCGCGCCGGGGCGTCCTCCGCCGGGACGCCAACCGGTGCGCGTACTGCGATCGGCACGCCACCACGATCGACCACGTGCAGCCTCGCTCGCGCGGGGGCGAGGACTCGTGGGAGAACCTCGTCGCCTGCTGCCTGGCGTGCAACAACACCAAGGGCGACCGCACCCCGCAGGAGATGGGGTGGCGGCTCCGCTTCCGCCCGAAGGCGCCGCACGGCTCCTCGTGGGTGGTGCGGGGCATCGAGCGTCCGCAGTCCGAGTGGGACGAGTACCTGGTGGCCGCGTAGCGGTACCGCGCGGCTGACGCCGTGACGGACTGGAGGCGCGGGGGGGGGCCCCCCCCCCCCCCCCCGCCCGCCCCCGGGGGGGGGGGGGCCCCCACCCCGCCCCCCCCCCCCCCCCCCCGGGGGCCGCCCCCCCCCCCCGCGGGGGGGCCCGCGCCGGGGGGCCCGCGCTCGCGGCCCCGGGGGGGCCCCCCCCCGCGGGCGGGGGGGGGGGGGGCGGCCCCCCCCCGCGCCTCCCGTCCGTCTCCGTGCCATGCTCGAAACGTGGAGCACCAGGGAACTCCGTCACACCTCCGCGTCCGCCCCCGGGTCTGGATCGGCTTCGCGATCTGGCTCGGCTACATGGTCGTCGTCTTCACCGTCCAACGACTCGGTGGGGTGCCGTACACCGACCTGAGCCGGAACGGACACGACCTCTTCTTCGGCGCGGGGCTCTCGCTCATCGTCGCGTCCGTCCTGCTGGCCGTCACGACCACGCTGCTCGGCTGGTGGCGGCCGGCCCTGTCCGACGAGCACCCGAGTCGACACCGGTGGCCGATCGTCGTGCCGATCGCGTTGGCGCTCCTCGCCGTGCTCGGGCTGACCATCACCGACTGGGCTGCCTTCGACGGGCCGTTCCTCGCGGCGTCGATCGTGCTGCTGCTGGTCGGGTTCACCGAGGAGCTCACGACCCGAGGCCTCCTGCTCACCGCCCTGCGCAGCCGGTTCGCCGAGCCGATGGTGTGGTTCCTCAGCACGGCGGCGTTCGCGGCGATGCACTCGCTCAACTTCTTCGCCGGGCAGGCCCTCGGCCCGACGCTCGCCCAGGTCGTCAACACGTTCCTGGTCGGCACCGCGTTCTACGTCCTCCGGCGGACGACCGGCAGCCTGGTCTGGCCGATGGTGCTGCACGCGCTGTGGGACTTCTCCGCCTTCTCGGCGCAGCACGGCGAGGTGTCGCCGGTGACGAGCCTCGTCGGCGTCCTGGAGTGGGTGATCGGCGTCGCGGCGCTGGCCGTGGTGTGGGCGACGTTCCGGGGGCGCGACCGCAGCCGGCGGATCGCCGCCTGACACCGTGACGGACGGGAGGCGCGGGTCGGGCCGGACCCGCGCCTCCAGTCCGTCCCGGTGCCGGACCAGGACCGTGTCGGCTGCGGCGACCGGCTGTCGGTGGGCGGGCGTAGCGTGCCGCCATGACGGAGACCCCCGAGATCGACGACGCGACGATCGACGACCTGCGTGCGCGCCTGCGCGCGACCCGCTGGCCGGACGCGCCCGCCGGGACCGGGTGGTCGCTCGGCATCGACATCGACGAGCTGCGCCCGCTCGTCGAGTACTGGGCGGACGGGTTCGACTTCGACGCGCACCGGGCGGCACTCGCCGCACTGCCGTCCCGCCGGGTCGAGGTGGACGGCATCGGCATCCACGTGCTGCACGCCCGCGCGGCGACGCCGGGTGCGCTGCCCGTGCTGCTCGCGCACGGCTGGCCGGACTCCGGGTGGCGGTACCGCAAGGTGCTGCCGATGCTCGTCGACGCCGGATTCGACGTGATCGTGCCGGACATGCCCGGTTACGGGTTCTCCGACGCACCGCCGCAGCCGATCGACGCACGGGCCGTCGCCGGGATGTGGGCGACGCTGATGACCGACCTCGGTTACGAGCGGTTCGCGGTGTCCGGTGGGGACATCGGCACGCACGTCGTGCGGTACCTCGCGCTCGACCACCCCGAGCGGGTCGTCGCCGTGCACCGGATCGACGGCGGGCTCGCCTGGCCCGGGCTCGACCCGTCGACGCTGTCCGAGGCGGAGCGTGCGTTCGTCGCCGAGACCGAGCGGTGGCGCACCGACGAAGGCGCCTACGCGATGATGCACCGGACCAAGCCGCAGACCGCGGCGGTCGGCCTGAACGACTCCCCGGCCGGGCTCGCGGCGTGGATCGTCGAGAAGCTCCGCTCGTGGAGCGACTGCGACGGGGACCTCTGGTCGGTGTACACGCGGGACGAGGTCCTGGCGTTGCTCACCGAGTACTGGGCGACGGCGACGATCGGGTCGGCGATGCGGATGTACCACGCGAACGCTGCGGTTCCGGCGGCGCAGCTCGAGCGTCGGGTCGAGGTGCCGTCCGGGTTCTCGATCTTCCCGGGGGACCTCGTGCGGGCGCCGAAGGAGTGGCTCGAGCGGACGACCAACCTCGTGTACCACCACGAACTCGACCGGGGCGGGCACTTCGCGGCGTTCGAGCAGCCGGGGCTGTTCGTCGAGGAGCTCCGGGCCTTCCTGGAGCCGTTCCGCCGCTAGAGTGGGAGGGCCAGCCTCTGTAGCTCAATGGAAGAGCAGTTCCGTCCTAAGGAAACGGTTGGGGGTTCGAGTCCCTCCAGGGGCACCAGACCCGTCGATGTACCGGCTGGACTCCCCGTACGATTGACGTCGTGTCCAAGGTCCTGAGCAGTCTCCCCGTCGGCGAACGAGTCGGCATCGCGTTCTCCGGAGGTCTCGACACCTCCTGCGCGGTCGCCTGGATGCGCGAGAAGGGAGCGGTGCCCTGCACGTACACGGCCGACATCGGCCAGTACGACGAGCCGGACATCGACGCCGTCCCCGGTCGTGCCCACGAGTACGGTGCCGAGATCGCCCGACTCGTCGACGCGAAGAGCGCCCTCGTGGAAGAGGGCCTCGTCGCCCTGCAGACCGGTGCCTTCCACATCCGCTCCGGCGGCAAGACCTACTTCAACACGACGCCCCTCGGTCGCGCCGTGACGGGCACGATGCTCGTCCGCGCCATGAAGGAGGACGGCGTCGACATCTGGGGCGACGGCTCCACGTACAAGGGCAACGACATCGAGCGGTTCTACCGCTACGGCCTGATGGCGAACCCGCGGCTGCGCGTCTACAAGCCGTGGCTCGACTCCGAGTTCGTCGAGGAGCTCGGCGGCCGCAAGGAGATGAGCGAGTGGCTCGTCGCCCGGGGCTTCCCGTACCGCGACTCCACCGAGAAGGCCTACTCGACCGACGCGAACATCTGGGGCGCCACGCACGAGGCGAAGAGCCTCGAGGAGCTCTCGAGCGGCCTGGACATCGTCGAGCCGATCATGGGCGTCGCCGCCTGGCGTGACGACGTCGAGGTCGCCACCGAGGTCGTGAGCGTCCGCTTCGAGGCCGGTCGCCCCGTCGCGATCAACGGTGTCGAGTACGCCGACGCCGTGGCGCTCGTCTACGAGGCGAACGCGATCGGTGGCCGCCACGGCCTCGGCGCGTCCGACCAGATCGAGAACCGCATCATCGAGGCGAAGAGCCGCGGCATCTACGAGGCGCCGGGCATGGCACTGCTGCACATCGCCTACGAGCGCCTGCTCAACGCGATCCACAACGAGGACACCGTCGCGTCGTACCACACCGAGGGTCGCCGTCTCGGTCGCCTCATGTACGAGGGGCGCTGGCTCGACCCGCAGTCCCTCATGCTGCGTGAGTCGCTGCAGCGCTGGGTCGCCTCGGCCGTCACCGGCGAGGTCACGCTGCGCCTGCGTCGCGGCGACGACTACACGATCCTCGACACCACGGGCCCGGCGCTGTCGTACCACCCGGACAAGCTCTCGATGGAGCGTGTCGGCGACGCCGCGTTCGGTCCGGACGACCGCATCGGCCAGCTGACCATGCGCAACCTCGACATCGCCGACTCGCGGGCACGCCTCGAGCAGTACGCCGCCGCCGGGCTCATCGGCGGGGCGACGGGCGACCTCGTCGGCGAGCTCGAGTCGGGCGAGTCGGAGGAGATCCTCGGCGGCGCGGTCGTCACCTCGGATGCCGATGACGCGCTCGGTCGTGCGACGGACCTCGCGTCCGAGGGTGCGGCGTTCGACTCCGGCACCGACTGACGCCGGTCTGCACCACGACGAAGGGGGCCTCCGCCGCGCGCGGAGGCCCCCTTCTCTGCGACGTCACACGCGTCGATCGACACGTGGTTCGTCGGAGTGTGCGCGTGCATCGGATGCGCGTACATCGTTCGACATTCCGCCTGTCGATCGACTGGCGGAACGTCGAACACGCGGCGGAAAGCCGCAGCCCGCGTCAGCGCGCCTCGGCCGACTCCACGCGCTTCTGCCGCCACGGGCGCGCCGGCTTGTCGGGCCCGTCCCACACCTGCACGACGCCCCACGCGGCGGCGAGCAGCGGCACCGAGATGATCGCGCCGGTGATGCCCGCGAGCACCGTGCCGGCGGTCAGGCCGATCAGGATGACGAGGCCGTGCAGCTTGAGCGTCTTGCCCATCAGGACGGGCTGGAGCAGGTTGCCCTCGAGCTGGTTCACGAGGACGACGATGCCGACGACGATCAGCGCCTGGACGGGGCCGAGCGCGACGAGGGCGACGAGGGCGGCGAGGATGCCGGCCGCGGTCGCACCGACGATCGGGATGAACGCCGTGATGAACACGACGACGGCGAGGGGCAGCGCGAGCGGCACCCCGACGATCGTGATGCCGACGCCGATGCCGATCGCGTCCACCGCGGCGACGGTGGCGGTCCCGCGGACGTAGCCGCCGAGCGTCTGCACGACCCGGTCACCCACGCGGCGAGCACGGTCGTAGCGGGCACCGGTGAAGGGACGGAGGAGGAACTCCCAGATGGCCGGACCGTCCTTGAGGAAGAAGAACAGCACCACGATCATCAGCACGAGACCGGTGAGGAAGTTCGCCGTGGCCGATGCCCCCGCGAGCGCGCCGGAACCGAACTGCGAGCTGGTGACGAAGTCCTGGATGCCCTTCACGGCATCGTCGATCTGCGACTGGTCGATCGAGATCGGCAGCGTCGACGCGAAGTCCTGGAGCTGGTCGAACCCGCTCAGGGCCGACTTCTGCAGGTCGGGCCACTGCGAGATGACGGCCACGACGATGAGCCAGCCGACGAGGCCGAGCACGACCAGCACGCCGATCAGGACGGCGAGGGTCGCGAGCACGGACGGCACCCGGTGCCGCCGCAGCCAGGACACGACGGGGTGCATCGCCGACGCGATGATGAGGGCGAGCAGCACCGGGATCGTGACGACGCTGAGCGTGGCGGCGGCGTAGACGATGCCGATCACGACGACGAGCACGACGATGATCTGCAGGCAGCGGGTGGCCAGAGCGCCGAACGAGTCGGACCACTGCTTCGCCACCTGGCTCGGCGGTGCGTCGGGGTGCGGGGGCTGCGGGGTGCCGAACAGGGGCATGGGGCTCCTCGGGGTACGGGTGTGCCCGCCCACCGTACCGGGGCGACGGCGATCCGGCCGGGGCGGCGTCGGTCACGGCTCGGCGTCGTCCGAGATCCGATGAGGACGTGACGGCGGGCGCCCGGTGCGCGTTCCGGACGGTTCTCGTGCCGACGGTCGCGCGACAGTACGCTGGTGAACATCGGACCGACTCAGGGTTCCGTCGCCTTTGATGCTCCCCGCGGTCTGCGGGGTCTGGCGCAACGGGACGGTCCGATCGGATCCGGAGTGCGCATCACTCCGACGAAGGGCTGGTCGACGTGACCGCCACTGTCCACGTGTTCTCGCACCCCGCCGAATTGTTCGTCGGTTCACCTCGCACCCCCCTCGGCCCGCTGGCCGTGTCCGTCGTCGAGCTGGTGCTCGCGTGACCCCCCGCCGCCAGGAGGACTGGCACCGCCACGGCATGCGCTCGCCCGAGGACATCGCCGGCCTGCTCGCCGCGCGCCTCGGCGGCGCGGACGAGACGCTCCGCGCGGTCGGCCCGACGTGGGACGAGCCGTCCTACGCGGACTTCCTCGGCGAACAGCTCTGAACCGACCGCCGACGAGCCGGCCGGCCAGCGACGAGCTGTCGCGGCCACCTGACGGACGGGAGGCGCGGTGCCAGCCGGCACCGCGCCTCCCGTCCGTCGTGGCGTCCCGTCAGACCGCCGCCGCCTCCTCGAGCGTGGCGTCCGCCCGCTCCGGCGAGCCCTCGGCGAGGCCGCGGGCGATCCGCCCGCGCGACGCGAGCCAGAGCACCAGCGCCGCGACGAACACGAGCACCTCGGTCACGGTCAGTGCCCAGATGATCCCGGCGAGCCCGAACCACAGGTTCCCGACGATCACGATCGGGATGAACAGCACGCCCTGCGCCATCGACAACACCATGGCCGGCAGCACCATCCCGGTGGCCTGGAACAGCGAGGTCAGCAGCCCGGTGAACCCGTTCACGATCGTGGCGACGAGCTGCGCCGTGAGGATGGTCAGGCCGATCGCGAGCACCGAGTGGTCGCCGGAGAAGACCGTGAAGACCTGCTCGCGGAAGACGAACACCGTGCCGGAGAACAGCAGGACGATCGTCCCGACGGTGAACGCGGCACCGCGGAGTGCGGCTCGGAGCCGAACCGCGTCGCCCTTGCCGAAGGCGTAGGCGAGCAGCGGCAGCACGCCGATGGTCACGCCCATCACCAGGAACTCCGGGACCTGGGCGATGCGGACGGCGACGCCCATCGCCGCGAGCGGGTCGTCCCCGTAGGCGGCCGCGAGGTTGTTCAGCACGAGGGTCGTCACGATGAGGAACCCGGACTGCAGCAGTTCGCTCGAGCCGATGCCGAACACCGGCCCGAGGATGTCCGCCCGCAGCGTGAACCACTTCGGTGCGAAGCTCACGTTCGCGCTGTTCCGCTGGAGCCAGACGATCCAGTATCCGATCGCCACGACGTTGCCGAGGCCGACGGCGAGTGCGGCACCGGCGACGCCCCAGTGCAGCACGAGGATGAAGAGCACGTCGAACACGAGGTTGCCGACGGTCGACAGGACGAGCCCGACCATGGCCTGCCGTGCCGCCCCCTCGGACCGAACGATCTGCTCCAGCGCGAACGACGCGGCGAGCACCGGCACGAACGCGAGCATGACCGAGACGTACGCGCTCGTGGCGGGCACCGCGGCGGCGTCGGCACCGAGCACGGCGACGAGCGGGTGTAGGAACACCAGGCCGAGCACGGCGAGGACCACACCGGTGACGACGGCTCCCCAGAGGGCGAAGGAGGCGACGCGCTTGATGTCCTCGGCCTTGGCGGGATCGTGTTCCGAGGCCCCGAGCATGCGCGACATGAGGGCACTGCCACCGACGCCGAACACGCCACCGACGGCCATGATGATGCCGAGGAGCGGGGTGCCGAACGTGATCGCGGCGAGCAGCGAGGTGTCGTGCTGCGATCCGATGAAGCCGGCGTTGATGACGTTGTAGACGGCGCTGACGACCATCGCGGCGGCCATCGGGACGCACAGGTGGACGAGCGCGCGGCCGATCGGGGCGGCGGACAGGTACCAGCGGTTCTTCGCCGCGGCGGTGTCGGGTGCTGTGGTGCTCATGGCTGCCTCCTTCTGGGCAGGGCGGAGCGCGCGCCGACCGTCGGTCGGCGCCGCAGGGCATGACTGATGACGCGATCGGCGGGTGCCGACGCGTGGGGGTGGGTCGCGCCTCCTGGACGGGCCTGGAGGCGCGGGTCAGGTCACCGGGTGGGTTCCGGCAGTTCCGCGGTCACCTTGTGCAGGAGCTCCTGCAGGGTGGCGCGCTCGTGGGCGTCGAGCGGCGCGAGCAGGACGTCGTCGAGCGCGATCATGGCGTCCTCGAAGCCGGCGATGAGGGCGATCCCCTCGTCGGTGGCGAAGACCCGTTTCGTCCGGGCGTTCTCGGCGTCCGCCCGGCGTTCGACGAGCCCGCGGCGCTCGAGTCCCTGCAGGAGACTCGAGACGCTGGCCGCACTCGTCCGGGTGATGTCGGCGATGTCGCGCTGGATCGCGCCGGGCGTGTGCTGCAGGTACCCGAGCACGAAGCTCTGCTCCTGGGTGAGGTCGCGTTCGCGGACCCACTCCTCGGCCGCCTTGCGCTGCGCCCACCCGATCCAGCGCATCTGCTGGAGGGGCGTGTCGAACCGGGGTGCCTGCTGCGTCATGATCAGAACGCTAACCGTTCGACCTCTAACTGTCAACACTCGAACTGATCCGCTCACGGCGTGCCCCGAACGGGGGTATCGCCACGACGGGGGACCCCCCTTGTAGATTGCACAGGAAACGCGGTCTCACCAACCGCTCATCCTCAGCTCGACGACGCAGCCGAGCCCACCCGGGGGGATCAGGACATGGCACGAGGACGAACGATGCGCGCACGATCGATGCGCCCGTCCGTGGACGCTGCCTGCACCGCTCCCCGCCTCACCGGGGGTGATCACCCCGGATAGCCGCGCCCGCGCGCAGCACGACGCGCACACGTGACTCCGGGCCGCCCCACCAGCGCGCCCGTCGGATCTCCCGCCCCACCAGCGGGGGATGGATCAGCAGGCGGACGACCTCCGCCTGGAGGAAGAGGCACCATGCCACGCACTGCAACACGCTTCGCGCTCCGCGCGGGCGCCACGGCCACCGTCGCGGCCGTGATCATCGGGGGAGCAGCCCTCCCCGCACACGCCGCTGCGACCGACGCGACCCAGGCCGAGGGTCGTCTGCTCTCCGGCAGCGGCTCCGTCGACCTCGACAGCGTCGCGGCGCTCGCCGGGTCCTTCGGCGCGACCGCTCCCGGCGGGGCGACCGCCGGGCAGTCCGACCCGCTCGACCTCTCGGTGCTGAACAGCATCGGGATCAACGTCCCCGGGGGCATCCAGCTGCTCGGCCAGAACGGTCTCGTGAACGTCGGCGTCGCTGGCCAGGTCGCGAGCACGGACACCACCTCGGCGGTCGCGGCCGCCGGAGCCGTCGGCGCGGACGGCGCGATCCAGGTCGGTCCGGGCACCCCCGGCACCGGCGCCACCGTGAACCTCACCCCGCTGCTCGGCGACCTCGACGTCGACGGCGTCGTGAGCGAGCTCTCGGTCGGGCTCGGCGCCCTGTCCGCCCGGGCCGAGGCGACGCGCACGTTCGGCGCTCCGGACGTCACCACCGACTACCAGGTCGCCGGCGCACAGGTCCGGCTCGTCAGCCCCGCCGTCCAGCAGCTCGTGACGTCGCTGGACACGACGCTCGGCACCACCGACGACACCGTGAACGCGGCGATCGGCGAGGACGGTCTCACCACCGACCTCACCGCGGCGCTGCTCGACCCGGTGACCGACGCCGTGAACACCCTCGGGCTCGGGGTCCTGACACTCGACGACACCACCGCCCAGCTCACCGCCGACGTGGACCTGCAGGGTGCGCTCGCCACCGTGACGCAGCAGCCGCTCACCGACGGACCGGTCACGATCGACCTGTCCTCGGGCGTGGTCACGATCGACCTCGCGCAGCTCTACACGCTGAACGACCTGCCGGCGAACACCACGCTGCTCGACGACGCGACGATCAACGCGCAGATCACCGGCGCGATCTCGGACATCCTGACCGAGCAGCTGCCGGCACTCCTCACCACGACGCTCACGAACGCCCTGGACGTCGCCGACGTGCAGCTCGTCGTGGACACCGGCGTCGACCTGCTCGGCGCCGACGTGGCGGGGCTGACCCTCACGGTCGACACCACCGTCGGGGACCTGCTCGGCACCGGTGACGGCGCCACGCTCACGGTCACCGGCGACGGGATCCTCGGCCCGGTGCTCGGCACGCTCGACCCGCTGCTGCAGCCGCTGCTCGGCTCGACCATCGTCCCGGCGCTGACCGGCATCCTCGGTGACGTGCTCGGCGGGGACTTCGTGGCGGACACCGTGCAGACCCTGCTCGCCACCATCACGTCGACCGTCACGGCGCTCGACCCGCTGCTCGACGTCGTGAACCAGCTCGTCTCCGTCACGATCAACTCGCAGACCGCTCCGGCGTTCACCGAGCCGACCGCCGACGACACCGGGGCCACCACGGTCCGGGCCGTCCGCGTGCAGCTCCTGCCGGCGGCGGACCTGGCGACCGTCGACCTCGTGACGGCGACCGTGCAGGCGGATCCGTTCGCGGGCATCGCCATCACCTCGCCCGAGGACGGGACGGACTACACGGTCCCCGCGGACGACGACACCACCGCGGTGCCGGTCACGGGCACCGCGGAGCCGGGCGCCGACGTCGACGTCACGCTCGACGGTGACGACGAGGGCGCGCAGTCGACCGTCGCGGACGAGGACGGCACCTGGACGGTCACGTTCCCCGGGGTCGCCGTCGGTGACCACGAGGCCGAGGCGGTCGAGACGATCGGCACCCTCGTGAGCGACCCCGCCGCGGTGACCTTCGCGGTCGCAGCAGCACCGGTCGACCCGACCGACCCGGGCACGCCGGGCACGCCGGGTACGCCCGGTACGCCGGGGACCCCCGGCGGCGCAGGCGGCCCCGGCGGTGCGGGCGGTGCCGGCGGTGCCGGTGCCGGTGCGGCCGGCAACGGTTCGGGGACCGGGAGCCTCGCCTACACCGGTGCCGAGCTGGTGCCGCTGCTGCTCCTCGCCGGGCTGCTCCTCGCGGCCGGCGGCGGCACGCTCGTCGCGCGGCGCATGCGTCGAGCCTGACCCGGACGGGCGCCGGCGGGTACCGGCGCCCGTCTCCCGGGTCCGCGGCGCGTTCGGGTCGCCGCGGTCCCGCCGGTGCGGTGGTGGTTCGGGCCACCACCGCGCCGGCACCCCTCGTCCCGCCGCCGGCCCCTCCCGGCCGGCCGACTCGATCCACCGCTCCCGACCGCTTCCGACAGCTTCCGAGCGCTTCCGACCGCTTCCGACCGCGACGTGAGGACCACCGTGCACGACCACGACACCCACCCGCTCGACCGCCACGTCGGGCCCCCGCACGTCGAACGCTTCGTCCTCACCCGGGCGCAGGAGACCATCGGCGTCGTCTGCACCTGCGCGATCGGGGCCGACCACGACAACACCATCCGTCCGGCCGGCGCGGATCGCGTCCACTGAACCCTGTGCACGCGGCGGATGCAGCGGGATACTGGGGTGGTGCGTGAACTCCAAGCCGCCATCGCAGCGGACCTCAACGTCCAGCCGACCATCGACCCGGAGCAGGAGATCGCCCGTCGCGTCGGGTTCCTCCGGGACTACCTGCTCACCACCGGCGCCAAGGGCTACCTGCTCGCGATCAGCGGCGGCCAGGACTCGACGCTCGCCGGACGCCTGACCCAGCTCGCCGTCGAGTCGCTCCGCGCCGAGGGGCACCCCGCCGAGTTCACCACCGTCCGCATGCCGTACCGCGTGCAGGCCGACGAGGACGACGCCCAGCTCGCGCTGCAGTTCATCGCGGCCGACCCGGGCATCACCGTGAACATCGAGCACGGTGTCGACGGGGTCGTGCAGGACACCGCGGCCTCGGGCGTGGAGCTGAGCGACTTCGTGAAGGGCAACGTCAAGGCCCGGATGCGGATGGTCGCGCAGTACGCCGTCGCCGGGCAGCGGGGGCTCCTCGTCGTCGGGACCGACCACGCGGCCGAGGCCGTGACCGGCTTCTTCACGAAGTACGGCGACGGCGGTGTCGACCTCACCCCGCTCACCGGGCTGTCGAAGAGCCAGGGCCGGCAGCTGCTCGAGCACCTCGGCGCCCCGGCCCGCCTGTACGAGAAGGCCCCCACCGCCGACCTGCTCGACGAGACGCCGGGCCAGACGGACGAGGCGAACCTCGGGCTGTCGTACGCCGAGATCGACGCGTACCTGCAGGGCCACGACGTCCCGATCGAGGTCGCCGAGGCGATCGAGTCGCGCTACCGGGCGACGGAGCACAAGCGCCAGGTCCCGGCGACGCCCTTCGACGACTGGTGGCGTGCGGGCGCCTAGGCGCTGACGCGACCCCGTCCAGGAGGCGGGGGGGGGGGGCGGCCCCCCCCCCCCCCCCCGGGGGGGGCCCCCCCCCCGGGGGGGGGGGGTGCGGGGCGGGCGGGCCGGGGGGGGGGGGGGGCGCCCGGGGGGCGGGCGGCGGTGGCCCCC
>NZ_JBIUZN010000002.1:74159-88561 GCF_044745045.1 Curtobacterium sp. NPDC087082 | reverse complement strand
CGCCCCGCGGGGGCGGGGTACCACTCGCCCCGGGCCGCGCCCCCCCCCCCCCCGGCGGCGGGGGGGGGGGGGGGGGGGCCGCGCCCCCCCCCCCGCCCGGGGGGGGGGGGGGGGCCCCCCCCCCCCCCCCGCCTCCTGTCTGTCCGGCCGTGCCCCGTGGGAACCTCCCCTCTGTCCCCACGGCTACAGGCCGAGCGCCCAGTCGAGTTGCG
Organism: Curtobacterium sp. NPDC087082; assembly: GCF_044745045.1. Taxonomy (NCBI): domain Bacteria; kingdom Bacillati; phylum Actinomycetota; class Actinomycetes; order Micrococcales; family Microbacteriaceae; genus Curtobacterium; species Curtobacterium sp. NPDC087082. The sequence goes on along the minus strand of NZ_JBIUZN010000002.1, from coordinate 88,349 downwards.
GGGTGTCGAAGGCGACGCGCATCGCGTCGCGCTCGTCCGACGGGACGCCGAGCGCGGCTGCGACGCGGTCCCAGCCGGCGACCGCCCCTGCCACGCGCTGCAGCACACGTTCTGCGTCGGGGTTCCGGAGTCGGAACGCCCCGGCGATCGTGAGCAGGTTCCGGAGGTCGCGTGCCCGCGGGTCGTCCGACGAGGAGATCGCACGGGAGTCGATCACGCCGCGCTGCCGGCTGGGGTTGACGTCGAACACCGGGGACAGTCGCCACCCGTCCACCGTGTGCAGGAACGCGTGGTTCCGCCAGTGGTCGTCGACGTTGTTCACGAGCACGGAGAGCGCGACCCGGCCGAACATCTCCCGCAGGTCCGCGGCCGGCGCCGCGCTCCAGTGGTCGATCGCATCCGAGAGGTCTTCGTAGGTCAGCCGGGACCCGTCGTCGTGCGCGCCGAGCTCGAGGGCGGTCCGTGCCGACATGTAACCGAGGCGGCTCCCGGTCGCGTCGCGGTCGAAGCGCTCGGAGACCAGCACCGCTCGCCCCGCACCAGGCGGAACGAGGGACCACCGCGGGACACGGAGCCCGGCGTCGGCGGCCAGTGTGAGCGCGACGGCCTCCCATCGCTCGACGTCGAACCGGCCGTCCTTCGAGTGCGGGAGCTTCGCGATGGCCAGCGTGCCGCGGTCGGTGGTGATGTTGGCCTTCGGGCGCGCGCCCCCGGGAGACGTCGCGACGTCGCCGAGGTAGGCGATGTCCTCGTCGGTCGCCTCGTCGTCCGCGTACCGGGCGGCCGCGGCGAGGATCCGGCCGAGGTCGTGCACGTTCGCGACCCCGGTCTCCGACGACAGCCAGGTACCACCGGAGCGGAACCGCAGCGAGCCGGTCCGGGTGTGGTCGGAGACACCGAGCAGGTAGTCGAACTCGCCGAGCCGACCGGGCAGCGTCGTGTCCTGCTGTCGACGGAGTGCGTGGTCGGCGCGGATCAGCTTCTGGCCCCAGTCGTCCGGGGCCGCATCGCTGAACGCCCCCGGGAGGGTCTGGCTCTCGGCCGTGTAGGTCCGACCTGGCCGGAGGGGGAGGTCCGGGGAGACCTGCCAGCCGTCCCGGAGGAACGCCGGGTCGTACTCGAAGGACGACGAGGCAAGGGTCCGGAGTCCCTGGAACGACGGACGCAAGGTCCCTACGCGTCGGGGTTCTGCCGCTTCGCCGGACCAGACCTCGACCACGTCCGGTGTCACAGGGTCCCTCCGCGCCGCAGGATGTCGTCGATCCGAGCGCGCGCGGTGTCGCTCCGGAAGGGGTCGATCGCCTCGACCGCGGTGTCGGCGATGCCGAGTGCTCCGAGCACCGCGAACAACGAGTCGACGCGGCCGCCCGTGCCGTTCTCGATCGCACGCAGGGTCTCCCGCGTCACCGCGGCACGGTCGGCCAGTTCGGCGGCGGACATCCCGTTCACCGAACGCCAGCGGCGGATGTTCTCACCGAAGGCCGCGAGCTGCTGGCGACGTCGGGGCGACGTCCGTTGGACCATCGCGTACCTCCTGGTAGGAAAAGCTTGCACAACCGTCGTTTCTGGCAGCGAATCATGCCAATCGTACGCCTACCCGCTCCTCTCCCGGCGGCAGGACTCCTAGGATGGGACCAACGGAACAACAGATGCGGAATCCAGGCTGCGGCCTGTTCCACGAGGGGGAGTCATGGAAGTCCTGTTCGCGCTCGGAGCCGTCCCGCTGATCGTCGTGGGGGTCGTCGTCCTGGCGGTCATCGTGCTGATCTACGCGAAGCTCGTCTACCGCAACGCCGGCGCCGACGAAGCGCTCATCATCACCGGCAAGCGCTCCCGCAAGGTGAAGAACCCCGACGGCACCGAGACGGTCGAGTCCGGCATCAAGGTCGTCCTCGGCGCCGGTGTCCTGGTCCGGCCGTTCTTCGAGCGCGTCGCCAAGATCTCGCTGAGCTCGCGCGCGATCGACATCAACGTGAACGCGCAGGACTCCCGCGGCGTGACCATCGACGTCGAGGCCGTGGCGCTCGTCAAGGTGGGCGAGGCCGACGCGTCGATCCGGGCCGCCGCGCAGCGGTTCCTCGGCCAGGAGAAGAAGATCGACGACTTCGCGCGCGAGGTCCTGTCCGGTTCGCTCCGTGCGTCGATCGGTGCGACCGACGTGTCGACCATCATCCGCAACCGCGACCAGCTCACCGTCGCCGTGCTCGACGTCGCGAAGGACGCCCTGCACAGCCAGGGACTCGACGTCGACTCGTTCGAGATCAAGGGCATCTCCGACCGCAACGACTACATCAGCGACCTCGGACGTGCCGAGCGCGCGCGGGTCCGGCTCGAGGCCGAGAACGCCGAGGCCCAGGCCGACCGCGAAGCGCGTGAGGCCCGTGCCACGGCCGACCAGGCCATCGCCGAGGCGGAGAACACCCTCGCGATCCGTCGGGCCGCCCTGCAGCTCGACGCCGACCGTGCCTCCGCCGAAGCCGCTGCCGCCGGCCCGCTCGCCCAGGCCCGCGCGGCGCAGGGCGTCGTCGAGCAGGAGCAGCTGACCGCGCAGAAGCGTGCCGAACTCCGCCGTGCCGAGCTCGAGTCCGAGGTCTCCGCGGTGGCCGAGGCGCAGGCGCGCAAGACCCGCGTCGAGGCCGAGGCGGCCGCCGCTGCCCAGGTCGAGACCGCCCGTGCCCAGGCCGAGGCCCGACGCATCTCGGCCGAGGCGATCGCCGCCGAGGCCCAGGCCGAGTCCGAGGCGCGCAAGCTCGCGGCCGACGCCTCCCGCGCCGAGGGTGAAGCTGCCGCCGACGCGATCCGCGCCAAGGGCCAGGCCGAGGCCGACGCCACGAAGGCGCAGGCGGACGCGCTCGCCCAGCACTCCGAGGCCGTCCTCCGGGTGAAGGCGATCGAGACGCTGCCGAGCATCGCCCGCGAGCTCGCGGCGCCGATGGGCAACATCGACAAGCTGACCGTCGTGTCCTCCGACGGCGCCGGAGCGCTCTCGAAGAGCGTGGTCAGTCAGTTCAGCGAAGTCGACGCCCTGCTCGGGACGACGGCCGGCTTCACGCTGAGCGACATCGTCAAGAGCACCACGACGGGGCAGGCCGCAGCCCGCGCCGTCGTGCGTGAGCAGGAGTCCGCGGCGGCCGAGTAGCCGATCCGTCGTCCGGTGCGGGCGCGGCGGGAGTCAGTCCTCGTCGCGCCCGTCGTCGTCGCGGCGGTCGCGCTGCTGGCCGCCGGCGTCCTCGCGCTCACCGGAACCGTCGTGTCCGTCCCGGCGCTGGTCCGCCAGGCGCTGCTGCCAGACGACGCTGCGGGCGGCTCCCTCGAGGATGTCGTCGACGCTCCGGCCGGTCTGCGCGGCGAGGGCACCGCTGAGACCCGCGGTGAGCGTGCCCCCGGCCGACGCCAGTCGTTCGACCACCTGCTCCTGCCGCTCGGTCAACGGTTCGTCGATCATCTCGTCGATGGTGTCGCGGATGTTCTGTTCGCTCGCGTCCAGGGCCGCCTCGTCGCCCGAGTGCAGTGCTGCTGCCTCGCCGACGACGACGAGTCCGAGCCGCGCAGCATCGTCTTCCGGACGCTGGCCTTCGTGCTCGTCAGTCATGAGCGGGACGGTACGCTCGACCGGATCACGCTTCCTGGACAGCGGGGTACGCGGGCTCTCCCCCCGGCGGCAGTCCTCCCCACCGTCGCAGCAGCCACTCGGCGGCCGCCAGCCCCTCGCGTCGTTGGAAGTCCCGGAGCGTCGGCATGTGCGGGATCGCCGGGCGGGACGCCTTCTCGAAGAACGTCCCGGCGAGCCCGGCGAGGACCGCGTCCACGCTCGACGCCGGCACCCCGGCGAACACCCGGTGGGTGGCGAGGTGGTGCTCGACGTCGGTGTCCTCGCCGCGCACCAGCACGTCGAGCAGGTAGGTGAGCGGGTCGAGCCAGTGCGCGCCGACGGCCGCCCACGGCCAGTCGATGACCCAGACGACACCGTCCGCGTCGACGAGCAGGTTGTCGGCGCGGCAGTCGACGTGCGCCAGGGATCCTCCGTCGACGGCCGCCGCGGCGTCGCGTGCCGCCCGCGCCATCGCGGGGGCAGCGGCGATCACGTGCGCCGGGACGACGTCGGGGAAGCCTGCGGCGGCCATCCGGTCCCAGGCGCCGAAGTCCTCGACGAGGTCGTCCGCGACGCGCGGGAGCTGTGCGAGCGTCCCGGTGGCGGTCGGCAGCGTGTCGAGTGCGTCGAGCACGGCGGCGACGTCGGACCCGTCGCCCGCCGTGCCGGGGTGGTGTCCGTCCACGTCCTCGATGACGAGGGCGATCCAGTCGTCGCCGTCGACGGTGCCGCGCACGGTGTCGATCAGCCGAGGCGCCTGCACGGAACCGGGCAGGTGGCCCATGACCTCGGCCTCACGCTCGTGCATCCCGAAGCCGTCCGGGTTCCGCGACCGCGAGAGCGTCTTCACGAACGCTCGTCGACCGTCCGCGGTGACCACCCGGTCGGCGCCACCGGGGGAGTACCCACCCGCCTGTGACTCGGCTCGCGCCACCGCGCCCCCGAGCACCGTCTCGACGCGCTCCCGCAGGACTGCCGGCACATCGGTCCACGTCGTCCGCCCCATGCGGCCCACGGTACCTGAGGAGGCGTTCACAAACATGCACAACGGGAAAGATTGCATGTGTAGCAAAGGTGCTCATGGTGTAAAGTTGCAGCGTCTGCAAGGTTGACCCGCCGTCATCGGCCCGCCATGACGCCCCGGCGTCCCTCGCGACCACGACCACCACACGCACCCCTGAAGGACCCCCATGTCTACTGCCACCGCACCCGTCGAGGTGTCGCGCGGACGACAGAGCTCCCCGGCCGACCAGCCGGGGAAGCCGATCATGTCGCACCGCCAGATCCTCCTCGTCATCTACGGCCTCATGGCCGGCATGTTCCTCTCGTCGCTCGACCAGACGATCGTCGGCACGGCCATCCGCACCATCGGCGACGACCTGCACGGCCTCGACCAGCAGGCCTGGGTCACCACGGCCTACCTGATCGCGTCGACGATCACCACGCCGATCTACGGCAAGCTCTCCGACGTCTTCGGCCGTCGTCCCCTCTACATCTTCGGCATCGCGGTCTTCATCATCGGCTCGCTGCTCTCGACCATGTCGACGTCGATGATCATACTCGCCGCGTTCCGTGCCTTCCAGGGCATCGGTGCCGGTGCGCTGATGTCCCTGCCGCTCGCGATCATGGGTGACATCCTCGCTCCCCGCGAGCGCGCGAAGTACCAGGGGTACTTCCTGGCCGTCTTCGGCATCTCCTCGGTCATCGGTCCGCTCATCGGCGGGCTCTTCTCCGGCGCGTCGACCATCCTCGGCGTCACCGGCTGGCGCTGGGTCTTCCTGATCAACGTCCCGATCGGCGTCGCGGCGCTCCTCATGGTCATCGCGTTCCTGCACCTGCCGAAGTTCGGCGACGCCAAGGCGAAGCCGCGGATCGACTGGTGGGGTGCGACCTCGGTCATCGTGACCCTCGTCCCGCTCCTGCTCGTGGCCGAACAGGGCCGCACCTGGGGCTGGGGCTCGGCCGCCGCGATCGCCTGCTACGTGATCGGTGCCCTCGGCCTGGTCGCCTTCCTCGTCATCGAGACGCTCATGAAGGACGACGCGATCATCCCGCTGAAGCTCTTCCGCTCGGGCGTCTTCTCGATGGCCACGATCCTCGGCTTCCTCGTGGGCTTCGCGATGTTCGGCGCCATGCTGACCATCCCGCTGTACCTGCAGATCGTCACGGGGCTCACCCCGACCGAGTCCGGCTTCGCGACCCTGCCGATGATCGGTGGGCTCATGATCGCCTCGATCGCCTCCGGCCAGATCGTCGCCCGCACCGGCAAGTACCGGATCTTCCCGGTGATCGGCACCGCGCTCGTCTCGCTCGGCTACGTCGTCCTGACGTTCATGACCATCGACAAGCCGCTCTGGTTCCTGATGATCGGGATGTTCCTCATCGGCCTCGGCCTCGGCCAGCTCATGCAGAGCATCACCCTCGCCTCGCAGAACTCCGTGCAGCCGCGTGACATGGGTGTGGCGACCAGCTCGGCGACGTTCTTCCGCCAGATCGGTGGAACGCTCGGCACCGCGGTGCTCCTGAGTGTCCTGTTCTCGATCATGCCGGCGAACATCCTGCACGCCACGGCCGACCAGAAGAACCTGACCGGTGCACTCGACGCGGCGCTCAACCCGACGGTCGCCAGTGCCAAGGCGAACCAGGGCGTCATGGACCAGATCTGGAACCCGATCGTCACCCCGATCAAGCAGCAGGTCCAGTCCGGGCTCGACCAGGCCACCGCGCAGGTGACCCAGGCCACGGCCGGCGCTCCCGAGGCCGTGCAGCAGCAGGCACTCACCGCCGCCGCCGACAAGGCCCACGCGTCCGTGCAGGACGGCAAGCTCGTCGTCGACTGGTCCGACTCGGCCCAGCGCACGTACTGGGTGGACGACCTCGCTCCGGCACTGTCGAAGCAGATCGACGAGGGCACGAGCGACAAGGGCTCGTCGAGCAGCGAGACGAGCGACACGTCTTACCTGAACGGTGCGGACGCCGCGCTCACCAGGCCCTTCATGACCGGGTTCAACTCGTCGGCCGTCACGGTCTACTGGGTCGGCTTCGCGGTCATCCTGCTCGCCTTCGTCCTGAGCTGGTTCTTCAAGGCGCCGCCGCTCCGCAAGAGCTCGGCCCTGCAGGAGCAGGCGGACAACGAGGGCACGGCTGACGACCTCGAGGTCCAGGCGGTCAAGGCCGCCGACACCATGGGCTCGCCGACCGCTCCCGTCACCGGTTCGATCCCCGTCCAGCGGGGCGCGTCGGACCGCTAGGCCGCACGGGGCCTCCCGCCACCGCGGGAGGCCCCGTCGTCCGTCCGAGGAGCCACCACGTGAGCACCACCGAAGCCCCCGCCCCCGGCGACAGCGGCCTGCGGGAGCGCAAGAAGCAGCAGACCCGGGCCGCCATCCACCGGTCCGCGCTCGAGCTCGTCACCGATCGCGGGCTCGCCGGCGTCACGGTCGAGGAGATCTGCGCCGCCGCCGGCGTCTCGCCCCGCACGTTCTTCAACTACTTCCCGTCCAAGGGCAACGCCGCCCTCGGCCTCCCCGCGACCACCGTCCCGGACCCCGCCCGCGCGACCTTCCTCGCCGGTGCGGGCACGCTCGTGTCCGACCTCTGCGACCTCGTCGCGCAGACCGTGACCCTGCCCGAGGACCGCCGCCGGATGAAGTCGCTCGTGCAGGCGCGGCCCGAGATGGTCCCGACGATGCTGCAGTGGATGGCCGAGGCCCGGTCGGCGATCGTCGAGGTCGCCGCCGAACGCACCGACGCCGAGGCGGCGCGGACCGCCGTCACGCTCGTCATGGCCGCCGTCATCGAGGTCGCGCACCGGTTCTCGGTCGCGTCCCGCGACGAGCTCGCGGACCGGCTCCGCGGCGTGGTCGCGGAGATGGGGCGGCTCGCCGCCGTCTGAGCGCGCGACCACGTCCAGGAGGCGCGGTGCGGGTCCGACCCGCACCGCGCCTCCTGTCTGTGTCGGGCCCACTTTCATAGCATTCAGTTTTCCAACATGTCAGATACCGCATATTTGGGTGTCCGACTTGACGAAAGGCTCCGGATGCTCCTTCCTCGAACCCTCTCCACCTGCATGACGGGCGCGCTCGGCGTCATGCTGCTCGCCGGCATCGTCAGCGTGCCGACGACCGCGACGGCTGCCACGAGCAGCGCGGTCGCGCCGGTCCGTGACGCTGTCGTCACGATCGAGAGCGACCCGCACTACGCTCCGGGCGGCTCGATCCACGTCTCTGGCATGGGCCCGGCCGACGAGTGGGTCGAGATCGACGGCATCCCGACCGATCGGGACGGAACGGTCGGATCCATCCGGACCGTCGTCGACCACCGAGGCGCTTGGAGCCAGTCGACGTTCCCGAGTGCCGACGAAGCCGAGTACGACGTCACGGTGACGCCGATGACGGTGCGGGGTAACCAGTACGTTCCGATCGGGTCGCCAGTTGCACAGACCCTCACCGCGGACGCGGGATACACCATCGTCGAGCGTGACCTGCGCGTGACCGACGGCCTCGAGGTTCGTCATGGTTCCGAGGTGGTGCTCTCCGGCTTCGCCAATGCATTCACGCCCGTCCAGGTCGAGTTCGAGACCGGCGCCTCCGTGCGCGGCTTCGCCGACCACGAGGGCCGCTGGTCGCTCCGGACGAACACGTCGATCACCGAGGACCAGTCCGTCCGCGTACTCGCCAACGAGGACGCCGACCGGAACTTCGCCGCGATCGTCACCGTCGACGTGGTCGTCGTCGCCGGTCCCGGGGACGGCGAGGACGGCGGCACCGATCCGGGTGATGGCGGGGAGATCGACCCGCCTGCGTACGTGCCCGTCGAGGTCACTTCGGACCTGACCTACCTGCGCGGCGAGCGGCTCCGGATCACGGGGACCGCGACGCCCGGTGCCGAGATCGAGGTCATCGCCTCCGATTCGTCGAGCTCGCAGCTCGGCGGGACGGTGACGGCGTCGCCCGAGACCGGAGCGTTCGAGTTCGTCTCGCGCCGCAGCGTCGCGATGCCGAACGGACTCCCGGTGCTCGACGTGACGGTCCGCCAGGGCGACGAGGAGACGGCGCTCGCGTTCCGTTCACTGCAGGAGGGTGTCGAGTTCCGCTCGACCGAGATCACCTCGGATCTCACGTACGACGAGGGTGCAGCGACGACCATCACCGGCGTCACGTCGCCGCACTCGCTCCTGTCGGTGCAGATCGGGGACTTCGGAGTCCCGGATCTCGTCCGAGCGGACGCGGCCGGCGAGTTCGAGTTCACCACCACGAAGCTCGTCGGACCGCAGCAGACCGTGCGGATCGACCAGCTCTTCGAGGCCGGCGAGACGACCGAGCACGTCTTCACCCGCGTCAAGGAAGCGCCGCCGTTCTGGGTCACCACCGAGACCTTCGTGAAGGGGCAGAAGCAGCTGATCGAGGGCACGGCGGCACCGAAGGCCCGCGTGGACGTCTACAGCGGCTCGAAGTACCTCATGAACGTCACGGCGGATGCTGACGGGAAGTGGTCGTACACCACCGGTGCCGCCATCACCGACAACACGTTCACCCGGACGGTCAAGACCGCCGGCGAGCAGGAAGTGACGTTCACGCTGACCGCCGTCGAGCAGGAGCAGACGGCACCGATCACGGTGACCACGACGTCGTTCGTCAAGGGCCAGAAGCAGCGCATCGAGGGCACGGTCGCGCCGAAGGCCAAGGTTGACGTCTACTCCGGGTCGAAGTACCTGATGAATGTCGTTGCAGGTGAGGACGGGAAGTGGTCGTACACGACCGGCGCCGCGATCACCGGTGACACGTTCACGCGCACCCTCAGGTCTGCCGGGGCGGACGACGTCACCTTCACGCTGATGGCCGCTGAACAGGAACAGACAGCACCGATCACCGTGTCGACAACGTCGTTCGTCACGGGGCAGAAGCAGCTGATCGAGGGCACGGCTGAACCGAAGGCCCGCGTCGATGTCTACTCCGGGTCGAAGTACCTGATGAACGTGGTCGCAGACGAGGCAGGCAGATGGTCGTACACGACCGGTGCCGCGATCACCGACGACACGTTCACGCGCACCCTCAAGTCGGCCGGGACGGACGACGTCATGTTCACCCTGAACGCGAAGTGAGCCAGAACATGCACCAGCCAAAGCAGAACCACACTGCCCGACGCTGCGCCGGTGGTGCGATCGCCGTCGCGGTCCTCGCCGGACTCGTCACCCTCCCCGCGGTACCAGCGACGGCCGCACCCGGATCGGTCACAGCGTCGCAGTCCGCCGAGCGCGCCGACGCCCCGCAGACGGCTCGCGCCACCATCGAGAGCGACCCCCGGTACGTGCCTGGCGGCGCAGTCGGCATCTCCGGGACCGCTCCGGCGAACGAGTGGGTCGAGATCACCGGACTCCCGACCGGCAAGAACGGCGCGGTCGGCACGACCGGTGTGCTCGTCGGGCCGAACGGCGTCTGGTCGACGTCAGGCGTTCCGAACGCCGGGACCGCTCCCCACTACGACGTCACCGTGACCCCCATGCAGATCGAGGGGAACAAGCTCGAGCCCACCGGACCGTCGGTCTCGACGACGCTCACCGCCGATCCCGCGTTCTCGGTCGTCGAACGGTCCCTGACCGTCACCGACGGTCTGAACGCCCGCCCCGGGGAACGCGCGGTCCTCACCGGCACCGCGAACGCGTTCTCGCTCGTGCGGCTGGTCTTCGAGGGCGGCTGGGCCTTCGCGACCGCTGATCACCAGGGGAACTGGTCGGTGCGGAGCAAGCACGTCCTCACCCGCGCCGAGCAGGTCCGCATCTCCGGGAACACGGACACCGAGGGGAACTTCGGTGCCTCGCTCGACGTCGAGGTGTCGGTCGACGGCGAAGGATCCGGCGGAGGCGGCGAGAACCCGCCGATCACGGAACCGGTCGTCGTCACGTCCGATCTGACGTACCTCGACGGGACGCGTCTCCGGATCTCCGGCACCGCAACGCCTGGCGCGCGGATCGAGGTGGCCGCCACCGACGCGCTCGTGAGCGGTGGACTCAGCGGGTCCGTGGTCGCCTCGCCGACCACCGGAGCGTTCGAGTACGTCTCGGCGCGGAACATCGCCGTGCGCGACATCACCTCGGTGCTCGACGTCACGATCCGCCAGGGAGACGAGGAGACGGAGCACGCCTTCCGCTCCCTCCAGGAGGGCGTCGCCTTCCGGCCGGTGGCGATCACGTCGGAGCGGACCTTCGTCGGCGGGATGCCGACCCGGATCACCGGAACGGCGTCGCCGTACGCGCTCCTGCAGGTGCGGATCGGGGCGGTCGGTCGCGCCGACTTCGTCCGCACCGACGCCGAAGGGCAGTGGGAACTCACGACCTCGAAGCTGTTCGAACAGAACGAGACGGTGCGCATCGCCCAGCTGTTCGGGGGTGATGAGGTCACCGATTTCTCCTTCACCCGCACGGAGGCGTCGACGCCGATCACTGTCTCCACCACGACGTTCGTCAAGGGGCAGAAGCAGCTGATCGAGGGCACGGCGAAGCCGAACACGTGGGTGGACGTCTACTCGGGGTCGAAGTACCTCATGCACGTCATCGCCGGGCCCAACGGGAAGTGGTCGTACACCACCGGGGCGGTCATCACCGGAGACACGTTCACGCGGACGCTCAAGTCGGCCGGGACGGATGACGTGACGTTCACGCTGCGCGCGGCCGCATCCCAGACGCCGCCGATCACGGTCCGCACGACGACCTTCGTCCACGGACAGAAGCAGCGCATCGAGGGCACCGCCAAGCCCGACACGCGTGTCGACGTCTACTCCGGCTCGAAGTACCTCATGAACGTCACGGCCGATGCCGACGGCAACTGGTCCTACACGACCGGCGCGGTCATCACCTCCGAGACCTTCTCCCGCACCCTCAAGTCCGCCGGGACCGAGGACCACACCTTCACCCTCACCAAGGAAGCACAGTGAACATGGAACAGCAGAAGAAGCCCAAGTACACCCCCGGCCAGCGGTGCGCTGGCGGCGCGATCGCCGTGGCGGTCCTCGCCGGGCTCGTGTCCCTCCCGGCCACCTCCGCGAGTGCTGCAGCGGCGGCCGCGCAGACGGCTGCCGTTGCGCAGGCAGCGGACCAGTCGACGACCGCCGACCTCGCCGTGACGCACGGGCTCCAGTTCGCAGCGGGCGACCGGGTCGGCCTCACCGGAACGGCCGGTGCCGATGCAGAGGTCATGATCACCGGGCTGCCGGGGAAGAACGGCACCGTCGGTGCGCCCGCGACCGTGCGCGCTGACCACACCGGGAAGTGGGTCGTCGCCACGCTCGCCGGTTCGGCGCTCGCGAACTCCTACCAGCTCGCCGTCACCTCCGGTGGGAAGTCGATCGACGTCACCACCACGGCCGACGCCGACTACCGACTCGTGGAGCGTGAGCTCACGGTGCCGGCTGGTCAGCGGTTCGTCGGCGGCGAACGTCCGGTGGTGTCGGGCACCGCTGACGCCTACTCGACCGTCGTGGTCCGCGGCCTGCCGGGTACCCCGTCGAGCGAAGCGGTCGGCGCGATCGCCGACGAGAACGGCGACTGGTCGATCCGCGCCGCGCAGGCCGCGTCCGGTGCGATCGTCGTCACGGTGACCGGACAGGGGCTCGGCGAGTCGAAGACCGTGCAGGAGCACGTCGAGCTCGAGGCCCGAGCAGGCGAGTTCGAGGCCTTCACGATCGAGGACGGCCTGACGTACGCGCCCGGCACCCGGCTCGCGCTCTCCGGTGAGGCGCTTCCGGGGTCGGCCATCAAGGTCGAGGGGCTGCCGACGAGCGCCGGCATCCCGGACCTCGGCCCGACGCAGCGCATCGTCGCCGATGCCGCCGGCAAGTGGACCCTGTTCACGCCCGGCAAGAGCGCCACCGCGGACGGGTACGACCTCACCTTCACGATCGCCGGATCGACCCGGGTCGAGCGCGTGACGGCGGACGAGGACTATGCGCCGGTCGAGCGGGACTTCACCGTTGCCGAGGGGCAGACGTTCGTGGTCGGCGAGATCGCGATCGTGACCGGTACGGCCGACGCGTTCTCGACCGTGCGCATCGACGGGCTTCCCGGCCGGAACGTTGCGTACGGCGTCCAGGCCGACCACAACGGCAACTGGACCGCGACGAGCGCCGAGCCCGCCACCACTTCCCTCACCGTGAAGGCATTCGGCTTCGCCCACGGTGGCCTCAGCGACCTGGTGGAGGCCGAGATCCTCCCGGCTGCTCGCGAGGGCGAGTTCCAGGCGTTCACGGTCGAACGCGGGCTCGCGTTCGTGCCCGGCCAGGCGCTCGGACTGACCGGCACCGCGCTGCCGTTCTCACGGGTTCAGGTCGACGGCCTCCCGGATGACGGATCGCGTCGTGCGGGGTCGCGCGTGACGCACGCCGACGTCGACGGCCGCTGGGCCATCGCCTCCGGTGAGCACGCGGGGACGGCGGACAGTTACGAGCTGACGTTCACGGTCGGCGGTTCCTCCGTCACCGAGGCGGCCACGGCAGACCCCGACCTCGTCGTGGTCGAGCAGGACCTCGCCGTGGCGCCGGGCCAGTCCTTCGTCGCCGGTGAGCGAGCCGTCCTGCGCGGAACGGCGGATGCGTTCACCGCGGTGTCCCTCCGCGGCCTCCCCGGCGATCCGGCCAGCGGGACGACGGTGATCGCCGACGCGGACGGCAAGTGGGTCGCGAAGAGTGGCGCCGCGCTCACCGAGGCGACCGAGGTGTTCATCCACGGTTACAGCCGCGGGGCGTTCGGCTCGACGTCGGCGATCATCACCCCGGGGGCGCAGGAGGAGACCCCCGCGATCACGGTCGACACCAAGACGTTCGTGAAGGGCAAGAAGCAGCTGATCGAGGGCACGGCGGCGCCGAAGGCGCGCGTGGACATCTACTCGGGGTCGAAGTACCTGATGAACGTCACCGCGAACGCTGAGGGCAAGTGGTCGTACATGACCGGTGCGGCCATCAACGACGACAGGTTCACCCGGACGCTCAAGAGCGCCGGCGCCGAGGACGTGACGTTCACCCTCACCGCTGCCGAGCAGGAGCAGACCCCGGAGATCACCGTCACGACCGAGACGTTCGTGAAGGGTCAGAAGCAGCGCATCGAGGGCACGGCGGCGCCGAAGGCCAAGGTGAACATCTACTCGGGCTCGAAGTACCTGATGAACGTGACCGCCGATGGTGCGGGCAAGTGGTCGTACACGACCGGTGCCGTCATCACCGACGACACGTTCACGCGGATCCTCAAGTCCGAGGGTGCTGAGGATCTGGAGTTCACGCTGACCGCTGCCGAGCAGGAGCAGAAGGCGCCGATCACGGTCGTCACGACGACGTTCGTGAAGGGTCAGAAGCAGCTGATCGAGGGCACGGCGGAGCCGAAGGCCAAGGTCAACATCTACTCCGGGTCGAAGTACCTGATGAACGTCACCGCGAACGCCGAGGGCAAGTGGTCGTACACGACCGGTGCCGTCATCAACGACGACACCTTCACCCGGACCCTCAAGTCCGAGGGGGCGAAGGACCTCACCTTCACCCTGAACGCGCAGTAATCGGACCGACAGGTCGACCAGGAGGCGCGGATCACGCGAGCCGACCGGCTCACGTGATCC
>NZ_JBIUZN010000002.1:0-74150 GCF_044745045.1 Curtobacterium sp. NPDC087082 | reverse complement strand
GGGCGGGGGGGGCGCCCCCCCCGCCCCCCCCCCCCGCCCCCCCCCCCCCCGCCCCCCCCCCCCCCCGCCCGGGGGCCCCCCCCCCCCCCCCCCCCCCCCCCCCCCCCCCCCCCGCCTCCTGTCCGTCAGATCGTGGCGTCCGCCCAGCGTGGGCCGGAGGCGGTGACGACCACACGGCGCGGCTCGTCGGGGACGTCGTCCGGATCGAGGTCGTCACCGGCAACCGTGTCGTCGGCACCGGTCGCGCGGACGATCTCGACGTCGAGGACGCTGTCCGAGATGCCGTCGACGAACCCGCGCCCCCACTCGACGACGACGATCGAGGCGTCCCAGTCGAGGTCGAGGTCGTCGAGCTCCACCGGGTCGGACAGCCGGTAGGCGTCGACGTGCACGAGGTCCGGCCCGGCCGAGGTCGGGTGTGTCCGGGCGAGGACGAACGTCGGGCTGGAGACCTGCCCGCGGGCGCCGAGCGCTGCGCCGAGCCCTCGGGTCAGGGTGGTCTTGCCGGCGCCGAGCGGACCGGTCAGGACGACGAGGTCACCGGCGCGGAGGACGGCCGCGAGTCGGGCGGCGAGTGCACCCATCTCCTCGGTGGTCCGGGCCGTGGTGTCGAGCAGCACGTGGGAGTCGGTCACCGTTCGCCCCGGAGGTACTCGGCGACGTGGCCCTCGACCCGGTGCCCTTCGTAGACGCGGGGCACCCGGGTGCCGATCCGGCAGACGATCTCCTCGCCGATGGTGCCGAGCGCGTCACCCCACTCGAGGACCGTCATCTCGTCGTGCTCACCCGTGCCGAACAGCACGACGGTGTCACCGACCCGGACGTCGTCGTCGCCGACGTCCACGAGGAACTGGTCCATCGCGACGCGACCGGCGATCGGGTAGCGCGTGCCGCCGATCGCGACCTCGATGCGGCCCTGTGCGAGCCGCGGGACGCCGTCCGCGTAGCCGACCGGGACGAGCGCGAGGGTGGTCTCGGCGGTGGTGCGGTACGTGTAGTCGTACGAGACACCCGTGTCGACGGGCACGCGCTTCGTCTTCGCGACCGAGGCGGTCAGGGTCATCACGGGCTCGAGGCCGAGGTCGGCCGCCGAGACGCCGTCGGCACCGGGGATGCCGAACAGGTTCGCGCCCATCCGGACCATGTCCTTGCGGAACTCCTTGCGCTCGAGCCCGGCGAGCGAGGCGGCGACGTGCTCCGTCGGGATGTCGAGGCCGAGGTCGTCGGCCTGCTCGACCGCGTCGTCGAAGAGCGCCACGGCGGAGGCGTCCTCGTCGTCGGAGGACTCGGCGAGGTGCGTGTAGGCGGCCACGACCTCGATGCGCCCGTCACGCTGGGCGTCACGGGCGAGGGTCACGAGGGCTGGCCAGTCGTCCGGCGTCGAACCGTCGCGGTGCAGGCCGGAGTCGAAGCCGAGGTGCACCCGGGCGGGACGCTGGTCGACGGCGTCGATCACCCGCTGCAGTTCCGGCACGTTCGAGATGCCGAGGTCGACGGCGGAGTCGATCGCGTCGCGGAAGTCCAGCGCGGGGTCGTGCTGCCACGTGAAGAGGTGGACGTCCTCGCCGACGCCGATCGACCGCAGACGCAGGGCCGCGGGGACCGTGAGCACGCCGATCCACCGGATGCCCGCGTCCACCGCAGCGAGGGCGATCGGCTCGAGACCGTGCCCGTAGGCGTCGGCCTTCATGATCGCCATCAGCTCGACCGGTTCCATCCACTCGCGCACCAGGTCGAGGTTGGCGCGGTAGGCGTCGAGGTCGATCTGGGCTCGGCGCAGCGGCGCGTTCACGAGGTCCTCCGTTCGACGCTGCGGCCGACCCGGGCGACCACCTCGTAGTTGATCGTGCCGACTGCGGCGGCCCAGTCCTCGACCGCGGGGTCGCCGTTCGCCGGGTCGCCCCAGAGCACGGCCTCGTCGCCGATCCGGACGTCGGCGTCGCCGATGTCGACGTGCATGGCGTTCATCGCCACGCGACCGACGACCGGGAAGGTGCGGTCGCCGATCCGCACCGAGACGCGGTTGCCGAAGTCGCGGTCGAAGCCGTCCGCGTACCCGAGCCCGATCACCGCGAGCCGGGTGTCCGTCGTCGCACGCCAGGTGTAGCCGTAGCTGACGCCCTCGCCCGCACGGACCGGGACCGTCCGGAGGACCGCGGCGGTCACGCGCATCGCGGGGCGGAGCCCGAGGTCGGCCGAGGTGCGGTCGGGGAACGGGCTGAGGCCGTACAGCGCGAGGCCGACCCGGGCGACGTCGTGCCGGGTCTCCGCGACGGCGAGGCTCGCGGCGCTGGCGGCGAGGTGCACCATGTCGGGAACGATGCCGTTCGCAGCGAGACCGTCGAGCGCGCGCTGGAGGGCGGCGTCCTGGTCGAGGTCGTCGGCGCGGGAGGCGTTCGCCAGGTGCGACATCAGGCCCTCGATGCGGGTGCGGTTGCCGCTGCGGGCAAGGCGACCGGCGGTGGCGAAGAGCTCGGCCCACTCGGACTCGACCGCGCCGTTGCGGCTCAGGCCGGTGTCGACGCAGATGTGCACCGCGGGGACCTCGGAGTCGGCGGCTGCGGAGAGCTGGTCGACGCTCGAGACCGCCGGCGTGATGCCGTACTGCGCGGCGCGACGGAAGTCCTCGTCGGGGGCGTGCAGCCACGCCAGGATCCGGACGCCCTCGTCGATGCCTGCGTGGCGGAGGGCGATCCCCTCGTCGATGTCCGCGACGCCGAGCCACTCCGCGCCGGCGTCCACGAAGGCCTGCGCGGACTCCGCTGCGCCGTGGCCGTAGCCGTTGGCCTTGACGACCGCGATGACGCCGGACGGTGCCACCTGTTCGGCGACGGTCGCGTAGTTGGCGATCAGCGCCTCCCGATCGACCGTGATGCCGGTGAACGCGCTCACGCAGATTCCCCTGTTCCTTCGAGGACCACGAACGCCGTCGCGATCCCTCCGTCGTGCGAGAGCGAGAGGTGCACGCTCGTCACCCCGCGCCCGTCCGCCACCTGGCGCGCCCCCTGGCGCAGCGTCAGCGACGGGTTCCGCTGGTCGTCGGAGACGACCTCGAGATCCTGCCAACTCAGCCCGGCGCTCGACCCGAACGCCTTGATCAGCGCTTCCTTCGCCGCGAACCGCGCGGCCAGCGACGCGATCGGCCGGGGTTCCCCGTCGCGGACGAGCTCCGACGGGGTGAAGAGGCGCGTGCGCATTGCGGGCGTCCGGTCGAGCACCCGCTCGAACCGTTCCAGGTCGACCACGTCGACACCGATGCCGATGATCATCGTGCGACTACTCGACGGTGACCGACTTCGCGAGGTTGCGCGGCTGGTCGACGTCGAGGCCCTTGGCCGCGGCGAGCTCCATGCCGAACATGTGCAGCGGTGCGACCGCGAGCAGCGGCTCGAACAGCGGCGTCGCGAGCGGGATGCGCAGCACCTCGTCGGCGAAGGGCAGCACGGCGGCGTCGCCCTCTTCCGCGATCGCGATCACCCGGGCGCCGCGGGCGCGGATCTCCTGGATGTTCGAGACGACCTTGGGGTGCAGCGACCGCGGGTCGCGCGGCGACGGGACGATCACGAAGACGATCTGCCCCGGCTCGATCAGGGCTATCGGGCCGTGCTTGAGCTCACCGGCGGCGAAGCCCTCGGCGTGGATGTAGGCGAGTTCCTTGAGCTTGAGGGCACCCTCGAGCGCGATCGGGTAGCCGACGTGGCGGCCGAGGAAGAGGACGCTCCGGGTGTCGGCCATCCAGCGGGCGAGGTCCTTGATGCCGGACGCGTCGTCGATGGTCTGCTGCAGCTTCGGTGCGAGGCCCTCGAGCTCGGCGACCTGCTCGGCGATCTGCTCGGCCGTGAGGGTGCCCCGCAGCGTGGCGAGGTGCAGCCCGAGGAGGTAGAGCGCGACGCCCTGCGCGATGAACGCCTTGGTCGACGCGACGGCGACCTCGGGCCCGGCGTGCGTGTAGATCACGGCGTCGGACTCGCGGGGGATCGTGGCGCCCTGGGTGTTGCAGATCGACAGGACCTGGGCGCCCTGCTCGCGGGCGTACTTCACGGCCATGAGCGTGTCCATGGTCTCGCCGGACTGGCTGATAGAGACGACCAGCGTGCGGTCGTCCAGCACCGGGTCGCGGTAGCGGAACTCGTGCGCGAGCTCGACCTCGACCGGGACGCGGGCCCACTGCTCGATCGCGTACTTGCCGAGGATGCCGGCGTAGGCCGCGGTGCCGCAGGCGATGACGATGACCCGGTCGACCTGCGCGAGGCGGTCGGCGATCGGGTCGAGGTCCGTCAGCGTCACGGCGCCGTCGTGCACGCGGCCGAGGATGGTCTTCGCGACGGCCTCGGGCTCCTCGCTGATCTCCTTCGCCATGAACGACGTCCAGCCGCCCTTGTCGGCCGCGGAGGCGTCCCAGTTCACCTCGAACTCGCTCGGCGATGCCGGGGTGCCGTCGAAGTGGATGACGTCGACGCCGTCGGGGCGGATCGTGGCGATCTCGTCCTGCCCGATGGCGAGGGCGCGCTGCGTGTAGGCCACGAACGCGGCCACGTCGGAGCCCATGAAGTTCTCGCCGTCGCCGAGGCCGACCACGAGGGGGGAGTTGCGACGGGCGCCGACGACCACACCGGGCTGGTCGGCGTGCACGACGAGGAGCGTGAACGCCCCTTCGAGCCGCTGCACGGCCTGCTGCATGGCGGCGGTCAGGTCACCGGTCGCGCGGAACGACCGGGCGACGAGGTGTGCCGCGACCTCGGAGTCGGTCTCGCTGAGGAACTCGACGCCCTCGGCCTCGAGCTCGGCGCGGAGCTCGGAGAAGTTCTCGATGATGCCGTTGTGGATGAGGGCGAGCTTGCCGCCGTCGGCCAGGTGCGGGTGCGCGTTGCCGTCGGTCGGGCCGCCGTGGGTCGCCCAGCGGGTGTGGCCGATGCCCGTCCCGCCGTCGGCGATGGGGTGCGATTCCAGCTCGTCCACGAGGGCCTGGAGCTTGCCCGCCTTCTTCGCCGACGCGAGCTCGTGCGACCCGTCCACGACGGCGATGCCCGCCGAGTCGTAGCCGCGGTACTCGAGCCGACGGAGACCACCGAGGAGGACGTCCTGGCTGCTGTTGCTGCCGACGTAGCCGACGATTCCACACATGGGGACGATCCTACGGTCTGGCTGGACGACGACCCTGCGAACCAGCAGGGCTGGGGATAACGTTTGGGACATGGGACGCTTCGACGACATCGCGATCACGACGCTGCACGGTGAGGACACCACGTTCGGGGCGTTCGCGGACAAGGCGGTGCTCGTCGTGAACGTCGCGTCGCGCTGTGGCCTCGCTCCGCAGTACGAGCAGCTCGAGGCGCTCCAGAAGGAGTACGGGCCCCGCGGCTTCACGGTCCTGGGCTTCCCGAGCAACCAGTTCCTGCAGGAGCTCGGCTCGTCCGAGGCGATCGACGAGTACTGCTCCACCACGTGGGGCGTCACCTTCCCGATGTCCGAGAAGGTCAAGGTGAACGGCAAGAGCGCCCACCCGCTCTACCAGGCGCTCAAGGAGACCCCGGACACCGACGGCAAGGCCGGGCGGGTCACGTGGAACTTCGAGAAGTTCCTGGTCGCCCCGGACGGCACGGTCACGCGGTTCCGCCCGACGACGAAGCCGGATGCACCGCAGGTGATCGCCGCGATCGAGGCAGCGCTGCCCGCCTGATCCGTCGGCGCTCGGCGCGGTAGCAATCGCACGGTGCCGTACTTCAGACGGAAATACTACATTCGAGTCCTCCCCCGAGGAAGGACTCTCCCATGCACCCACGATCCACGATCGCCCGGGCCTGTGCGCTCGGCGTCGCTGGCCTCGTCCTCCTGAGCGGTCCGGCGCTCTCATCGGCCGCGCCCGCACAGGCGGCGGCCTCGGTCGCCAGCAGCGCCGACAGCGCCACGACCCCGGTGACGATCACCTCGAGCACGACCTACGTCACGGGCGACCCGCTCACCATCACCGGTACGGGCATTCCGGACTCGACGATCCGCGTGTGGATCAACGGCGATCTGGTCCCCGACCCGGAACTCACGACCGACTCGGACGGGCTGTGGTCGCTGGACCTGAGCGCCGCGTTCGTCGGCTCGATGGACTCGTTCACGCTGCGGCTGTACGGCGAGAACGGACACGACTCGACGACGACCTTCACGGCGGACCCGGACGCCGAGCGCACCCCGGTCACGATCACGTCGGGCACGGACTACGTCAAGGGTCAGCCCTTCACGATCACCGGCACCGGGCTGCCGAACACGGACCTCATGGTGTGGGTGAACGACAGCTACATCTCGTCCCCGCGGGTCCAGGTCGGCAGGGACGGAACCTGGTCGCTGCCGATCGGCTCGGCGTTCGCCGGACAGGACTCCTTCTCGCTGCGTCTGCGCGGTGCGAACGACCACGACACCACGACCACGTTCACGGCCGACCCCGACGCGCAGCCGACTCCGGTCGCGATCACGTCCTCGACCACGTACACGACGAGCGAACCGCTCACCGTGACGGGCACCGGGTCGGCAAGCACGTCGATCCGGTACTTCATCGACGGCGCTCCGGGGCCGGAGGAGATCGACATCGACGCCGACGGCCGCTGGTCACTGCCGATCAGTGCGGGCATCACCGCGCGCGACTCGTTCGCACTCCGGCTCGTGGGGGAGAACGGCCACGACAGCACCACGACCTTCACCGTCGACCCGGACGCGAAGCCCGTGCCGATCACCATCACGTCCGGCACGTCCTACGCCAAGGGTGAGCCGTTCACGGTCACCGGTACCGGACTGCCGAGCACGACGATCCACTACGCGATCGACGGCAAGCTCGTCTCCGCACCGCGACTCGAGGTGGACGAGCACGGGCAGTGGACACTGCCCATCGGTGCTGCGTTCGCCACGGCCGACTCGTTCGTGCTCGACCTCACCGGTCTGAACGGGCAGGAGACTGCTGCGACGTTCACCGCCGACCCGGATGCCGAGGTCACCCCCGTGGTCATCACGTCGGGGACCTCGTACACGAGGAACGATCCACTGACGATCACGGGGACCGGCCTGCCGCAGACCCGGATCCACTACTGGGTCGACGGCGTCCCCGGCATCAGTCCCGAGCTGCAGGCGGACGCTGACGGGCGTTGGACGCTCATGCTCCCGCCGTCGCGGACCGGTGGCGAGACGTTCGACCTGCGCCTCGTCGGCGTCAACGGGCACGACACCACCACGACCTTCACCGCGGACCCCGATGCCGGCGTCACGCCGGTCACGATCACGTCGGGCACGGTGTACACGAAGGGCGATCCGTTCACGATCACGGGCACCGGGCTGCCGAACACCACGATCGAGTACTGGGTCAACGACGCGTACGTGCCGGACCCGAAGCTCACGGTCGACGGAGCAGGGAACTGGGCCGTCCCGATCTCCAGCGAGTTCTCGAACCAGGATGCGTTCACGCTCCGCCTCGTCGGCGCCAACGGGCACGACAGCACGACGACGTTCACCGCCGATCCGGACGCCGAGATCACGCCGGTGAGGATCACGTCGGGGACCGAGTACCGGAAGGGCGACCCGTTCACGATCGCCGGGACCGGGCTGGCCGAGACGCGGATCCAGTACTGGGTGAACGACGCGCTCTCCTCTGCACCGGTCACGGTCGACGAGCACGGGAAGTGGGAGCTCCCCATCAGCCCGACGTTCGCCCGACAGGACTCGTTCACCCTCCGACTCGTCGGCGTGAGCGGGCACGACACGACCACGACCTTCACGGCCGACCCGGACTCCGAGCCGACGCCGGTGACGATCACGTCGGGAACGACCTACACGAAGGGTGACCAGCTGACCCTCCGGGGGACCGGCCTCGCCGACACGGACATCCGGTACTGGCTCGACGGGAGGTACATCTCGGACCCGGAGCTCACCGTCGGGAAGGACGGCACGTGGTCCCTCCGGATCAGCCCCACCTTCGTCGCGCAGGACTCCTTCACGCTCCGGCTGCTCGGGGTGAACGACCACGAGGTCGAGACGACCTTCACAGCGGCGGCCGAGGCCCCGGCGAACGAGATCACGGTGGCGACGACGACGTTCGTCAAGGGTGAGAAGCAGCGCATCGAGGGGACGGCGGCGCCGAAGGCCCGCGTCGATGTGTACTCCGGGTCGAAGTACCTCATGAACGTGACCGCCGACGATGCGGGCACGTGGTCGTACACGACCGGCGCCGCGATCACCGGTGACTCGTTCACGCGGACACTCAAGTCCGCGGGTGCCGAGGATCTGATGTTCACGCTGACCGCCGTCGAGCAGGAGCAGACGGCGCCGATCACCGTGACCACGACGACCTTCGTGCAGGGCCAGAAGCAGCGCATCGAGGGCACTGCGGCGCCGAAGGCGAAGGTCGACATCTACTCCGGGTCGAAGTACCTGATGAACGTGGTCGCCGACGAGGCGGGAACGTGGTCGTACACGACCGGCGCCGCGATCACCGGTGACACGTTCACGCGCACCCTCAGGTCCGCCGGGACGGACGACGTCACCTTCACCCTGAAGGCTGCCGAGCAGGAGCAGACAGCACCGATCACCGTGTCCACGACGTCGTTCGTCACGGGGCAGAAGCAGCTGATCGAGGGCACGGCTGAACCGAAGGCTCGCGTCGATGTCTACTCCGGGTCGAAGTACCTGATGAACGTCGTGGCGGGTGAGGACGGGACGTGGTCGTACACGACCGGTGCAGCGATCACCGGTGACACGTTCACCCGGACGCTCAAGTCGGCCGGGACGGACGACGTCATGTTCACCCTGAACGCGAAGTGAGCCAGCACATGCAACAGCCAAAGCAGAACCACACTGCCCGACGCTGCGCCGGTGGTGCGATCGCCGTCGCGGTCCTCGCTGGCCTCGTCACCCTCCCCGCAGCGCCGGCGACGGCCGCACCCGGACCGGTCGCCGCGTCGCAGGTCGCAGAGCGGACAGCCCAGCAGGACACGACCGCCGCGCTCGCCGTCACGCACGGCCTCGAGTACGCGCCGGGGGACCGGCTCGGCCTGACCGGCACGGCCGCACCGAACGCCGACGTCACCATCACCGGGCTCCCCCGCAAGAGCGGCACGATCGACCGACCGGTCACGGTGCGGTCCGACCAGAGCGGCAAGTGGATCGCGTTCACCGTTCCCGGGTCGGCGCTCGCCGAGTCGTACGACCTCACCGTCGCCTCGGGCGGAAGGTCGATCGACGTCACCACTCGTGCGACCGACGGCTACCGACTCTCCGAGCGGGAGCTCACGATCCCGGCGGGTCAGCGGTTCGTCCGAGGTGAGGCGGTCACGCTGACCGGCACGGCGGACGCGTACTCGTCCGTCGCTGTGCTCGGGTTGCCCGGCTGGAAGCCCGGGGAGCCGGGCACCGGCACGAAGGCCGACGAGAACGGCGACTGGTCGATCACGAGCGAGCAGCCGGCGTCCGGTGTGCTCCTCCTCGAGGCGCGGGGACTGGGTCTCGGTCAGACCCGCTGGGTGCAGGGGTCCATCGAGCAGGAAGCGCTGCCCGGAGAGTTCGAGGCGTTCACGATCGACGACGGCCTGCGGTACGCCCCTGGTGGCCGCCTGGCGCTGCTGGGCGAAGCGCTGCCGGGTTCCGTCATCACCGTCGACGGGCTCCCCGAGCGGCACGGGGGACCCGCGGTCGGGACGACGCGTCGCCTCACCGCGGACGACGACGGCACGTGGCGACTCCTGACGCCGCAGGGATCGGCCACCGCCGACCGCTACGACCTGACCTTCACCGTCGGCGGATCGTCGCGGTCGGAGCGGGCGACGGCAGACGAGTCCTTCGTCCCGGTGCAGCGCGACGTCACGGTCACCGAGGGCCAGACGTACGTCCACGGCGAGGTCGTCACCGTGACCGGCACCGCCGATGCGAACACGAGCGTTCGCGTCGACGGGCTGCCCGGCCGGGCGCTCGGGTACGGGGTAACGACGGATCGGCGCGGCAACTGGACGGCCACCAGCGCTGACCCGGTGACCGGTCGGTTCCAGGTCCGTGTCCAGGGGCTGCAGCACGGTGCGCTGAGCCCGGTGGTCACCGGCGTGGTCGAGCAGGCTCCGCGCGAGGGGGAGTTCGAGGCCTTCGCGGTCGAACGAGGACTCACGTACGTGCCGGGCGGGACCGTCGGTCTGTCCGGCACCGCCCTGCCGTTCTCCCGGATCACGGTCGACGGGCTGCCGTCCGCCTCGGGACCGTCGCGGACCGACTCGGTGGTGGCGGACGTCGACGGCGCGTGGGCGATCGCGTCCTCCGACCGTGCCGCGACGGCCGATCGGTACGAGCTGACGTTCACGGTCGCGGGCTCCTCGGTCACCCGCACCGTCACCGCGGACCCGGACCTCGAGGTCGTCGAGCGCCCGTTGGCGTTCGCGAACGGCCAGTCGTTCGTGATCGGGGAGCGTGCCACGATCCGCGGGACGTCCGACGCATTCGCCGTGGTGCACTTCCGCGGGCTGCCCGGTGATCCGACGAACGGCAAGATCGTGATCGCCGACGCGGACGGCAACTGGGTGGCGACGAGCGGCGCGCCGCTCACCGGACGGACGCCCATCATCGTGATCGGCTTCGGCGACGGCGGGCAGTTCCGGACCCTGCAGGGCACGATCAACCCGTCGGAACGGCCGCAGACGCCGCCGATCACGGTGGTGACGAAGACGTTCGTGACGGGCCAGAAGCAGCTGATCGAGGGCTCGGCCGCGCCGAAGGCGAGGGTGAACGTCTACTCGGGGTCGAAGTACCTGATGCACGTGATCGCGGGCGCTGACGGGAAGTGGTCGTACACGACCGGCGCCGTCATCACCGACGACACCTTCACCCGGACGCTCAAGTCCGAGGGGGCGGAGGACGTCACGTTCACGCTGACGGCTGCCGAGCAGGAGCAGGCGGCGCCGATCACGGTGTCGACGACGACCTTCGCCAAGGGGCAGAAGCAACTGATCGAGGGCACCGCGGCACCGAAGGCCCGCGTCGACGTCTACTCCGGGTCGAAGTACCTGATGCACGTGATCGCCGGCGCTGACGGCAAGTGGTCGTACACGACCGGTGCCGTCATCACCACCGACACCTTCACGCGCACC
This sequence comes from Curtobacterium sp. NPDC087082, assembly GCF_044745045.1. Classification (NCBI taxonomy): domain Bacteria; kingdom Bacillati; phylum Actinomycetota; class Actinomycetes; order Micrococcales; family Microbacteriaceae; genus Curtobacterium; species Curtobacterium sp. NPDC087082. The sequence continues at coordinate 63,048 of NZ_JBIUZN010000002.1, read as the reverse complement.
CTCAAGTCCGCGGGCACGAAGGACGTCACCTTCACCCTGCACGCGCGGTAACCGGATCACCCGGATGTGCCCCCGCTCCACTCCGGAGCGGGGGCGTATCCGCATTCATCGGACGACTCACCGCGCATCCCGGCGCAAACCTGAACGAGAAGACCCTTGACAGCAGAGACATCGGATGTTTCGATGAGTCCGTTCGGTCGACGGAGACCGAACGGGTAGGAGACACGATGAGCCGCATCACCGGTCTGCGCGTCCGCGACGTCCGGTTCCCGACCTCCCGGGACCACGACGGATCCGACGCCATGAACCCGGCGCCCGACTACTCCGCCGCCTACGTCGAGATCGCGACCGACGCCCTGGACGGGCACGTCGGCACCGCCTTCGTCTTCACGATCGGCCGCGGCAACGAGGTGCAGGAAGCAGCGATCGCCGCCCTCCGCGAGCACGTCGTCGGCGCGGACGCCGAATCGGTCCTCGCGGACATGGGCGGGACGTGGCGCACACTCGTCCACGACTCGCAGCTCCGGTGGCTCGGGCCCGAGAAGGGCGTCATGCACATGGCGATCGGCGCCGTGGTGAACGCCCTCTGGGACCTCCGGGCGAAGCGCGCCGGGCAGCCGCTCTGGGCGCTGCTCGCCGACCTCAGCCCGGACGAGCTCGTCGACCTGGTGGACTTCCGGTACCTCTCCGACGCCATCACCCCGGCCGACGCACGGGAGCTGTTCGAGGCCGCCGTACCGCTCCGTGCCGAGCGCCGACGCCGCCTCGAGCACGAGGGCTACCCCGCGTACACCACCACCCCCGGCTGGCTCGGCTACGACGACGAGAAGCTCGCCCGCCTCTGCCGCGAGGCCGTCGACGAGGGCTTCACCCAGATCAAGCTCAAGGTCGGCGGGGACATCGACGAGGACGTCCGACGGCTCGGGATCGCCCGCGCCACGGTCGGTCCGGACATCCGGATCGCGATCGACGCCAACCAGCGCTGGGACGTCGACGAGGCGGTCACGTGGATCGAGCGGCTCCGCCCGTTCGACATCGCGTGGGTCGAGGAGCCCACGAGCCCCGACGACGTCCTCGGACACGCCGAGATCGCCCGCCGCATCGCACCGATCCCGGTGGCGACGGGGGAGCACATGGCGAACCGGGTGATCGCGAAGCAGCTCATCCAGGCGGACGCGATGTCGGTGCTCCAGATCGACGCCACACGGGTGGCCGGCGTGAACGAGAACCTCGCGATCCTGCTCCTCGCCGCCAAGTACGGCGTCCGCGTCTGCCCGCACGCCGGCGGGGTCGGTCTGTGCGAGGCGGTGCAGCACCTCTCGATGTTCGACGCCGTCGCGCTCACCGGAGACCTCGACACCCGCTGCATCGAGTTCGTCGACCACCTGCACGAGCACTTCGTGACACCGGTCGACGTGCACGACGGCCGTTACTGGCCGCCCACCGCTCCCGGCGCGGGCACCGAGATGCATGCCGCCACGCTCGAGGACCACGCGTTCCCCGACGGCCCGGTCTGGGCCGCCGTCGACGCGAGCGTCCCGGACGCCGTCCGCGTCGCCTGACGCACACCGACCCCGTCCGCGTCGCCTGACGCACCCCGACCCCGTCCGCGTCGCCTGACGCACCCCGACCCCGTCCGCGTCGGCTGACGCACCCCGATCGCGACGTCCGACGCCCCTGACCCGCACCACGTTCCTCCCGAACCGAACCCCCCACCCTGATCACCACGACGAAGTGGAGACTCCGATGCACCGACGCCGAATCGTCGCGGGGCTGGCGGCAGCCGCCGCCACCGCGCTCGTCCTCGCTGGTTGTTCCTCCGGCAGCAGTGCCGGCGGCAGCCAGTCCAAGGACGCCATGACCTGGTCCATGTGGATCGCCGGGAAGGAGGACAAGGCCGCCTGGCAGAAGGTCGCCGACACCGTGAAGAGCGAGGACGGCATCACCCTGACGATCCAGGGCGCCCCGTTCGAGAACTACTTCACGAAGCTCAGCACGCAGCTCAGCGCCGGCAGCGCCCAGTGCATCGTGAGCATGCAGTCGCTCCGCGCGGCGAACTACACGTCATCGCTCCTGTCGCTCGACGACCTCGCGAAGAAAGACGGCCTCGACCTGTCGGCGTACGACAGCACGGCACTCGACGGCATGAAGGTCGACGGCAAGCTCTACGGTCTGCCGTACGACACCGGGCCCATCCTGATGTTCTACAACAAGGACCTCTTCAAGCAGGCCGGCGTGGCAGACCCCGAGCCCGGGTGGACCACCGACGACTTCGAGCAGGCCGGCGAGGCGCTCAAGGCGAAGGGCATCACCGAGTTCGGCTCGACCGTGGGCGACCTCAACCTCGAGTCGATGATCTACGGCTACAACGGCGGCCGGGTGATCACGAAGGCCGGCAAGATCGACGCCACCGACACGAAGTTCGCGGACGGCCTGGACTGGCTCGCGAGCCTGGTGAAGAAGGGCTACGCGACCCAGGCGTCGTCGGACACCTCGACGCCCGGCAACGACTTCGCCGCCGGCAAGGTCGCGATGTACACGGACGGTCCGTGGTCGCTGATCAGCCAGAAGGCCAAGGTGAAGTTCGACCTCGGCGTCACGACGCTGCCGGCCGGGACCTCGGGCCCGTCGACCTTCGCCGCCGGTTCCGGCTTCGGCGTCTCGAAGCAGTGCAAGTACCCGGAGCAGGCGTTCAAGGCCGTCCAGACGATGACCAGCGAGAAGGTCCTGACGTCCCTCGCCGAGCAGGGGCGTGCCTTCCCGGCCCGCACCGCGGCGCAGGACGCGTGGTACTCCAGCGCCGGCATCGACGGGGCCGAGACCGCGCTCAAGGCGGCCCTCGCAAAGTCCTCGCCGCTCCCGGGCAACAAGCAGAGCGACCAGCTGGGCCAGCTCTTCACGCAGTACGCGCTCCAGGCGGTCAACGGACAGACGTCCGGCAAGGACACGATGTCCTCGATCGCCGGCCAGCTCGGCACGCAGTGACCGAAGCGACCGACTGACGGACTGGAGGCGCGGGCCGACCCCGCCCCGCGCCTCCAGTCCGCCACCCCGACAGCAAGCACCCGCGAACGACGAGGAGGTCGTCGCATGACCACCATCCAGGATCCACCGGCGGTCCCCGCCGTCGCGACCGCGGTCGCGACGGGCACCGCGACGCCCCGGCCCAAGGGCGGTGACGCCGACGGCGTCGTCGGTCGGCGCTCGTGGTGGGGCGCCGCCTTCGCTGCGCCGCACTCCATCGGGCTGGTCGTCTTCACGGCGTTCCCGATCATCGCCTCCCTCGTCGTCAGCTTCATGAACTGGCCGATGCTCGGCGAGCGCAGCTTCGCCGGCATCGAGAACTACGCCAGGCTCTTCGCCGATCCGGTGTTCCGGACGGTGACGCTCAACACGGCCCTGTTCGTCGTGCTGTACGTGCCGCTCAACCTCGTCGTGTCGCTCGGGCTCGCCGCCTGGCTGACGCCGCGGATCGCCGGTCGACACGTCTTCCGCGTGCTGTTCTTCATCCCGACCATCACGCCGATCGTCGCGAACGTCGTGGTCTGGCGGATGCTCTACCAGCCGGGCGGCGCGATCGACGCCTCCCTGCAGTCGACGGTCGGCGTGCACGCGCCGAACTTCCTCGCCGACGAGCACTGGGCGATGCTGGCGATCGTCGCGATGAGCGTCTGGCAGGGCTTCGGGTACAACATGCTCATCTTCTCGGCGGCGCTCGACGCCGTGCCCGAGAACCAGATCGAGGCGTCGCAGCTCGACGGCGCGAACGCGTGGCAGACGTTCTGGGCGATCAAGTTCCCGCTCATCTCGCCGTCGGTGTTCTTCGCCACGATGATGACGCTGATCACCTCGTTCCAGGTGTTCGTGCAACCGTTCGTCCTCACCAAGGGCGGACCGGGCACGGCGACGGAGACCCTCGTGCAGTACATCTACAACACGGGCTTCCAGAACCAGCAGCTCGGGCTGGCCTCCGCCGGTGCCTGGGTGCTGTTCGTCATCATCCTCGGGATCACGGCCGTCCAGTTCCTCGGGCAGAAGCGGTGGGTGCACTATGAGTGAGCTGACCAAGCCCCGCACGAGCGGGTTCACGACGTCGAACCGCACGGTCAACCCGCGGTCCGTGCCCCGGACCGCCTCGGCACCCCGGCCCGGACGGCTCCGGCACGCGATCGGCTACGCGCTGCTCTGCCTCGTCGCGCTGCTCTTCGTCTCGCCGCTCATCTACATGGTGGCGACGAGCCTCAAGCCGGCGGACCAGGTGTTCACCACGCCGCCGACGCTCTGGGGACGCTCGCTCGAGTGGGACAACTACGTCCAGGCGTTCACCTACCTGCCGTTCGCCCGCTTCATCCTGAACGGGATCTTCGTGGCGGCTGCCGGCACCGTGATCAACGTCGTCGTGGCCGTGCTCTCCGGGTACGCGTTCTCGCGGCTGCGCTGGCGGGGACGGAACACCGTGTTCCTGCTCTTCCTGGTGACGCTGATGATCCCGCAGGACGTCCTCGTCATCCCGATGTACGTGATGATGCAGGGCTTCGGGTGGGTGGACACCTTCCAGGCGCTCATCGTCCCGTGGGCGTTCACGGCGCTCGGCGCGTTCCTGATCCGGCAGTTCTTCCTCACCGTGCCGCAGGAGCTCGACGACGCAGCACGCGTCGACGGCGCCGGCGCCATCCGGACCTTCGTCTCGGTGATGCTGCCGCTCGCCCGGCCGACGATGGCCGTGCTCGCGGTCTTCTCGTTCATCTCCTACTGGAACTCGTTCCTCTGGCCGCTCGTCGTGGTCAACGACGTCGAGGCCCACGGCACGATCCCGCTCGGCCTGCAGCAGTTCTTCGGGCAGCAGGGGTCCGAGTGGAACCTCGTGATGGCGGCCTCGGTGATCTCGATGCTCCCCACCGTGATCCTCCTCGTCCTGCTGCAGAAGCACCTCGTCAAGGGCATCGTCACCAGCGGCCTCGGCGGCCGGTGACGTGCTGTACTCGTGAAAGGAACACTGGCCACATGACCATCACCGCACCTGCAGAGCCGCAGACCGCGACCGATCCCTCCGGGCTGCCCGCGTGGTTCACCCACGACCGGTTCGGCATGTTCATCCACTGGGGGCTGTACGCCCTGCCGGCACGGCACGAGTGGGTGAAGAACCGCGAGCGGATCACCGACGCCGATTACCAGAAGTACTTCGACCACTTCGACCCGGACCTGTTCGACGCCGCCGACTGGGCGCGACGAGCACGTGAAGCGGGCATGAAGTACGTCGTCCTCACCACGAAGCACCACGAGGGCTTCGCACTCTGGGACAGCGCACTGACCGACTACAAGTCCACGAACACCCCGTTCGGCCGCGACATCGTGCGCGAGTTCGTCGACGCCGTCCGCGCCGAGGGACTGCGGGTCGGGTTCTACCACTCGCTCATCGACTGGCACCACCCGGACTTCACGATCGACGGCGTGCACCCGAGGCGGGACGACGGCGACGAGGCGATCGCCGCGCTGAACGAGGGCCGGGACATGGCGCGCTACCGGGACTACCTGCACGGGCAGGTGACGGAGCTGTTGTCCGACTACGGGCGGATCGACTACCTGTTCTACGACTTCTCGTACCGCGACAACGACCACGAGGACATCTGGGGCGGCAAGGGCCGCGACGACTGGGGCTCCGAGGAGCTGTTGGCGCTGACCAAGCGGCTCCAGCCCGGCATCATCGTCAACGACCGGCTCGACCTGCCCGGGGACATCGTCACGCCGGAGCAGTACCAGCCGGACAAGCCGATGGAGGTCGACGGCGTCCAGGTGCCGTGGGAGGCCTGCCAGACCCTCAACGGCTCGTGGGGGTACGACCGCGACAACCTGAACGTCAAGAGCACCGACCTGCTCGTGCGCATGCTCGTCGACGGGGTCTCGAACAACGGCAACATGCTCCTCAACGTCGGCCCGACCGGTCGTGGGGAGTTCGACGGGGTCGCCCGGACGGCGCTCGCCGGGATCGGCACGTGGATGCACCAGCACGCGCGGTCGGTGTACGGCGCCGGGCCGTCGTCGTTCCGGGCGCCGGCGGGCACCGTCTACACGCAGAACGGGAACCGGCTGTACCTGCACCTCTTCACGTGGCCGTTCGAGCACGTGCACCTCGCCGACCTCGCCGGCCGGGTCGAGTACGCCCAGCTCCTGAACGACGCGTCGGAGATCCACTACCGCGAGATCGCGCCCGGCACCCGGGCGCAGAACACCGGCCTCGGTGGACAGCCCGCGGGGACGCTGACGCTCACCCTGCCGATCGTCCGGCCGGACGTGGCGGTGCCCGTGGTCGAGCTCTTCCTGCGCGACTGATGCAGCGCATCCTGACGAGGACCCGGCTGCGGGCGGGGAGCGAGGCGGCGTACGAACGCGTGCACGCCGCGGTCCCGCCCGCGCTGGCGGCCCGCTTGCGCGCAGCCGGGGTGCAGGACTGGACGATCTGGCGGGACGGGCAGGACCTCGTGCACCTCGTCGAGGTCGAGGACTACCGGGCGATGCGGAAGGCGCTCGCCGACGACCCCGTGAACGCCGAGTGGCAGGCGGTTGTGAACCCGTTGCTCGAGGCGGACGACGACTACTCCGGCGGCGACGACGGCATCCCCCGGGTGTGGTCGCTCGCAGACCAGGTGGACGCGTGACGGCCCCGGACCTCGACCGCGGACCGTTCTGGTTCGGCGGTGCGGGGATCGGCAACCTGCTGCGCGAGGTGTCCGACGACGAGGCGCGGGCCACGGTCGACGCCGCGTGGGAGGCCGGGGTCCGCGGGTTCGACACCGCGCCGCACTACGGGCTCGGGCTGTCCGAGCGGCGGCTCGGAGCGGCACTCGCCGAGCGGGCGCGGTCCGACTACCTGGTGTCGACGAAGGTCGGACGCCTGCTCGTGCCCGGGCGGGGCGACGGGGACGACCTGGACTCCGGCGGGTTCGCCGTGCCGGACGACCTGGTCCGGCAGTGGGATCCCTCGCCGTCGGGCGTGCGGCGGTCCCTCGACGAGTCGCTCGGGCGGCTCGGGCTCGACCACGTGGACATCGCCTACCTGCACGACCCGGACGTGTACTCGCTGCGGGACGGGTTGACGCAGGCGCTGCCGACGCTCGTCGAGCTCCGGGACGAGGGAGTTCTGCGTGCGGTGGGCGTCGGGTCGAACTCCGTCGAGGCCCTCGAGGCAGCGGTCTCCACCGGCATGTGCGACGTGGTCATGCTCGCCGGGCGGTACACGCTGCTCGAGCAGCCGGCGGCGGCGCTGGTCGCACGGTGCGAGGACCTCGGGGTCACCGTGGTCGCGGTCGGCGTCTACAACTCGGGGCTGCTCGGACGGGACCGGCCGGACGCCTCGGCGACGTACGACTACGCGGCGGCGCCGGCGTCGCTCGTCGAACGGGCGAACGCGATCGCCGACGTGTGCGAACGGCACGGCGTCACGCTGCCGGAGGCCGCGCTCGCGTTCCCGCGCCGGGCGGCTGCCGTCCGGGCGATCGCCCTCGGTGCGCAGTCGGCGGAGCAGGTGCGCTCGAACGTCGCTCGGGCCGGTGCGACGGTGCCCGAGGCGCTCTGGGACGACCTGCGCACCGCGGGCCTGCTCGCCGCCTGACGCGGGCGCCGCGGCGCGCGGCGGCCGGGCGCCCCGGCGCCGATCGCCGGCGCACAACGAAAGTCACCCCGAACCACGCGGATGCGCGGTTCGGGGTGACTTCGGTTGTGCGCCGGGTCGTGCCCGGCCACGTCCGACTAGCGGGTGCGGGCGCTCCGGCCGGCGAACCGCGTGTAGATGAACAGCACGATGACAGCGCCGATGATCGAGCCGATGATGCCGGCGGGCTGGAAGAAGCCGTCCATCGGGTCGTGCTGGAAGATCAGGAACCCGAGGAACCCGCCCACGAACGACCCGATGATGCCGAGCAGGATGGTCATGGGGATCGAGATGTGCTGCTTGCCGGGGACGATGAGCCGCGCGAGGGCGCCGGCGATGAGTCCGATGATGATCAAGCTGATGATGAGACCGATCACGGTTTCCTCCTCGTGGGTGCGGTTGCCGCGGCATGGTTGCCGGAGTCAGGGCCGACAACCGACCCAACTCGCACCTGCCTGGGAGGACTGCCGGGTTCAGTCGAGCGAGCGCCGCAGCCAGCGCTCCACACCCTCGACGTGCGCCACGACGAGCGCCTGCACGAGCTGCGGGTCGCGGCGGCGGATTGCGTCCACGATCGCCGCGTGCTCGTCGAGCGTGCGCTGCACCGAGCCGTTCTGCGTCAGGCCGCGCCAGACCCGCACCCGGACGGTCTTGCTCGACAGGGCGTCGAGCAGGCCGGACAGGTACTGGTTGCCGCCGATGCCCGCGATCGTCGAGTGGAACTGCAGGTCGTGGGCGACGAGGTCCTCGACGCCGGTGTCCTCGCCGACGGACTGCATGAGCGCGTGCAGGTCGTCGATCTGCTGCTCCGAGGCGCGGGCGGTCGCGAGGACGGCGGACGCGGGCTCGAGGATCCGCCGGACCTCGAGCAGGTCCACGAGCGAGCGGTCGTGGTGCATGTCGACGACGAAGGAGACCGCCTCGAGCAGGACGGTCGGCTCGAGCGACGTCACGTAGGTACCGTCGCCACGCCGGACGTCGAGCACGCGGATGAGCTCGAGGGCCTTGACCGCTTCGCGGAGGCTGTTCCGCGACAGCCCGAGGGACTCGCTCAGCTCCTTCTCGGGCGGGAGGCGCTGCCCGGGTTGGAGCTCGCCGCTCACGATCATCTGCTGGATGCGTGCGATCGCATCGTCCGTCAGCGACGCCACGTCACCACCTCCTGCTCGGCCACTCGCCCACGCGAGCCGACACGACGACGATAGTCGCGCCTCCAGGGCCCATCAGGCGGGCCGGAGCCGGAGCGCCTGCATCCCGCCGTCGACCGCGAGGTCGACACCCGTCGTCGACCGGGCGAGCGGGCTGGTGAGGTAGGCGACGGCCTCGGCCACCTCCTCGGGGGCGACGAGGCGTCCGTGCGGTTGGCGTGCCTCCAGGGCCGCCCGTTCCGCTGCCGGGTCGTCGGCGCGCTCGAGCAGCCGCGCGACCCAGGGGGTGTCCGCGGTGCCGGGGTTGACGGCGTTGACGCGGATGCCCTCCCGGAGGTGGTCGGCAGCCATGGCGCGGGTGAGGGCGGCGATCGCGCCCTTCGTCGCGGAGTACAGCGCGCGCTGGGGCAGCCCGGCGGTGGCGGCGATCGAGCAGGTGTTCACGATGCTGGCGGCGTCGGAGTCGCGGAGGTGCGGCAGGCACGCGCGCGAGAGCCGGACCGCGCCGAGCACGTTCACCTCGTACACGCGGCGCCACTCGTCGTCGGGGTTGTCCTCGACGGTGCCCTGTGCGCCGATGCCGGCGTTGTTGACCAGGACGTCGAGGCCGCCGAGCTGCTCGACGGCGTCGGCGACCGCTGCCCGGACGGACGTGTCGTCACCGACGTCGCAGCGGAACGACAGGGCGTCGTCCGCGGGCTGCAGGTCGAGTACCGCGACGGTCGCACCTCGGTCACGGAGCGCGACGACGATCGCGGCGCCGATCCCCGAGGCGCCCCCGGTGACGACGGCCCGCAGGCCCTCGTGGGTCCCGGCGGTCATGCTGCGCCCATCGTCTGGCGCTGCGAGCCGAGGCCCTCGGCGGTGAGTTCGACGACGTCGCCGGCCTGCAGGTACGGCGCACCGCTGCCGAGGGCGACCCCCGCGGGTGTCCCGGTGCTGATCACGTCACCCGGGTACAGGACCATGAACTGCGACAGGTACCGGACGATCTCGGCCGGCCGGAAGATCATGTCCCGGGTGCTGCCGTCCTGCCGGAGCTCGCCGTTCACCCGGAGCTGCAGCGACAGGGCGTTCGGGTCGAGACCGTCCGCCTCGAGCGCGGACGGCGTGACGAGCCACGGGCCGAGCGGGTTGAACGTCTCGCAGGACTTCCCCTTGTCCCACTGCCCGCCGCGTTCGAGCTGGAAGGCGCGCTCCGAGACGTCGTTGGCGATGGCGTAGCCGGCGATGTGCGTCGCGGCCTCGTCCTCGGACGCGCAGTAGCGCGCGGTGGTGCCGATCACGATCGCGAGCTCGATCTCCCAGTCGGTCTTCGTGCTGCCGCGGGGGACGAGCACCTCGTCGTCGGGGCCGATCACCGTCATCGGGTCCTTCATGAACACGATCGGCTCGGTGGGGATGTCGGCGCCGGTCTCGGCGGCGTGGTCGCGGTAGTTCAGGCCGATGCAGACGACCTTGCCGGGGCGGGCGACGGGCGACCCACGCCGGAGACCGTCGGCCCGGTCGATCACGGGAAGGTCGCCGGCGGCGCGGGCGTGCCGGACGAGGGCGTCGGGGCCGGGGTCGGACGCCAGGAAGCCACCGCTGATGTCACCGGTGAGGCTCCGGAGGTCGAGCACCTCGCCGTCGTCGTCGATCGCGACGGGGATCTCGTCGCCTGCCGGGCCAAGTCGTGCGAACCGCATCGTTCCTCGCTCTCCTGCTGCGCCGGTGCAGCGGAAACATCCTATGTCTGAGTCGAGGCTCCGGCAAGGTAGATCCGCTCGGCCGTCCCGCGGAGCACAGCGTCGCGCTCGGTCGGCGACAGGTCCGCGAGGGCGTCGCTCGTCGTGTGCAGGACCTCGGCGTAGTCGGCGGCGAGCGTCGACACCGGCCAGTCGGAGCCGAACAGCGAGCGCTCCGGGCCGAAGTGCTCGACGACCGCGCGGGCGTACCGGGCGACGGGGCGCTCCCGCCAGTCGGCACCCGCCTCGGTGAGCAGCCCGGAGACCTTGCACGCCACGTTCGGCCTGGCGGCGACGTCCCGCATCCGGTCCGGCCACGAGGGGTCCCCGGTGTCGATCGACGGCTTGCCGGCGTGGTCGAGGACGAACGACGCCTCGGGTACGGCGTCGACGAGGGCGAGGGCGGCGTCGTGCTCCCGGGCCCGCACGAGCAGGTCGAACACGAGGCCGGCACGCGCGACGGCACGGACGCCGCGCACGACCTCCGGCCGGGCGAGCCACCCGGGGTCGGGCTCGTCCTGTGCCTGGTGGCGGATGCCGACGAGCCGCTCGCCGCCCGGACCGGTCGACGCCGACGCCACGCGCTCGGCCACGTCGGGCGCGGTCAGGTCCACCCAGCCGACGACGCCCGCGACCGGCGCGGGCTGCGCGAGGAGCCAGGCGGTCTCGCCCGCGTCGTGCACCGCCTGCACCGCGATCGTCCGCGTGACGGAGGTCCCGGTGGTCGCCGCACGCAGGTCGTCCACGTCGAACCGTCGCCGGATCGGGGCGACCGAGTCGTCCATCCAGGGGTAGGGACGGTCTGCCGGATCCCAGAGGTGGTGGTGAGCGTCGATGATCACGCCGCCATCATGCCCGATTCATCCGATGTCCGGGCGGGGGAGGCAGCGCGAGCGCGCCCGGGCGTCAGACGACGCCGGCGGCCTCGAGCTCCGAACGCAGTTCGGCGTCCGACGGCTCGACGAAGTGCTTCCCGTTCGGCAGCACGACGACGGGGATGTTCTTCCGCCCGCTGATCTCCTCGGCGCGGTCGGCCGCGGTCAGGTCCGCCTCCACGTCGACGTACTCGTAGTCCACCCCGAGGCTGTCGAGCAGCGCCTTGGAACGGCGGCAGTCGCGGCACCAGTCCGCACCGAACATCGTGACCTTGTCGAAGGATGCATCGCTCATGCCCAGAGAGTACGTCCGACGAGCCCCGCGCATTCCCGTGACCCCCGGCGCGGCCGCGGAGCACCATGGCTCCATGAGCCTGTCCACGGACGTCCGCGCCGCTCACCCGCACCACCGTCACGGCTGGTGGTGGAAGACCCTCCTCGTCGGGTTCCTGCTCTGGGTGGTCACGATCGTCGTCACGATCACGACGCTGAACACGAACCTCGTCCCGACGATCATCCTGCTGGGCAGCTTCCTCGTGCCCTTCACGGTGGTGCTGTTCGTCATCGAGCGGGTGACCGGAACGGTGAGCACGATGCAGCTCATCGTCGCGTTCTTCGTCGGCGGGATCCTCGGCGTCCTCGGGGCGTCCCTGCTCGAGGCGAACCTCCAGCAGGACGCCCTCGTGTACATCGTCGTCGGGTTCGTCGAGGAGTTCGTCAAGGGCGTCCTGCTGCTGTTCGTCGGGTGGCGGGTCCGCCCGAAGACGGCTCGGCAGGGAGCACTCCTCGGGGCGACGGTCGGTGCCGGCTTCGCCGCGTTCGAGTCGGCGGGGTACGCGTTCAACGCGGCGATCACCGCGCGGGGCATCGACCTGGTGTCCCTGCTGCAGACCGAGGTCGTCCGTGCGGTGCTGTCCCCGGTCGGGCACGTGCTGTGGACGTCGATCCTCGGCGCCGTCCTGTTCGGGGCCGCCCGTGGTCGCGACCGGTTCCGGTGGTCGTGGGCCCCGGTCGTCGCCTACGTGGGGGTCTCCCTGCTGCACGGGCTGTGGGACTCGAACTCGACGATCTCGACCCTGCTGGCGTTCGTCGTGACGGGGACGCCGTTCTCGGTGGCGCGGAACGGGGTCGTCCCGGCGTCGATCGCGGGTGTCGCGACGACTCTGTACGTGATCGGGCTCGCGATCGTGTCGGCCGTCGGGGTCGTGGTCCTCGTCACGGTGCTGCGCCGGCACCGACGGCTCGACCGGAGCGCGAACGCGCTCGCCGGCTGGCCGGCACCCTGGTCGTCGTCGTCGCCGTCGCCGTCCGGCGACGGATGGGACGGCACGCCCCCGCCGCACGTCCCGCGCTGACGAGGCCCCCGGCCACCCGCCGGACACGGGCGCGCCACCCGGCCACCCGCCGGACACGGGCACGCCACCCGCTCGCCCTACGATTGGGGCATGCCGCCAGGAGCCGACCCCGAGACCCGCGCCTGGGCCTCGGCGGCCGTCCGACGCTTCGCGGGCGCGACGAACCTCCTCGTCGCCGCGCGCCGCTTCCGCATCGTCGGCGGCGACCCCCGCGACACCGCGGCGCTGCGCTCCCTGCTGACGGGGCTCGGCGCCCGCGAGGCGCTGCCCCACGAACCCGTCGACCAGCTCTGGTGCGCCGGTTCGCCGGAGGACTCCACGCCGGTCATCGAGCGCGAAGCCGACCGCCCTCGGGGTGCGACCCTCGTCGTGGTCGACGCCGGACGACACCTCCCCGCCGTCGACGAGGACGCCTTCGGCCCGGTCGCGATCGCCCGCCCCGGTGTCCTCGCGGTGCCGATGACCTCGGACGACGTCTTCCTCGTCTCCACCGGCCGCGACCCCGAGGACGACCCCGCCGCCGAGGCCCGCCTGCGCTGGGCCCGCCGGTCGATGCCCGTGTCGCGAGCGGTCGCCGCCGAGCTCCGCGACGGGGGACTCCTCCGTGGCACCCGGATCGGCGTCGCGATGTTCCTCGAGCCGAAGACCGCCGTGCTGAGCCTGCTCCTCCGCGACGCCGGCGCCGAGGTCGTCGTCTACGCCCACGCCGACGAGACCGACGACGCCGTGGCCGACGCGCTCCGGGCAGCCAGGCTGACCGTGTACGCGAGCAGTACCGCCTCGCTCCCCGAGCAGCGGGCCCTCGCCCTCGCGATGCTCGACACCCGACCGCACATCCTGCTGGACGACGGCTCGCACGTGATCCGTCTCGCGCACCAGGAGCGCCCGGACCTGGTGCCCACGATGCTCGGCGCAGCGGAGGAGACGACGAGCGGCCTCCGCCCGCTCCGCACCATGGCGGCGCGCGGCGAGCTCGGCATCCCCGTGGTCGCGGTGAACGACGCCCGCACCAAGACCTTCTTCGACAACCGGTACGGCACCGGGCAGTCGACGGTGTTCGCGGTGCTCGACCTGCTCGACCGGCTCCCGTCCGGTACGCACCGCGTGGTCCCGGGAGGCACGGCGGTCGTCGCCGGGTTCGGCCACGTCGGCGAGGGGGTCGCCCTGGTGCTCACGGCACTCGGTCTGCGGGTGACGGTCGCCGAGACGGACCCGGTCCGCGCCCTGCAGGCGCTCTTCGCCGGCTACGCCGTCGCACCCCTCGCCGAGGCGGTGCAGGACGCCGACCTCGTGATGAGCGCCACGGGGGTCGCCGACACGGTCGACCTCCGCGCGCTGCGGTCGTGCGCGGACGGCACGGTCGTCGCGGTCGCGGGCGGCGTCGACCACGAGGTGGCGCTCGACGACGCCCGAGCAGCCGGCGCCGAGCGGGTCCCGGTGGGTCCGAAGGCCGAGCGACTCGTGTTCCCCGGTGCGGACGGCGGCCCGATCGTGCTCGACGGCGGCGGCTGCATCAACATCACCGCTGCCGAGGGCAACCCGATCGAGATCATGGACCTGTCCTTCGCCGCACAGCTCGGCGCCGTCCGGATGCTCCTCGAACGGGGCGACGAACTCGACCGTGCCGTCGTGCCGATCGACCCCGCGGTGGACGAGGCGACCGCCCGCGCGGCGCTCGCCGCCTTCGGAGCGCCAGCCGCGCCTCCTGGACCGCTCGCCGAGCACCCCGCCGACCGTGAGCCCGACGTCCGGACCCGCCGTTTCGGAGACCCGTCGTGACCGCCGGGCACCCCGTCACCGTCCACTCGGCGCGCATCGTCGTGCCGATGACCGCGCCGCCCATCGCCGACGGCGCCGTCGCGGTGCAGGACGGCCGCATCCTGCACGTCGGCGACCGGTCGTGGGTCGTCGACCAGCTCGCCGGCTCGGGCGTGCCCTTCACCGAACGGCCGTGGCGAGGTGCCCTCCTCCCCGGTCTCGTGAACGCGCACTCGCACCTGCAGTACACCGGCATGGCCAGTGTCGGGCAGCGGCAGTACAGCGGTTTCGAGGACTGGGCCCGCGCGTTCAACGAGGACTACGCCGAGCCGCACGACTGGCACGCCGAGGCGGCAGCCGGCGCGACGTCGTCGATCCTCGCCGGTGTGACGAGCATCGCCGACGTCGTCACGGACATCGAGGCGTCGACCGTGCTCGCCGAAGCGGGCCTCGGCGGCATCGCCTACTGGGAGGTCATGGACTGGGAGAACGCGGCCTGGCAGTCCCACGGCCGCGACCAAGTGCTCGCCGAACTCGAGCGGATCCCGACGGACCCGGGCGCCGGGCTCTCCCCGCACGCGCCGTACTCGCTCGACGTCGCCCCGCTGCTCGAACTCCCCGACATCGTGCGCCAGCGCGGTCTCCGGCTGCACCTGCACCTCGGCGAGGCCGCGTTCGAGGGCGAGCGCGTCGCCCTCGGGCCGGTGCCCGGGCTCGACGGCGTCGACGGCGTCGGCCACGGCAACGACTGGCACCTGGCGAACGTGCCGTCGTTCCGGGCCATGCGCGCGCTCGGCTTCGGTGCGAGCGCGACCGCGTTCGTCGACCGGCTGGGCGTGCTCGGCCCCGACTGCCACATCGCGCACGGTGTGTACATGACCGCCGCCGACCGGGCACTGCTGCGCGCACGGGGGACCGCCGTCGCGCTCTGCCCGCGCTCGAACGCCGTCATCGGGCTCGATCCGCCACCCGTCGCCGACTACCTGCGCGAGGGCAGCCCGATCGCGATCGGCACGGACTCGCTGTCGTCGTCGCCGTCCCTCGACCTGATGGCCGACGTCACCGCGCTGCACCGGATCGCCCGGTCGCAGGGCTACGGGCACCGCGACCTGCACGAACGACTGCTCGCCGCGGCGACCCTCGGCGGCGCGCACGCCATGGGGCTCGCCGTCGGGCCGGACCGGATCGGGCACCTCGCCGTCGGGGCACGCGCCGACCTGGCCGTCTTCGACGTCGACGCCCGGACCGTGCCGGACGCCCTCGCCGAACTCGTCGAGGACGGAGCCGGCCGTGCCGTCGCGACCGTCATCCGCGGTGTCGTCCGAGCCGTCGACGGTGCGCTGACCGGCCCGCCCGCCCCACCTGATCGTTCCTTGGAGGAATCATGACCGAGACCGCACCCCGCCCGGGCATGGCCGCCCGTCGCACCGTCGACGGAACCCTGATCGAGTGGCTCGACGTGCCGAAGCGCGCCGTCGCCCTCGGCATGGAGCCGCACCCGGAGGGCGGCTGGTACGTCCGCACCTGGACCTCGCCCGCGACCGTGTCGACGCCGGCGGGCGACCGGCCCGCCGCGACCCTGATCCACTTCCTGCTGCCCCCGGGCGAGGCCTCGGCCTGGCACCGGGTCACGAGCGACGAGATCTGGATGTGGCACGGGCCGGACAGCGTCGACCTGCAGCTCGGTGGCGACGGCGACCAGCCCGAGCCCGGGGCGACGATCACGCTCGGCCCGGACGCCGGGCGCGACCGGGTGAACGACGCGCAGGCGTTCGTGCGCGGCGGCGTGTGGCAGCGGACCCTGCCGGGCGACGGCGAGGTGCTGCTGAGCTGCCTGGTGTCGCCCGGGTTCTCGTTCGACGACTTCACGCTCGCCGAGTAGTCGCGAGACATCCGTTTCGCGTTGGTATCCCAGCGCGAAGTACACTTCGTCCTGCCCCCACCCCCTCGCACGAAGGCCCGACCGTGACCCGATCCCTCCGTCTCACCATCGCCGTCGCGACCGCTGCGGTCGCCGCACTCGCGCTCTCGTCCTGCTCGGCGGGCGGCAGCGGCAACGCCGACGGCACCGTCACCGACGGCAAGCTCACGATCGCGACCGGGCAGCCCGCGTACTCGCCCTGGGTCGAGGACAACAAGCCGCAGTCCGGCAAGGGCTTCGAGGCCGCCGTGGCCTACGCCGTCGCGAAGGAGATGGGCTACGACGAGTCCGACGTCGTGTGGAAGCGGAGCACCTTCGACAGCGCCATCGCTCCCGGCCCGAAGGACTGGGACCTCAACGTCCAGCAGTTCTCCATCGACGCCAAGCGCAAGAAGGCCGTCGACATGTCGAGCGCGTACTACACGACGACCCAGGCGGTCGTGACGACGCAGTCCTCGAAGGCCGCCGACGACACCACCATCGCAGCCCTGAAGCAGGACGCGATCGGTGTCGCGACCGGTTCGACGAGCATCCAGAGCGTGAAGGACGTCCTCGGGGTCACCCCGCAGGTCTTCAACTCGAACGACGACGCCGTCCTCGCGCTCAAGTCGGGCCAGATCGACGCGATCGTGACCGACCTGCCGACCGCCTTCTACATGTCCGGCGCGCAGCTCGACGGCAAGGGCACGGTCTCGGCGCAGTTCCCGTCCGACGGCACGGGCGACCAGTTCGGCTTCGTGCTGCCGAAGGACTCCGAACTGACGAGCAAGGTCGACAAGGCGATCAAGTCGCTCAAGGCGGACGGCACGCTCCAGGACCTGCAGACCAAGTGGCTCTCCTCGGAGACCGACACCCCCGTCCTGAAGTAGCCGCATGACCGCTCCAGCAGGTGCCGGCACCCCGGTGGCCGCAGCCGCACCGAGCCAGGTCGAGCTGGAGCGTCGGCTCTACCGTCGGCAGCGCGGACGCCGGTCGATCGTGGTGTCCGTCGCGTCGACGCTCGTCGTGATCGCCGTCGTCTACTTCGGCGTCGTGAACACCCCCGGCTGGGCCGCCGTCCAGCAGTCGTTCTTCGACCCGCAGACCGCGATCGACTCGTTCCCGTCGATCCTCGAGGGCCTCTGGCTGAACATCCGGATCCTGTTCTTCAGCGCCATCGGCGTCGCGGTGTTCGGAACCCTGCTGGCGGTCGTCCGGGGCCTGCGGAGCCCGGTGTTCTTCCCCCTGCGGATGCTCGCCACCGGCTACACCGACCTGTTCCGCGGCCTGCCGCTCATCATCGTGCTGTACCTGGTGGGCTACGGGATCCCCGGGCTCGGGGTCTTCCCGCGCCTCCCCGCCGAGGTCTGGGGCACCATCGCGATCGTGCTCACGTACTCGTCGTACATCGCCGAGGTGCTCCGCGCCGGCATGGAGGCCGTGCACCCCTCGCAGCGCCTCGCCGCCCGGTCGCTCGGGCTGTCGCACGCGAAGACCCTGCGCCTCGTCGTGCTGCCGCAGGCGATCCGCAAGGTCACGCCCGCGCTCATGAACGACTTCGTGTCGATGCAGAAGGACGTCGGTCTCGTGTCGATCCTCGGCGCGGTGGACGCGGTCCGCTCCGCGCAGATCGCCCAGGCCGAGACCTACAACTTCACGCCCTACTTCGTCGCCGGACTGCTCTTCGTCGTGATCAGCCTGCCGCTGATCCGCGTCACGGACGCGATCGCGCGTCGCCAGCAGCGGCGCGAGCAGATCGGAGGGACCGTATGACGGGCCAGGAGGCGCGGATCACCCCCGACACGTCGGCCGCCGTCCTCGAGCTGCGCGGGTTGCGCAAGGCGTTCGGCGAGCACGAGGTCCTGCGCGGGATCGACCTGACGGTGCACCGCCACGAGGTCATCTGCGTCATCGGGGCCTCGGGCTCCGGCAAGTCGACGCTCCTCAAGACGGTGAACCTGCTCGAGGGCATCGACGACGGCGAGATCCTGCTGCAGGGCACGGACATCGCCGATCCCCGCATCGACGTCGACGCCACCCGGGCCCGGATCGGCGTCGTGTTCCAGCAGTTCAACCTGTTCCCGCACATGAGCGTGCTCGACAACGTGACGCTCGCCTCCCGGCAGGTGCACGGCGTCGGCAGGGCGCAGGCGGAGGAGACCGCCCGGCGGCTCCTCGGGCGGATCGGCCTCGCGGACTTCGCCGGGGCCTACCCGGACCGGCTCTCCGGCGGGCAGCAGCAGCGCGTGGCGATCGTGCGGGCGATCGCGTCCGACCCCGAGCTCCTGCTGCTGGACGAGGTCACGAGTGCCCTCGACCCGCAGCTCGTCGGCGAGGTGCTCGACCTGGTGACCGAGCTGAAGCGGCAGGGCTCGACGATCCTGATGACCACGCACGAGATGCACTTCGCGCGGAACGTGGCCGACCGGATCGTGTTCCTGCACCAGGGCGAGGTCGTCGAGCAGGGTGCCCCGGCCGAGGTCCTCGACGCCCCCCATCACCCCGCGCTCGTCGAGTTCCTCGCCCGCGTCCACGCCTGACGCGCCCGCCCGGGGCCCGAGCGCCGCGAGCGCGACCACCTACGCGACGGGGGCCGGTGCGGCGGGGGCGAGCCGCGCCTCCAGGCCGTCGTCGGCGACCGTCTCGGGGACGTGTGCCGAGCGTCCAGCGGGCAGGAACGCCGCGACGACCGCGCTGACCGCTACCACGGCGGCACCGACCAGCACGGCGGGCTGGGCCGCGTCGACGTAGCCGGTGGGGGTGAGCTCGCCGCCGGCCCCGGTGAAGACGGCGGTCAGGACGGCGATCCCGAGCGCGACGCCGACCTCACGCAGCGTCGAGTTCGCGCCGGAGGCCTTCGCGTGGTCGTGCTGCGGCATCCGCGCGAGCACCGCCGTCGAGATCGGACCGAACACGGCGCCCATCCCGATGCCCGCGAGCAGGAAGCCGGGCAGCAGCGTCGTGAAGGTGACGTCGGCGGCCATCGTCCCGGCGATCCAGAACAGTCCGGCGGAGAGGAACACCATGCCGCCGGTGATGAGCAGCCGCGTGCCGACCCGGGGTGCCACGATGCCCGCGAGCGGGGCGACGACCATCGGCGCGAGGGTCCAGGGCATCGTCCAGACGCCGGCCTCGAGCGGGGTCCGACCCTGCACGACCTGCAGGAACTGGATGAGGATGAACACCGAACCGAACGCGCCGAACGAGAACGTCATCGCGACGACGTTGGCGAGGGCGAAGCTCCGGTCGCGGAAGAACCGGAGGGGCAGGAGCGGAGCGCTGGTGCGGGCCTGCCAGAGCGCGAACGCGACGAGCAGGACACCGCCGCCGACCAGGCCGGTGAGCACCTCGCCGCTCGTCCAGCCGGCGTCGTTGCCGCGGACGACCCCGAAGACGACGCCGAGCACGCCGAGGCCGGCGAGCAGCACGCCCACGACGTCGGCGCGGACACGGGCTCCGCGGGTGTTCGGCAGGGCGAAGAGGGCCAGCGGGATCGCGACGATGCCGACCGGGACGTTGAGCCAGAAGATGGCCTCCCAGCTCCAGCCCTCGACGACGGCGCCCCCGATGAGCGGGCCGAGGGCGACGCCGAGGCCGGAGATGCCGCCCCAGACACCGATGCCGACGGTGCGGAGCCGGTCGGGCACGCTCCCGACGAGCAGGGTGAGGGAGAGCGGCATGATCGCTGCGGCACCGGCACCCTCGATCGCACGCCACACGATGAGCGAGGTCGGGTCGGTGCTCACGGCGGCGAACGCCGAGGAGACGGTGAAGACGGCGATGCCGGCGACGAACAGGTGCCGGCGGCCGAGCCGGTCGCCGAGGCCGACGGCCAGGAGCATCAGCGCGGCGAACGCGAGCGTGTAGGCGTTGGTGATCCACTGCAGCTCCTCGACGGAGGCGCCGAGGTCGGCGTGCACGGCGGGCAGCGCGCTGGTGACGACGAGGTTGTCGAGCGTCGCCATGAACATCGGGAGGGATGCGGCTGCGATGGCGAGCCAGACCGGGATGCGTCGTTCCATGGTGGGGATCCGTTCCGTTTGGTAATCGGATGATTACTTACGAAGGGCGACTGTAGTAATCGACTGATAACCTGTCAACCATGACTTCCCCGGCATCTGCACCGGCACCGGCGACGGCCGTCCGCATGCCCGCTGCGCAGCGTCGCGCGATGATCCTCGAAGCGGCACGCGGGCTCTTCGGCAGCCAGGGCTACAACGGCACGACGACCGACCAGATCGCGGCGGCAGCCGGCATCAGCCAGCCGTACGTCGTGCGGATGTTCGGCTCGAAGGAGGCGCTCTTCCTCGAGGTGTTCCGCGACACCCTCGACATCCTGCTCGACGCCTGGCGCGAGACCCTCGCCCACCTCGGGCCCGACGACACCCCGGCGCACGTCATCGGCGAACAGTTCGTCGACCTCGCCGCCGAGCGCGGACTGCACACGCTCCTGCTGCAGGGCTTCGTCTCCGGGGCCGAACCGGCGATCGGTGCCGCGGCCCGGGCCGGGTTCCTCGAGATCTACCGGTTCCTGCGCGACGAGGCCGGGATCGCCGACGACCAGGTCCAGGGGTTCCTCGGCAGCGGCATGATCTTCGCGATCATGCTGGCGATCGACATGCCCTCGCGGTTCGACGAGGACCCGGACGCGGCCGATCTGCTCCGCGCGACGTTCGGGGCGAAGTGCGGGCAGGTGCTCGACCTCGTCCGGGGCCAGCGGGCCGGGAGCACGGGTGCCGCGGGCGCTGCGGGTGCCGCGCGCGCCTAGGGCGTCAGCAGCACCTTCCCGACGACCTCGCCGTCCCGGACCCGCCGGTGCGCCTCGGCGGCCTCGGCGAGCGGCAGGACCGAGTCGACGACCGGGCGCACCCGACCGTCCGCCACGAACGGCCAGACGTTGTACCGGACGGCCTCGACGATCGCGGCCTTCTCGTCGAGCGGCCGGGCACGCAGGGTCGTGGCGCTGATCGTCGCCCGCTTCCGCATCATCGCGCCGAGGTCGAGCTCGCCGGTGCGGCCGCTGCCCGAGGCGATCACGGCGACGTGCCCGTTCGGCGCGAGGACCTCGATGTTCCGCGCCAGGTAGTCCGGCCCGACGACGTCGAGCACCACGTCCACGCCACGGCCCCCGGTGAACTCGAGCGCCCGTGCGACGAAGTCCTCCGAGCGGTGGTCGACCACGAGGTCCGCGCCGAGCTCCCGGGAGGCCTGCACCTTCCGCTCGCCCCCGGACGTCGCGATCACCGTCGCTCCGAGCGCCTTCGCCCAGAGCACCGCGTGCGACCCCATGCCGCCGGTGCCGCCGTGCACGAGCAGGGTCTGTCCGGGTCGGAGCCCGGCGAGCATGCCGACGTTCGAGTACACCGTGCACGCGGCTTCCGGCAGCCCCGCGGCCTCGACGAGGTCGATCCCCTCCGGTACCGGCAGCACCTGGGTCTCCGGGGCGACGACGAGTGCCGCGTAGCCGCCGCCGGACAGCAGTGCGCAGACCCGGTCACCGACGGCGAACCCCTCGACGCCGTCGCCGAGTGCGCGGACGGTGCCGGAGACCTCGAGGCCGAGGACGTCCGACGCCCCGGGAGGCGGCGGGTAGTTGCCGGCCGCCTGCTGCAGGTCGGCGTTGTTCACCCCGGCGGCCGCGACCTCGATGAGGACCTCGCCGGCTCCGGGGACCGGGTCGGGGAGGTCGTGCAGGTCGAGGGTGCCGTTCTCGGAGGTGATCGCTCGCATGCCCCCGACGCTACCCACGGGGCGGACCGTCGGGCACCGGGAACGCGGTCCACCTGTGGATCTCCCATGTAGCCTCGACGCGGATCCGCACCCCGTCCCGGGGTCGCGGGCACGACTCCGGGGGACCCACCACCATGCGCACCAAGCTCGTCTCGCTCACCACGGCCGCCATCGCCGTCGCACTCCTCGCCGGCTGCTCCGCCGGCGGCTCCGGCTCGGACGCCACGACGGCCGCCAAGTCGACGCCGACCCCGACGCAGACCAAGGCCGAGGCCTGCAAGCTGTTCACGAACGAGGTCACCGACGCCACGAAGGGCATGCAGATGCAGCTCACCGAGCTGCAGAGCGACCCGCAGGCCGCGATGGCGAAGCTCGACGAGTTCGACGCCACGCTCGAGGACAGCGCCGACAAGGTGACCAACACCGAGGTGAAGCCGAAGACCGACGCGTTCGCGGGCGCCTTCTCGGACTTCGTGGGCATGACGAAGGACCTCGCGGCCTCGAAGGACCCGTCCGCGCTGTCCAGCTCCGGCTTCACCGAGGGACTGCAGAAGCTGGAGTCGACGGGCAAGGACTTCCAGGAGGTCTGCCAGTCCTGACGCGCGCCGACCCGTGATCGCGACCCGCGCCTCCAGGGCAGTCCAGGAGGCGCGGGTCGCGTCGTCTACGCAGCCGCCGGCTGCGACGCGTCCAGTCGGGCCACGTCCTCGGGACGGAGCTTGACGGTCGCGGCCGTCACCGAGTCGAGGATCGACTGCGGGCGCGATGCCCCGGGGATGGGGACGACGACGTCGCTCTTCTGCAGCTCCCACGCCAGCGCGACGACCTGCGGGCTGACCCCGCGGTCGCGCGCGATGTACGCGAAGTCCTCGTACGCGGTGCCGAGCTCCGCGGCGTTCGCGATGCCGCCGAGGGGGCTCCACGGCAGGAACGCGATCCCGAGCTCGTCGCACAGTGCGAGTTCCGGTTCGCTCGAGCGGAACTTCGGCGAGAACTGGTTCTGCACCGAGGCCAGTCGGCCGTCGAGGACCTCGTTCGCCGTCCGGATCTGGTCGGGGTCGGCGTTCGAGATGCCGGCCATCCGGATGACGCCCTCGTCGAGGAGCTCGGCGAGCGCACCGATCGAGTCCGCGTAGGGCACCGCCGGGTCCGGACGGTGGAACTGGTAGAGCCCGACGGCGTCCACGCCGAGGCGCTTCGCGGATGCCTTCGCCGCTTCCTTGAGGTACTCCGGACGGCCGTTCTGCGCCCACGGGCCGGGCTCGGGCCGGAGGTGCCCGCCCTTCGTGGCGATGAGGACGTCCGAGGTGTCGCCGTGGAACTCCCGCACGGCCTTCGCGATGAGCGACTCGTTGTGCCCCACCTCGTCGTGGGCGGCCAGGTGGTACGCGTCGGCGGTGTCGATGAGCGTGACGCCGGCCTCGAGCGCGGCGTGGATCGTCGCGATGGACTGCCGCTCGTCCGGGCGCCCCTCGATGGACATGGGCATCCCGCCGAGTCCGATGGCACTGACCGACACGTCTCCGATGACTCGTTGCTTCATGTCCCCAGCATGCGCCGGGAGGGACGGGTCGTGTCCAGGGTCAGCGCCGTGCCCATGCGGGGGCGTGCTCGGGGAGCGGTCCGAAGGCGATCCCGCGCGCGTAGAGGCCGCGGACGGGCGGCACGTACCGGGCGAGCAGGACGGGGAGCCGCGGCGGGCCGGCCTGCAGGGCCCCGGCGAAGGCCCGCTCGAACACCACGCGGTGCAGGAACGCCTGGGCGGTCTGGACGACCACGGCCGGCGGGGTGCGCCGCCGCTGCACCGCGGCGAGGGCACGGTCGAGGTCCGCGCCGCGGAGCCCCCGTCCGAGCGCCGGCGCCAGGATCGCAGCCGTCGCGACCGCGTCCTGCACCGCCAGGTTGATGCCGACGCCGCCCGCCGGGGACATGGCGTGCGCCGCGTCGCCGATGCAGAGCAGCCCCGGACGCCACCACCGGGTGAGCCGGTCCATCCGGACGTCGAGCACGTGCACGTCGTCCATCGACGCGATCGTGTCAACGCGGCCCGCGAAGTCCGGTCGGAGCCGCGCGACCCGGGCCCGGAAGGCCTCGACCCCGGCGGCGCGGAGGGCCGCGTCCGACCCCTTCGGCGCGAAGTACGCGACCTGGTGGTAGTCCGGCCGCGGGAAGCTGAGCAGGACGTCGGTGCCGGAGAACGCCGGGACGAGCGCGGTCGTCGCGTCGCCGGGCTCGCGGGGGAGCCGGAACCACCACGTGTCGAACGGCACCGGGAACGACCGCGGGTGCAGGCCGGCGGCGCTGCGCAGCACCGAGTCACGGCCGTCGCAGGCGATGACGACGTCGGCGCGGAGTTCCTCGGTGCCGCCGTCCGGATCGCGGTACGGCGCCAGGTGCACGCCCGTCACGACGCCGTTCTCCTCGATCGTGTCGGTGGCCGCGAGACCCATCGTGATCTCGAACGAGGGCTCCTCGCGGGCGGCGGTGACGAGCAGGTCGAGCAGGTCCCACTGCGGCACCATCGCCACGTGGTCGTACGGCGGGCGCAGGCGTGAGAAGTCGCCGAGGAGCGCACGCGAGCCGTCCGGCAGCGGCAGGGAGAAGTCGTCGAGGCGTGACTGCGGCAGGGCGGCGAACCGCTCCCCGAGCCCGAGCTCGTCGAGCAGCCGGATCGTCGAGGCGTGCACGGTGTCACCGCGGAAGTCCCGGTTGAAGTCGTCGTGCTTCTCGACGACCCGGACCGCGATGCCGGCACGGGCGAGGAGCAGACCGAGGACGACCCCGGCGGGGCCGCCACCGACCACCGCGACCGTCGTCCGCGAGACCGTCACCATGCCCCGGACGCTACCCCGGTCCGGGCCGCAGGCGTCAGGCGGTGGGGGAGACCGACGAGGACGCCGAGCCGCCGTCCGCCGCCCCCGCGAAGACGACGCCGCCCCACGTGATGACGACGATCGCGAGCACGAAGCCGATCGCGGCGATCCACCACGACGTCCGACGGCGGATCCACGCGCCGATCGACAGGACGATCGTGGCGACGCCGATCACGAACGCACCGCCGACCGCGATCGCGGTCCCACCGATGTAGCCACCCGGCGTGCAGCCGGTGGCGGCGTCGCACGTGGCCGTCGCCGAGATGACGGCGATGATCCCGACGACCGCGGTGACGACCGTCATGACGGCGCCGAACGCCAGGAGCAGCACGGTCGAGATCCGGTCGGCGAGCTTCCCCGGCGGGAACAGCGTCGAGCCGCCCTGCTCCCACGTGGCCCGCTGGGCGCCGGTGGGGTCGGAGGGTGAGGACTGCGGCGGACCGCCGGGCACGTTGGACCAGGTCATGGGTGCAGTCCTACCGCGCCTCGACGCCGAACGCCTGTGCGAGGCGCTGGATCTTCTGCGCGCGACCGAGTCGGGGCAGGTCGGAGCCGTCGCGGATGACCCGGCCGCGGGCCTCGAAGTCGTCGAGGAAGTCCTGCGCCCAGGCGACGTCGGTCGGCGTGGGGGAGATGACCTCGTTGATGACGGGAAGCTGCTCGGTGTCGAGGCACAGCTTGCCGGTGAGCCCGAGCGAGACCGCGACCTGCGACTGCTCGCGGAGGATCGGGTGCGACGACCCCACCGTCGGGCCGTCGATCGGGCCGGGCAGGTCGCCCACGCGGGACGCCACGACGAGCTTCGACCGCGGGTACGCCATCGCGAGCGTGTCCGCGCTCGTCCCGGTGTCCCGCCGGTAGTCGCCCGAGCCGAACGCCAGCCGGAACGCCCCCTGCGCCTTCGCGATCGAGACCGACTCCTCGATGCCCAGGGCCGACTCGACCAGGGCGATCACCGGGGTCTGGCCGCCGAGTCGGTGCCACGTGTCGGTGACCTGCGCCGGGGACTCGGTCTTCGCGAGCATGACGCCCTGCAGCCCGGGCAGGCCGCGGAGCTCCTCGACGTCGTCCGCCCAGAAGTCCGTCGTCACGTCGTTGATCCGCACCCAGGCCTCGCCGCCGCCGGCCAGCCACGCGGCGACGCCCTGGCGGGCCGACGGCTTGGCGGCGGGGTCCACCGCGTCCTCGATGTCCAGGATGATCTGGTCGGCACGGGACCGCTGCGACTTCTCGAACCGATCGGTCGCCGTGCCGGAGACGAGGAGCCACGAACGCGAGATCTCGGCGGGGACCGATCGACGCCGGTTCGGTGCGGGAGCGGACTCCGGCGCGGGGGTGGGGGGAGCGGTGCGGTCGTCGATGGCCATGCCCCGTTGGTACCACACCGGCGCGCCCGGTCGCGCGTCGGTGGGTGCCGGAAAGTCCGAAACCTCGGTTCATTGCCAGAGTGCCAGCCCGCTTCCGCCTACAGTGTCGGATGTGTGGCGAGCGGACAGGGTGACCGACGGCGAGGACGACGTGAACGACGACGTCCCCGTCGAGGGCGCCGACGCGCCCGCGGACGGGCGTGACGGACAGCAGGACGGGCGCGACGGACAGCAGGGGGAGCAGGACCGACGGGGGCAGCAGGAAGAGACCGCCGTGACGGACGAACCCGACCGCACCCTGCGCCCGGAACTGCAGCTCACGAGTCCGCAGGCGATCAGCCTGGGTGATCCGCGCCTCCAGGCCGGCAATGCCGCCGAACCCGCCTGGGACGTCTGGCGCAAGCAGCTGACCGGCGTCGGCGGCACCAGCCCCCTCACGCACTTCGCCGACCACCCCCGGGCCCGCATCGAGCTCTCGACGACGCACCCGGGCGGCCTCGCGCAGTTCATCACCGGCAAGACGACCCTGCTGTCGAGCCTGATCCGTGACGAGGTGGCACTCCGGGCCGCCCGCATCGCCGCCGGTCACGTCGAGGCCAAGGGCACCGAGCTGTCCACCGTGCGCGGCATCGACGCCGTGAAGCTCGGCATCGGCATGGCCGACTGGCAGCACGGCGACGAGCAGTTCCGCGGCCCGGTGCTGCTGCGCCCGCTCGCGATCCGTCGGCACGGCCGCGACTTCGAGGTCCGCCTGCTCGGCGAGCCCGTCCTCAACCCCGGCCTCGCCGACGCGCTGCACGAGCAGTTCGGCGTCATCCTCGACGCCCAGTCCTTCGTGGCGCTCGCGCAGCAGGACGGCTCCTTCACGCCGAACCCGGTGATCGACCGGCTCCGCGGGCTCACCGCGCACATCCCGGGCTTCTCGGTGCACGCACGCCTGGTCGTGTCCACCTTCGCCGAGGTCGCGACCGGCATGGTCGAGGACACCGAGGACCTGTCCCACCCCGTGCTCGACGCCCTCGCCGGCAACCCGAGCGCCAAGTGGCAGGTCGAGCAGTCGTACCACCCGGTCGAGCAGACCCCGTCGGACGAGCGGAGCCCGGAGACCGACACGCTCCTGCTCGACGCCGACGACGAGCAGGAGAACGTGATCGCGCAGATCACGGCCGGCAACTCGATCGTGGTGAAGACCCTCCCGGGCACGGGTGGCACGCAGACGATCGTGAACGCGCTCGGCGGCCTCGTCGCGGCGAACAAGCGCGTCCTCGTGGTGAGCCCGCGCCGTGCGACCCTGCGCGGCATCGCGGCGCGGTTCTCCGAGGTGCAGCTCCCCGGTGTCGCCGTCACCCCGGGCACCCTCCGTCGTGACGTCGTCCGTGCGATCGCCCGCAACGAGAAGGCCTCGCGTCCGAACCTGCGCGAGGTCGACGACGCCCTGGTCCGGCTCCGCAAGGTCCTCAAGGACTACCGCGGCTCGCTGACGCGTGTCGACCCCGACTTCCGCGTCTCGGTGCTCGACTGCCTCGTCGAGCTGTCGCGCCTGTCGCTGCTGCCCGTCCCGCCGTCGACGACCGCACGCCTGTCGAAGACCTCGGTGACGAGCATGGTCGAGGGGCGCTCGCGCGTCGCCGAGACGATGGTCAGCGCCGCGAACCTCGGCGAGTTCCGCTACGGCCCGGACGACTCGCCCTGGTACGGCGCGAAGTTCTCCTCGAGCGACGGTGCCCAGCGTGCCCACCGGATCGCGAAGGACCTCGATGCCGACGGCCTGCCGACCCTGCTCCGCCGTGCCCACGACCTCGTCGCCACGACGCACATGCGGCAGTTCACGACGATCAACGAGCTCGGCATCTACCTGCGCCTGCTCACCGAGATCCGCGACACCCTCGACCGCTTCCTGCCCGTCGTCTTCGACCGCTCGGTGTCCGAGCTCGTGGCCGCCACCGCCCCGCGCGGCGAGGGTGCGCCGATGTCGAGCACGAACCGGCGCCGGCTGAAGAAGCTCGCCCGCGAGTACGTCCGCCCCGGTGTGCACGTGTCCGACCTGCACGAGGCGCTGACCCGCGTCCAGCAGCAGCGCGTCCTCTGGCAGCGCTACGTCGCCGCCGGCGTGAACCCCGAGGTGCCCACCGGCATCGCGGACGTCCAGGTCCTGTTCTCGAACGTCGTCGAGGACCTCGCGCGCCTCGACGAGCCGCTGGGACGCACCGCCCGCGAGACCCAGCTGGCGAACGTGCCGATCGACGAGCTCGTCCCGACGATCGCCCGCCTCGCCGAGGAGTCCGACGTCCTGCACAACCTGCAGGAGCGGACGGAGCTCATGCAGACCCTGCGCGACCTGCAGCTCGAACCGCTCATCACGGACCTGGCGAACCGGCACGTGCCGGACACCCACGTCCCCGCCGAGCTCGAGCTCGCGTGGTGGCAGTCGGCCCTCGAGACGATGCTCGAGTCCGACCGGGCCCTGCTCGGCGCGAACACCGACATGCTCGACCGGGTCGAGGCCGACTTCCGACTCGTCGACGACGCGCACGCGGCCGGGGTCTCCCAGGGCCTGGCGTGGCAGCTGGCCGAGAACTGGAAGGTCGGACTCGTCGACTGGCCGGACGAGGCCACCGCGCTGAAGACCCAGCTGCGGGACGGCGCGATCACCTCGCGTCTGCTGCAGGACTCCGCGCCGCACCTGTCCCGGTCGATCGCGCCGGTGTGGCTCGCGTCGCCCTACGAGGTGTCGCAGATCGCCGACACGATGCCCTTCGACACCGTGATCCTCGTCGACGCGGGCGCCGTCACCATCGCCGAGACCGTCGGGGCCGTCCGCCGTGCCCGTCAGACCGTCGTGTTCGGCGACCCGGTCACGCAGACACCGTCGCCGTTCCGGATCGCGGTCGACCCGGCGCACCGCGCGCTGCAGGTCGACGAGGGCACGCTCGACGCCTTCCACGCCGACTCCGCGCTCGCGAAGCTCTCCACGCTGCTGCCGACGCTGTCGCTCACCCGCTCGTACCGCGCCGGCGGCGAGGACCTCGCCGAGCTCGTCAACCGTCGTTTCTACGGCGGACGCATCGAGTCGCTGCCCTGGGCCGGCTCGTTCCTCGGGCACGGCTCGATCGCGCTCGACTACGTCAGCGACGGCAAGGCCGTGCCGGACCCCGAGTCGGGGGCGGTCGAGAGCGTCGACGCCGAGGTGGACCGCGTCGTCCGGCTCGTCATGGACCACGCCCGCACCCGTCCGACCGAGTCGCTCATGGTCATCACCGCCTCGGCGAAGCACGCCGTCCGCGTCGAGCAGGCCGTGCTCACCGCGGCCCAGGGGCACAAGGACCTCACCGAGTTCGTCATCGGCGACCGGGCCGAGCCGTTCATCGTCGCGACGCTCGAGCAGTCCGTCGCCCAGAGCCGCGACCGCGTCGTGTTCTCGATCGGCTACGGCCGCACCCCGCACGGCCGTGTCCTGCGCGACTTCGGTCCGCTCGGCAAGCCCGGTGGGGAGCGCCTGCTCGCCGTCGCGATGACCCGGGCACGTCGCTCGATGGTCATCGTCACCTGCTTCCAGCCGTCCGACATCGAGGCCGAGCGGATGGGCCACGGCACCGTCGCCCTCGCCGAGATCCTCGCCGAGGTCCGTGCGCGCACCACGGCCGAGTACGTCCCGGACGACTCGGATCCGCTGCTCGTCGACCTCGCCCGTCGCCTCG
The DNA here is from genome assembly GCF_044745045.1 of Curtobacterium sp. NPDC087082. NCBI lineage: Bacteria > Bacillati > Actinomycetota > Actinomycetes > Micrococcales > Microbacteriaceae > Curtobacterium > Curtobacterium sp. NPDC087082. The sequence continues at coordinate 32,969 of NZ_JBIUZN010000002.1, read as the reverse complement.
AGATGCGGGGCATCCCCGTCGCGCTCGGCCACCGCGGCAAGCTCGGCCTGGTCGCCGCGCACGGTGGGGTGTGCGTCACGATCGAGACCGACGCGACGCTCGTGAAGGGGTCGCTCCGCGAGTCGCTCCGGCTCCGACCAGAGGTGCTCCGCCGACTCGGGTGGCACTACGTGCGCGTGCACGCATTCCAGCTCTTCTCGGACCCGGACCGCGTCGCGAACACCGTCGCCGCGGTGCTCGGTGTCGACCGTGGTGCCACGCAGGAGATCTCCATCCCCCCGATCCCCGCACGCCGGTGACTCCTCGGCCGAGCCGGCGGGCCTCCCGGCCGGCCGGTCCGGTGACGCCCGAGACGGACCAGCTGGTGGGCACGTGGACGCGGGCCGACGACGCGTCGTCAGCCGCGCCTCCCGTCCCAGGAGCAGCGCACGACCGCGAGCCGGACGACCGCCCAGGAGGCGCGGCTCGCCCCCGCAGACGCGTCACCACCCAGCCGGTGCCGGGCTACGACCCGGTGGCGCCGCCGGAACCGGCCCGCCACCGTGACGGGGAGAACGACGACCAGCTCCGGCGCGACGTCCCGCCGCACTGGTGAGCAGGTAGCCTGTCCTGCGATGACTGACACCGTGCGGGAGCGCCCCGACTGGCAGACCTGGCCGAACCTGATCTCGCTGTTCCGGCTGCTGCTGATCCCGGTGTTCGTGTGGCTCGTCGTCGCCGGACACCCCGGCTGGGCGCTCGTCGCGCTCGTCGTCATCGGGGTGAGCGACTGGGCGGACGGCTTCATCGCGCGCAAGTTCGACCAGGGCTCGAAGCTCGGCAAGGCGATCGACCCCGTCGCCGACCGACTGGCGATCATCGCGATCGTGCTGTCGCTCGTGCTGACCGGGCTGCTGCCGTGGTGGGTCGTCGCCGTCGTGGTGCTCGTCGACCTGGTGCTCGTCGTGCTCTCGAGCGTGCTGTTCCACGGCAACCCGGACCTCGACGTCACGTGGACCGGCAAGATCCGGTCGGCGCTGCTCTTCGTCGGGCTGCCGGTGCTGCTGTTCTCCGCGGTGCACACCGTCGACGAGAACGCGCCGTGGGTCCGCGTCGTCGCCCTCGTGTTCGTCTACCTCGGGACCGCCGGGCACGTGCTGGCGGGCGTCCAGTACGCGCTCGCGATGTTCGCGAAGCGGCGCGAGGTGTCGGCCGCGCGCTGACGCCGGCCGCGCGCTGACGCCTGCCGCGCGCTGACGCCGGCCGCGCGCTGCGCCGGCCGTTCGCCGGCGGCGGCCGCGCGCTGACGCCTGCCGTTCGCACAAGCAAAACCCGCCCGAGCCACGTGATCGCGTGGTTCGGGCGGGTTTCGGTTGTGCGGGAGCAGCTAGAGCTTCGTCGTGCCGCCGATGCCGGGACCCTCGGGAGCGGTCGACGGCGCCACGTGCGCACCGCCACCGGTGTTCGCGGGCACGCCGTTCTGCGAGCGGAGCAGGTCGCGGATCTCGAGCAGCACCTCGACGTCGGTCGGCGGGACGTCCTGCGGCGTCTGCTCCTCGTCGTTCTTGACCCGCTCGAACGCGACCTTCTTGAGGTGGTTCACGGGGAGCACGAGGGCGAAGTACACGACGGCCGCGACGATGACGAAGTTGATCACCGCGCCGATCACCGAGCCGAACATCAGGGTCGCCGGCTTGCCGCCCGCCACGGTCGGGATGTCGACCTTGAGCGCGTCGTCGAGGCTCGACGCGTTGAACACCGCGCCGATCGCCGGGTTGATGATCGCATTCACGATGACGGTCACGATGGCGGTGAACGCTGCACCGATGACGACTGCGACGGCCAGGTCGATGACGTTGCCGCGGAGCAGGAACTCCTTGAAGCCCTTCACGGGACTCCTTCCGGGTCGAGGACGGCCGCCGGACGGCGACCCCATCAACCTACCGAGGAGTCCGGACCCCGGTCAGGACCCGGCGGGCTTCGGCGTGGTCGAGGCAGCGGGCTTCGCGGCTGCGGGCTTCGACTCGGTCTTCGCCGGCGTCGAGGACGACGACTCCGACGAGCCGGACGAGCCCGACGAGCCGGACGACTCCGACGAGCCCTTCGGCGCCGCCCGGGAATCGGTCCGGTAGAAGCCGCCCCCGTTGAACGTCACCCCGACCGGCGAGAAGACCTTGCGCAGCACGCCGCCGCACGCCGGGCACTCGGTGAGCGTGGCGTCGGAGAACGACTGCTTGATGTCGAAGGCGTTGCCGCACTCCGTGCAGCGGTACGAGTAGGTGGGCACCCTAGCTCCGGAAGGTGATGATGCGCGACGGCGTGATGATGCCGTCGACGGGTTCGTCGTGGGTCTCGCGCGGGACCTCGTCGAGGTACTCCGCGTCGAAGATCACAGCATAGACGGGCGGGCGGTTCGCCATCGACCCGAGCGTCTTGTCGTAGTAGCCGCGTCCCCAGCCCATCCGGACGCCGTCGTGTCCCACCGCGGCGGCGGGGGCGAGGATCGCGTCGACGTCGTTGATCGCGAGGGGGGAGAGCACCTCGCCGACGACCTCGGGCACGCCGGCCAGTCCCTCGGCCTCGGAGGCGCCGTCGCCGACCGCCCAGTCGAGCAGGCCGTCCTCGCGGGTGATCGGCAGGAGCACCCGGATGCCGTGCTCGAACGCCCAGTTCAGGAACGGGCGGACGTCGGGTTCCTCGGGTGCGGAGAGGTACAGCGCGATCGACTCGACCTGGCGCTCCTCGGCGAAGCGCTGCAGGGTCGCGGTGAGCGCCGCGGTGTCGGTCTCGCGTTCGGTCGTGGTCCGGGTGCGCCGCCGCTGCCGGAGCTCGGCTCGCAGGGCGCGCTTCTCGTTCCCGAGATCGGCGATCATGCCGAGGAGTCTACCGAGGGCACGTCTTGCGGCTTTCCGCCGCCGAGCGCGAGAAGCCGTGTCCTCCGTAGCGACGACATGCCCCCTCCAGGGGTCATCCGATACCGTCCAGGCATGGGCTTCCAGATTTCGAAGGCCGTGATCCCCGCCGCAGGCCTGGGCACGCGCTTCCTCCCCGCCACCAAGGCGATGCCGAAGGAGATGCTCCCCGTCGTCGACAAGCCGGCCATCCAGTACGTGGTGGAAGAGGCCGTCGGCGCAGGGCTCACCGACGTGCTGATGATCACGGGCCGCAACAAGAACGCGCTCGAGAACCACTTCGACCACGTGTCCGAGCTCGAGGAGACCCTCAAGAAGAAGGGCGACCACGAGAAGCTGCAGAAGGTGAACCAGTCCACGGACCTCGCCGACATGCACTACGTCCGCCAGGGCGACCCGCTGGGCCTCGGCCACGCCGTGCTCCGCGCCAAGATGCACGTCGGCCGCGAGCCGTTCGCCGTGCTCCTCGGTGACGACATCATCGACGCCCGCGACCCGCTGCTCAAGCGCATGATCGAGGTCCAGGGCGAGAAGAACGCCACCGTCGTCGCCCTGCTCGAGGTCCCGGAGTCGCAGACCCACCTCTACGGCATCGCCACGGTCGAGGAGACCGACACCGACGACGTCGTGAAGATCACCGGCCTCGTCGAGAAGCCCCCGCAGGGCGAGGCACCCTCGAACCTGGCCATCATCGGCCGCTACGTCATCCGTCCCGAGGTCTTCGACGTCCTCGAGAAGCAGGAGCCGGGCAAGGGCGGCGAGATCCAGCTGACCGACGCGCTCATGAAGATGGCGAACGCGGAGGAGTGGACCGGCGGCGTGTACGGCGTCGTGTTCCGTGGACGCCGGTACGACACCGGTGACAAACTCGACTACATCAAGGCGATCGTCCAGCTCGCCTCGGACCGCGAAGACCTCGGCCCCGACCTCAAGTCGTGGCTCAAGGAGTTCAACGCGGGCGAATAGACGACCCGTCGCCGAACGGGTCCGGGGAACACCCCCGGGCCCGTTCGACGCTCCCGGAGGAACCAGCGCGATGACGACGATCCCGACCCTGTCCCACGGGCGGGTCACCATCCGGCCCCTCCGACTCCGCGACACCCGCGACCTCGACGTCGCCCTCGCGAGCAACCGCTCGTGGCTCCGCACGTGGGAGGCCACGAACCCCTCCGGTCACGTCTCCACCGACGTCCGCGGCAGCATCCGCGCGCTCCAGGCCAACGCCCGCGCGGGGCTCGGGCTCCCGTTCGCGATGGAGCTCGACGGCCGCTTCGTCGGGCAGCTCAACGTCTCCGGCATCACGTACGGCTCCCTGGCCAGTGCCTCGATCGGCTACTGGGTCGTCGAGGACGCCGCCGGCCACAACGTCACGCCGATCGCCGTCGCGATGGCGGTGGACCACTGCTTCCGCGTGGTCGGCATCCACCGCATCGAGATCTGCATCCGTCCCGAGAACGCCCCGTCGCTGCGGGTGGTCGAGAAGCTCGGCTTCCGGTACGAGGGGCTCCGCCGCCGCTACATCCACATCAACGGCGACTGGCGCGACCACTTCTGCTTCGCCCTCGTCGCGGAAGAGGTCCGCGAGGGCGTCCTCGAACGCTGGGTCCGCGGCCAGGTCCCGCCGGGCGTCGGTTCGGTCCCGCTCGCGGCACGCGACGAGGCCGCGATGCCGCTGCACACCACGCCCCGCGTCTGACCCGCGGGTCCGGTCCGTCCGGGCGGCCCGGGAGGCGCGGCTCGCCCCCGGCGATTTCGTCACGACACGCGCAACACGCGTCCGGCAATCACCGGCCGGGGGAACGCCCACCCCTACCGTGTCCCCATGGCAGGTATCGGCTCCTGGGGCGGCGGCATCGTCCTGCTCATCGCGGCCGTGCTCTGGCTCGTCTACCTCATGCCGTCCTGGGCGGCTCGTCGGCAGTACCTCGCCACCGAGCGGAACGCGATCCGGCTGCAGCAGACCCTCCGCATCCTCGCGCAGACCGCCGAGCTGCCGGACGAGGTCCGCATCGAGATGAACGCGAAGTCCCTCGCCGAGGCCCAGCGGGTCGCGAAGTCTGAGGAGGCGAAGCGCACCGCGATCGTCCGCGCCCACGAGGCGGCCCGGCAGCGGGAGATCACCCGTCGACTGGCCGAGCAGGCACCCGTGCTCGAGCGGGCCTCGGCGGTCCCCGCACTCACCGCGATGCGCATGCGTCGGTCCCGACTGGGGGCGACCCTGCTCGGCACGCTCGGCCTCGTCGTCGCGGTCGTCGTGTTCGTCGCGGCCCCCGCCGCCTGGCTCGTCGGTGTCGCCGGCCTCGTCGCCGCCGGTGGGTCCGCAGTGGTCCTCGCCCAGCTGCACCAGGTGGCGAAGGCGCGGAAGGCCCGGACCGCGACGGTCGTGCCGGAGTCGAGCCGCGCCTCCAGGCCCGCGAGCGAGTGGACGGACCCGGCGCCGCCGTTGTCGACCGAGCAGCCCGCCGAGCCCGCTCATGACCGCAGCTGGACGCCGAACCGCGTCCCGAAGCCGCTGTACGTCGAACGCCCGAAGGTCCCGGCGGCCACGCCGGAGTCCTCGGCGGAGCTCGCCGCCCGCCTGAAGGAGCGGGTCGCCGCGGCCAAGGCGGAAGCCGAGGCCGAGGCGGCCGCGATCCGGGCCGCCGAGACCGACCCGTCGCTCGCGCGGGTGTCGCCCATGCGCCCGGACGTCGAGGAGGCCGTCGCGTCGCTCTCCGCGCACGACCAGGGGCGGCTCGCCGAACGGCTGGGCCTGCGCGCGCCGGCCGGCACGGGAACCCCCGTCGCCCAGGCCGCTCCCGCTCCGGAACCCGCTGCTCCCGCCGCATCCCCGGCGCCGCCGAGCAAGTGGGCCGGCATGGGTGTCCTCGGCGAGGACGCGTACGAGCAGGCGGACCTCGATGCCATCATGCGTCGCCGCCGCGCCGTCTGATCGCTCGATTTCGGATCGGGCCGACGCGGGTGCTAGTGTGGACGCGTTCTCGGGGCTATGGCGCAGTTGGTAGCGCGTCTCGTTCGCAATGAGAAGGTCAGGGGTTCGAATCCCCTTAGCTCCACTCCGAGACGAAGGCCACCCGATCGGGTGGCCTTCGTCGTTCCCGGGGCGGGCCCGGGTCAGCCGGGGACGCTCTCCGTCAGGATCCCGGCCTGGGCGAGCTCGCCGTGGATCGCGTTGGCGGCCTGCTCGAAGGCCCGGTTGCCGCGCGAGATGCCGAGCGCACCGCCCTTGAGCGCCGACTTGCCGGCACCGCGCAGGAGCCGCGCGACCGTCCGACCGTCCGGCGTGACCATGATCTGGACGTCGAGGCGGGTGTGGAAGGTCCGGTCGTTCGCCATGCCGCCGATGAGCAGCGTGAGGCCCATGCTGCCGCGGGTGGCGCGGAGGGCTCCCTGGTCGCCGTCGTCGACGGTGTAGCCCTCGCGGACGAGTGCGCCGCGGACGACTGCGCGGACGTGGTCGGGGGCGGCTGCGACGAAGAAGTCGTGGCTCTCGGGCATGGGTGGTCTGATCCTCTCGACGGTGGTTCCTGCCAGAGATCATGCCGTGTCGTCGCCTACCCTGGGAAGCACCATGACTGCTTCCCTGACGCGCCGCTCCCTGCTGTCCCTCGCCGGCGTGACCGGCATCGGGCTCGCCGTCGCCGCGTGCTCGTCGGGGGACGGCGGAACGGGCAAGGCGTCCGGCGGCGGCACGAGCAACGGTGGCGGTTCGTCCACGCCCACCGCGAAGCCCGTCGCGAAGTCGCTCAGCCCTGCGCAGGTCCCGCTCGCCGGCGGTGTGACGATCACCGTCGCCGGCTCCGGGCTGGCAGCGGTCACGGGCGTCACGGTCGGGGGCATCGCCGCGCGGGACGTCAAGGCGACCGCCACGAAGGTGACCTTCACGGCACCGCACCAGGCGATGTACACGGCGGGTTCGGCGGACGTCGCGCTCTTCACGACCGCGATCGAGCCGTCACCGTCCGCCAACCAGTCCTCGGACGGCAACGGCAGCGCCGCGAACGACGGGCAGACCGGGGCGACGCAGGACTCCGCGACGGCCACGCCCACACCGACCACCGCGCCCGTCCCGGACGCCTCGACGGCGGTCGCGACCTCGACCCTGGCCTACGCGGCACTGACCGACGTCGACCGGCAGCTCGAGTACGCGATGGCGCACTGGAAGGACTACAACCTCGCCGAGTACGGCACCATGAACCCGATCGGTGGCGACTGCGCGAACTACGTGTCGCAGACCTTGATCGCCCGCGGCTGGCAGCAGCGCTCCGACTGGTACAACCGCTCGGCCGGGGCGGAGCACTCGGCGACGTGGACCTACTGCCCGACGATGGACCCGTGGCTGACCGCGAACGCCGCGGAGTTCGGGCTCACCCGCCGCTCCCTCGACGAACGCGACAAGGTCAAGGTCGGCGACATCGTGTTCTACGACTGGAACGACAACGACTCGCCGGACCACACCACGATCGTGTCCGAGGTGTTCACCGAGCCGGACGGCACGGTCCGCATCAAGTCGGCGAGCCACAACCAGGACGGGCCGTACCGCGACCTCGACGAGATGATCACCGTGCAGCACCCGGGCGGGACCGCCTGGTTCCACACGTTCGACGCGTAGCGCCGGAGCGCCCCGGGGGTTCGGGTGCCTGGCGGTGCTCGCAGCCGGTTCGGCGGGGCAGCGCACAACGAAAGTGCGCTCGAACCACGGCGACCCCCGGCGCGGAGTGACTTTGGTTGTGCGACCCGCGCCGCGCCGGGCCGCGCCGCGCCGGGCCGCGCCGCTCGTCACGGGTACCCGAGGAACCAGAGCAGCACGACGGCGACCGGCTGCAGGCACACGCCCACGACGAGCCACACGATCGCCCGCCGCCGCGTCCGCACGAACGCGTCCGACCCGAGCAGCGGCGCCGTCGGCATGAGCAACCGGGGCAGGGACTGCTGGGGCAGGAACACCGCCACGAGGTACAGCGCGTACGCCGCCGTGAACGCCCACACGTCCACCCCGAGGGCACGGACCGACCTCCGCGTCCAGAACCACACCGCCCCCGCGAGCACGGCGACCACGAGCACGATCCCGAGCGGCCCGAGCCACGTCCCCGCCATCGTGAACCACGGCGTGAGCGGCGCGAAGTGCTGCCGCCCCACGAACCCCACCCACCACGACAGTTCGGTGTCGAGGTAGGCGTTCGGACGACCCGTCACGGCCGAGGCGATCACCGGCCACGCCAGCCCCGCCGCAGCCACCACCAGCCCCGACACGACGATCGCCACGGCGTCCCGCACCGGGAGCGCCCGACGCTCCTGCACCCACCGCACGACGAGGTGCACCGCGAGCGCCACGGCCAACGCCAGCACGCCCGGCTTCGTGAACGCGGCCACGAGCCCGAGCGGCGCGACCAGCCAGTAGCGCCGACGGACGAGCGCCAGCAGCGCCCCGAACAGCAGCAGCAGGAACGTGCTCTCGGCGTAGGCCACCTGCAGCAGGAACGCGGTCGGACCGAACGCGAACAGCGCCGTCGCCCACCGCGCGCGGTGCGGGCAGCCCACGGCGAGCACCAGCCGGTAGAGCAGCACGCACGCCCCGGCCCCGGCGAGCGTGGCGACGAGCACGCCCGCGACCCAGAACGACCCGCCCGTCAGCGGCATGACCGCGCGCACGAGCGTCGGGAACACCGGCAGGAACGCCCAGGCGTTCGGGAGGACGTGCCCCGAGCCGTCGAGCGGCAGCGTCGTCGGGTACCCGTGCTCCGCGATGATCCGGTAGAAGGACGCGTCCCACGACCCCGAGAACGTGAAGAAGGACGGATCGCGTCGGGACGACGCGAACGGCCAGCCGTTCGCCGTCGCCACGGCGTAGACCGTCGCGAGCAGGACCGTGCTGACCACGCGCGAGGCCAGCCACAGGAGCAGGGGAGTGGTCCAGCCGCTGTGCCGCGCCTCCAGGGCCGGCCTGGAGGCGCGGCTCGTCTCCCCGGCGCTCGTCACCGCCCGATCCTCGCACGTCCACGGCATGCGGCCGGTGTCCGCAAGGCGTACGCTTCCAGCCTCGGTGAGGGCCCGCGGCGTTGCATGGTCGGCGTTCCCTGGAAGACGCAACCACCGGAGGCACCATGCCGTTCATCACCGTCGGAGCCGAGAACGGGCACGACATCGACCTGCACTACGACGACTTCGGATCGGGCGACCCGGTCGTCCTCATCCACGGCTGGCCCCTGTCCGGCCGCTCGTGGGAGGGCCAGATCCCGGCCCTCGTCGAGGCCGGGCACCGGGTCGTCGCGTACGACCGTCGTGGCTTCGGGCAGTCGTCGCAGCCGTGGGGCGGGTACGACTACGACACGTTCGCCGCCGACCTCGACACACTGCTCGACCAGCTCGGGCTGACCGAGGTCACGCTGATCGGGTTCTCGATGGGTGGCGGTGAGCTCGCGCGCTACGTGTCCACCTACGGCACGGGCCGGGTGAAGAAGCTCGTGTTCGCGAGCGCGGTGCCGCCGTACCTCTGGAAGTCCGACGACAACCCCGACGGCGGGGTCGACCAGGACCTCGCGGACTGGTTCTCGAACGGGATCACCGGGGACCGCCCCGCGTTCCTGCACGAGTTCGTCGACCTGTTCTACACGGCGGGCAAGCCCTCGCTCGTGAACAAGCCCCTGGTGTCGGGCGACCAGCGCGCGTACGACCTCGCGATCGCCGAGCTCGCATCGCCGAAGGGCACGCTCGACTGCACCGTCGCGTTCGCCACGACGGACTTCCGCGACGACCTCACCAAGGTCGACGTGCCGACGCTCGTGATCCACGGCGACTCCGACGGCATCGTGCCGTTCGAGGTGTCCGGCAAGCGGACGGCTGCGGCGATCCCGAACGCGCAGACCCACGTCATCGAGGGCGGACCGCACGGGGTGCTGGCATCGCACAAGGACGAGTGGAACGAGGCGGTCCTGCGGTTCCTCGCCTCCTGATCCGCGCCTCCTGATCCGCGCCGAGACGCCGCGTCGGTCGCGCACCGATCTCCGCGTCTCGTGAGCAGCAATGGTCGGGTCCGTTCGTCGGACCCGACCATTCCTGCTCACCGAGGACGTGCCTCCCGGCTCCTGCGTCGCGTCAGCGACCGGTGACCGCGCGCCGGATCTGCTCGATCGGCACCTTCGGGGTGCGGTCCGCGTTCAGCAGGCCGTTCGTCTCCTGCATCGTGTCCGTGAGCTGCGTGTAGCAGGACCCGGCGAGGAACGAACTCGCACGGATCGCGTCGTACAGCGCCGTGATCCGGGCGATCCAGTCGTCGCCGTCGGCCGCGGTCGTGTAGCCCCAGCCGTCCTCGCGCTGGGCGCCGGGCTGGTAGTTCACGCCGCCGAACTCGGTGAGCATGACCGGCTGACCGCGGTCGACCGCCCCACCGACCAGCACCCAGCGGTCGGACGGGCCCATGCCGTGGAACAGTGCCGTGCGCGCCGCGTCATCGGCGTAGGTCGCCGCGAGCCGGGGCCCGTCGCCCTCGTAATCGTGGATCGTGATGATGTCCGAGTCCGGGTGCTCCCACCCGTCGTTCGAGATCACCGGCCGTGTCGGGTCGATCGCCCGCGTGACGTCGGCCAACGACCGCGCGTAGGCCTGCTGCGCGGGGTCGGTCGCGATGTGCTGCACGCCCCAGCTCTCGTTCGCCGGGACCCACGTGACGATCGACGGGTGCGAAGCGTCGCGCTCGACGGCGTCCATCCACTCGCGCATCAGCCGCTGCACGGCCCGCGGCGAGAACGCGTACGCACCCGGCGCCTCACCCCACACGAGGATGCCGAGCCGGTCCGCCCAGTAGAGGAAGCGCGGGTCCTCGATCTTCTGGTGGTTGCGTGCGGCGTTGAAGCCGAGCTCCTTGATGAGCTCGACCTCGCGGCGGAGCGCCTCGCGGGAGGGGGCTGCGATGTGCGAGTCCGGCCAGTACCCCTGGTTGAGGACGCTGCGGACGTCGTAGCTCCGGCCGTTGAGGAGGAACGCGCCACCGTCGACGCCGACGGTGCGCACGCCGAAGTAGGACGCGACGGCGTCGATCGGGGTCGGGTCGCTGCCGGATCCCAGCAGGGTGACCGTGGCGTCGACGAGCCGCGGCGCCTCCGGCGACCAGTGCAGCTCGTCCTCGGCCTGGCCGTTCGCCTGCCGGGCGATCGGGACGAGCACGTCGAACTCGTTCGCCGTCGCACCGAGCGTGGTCTCGATCGTCGCGAGGTGTTCGTCGCGCTCGTCCCAGCGGGCGTCGACGCGGAGGCGCTCGCCGCCGGTCCGGGCCCCGGCGAGCCGGACGGTCAGGCGGAGCGTCTGGTGGTCGAGGTTGGTCCAGCGGAGGTACTCGATCGACGTGGTCGGCACGGCCTCGAGCCAGACGGTCTGCCAGATGCCGGTGGTGCGGCGGTACCAGATGGCGTGCGGGTCCTCGTGCCAGTCCTGCTTGCCGCGGGGCTGGGTGAGGTCGTGCGGGTCGTCCTCGGCGCGGACGACGAGGGTGTGCACGGCGTCGGTGCCGCCGGCGGCGGTGGCGGTGTCGGTGGTGGTCAGGACGTCGGTCACGTCGAACGAGAACGGCGTGTGGCCGCCCTCGTGCTCGCCGACGAACTGCCCGTCGATCCAGACCCGGGCGCGGTGGTCCACCGCGCCGAAGTGCAGCAGGAGCCGGGGTGCTGCGTCGCCGTGTCCGGCGGCCTCGAGCTCGGCGCGGCCGATGGTGCGGGAGTACCAGACGACGGGGTGGAAGCCGGGCTCGTCGATGCCCGACGCGACGGACTCGGGCGGGAACGGGACGACGATGTCCCGCGCGTCCGGGAAGCCGGTCCGCCAGGCGGGGTCGTCGCCGTCGTTGCGGAAGGACCACGTGCCGTCGAGGTCGGCCCAGTGCGGGCGGAGCATCTGCGGCCGGGGGTACGTGCCGTCCTGCCGGGAGGCGAGCGGGAGGGCCTGCGGGGAAGCGGTGTCAGGTGCGGCGACGATGCCGTCGAGCGTGCTCATGCCTCCATGCTGGCGCGGCTGGTACATCGTTGTAAAGAGCGCGGCAACGATTCCGGGCGAGTGCCCGCCCGGCATGTCAGGCGATCGCGGCGTCCCGCGTCAGGACCATGACGTCCATGCGCCCCTGCTGCACGGTCTCGCCCCGCTGGTTCCGGAGCGACACCGTCCGCTCGACGATGCCCGTCGTCCCGGAGCTCGTCAGCCGCGTCGACAGGATCTCGACCTCGCACGTCAGGGTGTCCCCGATGAACACCGGCGCCGTGAAGCGCCACTGGTCGATGCCGAGCAGCGCGACGGCCGAGCCCTCGAACACCCCGGTGCGGGCGATCAGCCCGAGGCAGAGCGAGGTGCCGAGCAGCCCGTGCACGACCCGCTGGCCGTAGCGGGTCCTGGCGGCGAACTCGACGTCGGTGTGGACCTGGTTGTTGTCGTTCGTCCACGAGGCGAACGACACGACGTCCGCCTCGGTGATGGTCCGGCCCGGGGTCGTGAAGGTCTGTCCGGCGGCGAGGTCTTCGAGGTAGTGCGGCACCCGGTCATCCTCGCAGACCGGTCGCCACGCGCGACCGCAGGCGGGCGACGAGGTGCTCGGCCCGGTCCCGCTCGCGCTCGACGACGGCGTGCTCGGTCGTGGCGAGGACCCCGGCGCCGAACGTGTCCGCCCCGCTCCTCGCCGCGAGGGTCGCCAGCTCCCGGTGGGCCGCGGTGGCGTGCGCCGCGTCGAGCACCTCGCCGAGGCCGTCCTGGACCCGCCGCAGCAACCCGAGGCGCCGCTTCCCGAGGTCCGTCGCCTCGTCGGCGGCCTGCAGGGCGTAGCGCAGCCGCCGCGCCGCCTTCCGGACCTCGTGCAGGTCGTCGAGCGTCTCGGTGCCGCCGTCGATCGCCTTCGCGACCCGCTTCCGCTCGCGCGCGATCCGGCGGACGGTGAACGCCTGGGCGTCGTCGTCGGCGTGCGGTCCCCGCGGCACCCGGGCGACGAGGTCGTCGAGGCGGTCCAGTGCCCGGAACCACGTCGCCGAGCGCAGGGTGTGTCGGAGGTCGGCGGCCGCCGCCGCGCGGGACTCGGCGACGTGCGCACCGATCCGGTCGAGGGTCTCGGCGTCGACGAAGCCCTCGGGAGCGCGGCCGGCCGTGCGGAGCAACCGGTCGCGCAGGACCTCGGCGTCGCGGGCGACGCCGGCCACCCGCGAGACCTCGGCCAGTTCGGCGCGCAGGGGTTCGGTGGCGTCGCGGTCGAGGGCGCCGCGGTACGCGGCCAGCACGCTCCGCAGCCGACGGAGGACCTTCCGGAGGTCGTGCACCGACCCGTGCTCGTCGGCACGCACCCTCGGGTCGACCGCGACGAGGTCGGCGCGCAACGACCGGAGCACCGCTCGCAGGGCAGCGGCCGCGGAGCCCCGTCGTGGGCGTGCCGCCGAACCCTTCCGACGCTCGGGGTCGGCACGGAGCCCACGGTGCCCTGCCCCGTCACCAGCGCGCCCGGCCCCGCCCCGGGCGCCACCACCCGCCCCGGGTTCCGCCGCGTCCGCCAGTGCCCGTTCCGCAGCCCGGGACACCGTCCCGCCCCGCCCGTCGTCGCTCAGCGCCCACCACGGAGCCGACCGGAGCACCGCGGCGTCGGGCTCGCCCTCGTCCACACGGACGTCGGCCACCTCAGCGCGGAGCCGCCCGTCCCGCCCACGCAGCTCGACGAGGGTCGTCACCGTGTCCCGCACCCGGACGACCCGGACCGGGCGGCCGCGCAGGAAGACCTCGACCACGTCGCGCGGTACGTGGTCCGCATCCTGGTCGTCGTCGCCGCCGTCGAGGTCCGGGGACACCTCGACCGGCCCGTCACCGCGGTCGACGCTCCACCCGGCGTCCGACCGGAGGAGCTCGACGCCCTCGGCCGCGAGGACCCGGTCGTCGGTGTCCCACAGGTGCTCGCGCAGCACCACGGGACCGTGCCGGTGGACGCGGTCGGCGAAGGGTTCGAGGGCGGGCAGTCGCCGGTCGTCGGCGATGCGCCACGTGCGACGGGGGTCGGTGCGGCCGAGCGGCTCCGGGTGCGGGGTCTGCATGCCGTCAGTGTCGTCCGCCGCGGGGCCCTCGTCACCGGGCCTGCCGCGTTCTGTGGACGCCGCACCCGGAACGACGCCCTGTGGAGGACAGCGGACGACCCGAACCCAGCGCCCCACGACCCCAGCGCCCAGCGCCCCACGCCCCACGCCCCACGACCCAGCGCACCACCCTCAGCCCCCGGCGCGTACGGTTCGCCCCATGAGCGACGAGGCACCCGTCCCCGCCCCCGGCGAGCCCACCGACCGCACCCTCGAGGGCTGGATCGCCCACCAGCGCTGGTACACGGCGAAGGGCTCCACCCCGCAGCTGCGCACCCTCGCGCAGCCCGCCGGTACCCGCCTCGTCCTCGACGACGCCCCGACCGGCCCCGTCCTCTACCAGGCGCCGGTCAGCCCCGACGCGACCGGGACCGTGCACGACGCGACCGCCGATCCGGACTGGATCCGGTCCCTCGCCGCGCGCATCGACGCCGACGACGAGAGTCTCGTCCCGATCGGCACCGTCCGGCGGTCCCGGGTGCTCAGCGGCGAACAGTCGAACACCTCGGTGATCTGCGAGACGGACACCGGCGCCGAGGTCATCGTGAAGGTCTTCCGCGTGCTGCACCACGGCGACAACCCGGACGTCACCACGCAGCTCGCCCTCTCGGCCGCGGGCAGCGCCCGGGTGCCGCGCGTGTACGGTGCGCTCCGCGGGAGCTGGCCGGACCCGGGGCGCTCCGACGGCACCGCGAGCGGGCACCTCGCCTTCGCCCAGGAGTTCCTGCCGGGGCTGCAGGACGCCTGGCGCGTGGCGCTCGGCGACGCCCGCGAGGGCATCCCCTTCGCATCCGACGCCGAGCGGCTCGGGCTCGCGCTCGCCGAGGTGCACCGCACCCTCGCCGAGGCCCTGCCGACCGAGCCCGCCGACGACGACCGCCGTGCCGCCGCGATCGCGACGATGCACGGCCGGCTCGACGCCGCGGCACGCGAGGCCCCGGCGATCGCCCCGCACGTCGACGCCGTCCGTGCGGTCTACGCCCGGGCCGCGGACGCCGACTGGCCCGATCTCCAGCGCATCCACGGCGACCTGCACCTCGGACAGGTGCTCGCCGCTCCGGAACCCCGCGGCTGGGTCTTCCTCGACTTCGAGGGCGAGCCGCTCCGCCCGCTCACCGAGCGCTCCCTGCCGGACGTCACGCTCCGGGACGTCGCCGGCATGCTGCGCTCGTTCGACTACGTCCAGGGTTCCCTCGCCCAGGACGCCGAACCCGTCGACGCGGGGGAGTGGGCGCAGGACGCCCGGTCGGCGTTCCTCGACGGCTACCAGCAGGGGACGGGATCGGACCTGCGTGCCCACCGGGAACTGCTCGACGCGTTCGAACTCGACAAGGCCGTCTACGAGGTCGTCTACGAGACCCGGAACCGTCCCGACTGGGTCGGCATCCCGCTCGCCGCGGTCACGCGCCTGGTCGCGCGCAGCGCGGCCTGACCGACGGACCGAGGGCTGCGGCCCTGGACGGGACCGGATGACGGACGGGAGGCGCGGGGGCCCCCCGCCCCCCCCCCCCCCGCCCGGGGCCGGGGCCCGGGGGGCCCCCCCCCCGGCCCGGGGGGGGGGGCCCGGGGGGGGGCCGGGTGGCGGGCGGGGGGGGGGGGGCCCCCCCGCCCCCGCGCCTCCCGTCCGTCATCGGGTGACGCCCGTCAGTTGACGGGTCCGGTGTACTTCTCACCCGGGCCGGCACCCGGCGCGTCCTGGATGCTCGACGCCTCGCGGAACGCGAGCTGCACCGAACGGAGCCCGTCGCGCAGCGGGCGGGCGTGGTGGTCCCCGATCTCCGTCGCCGCGGCGGTGACGAGCCCCGCGAGCGCCGTGATGAGCTTGCGCGCCTCGTCGAGGTCCGTCTGCTGCTCGGGGTCGTCCGCGAGACCCACCTTGACGGCGGCCGCGCTGAGGAGGTGCACCGCCACGGTGTTGATGAGTTCGACGGCCGGCACCTCCGAGATGTCGCGGGCGGCCTCGTCGGGCTCGGGGGAAGGGGTGTCGGTCACGGTGCTCCTCTGCTAGACTCGTCCGCGGCAGATGCTGTCAGTGTGCCCGGACTCGTGCGAACGAGGCCGATCACTCCCGCAGCGTCACGAAAGAGGAGTCTCTCCCACCCGCGGCCGCGCACCACAGGCTACCGGGTCCACACCGCTCCACCGGCGTCCGCGTCGGTCGGCCGTCCCGCAGGGGTCGGCGTCGTGCGGCTGCCGAACGGGTCACGATCCGTGCGTCAGATCTCCTCTCTCGTGCCGTCGTCCAGGGCAAACGCCCCGGACGGCCACCACCTGATTGAAGGAGCTCCGCATTCCCGATCCCCGTACCAACGACCGAATCCGCGTCCCCGAGGTCCGACTCGTCGGCCCCCAGGGCGAGCAGGTCGGCGTTGTCCCCATCGCCGTCGCACTGCGCCTCGCGCAGGAAGCCGAGCTGGATCTGGTCGAGGTCGCGCCGAACTCGAAGCCGCCCGTGGCGAAGATCATGGACTACGGCAAGTTCAAGTACGAGGCCGCTCAGAAGGCCAAGGAAGCGCGTCGCAACCAGGTGAACACGGACCTCAAGGAAGTCCGTTTCCGCCTGAAGATCGACGTGCACGACTACGAGACGAAGCGCAAGCGCGCCGAGGGCTTCCTCCTCGGTGGCGACAAGGTGAAGGCGATGATCCTCTTCCGTGGTCGCGAGCAGTCGCGTCCGGAGCAGGGTGTCCGTCTCCTCCAGAAGTTCGCCGAGGAGATCGCCGAGTTCGGTGTCGTCGAGTCGCGTCCGACCCAGGACGGCCGCAACATGACGATGATCATCGCCCCGCTCAAGAACAAGTCCGACGTCAAGGGCGAGCAGAACGCCAAGCGCGCTGCTCAGAAGGCCGAGCGTCGTGCGTCGGAGCACGCTGCGAAGGGCAAGGACGAGACCACCGACGTGGCTCCCGAGCCCGCGCAGGCCGAAGCTCCCGCCGAATAGGTCCCACCGACCGATCCCGCAACGACGCGGCTCCCCATCCATCCCACGGAAAGGCACCACCATGCCCAAGCAGAAGACCCACTCCGGGTCGAAGAAGCGCTTCAAGGTCACCGGTAGCGGCAAGATCATGAAGCAGCAGGCCGGTATGCGTCACAACCTCGAGGTCAAGAGCGCCAAGCGCAAGGCCCGCCTCAACGAGGACCAGGTCCTCGCCAAGGCTGACGCGAAGAACGTCAAGAAGCTCCTCGGCCACTGAGCCCCGCAGAACGTAAAGGAATAGATCAATGGCACGAGTAAAGAGAGCGGTCAACGCCGCCAAGAAGCGCCGCGTCATCCTCGAGCGCGCCGAGGGCTACCGCGGTCAGCGTTCGCGTCTGTACCGCAAGGCCAAGGAGCAGGTCACCCACTCCCTCGTCTACGCGTACCGCGACCGTCACGCGAAGAAGGGCGAGTTCCGTCGCCTCTGGATCCAGCGCATCAACGCCGCGTCGCGTGCGAACGGCCTGACCTACAACCGCCTCATCCAGGGCCTCGGCCTTGCCGGCGTCGAGGTCGACCGTCGCATCCTCGCGGACCTCGCGGTGAACAACCCCGAGACGTTCGCGGCGCTCGTCGAGACCGCCAAGAAGGCGCTCCCTGCCGACACCTCGGCCCCGAAGGCTGCGTAGTCAGTTCTTCTGCTCGCGAAACCCCCGCCGGTCCGGCGGGGGTTTCGTCGTTCCTAGACTTGTCCCGTGAGCGATCTCCTCGAGAACCCCAAGGCCGGCCGAGTCCGTGCCGTCGCAGCGCTGTCGAAGAAGGACGTGCGCGCCGACACGGGCCTGTTCCTGCTCGAAGGGCCGCAGGCGGTGCGTGAGGCGATCGAGTACCGTCCGGAGCTCCTCCGCGAGCTCTACGTGACCCCGACGGCGGCCGCGCGCTACGGCCTCGACGACGCGCCGGTCGACACGTGGTTCGTGACCGAACAGGTCCTCGACGCGATGGCGGACACGGTGACGCCGCAGGGCGTCGTCGCGGTGTGCCAGCAGTTCCCGACGTCGGTGAAGGACGTCTTCCCCGACGCCGGTGCCGCCCAGGAGGCGCGTGGCGGCCTGCCGGGGATCGTCGCCATCCTCGAAGAGGTGCGTGATCCGGGCAACGCCGGCACCATCATCCGTGCGGCCGACGCCGCCGGCGCCGACGCGGTGGTCCTCACCGGGCGCAGCGTCGACCCGTACAACCCGAAGGTCGTGCGGTCGACCACGGGCTCGCTCTTCCACGTGCCGGTGTCGGTGGGCGTGACGCTCGCCGACGCGGTGTCCCGTGCCCGGGGCCTCGGGTACACGATCCTGGCCGCCGACGTCTCGGGCGACGACCTGCCCGAGGTCCGCGCCGACGGCATGCTCGACGGTCCGACCGCGTGGGTGTTCGGCAACGAGGCACGTGGTCTGACCACCGAGGACCTCGCCCTCGTCGACCGCGCCGTGAAGGTACCGATCTACGGCAAGGCGGAGTCGATGAACCTCGCGACCGCGGCGTCCGTCTGCCTGTACGAGTCGGCGTTCGCGCAGCGCACGGCTCGTCCCTCCACAGGCGACTGACCAGGGGACTCCTCCCCAGACCGTCCGGTACCGGACGGCGGTATCCCACGGGCCGGTAGGCTTGGGTCTCGTGTCAGAACCTCTCGAGATCAGCGAATCGGCCGTCGCCGACGCCGTGGACCGGGCCCTCGCGGCGGTCCGTGCCACGACGACCGTCGCCGAGCTGAAGCAGGCCAGGGCCGAGCACACCGGCGAACAGTCCGCGCTGGCGCGGATGAACGCGTCGATGCGCAGCGTGCCGAAGGAGCAGAAGGCGACCGCGGGCAAGCTCGTCGGACAGGCCCGTGGGCAGGTGAACGCGGCGATCGCCGAGCAGGAGTCCGTGCTCGCCGAAGCCGAGGAACGTGCACGCCTCGACGCCGAGCGCGTCGACGTCACCGCGCTCCCGGTCCGCCGCGCGCCCGGCTCGCGGCACCCGCTGTCGCTCCTCAACGAGACCGTGGCCGACATCTTCGTCGGCATGGGGTGGGAAGTCGCGGAAGGCCCCGAGCTCGAGCACGAGTGGTTCAACTTCGATGCGCTGAACTTCGACCCGGACCACCCGGCCCGGGCGATGGCCGACACGATCTTCGTCGAGCCGGTCGAGCGCCACCTCGTCATGCGCACGCACACCTCCCCGGTGCAGGTGCGGTCGCTGCTCTCACGCGACCTGCCGCTCTACGTCATCGCGCCGGGCCGGGTGTACCGCGCTGACGAGCTCGACGCCACGCACCTGCCGGTCTTCACCCAGGTCGAGGGCATCGCGATCGACAAGGGCCTGACGATGGCGCACCTGCGCGGCACGCTCGAGCACTTCGCGCGCCAGATGTTCGGTGCCGAGGCGCAGATCCGTCTCCGCCCGAACTACTTCCCGTTCACCGAACCCAGCGCCGAGATGGACGTCTGGCAGCCGAACGCCAAGGGCGGCGCTCGGTGGGTCGAGTGGGGCGGCTGCGGCATGGTCAACCCGAACGTCCTGCGCGCCGCCGGCATCGACCCGGCCGAGTACCAGGGCTTCGCGTTCGGCATGGGCATCGAGCGGACGCTGCAGTTCCGCAACGGCCTGAACGACATGCGTGACTTCCTCGAGGGCGACATCCGCTTCTCGCAGCAGTTCGGAACGGTGGTCTGATGCGCGTCCCACTCCGTTGGCTCGGCGAGTCCGTCGACCTGCCCGACGACGTCACCCTCGAGCACGTCCACGCGGCGCTCGTGTCGGTGGGCTTCGAGGAAGAGGACGTCCACACCTACGACCTCACGGGCCCGATCGTCGTCGGCCGCGTGCTCGAGCGCGAGCCCGAGCCGCAGAAGAACGGCAAGACGATCAACTGGTGCCAGGTGGACGTCGGCGAGCCCGAGCCCCGCGGCATCGTCTGCGGCGCGCACAACTTCGACGTCGGCGACCTCGTCGTCGTCACGCTCCCCGGCGCCGTCCTGCCCGGGCCGTTCCCGATCGCGGCACGCAAGACCTACGGGCACGTGTCCGACGGCATGATCGCCTCGGCACGCGAGCTCGGTCTCGGCGACGAGCACGACGGCATCCTCCGCTTCGCGGACCTCGGCATGGAGCCCGAGGTCGGCGCGGACGCCATCGCGCTCCTCGGTCTCGACGACGCCGCGGTGGAGATCAACGTGACCCCGGACCGCGGGTACGTGCTGAGCATGCGCGGCGTCGCTCGCGAGTACGCCCACGCCACCGGCGCGACCTTCCACGACCCGGTCGAGCGGGTCGCCCCCCGCAGCGCCGAGGGCTTCCCGGTCGCGATCGACGACCAGGCCCCGGTGCGTGGCCGGGTCGGCGCGCACACGTTCGTCACCCGTGTCGTCCGTGGCATCGACCCGACCGCGAAGACCCCGGCGCGGATGGTCTCGCGTCTCGCCCTCGCCGGTGTCCGGTCGATCTCGCTGCCCGTCGACATCACGAACTACGTCATGTTCGAGCTCGGTCAGCCGCTGCACGGGTACGACCTCCGGACGCTGCAGGGCGGGCTGGGTGTCCGTCGTGCTGCTGCCGGCGAGACCCTGACGACCCTCGACCACGTCGAACGGACGCTCGACCCGGAAGACCTCGTCATCACCGACGACTCCGGTCCCGTCGGCCTCGCCGGCGTGATGGGCGGTGCCCGGACCGAGATCTCCGACGCGACCACCGACGTCCTGATCGAGGCGGCCGGCTTCGACCAGACCTCCATCGCCCGGACCGCGCGTCGGCACAAGCTCCCGAGCGAGGCGTCCCGACGCTTCGAGCGCGGTGTCGACCCGCTCGTGGCCGAGGCCGCTGCGAACCGTGCGGTCGAGCTCCTCGTCGAGCTCGCGGGCGGCACCGCGGACCCCCTCGGCTCGACGCTCGTCGGCACCGAGCCCCGCCCGACGGTCACGATGCGCATCGCCCGTCCGGCCGAGCTCGTCGGCGTCGACTACACCGACGCCGAGGTCATCGACACCCTGCGCGCGATCGGTGCGTCGGTCGACGCCGACGGGGACACGCTCGCCGTCGTGCCGCCGACCTGGCGCCCCGACCTCACCGACGACACCACCCTCGTCGAAGAGGTCGCGCGCATCGTCGGCTACGACCGCATCCCGAGCGTCCTCCCCGTCGCGCCGCCCGGACGTGGTCTGACCGGTCACCAGCAGGCACGTCGTCGCGTCGCCGCTGCACTCGCCGCCGACGGCCTGGTCGAGGTCGTCACCGCGCCCTTCGTGTCGCAGGCGACGCAGGACGCCTACCCGGGCATCGACGGTGCCGGCGGGCCGAGCGTGGTCCTCGCGAACGCCCTCGACAGCGAGCAGAGCCTCCTCCGTCGCAGCGGGGTGCCGGCACTCGTCGACGCCGCCCGCCGCAACGTGTCGCGCGGCCTCGTCGACGTCGCACTCTACGAGACCTCGCGGGTGTTCCTGCCGGTCGCGGGCGAGACGCTCGGCACCGACACGGTCCCGGCCGGCGCCGTGCTCCCAGACCGCGACACCCTCGCCGCGCTCGACGCGTCCCTGCCGCCGCAGCCGTTCCACGTGTCCGCGCTGCTCACCGGCAACCGGGTCGTGAAGCAGCCCGGCGTACAGCCCGAGCCGTACGGCATCGCGGACGCACTCGACGTCGCGCGCGCCGTCGCGTGGGCGGTCGGGGTCGAGCTCACGGTGGCGCAGACGACGCACCCGTCCCTGCACCCGGGCCGTGCGGCATCGCTCCTCGTGGACGGAACCGTCGTCGGCGTCGCGGGCGAACTCCTGCCCGAGCTGACCGAGGCAGCGGTCCTGCCGCGCGTCGTCGCGGTCGTCGAACTCGACCTCGACGCCATGGTCCGGGCGGCGCCCGAACTGGTGTCGGTGGCACCGATCGTGTCCTACCCGGCGGCGACGCAGGACCTGTCCCTCGTGGTGGGTGCCGACGTACCGGCGGGTGACGTACTGGATGCGGTGCGCACTGGTGCCGGAGAGCTGTTGGAGTATGCTCGCCTCGTGGATGACTACCGGGGCACCGGCGTGGACGAGGGACAGAAGTCCCTGACGTTCGCGCTGCGCTTCCGCGCCACGGACCGCACGCTGACCGCTGCCGAGGCCACTGAGGCCCGTGACGGCGCCGTCCGACGTGCCGGCGAGCGATTCGGGGCGACCCTGCGCGACTGATCCCATCGGGACCAGCACCGCCCGGGGCCGCCGCCTCCGACTCTCTCGACGACCAGTCCGACCAAAGGTGGAATCCCATGTCCGTATCCGTCGCCGTGGCGGGAGCCTCCGGCTACGCGGGCGGTGAGCTCCTGCGCGTGCTCTCCGCCCATCCCGAGTTCGACGTCAGGACGGTGACGGCGTTCTCGAACGCCGGACAGCCGCTCATCGCGACGCAGCCGCACCTCCGCTCGCTGTCGCACCTGACCCTCGAGCCGACGACGGCGGACAACCTGCGCGGACACGACGTCGTGTTCCTCGCGCTGCCGCACGGCCAGTCCGGGGCCATCACCGCGGAGCTCGGCGACGACGCCCTCGTCGTGGACTGCGGCGCGGACCACCGGCTGACGGACCCGGCGGCGTGGGAAGCGTTCTACGGCGGCGACTACCACGGCGCGTGGACCTACGGGCTGCCGGAGCTGCTGCACGCGGCGCCGACGCCCGGGTCGGCGGACGAGTGGCGTGACGTGGACGACATCCAGACGCAGAGCCGGCAGCGGGCGGCGCTCGTGGGGACGAAGCGGATCGCCGTCCCCGGGTGCAACGTGACCGCGGTCACGCTCGGCATCCAGCCGGGCATCCAGGCCGGGCTGATCGAGTCGGACGACCTCGTGGCCGTGCTGAGCGTCGGCCCGAGCGGTGCCGGCAAGAAGCTCGCGAACACGTACCTGGCGTCCGAGATCATGGGCTCCGCGAGCGCGTACGCGGTCGGCGGGAAGCACCGGCACATCCCGGAGATCCAGCAGAACCTCGTGGTCGCCGGCGCGTCCGACGTGACGATCTCGTTCACGCCGGTCCTCGTCCCGATGTCCCGCGGCATCCTGGCGACGACGACCGCGAAGCTCGCGCCCGGTGTGAGCGCCCGTGACGTCCGGCTCGCCTGGGAGCAGGCCTACGCCGACGAGCCCTTCGTGCACCTCCTGCCCGAGGGCGAGTTCCCCCGGGTCGCCGACACCATCGGCGCGAACACCGCACTGATCGGGCTGGCGGTCGACGAGGCCGCCGGTCGCGTCGTCGCGGTGAGCGCACTGGACAACCTGGCCAAGGGCACCGCCGGTGCCGCGGTCCAGTCGACGAACATCGCCCTGGGCTTCCCGGAGACCCTCGGCCTCAGCGTGGACGGAGTCGCACCGTGACCGACGCAAGCCAGCCCACCCACACCGACCCGGGCCTCCAGGGTGTCACCGCGGCAGCGGGCTTCCGCGCGGCAGGCGTGACGGCCGGTCTCAAGTCGAGCGGCAAGCCCGACGTGGCCCTCGTCGTCAACGACGGGCCGGACGCCGCAGTGGCCGCGGTCTTCACCAGCAACCGTGCCCAGGCGCACCCCGTGATCTGGTCGCGCCAGGCGGTCGGTGACGGCACCGCCCGAGCGGTCGTCCTGAACTCCGGCGGCGCGAACTGCTTCACCGGTCCGTTCGGCTTCCAGACCACCCACATGACCGCCGAAGCCGTGGGCGAGGCGCTCGGCATCGGCGCCGGCGACGTCGTCGTCTGCTCGACCGGCCTCATCGGGGTCGGCGACCAGACGTTCCGCGACAACGTCCTCAGGGGCGTCGACCTCGCGAGTGCGGCACTGTCGGCCGACGGCGGTCCGGACGCCGCGACCGCCATCATGACCACCGACACGAAGCCGAAGCAGTCGGTCGTGACCGAGGGCGGCTGGACCGTCGGCGGCATGGCCAAGGGCGCGGGCATGCTCGCACCCGGGCTCGCGACGATGCTCGTCGTGATCACCACGGACGCCGTCGTCGGCTCGGACGAGCTCGACCAGGCGCTCCGGGCCGCCACCCGCGTCACCTTCGACCGGGTCGACTCGGACGGCTGCATGTCGACGAACGACACCGTGGTGCTGCTGTCCTCCGGCGCGAGCGGCGTCACTCCCGAGGTCGGCGACTTCCAAGAAGCCCTGACCGCGGTCTGCGCCGATCTCGCGCGGCAGCTGCAGCAGGACGCCGAGGGCGCGAGCCACGACATCGCGATCCACGTCGTGAACGCCGCGACCGAGGACGACGCCGTCACGGTCGGCCGGAGCGTCGCCCGGAACAACCTGTTCAAGGCCGCGGTGTTCGGCAACGACCCGAACTGGGGCCGGGTGCTCGCGGCGATCGGCACCACCGACGCCGAGTTCGACCCGTACGCCGTCGACGTCTCGATGAACGGGGTCCGTGTCTGCCACGCCGGCGCACCGGACGAGCCGAGCGACCGCGTCGACCTGACGCCGCGCGACACCGACGTCCTCATCGACCTCGGCGTCGGACCGTTCTCGGCGACGATCCTGACGAACGACCTCACGCACGACTACGTCCACGAGAACAGCGCGTACTCCAGCTGATGGCCGACGACAGCATCCTCTCGAAGGAAGAAGAGCACGAGCTCGCGACCGTCAAGGCCGCGACCCTCATCGAGTCCCTGCCGTGGCTGAAGCGGTTCTCGGGCAAGATCGTCGTCGTCAAGTTCGGCGGCAACGCCATGGTGAACGAGGACCTCAAGCGCGCGTTCGCCGAGGACATGGTCTACCTCCGGTACGCCGGCCTCCACCCGGTGGTCGTGCACGGCGGCGGCCCGCAGATCTCGGCGGCGCTGAAGGAACAGGGCATCGCGTCCGAGTTCCGCGGCGGCTACCGCGTCACCACGACCGAGGCGATCACGGTCGTCCGCGACGTGCTCGCCGGCGAGGTCAACCGCGAGATCGTCGACCTGGTGAACGAGCACGGCGAGGGCCTCGCGGTCGGCGTCTTCGGCGACGGCGGCTCGCTGTTCACCGGCGAGAAGAAGGGCGTCGTCGTCGACGGCGAGCACTTCGACCTCGGGCACGTCGGCGACATCACGCACGTCGATCCCTCCGGTGTGCTCGCCGCGATCGAGGCCGGCCGCATCCCCGTGGTGTCGAGCATCGCCATCGACGACGCCCACCCGGACCAGGCGCTCAACGTGAACGCCGACGCCGCGGCGGGCGCACTCGCGATCGCCCTCAAGGCGTCGAAGCTCATGATGCTCACCGATGTCCCCGGCCTGTACCGCAACTGGCCGGACCGCGACTCGATCGTCGACCTCATCGCGGTCGAGGAGCTCCGCGCGCTCCTGCCGTCGCTCGAGTCGGGCATGATCCCGAAGATGACCGCGTGCCTCGACGCCGTGGTCGGCGGGGTCGGCGGCGCGACCATCATCGACGGGCGGATCCCGCACTCGATCCTGCTCGAGGTCTTCACCCTGCGCGGTGCCGGCACCGAGGTGATCCCGGACCCGAGCCGACGCACCGAGAACCAGATGACCCACGCCGAGATCGGCCGACGCGTCGCAGCACCGTCGACGAGCAGCACGACCGGCCAACACGTGGCCAGCACGACCGAGAAGGGACAGCCGCAGTGAGCACCGAGACGCAGACCGAGACCTGGAACGACCGGTTCGGGGCGTCGCTCATGCGATCCCTGACCCCGCCGAAGATCATGCTCGAGCGCGGCGAGGGCTGCCGCGTCTGGGACGTCGACGGCAACGAGTACCTCGACTTCCTCGCTGGCATCGCCGTCAACTCGCTCGGCCACGCGCACCCCGCGCTGGTCGAGGCGATCAGCGACCAGGCCGCCAAGCTCGTGCACGTCTCGAACTACTTCGCGACCCCGCCGCAGCTCGAGCTCGCCGAGCGGCTCAAGCGCATCACGGGCGCGGGAGAGGCCGGCCGCGTGTACTTCGGCAACTCCGGTGCCGAGGCCAACGAGGCCGCGTTCAAGCTCGCACGGCTGAACAAGGGCGCCGACGGGCAGAAGACCCGCATCCTCGCGCTGAAGCAGGGCTTCCACGGCCGCACGATGGGCGCGCTGGCGCTCACCGGCAAGCCCGCCCTGCAAGAGGATTTCCTGCCGATGGTCCCCGGGGTCGAGCACATCGACTCCACGGTCGCCGCGCTCGAGGAGTCGATCGACGACACGGTCGCCGCGCTCATCGTCGAACCGATCAAGGGCGAGGCCGGCGTGGTCGACCTGCCCGAGGGGTTCCTGCTCGCCGCTCGCCGCCTGACCGCGGAACACGGCGCGCTGCTGATCCTCGACGAGATCCAGACGGGCGTCGGCCGGACCGGCAACTGGTTCACCTACCAGGGCCACGGTTTCGAGCCGGACGCCATCACGATCGCGAAGGGCATCGCGGGCGGGTTCCCGATCGGTGCCCTCGTCACCTTCGGCTGGGCGTCCGAACTGTTCTCGGCCGGCCAGCACGGCTCGACGTTCGGTGGCAACCCCCTCGGCACCCGGGTGGCGAACGCCGTCCTCGCCGAGATCGAGCGCGCGGACCTCGTGTCCGGTGCGGTGACGAAGGGGGAGCGGATCCGTGCGGGCATCGCGAGCATCGGGTCGCCCCTCGTCGAAGAGGTCCGTGGCACCGGCCTCCTCATCGGGGTCGGTCTGACCGGCCCGGTCGCCGCCGCCGTCAACGCCGCGGCACTCGAGCGCGGCCTGATCATCAACGCCCCGAACGAGTCGAGCCTGCGCATCGCGCCGCCGCTCGTCGTGTCCGACGCCGAGATCGACGAGTTCGTGTCGATCCTCAGCGAGAGCCTGGCCGCAGTCGCCGCCGAGCAGGGCACCACCACCCAGGAGACCTCCGCATGACCCGTCACTTCCTCCGCGACGACGACCTCAGCCAGGCGGAGCAGTCCGCGATCCTCGACCTCGCCGAGCAGATGAAGGCCGACCGGTGGGGTGCCAAGCCCCTCGCCGGACCGCAGAGCGTCGCCGTGATCTTCGACAAGTCGTCCACCCGCACGCGGGTGTCCTTCCACGTCGGCATCTCCGACCTCGGCGGCAGCCCGCTCATCATCTCGACGGCGAACAGCCAGCTGGGCGGCAAGGAGACGCCGTCCGACACCGCACGCGTCCTCGAGCGCATGGTGTCGGCGATCGTGTGGCGCACCTACGGCCAGGCCGGGCTCGAGGAGATGGCGGCGAACACCAGTGTCCCCGTCGTCAACGCCCTGTCGGACGACTTCCACCCGTGCCAGCTGCTCGCTGACCTGCTCACCATCCGCGAGCACCGCGGGACCCTGGCGGGGCAGACCGTGGCCTTCATCGGCGACGGCGCGAGCAACATGGCGCAGTCCTACCTGCTCGCCGGGGCCACCGCGGGCATGCACGTCCGCGTCGCGGCACCGGCCGAGTTCTCCCCGGCGGCCGAGGTCGTCACGGACGCCGAGCGTCGTGCTGCCGTGACCGGCGGTTCCGTGCTCGTCGTGACCGACCCGGTCGCGGCCGTCGCCGGAGCGGACGTCGTCGTGACCGACACCTGGGTGTCGATGGGCAAGGAAGACGAGAAGCAGGCGCGCCTCGACACCTTCAACGGGTACCGCGTGGACGACGCGATGATGGCGCACGCCGCCGACGACGCCGTGTTCATGCACTGCCTGCCCGCCGACCGTGGGTTCGAGGTCACGGCCGAGGTCATCGACGGTCCGCGGAGCATCATCTGGGACGAGGCGGAGAACCGTCTCCACGCCCAGAAGGCGCTGCTCGCCTGGCTCCTCGCAGCGAACGCGACCGGCGCTCCCGCCGCGACCGGCGCTCCCGCCGCGACCGGCGCTCCCGCCGCGACCGGCGCCCCCGCGACGACCGCCGCCCCCGCGACCGCCTGACCCAGGGAGACCACCGTGGCAGACCGCGTCGTCCTCGCGTACTCCGGCGGACTCGACACGTCCGTCGGCATCGGCTGGCTGCGTGACGCCACCGGCAAGGACGTCGTCGCACTCGCGGTCGACGTCGGCCAGGGCGGCGAGGACATGGCGGCGATCCGGCAGCGCGCGCTCGACTGCGGCGCCGTCGAGTCGATCGTCATCGACGCGAAGGACGAGTTCGCCGACGACTACCTCGTCCCCGCGCTGCAGGCCAACGCCCTGTACCAGAAGCGCTACCCGCTCGTCTCCGCGCTGAGCCGTCCCCTCATCGCGAAGCACCTGGCGCTCACGGCGAAGCAGCTCGGCGCCGACAGCGTGGCGCACGGGTGCACGGGCAAGGGCAACGACCAGGTCCGCTTCGAGGCGGCGGTCGCGGCCCTCGCCCCGGACCTGACGAGCGTCGCACCGGTGCGGGACCTCGCGCTCACCCGCGACCGAGCGATCGCCTACGCCCAGCAGCACGGCCTGCCGATCGAACAGTCGGAACGCTCGCCCTGGTCGATCGACCAGAACGTGTGGGGTCGAGCGGTCGAGACCGGTCACCTCGAGGACCCGTGGAACGCCCCGGCGGAGGAGCTCTACGCCTACACGCAGGACCCGACCGTCCCGCGCGCTCCGGACGAGGTGACGATCACCTTCGAGCAGGGGGTCCCCGTCGCCATCGACGGACAGCGGTTCAGCGTGCTGCGCGTCGTGCAGGAGCTCAACGCACTCGCCGGCAAGCACGGTGTCGGTCGGATCGACGTGGTCGAGGACCGGCTCGTCGGCATCAAGTCGCGCGAGGTGTACGAGGCGCCGGCCGCCGTCGCCCTGATCGCCGCGCACGAGGAGCTCGAGAACCTGACCCTCGAACGCGACGTCAACCGGTACAAGCGGCAGGTCGAGTCGGACTGGGCCGACCTGGTCTACGACGGGCTGTGGTTCAGCGGCCTGAAGCGGAGCCTCGACGCCTTCATCGCCCACACCCAGCAGCACGTCTCCGGCGACGTCCGACTCCGGCTCCACGCGGGCCGAGCCGTCGTGACCGGACGCCGCTCCAGCCAGAGCCTCTACGACTTCGACCTCGCGACCTACGACACGGGCGACGCCTTCGACCAGTCGCACGCGAAGGGGTTCATCGACATCTGGTCGTTGCCGAGCAAGATCTCCGCCCGCCGCGACCTGGCCAACTGAGCGCCCAGGCACCCCGCCCCCAAACCCACGACCGGACGACGAGAGAACCATGACCGACGCGAACCAGCCCGCCGTCAAGACCGACGCCACCAACACCGGCGCCCTCTGGGGTGGCCGCTTCGCGGACGGCCCGAGCGCCGAGCTCGCCGCCCTCTCCCGATCGACCCACTTCGACTGGCAGCTCGCCCCCTACGACATCGCCGGCTCCCGCGCCCACGCCCGCGCCCTCAACACCGCCGGGTACCTGACGGCCGACGAGCTCGAGCGGATGCTCGCCGGCCTCGACCGCCTCGAGTCCGCGCACGCCGACGGCACGCTGCAGCCCGCCGACAGCGACGAGGACGTGCACGGCGCCCTCGAACGACTCCTCATCGCCGACCTCGGTCCCGGGCTCGGCGGGAAGCTGCGCGCCGGCCGGAGCCGCAACGACCAGATCGCGACGCTCGGTCGGATGCACATGCTCGACCACGGTCGCCGCATCGGGCGCCTCGTCATCGACCTCGTCGACGCGATCTCCCAGCAGGCCAACGAGCACCCCGGCGCGATCATGCCGGGTCGCACGCACCTGCAACACGCGCAGCCGGTCCTCCTCGCACACCACCTGCTCGCGCACGCGTGGCCCCTGGTCCGTGACCTCGAGCGGCTCCGCGACTGGGCGGACCGCGCGAGCGTGAGCCCGTACGGCGCCGGCGCCCTCGCGGGGAGCTCGCTCGGCCTCGACCCCTCGGCGATCGCCCACGAGCTCGGGTTCGCCCGCCCCGCGGACAACTCGATCGACGCCACGGCGGCTCGCGACGTGGTCGCCGAGTTCGCGTTCGTCCTCGCGCAGATCGGCATCGACGTCTCCCGCCTGGCGGAGGAGATCATCCTCTGGAACACGAAGGAGTTCGGCTTCGTCCGGCTGCACGACGCGTTCTCCACGGGGTCGAGCATCATGCCCCAGAAGAAGAACCCGGACATCGCCGAGCTCGCCCGGGGCAAGTCCGGCCGGCTCATCGGCAACCTGACCGGCCTGCTCGCAACCCTCAAGGGCCTGCCGCTGGCGTACAACCGCGACCTGCAGGAGGACAAGGAGCCCGTCTTCGACTCGGTCGCCACCCTCGAGGTGCTGCTCCCCGCCTTCACCGGCATGGTCGCGACCCTCTCGTTCGACACCGACCGCATGGCCGAGCTCGCGCCGCAGGGATTCTCGCTCGCGACGGACGTCGCCGAGTGGCTCGTCCGCCAGGGGGTGCCGTTCCGTGACGCGCACGAGGTCTCCGGCGCGCTGGTCCGGTACTGCGAGGAGCGCGGGATCGAACTCGACGATCCCACCGACGACGAGTACCGGACGGTGTCCGAACACCTCACGCCCGAGGTCCGCGGCGTCCTCACCATCGAGGGTTCCGTCGCGTCGCGCGCCGGCATCGGCGGCACAGCGCCGGACCGCGTCGCCGAACAGCTCGCGTCGCTCACCCGTCGCGTCCACGACCTGGCGGAGGGCGTGCCCTTCACCCGATGACCGACCCCACGCTCGCGTTGCTGTCCGAACCGGCGCCGGTCTCGGCGCCGGCGTTGCTCGGTGCGACGATCGCGGGCAAGGGCGTGACCCTGCGCATCACCGAGGTCGAGGCCTACTTCGGCCCCACCGACCCCGGCTCGCACGGCCACCGCGGTCCGACGCCGCGCAACCGCCACCTGTTCGGACCGCCCGGGACGCTCTACGCCTACCGCTCCTACGGCATCCACACGTGCGTCAACGTCGTCAGTGCGCCGGAGGGCACGTCGTCGGGATCGCTGCTGCGGGGCGCGCAGGTCGTGGAGGGCCTCGAGACCGCCCGATCCCGCCGCGGCGGCTCCGTCACGGACGTCGCGCTCGCGCGCGGTCCCGGCAACCTCGGCGGCGCGCTCGGTGCGGTGCTCGGCGAGGACGACGGCAGCAGACTCCTCGACGGCTCCGGCCCGTACGTGCTGACGTTGGCTCCCGGCCTGGAGGCGCGGCTCGCCGCCGTCGGACCGACCCGCGTCGTCGAGGAACTCCTGTCCGAGACCGTGCCCGGTCCGGCGGCGACCGGTCCGGTCCCGCGGATCTCCCGAGGGCCGCGCACCGGCGTCGGCGGCATCGCCGGCGGCGCGCGCTTCCCCTGGCGCTTCTGGCTCACCGGTGACCCGACGGTGTCGGCGTACCGGCGGCACAAGGGTGCCCTCGATTGACGGAGTCGACCCGCGCCTCCTGGACCGCGCACGCCGCTACGATGGCTGGGTGTCCAGTGAATCCGCTCACGATGTCCTGACGCGCCAGCAGAACGACCCGACCTTCGCCTCGGTCTGGGACGAACTGCGCTGGCGTGATCTGGTGCACGTCTCCACCGACGAGACGGCACTCAAGGAGGCCCTCGACGGCGAGCCGATCACGTACTACTGCGGTTTCGACCCGACGGCGCCGTCCCTGCACTGCGGGAACCTGCTGCAGCTGCTCACCATGCGCCGGATCCAGCTCGCCGGGCACAAGCCGCTCGCACTGGTCGGTGGTTCCACCGGGTTGATCGGCGATCCGCGGCCGACAGCCGAACGGACGCTCAACACCCGCGAGACCGTGCAGGAGTGGGTGACGCGGTTGCAGGGCCAGGTGTCGCGGTTCCTCAGCCCCGACGGCGAGAACGGCGTGCGGCTGGTGAACAACCTCGACTGGACGGCACCGCTGTCCGCGATCGACTTCCTGCGCGACATCGGCAAGTACTTCCGCGTGAACTCGATGCTCAAGAAGGACGCCGTCGCCGCGCGCCTGAACTCCGACTCGGGCATCAGCTACACCGAGTTCAGCTACCAGATCCTGCAGGGCCTCGACTACCGCGAGCTCTTCCGCCAGTACGGGTGCACCCTGCAGACGGGCGGCTCGGACCAGTGGGGCAACCTGACCTCGGGGACGGAACTCATCCGTCGTGCCGAGGGGGCGACGGTGCACGCGCTGGGGACGCCCCTCATCACGAACTCCGACGGCACGAAGTTCGGCAAGAGCGAGGGCAACGCGATCTGGCTCGACCCGGACATGACCTCGCCGTACGCGTTCTACCAGTTCTGGCTCAACACGACGGACGCCGACGTGATCGCCCGGCTCCGCCAGTTCACGTTCCTGTCCCGCGCCGAGATCGAGCGGCTCGAGCAGGCCGTGGCCGACGAGCCGTTCCGGCGCGAGGCGCAACGGACCCTCGCGTTCGAGGTGACGGCGGTCGTGCACGGGGTCGAGGCGACGCAGGCGGCGATCGATGCCTCCGCGGCGTTGTTCGGCAACGGCGACCTGGGCGCGCTCGACGCCACCACCCTGCGGTCGGCGATCGCGGAGCTCCCGGGGTCGGTGGCGCTGCCCGGTGATGCGGACGTGGCCCGAGCGCTCGTCGACACCGAGTTGGTGAAGTCCCTCGGCGAAGCCCGTCGCGCCATCGACCAGGGTGGTGTGTACGTGAACAACACCCGCGCCGAGGACCCGACCGCGCCGCTGTCCGACCTCGCCCTGCCCGGGGGAGTGCTCGTGCTCCGTCGTGGCAAGAAGACCCTGGCCGGCGTGACGCTCTCCTGATCGCCGCCGCTCGTCGATGCCCGGTTCCCCTGGTGGGAGCCGGGCATCGCTGCGTCCGGGCCGCACGTGTTGCACAACGCGACACGCCCGGGATGTGGCCCGTCTTGGCGCACCCGCTGAACGCTGCGTATAGTTCTTACTCGTCACCCCAAAGGTGCGGCGGAGCGGCTGGAGCGAAAGCCCAGAGCACGCCGGCCCTCAAGCGGGACCATCCTCCACTGAAGTTCAGATCTGGCCTTGCGCTGGATCGCTTCGACGCCTAGGATGACTACTCCACCGGTTCTCTCCTACGGGATGAGCCACTGGGCCTCAGGGTCCGACGACACACCGGTGGTCAAACCAAGAACGAAAGCCTCTCTGGCGGAACCTCTTTCGGGGTCGAGTGGGGAGTGCGTCTGGTCCTTGAGAACTCAACAGCGTGCACATTGTCAATGCCAATTTAT
>NZ_JBIUZN010000001.1:1003075-1121258 GCF_044745045.1 Curtobacterium sp. NPDC087082 | reverse complement strand
ACCCTTTGCGGTGGTAGAGGGCAACCCGGGGGGTTGTGAGTGTCGTCGCGTCGGGGCCGGCCCCCCCCCGCGCCCCCCCCCCCCCGGGGGGGGGGGGGGGGGGGCCGGGGGGCACCGCGCCTCCCGTCTGTACTCGGGTCGCGTCGGCGACGTGGGTCGCGTCAGCGACGTGCGCCGCGTCGGCGACCGAAGCGCCGCTGCAGGCCCCACTGGGTGGTGCGGAGCATCGCCTCGAGCACGATCGACCGACTCATCTTCGAGACGCCGTGCACGCGGTCGCGGAACCGGATCGGGACCTCGACGATGCGGCCGCCGAGGTCGTCCACCCGCAACGTCATGTCGACCTGGAAGCAGTACCCCTTCGAGTCGATCGAGTCGAGGTCCATCCGGGCGATCGCGTCGGCGCGGTAGACCCGGAAGCCCGCGGTGACGTCCCGCACGCCGATCCCGAGCACGAACCGGGCGTAGGTGTTCGCGCCGCGGCTGAGGACCTCGCGGTGGAGCGGCCAGTCGACCACCGATCCCCCGGGGACCCACCGCGACCCGATCGCGAGCATCACGTCGTCGGCGCCGTCGACCGCGGCCACGAGTGCCGGGAGCCGGTCGGCCGGGTGCGAGCCGTCCGCGTCCATCTCGACGAGCAGCGGGTACCCGCGCTCGAGCCCCCACCGGAAGCCGGCGACGTAGGCCGTCCCGAGGCCGAGCTTGCCGGAGCGTTCGAGCAGGTGCACCCGGTCGTCCGTGGCGGCGAGCTGCCGCACGAGGTCAGCCGTACCGTCGGGGCTGGCGTCGTCGACGACGAGCAGGTGTGCGTCCGGCAGCGCGCTCAGGACGGCTGCGGCGATCGTGCGGACGTTCTCGGCCTCGTTGTAGGTCGGGACGATGACGAGCGCCGTGGCGCCCGCGGTCACCGGTTCTGCAGCCGACGCTTGATCTTCCCCGCGACGCTCCGCGGGCCCTCGGTCCGGAAGTAGTGCACGGCGCGACCGAGGTCGTGACGGACGCCGTAGAGCTTCTTGCGGTCCGGGACGCGCACGCGCATGGCGTGCGGCTGGATCGTCGACGAGGTGTCGCGGACGCTCTTGTCGGCCGCGCGGATCGGGTTCCGGCAGAACTCGACGAGCGGGGCGAGGACGTTCTCCCACGTGAACTGCTCGCGCACGCGGTCGACGTTGCCGATGAACTCGGCACGGGCCTTCTTGTCGAAGAGCGCCGTCTCGAGCGCTGCGGCCAGGCCGTCGATGTCCTGCTCGTGCACGGCGATGCCGAGCTTCTCCTCGGCGACGAGGTCACCGAAGGAGTCACCGGCGGTCGTGACGATCGGCAGACGCGCCCACAGGTAGTCGAGGATGCGGGTGCGGAACGAGAACGTGGTCTCGAGGTGCTCGTAGTGCGTCGAGACGCCGGCGTCGGCCTCGAGCAGGTAGGCGCCGCGTTCCTCGTACGGGATCCACGCGTCGTTGAAGAACACGTTCGTGCCGGTCAGCCCGAGCGCATCGGCCTCGGCGCGCACCTTGGCGACGATGTCCATCTCGGGCACGTCCGGGTTCGGGTGCTGCACACCCATGAAGAAGAGCTTGACGCTCGGCTTCTTCGCGGCGAGCCGGCCGATGGCGCGGACGAGCGTGATCGGGTCGAACCAGTCGTAGATGCCGCCGCCCCAGACGACGAGCTTGTCGTTCTTGCCGATGCCGGGGACGACGCCCTTGACCCGCTGCTGGTCGTGCACCGGCGGCGTCGACGACAGGCCGAACGGCACGACGCCGATGAGCGAGCGGAGGTCGGGGTCGCGCGAGTACGTCCGGGCGTTCACACGGCCCGAGCCGGCGAGCTGGCCGAGCCAGAACATGCGCTGCCGCTCGGAGGCGCAGATGAAGTAGTCGCCGAGTTCGAGCTGGTGGTTCAGGGTGTCCGACGCGTCGAGGATCTGCCGGTTCCACTGGTCGACGTCGTCGCTGCGGCCCTGCTCGAGCTGCTCGAGGTGCAGCGGGTCGTAGACATCGACGACGAGGATCTTGCTCGTCGACTCGAGCACCGGGAACAGGCGGAGGGCGTGGCCCTGCACGATGATGACGTCGGCCCAGGCCTCGTGCTCGACCATCTGGCGCGGGTGGCGGTGCGGCACGGTGACGACCTCGTACGAGGGGTCGATCTGCAACGAGCGCGTGAGGCTGATGACCCGGACGTCGTGCTCGCCGGCGAGCTGCTTCGCCATCTGGGTCGCACGGATCGCCGGACCGGCCATCTTCTCGCCGATGGAGTCGCCCGTGATGATGAGGATCCGACGCCGGGTGCCGGCCTCGAGCACGCCGAGGGAGTGCACGATCTTGTCGTAGCCGGCCAGGTAGTTCTCGATCGGGTACGCGGGCTCGTCGCGGTTGCCGAAGAGGCGCAGGAGCTCGCGGTCGCTGCGCACGCGGGTCGCCTGGATCTGCCGACGCGACTCGGTCATCGACGGCAGCTGCTCGACGAACTGGTCGACGCCGTAGATGCCCGCCATCGCCGTCTTCGGCACGGGGATCGTCGGGACGCTGTCGTCGCCGGGGTTGCGGAGGTCGAGCTCGGTCGAGTCGAGTTCGCCACGACCGACGGCGCGACGGACGACGAGCGCGAGCGACCCGGGCAGGGCCGCTGCGAGCTGCTCGTCACCGAGGTTCTTGTAGAGCGTGAAGAGGGCGTTCCGCTCGAGCAGGTAGGTCTCGCGGAAGTCGCCGAACTTGTTCATCGACGCGTGGTGCTTGTGGAACGCGACGGACTTCGGCTGGTACCGGAAGCGCCAGCCGAGCAGGTTGAGCCGCCAGCCGAGGTCGACGTCCTCGTAGAACATGAAGTAGCGGTCGTCGAAGCCGTCGAGCTGCTCGAAGAGCTCCGCACGGATGAACATCGCCGCGCCGGTGCCGAACAGCACGTCGGTCTCGGACTCCCAGCGCCCGGTGTCCGGCGAGCCCGCGAACGGCTTGTAGCCCATGCCGTACCAGGTCATCGCGGCCTCGGTGAAGTCGACGTTGACGCCTTCCCAGTCGAGGACCTTCGACGCCACGGCGCCGATGTCCGCGCCGGAGGCGAACGTCGCCATGGCCTCGCGCACCCAGCCGGTGTCGGGTCGGGCGTCGTTGTTGAGGAACGCCACGATCTCGCCGGAGGACTTCTCGACGCCGAGGTTGCAGCCGCCCGTGAAGCCGAGGTTCGCACCGGCGTCGACGAGCGTGAAGTCCAGCTCCGACGCCTTCAGCCGACCGAGGTGCTCGGGGCCGGAACCGTTCTCGACGACGATGACCTCGAGCCGGTCCTGCGGCCAGTCCTGCTTGCGGAGCTCCGCGATGCTCGTCAGGGTGTCGTCCGTGCCCTTGTAGTTCACGAGGATGACGGACACGACTCCCGGCTTGCGCTCTGTCACGCGGTTCCTCCAGCAGCTGCCGCGCACCTGGCGCGGGTCGACGGGTCGGCCGCGGGGTGCCGACGGCCGATGACACCCTACAAGGCGCGCGCCCGCGCTCCCCTGAGATCAGCGCCGATTCGTGCAGAATGGCTCGGTGACCGCGACCAGCATCCCGACCGCTCCCACGTCTTCCCCCCTCGCCGCGGACTACGCCGCGATCGCCGCGGGCGACCACGCCGAGGGGCCGCGCGGGACCGTCCGGTTCGCGGTGTCGACGGACGACCCGGCCGAGGGCAAGGGCGACCTCTACGTCGCGCTCGGGCTGGCCCGGGCACTGCGGGACGCCGGGTGGGGCGTCGCGATGTGGCCGATCACCCGCTGGGCCGACCCGGTCCCGGACGACACCGCCGTCGTGGTCGTGATGATCGAGTCCTTCGTGCCGGGCCGGGTGCCGCCGTCCACCGCCCTCGTGGCCTGGGTGCGCAACTGGACGGCGAAGTGGGCGGCCCTGCCGTACCTCGACGAGTTCGAGGCGATCTGGACGTCGTCGAGCACCGCGCGCGACGCCGTCGCCGCGCACTACGACGGCCCGGTCGAGGTCGTGCCGATCGGCGTCGACCTCGAGCTCTTCACGACCGACCCGGGTACCCCGCGGAGCGACCGTGCGGTGGCGACCGTGAACTTCTGGGGCGTCCGCCGCCACGTGCAGGACGTCCTCGACGACGTCCGTCCGGCCGAGCCGATCGTCTGGTTCGCCGCGAACGCCGAGCACGTCGACCCGTCCCCCGGCGTCGAGCTGCGGCCGATGGTCCCCTACTTCGCGCTCCCCGAGGTCTACCGGTCGGCGGCCTTCGTCGTCGACGACGTCATCGCGCCCGCCGCCGAGTACGGCACGTTGAACTCCCGCCTCTACGAGTCGCTCGCGTCCGGGGCGCTCCCCGTGACGGACTGCGCGCTCGGACTCGACGAGCTCGGCCTCGGCGAGGTCCCCGTGTTCGAGGACGCCGCGTCGCTCGAGCGGGCGCTCGCGATGCCCGCCGACGAGCGGACGGCGCTGGTCGAACGGCTGCGCGCCGTCGTGGTCGAGCGACACTCCTTCGCGGCGCGTGCGGAGCAGGTGCGCCCGGTCCTCGAGGCGGCGATCGAGCACGCGCGGTCCCGGACCGGCAGCCGGTCCCCGTTCCTCCGCTGGGCGACGAACGAGCGCGAGGTCCTGCGGGTCGCCGAGCTCGAGCGCGACGTGCACCTGCAGGGCGTCCGCGACATCAACGAGCGGCTCGTCGTGGCCGAGCAGGCGGTGGCGTCGTTCGACGCCGCGCGTCGGCGTGCGGAGGAGGAGCGCGACACGATCGCCCTGCGGTACGACGAGCTCACCCGGTCGGCCGAGTACCGCCTGCTGCACCGTTTCGGCGGTCTGGCGCGCGCCGTGCGCCGCGGTACCGGACGCGGCTGAGCCGACCACGGACGAGACGGGAGGCGCCCCACCGGCTGGTGGGGCGCCTCCCGTCTCGCATCGTGGTCCGTCAGACCGTCAGCGCACTACTTCACCGTGATCGTCCGGCACAGCGTGGTGTTCGCTCCCGCGCCGGTGTTCATCGCGTAGACGCAGACCTGCGTGCTGCCCGCCCTGTAGCCGGACACGGTCGTCGAGAACGAGTGGTTCGCGCCGTACCCGCCGTAGGTGGTGGCGAGCGACGCCTTCGCCTCGTTCGCGGTGAGCGACTTCGCGCCGGCGCCGTTCACGTACACGTGCACCTGGATCGGGGACGCGGTGTCCGGGTCGATCGTCCAGCCGCGCACCTTGACCTGGCCGGCCGCGGGCGAGGAGACCTCGTCGAGCAGCAGGACCGGGTTGCCGGAGGTCATCGCGACCGTGCTGCAGGCGCTGGCGTCCTTCCCGCCCCCGACGTTCGTCCCGACGACGCACACGGTGTGCTTGCCCGGGCCGATGCCGGTGAGCGTGGCCTGGAAGCCGTGCTTCGAGTAGTACCCGGGGTACGCCTTCGCCGCGGTGGCGCTGGCCTGGTCGGCCGTGCCGGTGGTGACCTTCTTGCCGTCGACCGTGTACGTCACGCCGATCGGCTGCACCGTGTCGGGGTCGACCGCGTAGCCGCTGACCTGCAGCGAGCCGAGCGTCGGCGACGAACCGGACTCGATCTTCACCTTGGGCGGGCCGGTCGGCGTCTGGAACGTCGTGCAGACGTTGCTGTTGCCGCCGGGTCCCACGTTGATCGCGATGATGCAGAGCTGGTGCTTCCCGGCCGGGACGCTGCTGCGGGTGAACAGGATCGCGTGGTCGTCACCGTAGCCGGGCAGCGCCTTGTCGAGGCCCGCCTTGGTCTGGTCGGCCGTGAACGAGGTCAGGGCCTTGCCGTCCAGGTACAGGTGGACGCGCAGCGGCGCGATCGTGTCCGGGTCGGCCGTCCAGCCGCGGATCTTGAGCTTGCCCGGTGCGGTCGACGATGCCTCGTCGATGACGATCCACGGCGAACCGCTCGCCTTCGTCACGGTCTTCGCCCCGAGCTGCGTCCACTTGCCCGTGGAGGTGTCCTTCGCCCACGTGCTGATCGTGTGCTTCCCGGCACCGATGCCGCTGATCGTCGCCGAGTAGCCGTGCGCGTCGCCCCAGCCCGGGTAGATCTTCCCGACGTCGGTGCGCGAGGCGCTGGCGGTCCAGGCCTTCTTCGCCACGCCGTCCACGCGGAGCTGCACGGGGATCGAGGACTTCGTGTCCGGGTCGATCGCCCAGCCGCGGACGCTCAGCTTGTCCGCCGCGAGGGTGGCCTGGTCGAGCTTGCCGAACGGCGCCCCGGTCCGGACGGTCACCTGCTGGCAGCCGAGCAGTGCGTTGGCACCGGCGCCCTGGTTGATGCCGAACACGCAGACGTTGTGGCTGCCGCCGGAGATCCCGGTGAGGGTCGTCGAGAACCCGTGGCTGGTGTTGCCGGCGCCGAGCTGGCTGCCCAGGTCGGAACGCGCCCCGTCTGCCGTGATGGTCTTCTTGCCGACGCCGTCCACGTAGAACGCCACCCGGATCGGGCTCGTCGCGACGTCGGGGTCGTACGCCCAGCCACCCACCGTGACCTGGCGGAACCCGGCGGTCGCGGAGTCGACGTGCCCGGCGGGCGAGCTGCCACCGGTGGGCGAGCCGAACCAGTCGGTGTACATGCGCCAGAAGTTCCGATTGCCGTACGCCGAGCAGCCGTCACCCGTGCCGTAGAGGTTCGACATCGCGGCGGCGTTCGGGGTGTACGGCGTGTAGATGTAGAGCCCGGCGGTCGCCTGGTTCTTGATGTAGACCGTCTTCCGACCGCACGCGGCGTTCGGGTTGTAGAGGATCGAGTTGTTGCGGCCGGCCTGGTACGCCCAGGACGTCGGCGAGGCCTGGTAGCGCTTGAACTGCAGCGCGGCGGCGTACACCTGCTGGCCGAAGCCGTAGTACTTCGGGTCGCACGGCGCGGTGTCCGGGCACGCGAAGCCGGTGGCGTGCAGGTACATGTAGCTCGTCGGGCTGTTCGTCGTGACGATGCCCTGCTCCTTCTGCAGGAGCACGAGCAGGACCTTCTGGCTGATGCCGCACGCGGCGCCGACCTGCGCGATGACCGTGGCCGCCGACTTCACGCCGCCGTTGATCGCGGAGCACCGACCGGACACGGCGGCGATGCCGCTCATGTTCTGCGAGAAGTTCTTGAGGCACGCCGGGCCGCCCGATGCCTGCTTGCAGTTCGGCGCGACGCTGTTGAGGAACGACTGCACCGACGACGAGCTCATCGCCGACCCGTTGTAGAAGTTCACGTCGCTGATGATGTTGCCCGGGTCGAACGACGCGGCGGTCGCGGCCGAGGCGGACTCCGTCGTCGTCTGCTCGGACAGCACCGTGCCGAAGGTCAGGCCGCTCACGGCGACCGCGAGGGCGGCCACGAGGGCGAGGGACGACCGCAGCGGGCGTCGTCGCCCGTCGGTTCGGATGGATCGCATCACGGCACCTCCGTCGTCATCGGGTCGGACGTGGTCGACTGTGCGCCGACCCGGTAGTCGAGGGTGACGGACCAGGTGCCGCTGGACACCTGGGCCGCCGGGAAGGACACCTGCGCGCAGTTCACGGAGGACGCGCTCGCCTCCGCCGTGCTGGTCAGGGTCCGGGTGACACCGCTCTTCGTCGCGGTGAACGTGCACGTGCCCGACGTGTTCGTCGTGCCGGACACGAGTCCACCGGCCTGGAGCGTCCGGCTGCCCGTGTCCCACCCGGCGTACGTGACGACGGCGGTGGCCGGGAAGTCCGACGGGTCGTCGTCGGGCTCGGTCGTCTGGCCGGAGCCCGGGAACGCCGAGGGGCTGTCGTCCGCGTCGTCGGAGCTGCTCGGCGACGGGGTCGACGAGGGGCCGGACGTCGCGGTCGCCGACGCGGTCGGAGTCGGTGCGGCGGACCGCGTGGGCGACGCGGTGGGGTCGTCGTCACTCGTGGCGGAACAACCCGCCGCGAGGAGACTGAGAACACCGACCACCGCGAACGCAGCGATCGGCCGTGACGCGAAGTGCATGCTGACGGGCCGTCCTGTGGATGTTGACAAGGGTCCGGGTTGCGTCAACGGTAACCCCAAAGTGAAGGTTGAGGGTTCAATCCGCGCACATTCACCCCCGCACGGGGGCGGACGACAGGTGTCGCCCGGTCCGCAGCGCGCACCGGCGTCCTGGGTGATGCGGTGAGTATGCTGTTCCGGTCCTGCCCCCACGAACGAAGAGACACATGGTCGATCAAGCCCGCATGGCCGCGCTCGCGAAGGAGCCCCTGGTCGTGGTCGGCGCTCCGACGAGTGCCATCCGAGGAACCTGGCGAGAACTGCGCGACGTCTTCCGGCAGCGCGAGATGCTCGGCATGCTCGTGCGCCGCGACCTCAAGGCGCGGTACAAGGACTCGGCGCTCGGGTTCGTGTGGACGCTGGTGCGCCCGCTGACCCAGCTCCTCATCTACTACTTCGTGATGGGGCAGATCCTCGGCGCGGCCAAGGGCATCGACAACTTCGCGATCTACGTCTTCACCGGCCTCAGCGCCTACACGCTCTTCAGCGAGATCGTCGCCGGTTCCACCAGCTCGATCGTGGGCAACAGCGGGCTCATCAAGAAGGTCTACGTCCCGCGCGAGGTCTTCCCGCTCGCGAGCGTCGGTGCCGCGCTCGTGAACTACGTCATCCAGTTCGCCATCCTCATCGCCGCGACCCTCGTCATCGGGGTGTTCCCCTGGCACGAGGGACTCGTCTACCTGATCCCCTCGCTGCTCGTCATCCTCGTGTACGGCGCCGCGATCGGGCTCGTGCTCGCGGCCCTCAACGTCTACCTGCGCGACGTGCAGTTCCTCATCGACGTGGGCCTCATGGTCCTGCTCTGGGCGTCCCCCATCGTCTACTCGTACTCGATGGTGGTCCAGCGGCTGAAGGTCGACTGGATCCTCGCGGTGTACACGAACAACCCCCTCACGCTGTCCGTCCTCGGCATGCAGAACGCCATCTGGCTGCACGACCCGGCGAAGGTCGTCTACCCCGACCACCTCATGCTCCGACTCGGCATCGCGTTCGTCATCGGCCTGTTCTGCCTCATCGGCGCGCAGCGCGTGTTCTCGCGTCTGCAGGGCAACTTCGCGCAGGAGCTCTAGACCCATGGCCATCAGCACCCCCGTCGCACCCACCGCCCAGCAGCGCGGCGACGAGCGCCCCGACGTCATCGTCATCGACCACGTCCGGAAGCGCTTCACCGTCCGCAAGGACAACACCATCCGCGAGCGGATCGTCACGCTCGGCCGCGCCGGTCGCAAGCACCGCCAGGACTTCTGGGCGCTCGACGACGT
This sequence comes from Curtobacterium sp. NPDC087082, assembly GCF_044745045.1. Taxonomy (NCBI): domain Bacteria; kingdom Bacillati; phylum Actinomycetota; class Actinomycetes; order Micrococcales; family Microbacteriaceae; genus Curtobacterium; species Curtobacterium sp. NPDC087082. The sequence goes on along the minus strand of NZ_JBIUZN010000001.1, from coordinate 1,112,037 downwards.
CACCGTGTCGATCCAGGCCGGGACCACCGTCGGGCTGATCGGCCAGAACGGCTCCGGCAAGTCGACGCTGCTCAAGGCCATCGGCGGCATCATCCAGCCGACGTCCGGCACCGTCTCGCGCCGGGGGCGGCTGGCCGCACTGCTCGAGCTCGGCGCCGGCTTCCACCCGGACCTGTCCGGCCGCGAGAACGTCTACCTCAACGCGGCGCTGCTCGGTCTGAGCCGCAAGGAGACCGAGGCGCGGTTCGACGACATCCTCGCGTTCTCCGGCATCGGCGACTTCATCGACACCCAGGTGAAGTTCTACAGCTCGGGCATGTACGTGCGACTCGCGTTCGCCGTGGCCGTGCACACCGACCCCGACGTGCTGCTCGTCGACGAGGTCCTCGCCGTCGGCGACGAGGCGTTCCAGCGCAAGTGCCTCGACCGCATCCGCTCGTTCCAGGAGCAGGGCAAGACGATCATCATCGTCACGCACTCGCTCAGCCAGGTGCAGGAGATGTGCGACCGGGTCGTGCTGCTCAACAAGGGCAAGGTCCTGCACGACGGGGACGCCGTCCAGGCGGTCAGCAAGTTCCGTGACGTGCTCGAGGAGCGCCGGTCCGGCGAGCTCAGCGCCGACGTCGCCGTGGGCCGCGGCACCGTCCTCGGGGCGACCGTGCACGCCGACGGCAAGGAGCACCGCGCCGACGTTCTGCCCGGTGACGACCTCGTCGTGGACATGGAGTTCGAGCACCTCGACGGCGTCGCCGACTGGGAGGCCGCCGTCCAGATCAACAACACCGCCGGTCAGGTCGTCTACGGCACCACCACCGGCATCATGGGCGTCACGCTCCAGCCGCTGCACGGGCGCCGGAAGCTCCGCCTCCGGATCACGGACACGAACTTCGGCACCGGCAAGTACTTCATCAACGTGTCGATGATGGACTCCGCCGGGCGGCACCTGCACGACCTGCCGGAGTGCGACTCGTTCGAGGTCCCGTCGTTCGGCGACGCCGTCGGCAGCGTCTACGCGAAGCCCTCCATCGAGGAGCTCGGCTGACGCCCACCGACGGCGCCTCCCGCACCGCGGTCGTCGTCGTCAACTGGAACCGTGCGGACCTCACGACCCAGGCCGCCCGCGCCGTGCTCGACGACGGCGCGGCCGACCAGGTCATCGTGGTCGACAACGGGTCGTCGGACGACTCCGTCGCCGTGCTCCGCCGCGAGCTGCCCGAGGCGACGGTGCTGGTCCGCGACACCAACGGCGGGTTCGCCGCGGGCGCGAACACGGGCATCCGGCACGCGGACGCCGACGTCGTCGTCCTCCTCAACAACGACGCCGAGCCGGCTCCGGGCTTCGTCGCGGCCCTCCGCGACCACCTCGACGCCGCCCCTGCGGCCGTGGCGGCCGTGACGGGCCGCATCGTGCTCGCCGGGCGCTGGTCGCGCCTCCAGGCCGGTGCCCCGGCCCCCGCCGGACGGGCGTTGCGCGACCACACCGGCCACCTGTGGGTGCCCGACGCCGACGGCGAGGTCCGCCTCAACTCGACCGGCGTGCGGGTCGACCGCGACGGCAACGGCATGGACCGCGACTGGTTCGGCGCGGCCGACCAGGCGGCGGACCGCGACGTGTTCGGGTTCTCGGGCGGCGCCTCCGCGCTCCGGAAGGCCGCGCTCGACGACGTCGGACTCCTCGACGAGTCGCTGTTCATGTACTACGAGGACACCGAGCTCGCCTGGCGGCTCCGCCGCCGCGGGTGGCGCGTCGAGTACGCGGCCGACGCGGTCGTCGTGCACGACCACTCGGCGTCGTCCGGCGTGCAGAGCGACCTGTTCGTCTTCCGCAACGCCCGCAACCGGCTGGTCGTCGCCCTGTGGCACGCGCCGTGGCCGACGGTCCTGCGGGCTGCGGTCCGGACGATCGCGCGCGGCCTGGTCGGACTGCGTTCCGGTCGCACCCGACGGGAGGCGCGGCTCGTCCTGGCAGCACTGGCCGACGTGACGGGGCACCTCTCCGCGCACCTCGCGCGGCGGCTCCGTGAGACGCGGGTCGCGTCCGTCTCGCGGAGCGCCGTGGACCCGGACGCATGAGCGGAGCGGGCTATCCTGGGGACTCCCCCGTCGACGGTCCCGGCCGCGGCGTCCCCGGCCGGAAGGAACCTCGCGTGCCGCAGCTCACCGTCCTCATCGACGGGACCGCGGTACCGCGCAACCTCGGCGGTGTCGGACGCTACGTCGAGGGGGTCGCGTCGCACCTCACCGACCCGTCGCTCGACGTGCACCTCGTCGTCCGGCCCACGCACGCCGCGCACTTCCGCGCCGTCGCACCGCACGTGACGCTGCACACGGCACCCGCGTGGACCGACTCCGTGCCGCTGCGTTTCCTCTGGGAGCAGACCGGGCTGCCGGCACTCGGCCGGCGGATCGGCGCGGCGGTGCTGCACTCCCCGCACTACACGTTCCCGTTCTCGTGGCGCCGCGGCTCCGTGGTGACGCTGCACGACGCCACGTTCTTCTCGAACCCCGAGTGGCACTCCCGCCTGAAGCGCACGTTCTTCACCTGGTGGAGCCGCCGATCGCTCCGGACCCGTCCGGTCGTCATCGTGCCGAGCGCCGCCACCGCGACCGAGGCCGCACGCGTGGTGTCCGGCATCCGTGCGGACGTCCGGGTCGCACCGCTCGGGGTCGACCGGACCGTGTTCCACGAGCCGTCCACCGCCGAGGTCGAGGACGCCCGCATCGCCGCGACGCTCCCCGACGATGCGTCCTGGATCGCGTTCCTCGGCACGATCGAACCGCGCAAGAACGTCACCGCGCTGCTCGACGCCTACGCCGCGGTCCGCGACGCCCGCGCGGTCACGGGGTCGGACACGCCCTGGCTGGTGCTCTCCGGTGCCCGAGGCTGGGACGAGGCCGCGATCGCCCGGCTCGACGCGCTGCAGGACGCCGACCACGTCATCGAGGCCGGGTACCTCCCGCTCGAGGACCTCTCCGGCTTCCTCGGCGGCGCGGAGTTCGTCGTGTACCCGTCCCTCGGCGAGGGCTTCGGCCTGCCGGTGGTCGAGGCGATGGCGACCGGCGCGTGCGTGCTCACCACCAGGCGCCTGTCGCTGCCCGAGGTCGGGGGTGACGCCGCCGTGTACACCGAGCCCGACACGTCGGCGTTGGGGGCGGCGATGGCCTCGCTGCTCGACGACCCCGCGCTCGTCGCGTCGCACCGGGCGGCCGCACTCCGCCGGGCCTCCTCGTTCACGTGGGAGGCCACGGCCGCCGTGCACGTCGACGCGTACGCCGCCGTCGCTCGTGGCGGCTCCGGGGGTGTCCGATGACCCGGGTCGCGGTGCTCACCGTCACGTACAACACCGGTGAGACGATCCGACCGTTCCTCGCGAGCATCGAGGTGGCGTCCAGTGAACCCGTGGCCGTGGTGATCGCGGACAACGGCTCGGCCGACCTCGACGCACTGCGGGCGATCGGCGAGTCGTACGGCGCCGTCGTGGTCTCCTCCGGGGGCAACCGTGGCTACGGCGGCGGGATCGACGCGGCCCTCAGCGCGCTCGACGACGTGCTCCCCGACGTCCGGCCGGAGTTCCTGCTCGTCACGAACCCCGACGTCGTCCTCGCACCCGGTTCCATCGACGAGCTCGTGGCCGCCGCCGACCGGCTGCCGTCCGGCGGGTCGTTCGGTCCGCGGATCCTCGACGAGCAGGGCGACACCTACCCCTCGGCGCGCCAGCTCCCGTCGCTCCGGACCGGCCTCGGCCACGCGGCGTTCTCGCGCTTCTGGCCGGCGAACCCCTGGAGCCAGCGGTACTGGTCCACCACCCAGGTCGTCGAGCGCGAGGCCGGCTGGCTGTCCGGCGCGTGCTTCCTCATCCGGACGTCGTTGTTCCGCGAGCTCGGGGGCTTCGACGAGTCGTACTTCATGTACTTCGAGGACGTCGACCTCGGGCAGCGCGTGGGGCTCGCCGGGCGGGCGAACGTGTACGTGCCGACCGCCGTGGTCACGCACACCGGGGCGCACTCGACCTCGTCGAACCGGCGCCGCATGGAGATCGAGCACCACCGGAGCGCCTACCGGTTCCTGTCGCGGAAGTACCGGGCGTGGTGGCTGTGGCCCCTGCGGGCGGTGCTGCGCGTCGGGCTCGCCGTCCGGGCGCGCTGGGTGACACGCAAGTAGCGCGCGCCGCGCGGCGCGGCGGCGCGCGGCGCGCGGCGCTGCGCTGCGCACAACCAAAAGCACTTCGCGCCGCGCCTTCCCGCGGTTCGGCGCGGCTTTGGTTGTGCGGCGGCGCAGACGCGCAGCGGCGCGCGCCCGCGCCCGCGTCGAACCACGAATCCGACGTCGAACCGGGCGCGCGGCCTGGTTCGACGTCGCGAACGTGGTTCGACGCCGCGGCCGCGCAGCCGGCGGCGCGCTCAGCGCCGCAGGCGCGCCCCGCGCGGCGCGCTCAGCGCCGCAGGCGCGCGCGCTCGGCGCGCGCGGCGTCGAGCAGCACGCGGGCACGGGCATCGAAGGAGTGCTCGGCGGCGATGCGCGCGGCCACCTCGGCACGCGAGGCCTCGGCGGGCCACGGGTACGCCGGGTCGAGCAGCGCCGCGAGGTCCTCCCGCGACGCCGCCACCGCCAGCGTCGGCACGTCGAGCACCTCGCCGAGCCCGACGACGGGGTCGGTCACCACGACTCCCCCGGCGGCCAGGACGTCGAACACCCGGTTCGACACGAACCCCCCGGCGGCCATGTCCGGCCAGTGGTCGTTCAGCACGACACGGGCGGACGCGTAGGCACGGGCCGCCTCGGCCCGGGACAACGACGGCGCCCCGAGGGACGACTCCGGCACGACGTCCTCCCACCCGGGCCCGTGCACGCGCAGGTCGGCACCGAGTGCGACCGCGTCCGCGACGACGGGGCGAGCGGCGCCGCGGGTGGAGCCGACGAAGACGACGCGGCCGGCGTCGGGCCCGGACGACGCGCCCGGGCGGAACACCGCCGGATCGGTCGCCTGCAGCAGCGTCCGGACCGGCACGCCCGACCGCGCGCTCGCCGCGGCGGCCCATGCCGGACCCGCCGCGAACGCCCGGTCGAACGACCGCAGTTCGGTGTCCGCGACGTCGTCCGGGTGGCTGATCACCCAGAGCAGGTTCACGGAGGCCGGGTTCGGCGGCACCCGGTCGAGCCCGCGCACGACGAGCGTGACGTCGTCCGCGCCGTCGTCGTCCCGCACGTGGGCGTCCCGGCGGTCGACGCGGACCCGCTGTCCGAGGCGCTCGAGCGCGGCGGCGAGCTCGGCCGCGAAGTGCACGTCACCCCAGCCGTCGCCCTCGGGTCCGGCGGGCGCGGCGATCTTCAGCGACCACGCGAGCTGCTCGGTGGCCGACCCCGTCGGGGCCGCGGGCGTCACCGGCCGAGCGCCCCACGGCGGCACCGGTGGCCCGGCAACGACCGAGCCGGTCCCGTCGACGGCGCGGTCACGCCACGCCGAGACGGCGTCGACGGTCGCCGCGTCGACGGTGCGCCCCGCCTCGTCCGAGCGCTCGAGCGCCCAGACGAGCGCGACGTCACGACCGGTGCGGTCCGCGACCGCGCGGCTCCAGGCCGACAGCGTGGTGCGTTCGTCCGGGAGGCACGGTGCCGGTACCAGCGCACGCCCGGGCATCGCCAGTGCGGGTTGGTCCGCGGCGAAGACGGTCGCAGCGGCTGCGGTGTCGCGTGCGGTGAGGATCGTCGACCGGAGTCCGTCGTCGCCGGGGACGACCGACGCGGTGTCGTCGCTCCAGGGCAGCGCCCCGGGCCGGAGGAGCCGGGCCCCGTGGCGTGCGGAGCCGTCGGCGAGCCATACCCGGGCCTGCGCCACACCGTGCGCACCGGCCTCGGCGAGCACCTGGAGGTCCTGGTCGGTGACGCCCACCGTCGAGTCCACCACGACGAGCACGCCCCGCACCCCACCGGCGACCCCGGCGTTCACGGCCGATCCGATGCCGTCGACGGCGTCCGGCCGCACCCACGGCACACCCCGGGGCGACGGCAGGACCGGGGAGACGTCCGCGACGTAGGCCACGGCACGGACGTCCACCTCGGGACCGAAGGCGGTCCGGGCAGCGGTGACCATTGCCGGCAACCGGTCGTGCCGGTCGGACCGGCTGACGAGGAGTACGGTGACGCCGGTCTGCCGGACCTGCGCCGGGCCGTCGAACCCGGCCACCCGCTCGGGCGGCGCCGCCGTCGCGGACGGGTGTCGCGCCTCCTGGACCGCATCGGGGCCGGAGGGCGTCGCGTCACGACGGCGGCGTCGACCGAACCAACCAGAGCCGGGCGCCACGGGGATGACTAGGCGGAGAGGAGTCGCTGGAGGTAGACGCCGTAGCCGCCCTTGACGAGCGGGGCGGCGAGGTCGGCGAGCTGTGCGTCGTCGATCCAGCCGTTGCGCCAGGCGATCTCCTCGATGCAGCCGATCTTGAAGCCCTGACGGTCCTCGATCACCTTGACGTACTCGGACGCCTGCATCATCGACTCGAACGTGCCGGTGTCGAGCCAGGCCGTGCCGCGGTCGAGGACCTGCACGCCGAGCTCGCCGGCGTCGAGGTAGCGCTCGTTGACGGTCGAGATCTCGAGCTCCCCGCGGGCGCTCGGCTCGATCGTCTTCGCGATCTCGATGACCTTGTTGTCGTAGAAGTACAGGCCGGGGACGGCGTAGTTCGACTTCGGCTCGGTCGGCTTCTCCTCGATGGAGACCGCGGTGAAGCTGTCGTCGAACTCGACGACGCCGTACGCCTTCGGGTCGGCCACGTGGTACGCGAAGATCGTCGCGCCCTCGACCTCGGTGTTCTTGCGGAGGTTCGTGCCGAGGCCCGTGCCGTGGAAGATGTTGTCGCCGAGGACCAGCGCGACGCTGTCGTCGCCGATGAAGTCCTCGCCGATGACGAAGGCCTGCGCGAGGCCGTCCGGGCTCGGCTGCACGGCGTACTGGATGTCCATGCCGAGGGCCGAGCCGTCGCCGAGGAGCGCGCGGAACTGGTCGTTGTACTCCGGCGTCGTGATGACCAGCACCTCGCGGATGCCGGCCATCATCAGCGTCGACAGCGGGTAGTAGACCATCGGCTTGTCGTAGATCGGCATGAGCTGCTTGCTGATGCCCTTGGTGATCGGCCAGAGACGGGTGCCGGAACCCCCGGCGAGGATGATGCCCTTCACGGGTGCGTCCTTTGCTTCGTTACTTCGTCGTACGGAGGGACTCGGTGTAGGCCAAGCACTCCTCGTAGGTGGGGAGCAGCCCTGCGGCGGCAGCCTGCTCGAGGGTCGGTGCGCTGGTGTCCTTCTCGGAGAGGACCGGCTCGCCGAGCCCGTCCGGCAGGGTGAGCCCCACGGTCGGGTCGAGGATCGTGATCCCCTTCTCGCGCTCCGGGTTGTAGTGCGCGCTGACCAGGTAGTTCACCGTCGACTGGTCCTCGAGCGCGACGATCGCGTGCCCGAGCCCCTCGGACAGGTACACCGCCTTGCGGTCGACGTCGTCGATGCGGACCGAGTCCCACTGCCCGAACGTCGGGGAGCCCACGCGGATGTCGACGATGTAGTCGATGAACGCCCCGCGGACGGCCGTGACGTACTTCGCCTGGCTCGGCGCGACGAGGGCGTAGTGGATGCCCCGTGCGACGCCGGCCGCCGAGATCGACATGTTCACCTGCCGCAGGTCGAGCGGGTGGCCGACCGTCTCCTCGAGGACGTCGGCCCGGTACGCCTCGAGGAATGCTCCTCGTGCGTCGCCGTGCTGGACGGGCGTGAACTCCCACGCGCCGGGGATCTTCAGTTCGCGGATCTGCACCGGGGAAGCCTAGCAAGGCGCGAGTTCGCATAGGCTGTCATGGTTCTGCGCACTGCCGACTCCCGAAACGAGACCAAGCGAGCCCGTGAAGCTATTCGTCCAGATCCCCTGCCTCAACGAGGAGAACACCCTCGCCAGCGTCATCGACTCGATCCCGAAGCAGATCGACGGCATCGACGAGATCGAGATCCTGGTCATCAACGACGGCAGCACCGACCGCACGGTCGAGGTCGCCAAGGAGCACGGTGTCCGGCACTTCGTGCACCACACCACGAACATGGGCCTCGCCCGGTCGTTCCGGGACGGCGTCGACTACGCGCTGCTCCACGGTGCCGACATCGTCGTGAACACCGACGGTGACAACCAGTACCCGCAGGCGCACATCGCCGAGCTGGTCCAGCCGATCCTCCGCAAGGAAGCCGAGATCGTGATCGGCGACCGCCAGACCCGGACGATCGAGCACTTCTCCGGGTTCAAGAAGCTCATGCAGCGCTTCGGCTCGTGGGTCGCCTCGCGCGCGGCGGGCCTCGACCTGCCGGACGCCGCGAGCGGGTTCCGCGCGTACTCGAAGTACTCGCTCATCCGCCTCAACATCGTGACGCGCTTCAGCTACTGCATGGAGACGATCGTGCAGGCCGGGTACAAGCGCCTGGCGATCGCGTCGATCCCGATCACGACGAACCCGAAGACGCGCGAGTCCCGCCTGTTCAAGAACATCTGGCAGCACATGTTCCAGTCCGGGTCGGCGATCGCCCGCGTGTACCTGATGTACCGCCCGATGGCGCTCTTCCTCTGGGTCGCGGCGATCCTCGGCGCGCTCGGGGCGTGGCCGCTCGTCCGGTACCTGGTGCTCCTCGCGATGCACACCGGCGGCAACCACCTGCAGTCGATCATCCTCGGGGTGGTGCTGCTCATCACCGCGGTGCTCAGCATCGTGATCGGCGTCGTCGCCGACCTCACGCGGCTCAACCGCACGCTGGCCGAGGAACAGCTCGACCTGCAGAAACTCCAGCGCTATGGCGACTGAGGTCACCGCCGCACTGCCGGTGACCCGGGGGGAACGACGCGCCGTCATCGCACTGACGGCTGCGTTCGCGCTGCTGCTCACGCTGTGGGCCTTCCTGACGCCGATGTTCGCGGCCCCGGACGAGGCAGCGCACTTCGACGCCGCCGAACAGCTCGCGCTCGGCAAGGGGTGGCCGGCGCCGGGCGACATGGACCTGCTCAAGACGACGTACGTCGAGCAGGGGCAGTCCACGAACGTCGCCGCGGCGGACCGCGAGACCGTCGCACAGCTCACGGCGGAGAACCCGGGCAACCACGACTTCGTCAACCAGATGTCGCAGCACCCGCCGACGTACTACGGCGTCGGTGCGGTCGTGCTCAAGGCGATCGGGTTCTTCCACCTGCGCTGGGACATCGGCGTCATGGCCTTGCGCCTGATGGACGTCGTGATGCTGCTCCCGCTGCCGTTCCTGACGTGGGCGACCGTCCGGCGGGTCACCCGCTCCCCGCGCACCGCGATCGTGGGCGTCCTCGCCCTGTTCGCCGTGCCGCAGCTGGCGCAGATCGGCTCGTCCGTCACGAACGACGCGCCCGTCATCGTGCTCGGTGCCGTGATCTCGTGGCTCGCCGCCCGGGCCCTCACCGGCGACCACCGGTGGCGCATCGCCGTGTGGCTCGGGGTGGCCGTCGCCGCGGTCTGCTCGGTGAAGGGCACCGGGCTGCCGACGGTGCCGTTCGTCGCGATCGCCCTGCTCGTCGCCGGCCACGGGACCCTGTCGTGGGGCGCCCGCATCGGCCGGACCGCCGTCGCCGGCGCGATCGTCGCCGCGGCCGGCTCATGGTGGTGGATCCGCAACCTGGTCCTCTTCGGCACGCTCCAGCCCGACGGCGTGAGTGCCGTCCGCCAGGACAAGCCGTGGGGCCGCGAGACGAGCGCCAACTTCGGCGAGTTCATGAACGTCGAGTGGGACCGCCTCACCTCGTCGTTCTGGGGGCAGTTCGGTGCGCTCCGCTACCCGATGACGCAGATCCTCACGGACTCCCTGACCGTCATCGCCCTCGCCGTGATCGTCGGGTGGGCGTTCCGACGCACGGCGCAGCGCACCACGGCGATCGTGCTGCTCGTCCTGCCGGCGCTGACGCTCGTGATCCAGCTGCAGAACAACTTCTCCTCGTACGACGACACGCAGCTCATCGCCGGCGCACAGGGCCGCTACCTGTTCATCGGGCTCGTCCCGCTCATCGCCGTCAGCGCGATCGCGTGGCGGAACCTCGTGACGAGCGCACCGGAGCGCGGCCGCGTCGGTTCCTTCGCGCTCTGGGGCTTCCCCGTGATCGGGCTCTACGGCCTGACGGTCGCCTACCGCGGCTTCTACGAGAACACCCACCTGCAGGTCACGGTCGCCGGTCTCGGTCGACTCGTGAACCTGACGCCCGCCGGCCGGTACGGCTTCGTCGTGGTGCTGCTCCTCGCCGCCGTCGCGGTGATCTGGGCGCTCGTCGAGGCCCGCCGGAACCTGCTGCTCCGGGACGCCCCGCTACACTCGTCCATCGATCCAACGTCACCGACTCCGAAAAGGAACCTGACCTCGTGAAGATCCTCGTCACCGGCGGAGCCGGCTTCATCGGCTCGAACTTCGTCCGTCGCACCCTGCAGGACGCGTACCCCGGACTCGAGGGCGCCGAGGTCGTCGTCTACGACGCCCTGACCTACTCGGGCAACCTCGAGAACCTCGCCCCAGTCGCGGACTCGCCGCGCTACACCTTCGTGCAGGGCGACATCCGCGACGCGGCCAAGCTCGACGAGGTCATCCCCGGCATCGACGCCATCGTGCACTTCGCCGCCGAGTCCCACGTCGACCGCTCGGTCCGCGACTCCGGCATCTTCGTCGAGACGAACGTCGTCGGCACCCAGCGTCTGCTCGACGCCGCGCTCCGGCACGGCACCGAGCGCTTCGTGCACGTCTCCACCGACGAGGTCTACGGCTCCATCAGCGAGGGCTCGTGGGACGAGGAGCGTCCGCTCGAGCCGAACTCGCCGTACTCGGCGTCGAAGGCCGGCAGCGACCTGCTCGCCCGCAGCTACCACCGCACGCACGGGCTGAACCTCTCGATCACGCGCTGCTCGAACAACTACGGGCCGTACCACTTCCCCGAGAAGGTCATCCCGCTGTTCGTCACGAACCTCATCGACGACAAGCACGTCCCGCTCTACGGCGAGGGCAACAACATCCGCGACTGGCTGCACGTCGACGACCACACCCGTGGCATCGCGCTGGTGCTCACCAAGGGCCGCGCGGGCGAGATCTACAACATCGGCGGCGGCACCGAGCTCACCAACAAGGAGCTCACCCAGCTGCTGCTCGACGCGACCGGCAAGGACTGGTCGTACGTCGACCGCGTCGCCGACCGCCTCGGCCACGACCTCCGCTACTCGGTCGACATCTCGAAGATCCAGGCGGAGCTCGGCTACGAGCCGCAGGTGCCGTTCGAGCAGGGTCTCGCCGACGTCGTCCAGTGGTACCGCGACAACCGCGCGTGGTGGGAGCCCCTCAAGGAGCGCGCGGCGCTCGCCTGAGCCCGGACGTCACGATGACCCGCACCCTGATCACCGGCGCCGCCGGCATGCTCGGTCGCGACCTGCAGCTCGCGCTGCAGGGTCGTGACGTCACCGCGCTCGGTCGCGCCGACCTCGACATCACGGACCCCGACGCGGTCGACGCCGCCGTCGCCGGCCACGACGTCGTGATCAACTCGGCCGCGTACACCAAGGTCGACGATGCCGAGACGCACGAGTCCGACGCCGCAGCGGTCAACGCGACGGGCCCGAGGCTCCTCGCCGAGGCGGCCGTCCGGCACGGCGCCAAGCTGGTGACGATCTCGACGGACTACGTCTTCGACGGCAACGGCACCGCGCCCTACGCCGAGGACGCCCCGACGGACCCGCTGAACGCCTACGGTCGGACCAAGGCCGAGGGCGAGGCACACGTGCGCCGGATCGCGCCGGACTCGTCGTACATCGTGCGGACCGCGTGGATCTACGGCGCGCACGGGCCGAACTTCGCGGCGACGATGCTCCGGCTCGCGCAGACGCACGACACGGTGTCCGTCGTGACCGACCAGGTCGGGCAGCCGACGTGGACGGGTGACCTCGCGGCGCGCATCGTCGAGCTCGTCGACGCGGACGCCCCGGCTGGCATCTACCACGGCACGAACTCGGGCCAGGGGTCCTGGTACGACTTCACCAAGGCGATCTTCGCCGAGAACGGGCTCGACCCGGACCGCGTCCTCCCGACCGACAGCGCCGCCTTCGTGCGTCCCGCACCGCGTCCGGCGTACAGCGTGCTCGGGCACGACGGCTGGTCCCGCGCGGGCCTGGCGCCGATGCGCGACTGGCGCGAGGCGTTGCACGCGGCGACGGCCGCCGGGGTCTTCGCAGCGTGACGGCCTCGTCGACCCCGGCGACGCTCGTCGTCGGCTCCGGAGGCTTCCTCGGGCGCGCGGTCCGTCGTGCGGCGGTCGAGGCGGCACCGGGGACCGACGTCCGCGCGGCCTCGGTGCCCTGGGACGACCAGGACGCCGCGGTCGAGGCGCTCGTGACGGCGATCCGGGGCGTCCGCACGCCGGACTCCCCCTGGCGCGTCGTCTGGTGCGCCGGGACGGGGGTCGTCGCGACCGGTGCGGAGGTGTTCGAGGCCGAGCAGCAGCTCATCGGGCGGGTGCTCGAGACCCTCGCGGGCGACGAGGCCGCTCCAGGCACGCTCTTCTTCGCGTCCTCGGCGGGTGCCGTCTACGCGGGTTCCTCGCCGGCCCCGTTCGACGAGGACTCCGAGCCGGCTCCGCTCGCGCCGTACGGCCGGTCGAAGCTCGCGTCCGAAGCGCGGTTCCGTACCTGGGCCGAGTCGACCGGTGCGCGCCTGCTCGTCGGACGGTTCTCGAACCTGTACGGGCCGGGGGCGAACCTCGGCAAGGCGCAGGGGCTCGTGTCGCAGCTGGCGCTCGCGCACCTCGAGGGCCGACCGTCGTCGATCTACGTCCCGACGGAGACCACGCGGGACTACCTCTACATCGACGACGCGGCGGCGATGGTGCTGGACGCGGTGGACACGACCGAACGGTCGACCGCCGCCGGCACCGCCGTCACCAAGATCTTCGCCTCCGGCCGCAGCGCCACCATCACCGAGGTCGTCGCCGCGGTCGAGGACGCCTTCGGGGAACCCCTCGACGTCCGCCACGGTGCCGACCCCTCGGCGACCTACCAGGGCCTCGACCTCCGGTTCGCCTCCCGGGTGCTGCCGACCGTGGACGCCCGCGACTTCACCGACTTCGGCCAGGGCGTCCGCAACACCGTCGACGCCCTGCGTGCCGCCCGGATCTGAACGTCCCCGAAGCCGCGTCCGTTTCCGAGGATCGCACGACAACTCGTAGGATTCCGTCAGTGAGCACTGCAACCGAGGACCCGCGCGGACCCGCACACCGCGCCCGGGACACCACCCGCTGGGACATCCAGGGGCTCCGGGCGTTCGCAGTCCTCGCCGTCGTCGTCTACCACCTGTGGCCGAACCGGCTGCACGGCGGGTTCGTCGGCGTCGACGTCTTCTTCGTCATCTCGGGCTACCTCATCACCGGCCACCTGCTGCGCGAGCAGCTCTCCACCGGGCGGATCCGACTCGGGCAGTTCTGGTCCCGGCGGGCGAAGCGGCTGCTGCCCGGCGCGTTCCTGACGATCCTCGCGACGGGCGCCGCGGTGCTCCTCGTCGTCCCGAGCGCCCTCTGGTCGCAGTACGGGCGCGAGCTCATCGCCTCGACGGTCTACGCGCAGAACTGGGAGCTGGCGGCCAGTTCGGTCGACTACCTCGACGCCGACAACCAGGCCTCGCCGTTCCAGCACTTCTGGTCGCTCTCGGTCGAGGAGCAGTTCTACATCGCGCTGCCCCTCCTGCTGCTCCTGCTCACGCTCGTCGTGCGGAAGCGGGTCTCCCCCGTCACCACGGCTCGGATCCTGCTCGGCACGGTCGTCGTGGTCTCGCTCGTCTGGTGCATCGTGCAGACGAACACGAACCCCGGCGTCGCCTACTTCTCGACGGCCACCCGCGCGTGGGAGTTCGCGCTCGGCGGGCTCGCGGCGACCGTCGCGCTCCCCGCACCGCGCACGGTCGTGGCCCGGTCCGTCCGCTCGGGCGCCGCGATCGTCGGGGCGCTCGCGCTCCTCGCCTCGCTCGTCGTGATCACCCCGACGACGCCGTTCCCCGGCATCGCCGCTGCGCTCCCGGTCGTCGGCGCGACACTGATGGTGACGTTCGGTGCCGGCACGCTCTTCGAGCTCCTCGGCGCGGTCCGCCCCATCGCGTTCGTCGGGCGCGTCTCGTACTCGCTGTACCTGTGGCACTGGCCGCTCGTCGTCATCGTGCCGATCTGGCTCGACCACCCGCTCGGTTGGAAGAGCAAGCTCGCGGTCCTGGTGGTGTCGCTCGTCCTCGCGGCGGTCACGACGGTGTGGTTCGAGGAGCCGCTCCGGTTCTCCGGCTGGGTGCGCACCCTGCGCCCGCGTCGCGTCGCCGTCCTCGGAGTCGTCTGCACCGTGGTCGTCGCGGCGCTCGGCGTCTCGACGCTGACCGCCGTGCACGTCCAGGAGGTCCAGGCCGCGACCTTCACGAAGCGCCTGCAGGACGGCGAGGTCTCGTGCTTCGGGGCTGCGGCGCAGATCAGCGCAGCGAAGCCGTGCGTGGACCCGAAGCTCGCCGACGTCCGTGTCCCGGCGCCGTCCGCCGCCAAGGAGGACGACCCGAACCCGTCACCCGACGAGCCGGACCCGAACATCAAGAAGTGCTGGAGCGGCCGCTTCGAGACCTGCGTGCTCGGCAAGACCACCGGCTACTCGAAGCACCTGCTCGTCATCGGCGACTCGCACAGCAACACCCTGCTCGGCGTCTACCGCGACCTGGCCGCGAAGAACGACTGGCGGATCGACCTCGCCGGCATCGGCGGGTGCTACCTGACGACCGCGCACCAGCAGTCCCTGAGCCCCGCCTCGGGTCGCGGCTGCGACCGCTGGAAGCAGCAGGCGATCGCGTTCGTCGAGCAGCACCGGGACGCCGACGCCCTGATCGTCGCGCACTCGACGACCCAGATGCCGGTGGACGCCCCCGAGGGCCAGCAGCGCGACGACGCCACCCGCGCCGGTCTCCTCGACGCCTGGCAGCAGGCTGCCGGCGACGACCTCCCCGTGATCGCGGTCCGCGACAACCCGGTCCCCCGACGCGACGTCGTCGCGTGCGTGAGCCGGATGACCGGCCCGACCGACTCGTCCTGCGACAACCCGCGGTCCGTGGCCCTCGCCCAGACCGACTCGTCGGCCGAGGCGATGGCGGCGTTCACCGCCGCCGGAGGCACGGGCAGCGTGCTCGACCTGACGAAGTACTACTGCACGGACACCACCTGCCCGGCCGTGATCGGCGGTGTGCTCGTCTACCGCGACACGAGCCACATCACGGGTACCTGGGCGAAGTCGCTGGAGCCGTACATCGACCAGCAGCTCAAGCAGAAGCTCGCGTCGTTCTCGCGGTGACCTGATGCGGTCCAGGAGGCGCGGTGCGGGCCCGCACCGTCCCTCCAGACACGGCCGTCACCCCGCTGGCGCGGTGCGCCGGTACCGGCTGGTGGGGCCCCCTCCTGACCTGCAGGGACGCGCGTCAGCGGCGCGCGGCCGCCAGCAGTCCGCGGTACCGGTCGCCGACGGCGTCCACGGTGTGCGCGGCCGCGGTCTCGGCCGCGGCACGGCCGAGCCGCTCGGCGAGCTCGGGATCGGCGAGCAGGCGGTCCACGGCAGCAGCGAGCGCCGCGGCGTCGCCGGGCTCGACGAGCAGGCCGTTCACGCCGTCCTCGATGACGTCGACGATGCCGGGCACGGCCGACGCGACGATCGCGCACCCGGCGGACATCGCCTCGAGCAGGGCGACGGGCAGGCCGTCGCGGTCGCCGTTCGCGGCGGGGACGGACGGGTAGAGCGCGATGCGGGCCTTGGCGTACTCGGACGCGAGGTCCTCCTTGCCGCGGGCGCCGAGGAACGTGACGGCGGACCCGGCCCGGGCCTCGAGCTGCGCGCGGAGCGGACCGTCGCCGACGACGGCGACCTCGGCCGGCTGCTCGGCCATCCGGTCGAGGGCGTCGAGCAGGACGATCGCGCCCTTCTTCTCGACGAGCCGGCCGACGAAGAGCACCCGGCCGGGGACGCGGGTCTCGCGCGCGACCGCGCGGGTGATCGGCTCGAGGTCGACGCCCATCGGCACGACGTGCACCTGGTCGTCGCGGGCGCCGAGCTTGCCGAGCTCGCGCGCCATGTCCGTGCTCATGCAGGTGACCGACGCGGCGCTGCGGATCACGGAGCGCTTGACCCGCTGGAGGACCGGGTTGCGCAGGGCGTACAGGTCGCCGCCCAGCGTGGTCACCACGCGGGGCAGGTCACCGAGCACGAGCTGGCCGACGGCACCCTGCGGGATGATCCAGTGCAGCAGGGCGACGTCGGGCTGCGAGCGCCGGCGTTCCCGGCGGAGGGCGGCTGCCATCGAGCCGAAGAAGAACGGGACCTGGAGCCAGCGGGACTTCTTCGCCTTGAGGTTGTCGACGATCGCGCCGTCCGCCAGGTCGCGCCACCGGGCCGGGAAGTACCCGTACCGACGGACCTCGACGTCACCGATCCGCTGGTGCGCGCGGGCGCCCTTCGTCATCGGGGCGACGACGACGACGCGGTACTCGTCCGAGAGGGCGGTCGCGAGGTCGAGGACGAAGCCGGGCGTGCCGTCGCCGGCCTCGGCCGGGAAGGTCGACGCGGCGACGAGGAGGGTCGGACGGGGATCCGGATCGGGTCGCATCCAGCGCGCTCCCTTAGAGTTGTCGGTCGATGGACGCACAACAGCCTACGGGGTCGGCCGCAGGGTCACCGGACCCGCTCGACACCTCCTCCGACGTCGCCACGGGCGCGGTGCCGACGACCGGTCGGCGCGCTCGCGTGCTGACCGTCGTGAAGTGGGCTGCAGCGGTCGTGGCCGTCGTGTTCCTGGTCTGGAGCATCGCGAAGCAGTGGGACGACATCGCCCGTGACTTCGTGCGGCTCGACGCCCTCACGGTGGTCGTCGGCATCGTCTTCACCATCGTCGCCCTCGTCGCGAACATGCTGTCCTGGCGCGCGATGATGGCTGCCAGCGGGTACCGGGTGCGCCTGGCCGCGGCGTCCTCGATCTTCTTCGTCGGGCAGCTCGGCAAGTACATCCCCGGCGGCGTGTGGTCGATCGCCGCCCAGGCCGAGCTCGGGCGTGCGCACGGGCTGCAGCGCACCGGCAGCGCGGTCGCGGCGCTGGCCTCGATGCTCGTCAGCATGGTCACGGCCGCGGTCGTCGGGATCGTCGCCGTCCTGCTCGCCTCGTCGACCGGGTTCGCGACCTTCTGGTGGCTCATCCCGGTGATCGTCGTCGGCCTGGTGTGTCTCACCCCGCCCGTGCTCGGTCGGCTCATCGCGATCGCCTTCCGGGTGCTCCGCCGCCCGCCGCAGGACACCACCCTGACCTGGTCCGGCACGGTCATGTCGCTCGTCTGGTCGCTCGTCATGTGGATCGCGTACGGCGTGCAGGCCACGGTCGTGCTCCGGGTCTTCGGCGCCGACTCCCCGACCCTGTTCCCGGTGGCCGTTGGTGCGTACGCCGTCGCCTGGCTCGTCGGCTTCATCGTGGTCATCGCCCCCGCCGGCATCGGCCCGCGCGAGGGCATCCTCGTGCTCCTGCTCGGCAGCGTCGCCGGGGGTTCCGCACCGCTCGCGCTCGCCGTCATCAGCCGGGTGTTCATGACGATCGGCGACGTCGTGCTCGCCGGTGTCGGGGCCGCCCTCGCCGCCCGGCACCGCCGCGTGACCGCCGCCGCCACACCGCGATCCGGCGCCCCGGTCCCTCCCCGCGCGGACTGATATGGTCGGCTTCCGGCCGCGCAGTGCGCACCACAGCACCACGAGGAGGCGCACCGCATGACAACACTCCACGTCGTCGTGGACCAGATCGTCGCCCCCGTCCCCGGCGGCATCGGTCGGTACGCCGAAGAACTGACACGGCACCTCATCGCGGGTGCCCCGGAGGGTGCCGACGTCGCCGGCATCGTCTCGGCGGTCGGCAAGGACGAGCTCGCGCACATCCGCACGCTGCTCCCCGGTCTCGGCGACCTCGACCGCCTGGCGCTCCCCCGCCGTGAGCTCTCCCTCGCGTGGCAGGGCGGCTTCGTCGGCGGCGTCGGACGCGGCATGGTGCACTCGCCGAGCGTGCTCGCGCCCCTCGTCAAGCACGACCGGTTCAGCGATCCGGGCCGGCAGACGGTCGTCACCGTGCACGACACCGTGCCGTGGACCCACCCCGAGACCCTCACGCCCCGCGGCGTCCACTTCCACCGGGCGATGGTGAAGCGCGCGTGGAAGCACGCCGACGCCGTCGTCGTGCCGACCCACGCGGTCGCGGCGACGCTGAACGGCATCCATCGCTTCGACGAACGGCTCCGGGTCATCGGCGGCGCGCCGAGCGGGCGACTGCGGACCCCCGTCGACGCCGACCTCCGTGCCGAGCGGCTCGGCCTGCCGGAGCGCTACGTGCTCGCGGTCGGCACGCTCGAGCCCCGGAAGGGCCTGCAGTACCTGATCGAGGCGATGGCACACCCGGACGCCCCCGCCGACGTCCCGCTCGTGATCGCCGGCCCGGACGGCTGGGGCGACGTCGACGTGTACGGCACCGCGGAGCGCGCTGGACTGTCCCGCGACCGCGTGAAGGTGCTCGGACGGATCGACGACCAGGACCTCGCCGTGGCGTACGACCGGGCGACGGTGTTCGTGTTCCCGAGCCTCGCCGAGGGGTTCGGGCTCCCCGTGATCGAGGCGATGAGCTTCGGCACGCCGGTCGTGCACTCGGACGACGACGCCGTGCGCGAGGTCGCCTCGGACGCCGGTGTGACGGTGGCCCGCGATCCCCGCGACTCCTACCCCGAACGACTGGCGCAGGCGGTCTACCAGGTCGTCAACGACCCGCTGCTCGCCGGGCAGCTGGCCGTCGCGGGTCCGGACCGGGCGCGCATGTACGACTGGAAGGACTCGGCCGCCGAGACCTGGCAGCTGCACGCCGACCTCTAGCGGTCGGTCCCCTCGACCGGGGTGCCGCCGGCTAGAGCGAGTCGCGCAGGCGCTGCGCCTTCTCCTCGACGAGCTGCTCCAGCCCCTCGGCGTACTCGCCGAGGCGCGCCGCGATCGCGGGGTCGGCCGAGCCGATGATGCGCGCGGCGAGGAGCCCGGCGTTCGCCGCTCCGTTGATCGCCATCGTCGCCACCGGGATGCCGGCGGGCATCTGCACGATGGACAGCAGCGAGTCGAGTCCGTCGAGGCGCGCGAGCTGCACGGGCACGCCGATCACCGGGAGCGTCGTCATCGAGGCCACCATGCCCGGCAGGTGCGCCGCCCCACCGGCGCCGGCGATGACCACACGGATGCCCCGGGCAGCGGCGCCGCGGGCGAACCGCGTCATCTTGTCGGGGGTGCGGTGGGCGGACACGACGTCGGCCTCGAACGGGATGCCGAGCTCGGTCAGCATGTCCGCCGCGGCGCGCATCGTCGGCCAGTCGGAGTCCGACCCCATGATGATCGAGACGAGCGGCTGGACGGGGGCTGCGGTGTCGGTCACGCGACGAGCCTAGTCGAGCAGGGCGGACCGCCAGGCGTCCCCGTCGTCGCCGATCGTCCGTTCGTCGCGGACCCAGCGGGCGGCCACGGCGTCGGCGGACCCGGAGTCGACGGCGCCGCGGACCGCGTCGCGCCAGGCACCGACGTCGTCCGGCACCGCCACGACGCCGTGCCCGCGCGCGTCCCGGTAGGACGGCCGGTCGGAGACGACCGCGGGGAGCCCGAGCGCGGTGTACTCGAGCGCCTTGAGGTCGCTCTTCGCCCGGTTGAACTCCTCGTCCCGCAGCGGAGCGACGCCCGCGCGCCAGCGCTGCCGGTGGTCGACGAGCCAGCGGGCGAACGCCGGGTAGTGGCCGTCCGGCACCTCGACGCGGCGGTACCAGCCGGGATCGTCGGCGTCCTCGGTCACGCCGATCACCTCGAGGCGGATCGGCGTGCCGTCGGGTGCGGTCAGGTCGGTGAAGACGTCCCGGAGCAGCTCGAGGTCGGCGCCGTGGGTGAGCGTCCCCATGTAGAGCACCCGGTGCTCGTCGGCGGGGCGAACGTCGTCGGCGGCCGGCTCGCCCGGGGTCCAGATCGTCGGGTCCAGGGCGTTCCGGACCACCACGACCCGGTGCGCGAGCGGCCGCACGAGCGCTGCGAGCTCCTGGGTGCTGACGACCACGAGGTCGGCGCCGCGCACGAGGGCGTCGATCGAGGCCAGCCGGTCCGGGTCGTACTCGGCCCGGGCCAGACGGTCGCGGCCGGAGTCCGTGAAGAAGTCGTCGTCGACCTCGGCGGCGGTCCGGGTCCCCCGCGCGGCGGCTGCGGCCAGGAAGGGTGCCACGAGGTCCCGCGGCAGGGCGTCCCGCTGCACGAGGACGGCCCGGTAGTCGGTCGTGTCGGTCCCGTCGACGAACGCGGCGGGGTCGACCTGCCGGACCTCGGCCGCACCGGTGCGCGCGAGGTGCTCGGTGCGGCGGACGACACGCACGTGCGCCGAGGCGGGGTGCGCCCCACCGCCTCCGGCCACGACGTAGCCGAGGACCGGCAGGCGCACGGGTTCCGTGGCCGGGGCCGACCGCGCCCCGGTCAGGGAGCGACGGAGTCGACGGGCGGCACGGCGGACGAGATCACGCGGCATGCGCCCATCCTCCCGCGATCCGGTGGCGTCAGCGGACCGTGACGGTCGTGCACCCCATCGAGGTGTCCCCGCCCCGGCCGATCCCGACCGCCGTCAGGCACACGCTCCGCTTCCCGCTCGACACCGCCACGGTCGCCCGGAACCCGTGGTTCCGCCCGACCCGGTGCACCCGGTCGACGTCCGGCCGCGAGGCGTCCGCCGTGGCGGTCCCCACCACCTTCCCGCCGACCGTGGCGCGCACGGTGACCGACTTCGTGAGGTCGTCGCGGTCGAACGTCCACCCCGACACCGTCACGCGCCGCTTCGCGGCCGACGCGACCGAGTCCCGGTGCGCGGTCGGCGCGACGGACGGGGCGGTCCGAGCCGGAGCAGCCGTGGCGACCGGCGTCCCGAGCCGCGCGTTCGCCACGAGGGACTTCGCGAACGCGGACCACCACTTCCCCGCCGCCGGCCCGCCGTTGCACGTGCCGTCGCTCGCTCCGGGGGTCTTCACCCAGAGCAGCGCGTCGAGGGCCGAGCCGTCCGACACCACCCGCGGTGAGGTGCCGAGCCCGGAGCCGGGACCGTTGCACCAGGTGCCGCGCCACCCCTGGCCGTTCCGGGACGTGTCGATCACGTAGTGGGACCCGCCCGTGGCCGCGGAGACCTTCTCGGCGTAGGCCTGCTCCTGCGCGGTCGGGTAGTAGTTCGCGACGTTCGTGAAGAAGCCCCGCGCGCGCTGGACCCCGGCGCTGTTCAGCCGGGACGCCATCACCGCCGGCGGGACCCAGTTCGAGTTCCCCGCGTCGAGGTAGGCCGGCACGCCCGCCGCCGTGAAGGCAGCGACCTCGCGGGCGAGGATGCGGTACCGCTGGGCGTCGAGGGTCTCGCTGCACGCGCTGTTGCTGAGCATCGCGAGGGAGTCCGGCTCGACGATCACGGCCGCCCGGTGCCCGGCGACCCGGGCGACGATCTGGTCGACCCACGCGTCGTACGTCGCCTCGTCGAAGCCGCCGGCGGAGTACCCGCCGCAGTCACGCTGCGGGATGGCGTAGGTCACGAAGACCGCGGTCGTGCCGGTGCGCTCGGCACCCGCGATCGCGGCGTCGATCGTCCGCGTCAGGGTCGCCCCCTGCGTCCAGTCCCCGAGCCAGATCGCGACCGGGTACTGCGCGATGGTCTTCGCCGCGGCCGCGCCGATCGGGTCGGTCGTCGCGAGGGCGGTCGCCTGCTTCGCCGCCTCGCTCGTGTCGGAACGGTAGGGACCGGAGGCGTAGAGGGACGACGCAGCGGCCGCACGGATCGTGGCGGCGCTCGTCGCCGCGACGGCGGTGGTCGGCGTGAGCGCTCCCGCGGCGAGCGCCACGAAGGCGCTCACCGCTCCCGTGGTGGCGAACACACTGGCGCGGCGCATGACGTACTCCCTGTGGACGGTGGACCCTGTCCCGTCCATGGGAGCACGCCGACGCGCGGGGGTACACACGCCAGATCGGGTGCCACCCGAGCGGGTGTCCGCCCTTCTGCGGACCGTCCGAGCGCACCGTCCGCGCGGACCGCAGCCTCAGTCGTCGAAGTGGGCCGCTGCGGACCGGGCGCGGTACGTGACGTCGTCGAGGTCGTCGCCGATGACGGTCACGTGCCCGATCTTGCGACCCGGCCGGGGAGCCTTGCCGTAGAAGTGGTACTTGGCCTCGGGGAACGCCTCGAGCGCGCCCGGGTACCGCGCCGCGAGGTCGCCGTCCGCCGGACCGCCGAGCACGTTGATCATGACCGCGGCCGGGGCGAACGACCCGGTGGCACCGAGCGGCAGGTCGAGCACGGCACGCAGGTGCTGCTCGAACTGGCTCGTCGTGGCGCCGTCGATCGTCCAGTGGCCGGTGTTGTGCGGGCGCATGGCGAGCTCGTTGATCAGGATGCGCTCGTCGTCGGTCTGGAACAGCTCCACCGCGAGGACACCCGTGAC
Source organism: Curtobacterium sp. NPDC087082 (assembly GCF_044745045.1). NCBI lineage: Bacteria > Bacillati > Actinomycetota > Actinomycetes > Micrococcales > Microbacteriaceae > Curtobacterium > Curtobacterium sp. NPDC087082. The sequence goes on along the minus strand of NZ_JBIUZN010000001.1, from coordinate 1,089,466 downwards.
GCCGAGCTCCGTCGCGACCCGCACGGCGATGTCCTCGGCCATGTCGGCGATGCGTCCGGCGCTGTCGGGGGCGGGGGCGAAGACCTCGGCGCAGACGCCGTCGCGCTGCACGGTCTCGACGAGCGGCCAGGCGACGACCTCGCCGGAGGGGCGTCGGGCGACGGACTGGGCGAGCTCGCGGGTGAACGGCACGAGTTCCTCGACGAGGAGTGCCTGCTCGCCGCCGGCCTCGGCGACGGCGATGAACCAGTCGGCGACGTCGGCCGGGTCGGTGACCACCCGGACGCCCTTGCCGTCGTACCCGCCACGGGCGGTCTTCACGACGGCACGTCCACCGTGGTCGTCGAGGAACGCCTGCAGCTCGCCGGGGTCGTGCATGGCGGCCCAGTCCGGCACCGGCAGCCCGAGCTCGGACAGGCGCGTGCGCATGGTGATCTTGTCCTGCGCGACGGCGAGCGGCTCCGGGCCGGGGTGCACGGCGACGCCGGCGTCGACGAGGGCACGGAGGACGTCCTGCGGCACGTGCTCGTGGTCGAAGGTGACGACGTCGACGTCCCGCGCGAAGGCGAGCACGGTCGCGGCGTCGTGGTAGTCCCCCTCGGCGGTGGCCGCGATGGCCGCCGACATGCCCGGGCCCTCGGCCAGCACCCGGATGTCGAGACCGAGCTCGACCGCGGCCGGCACCATCATCCGTGCCAGCTGTCCCCCACCGATGACCCCGACGCGCAACGCCATGCTGTGTGTTCCTTCCGTCGTTCACACCGTCCGGCGAGAACGCGCTGTCTAGAATCGCTGTTCGGGTCGCCGTCCTGTGCGACCTGCGGGTCGGCCCTCGTGAGCACGACCAGCGACAACTCTACGGACCCGGGAGAGACCGTGCGGCGACTGGTGGCCCAACTGGCACGCTTCGGCGTCGTCGGCGCGGTGGGGTTCGTCGTCGACACCGGCATCTTCAACGTGCTGCGGGCGACGGTGCTCAGCCCGGACGAGGTGCACTCCGGGCCGTTCTGGGCGAAGGTCGTCTCGACGATCGTGGCCATCTTCGTCAACTGGATGGGCAACCGCTACTGGACCTTCCGCGAGCAGCGGCGGGCGGTGGCCACGCGTGAGGGCATCGAGTTCGTCGTCGTGTCGCTCGGCGGCATGGTCATCTCGCTCGGCTGCCTGGGCATCTCGCACTACGTGCTCGGGCTGACCTCGGCCTTGGCGGACAACATCTCGGGCAACGTGATCGGACTCGTGCTCGGCACGGTGTTCCGCTTCTGGCTCTACAAGGTGTGGGTGTACCACCCCGAGCGCGGACACGACCGGGCCGTGCCCGCCGCCGAGACGACTGGTTCCACCGCCGGTTCCGAGGTCGTGGGCCAGTAGGCTCGACGCGCCACCGACACGGGTGGCGTCGCCGACCCCGGGAGTCCGCTCGATGCAGTCCGAACCGCACCCCGTCGTCTCGCGGAGCGAGGGGCTGTGGGTCGCCGTCCTGACGGCGGTGTTCGGGCTCTGGCTGGTGCTCTGGGCGATCGTCGTGCCGGCCTTCCAGGCACCGGACGAGCCCGCGCACCTCGACGCCGCCGTGCACGTCGCCACCGGGTCCGGTTGGCCGGCACCGGGGACGTTGCACGTGTCGAACGCCGTGCAGGCCGCGCAGCGGGAACAGGTCGCCGGCGACTCCTCGACGTGGTCGACCGTGAGCGAGCTGCTCGCGGCGCACCCCGGCGACTCCGCGACGGTCGACCAGATGACGCAGCACCCGCCGACGGCCTACGTGGTGGACGCCGTCGTGCTCCGCGTGCTGCACTACGGCTCGCTCCGCTGGGACCACGCCCTCGTCGCGCTCCGACTGGTGGACGCGCTGCTCGTGACGCCGCTCGCGCTCCTCGCGTGGGCATCGGTCCGGCGGGTCACCCGGTCGCCGCGGGCGGGCCTGATGGGCGCACTCGCGCTGTTCGCGACGCCGCAGCTGGCGTCGATCGGGGCCTCCGTCACGAACGACGCCCTGACGTTCCTGCTCGGCGGCGTCGTGGTGTGGCTCGCGACGCGGCTCCTCACCGGGGACCTGCGACGCCGGACGCTCGTCGGGCTCGGGGTCGCGCTCGGGCTGCTCGTCTGGACGAAGGGCACGGGGCTGCCGGCGGTGCCGTTCGTCGCGGTCGTGGCCCTCGTCGCCGGTGCGGGTGTCGTCCCGTTCCGCCGTCGCGTCCTCCGCGCCGCCGTCGCCCTCGGCGTGGCCGCGGTGATCGGCGCCTGGTGGTGGCTGCGCAACCTCTGGCTGTTCCGCACCCTGCAGCCGGACGGCTACGCCGCGATCCGACCCGACCGCCCGTTCCCCGACGACCAGGGGCCATCGGTGTGGCACTTCCTCGACGTCAGCTGGGGCACCCTCGCCCGGACCTTCTGGGGCTCCCCGGGGCAGCGCGCGCAGGTGAGCATCGGCGACCTCCTCACGGCGGTCCTGACGCTCGTCGCGCTCGTCGTGCTCGTCGGCTGGGCGTTCCGCCGTGGCCGGACCCGGCGCACCGCCTGGACACTCGCGGTGTTCCCCGCGCTCCTGCTGCTCCTGCAGACCGCGAGCAGCGCGAAGGCCTACCTCGACACGACCGAGGTCGCGGGCACGCAGGGCCGCTACCTGTTCCCGGCGCTGCTCTGCCTCGTCGTGCTGAGCGCCGTGGCGTGGCGGCGGCTGCCCCTGCCCGGGCGCGGGACGGCCGTGCTGCCCCGGGTGCTGGCCGTGGCGCTCCCGGCCATCGGGCTCTGGGGCCTCGCGGTCGCCGCCGGGTGGTTCTGGAACGCCGCGACCGGACCGCTCTCGGCCGCGAGCATCGCCCGCTACGAGTCGTGGGGCCCGGTGCCGTTCGCCGTGGTCGCCGTCGTCGCGGTGCTCGTCGCGGTCGGGCTGACCGGCGGCGTGCTGCGGGTGTGGGTCACCCCGACCCGCAGCACGCCGACCGAGGTCAGTTCCCCGACACCTTGACGACGTCGACCCGGCAGGCCTGGACCGGCGCGGACCGGATGTCCTGGCACGTCTGCTGGACGGTGAAGCTGTCCTCGAGCGTGCCGATCGCCGAGTAGTCCCGGTCCTTCGGGATGAGGGCGTTCGTGTAGTTCAGGAAATACTGCACGCCCGACTTCTTGAGCAGTGCGACGAAGGACGGGTCCTGGTAGTCGTACTCCTGGCCCGGTTCGCCGTACATCTGCGTGCCGGTGCGGAACGCGACGAGCGTGGCGTCCCGGGTGTTCGTCCCGAGGATCGTGCTGCCGGCGGGCAGCGTGTGGTTGGCCAGCAGCAGGTCCGAGAGCGGTTCGTCCGGGGTGATGACCCCGCCGAACACCTGCCCGACGGGGATGCCCGACGGGCGCGTGCCCATCGTCGAGAAGGGCGCCTTCACGCCGTTGACGTTCTGGCTGTACGCGGCGACGACCAGGACGGCGCACGCGGCCACGGCGACGACCTGCCGCACACGACGTCCCCGACGAGCCGCCCGCCAGAACGCGGGCAGGAGTGCCCCGGCGATCAGGACCGACCCGATGAAGAGCGGGAGGTAGTAGCGCGCGTTGCCGCCCTGCGTGTCCACCGTCGCGATCCCCGCGTAGCCGAGCAGGTACACCCCGGAGAAGATGCCGACGATGCTCGCGAAGACGAACCGGCGGTAGTGCACGACGCCCGCCACGACCGCGCCGACGAAGACGACGCCGATCGCGAGCGCGAACGGTGCGAACGACCCGATGCGGTTGAAGTAGTAGGGCAACGCCTCGAGCCGCTGCTCGACGTAGTACCGCACCTTGCCGACGAGGGTCGTGGTGTGGCTCTCGGTCGGAGCGGCCTCGGCACCCGGCTGCGGCACCGCGGGCAGCGTGCGCTCGGCCTCGAGGATCCCGGCGTCGTAGATCGACGGCGTCCGGTCCTCGTTCGGCGACACCGCGCGGGCGTTCGGCGGCGTCGCGATGCGGTACTCGTCGCCGTCGGTGCTCGACGTGTCGCTGAACTTGCCGGAGACGTTCACGGTCAGCGACGAGCCGACCTCGATGCCGCCGAACTTCACCGACAGGGCGATGACCCACGGCGCGGAGACCAGGACCACGGCGACGAGGGCGACGACGGGCAGCAGGACGGACCGGCGCTCGCGGGCCTCGGGGCGGTCCTGGAACCAGCGGACGACCGCCCACACCGGCACCACCACGAGGAACACCGGGACGAGGAACGCCTTCGTGAAGTACCCGAACGCGCACACGGCGCCGAGCAGCACCGCGGTGAGCACGATCCGTCGCACCGAGCCGTGCCAGGCGCGGTCGGCAGCGAGCAGGGCCCAGAGGAACCCGAGGCACCACACGAGCACGAGGGTGTCCGGGGTCTGCAGGCTGACGTTCGCCATGAGGAGCGGGGCCGTCGCGGCGATCGACCACGCGGCGGTCCAGCCGTTGCCGGTCGTCCGGAGCAGCAGCCAGGCCCCCATCGCCATCACGGCGACGCAGGACAGCGTGTTCACGATCGCGAAGGCCGTGGTCTGCCCGACGCCGACGGCGATGAACGGCGCCATCAGCCAGGACACCATCGGCGACCAGTAGCCGTTCACGGCGTCCGCCCAGTGCCACTCGGCGTACTGCTTCGCGATCGACATGTAGGAGATGCCGTCGATGTTCGTCATCTCGAGCCGCGTGCGGAACGCGATCACGGCGACGAGTAGTGAGGCGACGAGGAGCAGTGCACCGTTCGCGAGCAGGGACACCCGTGACGGGCGCCGTCCCTCGTGGAAGGCCCCGAAGCGGCGTCGGTGCTCCACGGGAGCGTCGACGACCGGGTCCTCGGTCGTCACGGCGTCGTCGATCGTCATGCTGCTCCCCCGCGCGGTGTTCAGCGGCCCATGCCGCGGTAGGTGAAGCCGGCAGCCGTCCAGGCGTCGCGGTCGAGGCAGTTGCGCCCGTCGATCACGACGGGCGTCGCCACGAGCGAGGCGGCCACGGCCGGGTCGAGCTCGCGGAACTCGGTCCACTCGGTGAGGACGAGCACGAGGTCGGCGTCACGCAGGGCATCGGTCGCGCTCTCGGTGTAGTCGAGCTCGGGGTGCACGCGGCGCGCCGTGACGACGGCTTCCGGGTCGTACGCGGCGACCGAGGCACCGAGGCCCAGCAGCCGGGCGGCGATGTCGAGTGCTGGCGAGTCACGGACGTCGTCGGAGTTCGGCTTGAAGGCCAGGCCGAGCACGGCGACGCGCTTGCCCGCGACGGCCCCGCCGAGGAGCTCCTGCGCGAGCTCGACGACGTGCGCGCGACGACGGAGGTTCGTGGCGTCCACGTCGGCCAGGAAGGCCAGGGACTCCCCGACACCGAGCTCGTCAGCCCGCGCCTGGAACGCCCGGATGTCCTTCGGCAGGCAGCCGCCGCCGAAGCCGAGGCCGGCGTTGAGGAACTTGCGGCCGATGCGGGCGTCGTGGCCGATCGCGTCGGCGAGCGCCGTGACGTCGGCACCGGCGACCTCGGCGATCTCGGCCATCGAGTTGATGAACGAGATCTTCGTCGCGAGGAACGCGTTCGCGCTGATCTTCACGAGCTCGGCCGTGGGCAGGTTGACCACGAGCCGGGGCGTGCCGCTCGCCAGGGCCTCGGCGTAGACCTCGTCGAGGGCCTCGACCGCGGCCTGCCCGGCGTCGCCGTCGGGTACGCCGTAGACGAAGCGGTCCGGGCTGATCGTGTCCTGCACCGCGAAGCCCTCGCGGAGGAACTCGGGGTTCCAGACGAGCGTCGCACCGGGGACCGCCTCGGACACCTCGGCTGCGAGGCGCGCGGCCGTGCCGACGGGGACCGTCGACTTGCCGACGACGAACTCGCCGGCGGCGAGGTGCGGCGTGAGCGCGGCGACGGCGGCGTCGACGTACGTGAGGTCCGCGGCGCCGGTCGGCCCCTGCGGCGTGCCGACGGCGAGGAAGTGCACCCGCGCACCGGCGACCTCGGCCATGTCGGTGGTGAAGCGGATGCGGCCGGAGGCCAGCGCCTCGCTCAGGATCTCGGGGAGTCCGGGCTCGAAGAAGGGAGCCTCACCCGCGGCGAGCCGCTCGATCTTGACCGGGTCGACGTCGACTGCGACGACTTCGTGCCCGAGCTTGGCCATGGAGGCGGCGTGCACGGCACCGAGGTAACCGCAGCCGATGACAGAGATACGCACGGGAAGACGGTACCGGAACCTCGGCGCAGTTCTCGTCCGCACCGCCCGCTGTCGAGACATCGTCAGGGTCTGACGTCGCCCCATCGCGGTCGATCCACCCCGCCGACGATCTCGTCCCAGTCGGGTTCGCGGTGCCGTCGCCGGGCCTCGTGCGCCTCGACGAGGTCGTGCAGGACCGCCACGACGAGGTCCGCGTGCGGCACGTCGCCGAGCACCAGGGCCGGCTCGTCGCCGGGGAACACGAGGACGTCGCCGGACCGGAACACCCCCTGCAGGCCGCGGCGACGCACCGTCACGTCGTAGCCCCGCGAGTGCAGGAGCTCCCGCCGGGTGCGCGTGCCGAGTCCGTGCACGACGACGAGGCGCCTGGTGGTCACCACGTAGCGCTCCGACATCCAGCGGAACAGCGGCATCGCGCCGCCGAGGAACACGAGGAGCACCACGAGACCGGCGACGACGGCGTTCAGCCAGGCGAGCTGTGCCCGGAACACCCCGAAGCCGAACCCGCCGGCGAGCATGACGAGCACCACGAACACCGCGGGGCGCACGAGCCGGCGAGCGTGCGGGCGCAGCCGCGCGACCACGCGTTCGGGCGGCGGCTCGTCGGTCATGCCGTCATGCATACCGCAGGTGGGTGACGTCCCCCACGGCGACGCCCCTGGAGACGCCCGCTCGATCCCGGATCGTGATCCGGCCCTCGTCGTCGATGCCGGTCGCGTCCCCCTCCGAGGTGGTGCCGTCCGGCAGCTCGAGGCGCACCCGCTGCCCGATCGTGCCGCAGGCCGACCGGACGTGGGACCGGACCCCGTCCGCGGCCGCACCGCCGGCGACCAGGGCGACCACGGCCTCCTGGACCGCGCGGAGGAACGCGGACAGCACACGGTCGGCGAGGTCCGGTGCCGAGCCCGTCGCGCCGGCGACCGCGAGCGAGGTCGCCGTCGGCGTCGGCAGCCGGTCGGCGGGGATGGTCAGGTTCACGCCGGCGCCGACGACGACGCTGCCGTCGGCGGCGACCTGGCAGAGGATGCCGCAGACCTTGCGGCCGTCGATCTGGACGTCGTTGGGCCACTTCACCGCGACACGCTCCGGACCGTGCAGCACGGCGACGACCGCGTCGCGCATCGCGGCGCCGGCGACGAGCGGCAGCCATCCGCGGTCGCGGTCGTCGAGGTCCGCGCGGACGAGCACGCTCGCCGCGAGCGTCTGGCCGGCGGGCGCCGACCAGGTCCGGTCGAGGCGGCCGCGACCCGCGGTCTGGTCGAGCGTCGCCACGACGCTGCCGTGCGGCTGCGTCGTCGCGAGGGCGAGCAGGTCTGCGTTCGTCGACCCGGTCGTCACCGGCTCGGTGAGCACCGCGCCCGCGGCCTCGACGACGGTTCGACTCAGCGGGAACGTCGACGACGCAGGTGTGGACATGCAGCAAATCTACGGGCAGGAACCGTGGGGGTCCTCCAACCGACCCCGCCGTCGCCGCCGGTAGGGTGAGCGGGTGACCCCAGGAGACACCCCCGATCTCTCGACGACGGCCGGCCGGCTCGCCGACCTCCGCGAGCGGTACCACGAAGCAGTGACCGCCGCGGGCGAGGCCGCCATCGCGAAGCAGCACGCCAAGGGCAAGACCACGGCGCGCGAACGCATCGAGCAGCTGCTCGACGAGAACTCCTTCGTGGAGCTCGACGAGTTCGTCCGCCACCGCACCCACGCCTTCGGCATGGAGTCGAAGCGGCCCTACGGCGACGCGGTCGTCACCGGCTTCGGCACCATCCACGGCCGCAACGTCGCCGTGTACGCGCAGGACTTCACCGTCTTCGGCGGCTCCCTCGGCGAGGTCGCCGGCGAGAAGATCATCAAGGTGATGGAGCACGCGCTGAAGACCGGCGTGCCGATCGTCGGCATCCTCGACTCCGGTGGCGCGCGCATCCAGGAAGGCGTCGTCGCCCTCGGCAAGTACGGCGAGATCTTCCGCCTCAACACCCAGGCCTCCGGCGTCATCCCGCAGATCTCGATCGTGATGGGCCCGGCGGCGGGCGGAGCGGTGTACTCCCCCGCCCTCACCGACTTCGTGATCATGGTCGACAAGACCAGCCACATGTTCGTCACCGGCCCCGACGTCATCAAGACCGTCACCGGCGAGGACGTCGGCTTCGAGGAGCTCGGCGGCGCGCAGACGCACAACGCGATCTCCGGCGTCGCGCACTACCTCGCCGAGGACGAGTCCGACGCGCTCGACTACGCCCGCTCGCTCATCGGCTTCCTGCCGGACAACAACCTGTCCGACGCGCCGGCCTACGACGTCGCGCCCGAGCTCGAGACGACCGACGCCGACCGCGAGCTCGACGTCGTCATCCCGGACTCCACGAACCAGCCGTACGACGTGACGACGATCATCGAGCACATCGTCGACGACGGCGAGTTCCTCGAGGTCCAGCCGCTCTTCGCGCCGAACATCCTCATCGGCTTCGGTCGGGTCGAGGGCCGCACGGTCGGCATCATCGCGAACCAGCCGCAGGCGATGGCCGGCACGCTGAACATCGACGCCGGCGAGAAGGCCGCGCGCTTCGTCCGGTTCTGCGACGCGTTCGGCATCCCGATCCTCACCCTCGTCGACGTGCCCGGCTACCTGCCCGGCACCGACCAGGAGTGGACCGGTGTCATCCGCCGCGGTGCCAAGCTCCTCTACGCCTACGCCGAGGCCACCGTGCCGCTCGTCACCGTCATCACCCGCAAGGCGTACGGCGGCGCGTACATCGTCATGGGCTCGAAGCAGCTCGGTGCCGACATCAACCTCGCGTGGCCGACCGCCGAGATCGCGGTGATGGGTGGCCAGGGCGCCGTCAACATCCTGTACCGCGCCGAGATCAAGCGCGCCGAGGAGTCCGGCGAGGACGTCGCGGCCGTCCGTGCGAAGCTCGCGAACGAGTACACGTACAACGTCGCGTCCCCGTACCTCGCCGCCGAGCGCGGCGAGCTCGACGGGATCATCCAGCCGCACGCGACGCGCGTCTCGGTCGTCAAGGCGCTGCGGGCCCTCCGTGGCAAGCGCGCGACGCTGCCGCCCAAGAAGCACGGGAACATCCCGCTGTGACGGGCGCACGCTGATGGGCCGCCACGCAGCCGTGGTCCCCGCGGTCCCCGTCGACCAGGCGGTCGCAGCGGCCGCCGACGTCCGTGTCGTCTCCGGCGAGCCCACGCCGGAGGAGCTCGCCGCCGTCATCGCCGTCCTCCAGCGTCAGGCGGACGAGGCGGCGTCGCTCGGCCGTCCCGAGGTCACCGTGTCGCCGCGCTCGGGGTGGGACGTGTCCGCCCGGGGCCTCCGCCGACCGCTCGAGCACGGTGCCGGCGCCTGGAGCCGATCGCTCCGCTGAGCCGCTCCGGGGGCTTGCGCGTGCCGCACGGTGCGGGCGACCATGTACCCCTGGGTACCGGGCGGTCTCGGCAGCCCGACCGCGGGATTCCCGGTCGGTCTCCCCGCAGACGGGGGACAGCAGGGGCCGAGGGCGGCGGAAATGGCCGATTTTGTCCCCCATAATGACGACTGACAGAGCGTTCGGCTGCGGGCATAGTAGTTCGTGTTCGGTGTCCTTCAACGAAGAACATCGCAGGTCGGTGGCCGACTAGGGTACGAAGCCACCTACCAGCTACGAGTCAGGGCGATATTCGGGTTGTCGCTCAGACTCGGGTCGTGAACGGGCCGGTCGGTATCCGACCGGCCCGTTCCCCGTTTCCGGGCGCTGTCGTCCGCGCGGGCGCCGACGACGTTCGGTGTCGGGCCGCCTCAGACGGTCTCGTGCCGCGGGATCTCGAGCCACACGACGACCGACTCGTCCTCGTCGCCGTCCTCGTCGTCCATCCCGGCCCCGAGCGCCGCCGACTCGCTCGCCGCGAGGTCGAGCCGCAGCCCCACGACGGTCACGGCGGACTCGGACCCCTCGGGGACGGTCCGGATGATCACGTTGTCGGCCTCCCGCGCCTGGCGCAGGGCCTCGGCGATGCGGGCGTGCACCCGGCGCAGGTCGTCGATCTCGAGGTCGTCGAGACCGCCGTCGTCGTGCAGCTGCACCGTGGCGCCACGACGACGGAGGCGCATGACCTCGTCGCGGACGTCCTCCGACAGCAGCGACCGGCCCCGGATCTCGTCGCGGATGGCCTGTTCGAGGTGCAGGCACTCGGCACGCTCGGCGTCGTCCAGGTCACCGCCGGTCTCGATGATCCGCTGCAGCATCGGCAGCGCCATGCGCGTCGTCTGGCTGAGCCGGAACTGCCGCTCGAAGACGTGGGCGTCCTGCGCCGCCTGCCAGTCGGCGGTCTCCTGCTCGGCGCGGACGAAGTCGCGGGTGACACGGGTGGCCCGACTCATCGCGGCCGTGAGGCCGGTGGCGATCACCACCCACACCACACTGCCGAGCACGCCGAGCGACCCGAGCGCCCCGAGTCCGGCCCACGCGACGGCGTGCACGGTGAGGAACCCGACACCGACCCAGGCGAACGCGACCCGCGCGCGCACCACGAGGACGACCATCAGGGTGCCGACCGCGGCGATCCACCACGTGCCGTTCCCCGGGCCGGCGGTCAGGTCGACCGTGGGCGAGGCGACGACGGGCAGCACCACGGCCGTCGCGAGCGCGAAGCACGTCGCCCAGACCGGGAGCGGCCGACCGGGCACGAACACCGCCACACCGGTCGCCGCAGCGTAGAGGACCATGCACGCGACGACCGGCCCGATCTGGGCGGCGCCGGGGAGCGTCGTCGCCGCGAGGACGAGGTGGTAGACGGAGAAGAGCGTCGCGAGCCCGATCGCGACCCCGGCCGGGAGTGAGGCCTTCACCGGTGCTCCCCCGCCGCCGGCGCCCAGTCGAGGAGCACACGGGTGCCCGCTCCCGGCGCGGTGACGATCTCGGCGGTGCCCCCGGCAGCGACCACCCGCTCCACGATCGAACGACGGACGCCGAGTCGCTCGGCGGGGATCCCCGCGATGTCGAAGCCCGCACCGTCGTCCCCGACCTCGACGTGGACGCCGGCGCCGCGCTGCTCGACGACGATCCACCGGTCGACCTCGGCCGGACCGGCGTGCTGCACGCTGTTCACCGCTGCCTGCACGGCCGCCGAGGCGACGGCGTCCGCGACGATCGCGGGCACCCGGATCGACCCGACGTGCCCGCGGTCGACGCGCACCGGCGCCGCGAGCGCACCGACGGCGTCGGAGATGCGGGTCCGCAGGTCGACGAGGGAGACCGGGGGTGCGTCCCCTGGGCCGTCCGCCGCCGCGGCCTCGAGGTGGTCGATGGCGTTCCGGGCCATACGCGCGGCGAGCATCTCGGCGTCGCGGGTGTCGGCCCGGGCGGCGGAGAGGAGCGTCGTGAGCACGCTGTCGTGGACGATCGCGTCGACCTGGACCCGCTCGACCTCGGTGGCGTGCTCGCGGATCGCGTGCGAGTACCGCCGGACGGCCGTGGCCTGGGCTGCGTCGACGGCTGCCGCTGCACGGCGGAGCACGATCACGATGATGAGGGCGGCCCCGCTGAGGATCGCCGTGTAGAAGCCGTTGAGCAACGCCCCGACACCCGCGTCGCCGCCCAGCGGGGTGAACCGGATGGCCACGTACACGGCCGGCACGAGCGCGGTGTAGACGGACGCCCGCCACGGGGCGAAGCCCATCGCGGCCGCGGTCGACCCCACGGTGCAGAGCCACCAGGGCCACGGTGCCTGGTCGGACGGGATCGGCTCCTGCACGGTCAACGGCCAGGTGACGAGGGCGACGAGGAACACCAGGGCGCACACGATCTGCGCGATCTGCGCCAGGCGCCTCGCGAAGACGGACGCCCCGACGAAGAGGAACGACGCGGCGAGCGCCAACGCGACGACGGGACCCCACACCGGGTCGAGGTACGGCAGCTGCGACAGCACCGCGGGCACGGTCGTCGCGCCGAAGCCGAGTGCGGCCACGGCGAGGAGGATCGCGAACGCACGCTCGACCGACGCCTGGGTGATGGACGCGCGGACGCTCCGCGCGGGATCGGCCCCGAACGGCGCGGGTTCGATCCGCCCGGCCGCGGTCCGGGCGGCCACGGCCCCGGCCCCGGCCCCGGCCCCGGCCCCGGCCCCGGGCGCAGCGTCAGCCGCCGTCATGCTGCTCAGCGGCCGTCGCCGTCGGGGTCGATGCCCGAGTCGAGCCCCGGCAGGATGCCGTCCTCGACCGCACGGCGGAGGAGGTCGACCTTCGTCGGTGCCGGCCGACCGACCTCGACGTACTTCACACGGATGCGGTCGAGGTACTCGCGGGCGGTGGAGTACCCGATGCCGAGCTGCTGCGCGGCGAGCTTGAGCGGCAGGCCCGAGGCGTAGAGGTGCAGGATCTCGCGTTCGCGGCGGCCGAGCTGCGCCTTCGCGAAGTCCCGGTCGGCGTCGATCGCGCTGGCCCACTCGAGGTTGTTGAGCACGTCCCCGCGGGCGACGGTGGCGACGGCGGCCATCACGGTCTTGGTCGCCGAGGACTTCGGGATGACGCCGGCCGCCCCTGCGGCCAGTGCCTCGCGGACGTTCGCGACGCGGTCGGCGATCGAGTGCACGAGCACGGCGGAACCGGTGCCCTGCACACCCTTCACGTTCGCGGTCACGGTCGAGCCGTCGCCGAGGGACAGGTCGAGGACGACGACGTCGACCTCACGCCCACCGAGGTTCTCGATGTACTCGGGCACGCTCGCGGCGGTCAGCACCACCTCGAACCCCTCGTTCTGGCAGGCTGCCTGGATCCCGAGCCGCACGGACTCGTGGTCGTCGACGATCGCGACACGGACGGGCTTGGTCGCCAGTCCGGTCGTTCCGGTTGTGGTCGTGTCTGTTGCCACGGTGGCCTCTCTGGTCGATGCGCTCCCCGGCCCCTGAAACCGGTTCGCCATCAACGACCAAGGATACCCAGGTCGGACTCAGGCAGCGGCGCGACGCGGTCGTGACACGGCCGGTCGTCGTGCGCTCGGACACGCGTCGCGCAAATCGGCCAGGTCGGCGCGGCGCCCGCGCGACCGCCGGCGAGCGCGCGGCCGCCGCCCTGGAGGCGACCCGCGATCGACGTCAGGCGACGGGCACCAGGCGCGCCACGGCCTCGAGGTGGTGGGTGTGCGGGAAGAGGTCGAAGGCGCGCAGTGCCTCCAGGCGGTACCCGAGGTCCACGAACGTCGCGACGTCGCGCGCCAACGCGACCGGGTCACAGGCGACGTAGATGACCTGCGCCGGCTGGAGGGCCGCGATCTGCACGACGACCTCGCGCCCGGCACCCGAGCGCGGCGGGTCGAGCACGATCGTCCCGGCGCGGTGCCGCTGCCGCTCGCCGGCGGACAGGGTCGAGACGGTGCGCTGCAGCCAGCGGTCGACGCGGCCGGTCTCGGCGCGGGCGCCGATCCACTCGGAGAGGTTCTCCTGCGCGTGCTCGGTGGCGCGCTCCGAGCTCTCGACGCTGATGAGCTTGGCGCGCGGCCCGACGAGGTCGCCGAGCGCGGCGCCGAGCAGGCCGACACCGCCGTAGAGGTCGAGGTGCTGCCCCTCCGGGTCGAGCCGGTCGCGGTCGACGAGGTCCTGCACGGCCGCGGTCAGCACGGCCGGAGCCGCACGGTGGACCTGCCAGAAGCCGTTGTCGTCGACCGAGAACGAACGCTCCCCCACGACCTCGGTCACGACGGTCGGCTTCTGCTCGTCGATCACGAGTCGCGCGCCCTCGGAGCCGCTCGGCGCGAGGACGTCGACGACGGACGCGCCGGGCATCGCGCCGCGGCCGAGCGGTGCGCTCTCCTGCACGACCCGGCTCGCGAGCGGGAGGGACGCGACGGGCACGACGGTGTGCGACCGGGCCGCGAAGGGGCCGGCGGTGCCGTCCTCGTCGACGTGCAGGCGGACGCGGGTGCGCCAGCCGGTGCCGTTCGACTCGTCGTCGCCGGGGGCTGCCTCGACCACGACGTCGTGGCCGAGCACGGCAGCGAGGTCCGTGCGGGCGAAGCGCGCGAAGGAGTCGACGAGGACGTCGTGCTTCAGCGTGCGCTGGTGGCCGAGGGCGATGTGCCCGAACTCGGCACCGCCGGCGCGGACGGCCGGGTCGCGGTCGAGGGCGGCCTCGGGCCAGACGTGGTCGACGCGGTGGTCGCTCGGCGTCTCGACCGACACGGTGTCGGCACGCCAGAACGACTTCTTCCGGTCCTCGGTCACGCGGGCGGTCACCCGTTCGCCGGGGATCGCGTCCGACACGAAGACCACCCGCCCCTCGTGCCGTGCCACCGAGATGCCGCCGTGGGCGATCCCGGTGACGTCGAGGTCGAGCAGCGTTCCGACGGATTCACCCATGGTTCGATGTTCCCATGCGTCTGTACCTCGCGAGTACCTCCCCCGCCCGCCGCGCCCTCCTCGCCCAGACCGGGATCGAGCCGGTGCTCGTCGCGCCGGGGGTCGACGAGGACGCCGCGGTCGCCGCGGCCGCCACGTCGCTCGGCCGCGACCTGACCGGACCGGAGCTGGTGGCGATGCTCGCGGTCGCCAAGGCCTCGGCCGTCGCGGACGCCCCCGTCGACGGCTCCCCGGTCGACGGCTTCGTGTTCGGCGGGGACTCCGCGTTCGAGGTCGACGGCGTGCTGTACGGCAAGCCCCACGACCCGGAGGTCGCGCGGGAGCGGTGGCGGCAGATGCTCGCCGCCGGCGGCGGCACGCTCTGGAGCGGGCACTGCGTCGTGGACCGGCGCCGCGCCGCGGACGCACCCGACGCCCTGGACGCACCCGATCCGGGGCCTGGAGGCGCGGGTCGGGCCGGCACCGTGCCTGCCGTCCGTACCGTGGACGCGTCGGGCGGCGGGCCGCTCGGCGCTGCTGCCTTCGTCGCGGGCGTCGCGCCCGGCGGGTCGGCGATGGTCGCCGACGGCGACCAGGTGGTGGCGGTCGACAGCGCCGTGCTCACCTTCGCCGACGACATGTCGCCCGCGGAGATCGACGCGTACGTCGCCACCGGCGAACCGCTCGAGGTCGCCGGGGCGTTCACCATCGACGGTCGGGCCGCTGCGTACATCACCCGGATCGACGGCGCACCGTCCGCCGTGGTCGGGCTCTCGCTCCCGGTGCTGCGCGCGATGCTGCTGCGGGGGTTCGGCATCGCGTGGCACGACCTCTGGGCACTGTAGACATCCACACTTCTTCGCGCCGGTTCTTTGTGGGTGCCAGTCAATTCGCGCCCCTGCCGCACGAATACGCTGACTTACCATGCCCCGTATCAGCAAGGTCCTCATCGCGAACCGCGGCGAGATCGCCGTCCGCATCATCCGCGCGGCCCGCGACGCAGGCAAGGCATCGGTCGCGGTCTACGCCGACCAGGACCGTGACGCCCTCCACGCACGCCTCGCCGACGAGGCCTACGCGCTGAACGGCACCACGAGCGCCGACACCTACCTCGTCATCGACAAGATCATCTCGGTCGCCCGACGCTCCGGCGCCGACGCCGTGCACCCGGGTTACGGGTTCCTCGCCGAGAACGCCGACTTCGCCCGCGCCGTCATCGACGCCGGGCTGACCTGGATCGGCCCCTCGCCGGAGTCGATCGAGCGCCTGGGCGACAAGGTCTCCGCGCGGCACGTGGCCGAGAAGGTCGGCGCGCCGCTCGCACCGGGCACGATCGAGCCCGTGCAGGACGTCTCCGAGGTCTTCGACTTCGTCGACCAGGTCGGGCTGCCCGTCGCGATCAAGGCGGCGTTCGGCGGTGGCGGCCGTGGTCTCAAGGTCGTCCGCTCGCGCGACCAGGTGGAAGAGCTCTTCGAGTCGGCGACGCGCGAGGCCATCGCGGCGTTCGGCCGCGGCGAGTGCTTCGTCGAGAAGTACCTCGACAAGCCGCGCCACGTCGAGACGCAGTGCCTCGCCGACGAGCACGGCAACGTCGTCATCGTCTCGACGCGCGACTGCTCGCTGCAGCGTCGGCACCAGAAGCTCGTCGAGGAAGCGCCCGCGCCGTACCTGACGGCTTCGCAGGAGGATCGGCTGTACGAGTCGTCGAAGGCGATCCTGCGCGAGGTCGGCTACGTCGGTGCCGGCACGTGCGAGTTCCTCATCGGCGCCGACGGCACCGTCTCGTTCCTCGAGGTGAACACCCGCCTGCAGGTCGAACACTGCGTCTCCGAAGAGGTCACCGGCATCGACCTCGTCCGCGAGCAGTTCCGCATCGCCGAGGGCGGCGTGCTCGACTACTCCGACCCGGTCGCGCGGGGGCACTCGTTCGAGTTCCGCATCAACGGCGAGGACCCGGGTCGCAACTTCTTCCCGGCGCCGGGCCCCGTGCACGCGTTCCATGCGCCGTCCGGCCCCGGTGTCCGCGTCGACTCGGGCGTCGTCTCCGGCGACGTCGTCTCCGGCTCGTTCGACTCGATGCTCGCGAAGCTCATCGTCACCGGCGCCACGCGCGCCGAGGCGCTCGAGCGGTCGCGTCGTGCCCTCGCCGAGTTCGAGGTCACCGGCCTGCCGACCGTGCTGCCGTTCCACCGTGCGGTCGTGTCGGACCCGGCGTTCGCGACGCCCGACGAGACCCCGTTCAGCATCTACACGCAGTGGATCGAGACCGACTTCGTCAACGAGATCCCGGCGTGGAGCGGCTCCCCCGAGGAGCTCCCCGCACCGGCAGCCCGCGAGAGCGTGGTCGTCGAGGTGCAGGGCAAGCGCATCGAGGTCACCATGCCGTCGATCGTCGCCGGTGGCGCCGCCGGTGCTGCCGGTCGTCGTCCGGCCGGGCCGTCCGCTCCGCCGAAGCGCCGGTCGTCCGGGGTCCGTGGCGGCCTGGCGTCGTCCGGCTCCGTGACGTCCCCGATGCAGGCCACCGTGGTGAAGCTCGCGGTCGCCGAGGGTGACACCGTGGTGAAGGGCGACCTGCTCGTCGTGCTCGAGGCCATGAAGATGGAGCAGCCCGTCGCTGCCCCGCGTGACGGTGTCGTCACGGGGCTGAACGCCCCCGTCGGCCAGACGATCTCGTCCGGCCACGTGCTGCTCGAGCTCGCGTAGGCGGCTGCGCCGCGCGCGCCGCGCGCCGCGCGCCGCGCCGCCGCTTCGAACCACGAATCCGACATCGAACCACCGCGCCTGGTCGGTTCGATGTCGGATTCGTGGTTCCACGCGGGGGCCGCTCACCACGCGGGCGTCGTTCGGACGCCCCGCCGGACCGGGAGACCTGCCGCCGCCAGCATCGCCGGGAACGCGCCGCCGGGCACGACGTCACGCCAGATCGGCCGGATGACGCGGCGTACGTCGTCCAGCGCTCGCAGCCGATCTTCCCGCACCTTCTCCGCGATGACGACTTCTTCGACGGAGCGACCGTTGCGCATCCCGACGTCCCGGTACTTCACGAGACCGTCGAACTCGACGATCACGCCCTGGTCCGGGAACCAGAAGTCGACCCTGCCGATGACACCGCGGTCGTCGCGGAACTCGTGCTGTTGGACCGGCGCCGGACACCCGACATCGCGCATCACGAGCAGAGCGACGCTCTCCCCCGCCGACTCCGAGGCGCCCGCCGCCAACTCCAGCACCGAACGTGCCCGTCGCCCTGCGCGAACCGGGCCGCGTGCCGCCAACTCGTCCTCGATCGCGTCGTGCTGCACGCCACGTCGGAGCGCCGCGTCCGCCACCGCAAGTGCTCGGCCACGGTCGTACCGCAGCGCGATGTCCACGACCGTGTCGACCAAGGTCGTGACGGGCAGCCCTCCGACGACGACCGGCACCACGTGTCGTTCGGCCGCAGCGGCCTTGTCCGCGAACCTCGTGCGCTGCGCGGTCCGACGCACTGGATCGAGCACGGTCACGCGTTCCGGCACCGGCTGGATCCACGGCAGTCCGTGCGCGATCGCGGCGGAGGCATGCGACACGACGGCACGAGGTGTGACGGCGTGCACCGCCGCCGCACGAGCGAGGTGCTGCTCCCAGGCGGTCGCGCGCTCCCAGTCCTCGCGGTGGACGAAGGCGCCGTGGCCGACGCGGATCAACTGCCCGTCGCGCAACGCTCGCTGCTGCGCGCGGGCCGCGGCCGGGTCGGGGTGCACGGGGACGACGACGGGGACCACCATGGTCCGAGCCTGTCCGGGCTCGGGTCGTGCCCGGTGCCCGACGCTCGATCTGTGGAGAAGTCACGTGCTCACAACTCGCACGCGCGCAAACCTCGAACCACGTTTCCGACGTCGAACCAGCGGCACGAGCTGGTTCGATGTCGGAAACGTGGTTCGACACGCGGCGGGCGGCGGGCCAGCGCCGCAAGCGCGACGCGCGGCGAGCCGGCGCGCCGGCGCGGCCGCGCCTACGACACCAGGGGGCGGATGTCGGCGGCGAGGGCGTCGACGAGCGACTGCGCCTCGGCGGGGGTCGCCGCGACGGTGTCGATGTAGACCTTCACCTTCGGCTCGGTCCCGCTCGGGCGGACGATCACGCGGGCGTCACCCGTCAGGTCGTAGCGGAGGATGTCCGACGGCGGGAAGCCCTCGACACCTCCGGCGTAGTCCGTCACCGACAGCACCGACAGCCCGCCGAGCGTCGTCGGCGGCGTCGACCGCAGGGACGCCATGATCGAACCGATGCGGGAGAGGTCGTCGACCCGGGTCGCCACCTGCCCTGACGCGAACGCCCCGAACTCGGCCGCGAAGGCGTCGAGCTGCCCGGCGATCGACGACCCCTGGGCGGCCAGGTCCGCGGCGAGGGACAGCAGGGACAGCGCCGCCGAGATGCCGTCCTTGTCGCGGACGACCTCCGGGTCGACCAGGTAGCCGAGCGCTTCCTCGTACCCGAACAGCAGCCCGGGGACGCGGGAGACCCACTTGAAGCCGGTGAGGGTGTCGCGGTACTCCAGCCCGTGCCGCGCCGCGACCCGTGCGAGCGCCGGCGAGGACACGATCGACGCCGCGAGCGTTCCCTGCACACCGTCGTCGGACGCCCGGGCGGCAGCGCGCCACCCGAGGAGCCAGCCGACCTCGTTGCCCGAGAGCCTGCGGAAGGAACCGTCGCCGTCCGGGATCGCCAGCGCCAGCCGATCGGCGTCCGGATCGTTCGCGATGACGAGGTCCGCACCGACAGCGACCCCGCGGGCGATCGACAGGTCCATCGCCCCCGGTTCCTCGGGGTTCGGGAACGACACCGTCGGGAACGCCCCGTCCGGCTCGATCTGCTCGGGCACGGTCACCGGCACGGCGAACCCGGCCGCCTCGAACACCGCGCGGGCGGTCTCCCACCCGACGCCGTGCATGGCCGTGTAGACGACCTTCGGCTGCGCGTCCGGAGCGAGCCCGGGCGCTGCCACCGTCGCCGCGGTGGCGGACACGTAGGCGCCGAGCAGCTCGGACGTGGCGACGGTGTAGTCGGTGGCACGGGGCAGGTCCGCGATCGAGCCCGCGGCGACGGCGTCGATCGCGGCGGCGATGTCGGCGTCGACGGGCGGGACGATCTGCGACCCCTCGTCGTCCTCGCCGAGGTAGACCTTGTAGCCGTTGTCCCGCGGCGGGTTGTGGCTCGCGGTCACCATCACCCCGGCACCGACGTCGAGGTGCCGCACGGCGAAGGCCAGCACGGGCGTGGGGAGCGCCGACGGCAGCAGGGTGACCTCGAGCCCGAGGCCGCGCATGACCTCGGCGGAGTCGCGGGCGAAGACGTCCGAGTTCACCCGGCCGTCGTACCCGATGACGACGCTGCGTCGACGCCCGGTGTCGATGAGGAAGCGCGCGAGTCCCGCGGCGGCCTGGGTCACGACGACCCGGTTCATCCGGAGCGGTCCGTACCCGAGTTCGGCGCGGAGGCCTGCAGTGCCGAACGCCAGGCGCCCGGCGAACCGCGCGGCGAGGTCCTGCACGGCGGGACCGTCGCCGGTCGCCGCCGCGTCGATCGCCGCATCGAGCGAGGAACGGGTCTCGGGGTCCGGGTCCTGCGCGCTCCAGGCACGAGCAGCAGCGAGCACGCCGTCGACGTCGAGCTTCACGACGCGGAGCCCAGCGCGGTCACCACGCGGGCGAGCAGGTCGGCGATCACCGGCTCGGCCTCGCGCCCGGCCTCGAGCACCTCGGCGTGCGACAGCGGCGTCTTCTGGATGCCGGCGGCGAGGTTCGTGATGAGCGAGAAGCCGAGGACCTCCATGCCGGCCTGCCGCGCCGCGATGGCCTCGAGCGCGGTGGACATGCCGACGATGTGCCCGCCGATGGTCTTCGCCATCTGGACCTCGGCCGGCGTCTCGTAGTGCGGACCGCGGAACTGGGTGTAGACGCCCTCGTCGAGCGAGGGGTCCACGCCGCGAGCGACCGACCGGAGCCGCGCCGAGTACAGGTCGGTGAGGTCGACGAACGTGGCGCCCTCGAGCGGGCTGTTCGCGGTGAGGTTGATGTGGTCGCTGATGAGGACGGGCGTGCCGGGCGTCCAGTGCTCCTTGATGCCCCCGGCACCGTTCGTCAGGACCATGATCGAGGCGCCGGTCGCCGCCGCGGTCCGGACGCTGTGCACGACCCGACGGACCCCGTGGCCCTCGTAGTAGTGCGTGCGCGCCCCGATGACCAGCGCGTGCCGGCCGTCGGCGAGACGGATCGAGCGGACCGTACCGGAGTGTCCGGGGACGGCCGAGGCGCTGAAGCCGGGGACCTCGGACGCGGGGATCTCGGACACGGTCTCGCCGATGAGGTCCGCGGCCTTCCCCCACCCGGACCCGAGGGTCAGGGCGATGTCGTGGCGCTCGATGCCGGACTTCGAGGCGATGACCTCGGCGGCGTCACGCGCGACCTCGAACGGGTCGGCGGCGGGGTCGTTCAGCGGGTTCTCCGTGCTCATGCCCCAACTCTAGAGGCCACGGAACCGGCGTCAGTGTTCGCCGAGCGCCCGGTCCACCGCGGCCGTGATCTCGGCCTGGTCGAAGTGGTTCCGGATCACGATGACCTCGGCGTAGGTGGACCCGATCGCCTCGACGAACTCCTGGCTGGTGAGGATCACGTTCGCGTCGTCGGACACCTTCTGCACGGACGCGACGTCGGCCGCCACGACGGACGCGGTCAGCCCGAGCGCCGCGAGGGCCTTCTCGGCGTTCACCTTGAGGATCGCGCTGGAACCGATGCCCGCGCCGCAGATGGTGACGATCTTCATGCCGTGACCCCCATGATCGCGCGGACCTCGTCCGCGGTGGCGGCATCGGCGATCCGACCGGTCACCGAGGCGTCGTTGAACAGGTTCGCGATCTCCCCGATCGACTCGAGGTGGGTGCCGACCCCGGCGACCGCGAGCCCGAGCACCACACGCACGGGGTCGTTGTGCGGGTGCCCGAACGACACCGGCGCGTCGAGCGTCACGACGGACAGCCCGTCACGCAGCACCGCGGGCCCCGGCCGGGCGTGCGCGAACGCCAGCCCGGGCGAGATGACGATGTACGGCCCGTGTTCCTCGACCAGGCCGATCATGGCGTCGGTGTACGGCTCGGTGGCCGCTCCCGACGACACGAGGGCACCGCCGGCCAGCCGGAGCGCGTCGCGCCACGAGGACGCGGTCGCCCCGAGCACGACGGCGGAGTCCGGCAGCGGCGGCAGTGGCATGCGTCAGGCCTCCTGGTGACCGGCCGTGATGGTAGCGATGATCTCTTCGCGGTCCTCGAGCGGCAGGAACGAGCCGAGCGCCGCGTTGATCTGGAACGCCGCGAGGTCGTCGAGGTCGTAGCCGAACGTGCCCGCCAGCAGTGCGAGCTCCTTCGAGAGCGAGGTGTCGCTCATCAGGCGGTTGTCGGTGTTCACCGTGACCCGGAAGCCGAGCTGGTAGAGCACGTCGAAGGGGTGGTCGGCGAGGTCGTCGCCCCACGCCGCGACGGCCCCGGTCTGCAGGTTCGACGACGGCGAGACCTCGAGCGGGATCTCACGGTCGCGCACCCACGAGGCGACCTCGCCGAGGGAGGCCAGCGTCGAGCCGTCACCGGCGTCGGACAGGACGACGTCCTCGAAGATGCGGACGCCGTGGCCGAGGCGCAGTGCCCGCCCGTCGACGAGCGCGGAGCGGATCGAGGCGAGCCCGTCGGCCTCGCCCGCGTGCACCGTCACGGGGAAGAGCTCGGAGGCGAGGTAGTCGAACGCAGCACGGTGGTTCGAGGGCGGGAACCCGGCCTCGGCACCGGCGATGTCGAACCCGACGACTCCGTTGTCACGGTGCCGGACGGCGAGCTCGGCGATCTCGAGGGCGCGGTCTGCGTGGCGCATCGCGGTGACGAGCTGCCCGACGCGGATGCTGCCGCCGGCGGCGTCGACCGCTTCCTCGATGCCGGCCTGCACGGCCTCGACCGCCTGGTCGAGCGTGAGCCCGCCCTGCAGGTGCTGCTCGGGCGCCCAGCGGACCTCGCCGTAGACGACACCGTCGGCGACCAGGTCCTCGACGAACTCCTTCGCGATGCGGTGCAGCTGCGGCGCCGTCTGCATCACCGAGATCGTGACGTCGAAGGTCTTCAGGTACTCGACGAGCGAGCCGGAGTTCGACTGGTCGGCGAACCACTGCCCGAGCTCGGCCGGGTCGGTCGTCGGCAGTGTGACGCCCGCGGCACCGGCGAGCTCGACGATCGTCGCCGGGCGCAGGCCACCGTCGAGGTGGTCGTGCAGCGAGACCTTCGGCAGGTCGTTGATGACCGCTCCGGCGTCGGGCAGGCGGTAGGTCGTGGCGTCGGAGCTCATGCCCCCAGGCTATCGGTGGTCACCGACCCCGCGCAGGCACCTGTGCACAACAGACGACGGGACCCACTGGAGGCTCTCCACAGCCGGGCAGGCAGCCGCAGCCCGGCCGGTGGCCGGTCCCACGGCCCGGGTTCAGCCCGCGATGCGCTCGCGCACGATCGGCCCACGCCGAGGCGCCTCGGTGCCGATCGACCACGCACCCTCGAGCGACTCGAGCGCCCGCGGGATCCGCGACGCGTCGTCGGTGTGCAGCGTCCAGAGCGGCTGCCCCGCGGCGACGGTGTCACCGGGCTTGACGTGCAGCTCGATGCCCGCCCCGGCCTGCACCGGGTCCTGCGCGCGGGCCCGGCCGGCACCCAGGCGCCAGGCCGAGACGCCGAACGGCAGCGCGTCCTGCTGCGCGAGCACGCCCGACGACGGCGCGGTGACGACGTGCTGCTCGCGGGCGACCGGCAACGCGGCTGCGGGGTCCCCGCCCTGCGCCTGAATCATCCGCCGCCAGGTGTCCATCGCTCGGCCGTCGGCCAGTGCGGCCGCCGGGTCGGCGTCCGGCAACCCGGCCAGCGTGAGCATCTCGGTCGCCAGCGCCACGGTCAGCGCGACGACGTCGGCGGGACCCCCGCCCGCCAACACGTCGACCGACTCCCGCACCTCGAGGGCGTTGCCGATCGTCAGCCCGAGCGGGACCTCCATGTCGGTCAGCAGCGCCGAGGTCTTCACCCCGGCGTCGTTCCCGAGGTCGACCATCGTCTGCGCGAGCTCGCGCGACGCCTCGTACGAGGGCATGAACGCCCCCGACCCGAACTTCACGTCGAGCACGAGCGCACCCGTGCCCTCGGCGATCTTCTTCGACATGATGCTCGACGCGATGAGCGGGATGCTCTCGACGGTGCCGGTGATGTCCCGCAGGGCGTACAGCTTCTTGTCGGCCGGAGCCAGGCCGGTACCGGCGGCGCAGATGACCGCGCCCACGTCGGTCAGCACCTCGAGGAGACGGTCGTTCGACAGCGCCGCCTGCCACCCGGGGATCGACTCGAGCTTGTCGAGCGTCCCGCCGGTGTGCCCGAGCCCGCGGCCCGACAGCTGGGGTACCGCGACCCCGAACGACGCCACGAGGGGCGCCAACGGCAGCGTGATCTTGTCGCCGACACCACCGGTCGAGTGCTTGTCGACCGTCGTCTTGCCGAGCGACGAGAACGACATCCGCTCCCCCGACGCGATCATCGCGAGCGTGAGGTCCTTGATCTCGCGCCGCTCCATCCCGTTCAGGAAGATCGCCATCGCCATCGCCGCCATCTGCGGGTCCTCGACGTAGCCGCGCGTGTAGGCGTCGACGAGCCAGTCGACCTCGGCGGTGCTCAGGGCGCCCCCGGAGCGCTTGGTGCGGATGAGGTCGACGGTGTCGAACGGCTCGACGGCCATGTGGATCAGTGCTCCTGCTGGTAGGTGGCGAGGGTGCGCGGCCCGAACGCATCGGGCAGGACCTCGTCGATGGTGCGGATGCCCGAGACCGTCTCGAGGAGCATGCCCTCGGTCGAGTGCTCGAACAGCAGCTGGCGGCAGCGGCCGCAGGGCATGAGGGTCGCCCCGTCGCCGTCGACGCACGTGAACGCGACGAGCTTGCCGCCGCCGGTCATGTGCAGCTGCGACACGAGCGAGCACTCCGCGCAGAGCGTCACCCCGTAGCTCGCGTTCTCGACGTTGCAGCCGGAGACGATCCGGCCGTCGTCGGTGAGCGCCGCGGCGCCCACCGGGAACGACGAGTACGGCGCGTAGGCGTGCCCCATCGCAGCCGTCGCGGCAGTCCGCAGGGCGGTCCAGTCCACGTCGGACGGGAGGCGCGGCTCGGCCCCCGTCCCGTCGGCGGCGGTCCGGCCGCCGCGCCCGTCCAGGGCCGTGGCCGGGTCCGCCCAGGCGGTCGCGTCGGTGGACGCGACCGCGTCGTCGCCCGCAGCGTGCGTGTCGGTCATGTGCCGTGCCTCCTGGCCGTCAGCTCTTGATGTACGGCTTGCCGGACGCGGCCGGCCCACGCGACTGCCCGACCAGGCCGGCCACCGCGAAGATCGTCACCACGTACGGGAGCATGAGCAGGAACTCGCTCGGCACGGGCGAGTTGATCGCGCCGAGGGTGTTCTGCAGGTTCGACGCGAACCCGAACAGCAGCGCCGCGAACGTCGCCTTGATCGGGTCCCAGCGACCGAAGATGACCGCCGCGAGCGCGATGTAGCCCGCGCCGGCGGTCATGTCCTTGGTGAACGGGCCGACCGCGTCGAGCGTGAAGTACGCGCCGCCGAGGCCCGCGATCGCTCCGGCGAGGGACACGTTCCAGAACCGGGTCCCGGTGACGTTGATGCCCACCGTGTCCGCCGCCTGCGGGTGCTCGCCGACCGCGCGGAGGCGCAGGCCCCAGCGGGTCTTGAAGAGCCCGAACGTCACGACCGCGACCGCCACGTAGGCCAGGTAGACCGTGACCCGCTGCTCGAAGAACACCGGACCGATGACCGGGATCTGGTGCAGGACCGGGATCGGGATGATCGGGAACCGGACGCCGACGTTGAGCGTGGTCTCGTTCGGCGAGAGCACCTGCGAGTACAGGAAGCCGGTCAGGCCGGAGATGAAGGCGTTGATGACGACACCGACGATCACCTGGTCGACGAGGTACTTGATGCTGAACGCCGCGAGGATGAACGACACGAGCGTGCCCGCGACGAGCGCCGCGACGAGGCCGACCCACGGCGAGCCGGTGATGGACGCGACCATGGCGGAGCTGAACGCACCGGCGAGGAACTGTCCCTCGATCGCGATGTTCACGACACCGACGCGCTCGGAGATGACGCCGCCGAGAGCACCGAACACCAGCGGGACGCTGAGGCTCAGCGCGCCGAGCAGCAGGCCGGGGATCGGCAGGGACTTGCCGGCGGCCGCCCACGTCAGGAACCCGATGACGAACACCACGGCGAACACCGCGGTGACCCACATCGGCACGCGGCGCACCGCACGGGTCTCGACGACCGCGTAGACGGTGAGGATCGCGAGCAGCACGACCACGACGATCCCGGTGCCCACGGCCGGCAACGGCACGTCGGGCAGGGCGAAGAAGTCGCCGCTGTTGGCGAGGCGGAACGTGGTCGTCCCGGTGCGGGGCAGCAGCGCGAAGAGCACGAGGGCGATCAGCGTGAAGACGCCGTACCCGATCGCGAGCTTCCAGCTGCGGGTGGTCTCGACCGGACGGCCGGCGATCGGCGACGCGCTGGGCGCGGTGGGGCTGAGGGTGCTCACGCGGCGACCGCCTTCTTGCTGTTCTTCGTGGAGACGCGTCGACGAGCACCCGGCTGCGGGATCCGGAAGATCGCGCGGACGAGCGGCGGCGCCGCGATGAAGAGGACGATGAGGGCCTGGATGACGCCCACGATGTCGATCGGGATGCCGTTCGCGGCCTGCATGGCGTAGCCGCCGTTCTTCAGCACGCCGAACAGGATCGCGGCCCAGAACACGCCCCACGGCTTCGACCGGCCGAGCAGCGCCACGGTGATGGCGTCGAACCCGATGCCGGCGTCGATGCCGGAGGTGAACCCGGTCGTGACCGCGCCCTGCACCTGGTACGCGCCGGCGATGCCGACGAGGGCACCGGAGATGACGAGGACCCAGATGGTCAGGGACGGCACGCTCATGCCCGCCACGCGCGCGGCACGCGGGTTCTCACCGATGGTGCGGAAGCGGAAGCCGAGCGAGGACTTGTTCACGAGCCACCACACGACGACGACCGCGATGATCGCCACGACGAAGCCGAGGTCCACGCCGTAGCGCACCCCGAACAGCGGCGGGAGCACCGCGCTGTCCTTCGTCGCGGGCGAGATCGGGTTCGGGCTGCCCGGCGCCTGCAGCAGGCCCGGCGTGCGGAGCAGGTAGCTCACGAGGTACAGCGCGACGTAGTTGAGCATGATCGTGAGGACGACCTCGTTGGCACCCGTCCGCGCCTTGAGGACGCCGACGATCCCGGCCCACACCGCACCGCCGACGATGCCGGCGATGATCGTGAGCGGGATGTGGATCGCCGCGGGGCCGTCGAACGAGAAGCCGACCCAGCCGGCCGCCGCGGCGCCCATCAGGATCTGGCCCTGGCCGCCGATGTTGAACAGGCCGGCGCGGAACGACAGCGCGATGCCGAGACCGGCCGCGATGAGCGGCACGGCGTAGTCGATCGAGCGGGTCAGCGGCACGATGGCCTGCTGGAAGCTCGACGCGCCGAAGTTGACGACGGACCCCTCGAACAGCGACGCGTACGCCCCGCCGACCGCGGTGCCGATCGCCCGGAAGGTGTCGGCCGGACGGGCGAAGAAGTACCCGGCGGCCGAGCGGACGTTCTCGTCGGTGATGGCGATGAGGATGCCGCACGCGACGAGGGCGAGCACGACGGCGAGGACCGTGACGAGCGCGGAGCCGTTGACGATGCCCTGCAGTGCGGCCTGCCAGCGGTCGCCGCCCTGGCGTCGCTCGGTGTCCTCGGCGGAGTCCGTCATGAGGTGCGGGGTGGACTCGACGTCCTGCAGGCGGTCATCGGTCAGCGGTGCGTCCGGCTGCGTGTCGGCCGTCGGCTGGGCATCCGGCTGCGTGTTGTCTGGCGTGTTGCTCACGCTGCCAGCTCCGTTCCGGTCGTGGTGGGCTCTGTGAGTTCCCCGGCCATCATGCGACCTGTTCCGTTCCTTCTGGGAGTTCCCCGGCCATCATCAGGCCGAGGACGTCGCGCGGGGTGTCCGCGGGGACGATGCCGACGATCCCGCCGCGGTACATCACGGCGATCCGGTCGGCGAGTGCCACGACCTCGTCGAGCTCCGTGGAGACGACGATGACCGGGACACCGGTGTCGCGGGTGGCGACGATGCGCTTGTGCACGAACTCGATCGACCCGACGTCGATGCCGCGGGTCGGCTGCGCCGCGACGAAGAGGCGCAGGTCGCGGCTCAGCTCGCGGGCGAGGACGATCTTCTGCTGGTTGCCGCCGGACAGCCGGCCGGCCGCGGTGGTGCGGCTCGGCGTGCGGATGTCGAACTCGGCGATCTTCTCGTCGGCGAACGCGTCGCGCTCCGCCGATCGGATCGTGCCGGCGCGGACGAACTCGGCGTGGTCGGCACGGTCGAGCATGAGGTTCTCGGCGATGGTGAACTCGCCGACGAGCCCGTCTTCCTTCCGGTCCTCCGGGACGAAGCCGACGCCGGCGTCGAGGATCTGCTTGACGGTGCGGCCGGTGAGCTCGCGCCCGTCGAGCGTGACCCGGCCGGCGTGCACCGGCTCGAGGCCGAGGATCGCCTCGGTCAGCTCGGTCTGCCCGTTGCCCTGCACCCCGGCGATGGCGAGGACCTCGCCGCGCCGGACCGTGAACGAGACGTCGTCGACGAGGACGATGCCGGACGGGTCGGTGACGGTCAGCCCGTCGACGACGAGCGCGTCCTCACCACCGGTGGCTGGTGCCTTGTCGACGACGAGGGAGACGGCACGGCCGACCATGAGCGCCGCGAGCTCGTTGTTCGTCGCGGTGGGCGATGCCTCGCCGACGACCTTGCCGAGGCGGATCACGGTGATGCGGTCGGCGACCTCGCGGACCTCGCGCAGCTTGTGGGTGATGAACACGATCGCGGTGCCGGCCGCACGGAGCTGGCGCATGATGCCCATCAGCTCGTCGGTCTCCTGCGGGGTGAGGACGGCCGTCGGCTCGTCGAACACCAGGACCGAGGCGTCGCGGGACAGCGCCTTGATGATCTCGACCCGCTGCTGGACACCGACGGGGAGGTCCTCGACCTTGGCGTCCGGGTCGACGTCGAACCCGAAGCGCTCGGAGATCTCCCGCACGCGCTTGCGGGCGCCGGCGAGGTCGAGCCGGCCGCCGAACGCGGTCTGCTCCTGGCCGAGCATGACGTTCTCGGCGACGGTGAAGACGGGGACCAGCATGAAGTGCTGGTGCACCATGCCGATGCCGGAACGCATGGCGTCACCGGGTCCGTCGAAGTCCTGGACGACGTCGTCGAGGAGGATCTCGCCCTCGTCCGCCTGGTACAGGCCGTACAGGACGTTCATCAGGGTCGACTTGCCGGCGCCGTTCTCCCCGAGGAGACAGTGGACCTCACCGGGCTCGACGGTGAGCGAGATGTGGTCGTTGGCGACGAGGGGGCCGAACCGCTTCGTGATGCCGCGGAGTTCGAGCTTCATGTTCTCTGGGTCTGTTTCTGTGATCGACGCACGGAAACGCGGGCGAGGGAGGTTCCCCCGCCCGCGTTCACCGGACTACTTGACGGTCGCCTTGGTCTCGACCTTGATCGAGCCGTCGATGATGCCCGACTTGATGGTGTCGAGCTCCTTCTCGAGGCCGCTGTCGACCTTGTCGGCGTAGTCGTGGAACGGCGCGATGCCGACGCCGTCGTTCTTCAGCGTGCCGACGTACGGCTCGTTGGAGTACTTCTTGTCGGCGGCCTGCTCGACGACGTCCTTGACGGCGGGGCGCATGCCCTTCTCGACGGACGTGAACGCGATGTCCTTGTAGCGCGGGTCGGCCTCGTAGAGGTCGCTGTCCGCACCGATCAGCACGGAACCGTTGTTCGCGTCCTTGATGGCCTCGGCTGCCGACTGGTAGATCGGGCCACCCACGGGCAGGATCACGTCGGCGTCCTGGTCGATCAGGGTCTGCGCGACGGCCTTGGCCTGCGTGCCGGCCTCGAAGCCGCCCGTGAAGGAGCCCTTCTGGCTGTCGACGTCCCAGCCGACGACCTTGACGTCCTTCGACTTCTGCTCGTTGTAGTACTTCACGCCGTCCGCGAAGCCGTCCATGAAGATCGTGACGGTCGGGATCTGCATGCCGCCGAAGGTGCCGACGACGCCGCTCTTCGAGTACGAGGCGGCCGCGTAGCCGGCGAGGAACGCCGCCTGCGAGGTGTCGAAGGTGATCGGCTTGACGTTCTTCGCGTCGATCGAGTTGTCGTCGATGATCGCGAAGTCGGTGTCGGGGTTCGCCGCGGCCTGCTTCTTCGTGGCGTCGGCGAGGTTGAAGCCGACGGTGACGATGAGGTTGCAGTTCTGGCCGATGAGCTGCTCGATGTTCGAGTCGTAGACGGTGGCGTCCTTGGACTCGGCCGACTTGTAGGTGGCACCGAGGTCGGACGCGGCGTCCTTCATGCCCTCGAACCCGAGCTGGTTGAACGACTTGTCGTCGAAGCCACCGGCGTCGGAGACCATGCAGGGGCGGAAGCTGGTCTTGTTGTCGCCGGACGCGGTGTCGGACGGGGCGGCCGAGCAACCGGCGAGGACGGCGACGGTACCGGCGAGCGCGAGGGAGCTCAGCAGGACCTGACGGGTACGAGATGTCACGGGTGGGTTCCTCCGGGGAGCGTGCCCGGACCACGTGCGTTCCGGGCGATCGTGGCGACAGTACACGACCGCCCGGCCGGTACAGAACGCCCCTGAGGGACTCCTGGGATCAGTTACGGGATCGCGACCGCGCCGAAACGCGCCCGTAACGCGAAGTCACGGTTCTGCCCCCAGTTCGGGGGACGTCAAGCGCTTTTCGTGATGGAGCGCTACAGGACGTCGCCGCGGCCGCTGATCTTCAGTGCATCCACCACACCCTTGACCCGCTGCGCGTTCGCGCTGGTGGTCACGAGCAGGGCGTCGGGGGTGTCCACGACGACGATGTCCTCGACGCCGATGAGCGAGATGAGCCGCTGGCTGTGCGAGACGACGATGCCGCTCGACGAGTCCGCGAGGATGCGAGCGCCGTCCCCGAGCACCGCGAGGTTGTTCGCGCGGCCGCCGGACTGCAGCTTCGCGAGCGAGGCGAAGTCGCCGACGTCGTCCCAGTCGAAGTCGCCGGGGATGACCGCCATGCGACCTGCGGCGGCGGCGGGCTCGGCGACCGTGTAGTCGATGGCGATCTTCTCGAGGTTCGGCCACACCGCGTCCACGACGGCACCACGGGCCGAGGTGTCCCACGCGTCGGCGAGCTCCTCGATGCCGGCGAGCAGCTCGGGCTTCGTCCGGCCGATCTCGGCGAGCAGCACGTCGGCGCGGGCGATGAACATGCCCGCGTTCCAGAGGTAGGTGCCCTGCTCGACGTACGAGCGCGCGGTGTCGAGGTCGGGCTTCTCGACGAAGGAGCGCACCGCGTGGGCGGTCGGGGCGCCCTCGATGCCGATCGGGTCGTCGTGCGCGTGGATGTACCCGAAGCCGATCGCCGGCTCGGTCGGCGTGATGCCGATCGTCGTGATGTAGCCGGCGCGTGCGGCGACGACCGCTTCGCGGACCGACCGGCGGAAGCCCCGGGCGTCACCGATGACGTGGTCCGCCGCGAAGGAGCCGATGACGACGTCCGGCTCGCGGCGGCGCAGGATCGCCGCGGCGAGGCCGATGGCCGCCGTGGAGTCCTTCGGCTCGCTCTCGAGCACGACGTTGTGGTCCTCGACGCCGGGGAGCTGCGACTCGACGGCGACCCGGTGCGCACGGCCGGTGACGACCATGATCCGCTGCTCGCCGGCCAGGGGCGCGAGACGGTCCCACGTCTGCCGGAGCAGCGAGGTGCCGGACCCGGTCAGGTCGTGCAGGAACTTGGGCGCGTCGGCACGCGACAACGGCCAGAGCCGCGATCCGATGCCCCCGGCGGGGATGATCGCGTAGAAGTCCTCGAGTGCGTCTGCCACGTGCTCACCGTACCGGTGCGGCCGGGCGCGACCTGGGTGGTTCCCGCACGCTTCCCGCACGCACGCGGTGCGGGAGTCCGCACACGGCCACCGCAGCCGGCCCGCCGGTCGTGCGCCGCGCCTCCCGTCCGTTCGTCCACCACGCGCGGACGCGACCGTTCGCCACCCGCCGACGCGGCTGTTCACCGCCTGCGTGCCGGGCGTTCACGTCGACGGCCCCGCGGGGACACGCCGCGCGCGGAGCATGGACACCGCCATGAACGCACGCAGCGTGGAGCGCGGCACGTCCCAACGGACCGTCGCCGTCGTGACCGAGAGCTTCCTGCCCACCCTCAACGGCGTCACCACCAGCGTCCTCGCGGTGCTGGACCACCTGGAACGCCGCGGTCACCGCGCGGTCGTCATCGCGCCGGACACCCCCGGCATCGCGCAGTTCCGCTCGCGGACCGCGGTGGAGCGGTACCGCTCCTTCGACGTGCACCGGGTCCCGGCCGTGGCCTACCGCCAGTTCCCGGTCGCGCTCCCCCACCCGGTGCTCGACACGATCCTCGCCGCCTCCGGCGCCGACGTGCTCCACGCCGCGAGTCCGTTCCTGCTGGGCGGGCGCGCGATCACGGCGGCCGGGAGGCTCGGCATCCCCTCCGTCGCCGTCTTCCAGACCGACGTGGCCGGGTTCGCCCGCCGCAACGGCCTGACCGCGACCGTCCCGTTGGTGCGGAGGATCCTCGGACGCATCCACGCCGGCGCCTCGCTGACGCTCGCGCCGTCGAGCGCGACCGCGGCGATGCTCGCCGAGGACGGCGTCCCCCGCGTCGCGCGCTGGGGCCGCGGCGTCGACACCGAGCTGTTCCACCCCGCGCGCCGCTCGTCGGCGCACGTGCGGGCGCTCCGGCGGCGGATCGCCCCGCGCGGCGAGACGATCGTCGGGTACGTCGGGCGGCTCGCGCCCGAGAAGGAGGTCGAGCGGCTCGCGGAGCTCGGCGGCATCCCCGGGATCCGGATCGTGGTCGCGGGCGGTGGTCCGTCCCGGGCCGCGCTCGAACGGCGCCTCCGCCACCTGGACGTCACGTTCACCGGTCCGCTCCGCGGGGACGCGCTCGCGGACGCCTACGCGGCCCTGGACCTGTTCGTCCACACGGGACCGGCGGAGACATTCGGCCAGACCCTGCAGGAGGCGCACGCCAGCGGGCTGCCGGTCGTCGCGCCGAGCGCCGGCGGGCCGCTCGACCTCGTCGCCCCGGGACTCGACGGCGAGCTGTACGACCCGGACGAGCCACAGGCCCTGCGTCGAGCCGTCATCGCCCTGCACCACGACCGCGCCCTGGCCCAGCGGATGGGCTCCGCCGGGCGGCTCCGGGTCGAGGGGACGACGTGGGAGGCGATCGGCGACGAACTGCTCGACCACCACGACACGGCCCGCACGATCGGCGCGCCGCCCGCCACGACGCGGGGTGCCCGGACCGGTTGGCACGAGAAGGTCAGCGCACGCGCATAGGATGGGTCGTGTTCCACACGAACACGAACGGCAAGGGCTCGCCGATCGGGCGAGCCCGTCCTATGGGAGGACGAGCTCATGGCCGAGCAGACCGCAGGGGGTACGGCGACCGCCGCACCCCGGGTGACGATCGAGGCGCCGCGCGCTTCTCGGACACCGCAGGGGACGCTCTACCGGGGGTCCACCGGCATGTGGTCCTGGGTCCTGCACCGCATCACCGGTGTGGCGATCTACTTCTTCCTGCTCGTGCACATCCTCGACACCGCCCTCGTGCGACTCTCCCCCGAGGCGTACAACGCGGTCATCGGCACGTACAAGACGCCGATCATGAACCTCGGTGAGATCGCGCTCGTGATGGCCATCGTCTTCCACGCGTTCAACGGGCTCCGGATCATCCTCATCGACTTCTGGTCGAAGGGCCCGAAGTACCAGCGGGCCATGTTCTGGATCGTGATCGTCCTCTGGGCGATCGCCATCGCCGGCTTCCTGCCGCGCCAGCTCATGAACCTCGTCGCGGACTTCAACTAGGGGGCATCCGGATGACCACGCAGACCATCGAGCCCCCGCGCTCGGCAGCAGCAGCCCGCCGCTCCACCAACTGGGAGAAGTGGGGCTGGATCTACATGCGCGGCTCGGGCGTCCTGCTCGTCGTGCTGATCTTCGGGCACCTCTTCGTCAACATGGTGGCGGGCGAAGGCGTCAAGCAGATCGACTTCGCGTTCGTCGCCGGCAAGTGGGCATCGCCGTTCTGGCAGGTGTGGGACTCGCTCATGCTCGTCCTCGCGCTGATCCACGGCTCGAACGGCATGCGGACGATCGTCAACGACTACGTGTCGAAGCCGGGCATCCGCAAGACCCTGCTCGTCGCGATCCTCATCGCCTGCGTCGTGCTCATCGTGCTCGGCCTGCTCGTGTGCTGGACGTTCGACCCGTGCCCCGCCGGCGCAGCCGCCGCGGACCTGCCGTCGTTCTGCCCGGCCCAGTAGCCGCAGCACGCGTCCTCGACCTCGCCGCCGCACGCCCCTGCCGGCGCGGCACCACTCCTGAAAGGCCCCAGTGACCGAGACCACCGTTCACCACCACCAGTTCGACATCGTCATCATCGGCGCGGGCGGTGCCGGCATGCGTGCCGCCATCGAGGCCGGCCCGAAGGCGAAGACGGCCGTCATCTCGAAGCTGTACCCGACGCGTTCGCACACCGGTGCGGCGCAGGGCGGGATGGCCGCGGCGCTCGCCAACGTCGAAGAGGACTCGTGGGAGTGGCACACCTTCGACACGATCAAGGGCGGCGACTACCTGGTCGACCAGGACGCCGCCGAGATCCTCGCGAAGGAAGCCATCGACGCGGTCATCGACCTCGAGAACATGGGCCTGCCGTTCAACCGCACGCCCGAGGGCAAGATCGACCAGCGGCGCTTCGGCGGTCACACCCGCGACCACGGCAAGTCCCCCGTCCGCCGGGCCTGCTACGCGGCGGACCGCACGGGCCACATGATCCTGCAGACGCTGTTCCAGAACTGCGTGAAGCTCGGCGTGAACTTCTTCAACGAGTTCTATGCGCTCGACCTCATCATGGTCGACGTCGTCGGCGAGGACGGCGTCACCCGCAAGCAGCCCGCCGGTGTGGTGGCGTACGAGCTCGCGACCGGTGACCTCCACGTCTTCCACGCCAAGGCGATGATCTTCGCGACCGGTGGCTTCGGCAAGATGTACAAGACCACCTCGAACGCCCACACCCTGACCGGCGACGGCGTCGGGATCGTCTGGCGCACCGGCCTCCCGCTCGAGGACATGGAGTTCTTCCAGTTCCACCCGACCGGGCTCGCCGGCCTCGGCATCCTCCTCACCGAGGGCGCCCGCGGCGAGGGCGCGATCCTCCGCAACGCCTCGGGCGAGCGGTTCATGGAGCGCTACGCCCCCACCATCAAGGACCTCGCACCGCGTGACATCGTCGCCCGCTGCATGGTGCAAGAGGTCGCCGAGGGCCGTGGCGCCGGGCCGAACAAGGACTACGTGCTGCTCGACTGCACGCACCTCGGGGCCGAGGTGCTCGAGACCAAGCTCCCCGACATCACCGAGTTCGCGCGCACCTACCTCGGTGTCGACCCGGTCGTCGAACCGGTGCCCGTCATGCCGACGGCGCACTACGCGATGGGCGGCATCCCGACCAACACCGACGCCGAGGTCCTGTACGACAACACCACGGTCGTCCCCGGGCTCTACGCCGCCGGCGAGTGCGCCTGCGTGTCCGTCCACGGCTCGAACCGCCTCGGCACCAACTCGCTGCTCGACATCAACGTCTTCGGCAAGCGCTCGGGCAACAACGCGGCCGAGTGGGTCAAGACCGCCGAGTTCCTCCCCCTGCCCGAGGACCCGGCCGCTGGCGTCCGCGACATGCTCGCGCAGCTCCGTGCCTCGACCGGCACCGAGCGCATCGCCGTGCTCCGCAAGGAGCTGCAGGACGAGATGGACAAGAACGCGCAGGTGTTCCGCACCGACGAGTCGCTCGCCCGCGTCACCGAGACCATCCACACGCTCCGGAACCGCTTCCTGCAGGTCTCCGTGCAGGACAAGGGCAAGCGGTTCAACACCGACCTGCTCGAGGCCGTCGAGCTCGGGTTCCTGCTCGACCTCGCCGAGGTCGTCGTGTACTCCGCCCGGAACCGCAAGGAGTCCCGCGGCGGCCACATGCGTGACGACTACCCGAAGCGCGACGACGAGAACTACATGCAGCACACCATGGCGTACCTGACGGGCGACCCGCACTCGTCACTCGCCGACGACCACATCACCCTCGACTGGAAGCCAGTCGTCGTGACGCGGTACCAGCCGATGGAGAGGAAGTACTGAGATGACCGACACCCTGGTCTCCGACGCACCCCGCACCGACACCGTGCAGGACGCCCCTCCCGGATCGTTCCCGGTGACGCTCATCATCCGCCGCTTCGACCCGGACGTCGACGACGAGCCGCGCTGGCAGGACTTCGACGTCATGATGCTGCCGACCGACCGCATCCTCGACGCGCTGCACAAGATCAAGTGGGACCAGGACGGCTCGCTGACCTTCCGGCGCTCCTGCGCGCACGGTGTCTGCGGCTCCGACGCGATGCGCATCAACGGGCGCAACCGGCTGGCGTGCAAGACGCTGATCAAGGACCTCGACGTGTCGAAGCCGATCTACGTCGAGGCGATCAAGGGCCTGCCGCTCGAGAAGGACCTCGTCGTCGACATGGAGCCGTTCTTCAAGTCCTTCCGTGAGGTCCAGCCGTTCCTGCAGCCCGCGACCGCCCCCACCCCGGGCAAGGAGCGCATCCAGTCGGTGGCCGACCGTGCGCGCTTCGACGACACCACGAAGTGCATCCTCTGCGCCGCGTGCACGTCGTCCTGCCCGGTGTTCTGGACGGACGGCCAGTACTTCGGCCCCGCCGCGATCGTGAACGCGCACCGGTTCATCTTCGACTCGCGCGACGACGCGGCCGACGTCCGGCTCGACATCCTCAACGACAAGGAGGGCGTGTGGCGCTGCCGCACGACCTTCAACTGCACCGACGCCTGCCCGCGTGGCATCCAGGTCACGAAGGCGATCTCCGAGGTCAAGCAGGCCGTCATGCGGGGCCGGGCCTGACGACGTCGCCGGGACGGGGCCGACGCTCGGCTCCGTCCAAGGCACGTCAGGGGCACCACCGATAGGCTCCGCTCCATGACCTTCGCGGACGCCCGCCCCATCCTCGACCAGCTCGGCTACACGATCCGCTACGTGCAGCTCCCCGGAGAGACCCTGCACGAGCCCCCGGTCGAGGGCGCGCTCCGAGTCGTGGCGGTCGAGGGCACGGGCGACTTCGCGCTCGAGGTCGTCGACTACGGCACCGCGCGGCGCCTCGCGACCGCCCGGGGCGAAGCGGACGCGGTGGAGATGCTCCGTCGCTTCCTCAACCGGCCGTTCCCGGCGCCGAAGGACATCCCCCGGTACGAGCTCGACGGGCTCCGCGACCGGGCGGCGTCGACGTACCCGCAGCTCGCGCAGCAGGTTGCGCAGGCGGGCGAGCAGGGCCTCACGATCCAGGTGCCGGCCGGCGTGCCGGTGGACCGCGTCGGTGGCCCGGACGGCTACCTGCTGCACCCGCTCGACACCCCGCTGCCGCAGCGCTCGCTGCCGCCGCACGTCGCGTCGGCGCCCGAGACGCACCGCTACCTGGTCGAACGGCCCTTCCTGGTGACGGTCCGGTTCGTCCAGCCCTGGTTCGACCAGCCCGGAGGCGCGTTGCGCTTCCAGACGGCGGATCCGTCCGTCACGGTGCGCGACCTGGTCGTGGACGGTTCGCTCTCGCGGCTCCGGGTGGTCTGACCCGCGCCCCGACCACAGCACGACGAAGCGGCCCGCCCCCTGCCGGGGCGGGCCGCTTCGTCGTGGTGGTCGCGCTACCCGAGGTCGGGGCGGTCGTACTGCGCACCGGCCGGGTTCGACTCGAGGGCACCGAAGACGATCCCGGCGATCCCGACGAACAGCGCGATGAGCCAGAACGGTCCGGCCAGGTTCGCGTCGTGCACCCGGCGCCACCCCAGGGCCAGGCTCGGCACGATCGTCGCGAGCCACCAGAGCCCCCACACCCCGCCGATCAGCAGCGCGACGACGGGCGGCCCCACGGCGTCGGACCGTGCCACGCCGTACGCGTCGG
The DNA here is from genome assembly GCF_044745045.1 of Curtobacterium sp. NPDC087082. Lineage (NCBI taxonomy): Bacteria > Bacillati > Actinomycetota > Actinomycetes > Micrococcales > Microbacteriaceae > Curtobacterium > Curtobacterium sp. NPDC087082. Next base: position 1,051,793 of record NZ_JBIUZN010000001.1, on the reverse strand, counting down.
TCGAGGTGTTCGCCGCGATCCACGAGAACAGCGCGACGAGGTAGGCGCCGAGGAAGACGAGGTTGACCAGCCCGTTGGCGAGCGCCCAGAACCAGAACTCGCTCCGGCTGGCGCGCCCGTCGAACCGCGCGTACTTCTTGAAGAAGCGCGTGGCGGCGTCGAGGAAGCCGATGCCGTACCAGGGTGCCCAGAGCGGGGGCGTGCCGTCCGGTCCGACCGGGATCGGGGGCTGGAGCTGCGCGTACGGCTGTCCGTACGGCGGGAACGTCTGGCCGTACTGCTGGCCGTTCTGCTGCCCGTACGGCGCGGAGGGCTGGCCGTACGGCTGCCCGGCCGGCGGCTGCTGCCCGTCCGGCTGCCCCCACCCGGGTTCGCCGCCGGTCGTCATCGCGACCCGGTCGGTCGGTCGAACCGGGCGCCCTGCGGGTTCGACGGCAGGAACATCATGATGAACACCGCGACCGCACCGAGGAACGGGATGAGCAGCAGCAGCGCGAAGAGCCCGCTGATGTTCGCGTCGTGGAGGCGTCGCACGATGAGCGCCAGCGTCGGGATGATGAGCGCGAGTCCGACGATCCAGAAGGCCGTCCCGGCGAGCGGGTTGGTCGACATCGTCGAGAAGCCCACGTACGTCGAGGAGGTCGTGGTGGTCGTCGTACCGGTGGCCGCCGTCAGGATGCCCGTGATGATCGACGCCACCGTGCCGATGATGGCGCTCCAGAGGTACCACCACCAGTACTCGCTGCGGCTCGCGCGGCCGCTGAACGTCGCGTACTTCTTGAAGAAGCGCGAGAACGCCTTGCCGAACGAGATGCCGTACCAGGGCGCCCAGATCGGCGGTTCGCCCCCGGGCCCGGTCGGTGCGGGCTGCTGGCCGTACGGGTTCTGCGGCGGGTACTGGTCGGTCATGGGTCCCCCTCGGGTGTTGGCTGAAGTACGAGTGCGATTCAACCAGAACGCCCCGGCCACGTCCGCGCCGGGTCAGGGGACGAGCGCGAGCTTCCCGCCGGGGTGCTGCGACTCGAGCACCTCGGCCGCGGACTTCGCCTCGGCCAGCGGGAACGTCCGCGCGACGGGGACGGCGAGCCGCCCGTCGCCCGCGAGGTCGATGAGTCGCTGCCGCACCGAGTCGCGGAACGCCTTGCTCTCCGGCTGGGCTCCGCCGATCGCCCGGATGCCGTCGGCCCCCGCTCGACCGAACGCGGCGATCGTGACGATGCGCGACCGGTCCGCGACGAGCGCGAGCGAGACGTCGACGGCCTCGTCGGTCCCGACGCAGTCGAGCGCCACGTCGACGCCGTCGCCCGTGCCGTCGGCCACGAGTGCCCGGACCCGGTCCTCGAGTCCGTCGCCGTAGGCGATCCACTCACCGCCGAAGTCCGCGACGGTGTCGGCGTTGCGCTCGGAGGCGGTGCCGATGACCCGCGCCCCGAGGAGGCGCAGCTGCTGCAGGAGGCTGACCCCGACGGCACCGGCGGCACCGTGCACGAGGACCGTGTCGTTCCCCGAGGCCCGGGTCACCCGGAGCATGTCCGCGGCGGTGGTGCCGGCGAGCAGGAGGTTCGCGGCTTCGGGGAAGCCGAGGGCCGCGGGCTTGGCGAACACGTCCCGTGCCGGCACCGTGAGTCGCTCGGCCCAGCCACCAGCGACCCGGAAGGCGAGGACCTCGTCACCGACCGCTCCCCCGCCGGACGCGATCTCGGTGTCCGGACCGACGGCGCTCAGGACGCCCGCGACCTCGTAGCCGATCGCGATCGGCAGGTCCGACGGGTCGCCCTGTCGGGTGTGCTTCGTGTCGGCGGGGTTCATGCCCGCAGCGCGGACGTCGATCGTCACCTCGCCGGGCCCCGGGGCCGGCACCTCGGTCTCGACGTACTCGAGGACTTCGCTGCCGCCGAACCGCGGGGCCACCCAGTGCTTCGTCATGCTCCCGACGCTACGCGCGCGGTGCCGGACGTCGTCGGGCACGAAGGGTACGGGACCGCAGCACGAGCAGTGCGGAGCCGGCGACGAGGAGTGCTCCGGCGATCGTGAGCGGCACCGTCGGGTCGCTGCCGGTGAAGGCGAGTTCCGCCGGGGAGTTCCCGGAACCGCCGCTGCCCGAGCCCGCAGCGACCGGCACGGCCGGAGCGCTCGACGTCGGTGCCGAGGGAGTGGGGGTCGGCGTCGTGACCACCGCGGGAGCACGGACGGTGAGCACGTACGTCTCGGTGTCGGCCGGGGCCGTGCCGTTGTCCGCCGTGATCGTCACCGTCGTGGTGCCGGGCGTCGTCGGGGTGCCGGAGATGACGCCGGTCATCGGGTTGATCGTGAGCCCGGGCGGCAGGGTCCCGCCGTCCGAGTACGTGGGCGCGGGCGTTCCCGTCGCCGTCACCGGGAACGAGTAGGGCGTGCCGGCGGTCGCGGCCGTGGGGGTGCCGGACGTGATCGTCGGAGCCACCGTCTCGGAAGGGGTGCCGGGGGCCGGGCACCCGGTCGGCGCGGTGATCGTGTTCGTGTCGAGCGTGACGGCAGCGGTGCGCGCGAACAGACGCCCGACGACGGTCGCACCCGTGGTGGCCGTGACGGACTGGTCCGCGAGGACCGTGCCCTGGAACTGTGCGGCGCTGCCGATGGTCGCCGAGCTGCCGACCTGCCAGAAGACGTTGCAGGAGCTCGCGCCACCCGTGGTGAGGATGCGCGTGCCCGATCCGATCGTCAGCGTCGACGCGGCCTGGAACACCCACACGGAGTCGGCGCTGCCCGCGAGCGTCAGCGTCCCGGTGTCCGCGAGTCGCAGTGCGTCGCCGGTGTAGACACCGGGCGACAGGCTGAGGCCGTTCAGCTCCGAGACGCCGGTCTGCGTCGGGGTCAGCGACGCCGCGACGTTGTACGCGGTCGTGGTGTCGGCCTGGGCCTGGGTCGCTGCCGCGTCGGTCTGGTGCACCGTGCCGTCCACGATCCCGTTGCCGGGTCCGCCGAACCCGGTGATCGAGGTCCCCGGCGAGAGGCCGAGGTCGCCCTGGACGGTGGTGGGTCCGGTGTTCGTGACGGTCGAGGCGCCGAGGACGCCGTACGTCGCGGCCGTGCCGAGCCCGATCGGACCGTCGATGACGGTCGCGGCCGAGGCGGGACCGGAGGACGCGAGCGCCAGCGCTGCCGCCAGTCCGATCCCGGTGCCGATGAGGGTGAGTGAGCGGACGATGGGCGTGCTGGCCATGACGGCCCCTGCCTGTTCAGGAGAGGTACCGCACAGGTGTCGAAGTCACCCGGCACTCACCGTGCCGCGAGTCTCGCTCGCGTACCTGTGCGTGAGGGTCCCGATTGCCAGGTTCGGCGGATCCGCGGGGATCGGACACACCGGTCCGCGGCGCGATCGCCTCGCGTCCGGCGGTACCGTCGACTGGTGCCCTCCACTCCCGCAGCCCCCGACCGCACGCACCGGACGGACAGCCCGCAGCACGCGGCCGTCGTCGTGAACCCCTCCGCGGTCGACCTCGCCGCCCTCCGCTCGGCGGTCGCCACCGAGCAGGGGTCGCTCGGCTGGGCCGACACCGCCTGGTTCGAGACCGCGGCCGACGACGACGGCCGCGCCGCCGCACGCGCCGCCCGTGACAGCGCACCCGATGTCGTGCTGGTCGTCGGTGGCGACGGCACGCTGCGGGTCGCGGCCGAGGTGCTGCACGGCTCCGGCATCCCGATCGCCCTGCTCCCCACGGGCACCGGCAACCTCTACGCACGGAACCTCGGCATCCCGATCGGTGACGTCACCGCGGCCGTCCGGTCGGCGTTCCACGGCGCTGACCGTGCCGTCGACGTCGCGTTCGCCGCGCTCACCACCGCCGACGGGGACACGACCGAGCACGCGTTCCTCGTGATGGCGGGGATCGGTCTCGACGCCCGGATGGCGGCGGACACGAACGCCGGCCTGAAGAAGCGCTTCGGCTGGCTCGCCTACTCCGACCCGATCATGCGGTCCGTGGTCGGCAACCGCCAGGTCGACCTCCGGTACCGCCTCGACGAGGGCGACGAGCACAGCATGCGGGCGCACACCGTCATCGTGGGCAACTGCGGGACCCTCACGGCGGGACTGCTGCTCCTCCCCGAAGCGCAGCCGGACGACGGGCTCCTCGACGCGGTGGCGTTCCGCCCGCGTGGCGCCTTCGGCTGGACGAAGATCGGCTACGGCCTGTCGCTCAACCGCTTCTACCACCGGACGCGCTTCGGACGGCTGCTCGCGCGCTTCCTGCCGCGGTCGCGGACGCTCGGCTACACGACGGCGCGGCGACTCGACCTCGTGCTCGACGAGCCCGAACAGCTGCAGTTGGACGGTGATCCGTTCGGCCTGGTGGCCGCTGCCAGCCTGCGCGTCGAGCACGGCGGTCTCGTGCTGCGGACGGCCTGACACGGCGGTCCGACGCGGGTGCGTGACGGACGGGAGGGGGGGGGGGGGGCCCCCCCCCCCCCCCCCCCCCCCCCGGGGGGGGGGGGGGGGGGCCCCCCCGGGGGGGGGGCCCCCCCCCCCCCCGCCCGGGGGGGGGGGGCCGGCCGCCCGCGGGGGGGGCCGCCGGGGGGCGGGGGGGGGGGGCCGCCCCCCCCGGGGGGCCCCCGGGGGGGGGGGGCGGGCGGGGGGGGGGGGGCCCCCCCGCCCCCCCGCCTCCCGTCCGTCAGGTGGATGCGTCGAGGACGCTAGGCGCGCGCGGACCGCACCCGGTCCGCGAACGCGGCGTGCAACGGGTGCTGCTCGTCGAGCCCGGTGATCTCGGTCACGACCTCGGCGTCGCTCCGGTCCGAGCGCAGCAGCGCCTGGAGTTCGACGCTCTGCTCGTCGTCCGGCACGTCGAAGCGCAGCGCGGCGCCCATGGCGTCGAGCAGCGCCGTCGGCTCCGTGCCGTCCTCGGCGAGGGCGGCGGCGGGCGACACGAAGCGCTCGTCGCGGGAGAGCTTGCGCAGCGGCTGTCGGCCGACGCGGGTCACGGTGTCGGGCAGGTGCGGGTTCTCGAAGCGCCCGATGATGGCCTGCACGTACGCACGGTGCACCTCGGGGTCGAGCTCGTGGCGGCGGACGAGCAGGTCGCTCGTCTCGGCGAGCACGGACTCGAGCTCGGACCGGACCGCGGGGATCGCGATGGCGTCCGAGATCTTGTCCGCCCCGGCGAGGAAGCCGTGGTACGCGACGGTCGCGTGCCCGGTGTTCACCGTGAAGAGCTTGCGCTCGATCGACGCGGCGAGGCCGTCGACGTAGTGGGCGCCGGGGATCTCCGGCTCGTTCCCGCCGAACGGCGTGCGGTCGATGGCCCACTCGAAGTACGTCTCGACGGTGACGTCCAGGCCGGCGCCCTCGGGCTGCGCCGGGACGATGCGGTCGACCGCGGTGTTCGCGAAGACGGCCTTGGCGAGAGCCTGGCCGCGGACGTCGGCGGGGAGCGCCTCGACGATGAACTCGCGCAGGCGGTCGGTGGCGTTGAGGGCGTTCTCGCACGCCATCACGGCGATCGGCGCGGCGTCCGCGTCGCGCTGCTGGAGCGCCTTCGCGATGACCGGTGCGATGAACTTCAGGACGTTCGGTCCGACGGCGCAGGTGACGATGGACGCCGTGGCGATCTCGGCGACGACGGCCGATTCGTCCTGGGCGCTGTTCAGGGCACGGAAGTTCGTGACCTCGTGGTCGCGCGCGTTCTGACCGACCTCGTGCACGGTGTACGAGTCGGCAGCGGCGAGAGCGTCGATGAGGGGCGCGGCGACGTCGGCGAAGACGACCTCGTAGCCGGCCTCGTGCAGGAGCAGTCCGACGAAGCCGCGGCCGATGTTGCCCGCACCGAAGTGGACGGCGGTGGGGGTGCTCACTCGTTGACCTCGCCGAGGATCGACAGGATCGCGGCGGTGTCCGGTGCGTCGGTCAGCTTCTGGACCTCGTCCTCGTCGCTGAACACGATCGCGATCTTGGACAGGATGTCGAGGTGCTCGTTGTTGACGCCCGCGATGCCGACGACGAAGCGGACGGGGTTGCCGTCCCAGTCGATCGGGGTCGCGTAGCGGATGAACGACAACGCCGACGACTTGATGGCGTCCTTCGCGTCGTTCGTGCCGTGCGGGATGGCGAGGAAGTTCCCCATGTAGGTCGAGACGCTCTTCTCGCGCTCGAGCATCGCCGGGTAGTAGTCCGCCGTGACCGCGCCTGCAGCCTCGAGGATCTCGGCAGCCTCCTTCATCGCCTCCGACTTGGTCGGTGCGGTGTCCTCGGTGTGGATCCGGATCTGGCTCTCCTGCAGGACGGGCATCGGGGTTCTCCTTGCTTCGTGACGTGGCGTCGTGGACGTGTGGAGGGGACGAGCCGTGGCCCGTCCCCTCCGATACTGCACTTCGTTACTGGTTCTTGAGCTGTTCGACGACCTGGTCGTACTGCGGCGCGTTCATGAAGTTGCCGACCGACACGTGCTGTGCGTTCGGGTTCTTCTGCTTCGCGCGCTCCGTCAGCTCCTCCTGCGTGATGATCAGGTCCTCGTCACCGGAGAGGTTCGCGATCGCCTTGTTGGAGACCGTGACCCCTTCGATGCCCGCCTTCTTGATCTTGTTGCGGAGGACGCTGGCGCCCATCGCGCTGGAGCCCATGCCGGCGTCGCAGGCGAACACGAGGTTCTGGACGCGGGTCGCGGTCGCGGTGGTCGCCGAACCGACGCCACCGAGCGAGGCCTCGGCCTCCTCCTCGTTCGCCGGGGAGTTGTTGCCGAGCAGGCCCGAGGTCGCGGCGTTGACGTCGCGGCCCTTGTTCGCCTGGAGCTTCGCCATCGCGGCGCTCATGTCGCCGCCACCGTTCGCGAGGTCACGCTTGCGGGTCGCGATGAGGAAGAACGACGCGACCGCGAACGACACCGCTGCGGACAGGATGACCGAGAGGATGACGCCGAGGAAGCTGTCCTTCGCCGTCGCACCGAGCACCGCGAAGATCGATCCGGGCGACGCCGGGGCGACGAGACCGGAGTGGAACGCGACGTTGGTCGCGACGCCCGTGGCACCACCGAGGATGACGGCGATGAACAGGACCGGCTTCTGCAGCACGTACGGGAAGTAGATCTCGTGGATGCCGCCGAGGAACTGGATGATGATCGCGCCGGGAGCGGTCGAGCGGGCGATGCCGACACCGAAGAAGGTGAAGGCGAGCAGGATGCCGAGACCCGGGCCGGGGTTCGCCTCGAGCAGGAAGAGGATGCTCTTGCCCGACTCCTGGACCTGCTGCGCGCCGAGCTGGTCGAGCACACCGTGGTTGATGGCGTTGTTGAGGAAGAACACCTTGGCCGGCTCGATGATCACGCTGGCGAGCGGGAGCAGCGAGTGCTGGACGAGGAAGTTCACCGCGTCGCCGAGGCCCTCGGCGATGAGCTTGAACAGCGGCGCGAGCCAGAAGAACCCGGCCATGGCCAACCCGAAGCCGAGGATGCCGGCCGCGTAGTTGTTCACGAGCATTTCGAAGCCGGGCCGGATCTTGCCGTCCCAGAGCTTGTCGATCTGCTTGATGAGGTACGCGCCGAGCGGCCCGCAGATCATCGCGCCGAGGATCATCGTCGTGCCGTTGGCGCCGATGATGACACCCATGGTCATGATCGAACCGACCACCGCACCACGGGTCTCGTAGACCATCCGGCCACCCTGGATCGCGATCGCGAGCGGGATGAGGTAGGTCAGGATCGGGCCGACGAGGCCGACGTTCGCGACGCCGCCCGTCTCACCGAAGCCGCCGAGGATGCCCACGGGCGTCCAGCCGGTCTCGATGAAGAAGGCGGTGATGATGCCCCACGCGATGAAGATCGCGATGTTGGGCATGACCATGCCGGAGAGGAACGTGCCGAACTTCTGAACGGCGACGCGTGCGCCGCCCCGCGACTTCGCGGGGGCGTCGGGCGCTGCAACGGACGACGTTGTCATGTGCGGTGACTTTCTGTGAGGTGCTGCTGCTGCGTGTGGAGGGGAGGTGGTGCTGGGGGTCGGATCAGGCGGCGTGCGTCGCGGCCGCGGCGGACTTGGCGGCCGCCGCCGTGCTCGCGGCGAGTGCCGCCTGGGCCATCTCGCGGGCCTGGTCGAGGGTGTGCTTGCCGAGTTCGGCGCGCACGTCGGCCAGGGCCGCGGGGGTCATGGAGAGCGTCGTGGCGCCGAGACCGACGAGCACGACGGCGAGCAGCGGGTCGGCCGCTGCCTCGCCGCAGATGCCGACGGGCTTGCCGGCGTCCGCACCCGCTGCGCCGAGCTGCGCGACGAGGCGGAGCACGGCGGGGTGCCACGGGTCCTGGTAGGACGCGACGGTGCCGAGCATCCGGTCGGCGGCCATCGTGTACTGGGTCAGGTCGTTCGTGCCGATCGACACGAAGTCGGCGGAGGTGAACACCTGCTCGGCCATCAGCGCGAGCGAGGGGACCTCGGCCATCACACCGGCGGTGCGGATCCCGAGCTCGCGGGCGAGGTCGACGAAGTACTCGGTCTCCTCGGCGTCGGCGACCATCGGGGCCATCACCCAGAGGTCGGCCTCGGTCTCGGCGTCGGCCTGGGCGAGCGCGGTGAGCTGGTCGCGGAGCACCTCGGGGTGGTTCCGGAGCGCCCGGAGACCGCGTCGACCGAGGGCCGGGTTCTCCTCGTCCTTGTCGGTGAGGAACGGCAGGGGCTTGTCGGCACCCGCGTCGAGCGCCCGGACGACGACCTTCTTGCCCGGGAAGGCCTCGAGCAGCTGCTTGTAGGAGTCCTTCTGCTCGTCGACGGTCGGCGCCTTCGGCGAGTCGAGGAAGAGGAACTCGGTGCGGAAGAGCCCCACGCCCTCCGCACCGAGAGCAACGGCGCCCGCGGCGTCGGCGGGGCTGCCGAGGTTCGCGAGCAGCGGGACGGTGTGCCCGTCGGCGAGCGCGCCGGCGGTCAGGGGCGCTGCGGCCGCGGCGAGGCGGTCGGCGATGCGCTGTTCGACGTCGGCGACGAGTTCGGCCGACGGGTCGGTCACGACGGTGCCGGCGGCGGCGTCCACGACGACGACCGTGCCGTCGGACAGGTCGTCCGCGCCGGTCACGCCGACGATCGCGGTGATGCCCTTGGCACGGGCGAGGATCGCCGTGTGCGAGGTCGGGCCGCCGTCACGCGTGACGAGGGCGAGCACCTTGTCGAGGTCGAGGAGTGCGGTGTCGGCCGGCGCGAGGTCACGGGCGACGAGCACGAAGGGGGTGTCCGACTCGGGCACACCCGGGGCGTGGACGCCGCGGAGCTTGGCGATGATGCGCTGGGCGACGTCGTCGAGGTCGGCGGCACGCTCCCCCATGTAGCCGCCCATCGAGACGAGCAGGTCGCGGAACTGGCCGAACGCCTCGAACACGGCGCGCTCGGCGTTGGTGCCGCCGTCGATGCGGGCGTGCACGTCGTCGAGGAGGGTCGGGTCCTGCGCCATGAGCGCCTGCGCCTCGAGCACGGCCTGGGCGTCCCCGCCGGCGAGCTGCCCCCGCTTGTTGAGGTCCTCCGCCACCGCTGCGATCGCGGCGGCCACGGCCTGCTTCGCGTCGTCCGCCGAACCGGTCAGGGCGTCCTTCGATGGTTCGCCGAGCGGGTCGGCCATGCGGAGCACGGGGCCGTGGGCGACGCCACGGCCGACGCCGGTGCCGAGCAGTTCGGACATTCGAGACTCCTTCATCTCACGCGCGCTTGCGGTGGGGTGGTTCGTTCGGTGCGCGCAGCGCGGAGACGGGACCCCGCCGGTGCGGCTGAGCAGCACCATACCCCGATCCACGTTGACAAACAAACACATCCGGGGATAAAAATGCAGAAACAGATGCCCGTTTGCGTCTGGCGGCGGATCCGTTCGGGTCGCTGTCGCCGGAGACGTGCCCGGTCGTGTCCGTTCCGTTCCGACTCCCCCACCGCTTCCGAGACGACGAGGCCCCGATGTACGCACCAGAGCGCCACCAGCGCATCGTCGAACAGGCGCGTGCGCATGGCCGGGTCGACGTCAAGGACCTCGCCGAGCTGCTCGAGGTGACCCCCGAGACGATCCGCCGCGACCTCACCTCGCTCGAGCGGCGCGGGCTGGTCCGACGTGCGCACGGTGGCGCGATCCCCGTCGAACGCATCACCCTGCACCCGGGGGTCGGCGACCGTGGCGGCATCAACCAGGCCGAGAAGATGGTCATCGCCGAGGCCGCGCTCGGCGAGCTGCCCGAGAACGGGTCCGTCATGATCGACGCCGGCACCTCGACCATCTGCCTCGCCGAGATGCTCCCGACCGACCGTGGCCTCACCGTCGTGACCCACTCCCTCCCAGTGGCGATGGCGGTCGCGAACCGGCCGGGCATCGACCTGCACCTGCTCGGCGGCAACATCCGCAGCGACTCGCTCGCCGGCGTCGGCACGTGGACGCACCAGCTCATCGGGATGGTCAGCGTGGACGTCGCGTTCATCAGCATCAACGGCATCACGCCCGAGCGCGGCCTCACGACGCACAACATGGCCGAGGCCGCCGTGAAGTCCGCGATGATCAAGTCCGCGCGCCGCAGCATCCTGCTCGCCGACCACACCAAGTTCGGTCGCGAGGAGTTCGGCCGCGTCGCCCCGCTCGCCGCGATCGACACGATCATCACCGACCCCGGCGTGAACGCCGACCTCGTCCGCGAGGTCGAGGCCGCCGGCACCGAGGTCTTCTGGCCCGGCCGCGACTGACCCTGCGTCCCGCCCCGGAACCGCCCACCCCGCGCTCGCTACCATGAGCCAACCACCCATCGACAGGAGTACATCGATGTCCGAAGCCACCCGCACCGTCACCGTCGCCAGCGCGTCCGGCCTGCACGCACGCCCGGCCTCCCTCTTCGTCCAGACCGTGACCGCGTCCGGCCACCAGGTCACGATCGCGAAGGGCGACAAGTCCGGGAACGCCGGCAGCATCCTCGCGCTCCTCGGCCTCGGCATCGAGAACGGCGACGAGGTCACGCTCACGGTGAACGGCGACGACGCCGAGACCACCGCGGACAGCCTGGTCGAGTTCCTCAAGACGGACCACGACGCGGCCTGACCACAGGACGGACGGGAGGGGGGGGGGGGGCGGGGGCCCCCCCCCCCCCCGCCCGGGCCGGGCCCCCGCCCCCCCCCCCCCCCCCCGGGGGCCGGGGGGGGGGGGCCCCCCCGCCCCCCCCCCCGGGCGCCCCCCCCCGGGGGGGGGGGGGGGGGGGGGCCCCCCCCCCCCCCCCCCCCCCCCGCCCCTCGTCCGGTCTCCCCTACTGCTCCTGCCCCAGCGGCGGGATCGGGCGTAGCTCGCCCCAGGCGAAGGCACTCTCGGCGATGAAGTCCTGCAGGTCGTCGGCCATCTTCAGCAGCAACTCCGGTTCCCCGTCGCGGAGCCACAGCCACGAATCGCCGTCGTCCCCGGCGATCGACCAGGCGAGCGCCATCCCCTCGTCGGCGACCTCGGTGTCGACCACCCGCCGCAGTCGTTCGGACCAGTCGCTGTGCACCCAGAACTCCGCCGCACGGAACTCGTCCGGGCGCAGCATCTGCTCGGCCACGGGGCGGAACACGGCGAGCAGCTCCCCCACGGTCATCACGACGGTCACGGCGCGAGCCTACGACCGGCGCAGCCGTGTCGGCACCCGCCGATAGGGTGTTCTGCATGACACGCCTGCGCCTCGCATCCGTCAACGTGAACGGCATCCGTGCCGCGTTCCGGAAGGGCATGGGCGACTGGCTCGCCACCCGCGACGTCGACGTGCTCGCCCTGCAAGAGGTCCGCGCGTCGAGCGACGACCTCGCCGGGCTCCTCGGCGACGAGTGGGACATCGTGCACGACCCCGCCACCGCGAAGGGTCGGGCGGGCGTCGCGATCGCCTCCCGCCACAGCGCGCACGTGCACCGCGTCGCGCTCGGTGCGGACGACTTCGACTCCGCCGGGCGCTGGCTCGAGGCCGACTACGAGATCGGCGGCACCACGGTGACGGTCGTCTCGACGTACGTGCACTCGGGCGAGGTGGACACCCCGAAGCAGGACGAGAAGTGGAAGTTCCTCGACGCGATGACCGAGCGGCTGCCGAAGCTCCGCGAGCACAACCCGCTCGCGGTCGTCGTCGGCGACCTCAACGTCGGGCACGACCAGCGGGACATCAAGAACTGGAAGGGCAACGTCAAGCGCGCGGGCTTCCTGCCGCGTGAGCGTGCCTACTTCTCGCGGTTCTTCGGCGAGCAGGGCGCTGAGGTCGAGGGCGCCGACGGCACCACCGGGCCCGGTCTCGGCTGGGTCGACGTCGGTCGCGCCCAGGCCGGCGACGTCGAGGGGCCGTACACGTGGTGGTCGTGGCGCGGCCAGGCGTTCGACAACGACACGGGCTGGCGGATCGACTACCAGATGGCGACCCCGGAGCTCGCCGCGAAGGTCACGCAGTACACGGTCGACCGCGCTGCCGCGTACGACCAGCGATGGTCCGACCACGCCCCCGTGGTCGTCGACTACGAACTCTGACCCGCACCCCCACACTTCTCCAGCACAGGACAGCACCATGACCAAGACGCGCATCTTCTCGGGCATCCAGCCCTCGGCCGGTTCCCTCCACCTCGGCAACTACATCGGCGCGCTCATGCAGTGGCGGACGCTGCTCGACGACTACGACGCCATCTACTGCGTCGTCGACATGCACGCGATCACGTCCCCGCAGGACCCGGCCGAGCTCCGCGCGAACACCCGGGCGACGGCCGCGCAGTACATCGCCTCGGGCATCGACCCGACCAAGGCGACGCTCTTCGTGCAGTCGCACGTCCCGGCGCACGCCGAGCTCGCGTGGGTGCTGAACACCCTCACCGGCTTCGGCGAGGCGAGCCGGATGACCCAGTTCAAGGACAAGTCCGCCCGGCAGGGCACCGAAGCCGCGTCGGTCGGGCTCTTCACGTACCCGATCCTGATGGCGGCGGACATCCTGCTGTACGACACGAAGGTCGTGCCGGTCGGTGACGACCAGCGGCAGCACGTCGAGCTCACCCGCGACCTCGCCGGGCGCTTCAACTCGCGGTTCGGCGACACGTTCGTCGTGCCGGAGGCCCGGATCCTCACCGACACGGCGCGGATCTACGACCTGCAGGACCCGACGAGCAAGATGAGCAAGTCGGCCGCGTCCGACAACGGCCTCATCCGCCTGCTCGACGACCCGAAGCGCACCGCGAAGAAGATCCGCTCGGCGGTCACCGACACCGAGCGCGAGATCCGGGCCGACCGTCAGGCGAAGCCGGGCGTGACGAACCTGCTGTCGATCCTCTCGGCGTTCACCGGCACCCCGGTCGCCGCGCTCGAGGAGTCGTTCCAGGGCAAGGGCTACGGCGACCTGAAGGGCGAGGTCGCCGACGCCGTCGTGGCCGAGCTCGAGCCAGTGCGCGCCCGCACGCTCGAGCTGCTCGACGACCCGGCCGAGCTCGACCGGCTCCTCGCCGTCGGCGCCGAGCGTGCCGAGTCGATCGCCGCCGAGACCCTCGCGAAGGTCTACGAGCGCATCGGCTTCGTGCCCCGCACCCGGCGCTGACCGTGCGCCCCGTCACGCTGTCGTCCGCCCGGGTGCACCTCGACGTGCCCACCCGGGCGGACGCGACGGCGATCACCGAGGCCTGCCAGGACCCGGACATCGTGCGCTGGACGACGATCCCCACGCCGTACACCGCCCGGGACGCCACGACCTTCGTCGACGCGCTCGTCGGTCCGGGCTGGGCCTCCGACCGCGAGTACACCTGGGCGATCCGTCGGAAGGGGTCCACCTGGCTCGAGGGGATCATCGGGTACCGCACCGCGCGGCGGGACCTCGGCTTCTGGCTCGCACCCTCCGCTCGCGGCGCCGGGCTGATGCACGACGCCGTCGGCCTCGTGCTCGACTGGGCCTTCGTGCAGGGTGCGCCGGACGTGTACTGGGAGTGCTACGTCGGCAACACCGCCTCGGCCTCGGTCGCCCGTGCCGCGGGGTTCTCGTACACCGGTACCGGCGACGCGCTCATCCCCGGGCGGGACGGCGCTCCGACGACGGCGTGGAAGGGGCTCCGGCGGGCCGACGGCGCTCCCGCGTCCGACTTGCCGTGGCCGGCCGAGACGACGACGGCAGGCCCGGATGACGCGTCACCGACCGTTCGCGGATAGTCTCGGACCGTGACCGTCACCCCTCGGCCGTCGGACTCCGTGGCCTCCCCCGCAGCGCACCCCTCGGTCTCGCCGGCCGAGCTCCGTGCGATGCGCCGTGGCCTCGAGCTCGCGGCCCTCGGCCCCGCGGTCGGTGACCACGTCCGCGTCGGCGCCGTGATCCTCTCCCCCGACGGAGCGGTCCTCGCCGAGGGCTGGCACAAGGGCGCCGGTACCCCGCATGCCGAGGTCGACGCGATGTCGAAGGTCGACCCCGCACACCTGGTCGGCGCGACCGCCGTCGTCACCCTCGAACCCTGCAACCACACCGGACGCACCGGTCCGTGCGCCGTCGCCCTGCTCGAAGCGGGGATCGGCCGCGTCGTGTACGCCGTCGACGACCCCGGGCCGGCAGCTCACGGGGGTGCCGAGCGACTCCGGTCCGGCGGAGTCGACGTCGTCTCGGGCGTCCTCGCCGACGAGGTCGAGGACTTTGTCGAGCGCTGGCTCCTCTCGGTGCGCCTCGGACGCCCGTGGGTGACGGTGAAGTGGGCATCGAGCCTCGACGGCCGGGCCGCGGCGGCCGACGGCACGAGCCAGTGGATCACCGGTGCGGCCGCACGCCAGCACGTCCACGAACAGCGCGCCGCGCACGACGCGATCCTCGTCGGGACGGGCACGGTCCTCGCCGACGACCCGAGCCTCACCGCGCGGGGCGACGCCGGGGAACTCCTCGCCGACCAGCCCGTCCCGGTGGTGTTCGGCGACCGGCCGGTCCCGGACGACGCCGCGGTCCGCCGCCACCCTCGCGCCCTGCTGACGCTGTCCGGCCACGACCTCGCCGCCTCGCTCCACGCACTGCGGGACCACGGCGTGCACTCGGTGTTCGTCGAGGGCGGACCCACCGTCGCCTCAGCGCTGATCGCGGCGGGTCTGGTGGACGAGTACCTCGTCTACCTCGCGCCCGTCCTGCTCGGCGGCCCCCGTGTCGCCCTCGGTGACGTCGGTGTGGGAAGCATCGGCGAGCGTCGGCGGTTGGACGTACTATCGACCACCAGCCTCGGCCCCGACCTGCTGGTCCGAGCACGACCCCACCGCGCACCCCGGCCGGCGGCGGCCGAGCCCGGGATCGCGGGGCCCCAGAACGACCGGAGCACCACATGACCGATGCACTCACCTCCCCCACCCCCGGGAGCCCGGTCCAGTTCGAGGTGTCGACGAACGTCCCGACCACGCACGGCACGTTCGAGATGCGCGCGTACCGCGACCTCGTGACGAGCGCCGAGCACGTCGCGATCATCGCCACCGGCCCGGACGGCGCAGCACCGCGCGGCGGCGCCCTCGTCCGGGTGCACTCGGAGTGCCTGACGGGCGAGGCGTTCGGGTCCCTCAAGTGCGAGTGCGGCCCGCAGCTCGACGCCGCGCTCGACACGATCGCGGCCGAGGGCGGCGTCGTGATCTACCTCCGCGGGCAAGAGGGCCGCGGCATCGGTCTCATCAACAAGCTCAAGGCCTACCGCCTGCAGGAGGACGGCCTCGACACGCTCGACGCGAACCTCGCGCTCGGTCTCCCCGCCGACTCGCGGGCGTACGGCGGCGCGGCCGGCATCCTCGCCGACCTCGGCATCACCACCGTCCGCCTCCTGTCCAACAACCCCGAGAAGCGTCGCCAGCTCGAGGAGCACGGCATCACGGTCGAGAGCCTGGTGCCGCTGGTCGTCGGCGTCTCCGCGCAGAACGCGGCGTACCTCGACACGAAGCGCGACCGGATGGGGCACCAGCTCCCCGCGCACCTCGAAGCGGGCAGCCCGCTGGCCTGACCGGGCGCCGGCCCGGCCCGGTCCGGTCACGATCCAGCGGATTCGCAGGTTCACGACATCTGTCGTACGATGGTGGCCCCCGTCACAAGCGGTACACCACCACGAACCGAACGCACCCGATCAGTGCCCGCGCCACCCCGCGCGAACCGATCGGTGTCCGCCGTCCGGAACACCGCTGCGCTCCCCCGCGAGCGTCATCCACGGAGTCTCCTCACCCCATGTCCGCCGCACCGGCACCCGCATCCCCGAAGACCGCAGGCAACCCGCGCTCCCGCGTCGTGATCGCCAGCCTCGTCGGGACCTCCATCGAGTTCTACGACTTCTACGTCTACGCGACCGCCGCGGTCCTCGTCTTCCCGACGCTCTTCTTCCCGAACGAGGACCCGACGGCATCGCAGCTGTCCTCGTTCGTCACGTTCGCCCTCGCGTTCTTCGCCCGCCCGGTCGGGTCGATCATCTTCGGCCACTTCGGCGACCGCGTCGGCCGCAAGGCGACCCTCGTGGCGTCCCTGCTCGTGATGGGCACCGCGACGTTCCTCATCGGCTGCCTGCCGACGTTCGACTCGATCGGCATCTGGGCGCCGGTGCTCCTCGCCGTGATGCGCTTCGCCCAGGGCGTCGGGCTCGGTGGTGAGTGGTCGGGCGCGGCACTGCTCGCGACCGAGAACGCGCCGAAGGGCAAGCGCGGGGTGTTCGGCTCGATGCCGCAGCTCGGCGCCCCGATCGGCTTCCTGCTCGCCAACGGCCTGTTCATCGCGATCAACGCGGCGATGCCCGCCGGCGCCGACGGCACCCCGAACCCGGACTTCCAGGCCTGGGGCTGGCGACTCCCGTTCCTGCTGTCGGCCGTCCTGGTGATCGTGGGCCTCTACGTGCGGTTCAAGCTCGTCGAGTCGACGGTGTTCCGTGGCGTCCAGGAGTCCGGTTCGGTCGCCAAGGTCCCGCTCGGCCGGGTGTTCCGCACCTCGTGGCGCGCCGTGATCGTCGGCACCTTCGGCATGGTCGCGACCTACGTCCTCTTCTACTTCATGACGACGTTCACGCTGTCCTACGGCACCACGGGCGCCGAGGCCGGCCCCCTCGTCCCGAAGATCGGCCTCGGCTACACCCGTGGCGAGTTCCTCACGCTGCTCATGATCGGCGTCGTGTTCTTCGGTATCTTCACGCCGATCGCAGGCATCCTGGCCGACAAGTTCGGCCGACGTCGCACGCTCATCCCGACCACGATCGGCATCGCGCTCTTCGGCCTGACGTTCCAGTTCTGGTTCGCCGCGTCGACCGGTCCGATCACGGTGGTGACGTTCCTGATCGTGGGACTGTCGCTGATGGGCCTGACGTTCGGTCCGATGGGCGCCCTCCTGCCGGAGCTCTTCCCGACGAACGTGCGGTACACGGGCTCGGCGATCGCCTACAACGTCGCGTCGATCCTCGGCGCTTCGCTCGCTCCGACCATCGCGCTCGCGCTGTGGCAGCCGGACGGCAACATCTTCCTGGTCGGGCTCTACCTCACGATCGCCGCGGTCGTGACGCTCGTCGCCCTGTTCTTCATCCGTGAGACGAAGAGCGCCGCGCTCGACGCGGCGGACACCGCCGGTGAACCGGACGCAGCACCGGAGGACGCGCGCGCCTGACCCGACCACCTCCGCAGACGGGAGGCGCGGTGCCGGCTGGCACCCCGCCTCCCGTCCGTCGTGCGGGGACGTACGCATGATCCGACACCCCACCAGTCGATCGACGCGCGCTTCGTCGGAACATGCACGCGTACCGTGTGCGTCCGCATGTTCCGACACTCCACCAGTCGATCGACGCGTGCTTCGTCGGAACGTGCACGCGCATGCACGCTCACAGGCGTTCCCGCACCACGCCGCCCACCCCCGCGCGTCAACCCGGGTTGACATCCGTCGGTGCGTCAATGTAGGTTGACACGCGTGGACCGACCGACCATCACGAGCCTCGCCGCCGGCGCAGCCGGAGACGACCCGTTCTCCGCCCTCGCCAGCGTGCGCGAACTCCGTCGTGAGCTCGACCGGACCGAGGAACTCGCGGCCCGACGTGCCCGGAACGCCGGCGCCTCGTGGCAGGAGATCGCGACGCTGCTCGGCGTCAGCCGCCAGGCAGTGCACAAGAAGTACGGCAGAAACTAGGAACACGATGAGCTCCCCCTTCGCCAGGCCCAAGAAGACCGACGGTCCCCGCGCCACGTTCGGCCGACTGCTGAGCTACCTGTTCGAGAACAAGCCCGCGATGGTCGTCATCATCGTGCTGAGCGTCCTCGGTGCCGGTGCGTCCCTCGCGCAGCCGCTGCTCGTCAACCAGGTCATCACCGCCGTCCAGCACGGCAACACGCTGAGCACCCTCGTCTGGCTGCTCGTCGGACTCGTCATCGTCGCGGGCGTCCTCAACGGTGTGCAGCACTTCCTGCTGCAGCGCGCGGGTGAAGGCGTCGTCCTGTCGACCCGGCGGAAGCTCATCGCGCGCATCCTCAACCTGCCGATCTCCGAGTTCGACACGCGCCGCACCGGCGACCTCGTCTCCCGCGTCGGCAGCGACACGACACTGCTGCGCGCCGTGCTGACGCAGGGCCTCATCGAGTCGATCGGCGGCGCCCTGACGTTCATCGGCGCGATCATCGCGATGGCCGTCATCGACCCGCTGCTCCTCGGCATCGTCGTCGTCATCGTGCTCGTCGCGATCGTCGTCGTCGGCGGGCTCAGCCGCCGCATCCGCGTCGCGTCGAAGCGTGCGCAGGAGAAGGTCGGCGACCTCACCGCGGCGGTCGAACGCGGCATCGGTGCCGTCCGCACGATCCGTGCCGCCGGTGCCACCGAGCGCGAGGTGCACGAGGTCGACGGCCACGCGACCGAGGCCTACCGTCGTGGCCTCGACATCGCGCGGATGTCGGCGTTCGTCGTCCCGGTCGCGAGCATCGTCATGCAGGTCGCGTTCATCGCCGTCCTCGGCGTCGGTGGTGCGCAGGTCGCAGCCGGCACCATCACGATCGCGACGCTCATCACGTTCATCCTGCTGCTCTTCATGATGATCATGCCGCTCGGCCAGGCCATGGGCGCCGCCGTCGCCGTAGCCCAGGCGCTCGGTGCACTCGGCCGCATCGAGGAGATCCTGCACCTCCCGACCGAGGCGCAGGACGACCAGGCCGTCCGCGTCGTCGCAGCGGTGGAGAGCGACGACGCGATCACCTTCGAACACGTGTCGTTCCGGTACGCGCGTCCGGCCCAGGCCTCCGGTGCGGACGGCGCCGAGCCAGCCGTCGACGACGACACCGCCTCCGACGACGTGGTGCTGCACGACGTGTCCTTCCGGGTCCCCCGCGGATCGCGGGTCGCACTCGTGGGTCCGTCCGGCGCGGGCAAGTCGACCACACTCGCCCTCATCGAACGGTTCTACGACCCGACCGACGGCGTCATCCGGCTCGGCGGCGTCGACGTCCGTGGCCTCGACCGCGCCGAGCTCCGCGCGCAGATCGGGTACGTCGAACAGGACGCTCCGGTGCTCGCCGGCACGATCCGGGCGAACCTGCTGCTCGGCTCACCGGACGCCACCGAGGACGACTGTGTCCGCGTGCTCGAGGCCGTCAACCTCGGCGAGGTCCTGCACCGCGACCCCCGCGGCCTCGACGCCCAGGTCGGCGAGGACGGCGTCATGCTCTCCGGCGGTGAACGGCAGCGGCTCGCGATCGCCCGGGCACTCCTCGCCGCTCCCCCGATCCTGCTGCTCGACGAGTCCACCTCGTCGCTCGACGGCGTCAACGAGCAGAAGATGCGCCTCGCGATCGACGCCGTGGCCGAGGACCGCACGCTGCTCGTGATCGCGCACCGGCTGTCCACGGTGGTGGACTCGGACGTGATCGTCGTGCTCGAGCACGGCCGGGTCGTCGGCGTCGGGACCCACTCGGAGCTCGTCGAGTCGACGCCGCTCTACCGCGACCTGGCGAAGCACCAGCTGCTCGTCTGAGCCGGCGCGGCCACGGTCGGACGACTCGACGCCGCGCTCAGAGGAGCGCGCCGCCGGGGTTCGCCAGTCCCTCGTCCATGTCGCTGTGGTCGACGTGCCCACCTGCGGCGCGGATCTCGTCGAGCGCCCGCGCACTCCGGGCGTCGTCCACCCCGACCACCAGGTCGTCGTAGACCGCGACGTCGTATCCCGCAGCCCGGGCGTCGAGCGCCGAGGCGCGCACGCAGTGGTCGGTGGCGATGCCGACCACGTCGATCGTCACGACGCGGTGCTCGGCGAGGACCTCGGGCAGCGGGACGCCGTCCTCGGTGCGCGCCTGGAACGCCGAGTAGTCCGGCGTGCCCTGCCCTTTGAAGACATGGACGTCGATCGGAGCGGTGTCGAGCCGCGGGTGGTACTCGGCCCCCGGGGTCCCGGCGACGCAGTGCACCGGCCAGGTCGTCTCGTAGTCCGGACCCTCGGGACCGGCGAAGTGGCCGCCGTTGTCGTCGTCGCCGTGGTGCCAGTCGCGGGAGCCGACGATGAGGTCGTACTCGTCGGCGTGCCGACCGAGGAACGCGGTGATGCGTCGCGCGAGGTCGTCCCCGCCGGTCACACCGAGGGCACCGCCCTCGGTGAAGTCGTTCTGGACGTCGACGACGAGGAGTGCCCTGGACATGGGTCCATCCAACACCCGCGGCCTCAGGAGCCGGTGAGCCTGCTCCCGCACGAGTACGTCGCCGCCGTCACCGCGTCGAGTGCGGGCAGCGCCGCGGCCCGCGAGGACCCGATCGCGTAGAAGGCGAACGTCAGCCGGGTGCCGTCGGCCGCGTCGATGTAGCCGCCGAGGGTGTTCGCGCTGTCGATCCATCCGGTCTTCGCGTGCACCTTGCCCCGGGCGACGGCGTTCGCCCCGGTGAACCGACTGGCCAACGTGCCGGACTGTCCGGACACCGGCAGGGCGTTCGCGAGCGTCCCGAGGCCCTTCGCACCGGCGGCGACCTGCACCATGAGGTGCGCGACGAAGTTCGGCGACACGGCGTTCGCGGCGCTCTCGCCCGAGCCGTCCTTGATGACGATGCCTGCAGGGTCGACGCCGTACGACTTCAGGGCTGCCTGGTACACGGCGGTCAGCGAGGCTGCGGAGCCGTCCGAGCCGGACTCCTTCGACGAGATCCGCGCGAGCATCTCGGCGAGGGTGTTGTCCGAGTTCGGGATCATCTGCCCGATGAGCGTCGACACCGGCTGCGAGGACACCGTGGCGATCGTGTCCGTGCTGGTCGTGGCACGCTTGACGATCTGCGCGTTCCCCGCACCGGCGACCCCGGCGTTCGCGAGGGCCGTGCGGAACAGGTCCCCGGCGCGACCGACCGGGTCGGTGGAGCGCGGCGACGTCTGGGCACCCGGGTTCGCGCGGTCACCGTCGACCATGAGCGCCGTGACGTTCGGCTGGTAGCCGATCGTCCGCTCGCTCACCGGCCAGGTGGGGTCCCAGGCGTCGGCGTCGTTCCAGTACGTGTCGTCCGTGACGATCGTCGTCACCGGGGTGTTGCCGAGCTTCGCCTTCACCTGCTGGGCGAGCTGCGCGAGCGTCGGGGCGCCCGGGTACACCGTCGCTCCGCCTGCCGAGAGCGTGGCGTCACCGTGGCCGACGAGGGCGATCGCACCGCCGGACTCCTTCGTCACGGTGGTCGGGATGCGGTGGTCGCCGCCGAGGACGGCCAGCGCGGTCGCCGTCGTCAGGGTCTTCATCACGCTGCCGGTCTGTGCGGCCTCGTCACCGTTGCGCGAGAACAGCACCTCGCCGGTCTTCGCGTTCATGACGTACCCCTCGAACGCGCCGAGGCCGCTCGCCGAGGCGGCGTTCGTGATCGTGCAGGTCCGGAGGGCGGAGGGACCCGCGGCGTCGTCCGGCACCGTGCGGCCGCTCGGCGTCGGTGTCGGTGTCGGGGCGGCCGTCATCGGTGCGGGGCTGCTCGACGCGGTGGCGGACGCCGTCGCGGCCGCCGTGGTCGTCGGGGTCGGCATCGTCGCCGCCGCCACGGCCACGGCACCGCCGGACCCGAGCACGAGCACGGTCGCGAGGCCACCCGCGATCCACGGCACCGGGCGGCGGGCGAACGAGGCGCGGACGGCGGTGCGCGCGTCGCGGAGGCGGTCCGCGACGCCGCGCGGTGAAGGCTGCTGGTCGGACATCGCGAACGATCCTACGGAACTGCGGGAGGAGCCTCCAGGCCCACTTTCCGGATCCGGACGTTCCGCGCCCTTCCGGGCGTCAGCCGTCGGCCGTCAGCCGTCGGCCGGGTACCGGACGCCGACCTGTCGGCGAGCCTCGTCCATGAGGGCCATGATCGCGACGGTCTCCTCGGGGTCCATCGGGCCGCCCTCGTGGGTGCCGGACTCGACCATCGACTCGAACGCGCGGACCTCGTGCGCGTAGCCGGTGAGTTCCTCGCGCCCGTCGAACTCCTCGACGACGTTCCCGTCGCGGTCGCGGAGCCGCCAGGTCGTCGGCGTGAACCACGTCGAGTCCAGGTCGATGCGGCCGTCCTCGCCGATGACCGAGGCGGTGTTCGGACTGCGGAGGTCGAGCCCGAAGTGGAGCATCGACTGCGTCCCGCCCTCGTGCGTCAGCACCAGGCCCATCTGGGTGTCGACGCCCTGCTCGCTCAGGGTGCCCGCGGCGACGACCGACGTGGGCACACCGAGGACGTCGACCGCGAAGGAGATCGGGTAGATGCCGAGGTCGAGCATCGCACCACCGCCGAGCGCCGGGTCGTTCAACCGGTGTGCCGGGTCGGACGGCAGCGCCTGGTGGTGGGTCGCCTCGACGAGCCGGACCCGCCCGATGCGGCCCTCGGCCACGAGCTCGCGGATCATCGACATCTGCGGGAGGAAGCGCGTCCACATCGCCTCCATGACGGCGACGTCGGCGCGCCGGGCGGCGTCGACCACCAGGCGGGCTTCGTCCGCCGTGATCGTGAAGGCCTTCTCGACGAGGACGTGCTTGCCGGCCTCGATGGCGAGCAGTGCGTCCGCCGCGTGCCGCGAGTGCGGTGTCGCGACGTACACGGCGTCGACGCCGTCGTCGGCGACGAGGTCCTCGTAGGAGCCGTGCGCCCGCGGGATCCCGAACTCGGCCGCGAACGTCTCGGCGCTCGCGAGCGTCCGGCTGCCGACCGCGACGAACTCGACCCCCGCGGCCGTGCAGTCGCCCACGAAGGACCGTGCGATGCCGCCCGTACCGATGACTCCCCAGCGAACCGTCATGGGACCTGTCTACCAGGGGCCGTGCCCGGCACACCGCTGTCCACCCGCAGCACTTTGGTATGGACTGCACTGGTGATTGCCAGCTAGCGTGCTGCTGCACCCCCTGAACGGGGGTCCAGCGGTCGCGTCCGACGGCCGCTCCCCCAGCAGAAAGCGATCAGGTCCTCCATGCGCCGATCCGTCCTGTCCGTCGTCGCCACGAGCGCGGCCATCGTCATCACCTCGACCCTCGTCGGTGTCACCCCGGCGACCGCGCACGGCTGGGGATCGCCCGGACACGGCTGGGCACCGCCGGGACACTCGGCCGACGCGGGACTGCAGCCCCGGACGCAGTTCACGATGGCGGCCGACGGTTCCTCCGGCGCGAGCCAGGGGGGCGAGGGCGTCCCGAACATCGACTCGGTCAAGAAGACCATCGCGACGTACTACGGCGACCCCGGCACCGGGCTCGCGAACCGCACCGACTCCCCGTACATCCGCGAGATGCGGTCCATCGTCGACCGGCAGAGCGCCCAGCTGCAGCGCATCCACGACGCCGCGGTCCGTCGCGGCGAGAAGCCCGCGATCGTCCTCGACGCCGACGACACGACGCTGTGGACCTACGACATGGAGGTCGCGGACATGCACTTCGTGTTCGACCCGGCCCGCCAGGACGAGTGGGTGCAGGACGAGCGCTTCCCCGCGACGCCGTCGATGGTCGGCTTCGTGAACCGGGCGCAGTCGCTCGGGTTCACGGTCTTCGGACTCACCGGTCGGAACGACGACCAGAAGGCCGCCACCGTCCAGAACCTGTCGAAGGTCGGCTACACCGCGTTCGCCCAGGACCGCTTCTTCACGAAGTGGACCGGAGTCGGTGCGTCCCAGCAGCCGTCGTACATCACCTGTGCCACGGCGAAGTGCACGACCGTCGAGTACAAGGCGCTCACGCGGAAGCACATCGAGCAGGACCTCGGCTACGACATCACGCTCAACGTCGGTGACCAGTGGAGCGACCTGCAGGGCGGGTACGCCGACCGCTCCGTGAAGCTGCCGAACCCGACCTACTACCTGCCCTCGGCCGACCTGCCCGGCGTGTCCGAGCCGCGCCTGACGCCGCGCACGCACTTCACGATGGCCGCCGACGGATCCTCCGGCGCCACCCAGAGCGGCGAGGGCATCCCGAACATCGACTCCGTGAAGTCGACCATCGCGACGTACTACGGCGACCCCGGCACCGGCCTCGCCAACCGCACCGACTCGCCCTACATCCGCGAGATGCGCTCCATCGTCCGGAAGCAGGCTCCCGTCGTCGCCGCCCAGTGCGCCGTCGGCCGGAAGCTCCACCGCAACCCCGCCATCGTGCTCGACGCCGACGACACCACCCTGTGGACCTACGACATGGAGGTCGCCGACATGCACTTCGTGTTCGATCCCGCCCGCCAGGACGAGTGGGTGCAGGACGAGCGCTTCCCCGCCACCCCGTCGATGACCTCGCTCGTGTCGATCGCCCAGCGCTCCGGCTGCACGATCATCGGGCTCACCGGGCGCAACGACGACCAGAAGACCGCCACGATCGAGAACCTGCAGAAGGTCGGGTACCCGCAGTTCGCGGCGACGCAGCGCGGCACGCAGACGTACTACACGAAGTGGACCGGCGTCGGGGCCTCGCAGCAGCCGTCGTACATCACCTGCGCCACCGCGAAGTGCACCACCGTCGAGTACAAGTCGCAGACCCGTGCGCACATCGAGTCGCGCTCGGGTGGGCGGTACGACGTGGTGGCGAACTTCGGCGACCAGTACAGCGACCTGCTCGGTGGGTCGGCGGACCGGAGCGTGAAGCTGCCGAACCCGACGTACTACCTGCCCTGAGGCCGGGGCGGGCCGGGCGCGCAGGCGCCCGGCCCGGCTCGGGCCCGGCGCCCGGCCCGCGAAGCAGAAAGCCCCGGTCAGACACTGTCTGACCGGGGCTTCTCGGAGCCGCCTGTCGGAATCGAACCGACGACCTATTCATTACGAGTGAATCGCTCTGCCGACTGAGCTAAGGCGGCGGACGCTCCGTTGCCGGAGCGGCACGGGACACGACTATACAGGTTCAGACGAGCGAACGCGAAACGAGCGCGTCGAGGTCGGCGAACGACCGTTCG
This sequence comes from Curtobacterium sp. NPDC087082, assembly GCF_044745045.1. Taxonomy (NCBI): domain Bacteria; kingdom Bacillati; phylum Actinomycetota; class Actinomycetes; order Micrococcales; family Microbacteriaceae; genus Curtobacterium; species Curtobacterium sp. NPDC087082. Next base: position 1,026,555 of record NZ_JBIUZN010000001.1, on the reverse strand, counting down.
AGCTCGTCGACGAGGTGGGTGTCCGACCCCGCGTCCGACCACTCCCACCACGCGTGCCGCAGCGCAGCCAACGCCACGAGGGATGCCAGCCGCGCCCGACGACGCCGCTCCGGGGGCTCTCCGGAGGCGTCCGGAGCTCCGTCCGCAGCCGCCGCGAAGCGCGCCACGATGGCCCCCTCGATCGCCACCTGGAACTCCTTCATCGACTCCATCCGCCGACTGAAGAGCTCCGGCGCGGCGCGGAGCACCTGCTGCCGCTCCTCGATCAGCCCACGCTCCTCGATGAGTTCGCGCGTCGAGTGCACGAGCAACGCCCCGAGGTCGGCGAGCAGGTCCCCCGTCGGCCCACCGGCCACGAAGTCCGCGAGGGTGTCGTCGTCCGGCAGCGTGGGATCGTCGCCGAGGATCGCGCCTTCCTTGTTCGGGAAGTAGTTGAAGAACGTCCGCGGCGACACGTCCGCACGCCGCGAGATCTCGTCGACCGTCACCGCCGCGAGCCCCTCCTCGATCGCGATGCGGAGCGCGGCCTGCTGGATCGCGAGTCGGGTGGCGCGGCGCTTCCGCTCGCGCAGGCCGGGTTCTGCGTCGGACATGCGGTGATTGTCCCATGCGCGGGGGCGCGGGCGGATGGGGAACGTCACAGGGTGCGGTTCCGGACGGCCTGGAGGCGCGGTGCGAGCGCGTCCTGCGTCTCACCTCGGGCAGGTGGTCCCGCCCAGGGCGCGGGTCAGCGGCGCGCGCGGGCGATGGTGACGAGCAGCGCCTCGAGCGCGAGGAGCGCCGCCACGTTCGCGGCGATGCGCTGCCGAGCGAGCGCGATGGCGTCGAGCACCTCGAGCGCAGCGGCCGGGGGCACCGACTGCAGCGCGTGGTCGAGCTGTTCCCGCATCGCGAGGTTCACCGGTTCTGCCGGCGCCCCGAGCCCGAGCAGCAACAGGTCACGGTACAGCGACGAGACGTCCACGAGGATCCGGTCCAGCCCGTCCCGGAGGCTCCGCGTCGCCCGACGCTTCTGGTCTTCCTCGAGCAGGCGCAGCTGCGAACGGAGTGCCGGCGGGATCGTGCCGCCGGGCTCGATGCCGAGCGAGCGCATCGCGGCGTCACGTTCCTCGGCGTCGCGCTGCTGTGTGATCGCCTTGGCGTCCTCGTCGGCGACGGCGAGCAGGTCGGCGGCGGCCATCACGGCGTCTCCGACGGTCCGGACGCCGAGTACCGTGCTCAGCGTGCGGCGTCGACGGTCGCGGGCGTCCTCGCTGGTGGCGAGACGCTGTGCCATGCCGATGTGGCTCTGCGCCTGGCGTGCGGCGTCCATCGCGAGGACGCGGTCCACACCGGTCCGCGCGACGAGCAGGTCTGCGACGGACTCGATGCCCGGCACGCGGAGGCGGACCGACCGCACGCGCGACCGGATCGTCGGCAGCAGGTCGGCCTCGCTCGGGGCGCAGAGAATCCACACGGTGCGCTCCGGCGGTTCCTCGAGCGCCTTGAGGAGCAGGTTCGACGTGCGTTCCGTCATGCGGTCCGCGTCCTCGATGATCACCACGCGGTACCGGCCGACGGAGGGCGAGTAGTGCGACGACGTGACGAGCTGCCGGATCTCGTCGATGGTGATGATGACCCGCTGCGTGGTCAGGACCGAGACGTCGGGGTGGGTCTTCGCGGTGATCTGCTGGAGCGTGTGGTCGTCGTCCGGACCGTTGCCGACGAGTGCGGCGGCGAAGGCGGACGCGACGTTCGACCGGCCGGAGCCGGGGGGCCCGGTGATCAGCCACGAGTGCGTCATGCCACCGGTGCCGTCGGGCGACTCGGCCGCGTTGCGGAGCGACGCGACCGCTTCCTCTTGCCCTGTCAGGCCGTCCCACACGCTCACGGGATCATCCTGCCAGCCGCCACCGTCATCCCTCGACGACCCCGACCAGTGGAGCGACCGCGGCACGGATCGCGCGCTGGACGTCCGTGGCCGGGGCGGACGCGTCCACGACGAGGAAGCGCTCGGGCTCGGCGGCGGCCATGTCGAGGAACGCCTGGCGGACCGTCTCGTGGAACGTCTCGGCCTCGGACTCGAGTCGGTCGAAGGTGTCGCCGCGCGCCGCGGCCACCCGCGCACGCCCGACGGTGACGTCGAGGTCGAGCAGGATCGTGCGGTCCGGCGTGAGCCCGTCCGACGCCCAGTCCGACACCGAACGGATGTGCTCGGCGCCGAGGCCGCGCGCGACCCCCTGGTACGCCACCGAGGAGTCGATGTACCGGTCCTGCAGCACCACGTCGCCGCGAGCGATGGCGGGGCGGACGAGGGTCTCGACGTGGTGCGCGCGATCGGCCGCGTAGAGCAGGGCCTCGGCCCGAGGCGCGACGTGGCCGCGCTCGTGCAGGACGATCTCGCGGATCCGCGTGCCGAGGTCGGTGCCGCCCGGCTCACGGGTGCGTACCACGGTCCGGCCGTGCTCCTCGAGCCAGTCGGTCAGCAGCTCCGCCTGCGTCGTCTTGCCCGCACCGTCGCCGCCCTCGAGCGTGATGAACCGGCCGGTCACTTCTTCTTGGCCGCCGGCTTCCGCGCCGGTGCCTTCTTCTTCACCGGTCCCTTTGCACGCTTGTCCGCGATGAGCTGCACGGCGCGGGCGTGGTCGACGGCCTCGACGTCCTCGCCGCGCGGGATCGTCGCGTTGGTCTCGCCGTCCGTGACGTACGGACCGAACCGGCCGTCCTTCATCTTGATCGGCTTGCCGGACACCGGGTCGGCGTCGAACTCCTTGAGCGCTGCGCTCGCCGAGCGGCGGCCGCCGTACTTGGGCTGGGCGAAGAGCTCGAGCGCACCGGGGAGGTCGATGTCGAAGATCGCGTCCTCGCCCGGCAGGGTCCGGGTGTCCGTGCCCTTCTTGAGGTACGGACCGTAGCGGCCGTTCTGCGCGGTGATGTCGTCGCCGGACTCGGGGTCCTTGCCGACGACCCGCGGCAGGTCGAGCAGCTTCAGCGCCGTCTCGAGGTCGACCGTCTGCGGGTCCATCGACTTGAAGAGGGACGCCGTGCGCTCCTTGGGCGCCGCGGGCTTCTTCGTGGTCTTCTTCGCCGGTGCCTTCTTCGCGGCACCCTTCGCGGTGGTCTTGGCTGCGGGCTCCGCCTCGGCGGCGGCCGGCGTGGCCTGCGCGTCGAGCACCTCGCCCGTCGCGGCGTCGACCGCGGGTTCCGGCTCCGGGGTGCGCTCGGTCACGTACGGACCGAACCGGCCGTCCTTCGCGAGGACCTCTTTTCCGGTCTCGGGGTTGATGCCGACGACGCGGTCACCGAGCACCGGGGCGTCCACGAGCTCGCGGGCCTTCTCGGCGGTGAGCTCGTCGGGAGCGAGGTCCTCGGGCACGTTGACGCGACGGGGCTTCTCGGGGTCGTCGCTCGGCACCTCGATGTAGGGGCCGTAGCGACCGATGCGGAGGGTCAGCCCCGGCGCCAGTTCGACGGAGTTGATCTCGCGCGCATCGATCTCGCCGAGGTTGTCGATGACCGTGCGGAGCCCGCGCTGGTCGCCACCACCGAAGTAGAACTCCTTGAGCCAGTCGACCCGGTCGGCGTCGCCGTTCGCGATCCGGTCGAGGTCGGCTTCCATGTCGGCCGTGAACTGGTACTGCACGAGGTCACCGAAGTACTCCTCGAGCAGCCGGACCACGCTGAACGCGATCCAGTTCGGCACGAGCTGGGTCCCGCGCAGCGACACGTAGCCGCGGTCGATGATCGTCGGGCTGATCGTCGGGAAGGTCGACGGGCGACCGATGTCGAGGTCTTCGAGCGTCTTGATCAGGCTCGCCTCGGTGTAGCGCGGCGGTGGGGTGGTGTCGTGCCCCTTCGCGACGACGTCGTCGACGGCGAGGTGCTCGCCTTCCTTGACGTCCGGCAGCGCCACGTCGTTGCCCGAGCGGTCCGAGGACTCGTGGCGGTCCTCGTCCTTGCCCTCTTCGTAGGCGTTGAGGAACCCGCGGAAGGTGATGACCGTGCCGGACGCCGTGAACTCGGCGTCGGTGCCGTTCGCCGTGGCCGGGATGCCCTCGACGGACTCCCCGGAGGAGATGCCGAGCACGATCGACGCAGTGGAGCCCTTGGCGTCCGCCATCTGCGACGCGATGGTGCGCTTCCAGATGAGGTCGTAGAGGCGCCACTCGACACCGGTCAGCGTCCCCTCGAGCTGCGACGGGGTGCGGAACGTGTCGCCGGCGGGGCGGATCGCCTCGTGCGCTTCCTGCGCGTTCTTGCTCTTGCTCGCGTAGACGCGCGGCTTGTCCGGCACGGTCGCGGCGCCGTAGAGGTCCGCTGCCTGCTTGCGAGCGGCGTCGAGCGCCTGCTTCGACAGGTTGACCGAGTCCGTACGGATGTAGGTGATGTAGCCGTTCTCGTACAGCGTCTGCGCCGCACGGGCGGTCTGCCGCGGCGAGAGGCGGAGCTTGCGCGCCGCTTCCTGCTGCATGGTCGACGTCGTGAACGGCGCTGCCGGGCGGCGCGTGTAGGGCTTCGACTCGACGCTGCGGACGGTGGCGTCACCGGCACGCTCGAGCACGGTGGTGAGCGCGGCCGCGGCGGCTTCGTCGAGGCGGACAGCCTCGCCCTTCAGGGCACCGCGGTCGTCGAAGTCACGACCGGAGGCGACCCGGGTCCCCTGGACCCGCGCGAGTCGAGCGGTGAAGGCGGCGTCGCCCTCCTTCTCGAAGCGCGCGCTGAGGTCCCAGTAGTTGGCGGACACGAACGCGAGGCGTTCGCGCTCACGGTCGACGACGAGACGTGTGGCAGCGGACTGCACGCGACCGGCCGAGAGCCCCGGACCGATCTTGCGCCACAGCACGGGCGAGACCTCGTACCCGTAGAGACGGTCGAGGATGCGGCGGGTCTCCTGCGCGTCGACGAGCGCGGTGTCGAGCTCACGGGTGGCTTCCTGCGCGCGCTGGATCGCCTCCTTCGTGATCTCGTGGAAGACCATGCGCTTGACCGGCACCTTGGGCTTGAGGACCTGCAGCAGGTGCCACGCGATGGCCTCGCCTTCGCGGTCCTCATCAGTTGCGAGGTAGAGCTCGTCGGCTTCCTTGAGCGCACGCTTCAGCTCGGAGACGGTCTTCTTCTTCGCGTCCGAGACGACGTAGTAGGGCTCGAAGCCGTTGTCGACGTCCACCGAGAACTTGCCGAGCGAGCCCTTCTTGAGCTCCGCCGGCAGGTTCTTGGGCTCGACGAGGTCCCGGATGTGTCCGACGGACGCCTGGACCTCGTATCCGTCACCGAGGTATTGCGCGATCGTCTTGGCCTTCGCGGGGCTCTCGACGATGACGAGCTTCTTCGTGCCTGGCACGTGTCTCCTTGATCGATGGTGCGCGTCGGCCCTGGACGACGAGCGCGTCCGGGTCGACCGGGGCACCGATGACCGGGGGCCGACAGGCACACCATACACATAGTGTTCGGGCTGGTCGTCCGCCGGACCGGCGACTGCGACTGCGCCCACGGCGAACGGTCCGCCGCCGACGACGACCCGGACCCGGGCGGCGGAGGCAGCCGTCCCGCAGGTGTCGACGGCTGCCTGGTTCCGCGCCGCCACGCGCGTCGCGACGGAGCAGGGTTCGCCCGGGACGAGCCCGACGAGGGCCGCCGCGGCGGCGAGCGCCGAGGCGTCGGCAGCGGCCTGGGCGCGGATCGTGGCCACGCGCAGTCCGGCTCCGGCGAGCGCCGCCGTCAGGACGACGAGGACGATGCCGACCACCGCCGAGAGGAGGACCGTGGCGGACCCGCGCTCGTTCACCGTCCGTCCTCCGCAGCGCAGCCGGTGGCACGGAGCGGGACGGCGTCGAACGGCCCCGCGGCCCCTCGTGCTGCCCGGACGCAGACGACACCACCGTCGCGGTGCACCGTCATGCCGGCCCCGGGTGCGAGGTGCTCGAGTGCGGCGCGCCCGGCGTCGTCGTCCCCGCGACCGAACGCTCGTGCCGCCGTGGCCGCCGCGAGCTGGAGGCGTCCGAGGCCGTCGACGACGAGCACCGCGGCGACGAGCGAGGTCAGGACGAGGGCCACGACGGGGAGCACGACCGCGAACTCGACGCTCACGGTGCCGCGCTCCCCGTCCGCCGCCGGGCGCGGGTCAGCCGCGTACGGGTCAGAGGGACAGGGCACCACGGACGAGTTCCGTGAGGATGCTCTGCACTTCTCCGGAGCGCATCACGGCGACGAGGACCCCGGCGAACGCGACGGCGGCGAGGATCACGACCGCGTACTCGGCCGTCGCCGATCCCCGGTCGTCGTCGAGTCGTCGCCGGAGTCGGGCGCCGAGGTGCTGGCGGTGCGTGCTGGGTGAGTCGGTCATGTGACTGTCCTTCCTGATGCGATGCGATGCGATGCGATGCGATGCGACCAGCCTCGCCGCGGGCCGCCCTCGGCACGGGACCGGTCACCGGATCTGTGGAGGATCACCCGACGTCGACGACGGTGGAGGAGAGGACACCGACCACCACCGGGACGACCCCGACGAGGACGAACGCGGGGAGGACGCACACCCCGAGCGGCAGGACGAGCCGGACCGCGAGTCGTTCCGCGGCGGCGAGGCCCGCGGCAGCGACGTCGTCGCGGACGTCCTCGGCAGCCGCCCGGAGGAGCGACGCCGCCGGGACCCCGGCACGCTGCGCGAGTGCGAGGACCTCCCGGAGGTGTTCGCCGTCCGCAGCACGGCACGGTCGGTCGGCGAAGGCGGTCCGCACGGCCGCTCCCCCGTCCGCCCACGACCCACCACCCGACACCGCGACCGCCCACGCGTCGAGCAGCACGCCCGGCAGGTGCCCGTCGGGCGTCACCGCACGGACGAGGCGCGCGGTCCACGCCCGCCCCAGCACGACGAGCACGGTGGAGAGGACGACGCAGGTCCAGCCGACCGGCGACGCCACGAGCACCTGGACGGCACCCGATCCCCAGGTCGACCCGAGCGCGATGCCGAGCAGCGGCAGCGCGAGCACCACCCGGGCGCTCGCTCGTGGGCCGGCGAGTGCCACGAGGACGGCGCGGTCCGATGCCGCCGACCGCCGGAGCGCTCCGGCGAGTGCGCGGACGGTACCCGCCGACGGCGCCCCGGTGTGTTCGGCGACGCGGAGCACGGCGGCGACGTCCTGCCACGCGGGACCGGCGTCCTGCGGGAAGCCGCCCACCAGTGCCCACGCCCGGGTGGGCGGGACGCCGGCGGCGACGAGCGTCGCGACCCGGTCCAGCGTCCGGGCCGCCGCCGCTGGGTCGAGGGCCGCGTGCGGTGAGCGCACCGACCGTCTCACCGCGACCGGTCCACCGGACGGACCACGAGCCTCCCGTCCGGACCGACACGGAACGCACCCACCGCGCCCAACCGCCGCCGACCCGCGTGCCGCTCGACGTGCACCACCAGGTCGAGCGCACTGACCGTCTGTCGGGCGAGCGCCTCCGGCCCGAGCCCGGCGAGCGCACCGAGTGCCTCGAGCCGTGCCGCCACGTCGGCGATCCCGTTGGCGTGCACCGTCCCCGCTCCCCCGTCGTGCCCGGTGTTCAGGGCGGAGAGGAGCTCGCGGACCTCGGCGCCCCGGCACTCCCCGACGACGATGCGGTCGGGTCGCATGCGGAGCGCTTCGCGGACGAGCCGGTCGAGGCCGAGCGCACCGGCGCCCTCGGCGTTCGCCTGCCGGGCCTCGAGCGTGACGACGTGCGGGTGGTCGATCCGGAGTTCGGCGACGTCCTCGACGGTGACGATCCGCTCGTCGGGCGGGACAGCCGCCAGCATCGCGGCGAGCATGGTGGTCTTGCCGCTCCCGGTCGCGCCGGTGACGAGCACGTTGCGGCGCTCGTCGACCGCGCGCTCGAGGACCGACCGAGGGACGCGCGCGAACGCTCCGAGCGCCTCGAGCGACTGCAGGGTCGGCCGGGTCGGCGCGGGGAGACGGATCGAGACCGCGGTCCCGCCGACCGAGACGGGTGCGAGCACGACGTGCACGCGGATGCCGTCGCCGTGGCGCACGTCGACGCAGGGCGTGGTCTCGTCGACGTGCCGCCCGCCCCGTGCCACGAGTTCGGTCGCGAGTTCCCGCACCCGCCGTTCGGGCAGCTCGGGTCCGGCTCGTTCGAGCCCGCGCCCCCGGTCGACCCACGTCCCGCGGCCGCCGACCACGAGCACGTCGGTGACGCCCGCGTCGCCGACGAGCGCGGCGAGCTCCTCGAACTCGGCGGCGACGACGACGTCCCGACTCCGGATCGGTCGCGTGGCGCCGGGCAAGAACGGGGCGTCGGCACGGTGTCGGTGCATGCGACCAGAGAGTAGGGATCGGCCGTCGCCGTTCGGCGGTCCACTGCACCTTCTGTGGAGAGCTGCCCGCTCGGCGAGCAACGGACCGTTTTGTACCCCGGCACGCAATGCCGTACCCCACTCGGTGTCCCAGCGCCGGAACACCCGCACGCCACTGCCCACCGAGCGGGACCGAGTTCGGTTGTGCAACACGTGTCGAACAACCTGGCGCGCCGTTCCATGCAGGAGCATGGACAGGTCTGTCCACGCTTCGGCATGCCCGCGCGGATCGACGCGTGTCGCCGACTCCGAGCGCGGCCGACCGTGGCACGAACCGGCCCGGAAACGAGAAGAGGCGGCACCGGTTGGGGGGAACAGGTGCCGCCTTGACATCGGTGGATTGGGGGGAATCCGAACCGTTGCCGCCGGAAACGAGTCCAGCGGGAACTACTGTACCCCATGATCGGCCTCGGGAAGCAACCCCCGGATCGACTTCTGGGCGTGCCGCGGTGCACGCCCAGAGCGAACAGGACCGCCACGGCCGCACACGCAGCCGCCGACCCGCGCCCATGCCGAGGGGTAGTCTCCGACTGCACCCCTGCCGCAACGACGCGAAAGGACATCGATGTCCGCTCCGACCCAGACCGACCCCCGCAACGACGGAGCCCCCGGCAGCCCGGACACCCCGGACGCAGGCCGCGACGCCACGTTCCCCCCGTCGCCGGAGTTCGTCGCCGACGCCGTCGCGCACGAGGACCTGCACGAGGCCGCCTCCGCCGACCGCGAGGCGTTCTGGGCGGACCAGTCCCGCGCGCTCCTCGACTGGCGGACGCCGTTCACCCAGACCCTCGACTGGTCCGGAGCCCCGTTCGCGAAGTGGTTCGCCGACGGCGCGCTCAACGTCGCCGAGAACTGCCTCGATCGGCACGTCCGCGCGGGCAACGGCGACCGGGTGGCGATCCACTTCGAGGGCGCTCCCGGGGACACCCGACGCATCACCTACGCCGAGCTGACCGCCGACGTGCAGCGCGCCGCGAACATGCTCACCGACCTCGGCGTCGGGCAGGGCGACCGTGTCGTCGTCTACCTCCCCCTCATCCCCGAGGCCGTCGTCACGATGCTCGCCGTCGCCCGCATCGGCGCCGTGCACTCGGTCGTGTTCGGTGGCTTCAGCGCCGAGAGCCTCCGCGCCCGCATCGAGGACGCCGGCGCGAAGCTCGTCGTCACGGCCGACGGCGGCTGGCGCCGTGGCACGGTCTCAGCACTCAAGCCCGCGGTCGACGAGGCACTCGAGGGCGAGGGCACCGACAGCGTCGAGCACGTCCTCGTCGTCAAGCGCGGCGGCAACGACATCGCCTGGAACGAGCGCGACCTCTGGTGGCACGACGAACTGGCGAAGGCGGACCCCACCCACGAGGCGCAGGCCTTCCTCGCCGAGACGCCCCTCTTCATCCTCTACACCTCGGGCACGACCGGGAAGCCGAAGGGCATCGTGCACACCTCCGGCGGGTACCTGACCCAGGCGGCGTACACGCACAAGAACGTGTTCGACATGCACCCGGAGAAGGACGTCTACTGGTGCACCGCCGACATCGGCTGGATCACCGGGCACTCCTACGTCGTCTACGGCCCCCTCGCGAACGGCGTCACGCAGGTGCTCTACGAGGGCACCCCGGACGAGCCGAAGCCCGGCCGCTGGTGGGACATCGTCGACGCGTACGGCGTCACGGTCCTCTACACCGCGCCGACCGCGGTCCGCGCCGCGATGAAGGCCGGCCGCGCGGTCCCGGAGGCCCGCAGCCTCGAGACGCTCCGCCTGCTCGGCAGCGTCGGCGAACCGATCAACCCCGAGGCGTGGAACTGGTACCGCCAGGTCATCGGCCACGACCGCACGCCCATCGTCGACACGTGGTGGCAGACCGAGACCGGCGCGATCATGATCTCCGCGCTGCCCGGCGTCACGAAGCTCAAGCCCGGAGCCGCCCAGACACCGCTGCCCGGCATCGTCGCCGAGATCGTCGACGACGACGGCCACCGCGCCGACCCCGGTGAGAGCGGCTACCTCACCATCACCGAGCCGTGGCCGTCGATGGCGCGCGGCATCTGGGGTGACCCGGACCGCTTCGTCGAGACCTACTGGTCACGCTTCCCCGGTCGGTACTTCGCAGGCGACGGCGCCCGACTCGACGGCCAGGGCGACATCTGGATCCAGGGTCGGGTCGACGACGTCATGAACGTGTCGGGACACCGCCTGTCGACGGCCGAGATCGAGTCGGCCCTCGTCGGGCACGAGGGCGTGGCCGAGGCCGCGGTCGTCGGTGCCGCCGACGAGACCACCGGGCAGGCGGTCGTGGCCTACGTCATCCTCACGTCGGAGGCGGCGGCCGACGTCGACCGCGAGTCCGCCGCCGCGGAGCTCCGGAACTGGGTGGGCAAGCGGATCGGCGCCATCGCGAAGCCCCGGCAGGTGGTGATCGTGCCCGAGCTGCCGAAGACACGCTCCGGCAAGATCATGCGTCGCCTGCTCCGCGACGCGGCCGAGGGCCGTCGCATCGGCGACACGACCACGCTGGCCGACCCGACGATCATGGCGACCATCTCGGAACTCATGTAGCAGGAACGACGCGAGCCGCGCCTCCCGTCCGATCGGACTGGAGGCGCGGCTCGCGTGACGTGCGCTGCTGACGGTCCGTCAGTCGGTGAGTTCCACCACCAGCTCGACCTCGACCGGCGCGTCCAGCGGGAGCACGGCGACGCCCACCGCGCTCCGCGCGTGGACGCCGGCGTCGCCGAACACGTCGCCGACGAGCGTCGATGCGCCGTTCGCGACACCCGGCTGCCCGGTGAACGACGCGTCGGACGCGACGAACACCGTGACCTTGACGACCCGGGCGACCCGGTCGAGCGAACCGGCGACCGACTCGACGGCGGCGAGGGCGTTGAGTGCCGCCACCCGCGCCTGGGCCGTGGCGGTCTCGGCGTCGACCGTGCCGCCCACCTTGCCGGTGACCGGCAGCGAACCGTCCACGAACGGCAGCTGACCGGCCGTGTAGACGTACCGGCCGGTGACGACGGCGGGAACGTAGGCCGCGACGGGGGCCGCGACCGCCGGCAGGGTCAGCCCGAGCTCGGCGAGCCGGTCGGCGACGGTCATGCGTCGGCCTTCGGGCGCTTCAGGTAGGCGACGAGTCCGCCCTCGGGGCCGGTGACGACCTGGACGAGTTCCCACCCCTCGTCACCGAAGTTGTTGAGGATGGCGGTGGTGTTGTGGATGATCAACGGGGTCGTGAGGTATTCCCAGCGAGTCATGGAGTTCCTTGCCAGCCTTTCAGTCGGCGGTGTCGTTTAGGCTGCATCCTATGTCTGCCCAGAAGACGTCTGCCTCGCGGACCAAGCCCGTCTCTGCAGTCGGCGCCTTCGTCGGTTTCGTCGGTTTCAGCGTGCTCGCCGGTCTGCTCGTCACGATCGGTGTCACCCCGGCCATCGCGGTCGCCGGTGTCACGACGACGTCGACGATCGGCGTGTTCGAGTCCCTGCCGGAGTACATCGAGATCGGTGACCTCCCGCAGCGCAACGAGCTGTACGCGTACCAGGGCGGCAAGAGCGTGCACTTCGCGACGGTCTACGACCAGAACCGTCAGGAGCTGAAGTTCGACCAGATCAGCGACCAGCTGAAGAACGCGGCGATCGACGGCGAGGACAAGCGCTTCTACGACCACGGCGGCGTCGACATGACCTCGCTCGTGCGCGCGGGCGTGGGCTCCCTCGCGGGCGGCCTCGGCGAGTCGGGCGGTGGGTCGACGCTGACCATGCAGCTCGTCCGCAACATCAAGATGAACCAGGCGCTCGAGCTCACCACTCCGGAAGAGCGTCTCAAGGCCTACAACGATGCGGTCGAGCAGACCATCCCCCGCAAGCTCGAGGAGATGAAGCTCGCGATCGGGCTCGCGAAGAAGTACACCCACAAGGAGATCCTCACCGGGTACCTCAACATCGCGTACTTCGGCGACCAGACCTACGGCGTGCAGGCCGCCGCGCAGCACTACTACAACAAGAGCGCGACCGACCTGACCCCGGCCGAGGCCGCCTCGATCCTCGCGATCGTGCAGTCGCCGAACACGCGCAACCTGTCGAACCCGAAGTACTACGACGCCAACGTCGCTCGCCGCAACGTCATCCTCAAGTCGATGTACGCGCAGAAGCACCTGACGAAGGCCGAGTACGACGAAGCCGTCAAGTCGAACCCGAAGGACTACGTCCACCTGACGCAGCCGTCCCAGGGCTGCAAGGCCTCGGTCGGCGACGGCTCGCAGTTCTTCTGCGACTACGCCGTGCAGGTCGTCAAGGAGATGTCGCAGCTCGGCGCCACCCAGAAGGAGCGCGACGCCGCCTGGCGCAACGGCGGCTACAAGATCCAGACGACGCTCGACATCGACGCCAACGCGCAGCAGAAGCAGGTGCTCAACACCTACGACAACAAGGCCGAGACGAACTTCAAGCTCGGCGCAGCGCTCGACTCGGTCGAGGTCGGCACGGGTCGCATCCTGACGATGGCGCAGAACAAGGACTACGACCAGTCGCTGCAGTCCCCGCCGACGTCGACGTCGATCAACTACAGCGTCGACAAGAAGTACGGCGGCGGCATCGGCTTCCAAGTCGGGTCGACCTACAAGCTCTTCACGCTGCTGCAGTGGCTCAAGGCCGGCCACGGCCTCAACGAGACCGTGAACGGGACGCCGCACAACACCGCCGTCTGGCAGCACTGTGGCGAACCGAGCTACACGAACTGGGCGCCGAAGAACGACTCCGCGGGTGAGAACGGCAACTACACCGTCGCCCGTGCGACCGCGCTGTCGGTGAACGCGGCGTTCGCCTCGATGGCCGCCAAGCTCGACCTCTGCGACATCAAGCAGACCGCGCAGGACCTCGGCGTGCACTCCGGTGACGACAAGACCGAGCTCAACTCGTACCCGTCGTCCATCCTCGGCACGAACAACATCGCGCCGCTGACGATGGCCGCCGCGTACGCCGGCGTCGCCAACAACGGCACCTTCTGCGAGCCCATCGCGATCGACAACGTCACCAACGCCGAGGGCAAGAGCCTCGGCGGCCAGCCGAAGGCCTGCAAGCAGGTCCTCGACCCCTCCGTCGCGCAGACCGCGGTCTACGCGATGAAGGGCACGATCTCCGGCGGTACCGCGGTCGGCGCCCAGACCTACGACGGCACCCAGCTGTTCGGCAAGACGGGCACCACCGACGACGCCGACCAGATCTGGCTCGTCGGGTCGAGCACCCGCGTCGCCACGGCCTACTGGCAGGGCAACACCGACGGTGGCAAGAACAACCTCCGTCACTACGGCAACGGCGTCAGTGGCACCTACGCGAGCGCCCGTGCGGACGTCTGGCGGCAGGCGCAGACCCCGATGAACGCGCTGTACCCGGCCGGTGCCTTCACGGACCCGTCGTCCTCGGCCCTGCGCGGCAACGCGAAGGCCGTCCCGGACGTGACCGGCAAGACCGCTGCCGAGGCGAAGGCCGCGATCGCCGGCGCCGGGTTCACCTACGTGGACGGCGGCGCGCAGCCGGGCTCCGCGAAGGCCGGCACCGTCTCGTCGACCTCGCCGTCGGCCAACTCGCTGCTCTCGAGCGGTTCGAGCGTCACCGTCTACACCTCCGACGGCTCGCAGATCGTCATGCCCGCGATCGCCGGAGCAACGCTGGACACGGCGCGGTCGAAGCTCAACGAGCTCGGGTTCTCGAACGTGAGCATCTCCGACTCGTACGTCAAGGGCGGCGCCGGCAAGACGTGCCGCGTGGCCTCGGTCGACCCGGGCGTGCACGCCGCGGCGAGCAAGGACTCCGCGGTGACGCTGACCCTCTACGGCGACAAGAACGGCAAGGCGCCCAAGGACTGCAAGTGAGTCGCGGTCGCGCTGCGCTGGGGGTCATCGCAGCGGGCGCGGCCGTCGGTGCCGCGTCGGCGGCCTGGGGCACGCTCGTCGAGCGACGTCGGTTCGGCATCCGGTGGGAGACCATCCCGGTGCTCCCGCCGGGGTCGCGCGACGTCACCGTGCTGCACCTGTCCGACATCCACATGGCGCCGTGGCAGGCCGACAAGCAGCAGTGGCTGCGTGACCTGAGCCTCGTCGAGCCCGACTTCATCGTCAACACCGGCGACAACCTCGGGCACCCCACGGCCAACGCTGCGGTGGAGTACGCGCTCGAGCCGTTCCGCGGCGTCCCCGGCGCGTTCGCGTACGGATCGAACGACTTCTTCGGGCCGACGCCGCGCAACCCGCTCAAGTACTTCGGCGGCCCGAGCACCCACAAGCACGGCACCCGCCCGGTCGAGCTCGACATCGACCGGCAGACGGCGTTCTTCGAGTCGCTCGGCTGGCTGGACGTGAACGACCAGGCACACGCCATCGAACTCCGCGGGTCGCGGTTCGAGCTCTTCGGGACGTCCGACGCCCACCGCGACTGGGACCGACTCGACCTGCTGCCGACCAACGTCGACGAGATGCGCGGCGACGTGCCCTGGTCGGAGGACGAGGACGGCCCCTCCCCCGTCGCCCTCGGCATCACCCACGCGCCGTACCGCCGGGTGCTCGACGCCTTCGTCACCCAGGGCGCCGACGTCATCTTCGCCGGGCACACCCACGGCGGACAGGTCCAGGTCCCCGGCGTGGGTGCCCTCGTCACGAACTGCGACCTGCCGCGTCGGTACGTCAGCGGGCTGCACAAGTGGCAGCACCGTGGGCACTGGTCGTGGCTCGAGGTCTCTGCGGGCCTCGGCACGTCGATCTACGCGCCGGTCCGCTTCGCCTGCCGACCCGAGGCCGTCGTGGTCACCCTGACCGCCCGCACGGACTGAACACGACGCGCCCGGGAGTTCGCCGGATGGTCACGACCACCCCCGATCATCGGATAGACTTCTGGGGTTGCTCCGGTACGGAGTGACCACACCGCGGGGTGTGGCGCAGCTTGGTAGCGCGCCTCGTTCGGGACGAGGAGGTCGCAGGTTCAAATCCTGTCACCCCGACACTGTGTTGAGACAGTACGAAGAAGGCCCTGGTTCTCCGGAACCAGGGCCTTCTGCCTTGCGTGGGGTGTCGGCCGGGGGCGCTCGCACGTTCGTGAGCAGCAATGGTCGGGTGGCGTGCGGCGACCCGACGTCTTCTGCTCACGAAGTCGCCGCGCGCGGGTACCCGCGGGCGCGTCAGACCGACGCGCCCTCCCCCGCAGCCACGAGCCGGCCCTCCGCGTGCAGCCCCGCCACCACGTCGAGCGCCTGGTGCCGGTACCGTGCCTGGGCCGCACCCGGCGCGACGATCACGCCGTTCGCCCCGGTCGAGGCCACGAGAGCGTTGATCTTCGCCGCGACTTCGTCCGCGGTGCCGTACGCCTGACGCTCGGTCCGGGCCTGGATGAACCGCCGCTCGAGGTCGCTGAACTCGTACGCGCGGGCCTCCTCCATGGACACCGGCTCGGGCTTCGCGCCCTGCCGCATCCGGATGAACGAGATCATGCCCGGGGCACTCTGCTCGTCGATCACGGCGGGGTCCTCGTCGGTGACGACCTGCACGCCGATCAGCGCGTTCGGGGTCTGCCGGAAGCGCGACGGCCGGAAGGAGTCACGGTAGAGCGCGAGCGCGGCCTCGGTGTTGTCCGACGCGAAGTGGTGCGCGAAGGCGAACGAGACACCGAGGGCACCGGCGACCTGCGCGCTGTACCCGGAGGACCCGAGCAGCCAGAACTCCGGCACGTCGCCGTAGCCCGGCACCGCTTGGATCCTGGCGAGGGGGTTCGCGGGGTCCATCCCGGTGAAGAAGCCGATCAGGTCGGCCAACCGGTCGGGGAAGTCGTCGACGTCGAGCCGGTCGGTGCGGCGCAGCGCCATCGCGGTCGCGCCGTCGGTGCCCGGGGCACGCCCGAGGCCGAGGTCGACCCGGTCGCCGTAGAGCGCGCGGAGCGTGCCGAACTGCTCGGCGATGACGAGCGGCGCGTGGTTCGGCAGCATGACACCGCCGGAACCGATCCGGATGGTGGATGTCGCGGCACCCACGGCGCTGAGCAGCACCGCCGGCGCGGAGGACGTGATCCCCGGCATGCCGTGGTGCTCGGCGACCCAGAAGCGCTCGTAGCCGAGCTTCTCGGCGTGCACCGCCATGTCGATGGAGCCCTGCAGGGCTTCGGTGTTGGACTGGCCGTACTCGCGGGTCGCCAGGTCGAGGACGGACAGGTGCACGGATGCGTCGCTCATGCAGTCGCCAACGCCACCCGGCCGACGTGCATTCCGCACCGCGTGCGGGCCTGGAGGCGCGGGTCGGCGCCGACCCGCGCCTCCAGTCCGGCAGACGGTCGCGTCTGCACGAGGCGGGCCGGCGGACCCGTCAGTCGCCGTCGAGGCGTCCGCCGGACTCCGTGAGGTAGCAGTTGGCGCACAGCGACTCGTAGGTGACGTCGACGCCGTCGATCGCGACCTGCGATCCGTCGAAGACGAACCGTCCGTCGACCTTGCGGGCGTTGAAGACCGCCTTGCGGCCGCAGCGGCAGATCGTCTTGAGTTCCTCGAGCGAGTGCGCGACCTCGAGCAGGCGGGCGCTGCCGGGGAACGCCTCGGTGCGGAAGTCCGTCCGGATGCCGTACGTGATGACCGGCACCTCGTCGAGGACGGCGATGCGCAGCAGGTCGTCGACCTGGCGGGGCGTGAGGAACTGCGCCTCGTCGACGAGCACGCAGCTGACCGGCCGGACCATGCCGTCGAGCCGGTCCGACTCGGGGTCGGTGGCACCGGCCTCGGTGACCGCCGCGCGGACGTCGGCGTCGGGCGTGAACACGATGTCGACGGTGCGGGTCACCCCGAGCCGCGAGACGATCTCACGGTCGCCCTTGGTGTCGACCGACGGCTTCGCGAGCAGCACCCGGTGACCGCGTTCCTCGTAGTTGTAGGCCGCCTGCAGGAGCCCGGTGCTCTTGCCGCTGTTCATGGCGCCGTAGCGGAAGTAGAGCTTCGCCACTACGCGAGGAACCCGTCCTCGGCCGCACGACGGATGAGGTCGGACTTCTTGGACGCGGGCCGGCCGACCTTGCTGTACTTCTCGCGCACGCGGCGCAGGTAGGTCTTCGCGGTCTCGTACTGCACGTTCATCTGCGCGGCGACCTCGTTCGTCGAGTAGCCCGACACGTACAGGCGCAGCGCTTCCTCTTCGCCGTGGCTGAGCTTCGGCCGCTGGTGCGCGTTCGCCCCGGTCGGCAGCGGACGCCAGTCGCGCTGCGGCGGGGTGTCCCGCGCGACGCCCATGATCTCGCGCGCGACGTCCATGACCTCGCGCATGGGGAGCGACTTCGACAGGAAGGCGGCGGCGCCGGCGGCGAGCGCACGGTCGCGGGACTCTCGGCTGTCGACGCTCGACAGGACGATGACCTTGGCCCCGGCGGCACGGCAGGTGCGCACGCGGGCCTCGATCGAGACCGGTTCCTTGAGCTGGAAGTCGAGGAACACCAGGTCGGTCGGGAAGTTCTCGCTGTGCACCATCTCGAGCCACGTGTGGGCCGTCAGCGCGAGGTCGAAGTCGAACGCGTTCACCGCGATCCAGCTCGACAGGCTGTCCAACAGCACCTCGTGGTCGTCGAGGATCGCCAGCCGCACGCGTCGTGTCCCCGGGTTCGGGACGGCGGGCGCACCATCCGTGATCCGGCTCGGGTCAGTGCTGGTCATACGAGAACCTTAGTGCGAGGGCGGAGGGTCGGACCGCGACGTCCAGATCGGGGAACGTCACGCGGAGGACCGCGAAGTAGGGGTCGAAGGTGCGGTGGATGCCGACGTCGGAATCGGCGACGGCGAGGTCGATCGCGACGGTCACGCCGCGGCTCGTCGCGGGCGGCTGCGCGGTGGCGGTGGTCCGCTCGTCGCCGCCTATCCCTCCGTCCGCGTCGCCGGCCGCCCCGTCGTCCGTCCCCGTCCGTCGGATCGTGGCGCGGAACCCGGCGGGGTCGACCGTGGAGGCACGCAGTGCGGCCCGCAGGAACGTCCGGACGACGGTGCGCTGGTCGGCGTCGAGGGTGGCGATGAGCCCGTCGGGGTCGTCGACGACGGCGTCGGTGCCACCGTCGGTGCGGACGGCCTGCTCGAACCAGGTCCGGTCGGCGTCGGCCACCATCGAGCGCCGGATGCCGTCGGCGATCGACCGGGCCCGGGCGCGGTCGGCGTCGGTGATGACCTCGCGTGTGCGGAGCTCGGCGAAGAAGGGTGCGACGTCGCGGGCGAGGATCGTCGAACGGTCCTGCTGCACGCTGGCGTCGATGCCGTCGCGCTCCGCACGCTCGACCGAGTACGACCCGGCACGGATCTGCACGCGCTCGGCGAGCCCGGCGAACGTCCACGCGAACACCGCCGAGGCCGCGGTGAGCACGAGCGTCGGCGCTGCCGCCAGGAACGCCGCGACGCCGATCGGGACGTGATGCGGGAACGCCCATGCCACGATGCCCCACGAGACCCCGGTGACGACCGCGAGCAGCAGGCCGCCCAGGGCCAGGTCCGTCCAGGGTCGGTACGGTGCCGTCATGACGATGCCGGTCGCGGCGAGCAGGGACATGAAGTCGTTCAGTGCGCTGCGGTCCGGGCCCCACTGGGCGGCGACGCTCGTGATCGTCGCCGCGGCGAGGAGCAGCACGTGCACCACGAAGGCCCAGCGCGGGAACGGTGCGCGGAACGGACTCGACGCGACGAACACGACCGCTCCGGAGGCCGCGACGAGCAGCACGGTGAGGGCGCTCAGTGTGGGGCTGCCGACGACGTCCCGGTCGAAGACGGACACGAACAGCGCCCACAGCACGCCGCAGGCGCCGAGCACGATCGCCAGCGGGCGGGACCCCATCGCGCCGAGCGGGTCGTACTGCTGCGCGGTGCGGCCGGCGTCGCGGGCGGGACCGGGGCGCGTCACCGGCCGACCTCGGACCCGGCGTTCGGCACCGGGGTCGTCCCGGTGACCGCACCGTACGGCACGGACATCATGACACTCGTCCCCGAGCCCGGCGACGACCACACCTGGACGTCGCCGCCGACCCGGCCGATCCGCTCCCGCACGGACCCGCGCAGGCCCATCCGGTCGGGGCTCGTCGTGGACTCGTCGAAACCGCGCCCGTCGTCGACCACCATGACCGTGCACGCCACCCCGTCGTCGAACACGCTCACCTCGGCCGCGTCGGTGCCCGCGTGCTTCCGGACGTTCGCCAGGCACTGGCCGACGGCACGGAGGATCGCCGTCATCGCCGCCTGGTCCAACCGGACGAGGGCCGCGGGGTCACCGGTGACGGTCACCGTGAGTCCGAGCGCCCGGTGGTCGTCGACCATCTGCTCGAACGCGCGCACCGCGGCACCGGGTTCGGCGCGGGCCGGGCGGGCCCCCGGCGCGAGCCACTCCTTGCCCGTGAGCATCGCGACGTCCGCCTCGACCGTGCGGGCGAGCTGCGGGTCCATCGGGCCGTCGGGCGCGAGGGCGATCGCACCGAGGTGGTTGAGGACCGTGTCGTGCAGGATGGCCGCCGCCTCGGCCTCGACCCCGGCGCGGTACGCGGAGACGTGCTCCTCGCGCGCGGAACGGAGCAGCTCGGGCTGCACACGCTCGGAGCGGGCGGTGTTGCGGCTCGTGATGAGCACGAGGGCGATGACGAACGCGAGCGTCACCCACGCGAGCACGAGGGGGTGCGTGGGACCGCCCGCCTGCGCGATCGCGATCGACGTCGCGACCCGACCGACCAGGAACCCGGCGATCGACCACAGCGCCACCCGCCCCGCGACCGCGCCGGCACCGCCGACCAGCACGAGCGGGATGATCGACAGGGAGAGCAGGTACGAGGCGACCCACCCGGCGGGGACCTCGCGCTGCACGACCACGGCGAACCACCACGCGCACACCCCGCCGACGACGAGGAACGCGACGGCCGACCGCCACGTGCCGAACTGCACGTGGACGGCGATCATGCCGAGCATCGGGACCAGCGCCAGCACGGCACCGATCACCCGGACGTCCGGTTCGGCCAGGCGGTAGAGCACCAGGGCGATCGCGGCGGCGGCGAGCGAACCGATCGCCGCGGCGTGGAAGGCCCGCACGGTCGACCACGCGTTCACTCGCGGAGCGAGGTGCGTGGGGATGCCGAGCACGGGTGGGGGTCCTTCCGGACGTGGGGGAACGCCGCCCACGATCCAACCACGGTTGGTGCGACCGTGTACCCCGATTGTCGGAGTGATCGGCGACCCGCTCGATGATACCGGCACACGGGTGTTCCCGGTGTCCCCCGAACGCGGACCGACGCCCTCGTGCCCGAGGCCCGTCAGAAGAGCGTCGGCACGACCGGTGCAGCGCGTGGGACCAGGCGCTGGTCGAACCCCGGGTCGGCGCGCTTGAGCGGCGAGGACGTCGGACGGGACTGCTCCTCGAACGGCGACGGTCCGGAGATCGCTCCCGCCGGCGTCGCGGGCACTGTCCCCGGGTCGTTCAGCCGGTTCGAGAACCCCATCGAGCCGGTCGCCGGATCGACGTGGCCGAGCCCCATGCCGTGCGCGCGCAGGATCGGACGGACCCGCTCGGACAACCAGCGCCGGTAGTCCTTCGGCGCGAAGGTGTTGTCGAGGTACATCGACCGGTACCGCTCGACGAGGTCCGGCCGGGTGCGCTGGAGCCACGCGAACCACCAGGGCTTCACGCCGGGACGCAGGTGGAGTGCGGAGTACATGACGCTCGACGCCCCGGCCGCCGCGGCTCGCCCGACGGCGTCGTCGAGGTGGGCACGGGTGTCGGTGATGTACGGCAGGACGGGCATGAGGAACACGGAGCACGTCAAGCCCGCGTCACGGATGGCCCGGACCGTCGCCAGGCGCGCCGCCGTCGTCGGGGTGCCTGGCTCGACCTGCTGCTGCAGTTCGTCGTCGTAGACCGCGATCGACATCGCCAGGTCGACCGGCACCGACCGCGCCGCCTCGACCAGCAGCGGGATGTCGCGGCGCAGCAGGGTGCCCTTCGTGAGGATGCTGAACGGCGTGCCCGAGTCGGCCAGGGCGCGGATCACACCGGGCATCAGCCGGTACTTGCCCTCGGCCCGCTGGTACGGGTCGGTGTTCGTGCCGAGCGCGACCGGGTGGCGGTCCCAGCTCGGCTTCGTGAGCTCGCGGTGCAGGACCTCGGCCACGTTGGTCTTCACGACGATCTGCTGGTCGAAGTCCGCTCCCCCGTCGAACTCGAGGTAGGTGTGCGTCGGGCGGGCGAAGCAGTACACGCACGCGTGGCTGCAGCCCCGGTACGGGTTGATCGTCCACCCGTACGTCCCACTGCCGTCCGCGCTCGGGACGCGGTTCAGCGAGCTCTTGGCCAGGACCTCGTGGAAGGTGACACCCGCGAACTCCGGCGTCGTCACGCTCCGGACGAACCCGCTGTTCGACTCGAGCCCGGGGAGCGCATCGCTCCGCGAGGCATCGATCGCCTGCCCACTCCACCGCATGCAGTCATTCGAACACACGTTCGAACGACACGCAAGCGGGAGCGGCTCAGTGGTGGAGTCCGAGCACCTTCGCCGTGCGCTCGAGCGTCGCGTCGGCGAGCTCCGCGTCGGACCCGAGGTCCTGCCCGTAGGTGGGCACCATCACGCGGACCGCGGCTTCCCAGCGGTCCCAGCGGTCCGGGAAGCACTTCCGGAGCAGGCCGAGCATGATCGGCACCGCGGTGGACGCCCCCGGGCTCGCACCGAGCAGGCCGGCGATCGAGCCGTCGGCCGAGGTGATGACCTCGGTGCCGAACTGCAGGACGCCGCCCTTGTCCTTGTCGGGCTTGATGACCTGCACGCGCTGTCCGGCAGTGATGCGGTGCCAGTTGCCCGGCTCGGCGCTCGGCATGAAGTCGCGCAGGGCGTCGAACTTCGTCTGCTTCGAGGCGAGGAGCTGCCCGATCAGGTAGCGCACGAGGTCGAAGTTGGAGAACGCGACGCTCAGCATCGGCCGGAGGTTGTGCGGCCGGATCGACTTCACGAGGTCGAAGAGCGAGCCCTGCTTGAGGAACTTCGGGCTGAAGCCCGCGTACGGCCCGAACATGAGCGAGGCGTTGCCGTCGACGATCCGGGTGTCGAGGTGCGGGACGGACATCGGCGGTGCACCGACGCTGGCCTTGCCGTAGACCTTCGCCGAGTGCTTCTGCACGACCTCGGGGTCGTCGGTGCGGAGGAACTCGCCGGAGACCGGGAACCCGCCGTACCCGCGGATCTCCGGGATGCCGGACTTCTGCAGCAGGTGGAGGGCCCCGCCCCCGGCGCCGACGAAGACGAACTTCGCCGCGATGCGCTGGGTCGACCGACCGATCTCGTTGCGGACGTCGAGCACCCAGCCCTCGCTGACGGTCGAACGCGTGAGCTTCGTGACCTGGTGCGACGGCTCGAACTCGACACCGTCGATCTCGAGCTGGTCGAAGAGCTGCCGGGTGAGCGACCCGAAGTCCACGTCGGACCCGGCGGCGGAGTAGGTCGCCGCGATCGGCTGGTCCTTCTTCCGACCCGGGATGAGCGCGGGCGCCCACTTCCGGATCTGCTGCGGGTCGTCGGAGAACTCGAGCCCGGCGAAGAGCGGGTGGTCCTGCATCGCCTCGTACCGCTTGCGCATGTACTCGACGTTGTCGGCACCCCACACGAACGAGATGTGCGGCGTGGGGTTGATGAAGTTCGACGGTTCCGGCAGGTCACCGGTCTCGACGAGGTGGGCCCAGAACTGGCGCGAGACCTGGAACTGCTCGTTGACGGTCACGGCCTTGCTGATGTCGACACGGCCGTCCGACAGTTCCGGCGTGTAGTTCAGCTCACAGAGCGCGGAGTGGCCCGTCCCGGCGTTGTTCCACGGGTTCGAGCTCTCCTGCGCGACGGTACCGAGGCGCTCGTAGACGCGGATCTTCCAGGTGGGTTCGAGCCGGTGGATGATGGCGCCGAGGGTGGCGCTCATGATCCCTCCCCCGACCAGGACGACGTCGATGGGGTCCACCTGCTTCACTGCCACCCGACAATGCTAGCGGCGTCGGCTGACAAGCCGGGCCGGGAACGCCAGGAGGCGGGGGGGCCCCGGGGCCCCCCCCCCCCCGGGCGCCCCCCGGTTAGCCCCCCCCCCCCCCCCCCCCCCCCAACCCCACCCCCAAAGAAACCCCCGAAACCCCGCCCCCAAACGGGGGGTGTTGGTTGTGAACAAAATACCCAC
>NZ_JBIUZN010000001.1:903686-1003065 GCF_044745045.1 Curtobacterium sp. NPDC087082 | reverse complement strand
CTGCCCCCCCCCCCCCCCCTCGGGCGGGGGGGCGGGGGCCCCGGGGGGGGGGGCCCCCGCCGGGGGGGGGGGGCCCCGCGCCCCCCCCGCCTCCTGGATCGCACAGGGTTACGCAGCGACCGTCCGGCGCGCGACGATCGCCTCGGCGATCTGCACCGCGTTCAGCGCGGCGCCCTTGCGGAGGTTGTCGTTGCTGACGAAGAGCGCGAGGCCGTGTCCCTCGGGTGCGGACTGGTCCGCACGGATGCGGCCGACGAAGGACGGGTCCTGCCCGGCGGCCTGCAGCGGCGTCGGGACGTCGGCGAGCTCGACCCCGGGCGCATCGGCGAGGATCTCGGTCGCACGCTCGGGCGACAGCGGGCGCTCGAACTCGGCGTTGACCGAGATGGAGTGGCCCGTGAAGACGGGCACGCGGACGCAGGTCCCGGCGACGAGCAGGTCGGGGAGCTCGAGGATCTTGCGGCTCTCGTTGCGGAGCTTCTTCTCCTCGTCGGTCTCGCCCAGCCCGTCGTCGACGATGCTGCCCGCGAGCGGGATGACGTCGAACGCGATCGGGCGGACGTACTTGACCGGCTCTGGGAAGGTCACGGCGGAGCCGTCGTGCGTGAGCGCCGCGGTGTCCTGCTCGAGCGCTGCCCGCGCCTGGCCGAGCAACTCCTCGACGCCGGCGAGCCCGGAACCCGAGACCGCCTGGTAGGTGGTGGCGACGAGGCGACGGAGGCCGGCCTCGGTGTCGAGCACCTTGAGGACCGGCATGATCGCCATCGTCGTGCAGTTCGGGTTCGCGATGATGCCCTTCGGCGCATCGTCGATGGCGTGCGGATTCACCTCGCTCACGACGAGCGGGACGTCCGGGTCCATGCGCCAGGCGCTGGAGTTGTCGACGACGAGGGCGCCCGCGGCGGCGAACTTCGGCGCGAGTGCCCGCGAGGCGGTGGCGCCGGCCGAGAACAGCGCGATGTCGATGCCCGACGGGTCGGCGGTCTCGGAGTCCTCGACGACGATCTGCTCGCCGCGGAACGGCAGCGTGGTGCCGGCGGACCGGGCGCTCGCGAAGAACCGGACGTGCTCGGCCGGGAACGCGCGCTCCTCGAGCAGGCGGCGCATCACGGCGCCGACCTGGCCGGTGGCGCCGACGACGGCGACGGTGAGGGTGCTCATGCGGTGCTCCTGACGGGTCAGCGGCCGGTGCCGGCGTA
The DNA here is from genome assembly GCF_044745045.1 of Curtobacterium sp. NPDC087082. Classification (NCBI taxonomy): domain Bacteria; kingdom Bacillati; phylum Actinomycetota; class Actinomycetes; order Micrococcales; family Microbacteriaceae; genus Curtobacterium; species Curtobacterium sp. NPDC087082. The sequence continues at coordinate 1,001,866 of NZ_JBIUZN010000001.1, read as the reverse complement.
GACGACGGCCTCGGAGTCGGCGTCGAGGCCGAACGCGTTGTGCACCACGCGCATGGCCTCGTTGAGGGTGTCGGCACGGGTGACGACCGAGATGCGGATCTCCGACGTGGAGATCATCTCGATGTTGATCGACGCCTCGTGCAGGGCGCGGAAGAGCGCCGCGGAGACGCCCGCGTTCGTGCGCATGCCGGCGCCGACCAGGGCGAGCTTGCCGATCTGGTCGTCGTACTGGATGCCCTCGTAGCCGATGTCGGCCTTCGCGACCTCGAGCGCGGTCAGGACGCCCTGGCCCTGGTCCTTCGGCAGCGTGAACGAGATGTCGGTCCGCCCGGTGACGGCCTCGGACACGTTCTGCACGATCATGTCGATGTTCGCACCGGCGCGGGCGACGATCGTGAAGATCTCCGCCGCCTTGCCCGGGGTGTCGGGCACGCCGACGACGGTGATCTTGCCCTCGGAGAGGTCTCCGGCGATGCCGGTGATGATCGGTTCTTCCACGGTTTCCCCCTCTGCAGGGTTGTAGACGATGGTTCCCTCGGCGTTGCTGAAGGAGGAGCGGACGTGCAGGGTGACGCCGTGCCGACGGGCGTACTCGACGGCACGGATGTAGAGGACCTTCGCACCGGATGCTGCGAGTTCGAGCATCTCCTCGCTGGTGATGCGGTCGACCTTCTTGGCCTTCGGCACCACGCGCGGGTCGGCGGTGAAGATGCCGTCCACGTCGGTGTAGATCTCGCAGATGTCGGCGTCGAGCGCCGCGGCGAGGGCGACGGCCGTCGTGTCCGAACCGCCGCGACCGAGCGTGGTGATCTCGCCGGTCGTGCGGTTGAAGCCCTGGAAGCCGGCGACGATCGCGACGTGCCCGGCGTCGAGTGCCTCGCGCACGCGCTTCGGGGTGACGTCGACGATGCGGGCCTTGCCGTGCTGGGCGTCGGTGAGCATGCCGGCCTGGCTGCCTGTGTACGACGACGCCTCGACCCCGAGGCTCTTGATCGCCATCGCCAGGAGCGCCATCGAGATGCGCTCCCCCGCGGTGAGGAGCATGTCGAGTTCACGTCCGGCGGGGATCGGCGTCACGGAGTGCGCGAGGTCGACGAGCTCGTCGGTGGTGTCGCCCATCGCCGAGACGGCCACGACGACGTCGTTGCCGGCCTTCTTCGTCTGGACGATCCGCTTCGCCACGCGCTTGATGCTCTCGGCGTCCGCGACGGACGATCCACCGAACTTCTGCACGATCAAGGCCACTGGTTGGTACTCCCGGGGACGACGGTTCCGCGACTGTCACGCGGTCTCATGATGGTAGTCGGTGTTTCGAGGATGTTGCGTCAGAGCCGGTGCAGACGCAAGGATCCTGCGCGCCGCTCGGCTCCGGCAGGTCAGCCGCCGACGACCCGACGGCCCTCGAACGCGCGGCCGAGCGTGACCTCGTCGGCGTACTCGAGGTCACCGCCGACGGGCAGCCCGGACGCCAGGCGGGTCGTGCGGATGCCCATCGGGACGAGCAGCCGGCTGAGGTACGTCGCCGTGGCCTCGCCCTCGAGGTTGGGGTCGGTGGCGATGATGACCTCGTCCACCGTGCCGTCCGCCAGTCGCGTCATGAGCTGCTGGATGCGCAGGTCGTCCGGGCCGATGCCGTCGATCGGGCTGATCGCGCCGCCGAGCACGTGGTACAGCCCGCGGAACTCGCGCGTCCGTTCGATCGCGGCGACGTCCTTCGCCTCTTCGACGACGCAGATGACCGCCGGCGACCGGCGCGGGTCACGGCAGATGCTGCACTGCACGTTCTCGGTGACGTTGCCGCAGATCTCGCAGAAGCGGACCCGCTCCTTGACGTCCGCCAGGAGCTCGGACAACCGGGTGGGGTCGAACGACTCGGTCTGGAGGATGTGGAACGCGATGCGCTGCGCCGACTTCGGTCCGATGCCGGGGAGGCGACCGAACTCGTCGATGAGGTCCTGCACGATGCCGTCGTACATCAGGCGCCTTCCTCGTGGAGGGAGGTCTCCTCGATGAACTGGGCGTTCAGGATCTCACGGACGACGGCCTCGCCGTAGCGGCCCGCGACGGGGGTCCGGCGGACCTGCGGTGCGGGTGCGGCGGGGCGCTGGGCCGGTGCCGGGCGCTGCTGGCTCGGCGCGGGGGCGGCGGGCTGCTGCGGTGCGGCGGTCTGCTGCGCGTCAGGGTAGGGGTCGCCGTCGCCGTACGGGTCGTCGTCGAGCGGGTAGTCGTCGACGGGGACGTCCGGGCTGCCGCCCGGTGCGGCGGCCGGACCGCCGGACGGTGCGGTGGTCGGACCGGTGGACGGCTCGGCGCCCGGGCCACGGTCGGCGTCGGTGTCCGGACTGCCGGGAGGCGCGGCCTGCGTCGACGGGGTCGCCTGCGGTGCGGGGGCGCCCAGCGAGGACGCGGGGCGCAGCTGTGCCGCGAGGGCCGCGTCCACCGTCGGGTCGGACGTGGTCGGGACGGGAGCGACGGGCTCACCGGTGTCGGTGGTGCCGAACGGGGCCGACCACGAGCGCTCGGCCCCGGCGGTGGGATCCGCGGCGGGGATCGTGGCGACGGCCCACTCGGTGACCGGGGCGCCGGTGTGCTCCGGGGCGGGGGCGGGCTCCGGGGCGGGGCCGGGCTCCGAGGCGGGGGTGGGTGCAGGGCGGGACTGCGTCGGGCGCTGGTCTCCCTGCGCGGGCGCCGCGTCCGGCCGTGCCGGTGCCGGTGCCGGTGCCGGTGCCGCGTGCTCCGACGCTGCCGTCTCGCGCGCGGCGGACTCGGGCGCCGAGGGTGTTCCGGTGGCGGATGCGCCCCCGCCGGACTCCTGGGCAGCTGACCGGTCGGCGGAGTCCCGCGCCGCCTGCTGCTCGGCGGACCCGTGCGGCTCGGACGTCGTCGGCTCCGGACGCGCGGGAGCGGCCGGAGCCGTCTCGGCGGACCGGTCGGCACCGGGCCGTGCAGCACCCGCAGCACCGGCAGCACCGGCAGCACCGGCAGCGTCAGGGGCAGGCGCGGCACCCGGCGCCGGCTGCGCGGCCCCCTGCGGCGGCTGGGCCCCGGGCTGCTGCGGCGGTCGCTGCTGCCCCGGCCCACCGGGACCACGGGCGACGAACTTCACACGGAGCCCGAGCACGTCGACGATCGCGGCCCGCAGGAGCTCGCTGACGCTGGCGTTCGGGTCGGACATCTCCTTGAACGAGGCGACGTCCTGCTGGCTCGGGAACGTGAGGGTGAGGACGTCGTCGCGCAGCGCCGTGACCTGCGCCGTGACGACCACGGACCACGCCGAACGCTTCTGCCGCTGGACGTGCTCGACGATCTGCGGCCAGGAGTCGCGGAGCTGCTGGAACCCGACCGCGCCGATGGGACGCACGGCCGGCTCGTCGCCCGCAGCCGCGCCCTGGCCGGTCGAGGACGCGTTCGCAGTGTCCGCGGCGGGCGTCGGCGTGGCTCCGGGTGCCGGCGTGGCCCCGGGTCCGCTCGACGGCGCCTCGGGTGCGCTCGGCACCGCGGCGGCCCACGAGGCAGCGGCATCCCGAGCGGTGGCACCGGGGTCGGTCGACGTCGGGGCCGGGGTGGCGGGCGGTGCGGCGGCGGCCGGAGCAGGAGCCGGCACCGGCGTCTGGGCCTGGCTCTGGGCGGGAGCCGCGGGGGCCTGGGCCGCCCGAGGAGCGGGTGCGGCCGACTGCGTGCTCGGCGCGGGCGCGGTGGTCGACCCCGCGGCCGGGAGCGACTCCGGCCCGGCCTGGTGCCCGCCGGCGTCCCCGACACCGATGCGTCGCTCGAGTCGCTCGACCCGGGCGAGGGCACCGCGCTGGGTGTCGTCGGCCTCGGGCACGAGCATCCGCGCCGTCATGAGTTCGAGGTGCAGCCGCGGCGAGGTCGCCCCGGTCATGTCGGTCAGCGCCCGGTTCGCGATGTCCGCCGCACGCGAGAGCCCGGTCGCACCGAAGACACCGGCCTGCCGGGTCATCGTGTCGAGCTCTTCCGGCGAGACGCCCCGGAGGACGGCCGCGGCGCTCTCGTTGGTCGCGGCCACGACGATGAGGTCACGGAGGCGCTCGAGGAGGTCCTCGACGAAGCGACGAGGGTCCTGCCCGGTCTGCACGACCCGGTCGATGGCGGCGAACGCCGATGCCGGGTCGGCCACGGCGAGCGCGTCGACCACGTCGTCGAGCAGTGCGGCGTCGGTGTAGCCGAGGAGCGCGACGGCCCGCTCGTACGCGATCGCCCCGTCCTCGCTGCCGGCCATGAGCTGGTCGAGCAGCGACAGGGTGTCACGGACGGAACCACCGCCGGCGCGGACGACCAGGGGCAGCACGCCGGGCGCGACCGAGACCGATTCCTGCTGGCAGAGCTGCTCGACGTACTCGAGCATCGCGGCCGGCGGGACGAGGCGGAACGGGTAGTGGTGGGTGCGCGAGCGGATCGTGCCGATGACCTTCTCGGGCTCGGTCGTCGCGAAGATGAACTTGACGTGCTCCGGCGGTTCCTCGACCAGCTTGAGCAGCGCGTTGAAGCCCTGCGGCGTCACCATGTGCGCCTCGTCGAGGATGAAGATCTTGTAGCGGTCGCGTGCCGGGGCGAACACGGCGCGGTCGCGCAGGTCACGGGCGTCGTCGACACCGTTGTGGCTGGCGGCGTCGATCTCGATCACGTCGAGCGATCCCCCGCCGCCGCGTGCCAGTTCGACGCAGCTCGGGCAGACGCCGCACGGGGTGTCGGTGGGGCCCTCGGCGCAGTTCAGGCAGCGCGCGAGGATGCGCGCGGACGTCGTCTTGCCGCAACCGCGCGGCCCGCTGAACAGGTAGGCGTGGTTGACCCGGTTCGTGCGCAGGGCCGTCCGGAGGGGATCGGTGACCTGCGACTGTCCGATCAGCTCGGCGAAGTTCTCGGGCCGGTAACGGCGATACAGGGCGGTGACCACGCCCCAAGGGTAGCCGGGACGACCGACACCCGATGGTCGGACCGGACCGCCTGTGGGAAGTGGGCGGCGGGCGCGTGACGAACCGCGCCTCCCGTCCGTGCAGACGACGGGACGGGAGGCGCGGTTCGTACGTGCGACGGACTCAGACGCGTCCGCGGCGGCGGACGCCGCGGGCGAGCCGCGACAGACCCAGCAGGAGGAAGCCGAGCACCACCAGGCCACCCGCTGCCGCGGCGAGCGGGGCCACGTCGGCACCGGTGAACGCGAGCCCGCCGGACCCGGAACCGGTCCCGCTCCCGCTCCCGCTCCCGGACCCGTTGTCGCCGGTCCCGGGCGCGCCCGGCGTCCCGGGCGTCCCGGGCGTCCCGGGTGTCCCCGGCGTTCCGGGCGTTCCGGGCGTCCCCGGCGTGCCGGGGCCACCCGGCACCGCGGCGTCGACCACGACCGCGACCGACTGCACGGCCGACGTCGCACCCGCCACCGTCTGCGTCACGCGGATGGTGTGCTGCCCGACCGCCAGTCGCAGGACGACCGACCAGGTACCGTCCTCGGCCGCCGTCGTCGTGACGGGCGTGCCGTCGTCGGCGACGACCGTGACGGTCGCTCCCGGCTCGGCGGTCCCGGTGACCCGCCAGTCGACGGTCCCGGCGGCCGAGGCCGTCTGGTGGGCGCCCGGCGTCGGCGAGGTGACCGCGAGCGGCTCCACCGCGTCGACCACGATCGGGACCGGCTGCGAGACCGTCGTCGTGCCGTTCACGGACTGCGACGCCTCGATGGTCCACTCCCCCTCGGGGACGCGGTCGAACGTGACGCTCCAGTCGCCGTCGGCGTCCGCGGTCGTGGTGCGGACCTGCCCGTTCGACAGGCGCACCGTGACGAGCGCTCCCGGTGTGGCGTGCCCGGTCACCGTGAAGCTGCCGGTGTCGCCGGTGCCCGTCGCGGGGATGAGCTGGCCGGGGACCGGGCTCGTGATGGTCACGTCGGTCGGCTGGGCGACCACGACCCGCACGGTGCTCGTCACCGGGTCGGAGGTCACGCCGCCGACGGTCTCGGTGACCGACACGGTGTGGGTGCCCGGCGGGACCCGGGTGACGGTGACGGTCCACGAACCGTCGCCACCCGCGGTCGTCGTCGCGGTCCGGCCGTCGATGTCGACGGAGACCGTGGCGCCCGGCTCGGCGGTACCGCTGACCGGGATCGACGTCGTGGCACCGGTGGTCGGGACGACCTGGCCGTCGGTCGGGCTGGTGACCCGGACCGGTGCGGCCGCGGCGACGGAGAACCCGACCTGCGGGGCGTTCGTCGTCGTCCCACCGACCGTCTGCGCGGCGGCGATCGTGTGCGGGCCGGTGCCGACGTCCGGCACGGTGACGGCCCACTCGCCGTCGTCGTCCGCCGTCGTCGTGACCGGGGTCCCGCCGTCGACGCGGACCGAGACGGCCGCGTTCGGGGCGGAGACACCGGTGACCCGGACGTCCGTGGTGCCGCCGAGCAGGCGGTAGGCGGTGCCGTTCTCCGGGGAGGTGACGACGATCGCGTCCACCGCGGCGACCTCCACCGTCAGGTCGCGCTCGATCGGCGACGACGTCGTGCCGCTCACGACCTGCGTGACGACGATCGTGTGGTCGCCGGCGTCGAGACCGGTGAGCTCGGTCGACCAGCGGCCGTCCGGGCCGACCGGGACCTGGACGGGGTCGCCGTCGTCGGTCACGATCCGCACGGTGCCACCGGGCTGTCCCTGGCCGCTGACCGGGACGCTCGCGGTCGTGGTGCCGGCCGGCACGGTCACGGTGTCGCCGTCGGCCGGCGTGTCGACCGTCAGCGCTGCACCCGCGGCGACCGTGAAGGTCGTCGAGACCGGCGCCGAGGTCGATCCCTCGACCGTCTGGGTGGCACGGACGGTGTGCTCGCCGGTGCCGAGGCCCTCGAGGTCGACGGACCAGGTGCCGGCGGCGGTCGCCGTCACGGTCCGGGGGTCGCCCCCGTCGACCGCCACCCGGACGGTCGCCAGCGGCTCGGCGGCGCCGTTCGCGGTCACGGTCGCGATCGAGTCCTGCTGCGCGACGCGCACGGTCGATCCGTTCGCCGGGGTGGCGATCGTGATCGGGTCCGCGACGAGCACCCGGATGCCGACGGTGACCGGGGCGGAGACGGTGTCACCGATCCGCTGCGTGACGCTGACCGTCGGGGTGCCCGCGGGCACGTCGGGCACCGAGACGCTCCAGTTGCCGTCGGTGTCCGCGGTGGTGGACTCGCTGCGTCCGCCGCCGAGGTCGACCACGACGGTCGCACCGGGCTCCGCCGTCCCGCTGACGTCGACCGTGGTGGTCGCGCCCTCGCCGGCGACGGTGTACTCCTGGCCTGCCGTCGGTTCGGCGATCTCGACCGGGGCTCCGGCCTCGATCTCGAAGGCCGACTCGACCGGGGTGGTGGACGTGGACCCGTCGACCGTCTGCGTGACGCTGACGTCGTGCGTGCCGACGCCGAGGTCCGGCACGTCGACGCTCCACGCGCCGTCGTCACCGGCGGTGACCTCGACGGGGTCGCGGTCGTCGACGGTGACCGTGACGGTGGCGCCCGGCTGGGCGTCACCGGCGATCGTCACCGTGGTGGTGGCGTCGCCGTCCGCGACGGTGATCGGGTCCTCGCCGGGCTGGCGGACGGTCAGGTCGGCCGCGGCGACGACGGACACCGGTCGTGCGACCGCCGCGCTCGTCGTCCCGTTCACGGCCTGGGTGACCTCCGCCGTCCACGAACCGGTGGGCACGTCCTCGACCGTCGTGGCCCAGTCCCCGTCGTCGTCGACCCGTGCCGTCGCGATCCCGCCGTCACCGAGGTCGACCGTGACGGTCGCCCCGGGCTGGCCGGTGCCGGCGAACCGCACGTCGGTCGTGGCGTCGTCGTCGGCCACCGTCACGGAGGTGGCCCCGGCCGGGGTCGTCACCGTGAGCGGCGCACCGGCGCGGACCGACACCGCCGCGGTGACGGGTGCCGACGTCTGCCCGCCGACGACCTGCGTCGCGCGGACCGTGTAGTCGCCGACCGGGACGTCCGCGAACGTCGTCTCCCAGGCGCCGTCGGCAGCGGCGGTCACCTCGTCGGAGTCGCCGTTCGACAGCGTCACCGTGACGGTGGCCCCGCCCTGTGCCCGTCCCGCGGCCCGCACGTCGGCCGTGCCGGCCGAGTCGGCGACCGTCAGGACGGCGCCGTTCGTCGGAGCGGTCAGGGAGAGCGCGGTCCCGGCACGGACGGTGACGGTCTGTGCGGGACTGGAGGCGCTGGTCCCGCCGACCGTCTGGGTCGCGGTGAGCGCCGGGTCACCGACACCGACCCCGCCGAACGTGACCGTCCAGTCGCCGTCGCCGTCCGCGGTGGTGGTCGCCTCGTCGTCGCCGAGTCGCACCGTGACCGGAGCGTTCGGCTCGGCCGTCCCGGTGACCGTGACGTCACGCGTCGCGTCGGCGTCCGGGACGAGCAGCACGGCGTCGGCGGCCGGGGTCGTCACCGTGACCGCGTCCGCGGCCTCGATCGTGACGGTGCGCGTCGCCGGGTCGGAGACCGCCGGGGACGAGACCGTGCCGGGCAGCGTCTGCGTCACCGACACCGGGTGCTCGCCGACGGCGAGGTCCGGGAAGGTCACCGACCAGGTGCCGTCCGGGGCGACCGTCGTCCGCTGGTCGTCCTCACCGGTCGTGCTCGCGGTCACCGCGGCGCCGGGCTGGCCGGTGCCGGAGACCGTCACGTCACGTCGGACGTCGTCGCCCGCGACCGTGATCGGCGCCGTGCCCGGGGCGGTGATCGCGAGCTGCGCGGCCGTGACGACCTGGAACGTGGTCGGGATCGCGGTGGTGACCACGCCCTCGACGCTCTGGCTCGCGTTCACCGTGTACGTGCCGGTGGGTGCGAGACCGGTGGCGTCGACGCTCCACACGCCGTCGCCGTCGGCCGTGGTGGTGAACTGCGTGTCCGGGCCGAGCGAGACGGTGATGTCCGCGTCCGGCTCCGAGGTGCCGGAGATCGGGACGGTCGCGGTCGCGTCGCCGTCGACGACGACGAAGCGCGAACCGACGGCCGGCGAGTCGATCGCGACGGCGGTCCCCGGCACGACGGTGAAGTCGCGCGTCACCGTGGGTCCGGTCGTGCCGTTCACGGTCTGCACGGCGGTGACGGTGTGGTCGCCGATGCCGAGCTGCGTCGGGTCGGTCGCCCAGTTGCCGGAGCCGTCGGCGACCACGTCGACCGGGTCGCCGTCGTCGACCGTGACGCGCACGCTCGCACCCGGCTCGGCGGTACCGCGCACGACGACGCCGATCTGGCCGCCCGCTCCCGCGGGGACCTCCTGCGCGTCCGTGGGCGACTCGATCACCAGGTCGTCGCCGACGGCGATCGCGAAGTCCCGGTCGACGGCTGCGGACGTCTGCCCGCCGACCGTCTGCGTGACGCTCGCGGTGTGGTCGCCCGTGCCGACGTCCGGCAGCGTCACCGACCACGCACCGTCGTCGTCGGCGGTCGTGGTGACCGGGTCGCCCGTCCCGTCGAGGACGACGCTGATGCCGGCGCCCGGCTGCGCGGTGCCCGAGACGACGACGTCGATCGTCGAGTCGTCGGTCGCGACGTCGGTCGTGCTGTCCTGGGTCGGCGAGGTCACGGCGAGCGCCGCGCCGGCGACGACCGTCACGACCTGGCGGACGGCCGGCGAGGTGGTCCCGCCCACGGTCTGCGTCGCCTGGATCGTGTACCGGCCGACCGGGACGTCCTGGACCGTGGCGGTCCAGTCCCCGTCGCCGTTCGCGGTCGCGGTGGCGGTCAGCCCGCCGCCGAGCGAGATCGCGACGTCGGCCCCGGGCTCGGCGGTGCCGGTCACGTCGAGGTCGGTCGTCGTGTCCGCGTCGAGCACGGTGACGGTGGCACCGGGTGCCGGGGCGGTGATCGCGATCGGGTCACCGGCGGCGACGGTGAAGTCGCTCGTCACGGGGCCGGAGGTCGTCCCGCCCACGGTCTGCCGAGCGGTCGCGGTGCGGTCGCCGACCGGGACGCCCTGGAAGGTCGCCTCCCAGTCGCCGCCGCCGGTCGCGGTCACCGTCGCGGTGAAGGACCCGCCGATGCCGACCGTGACCTGCGCGTTCGGTGCGGCGGTGCCGGACACCGTGACGGGCGTGGTCGAGGTCGGGTCCGCGACGGTGATCGTGCTGCCGTCCTCGGGTGCGTCGATCGTCAGCGCCGGGGCGGCCGTGACCGTGAAGGCACGTGTCACGGGGGCACTCGTCGAGGACCCGACGGTCTGCGTCACCTGGGCGGAGTACGACCCCGCGGGGACACCCGTCACCGTCGTCGACCAGGTACCGCCGGCGTTCGCCGTGGTCGTGGCCGTGCGGCCGCCACCGAGGTCGACGTCGACCCGAGCGCCGGGCTGCGCCGAACCGGAGAACGGCACGTCCCGGGTGGTCCCGGCGAGCGGGAAGTCCTGGCCGGCCGTCGGGCTGTCGACCGTGAGGCCGGCTGCGGCCACGACCCGGAAGGCCCGCGTCACGGGCGCCGAGGTGGTGTCCCCGACGGTCTGCGTCACGCTCGCTGTCGGTTCGCCGATCGGGACGTCCGGCACCGTGATGCTCCACGCGCCGCTCGCGTTCGCCGTGCCGGTCGCGGTGAGGCCGCCGCCGAGGTCGACGTCGATGCGGGCGTTCGCGGTCGCGGTGCCGGTCAGGGTCACCGGCGCGGTGGTGCCGGTGGTCGTGAAGGTCTGCCCCGCGGTCGGCGTCGAGATGGTCAGGGCCTGCTGCGCGACGACCGAGAACTGCTGCGTGGCCGAGCCCGCCGCTGCTCCCCCGACGGTCTGGGTCGCGGTCGCGGTGTACGAGCCGGTCGGCACGTTCGCCACCGAGGTGGTCCACGTCCCGTTGGCCGCCACGGTCGCGGTGCCCGTCCGGCCGCCGCCGAGGGTCACGGCGATCGTGGCTCCGGGTTCGCCGGCGCCACTGACGGTGACGCTGCGGGTGGAGGACGCCGTCGGCACGCTGAACACCTGGTTCGCGGTCGGTGCCGTGATCGTCGGCGCGACGAAGGCCGAGGCCCGCACGGTCGACGTGGCGAGGTCGACGGTGGCGACGTTCGCCCCCGGCAGGATCGACAGCCGCAGGGCGTGCACGCTCCGCGAGCCGGGGTCGTACCCGCGGCCGTCGCGGAACCCGGTCGTGGTGTCCTGCGCGTTGACGGTGAGGTCGACGACCTGGCGGAGGAGCAGGACGACCGGCGACAGCAGCGTCGCCACGGCCGTGGTCGTGGTGGTCAGGGTGGTGCCGAGCTGCGTGAGGGCGGTCCCGCCGATGATCGGCCGGAGCGCGGTCTGCAGGGTCGGGACGACGATGCCGGAGACGACCGGCGCGAGCACGGTGCCGAGGGGCAGCGGCAGGCCGACGAGGCTCCCCGATGCGGTGACGGTCGGGTTCGCCGTCGCGGTGCCGGCCAGCGCGCCGAGGGTCGTGTCGACCTGCAGACCGATCGCGGCGGCCGACTGCCCGAGGACGGTGGCGTTGGTGGCGATGTTCACGCGCACCGCCGTGGAGTTGATCGTGTTGACCACCGCCGTCTGCAGCGTGGTGGGCAGCTGGGTGCCGAGGATCGTGGCGATGCTCTGGTTGATCGAGTCCACCGCGACCGTCGTCAGCACCGGGGTGTTCGCGGGCTGGCCGTTGAGGGCCGTGAGCTTGTCGAGGTCCACCGTGATCGTGCCGGTCGCCGGGACGATCGTCACGGCGCCGTCCGTGAGCGGCTGCTGGAGGACCTGGGTGAGGGTGCCGTCGAGGTTGAGGTCCACGTTCGCGGTGATGGTGGTGCCGCTCACGTTCACCGTGCCGAGCAGCGCCTGGCGGAGGAGCGTCTGGATCTGGCCGGACACCGCTGCGGTGGTGCCCTGCAGCGCTCCCCCGGTGCCGAAGACGCCGTTCACCGAACCCGACACCGTGCGGAGCTCGTCACGGAGCGAGGTCGTCAGCCCCTGGACGGCGGGGCTCGTCAGCGTGAGGTCGGCTCCGGCGATCCGGTAGTCGCTCGTGGTGCTGACCGTCGCGCCGCGCGTCGCGGACAGGGTCGAGGCGAGCGCCCCGACACGCAGCTGCGCGTTCGAGAGCACCGTCGTGTCGGCACCGACCCGGCTGAAGAGCGGGTTGAGGTCGAGCGTCGACGCCCCGGTGCCGATCCCGGTCCCGACGCCGATGCCGCCGTCGTTCGTCAGGAGGCCGGAGGACGCCGTCGCACCGTTCGCCGAGGTCGTCGCGTACTGGCCGGCCACCCCGAGGGTGAGGATGCCGTTCGCCCCGAGCAGGTCGATGTCGTTGCCGAGGTCCACCCCCACGGTGTTCAGGGCCTCGACGTTGAGCGGCTGGTTCGTCGTCCCGCCGCCGGTCGTCGCACCGCGTGCGGAGTAGGCGCCGCCGAGCTGGGCGATGCCGTCGACGTCCACGATGCCCGAGCCGCTGAGCAGGAGCCCCTCGGCCTCGGAGACGTCGGTCTGTGCAGCCGCAGCGGGTTGGATCGCCACGGTGGCGGCGAGGAGCGCCGTCACCGTGGCGATGACGCCGCCGCGCAGGAGGAGACGCCGATCGTCCGATGCTCGTCGTCGAGCTCGGCCGCCAGCACCGAAGATCCGTCGTGTCCAGTCGCCCGCCGTCGTGGGTACACGGGTACCCCGCAGCGACACGTGCCTGCGCATGCGTGTCTCTTTTCCTGGCGAGCGCGCTCGCCACCTGATCCGGAACTCCCCCGCTGGTGAGGCGGTGGAGGGTCAGGAGCCCTGGTTGGGGGTTCCTGAGGGCGATCTTTGCACACGATCAGGTTGCTGTCCGCAACCCGTTACGAAAGAGACGCCGGGCGCACGAAAAGACTCCTCACGCACCCGCCAGAGCCCGGTTACCCTTGCTGCGTTTCCGCCCTGGGGGAGTTGGCCTGGATGGCGTCACGTGAGGAGCCGCCGAGAAGTCTACCGGACGCGACGGGCAAGATCGGACACATGAAGATCGCCATCGCCGGAGGCCACGGCCAGATCGCCCTCCTCCTCGCCCGCCAGATCACCGACGCCGGCCACGACGCCGTCGCCATCGTCCGCAACCCCGCGCACGTCACCGACGTGGAGCAGCAGGGCGGACGGGCGATCGTCGCGGACCTCGAGCAGCTCGACGACGACGAACTCGGGCTCCGGCTGCGCGGGGTCGACGCGGTGGTGTTCGCCGCCGGGGCCGGTCCGGGGAGCGGCGCCGAGCGGAAGCTCTCGGTCGACCGGGACGGGGCGATCCTCCTTGCGGACGCGGCCGAGCGCGCCGGCATCCGCCGCTACGTGATGATCTCGGCGATGGCGGCGGACTCGTACGACCCGGAGCGTGCGGTCGTGCCCGCCCGGTCGGAGGCCGATGTCTTCCAGGTGTACCTCCGCGCGAAGGCCGAGGCGGACGCGAACCTGCGGGCGCGGAGCCTCCGCTGGACGATCGTCCGACCCGGGGGTCTGCTCGACACGCCGCCCCAGGGCACGGTCGACGTCGGCGCCACGGTCCCCCGCGGCACGATCCCACGGTCGGACGTCGCGGCGGTGGTGCTTCACGCGCTCCTCGACGACACCGCGGTCGGCGTGCAGTTCGAGGTCACGAGCGGCGACACGCCGATCCCCGCGGCGGTCGCGTCGCTCGGTTGACGCCCAGACGGCAGCGGTGTCGAACCACGGATCCGACATCGAACCGGGCGACGACGCTGGTTCGACGTCGGATTCGTGGTTCGATCGCGGCGCCTCAGAGCGCGACCGCAGCCGACTGCCGGGCGATCTCCAGTTCCTCGTTCGTCGGGATCACGAGCACCGCGACGCGCGACGTGTCCGTGGAGATGCGCCGCGCCTCCCGAGATGCCAACTCGTTGCGGTCCGCGTCGATCTCGATGCCCAGGTGCTCGAGCCCGGCGAGCACGCGCCGGCGCAGCAGCGCGTTGTTCTCGCCGACCCCCGCGGTGAAGACCACCGCGTCCAGCCCGCCGAGCTGCGCCGTGTAGGCGCCGACGTACCGACGGATCCGGTGCCGGTACACGGCGAGCGCTGCCTCGGCCACCTCGTCGCCGTGCAGCGCCGCGTCCTGCACGTCGCGCATGTCCCCGTTGCCGGTCAGGCCGAGCAGCCCGGACTCCTTGTTGAGCATGGTGTCGAGCTCGTCGAAGGAGAGCCCGGCCTCGCGGTGGAGGTGGATGAGGACCGCGGGGTCGAGGTCTCCGGAGCGGGTGCCCATCACGAGACCCTCGAGCGGGGTGAGCCCCATCGAGGTCTCGATCGAGCGTCCACCGTCGATCGCCGCGGCGGATGCCCCGTTGCCGAGGTGCAGCACGATCGTCTTGAGCTCGGCGAGCGGACGGCCGAGGAATTCTGCCGCCTGCTCGGACACGTACTTGTGGCTCGTCCCGTGCATGCCGTAGCGGCGGATCGCGTACTTCGCGGCGAGGTCGGCCGGGATCGCGTACGTGTAGGCGTGCGGCGGCATCGTCTGGTGGAACGCGGTGTCGAACACGGCGACCTGCGGCACGTCCGAGAAGACCTGCTTCGCGGCGCGGATGCCCTCGAGGTTCGCCGGGTTGTGCAGCGGCGCGAGGCTGTTCAGCGCCTCGATCTGCTGCTCGACCTCGTCCGTCACCACGGTGGCCCGGTCGAAGGTGGTGCCGCCGTGCACGACGCGGTGGCCGACCACGGCGGGCGGGTGCTCGTCGAAGGACGGCCCGACCTTCGCGAAGGCGTCGATCATGGCCTGGAAGCCGGCCGCGTGGTCGGCCACCGGGGTCGAGTCGTTCGACGAGGACTCCCCCGTGAGCGCGTTGGTGTGCTTCCACGCCCCCGTCGACTCGCCGATGCGTTCGACGAGCCCGGAGGCGAGCGTCCGCTCCCCCTCGAGCTCGATGAGCTGGTACTTGAACGAACTCGATCCGGAGTTCACGACGAGGGCTGCGGTCACGGGATGGGTCACTTTCTCGGTCGGACGGGAGGCGCGGTGCGGGTCGCGCGGGTCAGCCCGCGTCGGTCGCGGTGCCGGCCTGGATCGCGGTGATCGCGACGGTGTTGACGATGTCGCCGACGAGCGCGCCGCGGGAGAGGTCGTTGATCGGCTTGCGCAGGCCCTGCAGGACCGGGCCGATCGCCACGGCACCGGCCGAGCGCTGCACGGCCTTGTACGTGTTGTTGCCCGTGTTGAGGTCGGGGAAGATGAACACCGTGGCGCGACCCGCGACGGGCGAGTCCGGCATCTTCGTCGACGCGACCGTCGGGTCGGCGGCGGCGTCGTACTGGATCGGCCCCTCGACGAGCAGGTCCGGGCGGCGCTCGCGCACGAAGGCGGTGCCGGCGCGGACCTTGTCGACGTCCGCTCCCGAGCCGCTGTCGCCCGTCGAGTA
This sequence comes from Curtobacterium sp. NPDC087082, assembly GCF_044745045.1. Lineage (NCBI taxonomy): Bacteria > Bacillati > Actinomycetota > Actinomycetes > Micrococcales > Microbacteriaceae > Curtobacterium > Curtobacterium sp. NPDC087082. The sequence goes on along the minus strand of NZ_JBIUZN010000001.1, from coordinate 986,544 downwards.
GCTGAGCATCGCCACGCGCGGGTCGATGCCGAACTGCGTCGCGGTCTCGGCGGACGAGATCGCGATGTCCGCGAGCTGCTCGCTCGTCGGGTCGGGGATGACCGCGCAGTCGCCGTAGACGAGGACCCGGTCGGCGAGGGCCATCAGGAAGACGCTCGACACGATCGAGGTGTCCGGCCGGGTCTTGATGATCTCGAACGACGGCCGGATGGTGTGCGCCGTCGTGTGCTTCGCGCCGGAGACCATGCCGTCGGCGAGCCTGAGCTGCACCATCATCGTGCCGAAGTAGGACACGTCGGTCACGGTGTCGCGGGCGAGCTCGATCGACATGCCCTTGTGCGCCCGGAGGCGGGTGTACTCCTCGGCGAAACGCTCACGGAGCTCGGGGTCGAACGGGGAGACGAGCTGCGCGGCGTCGAGGTCGAGGCCGAGCTCGGTCGCCCGGGTCCGGATCGCGGCGGGGTCGCCGAGGATCGTGAGCTCGCACACCTGGCGCTGCAGGAGCGTTGACGCGGCGCGGAGGATGCGGTCGTCCTCGCCCTCGGGCAGGACGATGCGCTTGCCGTACCCGCGGGCCCGGTCGAGCAGTCCGTGCTCGAACATGAGCGGCGTCACGACCCCGGAGGGCGTGAGCTGCAGGCGGTCGCGCAGGGCGTCGGCGTCGACGTGCTGCTCGAACAGCGCGAGCGCGAGGTCGGCCTTGCGGGGCGAGTCCGCCGCGAGCCGTCCGCGGGTCTGGGTGATGCGGAGCGCGGTGTCGTAGGTGCCGAGGTCGTTCTGCGCGATCGGCAGCGAGCTCGACAGCCCCTCGAGCAGGCGGGAGATCTGCGGTGCCGTCTCGAACCCGCCGTTGAGGATCACCCCGGCGAGGCTCGGGAAGGTCTCGGACTGGTTCGCGAGGAGTGTCGCGATGAGGACGTCGCTGCGGTCCCCCGGGACGACGACGATCCCGCCTTCGATCAGGCGCGGCAGGACGTTCTCCATGCTCATGCCGGCGACGACGGTGCCGAGCGCCTCGCGGTCGAGCAGCGCTTCGTCGCCGCGCACCAGGGTCGCCCCGGTGGCCTCGAGCAGGGCGCGGACGGTCGGGGCGACGAGGACGCGGTCCTCGGGGATGGCCCACACGGGCAGGTCGGGGTGGTCGTCGCTGACGGCCTGCCGGACGCTCGACACGACCGACGGCAGGGCATCGGGGTCGGCGCGGTTCACGACGATGCCGAACAGCTGGGCGTGCGCGGCACGGAGCTCGCTCGTCGTGACGTCGGCGACCTGGGCCATGTCCTCGGGGGTGCGGGCACCGCGTTCGGCGGCGTCGCGGCCACCGAGCACGAGCAGCACCGGAGCGCCCAGGTTGACCGCGACCTTGGCGTTGAACGACAGCTCCGTGGGGCTGCCGACGTCGGTGTAGTCCGACCCGAGCACCACGACCGCGTCGCACTGCCGCTCGACCTGGGCGAAGCGGGTGACGATCGTCGCGAGCGCCGCGTCCGGGTCGGCGTGCACGTCGTCGTAGGTGACGCCGACCGCGTCGTCGTAGGAGATGCCGACCGCGGTGTGCTGCAGCAGGAGCTCGAGCACGTAGTCCGGCTCGTCGACGGAGCGGGCGACCGGTCGGAACACCCCGACCCGTCCGACCGAGCGTGCGAGGGTCTCGAGGACACCGAGGGCGACGGTGCTCTTGCCCGTGTGTCCTTCTGCTGACGTGATGTAGATGCGGGTCGACACGCGTCCAGGGTAGTCGGCGCACACGGCACGACATCTGGGAGCCCCGGCACTTCCGACACGCGGTCGTGAGCACTCCGGAGAACCTGTACCATTGGGTGTCGTCGTCGGAAGACGGCGCCAGGAGAATTCGCCTAGTGGCCTATGGCGCACGCTTGGAAAGCGTGTTGGGTGCAAGCCCTCGGGGGTTCGAATCCCCCATTCTCCGCCAGAGCAGAGCACGGAACGCCCGGGAACCGATTGGTTCCCGGGCGTTCGTCGTCCGGAGCACTCCGGAGCACTCCGGCGCACTCCGGACAGGACGGTCCCCCACCCGGCGGACCCCGCCGAACCCCGTTCGCCATGGACTGGCCGGGAAACGATGCCGAGGGGTGGAACGGGCTGTCCCCGATACCCGTCGGTCGCCTAGACTGACCCAAAGGACGGCCCCGGGACGGGTCGGACACGGTGCACGGAGCGGCAGGGGCGCGCTCCCCGGGCGAGCGTCGAACGCTGCCCGGGCACCCGAGGGACGAGGAGTCCACGTGGGGGACCTGACGGCGCCGGCAGCAGCTCGGCCGAGCGCGACCGTGTACGACGTGGTCCTCCGGCCGCGTCGCTCGCTCGTGCGCTCGACGATCCTGAGCGTCGTGTTCTCGGCCGTCCCCCTCGCCGTCGCCCTCGTCTGGGTCTCCCTCCCGATGCGCCTCTGGCCGGTCGTCACGGGTGCGGTCATCCTGCTCGCGGCCGCCGTCGCCGTCGTCTTCGTGCGCCTGGGCACCGCGTTCATCGGCATCGACCCGGTGGCGATCACGGTGCGCGGCGTCCTCACGCAGAACCGTCGGGTGGACCGCGACCGCGTCCACAGCCTGGTCCTCGCCACCACGTACGGCAGCGCGGTCGAGCGCACGACGCGCGAGCTCATCGCGCTCGACGCCGCCGGCGCCCACCTGTTCCGCCTCCGCGCCGACACCTGGAGCGACGCCGGCATCGACAGCATCGTGGACGCCCTCGGCGTGCAGGTCACCGACGAGACCCGGCCGATGTCGATCCGCGAGTTCGTGCGGCGCTACCCGGCGAGCCGGTCCTGGTACGAGCAGCGCGGGGCGTACGTCGCCGTCGGTGCGGTGGCGGTCCTCGCGGTCGCCGGGCTGCTCGTGGTCGAGACCACCGGCCTCCTCGGCTGACCCTCAGCGACGCCGGCGCAGGGTCGAGAAGATCCCCTGCACGACCTCCTTGGCGATCGTCCTGCCCAGCCCGGACCCGAGCAGGTCCGACAGCGGGTCGTCCGCCTTCCGTGACGTCGTCGTCCGGGACGACGTGCGCCCCGACCGCCGCGCATCGGCCGCCCGTTCGGCTCGCTCGAACTCCCGCTGCGCCCGCTCGTACTCCTTCTGCGCCGCGGCCCGTTCGCGCGCCTCGGTCTTCTCCTTCGCCGCGGCCTCCTTCGCCGCGGCGGCAGCGGCGCGGGCCGCCTCCTTCTCCGCCTCGGCGGCAGCGGTCGCCGCGGCCTTCTCGGCGTCCGCGGCAGCCGCGTCCGCAGCGGCGGCCTCCATCCGGCGGGCGAGCATCTCGTACGCCGAGTCGGGATCGAGCCGCGTGCCGTAGGTGGGCAGGAGCGGCGATGCCTGCACCCGCGCCGTCATCTCGGCCGCGGGCATCGGGTCCATCGAGCCCTCGGGGGCTCGCAGGCGCGTCCAGGCCACCGGCGTCGGCGCGCCCTTCTCGTTCATCACGGTGACGATCGCCTCACCGGTGGCGAGCGAGGTCAGCACCTCCCCGAGGTCGTAGTCGCTCGTCGGGTAGGTCGACACCGTCGCCCGCAGCGCCTTCGCGTCGTCGGGGGTGTGCGCCCGCAGCTGGTGCTGGATCCGCGAGCCGAGCTGGGCGAGCACGTCGTTCGGGACGTCCTTCGGGGTCTGCGTGACGAAGAAGATCCCGACGCCCTTCGACCGGATGAGCCGGACCGTGCGGACGATCTGCTCGAGGAAGTCCGCCGACGCCCCGCTGAAGAGCAGGTGCGCCTCGTCGAAGAAGAACACGAGCTTCGGCTTGTCCTGGTCGCCCACCTCGGGGAGCTCGTTGAAGAGGTCGGCGAGGAGCCACATCAGGAACGTCGAGAAGACCTCGGGCTGGTCCTGCACGCCCGGCACCTCGAGCAGACTGACGATCCCCCGGCCGTCGGCGGCGGTGCGGAGGAACACGGTCGTGTCGATCTCCGTCTCGCCGAAGAACTGGTCGGCGCCCTTGTCGGCGAAGGTGATCAGCTCGCGGAGGATCACCCCGGCGGTCTGCTTCGACAGCCCGCCGAGCTCGGCGAGCTCCGCCTTGCCCTGGTCGCTCACGAGGAAGGTCAGCACGCTCCGCAGGTCGGACAGGTCGACGAGCGGCAGCCCGGCCCGCTCGGCGTAGTGGAACACGAGCCCGAGGGAGGACTCCTGCGTGTCGTTCAGCCCGAGCACCTTCGACAGCAGGAGCGGTCCGAACCCGGACACGGTCGCACGGATCGGCACGCCGGTCCCCTGCCCGCCGAGGGAGTAGAGCTCCGCCTCGCTCGCGACCGCTCGCCACTCCTGACCGATCCCGGCGGTGCGCGCGAGGAGCTTGTCGTTCGGCGTGCCCGCGACCGCCAGCCCGGACAGGTCGCCCTTGATGTCGGCGGCGAAGACGGGCACCCCGTTCGCGGCGATCTGCTCGGCGAGGACCTGCAGCGTGCGCGTCTTGCCCGTGCCGGTCGCGCCCGCGACGAGACCGTGGCGGTTGAGCATGCCAAGCGGGATCCGGACCTGCACGTCGGGCACCGCGGCGCCGTTCACGAGGGCACCGAGCTGCAGCGCGCTGCCCTCGACCTCGTAGCCGGCGCGGATCGCCGCGACGGCGTCCGCGCCGAGCGGCCCCTCGGTGGTGGTCGGCTCGGGAGGCACGGTGCCGGTCGTCGACGTCGGCTCGCCCGCCGGGGCGGTCGCGTCCACCGCCGGGGCCGGGGAGTCGACGACCGCCGGCTCCGCATCGGGCTCGAGCCGCGCCTCCTGGCCCTGCGCCACCGCGGCGGCGAGTTCCTCCGCCCGCTGCACCGCCTCGTCCGCGAGGCGCCGGGCCTCGTCGGCCGCCTGCTTCGCTGCCTCGGCCGCTGCCCGTGCCTGCGCCACCACGTCGCTCATGTCCACAGCATACGAACGGCCGGACGCTCCTGTCCGGCGCGTGCCGTGGCACCGTGCGACGGTCAGTGCGTGAGCGCCGGGACCGTCCTCGGTCGGACGACCGCCCAGAGCAGCACGATCGCGACGGCCGACGTGCACGCCATCACCGCCGCCATCGGGGTCGCCGTGGTGATGCCGATCCACCCGACCACGGGCGAGATGATCCCCGCCACGCCGAAGTTCAGCGCGCCGAGGAGCGAGGCGGCGGTGCCGGCCTCCTTGCCGTGGGCGGCGAGTCCGATCACCTGGACGAGCGGGAACGAGAAGCCGCACGCGGCGATGAAGAACCAGAGCGGCACGAGCACCCCGACGAGCCCGGCGCCGAGCTGGTCGAGCACCATGATCGCGACGGCGGCGAGGAACAGGGTCGCGGTCGAGCACGCGAGGATCCACTGCGGTCCGACGCGCTGCGCCAACCGCGCGGAGACCTGGACGCCGACGACGACGCCGACCGAGTTCACCGCGAACAGCAGGCCGTACTGCTGCGCGTCGAGCCCGTACAGGCCCTGGAACAGGAACGGTGACGCGCTGAGGTACGAGAAGAGCCCGCTGAAGACCATCGCCCCGATGAGCGCGACCCCCACGAAGACGCGGTCGGAGAAGAGCGCCCGGTACCGCTGCCCGATGGTGGAGTGCCCGGCCTCGTGCCGACGTGCCGGCGGGAGCGTCTCGACGATGAGCAGGACCGCGGCGAGCACGACAGCGGCGCCGTAGCAGGCGAGGAAGACGAAGATCCCGTGCCAGCTCACGAACCGGAGCATCTGCGAGCCGATGAGCGGGGCGAGGATGGGCGCCAGGCCGTTCACCATCGCGAGGCGGGACAGCATCCGCACGAGCGGCTTGCCGCCGAACAGGTCGCGCACGGTCGCCATCGCCACGACGCCACCGGCCGCTGCACCCATGCCCTGCAGGACGCGGAAGAGCGCCAGCACCTCGACGTTCGGCGCCAGTGCGGCTCCGAGTGACGCTGCGACGTGCAGGCTCGTCGCGATGATGAGCGGGAGCCGGCGACCGACCTTGTCGCTCCACGGGCCGACCAGCAGCTGTCCGGCCGCGAAGCCGAGCGTCGTCGCGGTGAGGGTGAGCTGCACCGCCCCGTCGGTGATGCCGAACTCGTCCTTGAGCGACGGGAACGCCGGCAGGTAGAGGTCGATCGTGAACGGTCCGAGCGCGGTGAGGGCGCCCAGGACGAAGACGTAGACGAGTCGCTGCCGGCGGGAGAGCGCGTCTCCCGGGTGCAGGACGACACGGAGCGAACCGGTGGTGGCGGGCGCGGTCACGAGCAGGAGTCCTTCGACGGTGAGGGGTGGGGAGGTGATCGCGGCGTCGATCGAATCGATTCGTCCGCGGAACCATCCTACGGGTCCCCCGAGCGCCACCGCAGCAGTCCGGGGCGTTCTCCCGCGTGTTGCCACGGCTCCCGCCCCGCTCGGACGCGGCACATGCGGTACCGTCGGACTGCTCGCCGCCGGTCGACCGCCGGCGGACGTCGTCCCGCCCGTTCCGCCGGAACACCGGCGGGACGGAACCGGATCAGAAGGGGGTGGCGTCATGGTGGATGCCCGCATCCTGCACACGACCGCTGCCCTGCGCGAGGCCATCCTGCGACTGGCCGCCGACCGGCCGGTGTCCGAGATCACGGTCGCCGACGTCACCCGGGCGGCCGGCATCAACCGCGCCACGTTCTACTCGCACGCGGTCTCCCCCGGGTCGTTGCTCGCCGACGTCCTCACGCCGGAGCTCGACCGCATCCGCGAGGACGACGCCGAGGTCCGACGCGCAGCGTTCGCCCGGGGTGCCGGGGTCGACGAGTTCGCGACGATCACCCGACGCGGGATCAACGCCGTCGTCGAGCACGTCGTCGCGCACCGCGAGATCTACGGCAAGGCGCTGCCGGACCCGAACGACGCGTCGCTGCACCGTCTCCTCGTGGAGCACTTCACGGTGTCGAGCGAGCAGCACATCCGGACGCTCGAGCGCGAGCACCGGCCGGAACTCCTCGACGACGTCGCCGCGGGGTTCGTGGCGCAGGGCTTCGTCGGCGCGATCGAGGCCTGGCTCGCCGGACCGCGACGGTCGCGGAAGGCACTGGTCGACACGATCGTGCTGTCGTTCCCGTCGTGGTGGCGCTGACCGCCCCGCTCGACGGACGTCAGTCGGTCGTGGGCTTCTCGCCGCGCTGGAGCGACTCGACCACGTCGACGGCCCCGCTGACGAGGTCGGCCTGGTCGTCGCCGGCCGGTACCCGGTAGTCCGCGGAGACCCCGTCGCCACCCGTGCCGCTCGTCGGCAGCGGGTCCCCCAGCGACACCACGACGACACCGGCGTCGTGCGCCGTCTGGATGACCCCGGTCAGCGCCGAGGCGTCGACCGCCCGCACGAGCAACGCCTTCGCGCCCGTGCGGACGAGCTGGTCCACCGCGGTGCGCTGCGCGGCGGCGGACCCGTCGGCCGGTGCGACGCGGACGTCCGGGTCGAAACCGGCGTCGGTCAGTCCGGACCGCAGGTCTGCGCCGAGCGTGTCCTGCCCGGGTTCGAGGACCACGCCGATGACCGCGTGCCGGTCGAACCCGCCGTCGGAGCTGGTCAGGTCCGTGCTCTGCACCGGCGTGGGCGCGGCCGACGTCGTGCCCTGGCAGCCGGCCAGGGCGAGGGCCGCACCGATGACGACGGTGGCGGTGAGGACGCGGAGGAGCACGACGGCCACGCTACCCGCCCACCGCGACGACGGACGGTGCCGGGACGGGGCCGAGGCGACGGACCGCGGCGACGGCGAGCACCGCGATCAGGGTCATGCCGCCGAACACGAGCGGGAACGACATGGCGGCGTCGGCACCGCCCGTCCCGATGAACAGCAGCCCGGTGACGGCGAGCCCGATCACGCTGCCCGAGGCGTCGGCGATGGTCAGGGCCGAGCTCGCGAACCCGTCGTCGCCCTCGCCGGAGAAGCGCAGTGTCAGCATCGAGGTCCGCGGGTAGATCGCCCCCATGCCCGCGCCGCCGACGAACCACCCGACCACGAGCAGCCACCACGGCAGGCCGAACGTGGCGACCGTCAGCGCCGTGAGCAGGCTGACGAGCACGAGCGCGAGACCGATCGCGAAGGTCCGGGTCGCGGTGAGCCGTTCCTCGCCCAGCCGTCCGTGCAGCCAGCTCGACCCGGCCCAGCTGAGTGCCGCGACCGTCAGCGCGAGCCCCGCCGCCGAGGAGGACAGGCCGTCCTTCGCCTGCAGCAGGAACGGCACGTACGCCTCGCTGCCGAAGAACGAGGCGGCGACGAGCCCCCGCAGCAGGATCACCGACGGCAGCCCGGGGGCGGCGCGGAAGGTGCCGGCGGGCAGCAGCGGGCGGAGTGCGAACCACGTTCCGACGAGGCCGATGAGCACGGCGGCGACCCGCGCCCACGCGCCGAGGTCCGGGGCGACGTTGAGCAGCAGGATCGCCACCGCGGCGGCGACCGACCAGCCGATCCGGGACCGCTGCCACGCCGGACGGAGCTCGGGTGCGGGTGGGTGCAGCCGGCCGAGGGTCGGGACGAGCAGCGAGAACGCGCCGATCGCGATGACGAGTGCACCGGCGAACACCCAGTGCCAGTTCCCGACGTCGGTGACGATGCCCGCGAGCGCCGGACCGACGAGCGCCGGCACCACCCACGCGGCGGCGAACCCGGCGAACACCGGGCCGTGCAGGTCGGCGGGGAAGATCCGGGCGACGAGGACGTAGAGCACGACGTCGATCGCACCGGCACCGAAGCCCTCGACGAGCCGGCCGACGAGGAAGACCTCCATCGTCGGGGCCAGCATGACGACGGCGGTGCCGACGGCGAAGAGGCCGGCCGACACCCACGCCACGATGCGTCCACCCGCGCGGTCGGTCCAGTTGCCCGCGAGGACCATGCCCGGCACGCCGGCAGCCAGGGGTGCGGCGAAGGCCAGCGCGTAGAGGGTCTCGCCGTCGAGGTCGCGGCTGATCTCCGGCATGACGGTCGTCATCGCCAGGTTCTGGAACGCCGCGACCGCGACGATCGCGACCATGCCGACGGTGGCGAGGGCGTACGGTCCGCTGAACAGACTGGTCCTCGTCGCCGCGGTGCTCACCCGATCATCGTAGGGCCGCCCACCGACGCCGGGCGGGCCGCCGAGGTCGGGCCCGCCACCGCCGTCGAGCGGGTCAGCGCGCGAGCGCCTGCTGCAGGTCCGCCACGAGGTCGCCGGCGTCCTCGATGCCGACGGACAGGCGCACGACGTTCTCCGGCACCGCCAGCTCCGTGCCCTTCACCGACGCGTGCGTCATCTCGGACGGGTACCCGATGAGCGACTCGACCCCGCCGAGCGACTCGGCGAGCGCGAACACCTCGGTCGACTCCGCGAAACGGCGCGCCGCCTCGGGCCCACCGCGCAGCGCGACCGAGAGCATGCCCCCGAAGCCGCGCATCTGGCGTGCCGCGACGTCGTGGCCGGGGTGCTCCACGAGCCCCGGGTAGTACACGCGCTCGACACCCGGCGCACCGACGAGTGCCTCGGCCACCGCCTGGGCGTTCCGCGAGTGCCGCTCCATCCGGACCGCGAGGGTCTTGATGCCGCGCGTGGTGAGGAACGCGTCGAACGGCGACGAGATCGCCCCGGCGCCGAACTGCAGGAACTGCACCTTCGCGGCGAGCTCCTCGTCGGCGAGCACCACGGCGCCGCCGACGACGTCGGAGTGGCCGCCGAGGTACTTCGTCGTCGAGTACACGACGACGTCGGCGCCGAGCGACAGCGGCTGCTGCAGGTACGGCGACGCGAAGGTGTTGTCGACGACGACCACGGCACCGGCCGCGTGGCCGATCTCGGCGAGCGCGGCGATGTCGGCGATCTTCATGAGCGGGTTCGTCGGGGTCTCGACCCAGAGGACGGTCTGCGCCGGAGCACCCTCGAGCGCGGCACGGACGCGGTCGGTGTCGCTCATGTCGACGACCACGAGCTCGACGCCCCACGGCACGTGCAACCGGCTGACCAGGCGGTGGGTCCCGCCGTACACGTCGTTGCCCATCACCACGCGGGCACCGGGGACGAGCGTGGCGCGCAGCAGAGAATCCTCGGCGGCGAGCCCGGACGCGAACGAGTACGCCGCGACGCCACCGTCGAGGTCCGCCAGGAGGGTCTGCAGCGAGTCGCGCGTCGGGTTGCCGGCGCGGGAGTACTCGTAGCCGTTCCGCATGCCGCCGACACCGTCCTGCACGTACGTCGACGTGAGGTGGATCGGGGGGATGACGGCGCCGGTGGGGCCGTCGGGCTCCTGGCCGGCGTGGACGGCGCGGGTGCTGAACTCGGTCATGCGGGCTTCGTTCCTCGTTGGGTCGGGGGCGTCACGCGGGACGCGGGTCACTCGGACAGGTAGGCGAGCAGGTCGTGGCGGGTCAGCACGGTGACGGGCTTGCCGTCCTCGACGACGAGCAGGGCGTCCGCCGACTCGAGCGCACGTCGCGCCGACGAGACCGACTCGCCGACGCCGATGAGCGGGAGCGGGTCACCCACGAACCCGGACAGCGCGTCCGTCATCTTCGCGGCGCCGGTGAAGACCTGCTCGAGCAGGTCCTTCTCCGCCACCGCGCCGACGACCTCGCCGATGACGACGGGCGGTTCGGCGCTGAGCACGGGCATCTGCGAGACGCCGTACTTCGTCATGATGTCGACGACCTCGCGCACGGTGTCCGCCGGGTGGGCGTGGACGAGGTCGGGCAGCCGGCCGTCCTTGCCCGCGATGAGCGACCCCACGGTGCGCTCGTCGTCGGTCTCGGCGAAGCCGTAGGAGCGCATCCACCGGTCGTTGAAGATCTTGCCGAGGTAGCCGCGGCCGCCGTCCGGCAGGAGCACCACGACCACGTCGTCCTCGGTGAGGTCGCGGGCGGCGCGGAGCGCGGCGACGACCGCCATGCCGCTCGAGCCACCGACGAGCAGGCCCTCTTCACGGGCGAGCCGACGGGTCATCGCGAACGAGTCGGCGTCCGACACGGCGATGATCTCGTCGGGGACCCCGGGGTCGTACGCGGTCGGCCAGAAGTCCTCGCCGACGCCCTCGACCAGGTAGGGGCGACCGGTGCCGCCCGAGTAGACGGAGCCCTCGGGGTCGGCGCCGACGATGCGGACACGGCCGTCCGAGGCCTCCTTCAGGAAGCGTCCGGTACCGGAGATGGTGCCGCCGGTGCCGACACCCGCGACGAAGTGCGTGATGCGCTGCTCGGTGTCGCGCCAGATCTCCGGACCGGTGGTCTCGTAGTGGCTGCGCGGGCCGTTCGGGTTCGCGTACTGGTTCGGCTTGTAGGCGCCGGGGATCTCGCGCACCAGCCGGTCGGACACCGAGTAGTACGACTCCGGGTGCTCGGGCGGGACGGCCGTCGGCGTGACGACGATCTCGGCGCCGTACGCGGTGAGCACGTTCCGCTTGTCCTCGCCGACCTTGTCGGGCAGGACGAACACGCAGCGGTAGCCGCGCTGCTGGGCGACGAGCGCGAGGCCGACACCGGTGTTGCCGGAGGTCGGCTCGACGATCGTGCCACCGGGGCCCAGGTCGCCGGAGGCCTCGGCCGCGTCGATGATCCTGGTGGCGATCCGGTCCTTCGACGACCCACCGGGGTTGAGGTACTCGACCTTCACGAGGACGGTCGCGCGCACCCCCTCGGTCACCCGGTTGAGCTTGACGAGCGGGGTGTCGCCGACGAGGTCGACCACGGAGTTCGCGTAACGCACGCGGTCGAGTCTAGGCGGCGGACACCGTCTTCCGCTGGGATGCGACGTGGGCGGACACCGCCGCGGAGACCTCCTGCCGGCGGCGGTCGATGACCTCCCCCATGTCCCGGGCGAGCGCCGGCGTGCCGCGCACGATCTGGTCGAGCGCGGTGGCGGGCACGACCAGCACCGCGACCTCGGTGAGCGCGACGGCGGTGGTGAGCAGCGCCTCCCGGGTCAACGCCGTCTGCCCGAGGTAGTCGCCGGTCTCGACGCGGGTCGCCGGCAACTCGACGTCCTCGAACGGGACGCGCAGGTCGACGCTGCCGGACAGGACGAACCGGACCGCGTCCGGCACCGTGCCGGCCGTGACGATCGTCTCGCCGGCGGCGTACCGCTCGAGCCGGACGAGCGGTGCCAGCGCGGCCCCGTCGTCGCCCGTCAGGTACAGCGTGGGCGCGATCGACGCCAGGGCGGCGTCCCGACGCTCGTCGGTGACGAAGTCGTCGGTCGTGTCGCCGTCGAGGCCGAGCCCTGCGCGCCGGGCCGCGTACCAGAGCCACATCCGGAACTGGGCGAGCGCGTCGCCCTCCTGCGACGGTCCGCGCACCTCGAAGGACACGGTGTACGACGATCCGCCGGTCGGCACCGCCACCGGCTGCGTGCCGGGGTACCGCTGGGGCAGGCCGGACGCGACCCGCTGCAGCAGGGCGACCACCGCTGCCGGAGGGTCGTCCGTCGTGAACGTGACGTCCGTGGCGACCGGGAACGTGCCTCCTGTCCGGCTGAGGTTCGTGAACGACGCCCCCGCCAACGAGGAGTTCGGCATGATGAGGATCCCGGCGCCCGTGTCGATGTGCACCGACCGCCAGTTCACCTCGACCACCCGGCCGCGCACGCCACCGGCGTCGAGCCAGTCCCCCAGCCGGAACGGCTGCTCGAACAGCAGGAACAGCCCGGCGATCACCGGGCCGACGGCGGACTGCAGCGCGAGGCCGATGACGAGCGAGCCGACACCGAGCGCGGTGAAGATCCCGCCGACGTCCGCACCCCAGACGATCTTGAACACCAGCGCCAGCCCGAGCGCGATGAGCACGATGCGGGCGATGTCCACGAAGATCGACGGGATCTTCTCGCGCCAGGTGCCCTTCCGGGCGTTCGTGAACAGGACGATGTTCAGCCCGTTCAGGACGAACACGATCACGAGGAACCCGAGCACGGTGCCGATGATCTGGTTCACCACGGGCCTGCCCGGGTCGACCGCGTCGGTGACCTGGACGGACAGGACGAGGATCGCGATGATCGGCACCACGGCGTTCCGCAGCAATCCGACCACCTTGTGCAGCGAGTTGCCGCGCCGCTCGAGGTTCGACTGCAGCTCGGTCAGGACGAGCAGCAGCAGCGGCAAGCCGACGATGACGCTGATCGCCGGCCAGAACCACGGCTGCTCCCAGAACGCGGTCACGACGCCGCTCCGGTGCGCTCGAGCTTCCAGACCCGCTGCGGGCCGGCCTGCGTCTGCACCTCGCCGGCATCCTGCACGCCCCCGCGGTCGCCGAGCTTGTCGACCACGCGCTGCGTCGCGTACACCCCCGGCGCCGGGGCGATCCCCTGCACCCGGTACGCCAGGCTGACGGCGTCGCCCCACATGTCGTAGACGATGCTCGAGCGGCCGACGAGCCCGCTCGTGACCTGACCGGTGTCGATGCCGGCGCGCAGCCCGATCTTCGACCCGTGCTGCGCGTTGAAGCGCTCGAGCACGCCCTGCGCCTCCTCCGCCCAGTCGACGACGCGGCGGACGTTGTCCACGCGCGGCACGCTCAGGCCGCAGCTGGCGAGGTACCCGCTCCGGGTCGTGCGCACCCGCTCGACGCCGTGGCGGGTGGCCGCCTCGTCGAGGGAGCGCCAGACGTCGTTGACGAGGGACAGGGACTCCTCGGCCGTGAGGCCGGCGGCGAACTCGTCGAAGCCGATGATGTCCGCGTAGACGACGGCGACGTCCTGGTGGTCGGCCGCGATCGTCTCGTCGCCCTGCTTGTAGCGACGGGCGACCTCCTCCGGCATGAGCGTCAGCAGCAGGGTGTCGTTCTGCCGCCGCTGCTCGTCGAGCAGGTCCTGCTTCACCTGCAGGCTGCGGCTCATGTCGTTGAACGCGAGTCCGAGGTCGCCGATCTCGTCGCCGGCCTTCGTCTGCACCTCGACGCCGAGGTCGCCGGACGACACCCGGTTCACCGCCGTCTGCAACCGCCGGATCGGCCGGACGAACACCTGGGCCAGCAGCAGGGACAGCAGGCTGACGAGGACGATGATGCCGACGAGCGCGAGACCGATGTTCCGGGCGAAGTCGTTCACCGGTGCGAACGCCTCGGCCGTGTCCATCTGCGCGACGACGACCCACCGGAGCCCGTCGACCTCGAGCGGCGCGTACGCCGCGAGCACTTCCTTCCCGCGGTAGTCGGTCGAGATCACCGTCCCGGACTTCCCCTGCAGCGCCCGTGTCACCGGCGTCGTGTTCACCTCCTGCAGGAGCACGGAGCCCTTCACCGCGACCTGGCGGGCCGCCGTCGACGGCGCCGTCCCGGCAGCGACGACGTCGCGCTGGTACTGCTTCGGGTGCTCGATGAGCTGGCGCGGGTACGACCGCATGAGGTGGTCGGCACCGACGAGGTACGACTCCCCGGTGTCCCCGAGGCCGTCGTCCTTCCACTGCTCGTTGCCCGTCATGACCTGCGTGATGAGGTCGACCGGCACCTGGACGGCCATCACCCCGATGATCTTGCCGTCCTCCCCCACCGGCGACATCACCCAGAGCGTCGGGACGTTGAGGCTCGGCACGTACCGCGCGAAGTCCGTCACCACGAAGTCGTCCGAGCTCGTCAGCTGCAGTGCCTGCTGGTACCCGGTCGCGAGGTTCGAGTCGCGGTAGGGCCCGCTCTCGAGGTCCGTGCCGAGGTCCGCGCCGGAGTACGCCGAGTACACGACGTCCCCGTCGGTGTTCATGAGCAGGAGGTCCTCGTACCCGGCGGCCTCGACCGCCTGCTTGAAGTACGGCTGGTACTCGGCGTGCGCCGCCGACCACGCACTGCCGTCACCGGCGTCGTCCTGGTCGATGGCCTTGTCGTAGTCGGTGAACGGCGCCGTGTACCGCGCCTGCAGGTAGGCCTGCGGGTCCTCGGTCGGCGCGAACTGGTCCGGGTTGGCGGTGCCGCCGTTGCGGTCGTCGAGCTGCGGGACGAAGGAGTCCCGGTACCAGTCCTCGACCTTCGTGTGGTCGTCGTCGGACACCGGCCGCGACTGCAGGTCGTCCCACCCCGACTCGAACGCCTTCGTCGCGCCGATGACGCTCTCGTTGCGGGTCTGCGCGACGACCGTCTGGGTGAACTGGCCGAACGAGCGCTGCAGTTCGGTGATCCTCGCCTCGCGCAACGAGGTCACCTGGTTGAACGCCGCGGCCTCGAGCGAGCTCCGGCCGTTCAGGTAGCCGACGACACCCACGACCAGCGCCGCCACGATGCTCACCGCGAGGAGCATCACGAGGAGCTTGGACTGGATGTCGAGGGAGCCGCTCGTGAGGAACGCGCGGAACTTCCCCTTCTTGCGGGGCGCGTCCTCGACGACGCGTGGTGCATCGGGGGCGATCGTGCCCGTCGGCGGGATGGGGTCGGACGTCGGTGGGACAGCTGTCACTTCGGACTCCGCTCAGGGGCACGGTGCGCTTGCGTGTGGTTCCTTCACAGCTACCACACGAGCATCGTTCGTGTCCGCTGGGTCGGCCGGAAACTGCCGTGGTCGCGACCCGGCGACGGACGGGAGGCGCGGTGCGGGCCCGCACCGCGCCTCCCGTCTCGCCTGCGGTGCGCTCGGCGGGTGCGCGCTCGGCGGGTGCGCGCTCGCCTGTGCGCGCTCGCCTGGTGTGTCAGCTGCCGACGGCGTCGGCGGGGGCGTTCTGCTGGTGGTGCAGCATCGCGTAGGTGCCGTCCCGTTCGAGGAGCTCCTCGTGCGTACCCTGCTCGACGATCCGCCCGTGGTCGAGCACGAAGATGACGTCGGCGTCGCGGATCGTCGAGAGCCGGTGCGCGATCGAGATCGTCGTCCGGCCGGCCGCGGCGTTGTCGAGGGCCGTCTGCACGACACGCTCGGAGATCGAGTCGAGGGCGCTCGTCGCCTCGTCGAGCACGAGCACCGGCGGGTCCTTGAGCAGCACCCGCGCGATCGCGATCCGCTGCTTCTCGCCGCCGGACAGCCGGTAGCCGCGCTCCCCGACGACCGTCTCGTAGCCGTCCGGGAACGAGGCGATCGTCTCGTGGATGTTCGCCGCGCGCGCGGCCTGCTCGATCTCGTCGTCGGTCGCGTCCGGCTTGGCGTACCGCAGGTTGTCGCCGATGGTGGCGTGGAAGAGGTAGGTCTCCTGGCTGACGATGCCGACGTGGCGCATGAGGTCCTCGTGCGCCAGCTCGCGGACGTCCTGCCCGGCGAACCGGACCGAGCCCGCGGTCGCCTCGTACAGCCGCGGCACGAGGTACGACACGGTCGTCTTCCCCGCACCCGACGGCCCCACGAACGCGGCGAACTGACCGGGCTGGAGCTCGAACGACACCCCGCGGAGGGTCGGCTTGTCCGCCTCGCCGTCCGGGTAGGTGAACGTCACGTCGTCGAAGGCGACGTGCCCCACCCGGGACTCGTCGACGGGCTTCGCCGTGGGCGGGTCCGTGATGGCGGGCTTCAGGTCGAGGTACTCGAAGATGCGGGCGAACAGCGCGCCGGAGGTCTGCAGGTCGAGGACGACCCGGAGCAGACCGACGGTCGGGAACAGCAGCCGGGACTGCACGGTGGTGAAGGCCACGATCGTGCCGGCCGTGATCGGCACGTCGCCGATGATGAGGTACGCGGCGACGACGTAGATGATCGCCGGGATGATCGACAGGAAGATCGACACGATCGCGAAGAACCACTGACCGGACATCTGCTGACGGACCTGCAGGCGGATCTGGTTGCGGTTCTCGTTGCCGTACCGCTGCGTCTCCGCACGCTGCTGGTTGAAGCTCTTCGCGAGCAGGATGCCGGAGACGCTCAGGGCCTCCTGCGTGATCGCGGTCATGTCCGACAGCGACTCCTGTGTCTGCGCGGCGATCTTGGCGCGGACCTGGCCGACCCGTCGCTGCGCGATCACGAGGAGGGGCAGCAGGACGACCGCGACGAGGGTCATCTGCCAGCTGAGGAGCAGCATAGCGACGACCGCGGCGATCACCGTCACCGTGTTGCCGAGGATCGACGAGATCGTGTTGTTGAGCACGCTCGCGACGCCACCGACGTCGTTCTGCAGGCGGGACTGGATGACACCGGTCTTGGTGCGGGTGAAGAACGCGAGCTCCATGCGCTGGAGGTGTCCGAACAGCCGCATGCGCATCGCACCCATGACCTTGTTGCCGACCGTCGCGGTGAGGTAGGTCTGCCAGACGCCGATCCCCGCGCTCGCGATCCAGAGCACCACCATGGCACCGACGAGGACGTACAGCACGGGCAGGTCCGGCCCGCCGCCGCCCTTCGGGAAGAGCCCCTCGTCGAACGCCCGCTGGGTGAGGAGCGGCGGGACGACGGAGATCGCGGCGCCGATCAGCACCAGCACGACGGTCAGGATGATCGCGTTCCGGTGCGGCACGAACAGCCCGGCGATGCGCTTGAGGAGGTTCGGGATCTTGGGCGCCTCGGCGTTGGCGGCCTTCTGCGCCTCGAAGTCGCCGCTGGAGATCCGGCCGCCACCGCGACCGCCACCGCCACCGCCACCGCCACCGCCGCGCATCCCGCCGTGCATGCTCACGATGCGTCACCCCGATCCATGCTGCAAACCTAGCCCCGGGGTGGGACATCGGGCCGCCGTGGCTCATTTGACCCCGTTCAGGGGGCATGCGACCATTTCCCGTCCCCTTCCCCGCACCACTCGAGGTCCCATTGACGTCCGCGCCCACCCGCCCCACGTCCCTCCGCGCACAGCTCGCCCGACGGAAGCCGATCGAGCAGCTGCAGGCCGAGGCCTCGGCGGGGGTGGACGGCGAGCCGCTCCGGCGGTCGCTCGGGGTCTGGCACCTCACGATGATCAGTGTCGGCGCCACGCTCGGCACCGGCATCCTCGTCGTCCTCGGGACCGCTGTGCCGCTCGCCGGTCCCGCGGTCTGGATCTCCTTCGTCGTCGCCGGTGTCGCCGCGCTCCTCTCGGCGCTGTCGTACGCCGAGATGGCGGGTGCCGTGCCGACGTCCGGGTCGAGCTACTCGTACACCTACGCCACCATGGGCGAGGGCATCGCCTGGGTGTGCGGCTGGTGCCTCGTGCTCGAGTACGCCGTCTCCGTGGCCGCCGTCGCGGTCGGCGCGAGCGAGTACGTCGACGAGACCCTGCGGGTGTTCGGGCTGCACCTGCCGACCGCACTGTCGGCGCCTCCGGGCGAGGACGGCGTGGTCAACCTGCCGGCCGCCGTCCTGGTGCTGCTCGCCACGGCGGTCCTGCTCCCGGGTGCGCGCGAGAGCGCCTGGGTGAACACGGTCATGGTCATCGTGAAGATCGCCCTGCTCGTGTTCTTCGTCATCGTGGCGTTCTCGGCGTTCCAGGCGCAGAACTTCGAGCCGCTCGCACCGATGGGTGCCGCCGGGGTCACCGCGGCCGCGTCCCGGCTGTTCTTCTCGTACATCGGGTTCGACGCCGCGTCGACCGCCGGGGAAGAGGCGAAGAACCCGCGGCGGGACCTCCCCCGCGCGATCATCGGGTCGATCGCGCTCATCACGGCGCTGTACATCCTCGTCGCGATCGCGGCCGTCGGCGCCCGCTCGTGGACGTCGTTCTCGTCGACCGAGGCCTCGCTCGTGCGCATCGTCGTCGACGTCACCGGGCAGCCGTGGGTCGCCCTGGTGTTCTCGATCGGCGCCGTCATCGCGATCGCGAGCGTGGTGCTCACCGTGCTCTACGGACAGACCCGCATCCTGCTCACGATGGCCCGCGACGGACTCGTGCCGAAGGTGTTCGGCCGGGTGTCGCACCGCACCGGCACCCCCGTCTGGAACACCCTCATCATCGGGGTCGTCGTGACGATCGTCGCCGCACTGGTGCCGCTCGGGGAACTCGCGGACGCGACGAGCATCGGCACGCTCGTGGCGTTCGCCCTCGTGAACGTGTCGGTCATCGTGCTCCGTCGGGCCCAGCCGTCGCTCGAGCGGTCGTACCGCGTGCCGCTGTTCCCCGTCGTGCCGATCATCGGCGCGCTCTGCTGCGTGCTGCTCGCGGTGTTCCTCGGCATCGGCACCTGGATCGCCTTCGGCATCTGGATGGTCGCCGGCGCCGCGCTCTACCTGGCCTACGGCCGCCGCCACAGCACGCTGCGCTGACGCGCGCGCCGCGCCCGCCGGCCGCCGGCCCGTCGACCGCCCGCCCGCTGCGCCGCTCGTCCGCGAAAGCGACAGGTTCCCGCCGGGCTTCGGCGCGAACGTGTCGCTCTCGCCGCACAGACGTCGAGCCTCGGCGGCAGCGTGTCGCTTCGGCGGGTGATCACAGGCGTCGCGGTCATCGACACGGAACGCCGTGCGTGCGGAACAGCGCCCGCAAGCGCTCAGGGTCGACCAGGTGTGACCAGTCCGCGCGGACGACGCCGTGCACCTCGCGTCGGGACCGGATGCGATCTTCGCGGCGCTTCTCGGCCCAGAGGACATCGTGCGGGTCCCGACCGCCGAGCATGCGCGGGTCCTCGTACTTCTGGCGCCCGTCGAACTCGATCACGATGCCCTGCCGCGGAAGCCAGAAGTCGACCCGATCCACCGTTCCGTCTAGGTGGACGAACTCGTGCTGCGGTTCGAGGTCGGGACATCCGAGCTCTGCGGCGCGGGCCGCGAAGTAGGACTCCCCGACCGACTCGTGGCGCACGTCGGCGATCGCGAAGGCGTGCTCGAGCCGCGAGGATCCCCACGGTCCGGCCTCCGACGCGAGGCGTTGCAGCTCGACGAGCTGCTCCCCCCGACGGAGCGCGTGGTCGATGGCCACGACGGCGGCGGAGAGTGAGCCGCGACGGGCGATCTCGATCGTGGTCGCCGCGAGCGAGGCGTACGGGACACCCCAGAACAGACGTCCGGACCGCAGCGTGGTGCCGGCGTGCAGCGTCAGGTCGACGCGGTGCACGTCGTGGTCGAACGACGGCACCACCGCTCGGACGCGGGTGGTCCACGGGTCGATCCTCGGCAGACCGTGCACGGCGGCCGCTGACTCGAAGGCGAACACGGCGCCCGGGCGGAGCAACGGAATGGCCGAGCGCATGCGGACGAGGTGCCGTGACCGACCGTCGAGCGCATCCCATGCAGCCCGTTCGACGTACACGCCGTGGCGGACCCGCACCAGCTCGTCCGCGGCGCGCCGACGTTGGAGGTGTCGACCGGCCGCTCGGTCGAGCCGGGTCGTACGGAACAGTTCGATCGCGTTCGCAGGGTGCATGACGGCACCTTGTCGTCTTGGACGCGCGTGGAGGCGGTCCTGCGCCGATCTGTGGACAGGTGCCGTGCCTCCTGGCCTGCCCCGCTCGTGCGCCCAAAGCGACACTTCACAGCTGAGTCGCGACGAGGGTGCCGCCAAAGCGACACATCGGCGCGTGCATCCGACGGCAGAGTGTCGCTTTCGCGGAAACGCCCCGCAGCCCCCCCCCCCCCCCCCCCGCACGCGACGAAGGCCGCCGCCCCGAGGGGCAGCGGCCTTCGTGACCGAACGGTCGAGACTACGCGAGCTCGATCGTGGCGCCGGCGGCCTCGAGGGCCTCCTTCGCCTTGTCGGCCGTCTCCTTGTTGACACCCTCGAGGATCTTGGCGTCGGCGGTCTCGACGAGCGCCTTGGCCTCACCGAGGCCGAGCGACGTCAGGCCACGGACCTCCTTGATGACCTGGATCTTCTTGTCACCAGCGGACTTGAGGACGACGTCGAACTCCGACTTCTCCTCAGCAGCCTCGGCCGGGGCGCCGGCGGCGGCCGGAGCGGCAGCGGCGACCGGGGCGGCCGCGGTGACCTCGAAGACCTCTTCGAACTTCTTCACGAAGTCCGAGAGCTCGATGAGCGTGAGCTCCTTGAAGGCCTCGATGAGCTCGTCCTGCGAAAGCTTCGCCATGATTTTCTCCTACTACTAGCTAGATCGTGTGGTTGTGGAACGCGAGCCTGATCAGGCCGCGGACTCCTGCTTCTCGCGAAGGGCGTCCACGGTGCGGACGGCCTGCGAGAGGGGGGCCTGGAACAGGTACGCAGCACCGAACAGCGAGGCCTTGAAGGCGCCGGCGAGCTTGCCGAGCAGGACTTCACGGGACTCGAGGTCGGCGAGCTTGTCCACCTCGGTCGCGGAGAGCGGGTTACCGTCGAAGTAACCACCCTTCACCACGAGCTCGGGGTTCGCCTTGGCGAATGCACGCAGCGACTTCGCGACGGCGACGGTGTCACCGTGGACGAAGGCGAGAGCGGACGGACCGGCGAGCTCGTCGTCGAACGACGAGATGCCGGCGTTGTTCGCCGCGATCTTGGTCAGCGTGTTCTTCACCACGGCGTACGTGGCGTGCTCACGGATCGAGTTGCGGAGCTCCTTGAGCTGCGCGACCGTGAGACCGCGGTACTCGGTGAGCAGAACGGCGTTCGAGCTACGGAAGGACTCCGTGAGCTCGGCGACCGCAGCTTCCTTGTTCGCCATGGTTCTCCTTGGGGTTCTTGCCGGCAGCCCCAGGACTCCACCACATGAAAAAAGCTCCGGCGCAGAGGCTCGGAGCTGCTCCCCCGCGAACGGAAGGAGAGGTTCGGAACACCTGCGCGGGCTGCCTCATGAGTGAGGACCTTCGTTCGCGCTGCGAGCAGCACGACAACCGGCGGTCTTTGGCTTCGAGAACTGTAGCACGGCACGACAGTCGCGACCAACCGTCGGACGGGAGGCGCGGTGCCGGCCCGCACCGCGCCTCCCGTCCGTCAGTCGGTGGCGGACGGGACCGGGGTCGCCGACCAGTCGTCGGTCGCATCCCCGGACGAGGAAGCGGACGAGGAAGAGGAAGCGGACGAGGAAGAGGAAGCGGACGAGGACGAGGAAGCGGACGAGGAAGCGGACGCGGACGCGGACGACGCAGCAGGCCCAGCGGCCGCTGCCGACGCACCGCCAGCCGCGGCCACGGACGATGCCGCGGCCGACGCCGCCTCGGTCGCCGGCCGCTCCGACGGCAGGTGCACCGTGAACACGGTGTCCCCCGGCTCGCTCGTCACGTCCACGGACCCGCCGTGCGCCTGCACGACCGCGTCCACGATGGCGAGCCCGAGCCCCGTCGACCCCGCGGTGCGCGAGCGGGAGCTGTCGGCGCGGGCGAACCGCTCGAACAGCTTCGGCAGGAACTCCGGGTCGATGCCCTGCCCGGTGTCCCGCACGGTCAGGTCCACGCCGGTCCCCGAGGCCGACGGCGCGAGCCCCACGGTGATGCGGGTGCCGTCCGGGGTGTGGGTCCGGGCGTTGGTGACGAGGTTGACGATCACCTGGTGCAGACGCGCGGCGTCGCCCACCACCGTCACCGGGGTCGACGGGACGTCCACCTCGATCGGGTGGTCCGGCGATGCCGCGTGCGCGTCGTTCACCGCGTCGAGCACGAGCCCGGTGAGGTCCACGTCGTCGAACTGGATCTCGCGGCCCTCGTCGAGTCGAGCGAGCAGCAGCAGGTCCTCGACCATGCTCGTCATGCGCTTCGACTCGGACTCGATCCGGCTCATCGCGTACACGACGTCCTTCGGCAGGTCCGCACCCATCCGACGGGTGAGCTCGGCGTACCCGCGCACCGATGCCAGGGGCGTCCGGAGTTCGTGCGACGCGTCGGCGACGAACTGGCGGACCTTCTGCTCCGAGCGTTCGCGGGCCTGCATGGCGCCGGCGATGTGGCCGAGCATCCGGTTGAAGGCGCTGCCGACGCGGCCGACCTCGGTGCGGGGGTCGGTGTCGGGCACGCGGACGTCCTGCAGGGCGTCGCTGCGCTCGAGTGGCATGCGGGCGACGGTCGAGGCGGTCTCGGCGACCCGTTCGAGCGGCCGCAAGGACCGGCGGACGACGACCGCGGCGACGACGGACGCGGCGACGAGCGCTGCCGCGACGACGATGATCACGACGAGCAGCAGCGACCGGACGCTCTCGTACACGGGCGACATCGGGAGTCCGACCACGAGGACGGCGTTGCCGAGCACCGGGTTGTCGACCTGCACGGCGGCCACGCGGTAGCGGCCGAGCGATCCGCCGAGGTCCATCGTGGCCGGGTCGACGCCGACCTTGACGTTGCCCAGACGGTCGAGCTGCGTCGTCGTGAGCTGCAGCCGCGAGCTGTTGTCGGTCAGGACGATCCCGCCCGCGCCGCCACCGGAGAAGTAGTACGCGGTGAGGGTGCCGGCCGCCTGGCCGAGGGGTTGCAGGGCGTCGTCGTTCGGGCGCTGCCCGTTCGGGTTCTGCTGTCCCTCGCCGAACTTCGTGCTCGCACGGTCGGTCGCCTTCGAGAGCTGGCTGTCGATCGTGCCCGTCTGGATGGACGCGAGCGCGATGATGCTCCCGGCACCGATGACCGCACTGACGGCGACGACGAGCGCGACGATGCTCAGGACGAGCCGACGACGGAGGGTCACTGCACCGACCTCAGGACGTGGGCTTGATGACGTACCCGACGCCGCGCACGGTGTGGATCATCGGGGTCTCGCCAGCGTCGATCTTCTTGCGCAGGTAGGAGATGTAGATCTCGACGACGGAGGACTTGCCCCCGAAGTCGTAGGACCAGACGCGGTCGAGGATCTGCGCCTTCGACAGCACGCGGCGCGGGTTGCGCATCAGGAAGCGGAGGAGCTCGAACTCGGTCGCGGTCAGCTCGATCGGCCGACCGGCGCGGGACACCTCGTACGACTCCTCGTCGAGCACCAGGTCGCCCACGACGATGCGCGAGTCGCCGGCCTCGGAGATCGAGATCTGCGAGCGACGGATGAGCCCGCGGAGCCTCGCCACGACCTCTTCGAGGGAGAAGGGCTTCGTGACGTAGTCGTCGCCGCCCGCGGTGAGACCGGTGACGCGGTCCTCCACGGAGTCCTTGGCGGTGAGGAACAGCACCGGGGTGTCGTCGTTGTTCTGCCGCAGCCGGCTGAGCACCTGCAGCCCGTCGAGGTCCGGCATCATCACGTCGAGCACCATCGCGTCCGGCTTCCACTCGCGCGCCGTGCTCAGTGCGTCCTGGCCGCCGTTCGCGCTCTTGACGTCCCAGCCCTCGTAGCGGAGCGCCATGGACAGGAGGTCGGTGAGGCTGGCCTCGTCGTCGACGACGAGGATGCGCAACGGGGTTCCGTCGGCACGCGTGAGGCGCGGGGCTGCTGCAGGCTGGGAGATGGTCACGTCTTCGAGTATCGAGAGTTTCCTATGAGCGGTCTGTGGAGCGCCCCTCGGCGCTCTGTGGATTCCCGAGCAGGCACTCGGCGTCCGCTCCGTACCGTGAGCGCCATGCTCCGATCCTCGGCCTGGCCGGCCTCCGCCCGATCCGTCGACACCGCGCGCATCGAGGAGTCCGCCCGGATCGCAGGCGGTCCCGGGAGGCGCGGCGCGACCCCGGCGGACCGGCTCGCGTTCGCGCGGTCGGTCGCCTCCACCGCCCCGCTGCTGTCCGCGGGGACGGCCGGCGGGTCCTTCGCCGCGCTCGCTGCCGTGGCGGCCGCGGACGTCGCGCTCGCACGCACGGTCGAGCCGCACCTCGACGCACTCGGCATCCTCGCGCAGGCCGGGGTGGACGCTCCGGAGGGGTCGACGTGGGGCGTGTTCGCCGCCGAGGGCCCGGGGCTGCGGCTCACGGCGACGTCGGGCGGGTCGGGCGGCTCGTTCGCGCTCGACGGCACGAAGCCGTGGTGCTCCCTCGCGTCGAGCCTCTCGAACGCGCTCGTCACCGCCCACGTCGGGGACCACCGGCAGCTGTTCGCGGTGGACCTCCGGCAGGACGGTGTGACGGTGCACGACGAGGCCTGGGTCGCCCGTGGCATGCCGGACGTGCCGAGCGGCCCGGTCGACTTCGCCGGGGTGCACGCGACGCCCGTCGGCGCTCCCGGCTGGTACCTCACGCGTCCGGGGTTCGCCTGGGGCGGGATCGGTGTCGCGGCGTGCTGGTGGGGTGGCGCGGTCGGACTCGCCCGGGTCCTCCGCTCCCTGGTGGTGTCCCGGCCCGAGTCCGAGCTGCTGCAGGCCGCCCTCGGCGCGACGGTCGCCGACCTCGCCGACGCCGAGGACGCCCTCGCCGACGCCGCGGCCCGGATCGACGGCCCGGGCACCGACTCCGGCGCCGCGTCCGCCCCGACCTCCGACGACGACTGGTCGCTGCTCGCCCAGGTCGTGCGCTCCCGGGTCCGTCGGGCCGTCGACGCCGTCCGGGAGCGGGTCGTGCGGACGATCGGCCCCGCTCCCCTGACCTCGGACCCGGCGGTCGCCGCGCGCGTCGCCGACCTCGAGCTCTACGTGCTGCAGGACCACGGCGATCGGGACCTCGCCCGCACCGGCCGCATCGTCGTCGAGCGCGGCGGTGTCGCGTGGTGAGCTTCGACCACCGCGAGCCGGGCACCGACCCCGCCGACTGGACGCCCTTCCTGCGGTCGGTGCCCTCGCTTCCGGTGCGGCTCGACGGGGTCGCCGCGGTCGTGGTCGTCGCGCCGCACCCCGACGACGAGACCCTCGGCGCCGGCGGGCTGATCGCGTCCGCCGCGGACGCCGGTGTCCCCGTGCACGTGCTGCTCGTGACCCGCGGCGAGGGCTCGCACCCGGACTCGCCGAGCACCTCCCCCGAGCGGCTCCGGGCGATCCGGGACGCCGAGTTCCGGGCGGCGCTGGCGGCACTCGCCCCCGCGGCGAGCGCGACGGTCCTGGACGTCCCGGACGGTGGGCTCCGTGAGCACCCGGACGTGCTCCGGGCGGCGCTCACCGAGCGGGTCGGGCCGGTCGACGGTCCCGTGCTCGTCGTCGCGCCGTGGCGTGGGGACGGGCACCGGGACCACCGCATCGCGGGCGAGGTCGCCGCGGACGTCGTCGCGGGCACTCCGGGAGCGGAGCTGCTCGAGTACCCGATCTGGGCGTGGCACTGGGACGACCCGTCCGACCCCGCGGCGCCCTGGGACCGGGCCCGGTCGCTGGCGCTGTCGTCGGCGGTCCTGGACCGGAAGCGCGCCGCACTCGACGCCTACCCCTCGCAGACGCGGCCGCTCTCGCCGGCCCCGGGCGACGAGGCGATCGTCGACGCCCGGCACGCCGCGCACCACCTGCGGCCGACCGAGTGGTTCTTCGCCGTGTCCGCGGTGCAGTCGTCCCGCTCCCGGGAGTCCTTCGACGCCCACTACGAGCGGAAGCCGGAGGGCTGGGACTTCGAGGGCTCCTGGTACGAACGGCGGAAGCGTGCCGTGACCCTGGCGGCGCTCCCCCGCGAGCGGTACCGGTCCGCGCTCGAGCTCGGCTGCGCGACGGGGGTGCTGACGGCCGCGTTGACCGAGCGCGCCGACGCCGTGCTCGGGACCGACATCGCCGCAGCACCGCTGGAACGTGCCCGGCTGCGTGCGCCGGCCGCCCGGTTCGTCCAGGCCGAGCTGCCGTCGGAGTGGCCGGGCGGTCGATGGGACCTCGTCGTGGTGTCCGAGGTCGGGTACTACCTGTCGCCGGCGGACCTCGACGCCACGATCGACCGGGTGCTCGGTTCCCTCGACGACGACGGTGTCCTCGTCGCCTGTCACTGGCGGCACCCCGACGACGACGCCGTGACCTCGGGTGACGCCGTGGACGCCCGGATCGCCGAGCGGTGGCCGCGGCCCGCGCTCGTCCGGCACGTCGAGGAGGACTTCGTCCTGAGCGTCTTCCCCGGTCCGTCGGTGGTCTCCGTCGCGACGACGGAAGGGCTGACCCCGTGACGCTCCCCGCACGCGTCGACGTCGTCGTGCCGGCGCACGACGAGGAGGACGGCATCGGCGGCTGCGTCGAGGCCCTCGCCGTCGCGGTCCGGGTCCTGCGGCGAGCGCACCCCACCGTCGAGGTGTCGGTCGTGGTCGTCCTGGACGGGTGCACGGACCGGACGGCGTTCGTCCTCCGGTCGGCGGCGGCCGCGGACCCGCTCTGGACCGAGGTCCCCCTCGAGGTCGTCGAGACCGCGCACCTCGGCGTCGGACGAGCACGGGCCGTCGGGACCACCCGTGCCCTCGCGACGGGACCGGAGCCGTCCGCGCGGTGGACGGCCCACACGGACGCCGACTCCCGCGTCGACCCGGGCTGGCTCGTGCAGCAGGTCGAGGCCCACGCCGACGGCGCGCACGTCCTGGTGGGGGCCGTGGTCCCGGACCCGGACGACCTCGACCCCGTGGTCCTCGCCCGGTGGACGCACGCGCACCCGCCGGGGTCGACGCTCGGCCACGTGCACGGTGCGAACCTCGGGCTGCGGGGGGACGTGTGCCTGGCGATCGGCGGCTTCGACCCGGTGCCCGAGCACGAGGACGTCCGGCTCGTCGAGCGTGCACGAGCCCTCGGGTTCGACGTGCGCGCGACGACGGACCTCCCCGTGGTGACGAGCGGCCGGTTCGACGGTCGGACACCGGGCGGCTACGCCGAGCACCTCCGCCGGACGTACGGCGACGCCAGCTGAGGCTTCATCGGAAGTTCTTGGGATCCCGCAGCGCCGCTCATCGACTGCCTCCCTACGGTCTCCTCGACCCCAACACCGAGGAGAACCATGTTCCTGACCTACCTCAGGCGCGAACTCACGAACCGCAAGAAGCAGACCGTCATCATCGCGATCGGCATGGCGCTCGCCATCGCCCTCGTGGTCATCGTGTCCTCGATCGCGGGCGGCGTGAAGGCCGCGCAGGCGAGCGTGCTGCAGTCCGTCTACGGCGTCGGTACCGACATCACCGTGACGAAGACCGAGACCCCGACCGGCTCCGCCACCGGACGTCCGAGCTTCGACTTCGGCAGCCAGGGCAGCTCCGGCAGCGGCAGTGGTTCGACCGACCTGTCGCAGTCCCGGCTCGCCGTCTCCCGCGGGTCCAGCACGCTCAGCGCGTCGGACGTACAGACCGTCACGAGCACGAGCGGAGTGAAGGCCGCGACCGGTGTCCTGACCCTCGAGAACAGCACGTTCTCGGGCCAGGTGCAGCAGCAGTCCGACAGCAGCAGCAGCTCGAGCGACAGCAGCGGCACCGGGACCCAGCAGGGTCCGCCGAGCGGCGGCGAGGGCGGCGGCGGCTTCGGCGGCGGGTCGTTCAGCGTCGACTCGTTCACCGTCACGGGCATCCCGGTGTCCGGTGACACCGTCGGGCCACTGACGAGCACCGAGCTCACGAAGGGTCGCGCGTTCACGTCGGCGGACGCGGGCAAGGACGTCGTCGTGCTCGACGCCGCCTACGCGAAGAGCGAGTCGAAGGCCGTCGGCGACACCGTGTCCATCGGCGGGAAGGACTTCTCGGTCATCGGCATCGTGTCGTCCACCGGTTCGTCGTCGACCACCGGTTCGAACACGTACATCCCGCTGGACACCGCGCAGGCACTGGCGGACCTGGACGGCAAGGTCACCTCGATCTACGTCTCGGCGTCGTCCTCGTCGGACGTCGGCACGATCAAGTCCGCGCTGCAGAAGCAGCTCACCAGCGCCACCGTCTCGACCGAGGCCGACCTCGCATCGAGCGTCTCGGGCTCGCTGAGCACCGCCTCGAGCCTCGTCTCGAACCTCGGCACCTGGCTGTCGATCGTCGTCCTCGCGGCGGCGTTCCTCATCGCCATCCTCTTCACGATCTCCGGCGTCACCCGACGCACGCGGGAGTTCGGCACCCTCAAGGCGATCGGCTGGTCGAACGGCCGCATCACGCGCCAGGTCGCCGGCGAGTCCCTCGTCCAGGGCATCATCGGCGGCGTGATCGGTGCGGCCGCTGGACTCATCGGCATCCTCGTCGTGAACGTCATCTCCCCGACGATCTCGGCGAGCGCCTCGTCCACGACGAACCGCGGCGGCATGGGCGGCGGCGGGATGCCCGGCGGCGCGGCGACGGCGGCGGCCGGCAGCGGCACGACCGGTGGTGCCCCCGCCGGTGGGTTCGGCGGCGGCGGTGCGAGCACGGCCTCGACGACCGACGTCGTCCTGCACGCCCCCGTCACCGTCGAGGTGATCCTGCTCGCGATCGGCCTCGCCGTGCTCGGCGGCCTCATCGCCGGCGCACTCGGCGGCTGGCGGGCGAGCCGGCTCCGTCCGGCCGAGGCACTCCGGAGCGTGGCCTGATGCCCGGGCCGACCACCGGCACGACCCCCGTCGTCGCCGGCCCCGACAGCACCGCATCGACACCGGAACCGACAGGAGCCCCCGTGACCAGCATCGACACCGCGCCCTCCGCTGCGGAGGCGAGCCGCGCCTCCAGGCCGATCTACGCCCTGAAGAACGTGAGCAAGACGTACAAGCAGAAGAACCGGACCGTCACCGCGCTGACGAACGTCGACCTGACCATCCCGCAGGGGCAGCTCGTCGCGATCCAGGGGCCGACCGGCGGCGGCAAGTCGACCCTGCTGCAGATGCTCGGCGCGCTCGACCGTCCGAGTGCCGGCAGCGTGCTCCTCGGTGACCAGGACGTGGCGAAGCTCGGGGACGGGGCGCTGACGAACCTGCGGGCGACCGAGATCGGGTTCGTCTTCCAGAGCTTCAACCTCATCCCGACGTTGACGGCGCTGGAGAACGTCGAGACCGCGTTCGCCGGGTCCCTCGCGAACCGGTCGCGGTCGGAGATCCGCGACCGTGCGACCGCGGCGCTCCGGGAGGTCGGCCTCGGCGAACGGCTCGACCACCTGCCCGCGGAGCTGTCCGGCGGGCAGCAGCAGCGCGTGGCCATCGCGCGGGCGCTGGTCAAGAACCCGAGCGTGCTGCTGGCGGACGAGCCGACCGGTGCGCTCGACGAGGCGACCCGTGACGAGATCATGGGCCTCATCGAGAAGCAGTGGAAGGAGCGCGGGCTCACCGTGGTCATCGTCACGCACGACTCGTGGGTGGCGAAGCGGGCCGAGCGCCGCCTGCACATCAAGCAGGGTCAGGTGCGCGAGGTGTAGGCGGGGTCGTCGCCGGCCGCCGGGGCCGCTGGCTCCGCCGGTGTTTCGCGCTGAGCGACAGTTCACGGGCCACCGAGCGCGTGAACTGTCGCTCAGCGCGTGAACTCGCGGCGCCCCTACGCCGCCGGGTAGTCGCAGTACGCGAACCAGCGCGAGTCCGGCGACCACGGCGGCACGTTCACGGTCCCCTGCCCGCCCTCGAGCGTGACGAGGGTCTCCGGCTGGACGGCGATCCGGGCACCGCGCACGAGCGAGCCGGGCAGGAGCCGGAGCTCCACGCGGTGGTCAGCGGGGTGGCCCTGCACGCCGGGCTCGTACGACAGGTAGAGCAGATGGGCACCGTCCGGCGAGACGTGCGGGAACCAGTTCACCCGGTCGTCGTTCGTGATCCGGACCGGGTCGGTCGCCCCGGGCCAGAGCGCGACGAGCTGCGCGGTGCCCGGCGTGAACCGCTCCGAGTTCCACACGAGCATGTCGCCCGCGAACGAGACGCCGTCGTCGGGGTGCTCGTCGCGGGTCGGGAACGTCGGGTCCCCGGTGGCCGGGTCGACGAGGGCGACGTCGGTGGTCCAGACGCCCTCCTCGGTGCGCTCCCCGACGATCGCCGCGAGGGTCTCGCCGTCGGGCGCGATGCCGTGCAGGTAGAACTTCCGGACGACCGGCAGCGCGGTGGTGACGTCGGTGAGGGTCGCCGCCGCTCCCCCGGCCGGCACGGGCACCCGGTACAGGTCCCCGTCGCGGGCGCTCACCACGACGGAGTTGCCCGAGGGGTCGAGCACATGGTCGTTGTTGATCTCGGGGACGCCGGGCATCGGGACGCGCACGAGGGCGGTCTCGTCGAGCACGGCGTCGCCGTCGGCAGGGGGCCGCAGCAGCCAGAGGTCGCCGTTCCCGTTCAGCACGAGGGTGCCGTCGGCCAGCACGTTCGGCGCCTCGACGAGCACCGAGCTCGACTCGAACACGAGCCGGCTCGTCCGGCTCTCGACGTCGTACACGTGCACCCGGCTGGTCTGTCCCGGCAGCAGTTGCCGCCCGCGTGGCTCGCTCATGATCCCATCCTGTCCGGATTTCGTCCGCCGAGTCTCGCCCCGGCGGACACCTTCGTGGCCTCGCGGACGCGAAAGCGTCCGCCCGGCCGAGTCTCGCTGCCGGCGCACGCACGCGCGCACCAGCGCTCGCACGGACGGGAGGCGGGGGGGGGGGGGGGGGCCCCCCCCCCCCCCCCCCCCGCGGGGCCGCGCCCCCCCCCCCCCCCCCCCCCCCCCCCCGCGGGGCCCGGGGGCGGGCCCCCCCCCCCCGCCCCCCCGCGCCCCCGGGGGGGGGGGGGGGGGGGGGGGCCCCCCCCCCCCCCCGCCTCCCGTCAGGCGGTCCCGCCTACTTCACCGCACCGGCCGTCAGGCCGGCGACGAACTGCCGCTGCACGATGAGGAACGCGATCACGACCGGGATCGAGACGACGAGGGACGCCGCCATGATCTGGTTCCAGTACACGTTCGTCTGCGTGGAGTACTGCTGCAGACCGACGGCCAGCGTCTGCCCGTCGCCGTTCGTCATGACCGAGGCGAAGAGCACCTCGCCCCATGCCGTCATGAACGAGTAGATGCCGACCGCGACCAGACCCGGACGCGCCGAGGGCAGGATGACCCGGAACAGGGCACCCATCGGGCCGGAGCCGTCGACCATCGCGGCCTCGTCGAGTTCACGCGGGATGGTCTCGAAGTAGCCCGCGAGCATCCAGATCGAGAACGGGAGCGTGAACGTCAGGTAGGTGATGATCAGGCCGGTCCAGCTGCCGACGAGCTGGATGCCGAGCGCGTTCCCGAGGTTCGTGAAGATGAGGAACAGCGGGAGCAGGAACAGCACGCCGGGGAACATCTGGGTGGAGAGCACCGCGGTGGTGAAGGTGCTCTTGCCCTTGAAGTTCCAGCGCGAGACACCGTAGGCGGCGAAGGTCGCGATGATCAGCGAGAACACCGTCGCGACCGTGCAGACCACGAGCGAGTTGATGAAGTACTTGCCGAGCGGGACCGTCGACCACATGTCGATGAACGGCTGGATGGTGATGTTCGTCGGGATCCACGTGAAGTCGTTCTGCACGTCACCGAGCGGCTTGATGGCCGTGGTGATCATCACGTAGAGCGGGACGACCGTGAACAGGGTCAGGACGACCAGGGTCACGACCTTGAAGGACTTGGCGCCGAATGTCTCACGCACGGACGGACCTCCGGTTGGTCACGGCGAGGTAGATGCCGGTGACGATGAGCAGGAAGATGAGGAGCAGGACGCTCATCGCGGCACCGGAGCCGAAGTTCCAGGTGATGAAGGACGCGTTGTAGATGTGGAAGCTCAGCAGGTCCGCCGCCGGGGGCTGGGCGGTCGAACCGAACAGCACGAACGGCGTGTTGAAGTCGTTGAACGTCCAGAGGAACATCACGAGCACGAGCGTCACGTTGACCGGGCGCACCATCGGCAGCGTGATCGAGCGCCACTGCCGGAAGGGCTTCGCGCCGTCGACCGAGGCGGCCTCGTACACGTCGTTCGGCACGGACTGCAGGCCGGCCATGAGCATGAGGAACGCGAACGGCCAGGTCTTCCAGATCGCCACGACGACGACCGAGACGAAGGCGTTCGAGCCGATCAGCCAGAACGGGCCGGTGCCGTTGAACAGGTGCAGCTGGTCCACGAGGATGTGGTTGATCGCACCCGAGTCACGCTGGAACATGAACTTCCAGGTGATGATGCCGGCGTACATCGGCAGCGCGTACGGCACGAGGAAGAGCGTGCGGAACAAGCCGCGACCCTTGAACGGCTTCTGCAGCGCGACCGCGGCAGCCATGCCGAAGGTCCACGAGAGCCCGACCACGAGGACCGTGAAGCCGCACGTGATGAGGAACGAGTTCAGGACGCCCTTGCCGATCGCCTGGTCGAAGTCGATGACGACCGAGTAGTTGCGCAGCCCCGCGAACGGTGCAGCACCCCAGTTGGCGATGAAGTACTTGGTGAGCTGGATGAACGAGATCCAGATGCCGGTGAGCATCGGCACGATGTGGATCAGCAGCTCGAAGAGGATGGCGGGCGCGACGAGCGCGTAGGGCAGCCAGTGTCCCTTGCGCTTCCGACCGGGCGGACGGCCCGACGTGGTCGGGCCCTTCGTGTGGGTCAGGTCGATGCGCTCGGAGTCGGGCAGGACCGAGGTGGACATGAGCGGGGGCCTTTCGGCAGGAGGGGGATCGGGTGCTTCGCGCGGACCGTGGCAGCGGTCGGGAGGCGCGGCATGCGTGAGCCGATCGGCTCACCCCCGGCGTGTGGCCGGGTGCGGAACCGCAGGTCGCGGGCTCGACGTGGGCGGGGCCGTGGACCTGAGGGGTGGAGGCCCGGGGCGCGTCCTGTCGGACGCGACCCGGGCCTCCTGGGCGGATCAACCAGCAGCCTGGGACACCTGGTCCTGGGCGGTCTGGAGCGCCGACTTGATGTCGCTGTCCGAGACGGTGGAACCGGTCGCGATCTTGGCGAACATGTCGTTCATCGCCTTGCCGACCGTGGACTCGAACTGGTCCTCGGCGGGCACCAGCGGGAGCGGCTTCGCCTTGTTGTTGTAGATGTCGAGGAACGTCTTCGTCTGCTCGTCGGTGACCGAGTCAGCAGCCGCGGCGAGCACCGGCAGCGCCGAGTACGGCTTGTCGAGCGTCGTCTGCGTGTCCGCGCTCGTCATGTACTTGACGAACTTGAGCGCGCCGTCCTTGTTCTTCGTGTTCTTGAAGATCGACAGGTTGATGCCGGCCGGGAAGGACGCGATGTCCTGACCGTCAGCGGTGGTCGGGAACGGCACGACGCCGAACTCGTCCGTCTTCATGCCCTGCGACGTGATGGTCGCGTTCGCGTTGTTCTGCGTGAGCATCATCGCGGCCTTGCCGTTCGCGAAGTCCGAGACGGCCTGGGTGCCGTTGTCGTACTGCGCGTTCGACGGGTTGACGACCTTGTCGGACTGCATCAGGTCGAGGTAGCGCTTGATGCCGTCGACGTTCGCCTTCTGGGTGAAGGTCGGCTTGCCGTCCTTGTCGAACCACTCGCCGCCGTTCTGGGCGGAGGTGATGAACGCGAAGTGCGAGTTCTCGGTGTACGAGCCACCGGCGATGGTGAAGCCGTACTTGTCACCCGAGGTGAGCTTCTTCGCGTCGGCGGTGAGGTCCTCCCACGTGGTCGGCGCTTCGATGCCGGCGTCCGAGAACATCTTCTTGTTGTAGTACAGGCCGTAGGCGAGGCCGTAGAGCGGGACGCTCGTGACGGTCTTGCCGGGCGCGCCACCGGTCGAGAGCGCGACCTTGCCGAACTTGTCGGACCCGCCGATCGCCTTCATCTCCGAGTCACCGAACTCCTGGAAGGCGCCGGTGGCCTGGAGCGAGGTCGCCCAGGTGTTGCCGATGTTGACGACGTCCGGGCCCTGGCCCGAGGTGACGGCGGTCTGGATCTTGTTCTGCAGGTCGTTCCAGCCGATGACCTGGAGGTCGACCTTGATCCCGGTCTCCTTGGTGAACTTCTTGAGGACGGGGGTCAGCACCTCCTTGTCGTTCTGGAGCGACGTGCCCTGGTTGGACGCCCAGTAGGTGAGCGTCTTGGAGTCGCCGGACGAACCGGAGCCTCCGGAGGAGCAGGCTGCGAGGCCGGTCACGGTGAGTGCCGCGGCCGCGGTGATGGCCAGTGCGCGGATGGCAGTGCGCATGACTCTCTACTTTCTCGTCGTTGAGATGGTGCAGGGGGTGGTACTGGTCGTGCTGTCGGGTGCTGCTGTGTGTGCGGTGCCGCTCCGGCCGGTCAGGCCAGGGTCGACGCCGCGGGGTCCCAGCCCTCGGGGAGGGTCGGGGAGGGTGCGACGGTGCTCTCCACGAGCACCGCCTCACCACGTTCGGCTGCCTCGGCGATGGAGACCATCACGTCGAGGACGTGGAAGGCGAGGGCACCGGGGACCCGGTTCTCCTCTCCTGCACGGAGCGAGCGGGCCAGGTCGACCACGCCGGTGCCGCGCGAGTAGGTGGACCCCACGGCGGGGATCGTCTCGGGTTCCTCGGAACCGAGTGCGTACAGCTCGGTGTCGCCGTCGAAGTTGTTCGGGTCGGGGAACACGACCGTGCCGGTCTCGCCCGCGATCTCGACGAAGCCGGTGCGGCCGCGGTCGGACTCGAACGAGAAGACGCTCTGCGCGCTGCCGCCGTTCTCGAACTCGATGAGGGCCGAGTGGTTCGTCGGGACCTCGACCGGGAACTCGGTGCCCGCCTTCGGGCCGGAGCCGATGGTGCGGGTCGCGCGGGACTTCGACGCGGTCGCGGTGACCTTCTTCACGGGGCCGAACGCCTGCACGAGGGTCGTGATGTAGTACGGGCCGATGTCGAACAGCGGGCCGGCGCCGTACGCGAAGAGGAACTCGGGGCTCGGGTGCCACGACTCCGGGCCGGGGCTCTGGAAGAGCGTCAGGCCGTTGAGCGGGGTGCCGATGCGACCATCGCGGATGGTGCGCAGCGCGGTCTGGAGCCCGGCGCCGAGGAACGTGTCCGGGGCGACGCTGACGGTCTTGCCGGCGGCACGGGCGGCGTCGCGCAGTTCGGCGGCGCTCGCACGGTCGAGGGCGTAGGGCTTCTCGCCCCAGACGTGCTTGCCGGCGGCGAGGGCCTGCAGGGCGACCTCGACGTGGGCGGCCGGGATCGTCAGGTTGACGACGATCTCGATGTCGTCGTTCGCGAGGAGCTCCTCGACCGTGCCGGAACTGGCGACGCCCCACTTCTCCGCCTGGGCCGCTGCGCGGGGCAGGTCGATGTCGGCGATGAAGTGCACCGTCACGTCGGGGAAGACCGTGAGGTTCGAGAGGTACTGGTCGGAGATGACCCCGGCGCCGATGACGCCGACGCCGACCGGGCCGGTGCGGGTGGTCTCGGTGGCGTCGACCTGCGTGTCGGTCGCGGTGGTGGTGTCGGTCATGCGCGGGCCCCCTCGAGGAACGTGTAGGAGTCGGTGACGGCCTGGAAGACGTCGCCCTCGTGGTCGTCGAGCTCGACGACGTGCAGCGCGTCCGGCGCCGCGGCGATGATCTCGCGGATCGGCATGACACCGTTGCCCACAGCGACCTGCTTCTTGTCGTCGTGCGAACCGTCGCCGTCTTTGACGTGCAGGAACTGGACCTTGTCGCCGTACTTGCCGATGATCGCCACCGGGTCGTCGCCGCCGACCTTCACCCAGTAGGTGTCGAGTTCGAGCACGACGTCGTCGGAGAGCGCGTCGGCGAAGACCTCGTAGGCGGAGACGCCGTCGATGCGGTTCGAGAACTCGAACGCGTGGTTGTGGTAGCCGAGAGTGAGACCGTGGTCCGCGGCACGGGGAGCGAGGGCGCTCAGCTCGCGGGCGATGGCCTCGACGTCCTCGCGGGTGGTCCAGCGGGCCTCGTCGATGTGCGGGTCGATCAGGGTCGTGAGGCCGACGGTGACGCTCGCGTGGAAGATCTGCTCGAGGTCCTGCTCGCCGGCGTCGAGGAGCCGGGCGTGGCCGCTCGGGCTCTGCAGTCCGGCCGCGGCGAGGGCGTCGCGCAGCGCCTCGGCGCGGTCGACGAATCCGAAGGCCTCGACGTTCGTGTAGCCGATGTCGGCGATGCGCTGCAGCGTGCCGGGCAGATCGGCAGCGAGGGCGTCGCGGACTGTGTAGAGCTGGACCGAGAGCGGTTGGGTCACCAGGGGTTCTCCTCGTCGAGATGGTGTGGTCGACGTCGACCGAGCGTCACACTATGACCACTTTTGTCGGCGGTCAAGCAGAAGTTCGTGGTTCTTCGACGAACTTCGTTGCGTGGCGCGTTCGATGTGTGCTTCACTCCCCCACATGGTCGACTTGAACCGGACGGCAGCGTCGCCTCCGGTCGGGACGAGCGAGCTCTTCCAGATCCTCCGCGACGGCGTGCCGCGGACCCGGGCCGAGCTCGCCAGCCTGACGGGACTCGCGCGCTCCACGATCGGCGTGCGCCTCGATGCCCTCATCGAGGTCGGGCTCGTCGGACCCGTGGACACCGCGGCGTCCACGGGCGGACGCCCGCCTGCGCAGGTGGCGCTCATGCCCCGCGCACGCCTGGTCATCGCCGCCGACCTCGGGGCCTCGCACGGCCGCGTCGCCGTCACCGACCTCGTCGCCGAGCCGCTCGCCACCCGCGAGGCACGCATCGACATCGCTGCCGGCCCGGTCCCCACCCTGACGTGGCTCGTCGAGACGATCGACGCGCTCCTCGACGAGGTCGGCCGCGCCCGGGACGACGTCATCGCGATCGGCATCGGCGTCCCGGGGCCGG
The DNA here is from genome assembly GCF_044745045.1 of Curtobacterium sp. NPDC087082. Lineage (NCBI taxonomy): Bacteria > Bacillati > Actinomycetota > Actinomycetes > Micrococcales > Microbacteriaceae > Curtobacterium > Curtobacterium sp. NPDC087082. The sequence goes on along the minus strand of NZ_JBIUZN010000001.1, from coordinate 949,523 downwards.
TCGAGTTCTCCACCGGACGCCCCGCGAACCCGCCGATCATGCCGGGCTGGGACGGCTTCGACGTGCCGGGATGGCTGCGCGCGCACATCGCCGCCCACGTCCTGCTCGACAACGACGTGAACATCGCGGCCCTCGGGGAGCGCGAGCACGGCTGGCCGGGCGTCGACCACCTGCTCTTCGTCAAGGTCGCCACCGGCATCGGCTCCGGGATCGTCTCGGACGGCGAGCTCCAGCGCGGCGCGCAGGGCACCGCGGGTGACATCGGTCACGTCCGGGTCTCGAGCGCCGGCGACGTGCCGTGCCACTGCGGGAACACCGGGTGCCTCGAGGCCGTCGCCTCCGGTCCGGCCATCGCCCGACGACTCCGCGCGAAGGGGCACGACGTGCACTCCAGCGCGGACGTCCTCGAACTCGTCAACCGCTCGGACCTCGACGCCATCCAGGCGGTGCGCCAGGCCGGACGTGACATCGGCGAGGTCCTCGCCACGTGCGTCTCGCTCATGAACCCGTCGGTCATCGCGCTCGGCGGATCGATCACGCAGGCCGGGGAGCACCTCCTCGCCGGGGTCCGCGAGGTCGTCTACTCCCGCTCCATGCCCCTCGCCACGGAGCACCTGGTGATCGCGCAGTCGCGGGCCGGGTCGCTCGCGGCGCTCCAGGGGGCGGCGGCGCTCGCCATCGGGTACGCGCTCTCCCCCGCGGGGGTCGACGAGCTGGTGACGTTCGCCGAGGGGCGCCAGCTGGTCTCCTGACCGGTGCGTCGCGTCCGTGGGTCCGCCGGTGCGTCGCGTCCGTGCGTCCGCCGGTGCGTCGCGTCCGTGCGTCCGCCGGTGCGTCGGTTTCGTCTCGTCGGTGCGTGGGGAGAGAATCGACGGGTGACGATCGTGCAGCCCACCCTGTGGGGCGACCTGGACCCCGGCCTGGAGGCGCAACCCGCCCCCGGCACGCCGGCGTCGGTCGCATCCGTGGCCGGCTCCACGGCATCGGGCCCCGTCGTCCACGACGCGTTCACCGCGCTCCGGGGGCACACCGAGCGCATCGTCGCGCACTCGTCCGACCGCGTCGCGTGGCTCCGCGCCCGCGCCATGGGCATCACCGCCACCGACGTCGCCCGGCTCGCCTCCCTGCGCGCCGTCGACGCGGTCGTCACCGACAAGCGGTACGGCTCGCGGTTCTCCGGCAACTCGTACACGGAGCACGGCAAGGAACGCGAACCGGTCATCGCCGCCTGGGTCGCCGCGACGCACGGCATCCAGCCGTCCGCGCACCTGTTCCACGCCGCCACCAACCGCGCCCACCTCGCGACCCCGGACGGCGTCGGCGTCGACGGTTCGTCACGGGTCGTCCTCGCCGAGATCAAGACCACCGGCAAGGGCTGGCGGAGCATCCCCCGGCACTACCTCCGCCAGATCTGGTGGCAGCAGTACGTGCTCGGTGCCGACCGCACCCTGTTCGTCTGGGAACGCCACGACGGCTTCGTGCCGGTCGCCGACGAGCCCGAGTGCCGGTGGGTCGACCGCGACGACGACCAGATCCGCGGGCTGATCCAGCTCGCCGACCTCGTGCTCGACCGGCTGCGCGACTTCCGGAGCTAGACCTTCACGATCCGCAGGCGACTCATCCCGATGACGAGCACGCCGAGCAGGACGATCGACACCGCCACCCCGAGGCAGTACAGCGCCACGACGCCGTAGCCCAGGTCGGGGTTCAGGAACGGGTACGGCACCCATCCGTCCGTCGCGCCGCGGACCAGCACCACGATCGTCCAGACGGCCGGGTAGATCAGGAACCACCACACGTGGCGGAGCAGGAGCTTCGACCGGTCGGAGAACAGCAGCCAGTCCAGCACCGCGTACGCGGGGAGGACCTTGTGCAGGATGTCGTTCGACCACTGCACGTTCGCCGACACGTCGACCCCGGTGAGCAGGGTGTTGTAGACGATCCCCGTCGTCGCGATGTACACCGTCGCCGCGCCGCGGAAGAGACTCACGCGCAGGTCCCCGCGCTTCCGGCGGGCCGCCGCGACGAGGGTCACGGCGAAGGCCAACGCGATGATGATGTTCGACTGGATCGTGAAGTAGCCGAAGAAGTTCCACGGGTTGTAGCTCGGGAGCTTCGAGCTGACCAGCCACTGCCCGACGATGGCGGCCACGACGGCGATGACCGCGAGCAGCCGGAGCGAGTTCACGAGGGTGCGCACCAGGCCACGCTACCGGCACACTGCCCCGGGTACGCGAAAGGACCCGCACCGGGAGCGGTGCGGGTCCTTCCGAGACTGATCAGTGGATCAGATGCTGTTGACGTCGAGCGGGATGCCCGGGCCGAAGGTCGTCGAGACGGCGCCCTTCATGATGTAGCGGCCCTTCGAGGCGCTCGGCTTGAGGCGGTTGATCTCCTCGAGCGCGGTCGAGATGTTCTCGTCGAGCTGCTCCGGCGTGAACGAGGCCTTGCCGACGACGAAGTGCACGTTGGCGTGCTTGTCGACGCGGAACTCGATCTTGCCGCCCTTGATGTCGTTGACGGCCTGCGCCACGTTCGGGGTCACGGTGCCGGTCTTCGGGTTCGGCATGAGGCCACGCGGGCCGAGCACCTTACCGAGACGACCGACCTTGCCCATGAGCTCCGGCGTCGCGACGGCGGAGTCGAAGGCGGTGTAGCCCTCGGCGACCTTCGCGATGAGCTCGTCGCCACCGACCTCGTCGGCGCCGGCGGCGATGGCGGCCTCAGCCGCTGCGCCGACCGCGAAGACGATGACGCGGGCGGTCTTGCCCGTGCCGTGCGGCAGGATGACCGTGCCACGGACCATCTGGTCCGCCTTGCGCGGGTCGACACCGAGCTTGAGGGCGACCTCGACGGTGGAGTCGGTCTTGGTGGAACCGGTCTCCTTCGCGAGGGCGACTGCCTCGGTGGGGGTGTAGAACTTGTCGGCCTCGATCTTCGCGGCCGCGGCCTGGTAGGCCTTGGACTTCTTCGCCATGGTGTTCTCCTTGGGAGCTACGTGGTTGACGAGCCGGCGCGGCTCTCCCACGGAAGGGTGTTCGGTTGTGTGCCTGAGCAGGTGGGGCTTACGCCTCGACCGTGATGCCCATCGAGCGAGCGGTGCCGGCGATGATCTTCGCGGCCTGCTCGATGTCGTTGGCGTTCAGGTCGGCCTGCTTGGTCTCGGCGATCTGACGGACCTGGTCCATCGAGATCTTCGCGACCTTGACCGTGTGCGGGGTCGCGGAACCCTTCTGCACACCCGCGGCCTTCTTGATCAGCTCTGCCGCCGGCGGGGTCTTGAGGACGAACGTGAACGAACGGTCCTCGTAGACGGTGATCTCGACCGGCACGACGTTGCCACGCTGCGACTCGGTCGCCGCGTTGTACGCCTTGCAGAACTCCATGATGTTGACGCCGTGCTGACCGAGCGCCGGACCGATCGGCGGGGCCGGGTTGGCGGCGCCCGCGTTGATCTGCAGCTTGATCAGGCCCGTGACCTTCTTCTTCGGTGCCATGACTTGTCTTCCTCCTGGAATCGAACGCACGGGGATCCGTGCACTCTCCCGCTGGCCCGGCCGTTCCGGACCGCGGTGAAGCCCCGCACGCACGAAGCGTGCGGGGCCAAACTCGTTGAGTCTACCCGATGATCGGGTTGGACTACAGCTTGGTGACCTGGTCGAAGCTGAGCTCGACCGGGGTCTCGCGCTCGAACAGCGAGACGAGGACCGTGAGCTTGCCACTCTCCGGCTTGATCTCGGAGATCGACCCCGGGAGACCCGCGAACGAGCCTTCCTTGATGGTGATCGTCTCGCCGATCTCGAAGTCGACCTCGGCCGCCGGCTGGGACTGTGCGCCGCCGGAGCCCTTCGCGCCGCCCTTGGTCGGAGCGGCCTCGGCCACCTGGACCAGGGACTTCAGCATGCCGAACGCCTCGTCGAAGCGGAGCGGCGTCGGGTTGTGGGCGTTGCCGACGAAGCCGGTGACACCCGGGGTGTGCCGGACGACGGACCACGAGTCCTCGTTGAGGTCCATGCGGACGAGCACGTACGAGGGGATCCGGACGCGGGTGACCAGCTTGCGCTGCCCGTTCTTGATCTCGACGACGTCCTCCATCGGGACCTCGACCTGGTAGATGTAGTCCTCCATCGACATCGAGACCATGCGGTTCTCGATGTTCGACTTCACGCGGCGCTCGAAGCCCGCGTAGGAGTGGATGACGTACCACTTGCCCGGCTTCATCCGCAGCTCGGCCTTGAAGGCCTCGTACGGGTCGACCTCGGCCTCTTCTTCGGCTTCTTCAGCGTCGAGGGCCTCGTCGGCGGCGAGGGTCGCGTTGGCCTCGGCCGCGGTCTCTGCTTCCAGCTCGACCTCTTCTTCGTCCTCGACTGCCTCGACGGCGGCCTCGGCCTCGTCGGCGGTGTCGATCTCGAGCGCGTCGTCCACGACGGCGTCGGCCTCGGGGTCGCGCGACTCGGCCAGCGCGGTGAGCGCCTCGTCGATGCCGGCGTCGACGGTGCCGTCGTCGGGCTCGTCGCTCAGGCCGAGGGACTCGTCGTTCTCGTCCTCGATCTCGATGGCTCGCTCTTCGGCGGACTCGGCCGAACGCTCCTCGCCGGTCTCGACGTCGCCTTCCTGGTTCTCCTCGACTTCGGAGGACTGCTCGGCAGCCGTGGCGAGGTCGATGTCGTCGCGGGAGTTGTCAGACACTGTCGAATCTTTCCGTTCGGTGATGCGGATCGGGTTGGCGGGCGGATCGGTTCACGACCGGCGCCGTCTCGGGCGACCGTACTCCTGTCCGCGAGCGGTCAGGACAGCCGGTGTCCGGCTCAGGCCGTCGGCCCGTTGCCGAACACGTACCCGACGCCGAGTCCGAACACGAAGTCGAGGACCGACACCAGGATCATCATCACGACGACGAAGACCAGGACGACGCCCGTGTAGCTGAAGAGCTCCTTGCGGGTCGGCGTGACCACCTTGCGGAGCTCGCCGAGGACCTGACGGATGAAGAGCACGATGGCAGCGAACGGACCACGGCGCTCGGCCCGGTCCTGCTTCGCCTTGGCGACGACGTCATCCGCCGTCGTCTCCATGTCTTTGCTCGCCAACTTCTACCCTTCCAGATGTGCAGGGCGGACAGGACTCGAACCTGCAACCTGCGGTTTTGGAGACCGCTGCTCTACCAATTGAGCCACCGCCCTTCGGACACGGTTCGTCACCGATCCGTGTTCCGGTGGTCGAGTGTACGGGAGTCCGTCACACGGTGTCCACTTGACGGATGCTCCGGCGTGCCGCGCCGGTAGGCTGGGCCCCGTGAGCACCGAAGCCCCAGGCCCCGAGTCCACCGCCCACCCCGCTGCCGCGACCACCGATCGGCCGCGCATCGCGTCCCGCATCGCCGCGATCGCCGAGTCCGCGACGCTCAAGGTCGATGCGAAGGCCAAGGCGCTCAAGGCCGCTGGCCGCCCGGTCATCTCGTTCGCCGCCGGCGAGCCGGACTTCGCCACGCCGCAGCACGTCGTCGACGCCGCCGTGCAGGCAGCGCAGGACCCGAAGAACCACCGGTACACGCCCGCGACCGGCCTGCCCGAGCTCAAGCAGGCGATCGCCGAGAAGACCGCCCGCGAGTCCGGCATCACCGTCGACCCCGCCCGGGTGATCGTCACGAACGGCGGCAAGCAGGCCGTCTACCAGGCGTTCCAGACGATCGTGGACGACGGCGACGAGGTCCTCCTGCCGGCGCCGTACTGGACCACCTACCCCGAGGCCATCCGGCTCGCCGGGGGCGTCCCCGTCGAGGTCTTCGCCGGCAGCGACCAGGACTACCTCGTCACGGTCGACCAGCTCGAGGCAGCCCGCACCCCGAAGACCAAGGCGCTGCTGTTCTGCTCGCCGTCGAACCCGACCGGCTCGGTGTACACCGCCGAGCAGACGAAGGCCATCGGCGAGTGGGCGCTCGAGCACGGCATCTGGGTCATCAGCGACGAGATCTACCAGGACCTCGTGTACGACGGCGTGCGGTTCACCGGCATCCTCGAGGCGGTCCCGGCCCTCGCCGACACGACGATCCTCGTCAACGGCGTCGCGAAGACGTACGCGATGACCGGGTGGCGTGTCGGGTGGTTCATCGGCCCGTCCGACGCGGTCAAGGCGGCGTCGAACCTGCAGTCGCACCTGTCGAGCAACGTGTCGAACGTGTCGCAGCGCGCCGCGATCGCCGCGCTGACCGGCCCGCAGGAACCCGTCACGGCCATGCGCGAGGCCTTCGACCGCCGTCGTCAGGCGATCGTCGCGGGTCTGAACGCGATCCCGGGCTTCGTCACGCCGACCCCGCACGGCGCCTTCTACGTCTACCCCGACGTCACGGCGCTCCTCGGCCGCGAGTGGGCCGGCTCGACTCCGACCACGACGCTCGAACTCGCCGACCTCATCCTCGAGCACGCCGAGGTCGCGGTCGTACCCGGTGAGGCGTTCGGCCCCTCCGGCTACCTCCGCCTGTCGTACGCGCTCGGTGACGACGACATCGCCGAGGGCGTCGCGCGGCTCGCGAAGTTCTTCGCGTAGTCACCCGTCGATGCAGAACGGCCCACCTCGTCGAGGTGGGCCGTTCCGCGTTGCGGGCCAGGAGGCGCGGCTCGGCTCAGGCGAGCAGGTCGCCCACCACGACGGGTTCCGGCACGAGCGAGACACCGAAGCGGTTCAGGACGGTCACCTGGACGTAGCGGGCGAGTTCGGCCACCTGGGCGGCGGTCGCTCCCCCGCGGTTCGTCAGCGCGAGCGTGTGCTTCGACGAGATCGCGGCGCGGGACCCGGGGACGGCGTACCCGCGGTGGACGCCGGCGTGCTCGATGAGCCACGCGGCGCTGAGCTTCACGTCGTCGCCCGCCGGCCAGCGCGGCGCCTCGGCAGGCAGGGTCTCGGCGAAGGCGGCGGACACGATCGGGTTCGTGAAGAACGACCCCGCGCTCCACGTGTCGTGGTCGTCCGCGTCGAGGACCATGCCCTTGGACCCCCGGAGCCGCAGGACCTCGGACCGCACCGTCGCCGGCTCGACGAACGCCCCGAGCTCGACGCCGAGCGACCCGGCGAGCTGGGCGTAGCGGACCTGGACCCCGGCGCCCCGGACGGTGCCGAGCCGGAACTCGACCGTCAGCACGGCACCGCGCCGTCCGTGCTTGAGGGTCGAGGTGCGGTAGCCGAGCGCCAGCTCGGCCGCTGGTACCCAAGCGCGCTCCCCCGTCGACGCGTCGAGGAACTCGATCCGGGTGAGCACGTCGGACAGCTCGACCCCGTAGGCGCCGATGTTCTGCACGGGGGCGGCGCCGACGGTGCCCGGGATGCCGCTCAGCGCCTCCAGGCCCGTCCAACCGTTCTCGACCGTCGTGGCGACGAACGCGTCCCACGGCTCGCCGGCCGCGACGCGGACGGTGACGCCGTCGTCGTCCGCGTCGTGCTCGATGCCCGTCGTGCGCACGAGCACGACGGTGCCGTCGAAGCCGTCGTCGGCGACGAGCAGGTTGCTGCCGCCACCGAGGACCAGCCACTCGTCGTCGTCCCACGCCGCGGTGACGTGCGCGACGAGCTCGTCGGTGGTCGACGCCGTGAGCAGCCGCGCCGCGGGACCACCGACGCGCAGCGTCGTGAGGTCGGCGAGCACCGACTCCGTCACGGTCAGCGGAACGCCACCGTGACCTGCGCCTTGCCGAGCACGGTCTGCCCGGCGGCGGTCACGGTGAGGTCGATGCGCTGCGGACGGCCGTCGTCGTCGACGGTGCCGACCTTGGCGACGACGCCGACGGTGGCGCCCTGCTCCGGGTCGACGACCACGGGGCGGGTGAACCGGACGCCGTAGCGGACCACCCAGCCGCGGTCGCCGAGCCACTCGGAGACCGGCTGCACAGCCAGTCCCATCGTGAGCATGCCGTGCGCCAGGACACCGGGCAGGCCGACGGAGGCGGCGACGTCGTCGCGGTAGTGGATCGGGTTGAAGTCGCCGGACGCGCCGGCGTAGCGGACGAGCGAGTCGCGGGTGATGTGGACCTCGCGCTCGGCGACGACGGTGCCGACCTCGAGCGCGGTCACGGGTGCGGTGGTCATGCGTCGTCTCCTCGGACCACGAGGGTGGAGGTCGCCGTGACGACGTGCTCCCCTGCGGCGTCGTTCATCGTGCTCTCGGCGGTGACCATGGCGTTGCCGCCGAGGGTCTTCACGCTCGTCACCGTCAGGGTCGCGGTGAGCTCGTCCCCGGCGACGATCGGTCGCTCGTAGGCGAAGGCCTGCTCGCCGTGGACCACGCGGGAGAAGTCGATGCCGGCGTCGGGCTCGGCGAGGAGCTGGGCGAGCGTGGCCTCTTGCACGACGACCGCGAAGGTCGGCGGGGCGACGACGTCGTCGTAGCCGGCGGCGCGGGCGGCCTCGGGCTCGTGGTGGATCGGGTTCGTCGCGAACACGGCGCGGGAGAACTCGCGCACCTTCTCGCGACCGACCAGGTAGGGCTGGGCCGGCGGGAACGTCCTGCCGACGAGCTCGGGGTTCACAGACACGTCCGGCAGTCTAGCGACGCCCGCTCGGGGGGCCTGTGTTCATGAGTATGCATCGGCTATGCTGACCCGACGCGGTTCGGGGGAACCGACACCGATCTCCGGGGATGGGGAGGAACGATGGACCACACGACCGAGTTCGCCGTGCACACGGGCGACCGTTGCACCGCGATGGAGGCCGCCGGTGCCGCCCTGCAGCAGGCGGGGCACCACGTCGAGTCGACGGGCGGGACGCTCACTGCGACGACGGGCAACCGGGTGCTCACGATCCTGCTCGGAGCGCTCGTGCACCCGTCGCGGGAGTTCCGGCGGTACGAGCTCTCGACGACCGTCACGGGGACGTCGACCACGATCACGCTGCGGCACTCCGGGCACGGCACCGCGGTGTCGGGCGGGGAGATCGGTGCGAAGCGGCGGCACGATGCCTGGCGCAGCACGGCCGCGGTGATCGAGCGGGCACTCCGGCAGGCGGGCGTGCTCAGCGCGCGCTAGCGCGGGGCCGCGAGCCGCGCGGGCGCGTCGCCGGGCGCCGCACAACGCAAGTCACTGCGAACCGCGTCTTCGCACGGTTCGGCGTGACTTGCGTTGTGCGCAGGCGCCCGGCGCGGCCCGCGCCCGGCCCCGGCCGCGGCCGCGGCCGGGGCCGGAGACGAACCACGGAAACGACACGGAACCAGGCCGTGGGGCCGGTTCGACGTCGGGAACGTGGTTCGACGCCGCCCGCGGACCGCGACGGCGAGCGGTCGCCCCCGCCGGCACGCGTGCCGCACAACGCAAGGCACGGCGAACCGCGCACTCCCCCGGTTCGGGGCAACTTGCGTTGTGCGCAGGCACCCGACGCCGCGGCGGGCGGGGCAGCGCCGCGGCGCACCCCGCCACGCGCGGGCGGGGCGGCGCAGGCGCGGGCGCGGGCGCCGGGACGAACCACGGGAACGACACGGAACCAGGTGGTGGGCCCGGTTCGATGTCGGGAACGTGCTTCGACGCTGCGCCGCCGCGACGCGCACCGACGCCGACGCCGACGCACCGACGCACCGACGCACCGAGACGCGCACGCGCGCGGCACCGCCCGAGAACGACGAAAGCCCGGCGAACGGATCGCCGGGCTTGCGGTAGCGAGGGCGGGACTTGAACCCGCGACCCCACGATTATGAGTCGTGTGCTCTAACCAACTGAGCTACCCCGCCAAGGATCCGGCACGACTACCGCACCGGGTCGGAGCCCCGAGTCAGGATTGAACTGACGACCCCTTCCTTACCATGGAAGTGCTCTACCACTGAGCTATCGGGGCATGTGCCGCTCGGCGGCACCACACGAGGATAGCAGACCCGCGACGGTGGTCAGGAACCGGCCGTGACGCCCGGGCGTGCCGCGTGGAACCGCTAGTTCGCGTTGGCCTCGAGCCACGCCAGCGGGTCCACCGGGACACCGTCGACGTGCACCTCGAGGTGCAGGTGCGGACCGGTCGAGTTGCCGGTGCTGCCGACCAGACCGAGCTCGTCGCCGACCTCGACCTGCTGGCCCTTGACGACCTTGAAGGAGTTGTCCTCCATGTGGCCGTAGACGCTGACGAACTGCTTGCCGTCGACGTCGTGCTCGACCCAGACGTCGTTGCCGAAGCCGCCGTCGTTCGCCTGCACCTTGAGGACGGTGCCGGCGGCGATGACCCGGATCGGCGTGCCCTCACCCGGAGCGAAGTCGACGCCCATGTGGTTCGTCGAGCAGAAGGAGCACCCCTCGACCTGGCGTCCGCCGAACCCGGAGGTGATCGGCACACCGGTCAGGAACGGCCACTGGATCGTGCCGTTCGGGTCGTTCGTGAAGCTCGAGGAGTCCACGTTCTTGTACTGCGTCGCCGAGGACACCGAGTACTGGTCGCGGTTCGTCTCGGCGTCGGTCGCACCGGCACCGACGCTGAGGGACTGCGTGTCACCCGAGGCCGTCGCCCGCGCCGACGTCGAGCCGGGCTCGGGGGTGTAGAGCGCCTGTGCGGGCAGCGAGGTCGACACGACGAGCCCCGCGACGAACAGCAGCGCGCCGACGGCCGTCACCCGCGAGGCCGCCCGACGGAACGACGCACCCTGCGATCCCCGCGCGGCACGCGGCGCGACCCCGGCGACCGGAGTCGCTGCCGCGGGAGCCGTGCGAGCGATGTGGCGCGTGGCCCGGTCGGCCTGCACGGGGGCGGTGGTGGCACGCCCGGTCCGACGGGACGCCGGCACCTGTCCGAGGACACGGCGCGCGGCCGGCGCGGACGGTGTGGGTGCCGCGACCGCAGGGGTAGCAGCCACGACCGGCGACGAGGGCGCCGGCGGCGTCACGGGCGATGCGGTCGCCGCGGGCATCGCGGGCGAGGCCGGCGCGAGGTCGATGGGCGACGCCGGCGCGGCCGGGGTCGCGGGTGTCCCCGGGCTCACCAGGTCGTCGAAGCTCGCGTCTCCGAGGGCGGCCCGGGAGGCGCGGCTCGGCTCCGCCACGGCCGTCGCGTGCTCGACGTGCTCCGGTGCTCCCCCGGAGGACGCCGTCGCCGCCGCGCGTTCCGCCTCGATGCGGGCCCGTCGGGTCAGGTGGACGACCGGTGCGGGAGCGTCCGCGGAGCCGTCGGTGTGCACGGGCGTGAGGGGAGCGTGGGGCATGTGTTCGGCGTGGATCCTGATCGGGGCGAGACGCGCTCGTTGGTAACGAGCAGATAACGGGACCCGAGCACGCTAGCAGGAGCGTCCGGGAGACGCCAGTCCTCGGGATGTCCTCACCCGGCGAGCACGGACTCCTCGAGGCGCCGCAGCAGGTCCGCGAGCTCGTCCGCGACGGCGGGTGCGGCGAAGAGGAACGACCGCGTGCCGCCGGCCTCCCAGATCCGGGTCTCGGCGCCGGCCTCACGGGCGACGATCGACCCGGCGGCCATGTCCCACGGGTTGATCCCGCGCTCGTAGTAGGCGTCCACGGTGCCGACGCCCACCGCGCAGCAGTCCAGCGAGGCCGCTCCCCCACGGCGGATGTCGCGGACCTCGCCGATGAGTCCGGCGAGCACCGCGACCTGCTGCCGTCGGCGCTCGGCGGTGTACCCGAAGCCGGTGGCGACGAGCGTCTCGGCGAGCGAGGCCGGCGTCCCGACGTGCAGCGGGACCCCGTCGCGCGTGGCACCCTCGCCGGCGGCCGCGCGGAACACGACGCCGGTCGCGGGCTGGACGACCACGCCGGCGATCGGCTCCCACGAGGTCGGGTCGGCCGGCCCGCGCACCACGCCGATGCTCACGCCGTACTCGGCGTTGCCGTAGAGGTAGTTGACCGTGCCGTCGATCGGGTCGACCACCCACGTGATGCCCGAGGTCCCGGCGCCGGTGCCGGACTCCTCACCGAAGAACGCGTCGTCCGGCCGGGCCTCGGCGATCCGGGCCCGGACGAGTGCCTCGACCTCACGGTCGGCAGCCGTGACCACGTCGACGATGCTCGACTTCCGGTCGGCGACCTCGACCCCCTCGCCCCGTCGGCGTGCGGCGAGCGCTGCTGCCTCACGGGCGATGGACTCGGCGAGGTCGGCGAACTGGACGGGGGTGAGGTCGGAGGGCATGCGTCCATCCTCGCGGAAACGGAACGGCCCCGTCCGATGAGGACGGGGCCGTTCCGATGGTGGCAAGTGAGGGATTCGAACCCCCGAAGGCTACGCCGGCTGATTTACAGTCAGATCCCTTTGGCCGCTTGGGTAACTTGCCATGTGCGCACCCGGCCCGTGTAGTCACCAACCGAAGGCGCGCATGAAAGCATAGCCGATCCGAGACGGTGCTCGTGACCACCGTGGGCCGATCCACGGGTGCCGAACCGCGCCTCCCGTCCGCCGTTAGGCTGTCCCGCATGGCAGACAGTTCCTTCGACGTGGTCAGCAAGGTCGACAAGATGGAGGCGGAGAACGCCCTCAACCAGGCCGCCAAGGAGATCGAGCAGCGGTACGACTTCAAGGGCGCCGACGCATCGATCGCGTTCAGCGGTGAGGACGTCCTCATCAAGGCGAACTCGGAAGAGCGCGCGAAGGCCGTCCTCGACGTCCTGCAGAGCAAGGCGATCAAGCGGAACATCAGCCTGAAGAGCCTCGACGCGGGCGACCCGTACCCGTCGGGCAAGGAGTACCGCATCGAGGTGAAGTTCAAGAACGGCATCGAGCAGGACGTGGCGAAGAAGATCGGCGCGTTCCTCCGGGCCAACGCCCCGAAGACCGTGAAGAACCAGATCCAGGGCGACGAACTGCGCGTCTCCTCGAAGAGCCGCGACGACCTGCAGAACACGATCCAGCTCCTCAAGGGTGAAGAGTTCGACGTGCCGCTGCAGTTCATCAACTTCCGCTGACGCGCCGCCCGCCGCTGTGGAGCACTGGCTCACCGTCGCCATCACGGTCTTCCTGGTCCTGCTGGACCTGGCGATCCGCGTCTTCTCGATCATCTACGTCCCGATCAACCGGAAGCCGCAGACCGCGACGGCCTGGCTGCTGGCGATCTTCCTCATCCCCTACATCGGGTTCATCGTCTTCCTCGTCATCGGGTCGACGAAGCTCCCGCACGCCCGGCGTGAGAAGCAGACCGAGATCAACGCGTACATCCTCGAGCAGACCGAGGGGATCGAGCGCGTCCGGCGCGACCACCCGTGGCCGGCGTGGCTGGACAGCATCACCCGCCTGAACCGCGAACTCGGCGCCATGCCCCTGGTGGGCGGCAACTCCGCGGAGCTCTACCCCGACTACGACGAGTCGATCGCCGAGATGACCCGCGCGATCGACGGCTCGCGGCGGTTCGTGCACGTCGAGTTCTACATCGCGACCCTCGACGACACCACGCGCCCGTTCTTCGAGGCGCTCGCCCGCGCCCAGGCCCGCGGCGTCACCGTCCGGGTCCTGCTCGACCACTGGGCGAGCCGCGGCTACCCGGGCTACAAGGACACCCTCGCGTTCATGGACCGAGCGGGCATCGAGTGGCACCTCATGCTCCCGCTGCTGCCACTGCAGGGGAAGTTCCAGCGCCCGGACCTCCGCAACCACCGGAAGATCGTGGTCATCGACGGGTCGATCGCGTTCACCGGGTCGCAGAACCTCATCGACAAGTCCTACGACCTGAAGTCCCACATCGACAAGGGCATGCAGTACAAGGACCTCTTCGCGCGGTTCGAGGGTCCCGTCGTCGCCGGCCTCAACGCCCTGTTCGTGACCGACTGGTACAGCGAGACCGACGAGCTGCTGCTCCGCGAGAGCGACCCCGTCCAGCGGGCCGACCGTGGTGACGCACTGGACTGCCAGGTCGTCCCGTCCGGCCCCGGGTTCGACGGCGAGAACAACCTGCGCCTCTTCAACGCCCTGCTCTACTCGGCCCAGCAGAAGGTGTCGATCACCTCGCCGTACTTCGTCCCCGACGACTCCATGCTCTACGCCATCACCACCACGGCGCAGCGCGGGGTCGAGGTCGAGCTGTTCGTCGGCGAGATGGGCGACCACGCGATGACCTGGCACGCGCAGCGCTCCTACTACGAGGGGCTGCTCCGGGCCGGTGTGAAGATCTGGCTGTACCGGGCGCCGACGATCCTGCACGCGAAGCACTTCACGATCGACGACGACGTGGCGGTGATCGGGTCGAGCAACATGGACATGCGGTCGTTCAGCCTCAACCTCGAGGTGTCCGTGATGGTCCGCGGCAGCCGCTTCGTCGATGCGCTGCGCGAGGTCCAGGACGCCTACAAGGAGCACAGCTTCGAGTTGACGCTCGACGCGTGGGTGGAGCGGCCGCGTCGGTCGCAGGTGCTCGACAACGTCGCGCGGCTCACGGCGGCGCTGCAGTAGCGGCCGGCCCAGGAGGCGCGGGTCGCGACCGGCGGGCAGGTGCGGGCCGCGGGTGGTCGCCCGGGCGCGGGCGCGCGGCGGCGGGGGCGGTCAGCGCGGGTCCGGCACCAGGCGGGTGAGCCGGGCGGTCACGCGCTCGAGCGGCCCGCGCCCGAGGAACCGCCTCCAGAGCATCGCGAACACGATCGACCCCAGCGCGAACCAGCCCCACGCCGCCGCCGAGTCCGGGTACGTCGGCAGCGCCGCGAGCACGACGAGGTGCCCCGCGTAGACCGTGAGCGGCATCGACCCCACGGCAGCCAACGGGTACCCGATGCGTCGGACGACCTCGCCCCTCCCGTCGAACACCAGCGTGCAGAGCGCGATGACGGCGACGGCCACCCCCGCGGTCCCCACGACGTCGACGATCGACGAGGAGTGGTCCCGCGGCGACAGGAACAGCTGCGCCGTGGCCTCGGCGGCGGTGCTCCCCTCGCCCGCGTACGGCACACCGGGGAACGCGAACCCGGCGTCGGCGGGCACCGGCGCGACCGCGTTGCCGACGATGTAGGCGAGGGCGGCGACCACCGCGCCGGACGCGAGGAGGACCACCTGGGTGCTCCGCGCCTCCAGTCCGACACGGGCGACCGCGAGACCGACCAGCACGTACGCCAGGAAGGTGACCACGGGGTAGACGAGGCCGAGCTGGACCTCCCACATGCCGGCGTCCGCGTAGAGCGGGACGATGCCGAGGGCGACGACGGGCGACAGCACGGCGCACGCCGCGGCGAGGACCAGCAGCCAGCGCGCACGGACCCGGAGCACCGGGATCGCCAGCAGGAACAGCACGCCGTACGTCGGGAGGATGACGTAGACGGGGGTCTGCAGCGCCATGAGCAGCAGGCCGACCGCGACGACGACGAGCGCGCGGATCGCGAGCCGGCCACGGACCCGACCGATCCGCGGGGGGCCGGGCGGCGACGTCCGACCGCTCGTCAGACCGATCGAGACCCCGGCGAGCACCGCGAAGAGCGACGACGAGCGACCGTGGGCGACGGCGGCCCAGGTGCCGGGGTCGGACCAGTCGACCTGGTCGGCGATGCCCCCGACGTGGGTCGCCATCATGCCGAGCAGCGCCAGCGCACGGGCGACGTCGACGCCCTCGAGCCGGACCCCGGAGACGGACACGCCCCGCAGCGCGGTGGGCGGTGCGGGGCGTGCGGTCGTCATGGCGTTCGCGGGCTGCCGGTCAGCTCGTCGCCGAGCCCGTGCGGGCGTCGACGCGGCCGAGGGACACGTCGACCATGTCCTCGCGCGGGACGACCTTGATGCGCTCTCGGCCCTCGGCCTCGCCGAGGGCGAGCTCGTGGGTGTCGAGGTTGTGCCAGCCGTCGAGATCGGTGTACTCGACACCGCGCTCGGCGAGCAGGGCCGGGATCGCGCCCTCGGACGGGTCGGCCGGGGTCCACCAGCTCGCCTGGTCGTTCACGATGTGCTGGACGGTCTCCATCGCGTCGGACTTGGTGTGGCCGATGAGCCCGACGGGGCCGCGCTTGATCCAGCCGGTCGCGTAGACGCCCGGGATCTGCTGGTTGTCGTCGTCGAGGACCTGGCCCTCGTGGTTCGGGATGACACCGTGGCGCTCGTCGAACGGGACGCCCGGCAACGGCGAGCCGAAGTACCCGACCGCGCGGTAGGCGGCCTGGATCGGGATCTCGCGGATCTCGCCCGTGCCCTCGACGCCGCCCTGACCGTTCGGCCGCGTGCGCTCGTACCGGATGGCGGTGAGCTTGCCGTCCTCGCCGACGAACTCGAGGGGCTTCGCGTAGAAGTGCAGGTGCAGTCGGCGGCTCGCCTGGCCGGTCTCACGGGTGCGCCACTGCTCGAGGACGCGGTTCATCACCATGACCTGCTTGTTCGTGGCGATTGCGGTCTTCGAGGCCTCGTCGTGGTCGAAGTCCTCGTCGTAGACGATCATGTCGACGTCGCGGAGCTCGCCGAGCTCGCGGAGCTCGAGGGGGGTGAACTTCACCTGCGCCGGGCCGCGGCGGCCGAACACGTGCACGTCGGTGACCGGGGACGCCTTGAGTCCCTCGTACACGTTCGCGGGGATCTCGGTCGGCAGCAGGTCGTCGGCGTGCTTCGCGAGGATGCGCGAGACGTCGAGGGCGACGTTGCCGTTCCCGATCACCGCGACGCTCTCGGCCTCGAGCGGCCACGTGCGCGGGACGTCGGGGTGACCGTCGAACCAGCTGACGAACTCGGCGGCGCCGTACGACCCCTCGAGCTCGACACCGGGGACGTCGAGGTCGGCGTCCTTGATCGCACCCGTCGAGAACACGACCGCGTGGTAGTGCTGCCGGAGGTCGTCGAGGGTGATGTCCTCGCCGAAGCGGACGTTGCCGAACAGCCGCACGACACCGCGGTCGAGCACGTCGCGCAGCGCGTTGACGATGCCCTTGATGCGCGGGTGGTCCGGGGCGACGCCGTAGCGGACCAGGCCGTAGGGGGCGGGCAGCTGCTCGAACAGGTCGATCGACACGTCGTGGCCGTGGGCCTCGCGCAGCAGGATGTCGGCGGCGTAGATGCCGGCGGGGCCTGCGCCGACGATGGCGACTCGGAGGGTGGGCACTGATCGTCTCCAGTTCGTTCGGGTGGGGTGCTCCCGAGGGGGTTCGAGGGGCGGGACCGTCGGTCACCGCGGCGGTCCGGCGCTAGCGGCTGCGTTCGACGACGGACTCGGCGAAGCGGACGAGTGCCCGCTTGACGGTGCCGTCCGGCAGGGGTGCGAGGGCGTCGACGGCGTCCGTCGCCCAGCGGACCGCGACGGCACGGGTCGCGGCGGTCGCCTCGTGCTCGCGCAGGGCGGCCACGGCGGACTGGTACGGCGCCGAGTCGACGACGTCGTCCGGTGCGGCGTTCACGTCGCGCTCGATGCGCCCGAGCAGGTCCACCGCGTCCGGGGCACCCGTCGCGGCGAGGCGCTTGAGCTGCAGCAGCGGCAGGGTGTCGACGCCGGCGCGCAGGTCGTTGCCGGCGATCTTGCCGGTCTTGGCCTTCGCGGGGGCGAGGTCGATCACGTCGTCGACGAGCTGGAAGGCCACGCCGACCTTCTCGCCGAAGGTGCCGACGGCGTCGAGGTACGTGCGGTCGGCGCCCGAGAACATCACGCCGGCACGGGCAGCTGTCGCGATGAGCGAGCCGGTCTTGTCGCTGAGCACCTGGATGTAGTGCTCGACCGGGTCGTCCTCGGGCTGGGGGCCCGTCGTCTCGTGGAGCTGCCCCATGCACAGCCGCTGGAAGGTCTCCGCCTGCATCCGGATGCCCTCGGTGCCGAGGTCGGCCGTGATGAGGCTGGCACGCGCGAACAACAGGTCGCCGGTGAGGATCGCCACGTTGTTGCCGTAGGTCACGTGGGCCGCGGGGACGCCGCGTCGGACGGGCGCTTCGTCCATCACGTCGTCGTGGTAGAGCGACGCCAGGTGGGTCGTCTCGATGCTCACGGCGGCCTTCACGACCGCGTCGGTCACCCCGTCACCGAGCTGCGCGATGAGGAGCGTGAGCGTCGGCCGGATCCGCTTGCCCCCGGCGGACAGCAGGTACCGGCTCGTGGTGTCGGCGAGGGTGTCGGTGGAGCGCATGGCTTCCTCGAGCCCCTGCTCGACGAGCTCGAGGCCGTCGTCGACCGCGGCGATGAACCGGCGTTCCGCGGGCGTGGCGAACAGTCGCTCGCCGATGCCCAGCGATGCGCGGAGACTCGGTGCGCGACGTGCGACCGGGACGCTCGGATTCAAGTGCTGCTCCGTGTTCGGGGGTGGAGGGACCGGTCAGGCGTCGGTGGGGTCGACGCTCGGCTGCTCACCGGTGTGCTGGTGCTCGCGACGGGCCTTGGCACGCCGGGCGACGGACTCGCGGACCTCGCCCGCGACGGGCTTGCGACCGCGGTGCAGTGCGACGATACCCGCCGTGAGGTTCCGGTAGGCGACGACCGAGAACCCGACGCCGCGCAGCCACTGGCTGAGGACCTGCTGGTCGGGCCACGCCTCGATCGACTCGGCGAGGTAGCGGTAGGCCGCCGGGTTGCTGCTGGACAACCGTGCCACGCCCGGGAGCACGCGCTTGAGGTACGTGCCGTACCCGAAGCGGAGCAGGGCGAGCGGCGGCGTGGAGAACTCGCAGATGACGACACGACCGCCGGGCTTGAGGACCCGGAGCATCTCGCCGAGGGCCTGCATCGGGTCGTTCACGTTGCGCAGCCCGAACGAGATCGAGACGGCGTCGAAGGTGTCGTCGTCGAAGGGCAGCTGCTCGGCGTCGCCCTCGACGAAGGTGATCTCGGGGTGGCGTTCACGGCCGACGGCGATCATGCCCGCGGAGAGGTCGAGCGCCGTGACCTCGGCACCCTTCTTCGCGAAGGCCGCTGCGCTCGTGCCCGTCCCCGCGGCGATGTCCAACACCTTCTCGCCGGGCTGGGGGTCGACCGCGCGGACCGTCGCGACACGCCACAGCGGAGCGTTGCCCGCCGAGAGGATGTCGTTCGTGAGGTCGTACTTCGCGGCGACGTCGTCGAACATGGCCGCCACCTCGTCCGGCCGCTTGTTCAGGTCCGCTCTGCTCACCCGCAACATCCTAGAGGTCGTGCCCGGACGTTCCCCGCGCGGCGCGTACGATCTGTGGGGTGACCCGAACCACCACGGCGGCCCCACCGCTGACGGTCTCGACCCGGATCCTCGACGACCCGGGCGCCGTCCTCCGCCACACCCTCCGGGACAGCCCGCTCGCGTTCGTCCGCAACGGCGACGGGATCGTCGGCATCGGCGAGGCCGTGCGGTGGACGTTCACCGGCCCGGACCGGATGCGCGAGGCCTCGGCGGCCTGGCGGTCCCTGGTCCGCGACGCCGTGGTCGACGACCCCGTGCAGCTGCGCGGCACCGGGCTCGTCGCGTTCGGCTCGTTCGCGTTCGCCGACGACTCGACCGAGACGAGCGTGCTCATCGTCCCGCGCGTCGTGATCGGCCGCCGCCGCGGGAAGGCCTGGCTCACCGCCGTCGACACCACGCTCGACCCCGAACCCCTCACCTTCACGCGCACGTCGGTGCCGGTGCCGCACGTCGGTCCGCACGTGTCCGTCGCGCTCCGTCCCGGTGCCATCGACGAGGACGCCTACGCCGCGACGGTCGCCGACGCCGTCCGGAGGATCACCGCCGGTGACGCCGAGAAGGTGGTGCTGGCGCGGGACCTCGTCGGGACCCTCCCCGACGGCGCCGACCGGCGAGCGATCCTGCTCGACCTCGCCGAGGCGTACCCGCAGTGCGTCACGTTCGCCGTCGACGGGATCGTCGGCGCGACGCCGGAGACCCTCGCCCGGACCGACGGCACCCGGCTCTCGGCACGCGTGCTCGCGGGCAGTGCGGCGCGCGGGACCGACCCGGTGTCCGACCGCGCCGCCGCCGAGGCCCTCGCCGCGAGCGCGAAGGACGTCGAGGAGCACGGCTTCGCCATCCAGAGCCTGCTGGCCGCGCTCGCCCCGATCGCGTCCGACCTCCGCGCCGACCCGGAGCCGTTCCGGTTGCAGCTGCCGAACCTGTGGCACCTCGCGACCGACGTCCAGGCGACGCTCCCCGTCGGCACGACCTCGCTCGACGTCGCCGACGCCCTGCACCCGACCGCCGCGGTCGCGGGGACCCCGACCGACGTCGCGGTCCGGCTCGTCTCCGAGCTCGAGGGCGTCGACCGCGGGCGCTACGCCGGGCCGGTCGGGTGGCTCGGGGCGAACGGGGACGGCGAGTGGATGCTCGCGTTGCGGAGCGCCCGGATCACCGACGACGGCACCGTGCGGGCGTGGGCCGGCGCGGGCATCGTGGCCGGGTCCGACCCGGCGCGCGAGGTCGCCGAGACTGCCCTGAAGTTCCGGCCGGTCACCGACGCGCTCGCCTAGCCGACTGCCAGGAGGCGCGGTGCCGACCCGGCGCGCCGGCCGCGGCCGGGTGCCGCTCAGTCGGCCAGCGGCACCTCGATGACGACGCGCTCGGCCGGGTCCGTCAGGACCCGCTCGAGGTCGCCCCAGGTCGCCGCGCGCCGGTACTCCCAGCCGAGCCCGGTCACCACCGGCTCGACGTCGACGTGCTGCGGCGTCGTCATCATGCGGCGCATGTCGGCCTCCGGTGTCGTCGCCGCGACCTCGAGCCCCCGGAAGATCGCTCCCCCGCCGTCGTTCCCGACGATGACCTGCACGCGGTGCGGGTGCTCCTCGGTACCGGTCACGAGCGCCCCGAGGTCGTGCAGGAGCGTGAGGTCGCCGAGCAGGACGCGTGTCGTGCCGACCGAGGCCGTGGAACGCTCGAGCGCGGCGGCGATCCCGAGCGCGGTCGAGATCGTCCCGTCGATGCCCGCGAGTCCGCGGTTCGCGTGCACGCGGATCGCCTTGCCCGCGACGTGCCCGTCGGCCACGCGGATGATCTGCGAGGCGCCGAGCACGAGGCGGTCGTGCGGCCAGGTCGCACCCCAGACGGCGTCCGCGAGCATCGTGCGGTCGACGGCGCGGCGGCGGAGCGCCACCTCGTCGCGGAGGAACTTGTTGCGCTCGGCGCGGTCGCTGGAGCGCTTCGCATCGAGGTCGGGGCCGGCGTCGCCACCGCCGAGCAGCGCGCGGCTCGTGGCGACCCACCGGCCGACCCAGGCGCGGTGCTCCGGCCGGGTGCGGCCCGTCACGCGGACGTCCGACACGAAGGTGGTCGCGGCGTCGGGCCGGGAGGCGCGGGCCGGGTCGTACGGATCGGCCCCCGGTCCGCGGACCACGATCGTCTCGACGTCGGCGCGCTGGAGGAGGGCGGGGACCTCGCGGCTGAGGGTCGGGTGGCCGAGCACGACGGCGCGGCGGACCGCGCCGCCGAAGTCCGGGTCGCGCAGGAGCTCCCGGTAGGTGACGACCAGGTTGCGCCCGAACCGCGCACCGCTCGACACCTCGGCGAGCAACGGCGCACCGAGCTCCCAGGCGATCCGCTCGGCGTCCGCCCCCGCGTCGTGTCCCGCGATGACGACCGTCGCGGGCTCGTCGTCCGGCGCGAGGTCGACGACCGGCAGACCGGAGTGCACCCGCCTGGTGGCGAACGCGAGGTCGACCTCGTCGTCGGGCACCGGCTGGACCGTCCCCTCGCCCAGTCCGGCCGACAGCGGTTCGCGGAAGGCGACGTTGAGCTGGACCGGCCCGGGCTGCCCCGTGTGGCCGGCGGCCGCGGCGACGACTTCGCGCACGAGTTCCCGGACGGTGGCGGCGGTGTCGGCGTCGACCCCGTGCGCGGTGGGTGCC
This sequence comes from Curtobacterium sp. NPDC087082, assembly GCF_044745045.1. Classification (NCBI taxonomy): domain Bacteria; kingdom Bacillati; phylum Actinomycetota; class Actinomycetes; order Micrococcales; family Microbacteriaceae; genus Curtobacterium; species Curtobacterium sp. NPDC087082. The sequence goes on along the minus strand of NZ_JBIUZN010000001.1, from coordinate 927,898 downwards.
TCGACGTCGCGGACGACGGCGACGGCCGGCCCGAAGAGCCCGGGCTGCACCGTGGTCTGGTTGCTGCCGATGCCGCGGAGCTCGTCGGGGCGGTCCGCGCTGACGACGATCATCGGCACACCGGAGTGGTGCGCTTCGAGCACGGCGGGGTGCAGGTTGGCGACCGCGGTGCCCGAGGTGGTCACGACAGCGGCGGGCCGACCGGACTCGACGGCGAGCCCGAGCGCGAAGAAGCCGGCGGTGCGCTCGTCGAGCCGGACATGCACGCTGATGCCGCCCGCCCGCTCGACGGCGACGGCAGCGAGGGCGAGCGCCTGCGACCGGGAGCCGGGGCTCACCACGACGTCGGTCACACCGGCCCGGGCGAGCTCGGTCAGGAGCGCGACGGCGAAGTCGGTCGCCGGGCTGCCGGAACCGGCCGGGCCGTCAGCGATCGGTGCGGCCGTCGTCGTCGCGGTGCTGGTCGCGGCGGTCTCGGTCGGCGCGTCGTTCTCGTTCGCGGAACTGCTGTTCGAGGTCTCGGAGGGTCTCGTCGTCCTGGTCCTTGTCCGTGCGGTGCTGCTCGGGGCCGCTGGGGCCGCCGAGGAAGTCCGGGTCGTCTTCGGGACCACGGTACCCGGAGCCACCGCCGGGACGGGTCGCCGGTGCCCGCCCGAGGACGAACCAGAGGCCGCCGCCGAGGACGGGGAGCACGATCACGAGGAGGACCCACACACCACGGCTGAGGGAACGGACACGCTCGCGGGGCATCGTGGCGCAGTCGATGGCCGCGTAGACCGTGAACGCCACGGCGGCCACGACGACGATCAGCCACAGTCGGATCATGGCCGGGAGTCTAGGTCGGCAGCCTGTGGGGTCCCTGCCGGTTGCGCATCCGTAGACTTGCGCAGGTGAAAGCGTGGCTCGTGTACACCCTGGCCCGCCTCGGCATCTTCGCCGCGGCGCTGGCACTGCTCCTGCTCCTGACGCCGATGCCCGGCTACTGGGCGACGATCGTCGCCGCGCTCGTGGCGCTGCTCATCTCGTACATCGCCCTGCCGAAGCTGCGCGGTCGCGTCACCGAGAGCCTGGCGAACCGTCGACCGGCGCCGGAGCACGACGTCGACACCGACTTCGAGGACGACTTCGTCGACGCGGCCGACAGGGACTCCCCGGTCGAGCAGCCGGTCTCCGACGCCGACCGCCACGCAGCGCGCCGCGAGCACCGCGACGACTGACCCGCCGGGCTACGGCTGGACGGCGAGCGTGATGCCGAGCACGACGCCGAACACGAGCGACGCGAACGACGACAGCTGGAGCGCCGTGATGAGCTCCCGCGGCTTCCGTGAGGAGACGCCGATCGCGAGTGCCGGCAGCGCCAGCAGCAGCGAGAAGTACGTGAACCCGGTGCGGAAGTAGAGCAGCACGAACCAGAGCAGCACCACGTACGGCAGCATCAGGAACAGGCCGTAGAGCACCCGGGCGACCGGCCGTCCGACCACGACCGCGAGGGTGCGCTTGCCCGCGAGTCGGTCCTCGTCGATGTCGCGGATGTTGTTCACCATCAGCACCGCACAGGCGAAGAACCCGGCGGCGATCGCGGCGGCCCACCCGCTCGGGGTGACCCGGTCGATGAGGACGAACTGCGTGCCGAGGACGGCGACGAGTCCGAAGAACACGAACACGAAGACCTCGCCGAGGGCGTTGTACCCGTACGGCTTCTTGCCGCCGGTGTAGAACCACGCCGCGACGATGGCGGCAGCGCCCACGAGCAGGAGCCACCACAGCTGGGTGAGCACCACGATGACGATGCCGGCGACGGCTGCGAGCCCGAAGAACGTCAGCGCGACGGTCAGCACGGTGCGGGGCTTCGCGAGTCCGGCTCCGGTGAGCCGTGCGGGCCCGACGCGGAACTCGTCCGTGCCGCGCACCCCGTCGGAGTAGTCGTTGCTGTAGTTCACGCCGATCTGCAGGAACAGCGCGACGAGCAGCGCCAGGATCGCGATGGGCAGGTGGTGGCCCTTCGCGAGCCAGTCGCCGAAGTCACCGGCCTCTCCGCTGTCCACGAACCCGACCGTCGTGCCCATCACGACGGGTACGACGCCGAGCGTCAGGGTGCGCAGGCGCGCCCCGCCGATCCAGTCGCCCGCGGTCGCGCGGCGCTTCGTGCGCTGCGGTGCCGCGGCCTTGGCCGGGTTGCCGGAGCGGTTCCTGGAACGGCTCGTGTTCTTCGTGCGTGCCACGACCGTCCATCGTATCCGCGTCCGCCGTGCGTCCGGGACGCCGGCCCAGGAGGAACGGATCGCGATCGGCGGTCGACCCGCGTCCGTCAGGCGGTCGGGTTCGCGATCGCGCGGATCGCTCGGCGGTCCGGCTTGCCGGTCGCGAGCATCGGGAGCCGCTCGACGACGACCACGTCGGCCGGCCGTGCGGCCCGCCCGAGGGCGTCGCCGACCGCGGCGCGGACCACGTCGAGGTCGAGCGGACGGTCGGTCACGACGACCGGGACCTCGCCCCACTCCCCCGACGCCCGGCGCGTGACCACCGCGCCCTCCTGCCCGTCGAGCCCGCGGACGATCCGTTCGACGGCGCCGAGCGGGACCTTCTCGCCGCCCGAGATCACGACGTCGTCGAGCCGGCCGAGCACCCGCACGACACCGTCGACGACCTCGGCGGCGTCGCCCGTGCGGTACCAGCGGTGTCCGTCGTGCTCGGTGAAGGTCGCCGCCGTGCGGTCGGGGTCGTCCAGGTAGCCCTCGGCGAGCATCGGCCCGGACAGGAACAGCTCGCCGTCCACGAGCTCGGTGCGGACGGTGCCGAACGGGACGCCGTCGTAGACGCACCCGCCGCTCGTCTCGCTCGCGCCGTAGGTCGTCACGATCCGGACGCCGGCGGCGCGGGCCCGGTCACGGAGCGGTGCCGGGGTCGCCTGCCCGCCGACGAGCACGGCGTCGAACCCGGCGAGGGCACGGGTGGCCCGCTCGTCGTCGAGCACGCGGGCGAGCTGCACCGGGACGAGCGAGGTGTAGCGCCGCGGTGCCCCGGGACCGGTGACGAGCCGGTCGGCCGCGTCGGCGAACGCACCCGCGTCGAAGTGCCCGGGAGCGACGACGACGGGCACCGTCCCCGCGGTGATCGACCGGGTCAGGACGTTGAGCCCCGCGATGTAGTGCGTCGGCAACGCGAGCACCCAGCCGCCGGGGCCCCCGAGTGCCGCGTCCGCCGCAGCGGCACCGGCGAGGAGCGCCTCCGACGAGAGCGCCACGCGCTTGCCGGTGCCGGTGGACCCGCTCGTCTCGACGACGACGGCGACCCGCTGCGGGACGGTGGCCGGAGCAGGTGTCGGCAGCGCTGGGGCGCCGTCCGCGACCGGGAGCAGGGCGGGGCCGCCGGCGAGTGCCGCCTCCAGGCCCCGCAGCACGACCGACGGGTCCGACGTGCCGGTCGCGACCAGCGGACGGGCCATCAGTAGTGCCAGGGGAAGGACGTCCACTCGGGCGCGCGCTTCTCGAGGAAGGAGTCACGACCCTCGACCGCCTCGTCGGTGCCGTAGGCGAGCCGCGTGGCCTCGCCCGCGAACACCTGCTGGCCGACCATGCCGTCGTCGACCGCGTTGAAGGCGTACTTGAGCATCCGGATCGCCGTCGGGGACTTGCCGAGCACGATCTCGCCCCAGCGGATCGCCTCGCGCTCGAGGTCCTCGTGCGGGACGACGGCGTTCACGGCGCCCATCTCGTACGCGCGCTGCGCCGAGTACTCCTGCGCGAGGAAGAAGACCTCACGCGCGAACTTCTGGCCGATCTGCTTGGCGTAGTAGGCGCTGCCGTAGCCGCCGTCGAACGACCCCACGTCGGCGTCGGTCTGCTTGAACCTGCCGTGCTCGGCGCTCGCGATGGTGAGGTCGCAGATCGCGTGCAGCGAGTGGCCCCCACCCGCCGCCCACCCCGGGACGACGGCGATGACGACCTTGGGCATCATCCGGATCAGCCGCTGGACCTCGAGGATGTGCAGCCGCCCCATCGACGCCTGCGCCGCCGCCGGGTCGACCCCCTCGGGCGGGGCGCCCTCGTCACCGACGTACTGGTAGCCGCTGCGGCCGCGGATGCGCTGGTCGCCGCCGGAGCAGAACGCCCAGCCGCCGTCCTTCGGGCTCGGGCCGTTGCCGGTGAGGAGCACGACGCCGACACGCGGGTCCTGCCGGGCGTCGTCGAGCGCGCGGTACAGCTCGTCGACGGTGCGCGGACGGAACGCGTTCCGCACCTCGGGCCGGTCGAACGCGACCCGGACGATCCCGTGGGAGACGTGCTTGTGGTACGTGATGTCGGTGAACTGCTCCGCGATCGGAGCCGCGGTCCAGACGTCGGGGTCGAACAGGTCGGAGACGGGAGCAGCCATGCTCCAACGCTACCGCCGCGTGCTACAGCCCCGCGCCGTCCGTCGCGGCCGAACCACCCATGTCGGTCAGCAGCTCGGGGGCGACGATCACGAGCAGCACGATGAGGATCACCGGGTTCGCGAAGAACGCCACGACGACCCCGACGGCGCCGTACCAGCGGCCGAACGACCCCACCGCTGCCACGAACCCGAGCACCGCGGCGATGAGCGTGAGGAAGACCACCACGAAGCAGATGCCGAAGGCGAAGTCGGTGTCGCCGCCCATGAAGACGGCGAAGGCGCTGGCGTCGACCGCGGCGGAGACGACCGCGAGCCCCAGGGCGATCTTGCCGACCACCGGGTTGCGCTTCTTGCGCCCCTTCTGGGCTCCCTGCCGGACGTCGACGGTGTTCCGCTGCATGAGCCGGGCGAACTCGCCGGTGTCGCGACCGGGGGCCTGCGCACGCGCACTCGGAGACTGCGCACGCGCGCCCGGGGCCTGCGCACGCGCCGAGGACGGTGCTGCGGATCGCTGCGACGCGCGCTGCTGCGGTTCCGGCGCCACAGGTCCTCCCTCGTCCTCGGTGCTGGTGCTGGGGTGCCGACCGTGGCCGACCGATGCAGACTAGTGCGCTGCCCTGGCGGTCCGCTCCGAGGAACCGTGGGGTGCCCTGGGTGCTCCTGGGATGATGGCCAGGTGCTCCCCGACCTCGACGACCTCCTCTCCGACGCGCACGTGGTGGCGCTGCCCATGCGGGTGCGGTTCCGCGGCATCACGGTGCGCGAGGCCCTCGTCCTGCGCGGTCCGGCCGGGTGGACCGAGTTCTCCCCGTTCGTCGAGTACGACGACGCCGAGGCCGCCGCGTGGCTCCGGGCCGCGGTCGACTTCGGCTGGACGACGCACGAGCCCGCCGCGGACAGCGTCCCCGTGAACGCCACCGTGCCGGCGATCGTTCCGGACGGCGTCGCGGACCTCCTCGCGCAGTACCCGGGTTGCACGACCGCCAAGGTGAAGGTCGCCGAACCCGGCACCACGATCGACGACGACGTGGCCCGCGTCGCCGAGGTCCGACGTGTGATGGGGCCCTCCGCCGCGGTCCGCGTGGACGCGAACGGGCTCTGGGGCGTCGACTCCGCCGCAGAGGCCCTCGAGCGCCTCGCCCCGTTCGACCTGCAGTACGCCGAGCAGCCGTGCCGCACGGTGCCGGAACTCGCCGAGCTCCGGCAGCGGATCGCCGGGCTCGGCGTGCCGATCGCCGCGGACGAGAGCGTCCGCAAGGCCTCGGACCCGCTCGCCGTCGCCCGGGCCGGTGCCGCCGACGTCCTCGTCGTGAAGGCGCAGCCCCTCGGCGGCATCACCGCTGCGCGTGCGGTCGTCGCCGACGCCGGGCTCCCCTGCGTGGTCTCGAGTGCGCTCGACACGTCGGTCGGGCTGGGGATGGGAGCGTTCCTCGCGGCCGAGGCGATGTCGCCCGGGTACGCCGCGGGGCTCGGCACCGCGGCGATGTTCACGTCGGATGTGTCGACGGCACCGCTGCTGCCGGTGGACGGGCGGGTGCCGGTGCGGCGAGTCGAGGTCGACCAGGACCTGCTCGAGCGGAACGCGGCGTCGCCGGAGCGTGCCGCGTGGTGGCTCGCGCGGCTCGAGCGGGTGCACGCGCTCCTCGCCGGCTGACCGGCCGCCCGGCCGCCCGGGTCGGCCCGGTCGCACGACCTGCCGCTCACGCTCGCCGAGGTCGCACGTTCGGTCGTTCCGACGCGCGCCGGGCGACGGATTGCGCGACCTCGCGCTCGCGCCTGGGCTCGCACCGGGGCTCGGGCCTCGGGCTCGCGCCTCGGACTCGCGCCGACGACGGACGGGAGGCGCGGTGCCAGCTGGCACCGCGCCTCCCGTCCGGTGGTGGTCGCGACCCGGGCCGCATCAGCGACCCGTCCGGATCAGAGCCCGGAGTAGCTGTGCAGGCCCTTGAAGAACACGTTCACGACCGAGAAGTTGAACATCACCGCGGCGAAGCCGATGAGGGCCAGCCACGACGACCGCGCGCCACGCCACCCGCGGGTCGCACGCGCGTGGATGTACCCGGCGTAGACCACCCAGATGATGAAGGTCCAGACCTCCTTCGTGTCCCACCCCCAGTAGCGACCCCAGGCGCGCTCGGCCCAGATCGCACCGGCGATGAGCGTGAAGGTCCAGAGGACGAACCCGACGAGCAGGACGCGGTAGGTGAGGACCTCGAGCCGGTCGGCGTCCGGCAGCGTCTCCATGAAGCGGAGCTTGCCCGAGGCGGTCCGCCCCTGGCGGTAGGTCTGCACGAGCTGCGCCACGGCGAGTCCGGCACCCAGGGCGAAGAAGCCCGTGCCGGCGATGGCGACGAAGACGTGGATGACGAGCCAGTACGACTGCAGCGCGGGCTGCAGCGGCACGACGGGCACCCAGTAGTTCACGGTCGCGATGCCGAGCAGGATGATCGTCAGGCCGGTGATGAAGACGCCGAGGAACTTCAGGTTCTGCCAGAACTGCACGAGCAGGAAGATCAGGGTGATCAGCGCCGTGCCGGTCAGCGAGAACTCGAACATGTTGCCCCACGGCACGCGGTCGGCCGCGATCCCGCGCAGGACGACGGACGCGACGTGCAGCACGAGCGCGAGGATCGTCATCGCCATGCCGACCCGCTCGAACTTCGTCCCGCGGCGCCCGGCCCGTTCGTCGGTGACGGCGACCTGCTCGAGGACGACGGTGCCGCCCTGGACGGTCGCGACGGTCCGCTCCGCGCCGACGGCGGGCGCCGCAGCGGCGTCGGACGCAGCCGTCACGTTGCCGGCCCGCTTCGCCATGTCGAGGGCGAACGCGATGAACGCGATGACGTAGACCGCCATGGCGGAGTACGTCAGCACGACCGAGTAGGTCGCGAGGTTCGTGGTCATGTCGTTCACTGGGGCATCCTAACTCCGAGGTCCGACGTGTGGCGCTTGGCGATGTCCGCCACTGCTCGTTCGAGGTTCGGGTCCTCGCCGCGTGCGAGGCCCGCGTACTCGAGGTCGTAGCCCGGCTCGGCGTCGGCGCTGCCGTCGCGGCGCGGCACGACCTTCACCCACACGCGACGGCGCGGGACGAAGAGCGACGTGAGGAGCCCGAGGACGGACAGCACGGCGAAGCCGCCGACCCACAGCTGCGACGGGTCGTGGTGGACGTCGAGCGAGACGTAGCGCTTCACTCCGTCGAACGTGATCGACCCCGCGCCGTCCGGCAGCGTCTTGGTCTGCCCGGGCTTCAGCTCGACGCTGGCGGTCTTGGACTGGCGGCCCGCGATCTGCTGCAGGCCGCTCGTGTCGAGCGTGTAGACGCTCTGCGGGACGCCGTCGTCGAGCCCGAGGTCACCCGTGTAGACCTGCAGGGTCAGCAGCGGATTCTGGTCGTCCGGGTAGGCGCTCGCGTACGCGCCGGTCGAGAGCTTCGACGCCGTCGGGTAGAAGAACCCGACCATGCCGAGCTGGTCCGGCAGCGCGTCCGGCACCTTGATGACGCCGGTCGACGTGTAGTTCGCGTCCTCGGGGAGGAACGGCACGGTGTCCTGGAACGCCACGTTGCCGTCGCCGTCGCGCACGGTGACGTCCATCGCGTAGCCGTTGCCGAGGAGGTAGACGTTGGTGCCGCCGACGCTCACCGGGTCGTTGACGCCGAGTCGGCTCGTCTGCTTGGAGCCGCCCTTCTCCTGCGTCGTGACCGTCGCCGAGTAGTCGAGCGCCTGGCCGAGGGCGTCGAGGTTCCGCTCCTCGTACTTGGTGACGAACTTGTCGAGCGTGAAGTTGTAGCCCTTGAGGTCGCTCTGCTGGAACCAGCGACCGGGGTTGAACGAGTCGTACGAGCCGAGCACGTTCGAGAACGTCTGGCCCTCGACGAGGAGCCGCTGACCGGTGTACCCGAACCCGCCGCCGACACCGACCGCGAGCAGCACGCCCACCAGCGCCGCGTGGAACACCAGGTTGCCGGTCTCGCGCAGGTAGCCGCGCTCGGCGCTCACCGAGTCGCCGAAGCGTTCGACGCGGTAGCCGGAGCGCTTGAGGATCGCCATCGCGCGGGTGACGGCGTGCTCCGGCGTGACGCCCTCGCCGTCGACGGCGACCGAGCGGTAGCCGGCCAGACGGCTCAGGCGGACCGGGGTCTTCGGGGGTCGGGTGCGCAGCGCCTGCCAGTGGTGCTTCGTGCGCGGGACGATGCAGCCGATCAGGGAGACGAAGAGCAGTAGGTAGATCGCCGAGAACCACACCGACGTGTAGGTGTCGAAGACCTGCAGCTTGTCGAGGACCGGGAAGAGCTGCGGGTGGTCCGCCTTGTACTGGACGACGCCGTTCGGGTCGGCCGTGCGCTGCGGGACCAGGGACCCCGGGATCGCCGCGAGTGCCAGGAGCATGAGGAGGAACAGCGCCGTGCGCATGCTCGTGAGCTGCCGCCAGAAGAAGCGGAGGTACCCGACGGCCCCGAGCTTCGGCTGGTTGACGCCGGAGTCGCCCGACCCGCCTGCAGCCGTCTCCGGGCCGGATCCGTCGACGTGGTCCGACGGTCGCTGCGGGTCCGCCGAGGTGTCGGTGGAGTCGATGTCGGGGTCAGACTGCGGGGACAAAGGTCTGGATCACCGCCCCGACGCTCGACATGACGGCCGACCAGATGCCGGTGACCATGAGCAGACCGATGACGATCAGGATCGCTCCTCCGATGATGTTGACGATGCGCATGTGGCGCTTCACGGCGCGGATCGCGCCCGTGGCCCAGCCGGCGCCGAGCGCGACGAGGACGAACGGGACGCCGAGGCCGAGGCAGTACGCGACACCGAGCCACATGCCCTGCCAGGCGCTGCCGGACTGGACGCTGAGCAGGTTGATCGCCGCGAGGGTCGGGCCGAGGCAGGGCGTCCAGCCGAGCCCGAACACGATGCCCAGCAGGGGCGCACCGACCAGGCCGGTCGCGGGCGTCCACCCGGGCTTGATCGTGCGCTGCAGGAAGGTGAAGCGGCCGACGAAGACGAGACCCATCGCGATGACGACGACGCCGAGGATCTGCGTGATGAGGTCGCGCCACCGGACGAGCCAGAACCCGAGCGCGCCGAAGACCGTCGTGTACGCCACGAACACCGCGGTGAAGCCGAGGATGAACAGCAGCACCCCGAGCACCACGCGACCGCGGCGCTGTCCGCCCTCGGCGACGCCGCCGACGTAGCCGAGGTAGCCCGGCACGAGGGGCAGCACGCACGGGGACAGGAACGACACGAGCCCGGCGAGTGCCGCGACGGGGAGCGCCACGGCCATCTGCCCGCTGAGGATCGCGTCGGCGAAGGGGTTGCTGGACACGGGTCAGGAAGCCTTGCCCGACAACTCGTCGGAGACGAGCGTGTTCAGGATGCCCGGGCCGTCGACCGCACCGAGGACGCGGGCGGCGACGCGGCCCTGCTTGTCGAGCACGATCGTGGCGGGCACGGCGTTCGGGGCGATCTGCCCGGAGAGCGCGAGCTGCATCGCGCCGGTCTTCTGGTCGAGCACCGTCGGGTAGTCGACCTTGAAGGTGCGCTCGAACGCCTCGGCGGTGGCCTGCTCGTCACGGACGTTGACGCCGATGAACTGGACGTCGTCGTCGGCGAACTGGTCGTGGACCGTGTTGAGGTACTTCGCCTCGGCACGGCACGGCGGGCAGCCGGCGTACCAGAAGTTGAGGACGACGACCTTGCCCTTGAGCTCCTTCGACGACAGGGTCTCGCCGTCGATGTCCTTCGCCTCGAAGTCGACCGCGTCGGTGCGCTTGTCGGCGGCGACCTCGGTCACGGCGCCGTCACCGGAGATGTAGTTCTGGGTCGTGCCGCTGCCGTACTGCTTCGACAGCGAGTCGTTGTCGGACGAGCACCCCGTCAGGACGAGGGCGGCGGTCACCGCCGTCGCCGCGACCACCGCGAACCGCTTGCTCCTGCTGGTGATCACACTGCTCCTTCGTCGATGGCGGTCGCGCGCAGGGCCTGCGCCGGGTCCGCGTACCCGACTTCGGTGAACCGACCGGACGAGGTGGCGGGTACACGCTCGACGGTGGTGATGCTGGAGAGGTCGCAGCGTCGCTTGCGCGGGTCGTGCCAGAGCTGCTCGCCGGCGAGACGGCGGTGCACCATCCAGATCGGCAGCTGGTGGCTGACGAGGACGACGTCACCGTCGTCGACGCTCTCCCACGCCGTGGCGATCGCCGCGAGCATCCGGTTCGCGATGGACTCGTACGCCTCGCCCCAGCTCGGCCGGAACGGGTTCGCGATCCAGGGCCACTCGGCCGGGCGTCCGAGCGAACGCTTGGTGAAGCCCGGGGGCTGTCCCTCGTACCGGTTGGTCGGCTCGATGAGCCGCTCGTCGAGGGCGACGTCGAGCCCGAAGGCCTCGGACCAGGGCGCCGCGGACTCCTGCGTGCGCTGCAACGGCGAGGCCACGATCCGCCGGACGTCGACGCCGGCGTCCTTCCACGCGGTCGCGGAGGCGAGGGCCATCTGCTTGCCGAGGTCGCTCAACCCGAAGCCGGGGAGCCGCCCGTAGAGGACACGGTCCGGGTTGTGCACCTCGCCGTGACGGACGAGGTGGATTCGGGACGCGGGCATGGGTTCCAGTGTAGGTCGCTCAGGGGTTCCCACCGCCCGCACAGGGGATTCACCGGATGCGGAACCACTCAGCCCAGTTCGCCGGAGAGCCGCCCGTGGAGCGCCGTGGACCCGGTGTTGAGGTGCACCACCTCGACCGTCGACCCGTGCTTGGCGAAGCGCTGCTCGACCCCGTCGAGGGCCGCGACCGTGCTCGCGTCGAACACGTGCGCGTCGGACATGTCGATGACGACGTGCTCGGGGTCCTCGGCGTAGGAGAAGCGGGTGACGAGGTCGTTCGACGAGGCGAAGAACAGCGCCCCGCGGACCCGGTAGCGGACCGTGTGCTCGTCGACGACCTCACGCGCGACGGTCACCACGTGGGCGGCTCGGCGGGCGAAGACGAGCGCGGCGACGACCACCCCGACGAGCACGCCGGTCGCGAGGTTGTCCGTGGCGACGACGACCACGACGGTGATCACCATCACCGCGGTCTCGCCGAGGGGCATCCGCCGGAGCGTGCGGGGTCGGATGCTGTGCCAGTCGAAGGTGGCGACGCAGACCATGATCATCACGGCGGTGAGCGCGGCCATCGGGATCTCGGCCACGAGGTCGTGCAGGACGATCGTCAGCACGAGCACCGACGCTCCGGCGGCGAACGTGGAGATGCGCATCCGGGCCCCGGCCGTCTTCACGTTGATGACGGTCTGGCCGATCATCGCGCAGCCGCCGGTACCGCCGAAGAAGGCCGACGCGACGTTCGCGATGCCCTGGCCCCACGACTCACGCCACTTGCTCGAACCGGTCTCGGTGATCGAGTCGACGAGCTGCGCGGTGAGGAGCGTCTCGATGAGCCCGACGATCGCGACGCCGAACGCGTACGGCGCGATGGTCTGCAGCGTGTCCAGCGAGAACGGCGTGGTGATGCCGCTGAACCCGGGCAGCGCGCTCGGCAGCGCACCCTCGTCGCCGACCGTGGGCACAGCGACGCCGAACAGGATCGTGATCGCGGTGATCACGACGACGGCGACGAGCGGTGCCGGGACCGCCTTCGTGACGAACGGGAACCCGATGATGACGGCGACGCCGAGCGCCGTGAGCGCCCAGACCACCGCCGGCACGTCCGGCCCGAACAGGTTCGGCAGCTGCGCGGTGAAGATCAGGATGGCGAGGGCGTTCACGAACGCGACGTTCACGCTGCGCGGGATGAACCGCATCAGCCGGGCGACCCCGAGGAAGCCGAGCACGATCTGGATGAGGCCGCCGAGGACGATCGTCGGGACGAGGTACGCGATCCCGTGGTCGCGCACGAGCGGGGCGATCACGAGCGCCACGGACCCGGCAGCGGCGGAGATCATCGCCGGACGGCCACCCACGATCGAGATCACGACGGCGATGACGACGCTCGAGAAGAGCCCGACCGCCGGGTCGACCCCGGCGACGACCGAGAAGGAGATCGCCTCGGGGATGAGGGCGAGCGCGGTGACGATCCCGGCGAGGACCTCGCGCGTGAGGAGGCGGGGCGAACGCAGGGCGCTGAGGACGCTCGGAGCGGTGGGAGCGTGGGTGGTCACGGACATCGCCCTGAACTCTACCCTCACGTGAGGGTAGGGTCGTCCCCGTGAGCACCACGATGCACATCGGCGAACTGGCCGACCGCGCCGGGATGTCCCTCCGCACGATCCGGCACTACGACGAGGTCGGGCTGCTCGTGCCGAGCGGACGGACGACCGGCGGGTTCCGGGTCTACACGGAACAGGACCTCGAACGGCTGCTCGTGATCCGGCGGATGAAGCCGCTCGGGTTCACGCTGGACGAGATGGCCGAGCTGCTCCGGGTCGTCGACGGTCTGGCCGCGAAGGACCCCGGGGACGCGCCTGCGCTGGCCGCACGGCTCGACGAGTTCCTCGTGGACGCGCGGGCGCGGCACGCGAAGCTCGTCGAGCGTGCGGGCATGGCCGAGGAGTTCATCGGGACGCTCGGCACCCTGCGCGCTTCACTCCCGTGACAGCTCCCCCGCCGCGGGCGGCCGGGCCGCGAGCCCCTCGACCCCTGCCGTCGTGCGGGGCCTCCCTCCAGCTCGCGACCCGGCCACGTCAGGAACGCTCCGGAGACATCGGACCCGGCCCGCGCCTCCAGGCCCACCCTGTGGACGATGCCGGACGCCAGCCGACCTGTGGAGGGACGAACGCACCCGACGACGGCGCCCGAGGCGCACCCGGTAGACTCGACCACCGTGATCGAACGCACCCGCATCGCCGACCTCGCCGCACGCCCCGACGGCCCCGTCTCCGTCGCCGGATGGGTGGAGACCGTCCGAGACCAGAAGAAGGTGCAGTTCGTCGTCCTCCGTGACGAGTCCGGCGCCGCACAGCTCGTCAACCCCGCCACGCGCGAAGCGGTCGAGGGCGACGACGCCTCCGCCGCTGCACTCGCGACGACCGAGGCGATCTCCGGCCTCGCGCACGGCACCTTCGTGCACGTGCAGGGCACCCTGAAGCACGACGAGCGCGTCAAGCTCGGCGGGCTCGAGGTCAAGGTCGGCGACCTGACCGTCATCAGCGCCGCCATCCCGGAGACCCCGATCGCGGACGACTCCTCGCTCGACAAGCGCCTCGACTGGCGCTTCCTCGACCTGCGCAACCGCAAGCAGAACCTCATCTTCCGCATCCAGACGACGATGGAGCACGCGTTCCGCACGTACTGGGTCGAGCGCGACTACATCGAGATCCACACCCCGAAGCTGATGGCCTCGGCGTCGGAGTCGCGTGCCGAGCTCTTCCAGCTCGAGTACTTCGAGACGACGGCGTACCTCGCGCAGTCGCCGCAGAACTTCAAGCAGATGGCGCAGCCGGCCGGCTTCGGCGCGGTGTTCGAGATCGCCGACGCCTTCCGTGCGGACCCGTCGTTCACGAGCCGCCACGCGACCGAGTTCACGAGCATCGACGCCGAGATCTCGTGGGTCGAGTCGCACGAGGACGTCATGGCCATGCACGAGGAGCTCCTCGTCGCCGGCTTCACCGCCGTCAAGGAGAAGTACGGCACCGAGATCGAAGAGGTCTTCGGCTTCGAGTTCGTCGTCCCGACCGCACCCTTCCCGCGCGTGACCCTGGCCGAGGCCCGGAAGATCGTCGCCGACAGCGGCTACGAGGTCGTCCGCGCCGACGGTGACCTCGACCCCGAGGGCGAGCGCCGCGTGAGCGCCTGGGCGAAGGAGACGCACGGTTCGGAGTTCGTCTTCGTCACCGACTACGACGCGTCGATCCGCCCGTACTACCACATGCGTCACGCCGACGACCCGACGCTCACGAACAGCTACGACCTGCTGTTCAACGGCGCCGAGATCTCCACGGGTGCACAGCGCGAGCACCGTGTCGACACCCTGACGGCACAGGCCGTCGAGAAGGGCCTCGACCCCGAGGAGCTCGGCTGGTACCTCGACTTCTTCCGCTACGGCGTGCCGCCGCACGGCGGGTTCGGCATGGGCCTGGCGCGCGTGCTCATGCTCGCGCTGCACGAGCCGTCGATCCGCGAGGTCACGTACCTGTTCCGCGGCCCGACGCGCCTGACCCCGTAGTCCGCGGCACCGCCGCCGGCCTTCGTGTGCAGAAATGGTCGCTTCCCGAGTCGGGAGGCGACCATTTCTGCACACGAAGGGAGCGCGGCGCGCGGCGCGGGCCTGGACGCGCGGCTCAGCTCTCCCAGTCGATGGCCGCCCGCCCCGTGACCAGGCCACGGATCTCCGCTGCCGCGGCCTGGTGCTGCGGGTGCACCTGGTACTCGTCGAGGCCGGCGAGGTCGTCGAAGGTCGCCACGACGGCGACGTCCTGGTTCTTCCCCGGGTAGGCGACGTTCTCGACGACCTGCAGGGAACGGATCGAGTCGACGGTGCCGATCAGCCCGACGAGGAGCTCGCGGATCCGCTCGACGGACTGTGCGCGGTCGAGGTCCTCGCGCAGGGTCCAGGAGACGACGTGGTGGATCATGCGCGGGCCTCGGCCTTCTCGAGGGCACGCTGGAGCCGGTCGGCGTCGATGTGCCAGTTGCTGTGGACACGCCCGTCGACCAGGACGACCGGGATGTCCTCCGCGTACTCCAGACGGAGGGCGTCGTCGTCGAGGATGGACAGCTCCTGCAGGGTCGTCCCCGGGTGTTCGGCCACGACGCGTTCGACGACCGGTCGGGCGTCGTCGCAGAGGTGGCAGCCGGGCTTGGTCAGCAGGGTCACGGCGGGCATGGGACCACCATATCCGCCCCCGGAAACGCGAAAGCCCCGGCGAACCGGGGCATGACGCTGCAGGCTCGGGGCCTACTTCTTGTTGCGACGCTGGTGGCGCGTCTTGCGAAGCAGCTTGCGGTGCTTCTTCTTCGCCATGCGCTTGCGACGCTTCTTGATGACAGAACCCATACGGACCTCACTCGGACTGATGTTGTGTGGACACCGGGCCAACGAGACCGCGGAAAAACAACCCCGCCGAGTCTAGCGGAGGCCTGACGCGATGTCGAACGGGCCGGTTCGGACCCGCCTAGCCGACGTCGGCGATGCCACCGCGCAGGACGTCCGCGACGGCGGACTCCGGGACGCGGAAGGACCGGCCGAAGCGGATGGCGGGGAGTTCCCCCGCGTGGACCATGCGGTAGACGGTCATCTTGGAGACGCGCATCATCTCGGCGACCTCAGCGACGGTGAGGAAGCGCACGTCGTCGAAACTGCCGGTCATGGTCCGCCTTCGGGAAATCGGTGTGACCTGTGTGGTCACTGGCAACTGTAGGGGCCGGTGCGACCCGGTGTCCAGGTCCCGTTCAGTCCTCGTCGCCACGACGCGTGAAGCGCTTCCGGCTGCGGTCGACGACCCGTTCCCAGCCCTGCTGCGCGCCGGACAGCGCCGCGGTCGCGCGGTAGGACGCCTCGGCCATCACGCGGCCGAGCTCGGTGCCGACCTCGACCGTGGCCTTGCCCGCCGTGCCGGA
The DNA here is from genome assembly GCF_044745045.1 of Curtobacterium sp. NPDC087082. Lineage (NCBI taxonomy): Bacteria > Bacillati > Actinomycetota > Actinomycetes > Micrococcales > Microbacteriaceae > Curtobacterium > Curtobacterium sp. NPDC087082. The sequence goes on along the minus strand of NZ_JBIUZN010000001.1, from coordinate 911,975 downwards.
GCGTCGGACCGAGACCGGTTGCCCGTCGAGCGTCCAGGCCGTCGTGGCCGGGGTGCCGTCGGCGTCCACCGCGCCGGTGAACGGGAGGACCCACTCCTCGATGCCGACGAGCGGCTCCGGGTCGAGGCGGTAGTAGCGGTGCTGCCCCTCTTCGCGGCTCGTCACGAGGCCGATGTCGCGGAGCACGCGCAGGTGCTTCGACACGGTCGGCTGGCTGACACCGAGGCGTTCCACGAGCTGGCCGACGCTGAGCTCGCCGCCGGTGACGTCCGAGCCGTACGCGGACAGGAGCGTCCCGAGCAGCTCACGCCTGGTGGGGTCCGCCACGACGCTGAAGATGTCGGCCATGGGGCAAGGCTAGCCGGGGCGTCACGGATGTACCATGACGAACCGTCCCGCCCATGTCCACGGAGGCATACGATGCTCGACCGACACGAGCCGCCGTCCCGCTCGGCGGGAGCGACCCGTCGACGGCCGTCCCGTCTCGGCTCCGCCCTCCGCTCGTCGCCGTCCCGCTTGGCGATCGTCGTCTTCGTGGCGCTGATCTTCGTCTTCACGAGCCTGTTCATGACGCCGTGGGCCGCGGCGGACGGACGCTCGACGCACTTCGCGGACGCTCTCTTCACCGCGGCGTCGGTGGTCTGCGTCACCGGGCTCGCCACCGTGGACATGGCGACGCACTGGTCGGTGTTCGGCAAGACCCTCGTGGTGATCGGCACGCAGATCGGGGCCGTGGGCGTCCTGACGTTCGCCTCGATCCTCGGCCTCTTCGTCACCCGGAAGCTCGGACTCCGCGCGAAGCTCATGGCGGCGGGCGACTCGAACCCCCTGCGGACCCACCACGGCGCCGTGCCCGAGGGCCAGGCCGTCCGTCTCGGCGAGGTCGGCACCCTGCTCGCGACGGTCGCGGTGAGCACCCTGTCGATCGAGATCGTCCTCGGGCTCCTCCTGCTGCCGTCCGTGCTCATCGCCGGGATGCCCTTCTGGACGGCGGTCGGGGACTCCTTCTACTACGCGGCGATGGCGTTCACGAACACCGGCTTCGCGCCGAACGCCAGCGGACTCACCCCGTTCGCGCACGACTACTGGTTCCTCTCGCTGCTCATGGTCGGCGTGGTCGCCGGCTCGATCGGCTTCCCGGTGATCCGCGCCGTGACGAAGCAGCTCCGCACGCCGCGCCGCTGGCCGATCCACGTGAAGCTCACGCTCGCGACGAGCGCGGTCCTGCTCGTCGGCGGCGCGGCCGTGTACATCGCGCTCGAGGCATCGAACCCGACCACCTTCGGCGAGGAGGGCGCTGGCCGCACGGCGTTCCAGGCCCTCTTCCTCTCCACGATGACCCGGTCCGGCGGGTTCTCCCTCGTCGACTTCGACCAGCTGAACGGGTCGAGCCTGCTCGTCACGGACATGCTCATGTTCATCGGCGGCGGCTCGGCCTCGACCGCCGGCGGCATCAAGGTCACGACGCTCGCGGTCCTGTTCCTCGCCGCCGTCGCCGAGGCCCGCGGGCGCCAGAGCATGGAGGCGTTCGGCCGGCGCATCCCGAGCGACGTCCTGCGCGTGGCCGTGGCGGTCGTGCTCTGGGGCGCCACCATCGTGGCCGTCGCGACCGTCGTGCTCCTGCAGATCACCCACGAGTCCCTCGACCGCGTGCTGTTCGAGGTCATCTCGGCGTTCGCGACGTGCGGGCTGTCCTCCGGAGTGTCCGCGAACCTGCCCGAGTCCGGCAAGTACGTGCTCGCGGCGACGATGTTCCTGGGCCGTGTCGGTACAGTGACCATCGCCGCTGCACTGGCCGCCAGCCAGAGCCGGCAACTGTTCCGCCGTCCCGAGGAGAGGCCGATCGTTGGCTGACCGCAACCGTCCGCACCCGCTCGGTGCCGTCAGCCACGACGCTCCGGTGCTCGTCATCGGCCTCGGACGGTTCGGCGCCGCCACCGCCGGGCAGCTCGAGCGGCAGGACCGCGAGGTCCTCGTCGTCGACACCGACGCCGGCCTCGTGCAGAAGTGGTCGGACCGCGTCACGCACGCGGTGCAGGCGGACGCGACCGACATCGACGCCCTGCGGCAGATCGGTGCGCAGGACTTCCCGATCGCCGTCGTCGGGACCGGCAGCGACCTCGAGTCGAGCGTGCTCATCACCGCGAACCTCGTCGACCTCGGCATCCCGCAGATCTGGGCGAAGGCGATCAGCCGGTCGCACGGCACGATCCTGTCCCGCATCGGCGCGAACCACGTCGTCTACCCCGAGCGCGAGGCCGGCGAACGCACCGCGCACCTGGTGTCCGGCCGGATGCTCGACTTCATCGAGTTCGACGACGACTTCGCCGTGGTCAAGATGTTCCCGCCGGCGTCGGTCCGCGGCAAGGACCTGGCGACCACGGTGATCCGCACCCGCTTCGGCCTGACCGTGCTCGGCATCAAGACCCCCGGCGAGGCCTTCGTCCCGGCGACGCCGGAGAGCGTGATCGGCCAGAACGACGTCATCATCGTCTCGGGGACCGAGAGCGCGCTGGAACGGTTCGCCGCCCTGGAGTGAGGACGGGACGGACAGGAGGCGCGGGGCGGGCCCGCACCGTCCCTCCAGTCCGTCAGCCGGTCACGTCGCGGACGCGACGCCGTCCCGGAGTGCGCGGAAGAGCCGTTCCAGTCCGGCGCGGTGCGCCGTGACGACGGTGTCGTCGTCCTCCCCCGCGAGGACGGCACGTGCCGTCCCGACGAAGACCGTGGCGTAGCCGGCGACGAAGAGCGCTGCGAGGAGTCGGTCGCCGACGGCGTCCCCGAGCGCGCGCTGCGCCCCCGCCACGAGCTCGAGCGCGCGCGACTGCAGGGCGGACGAGTCGGCGATCGTCCGGAAGAACGCGTGTGCGCCGGGCGCCAGCCCGGAGACCGGCGCGCGCTCGTCGACCAGGCGCAGTGCGAGCGCCTCGAGCCCGTCGAGCGCCTCGTCACGCGGAACGTCCTCGACGGCTGCGACGAACAGCGCGACCGTCTCGGCGGAGCGGTCGAGGAACAGGTCCTCCTTGCGCGGGAAGTGCTTGAAGACCGTGACGCTCGAGACCCCGGCGGCCCTCGCGACCTGCGCGACGGTGACGCCGTCGAAGCCGTGCTCGGCGAACATCCCGGACGCGGTCTCGGCGATCCGCGCACGGGTCTCCGGCCCACCGCGGGGCGCGCTCCTGGGCATGCGGACTCCTCGTTGATTGGCTCACTCAGTTTACTGACTTAACCTAGACGCATGAACGCCGTCCGGTCCCCCCACTCTTCCCGATCCCTGCGCGGATCGCGTGTCGCCCTCGCCGGGCTCGCCGCGGTCTTCCTGTTCGAGATGCTCGACAACTCCGTCCTGAACGTCGCGCTCCCCACGATCGGTCGTGAGCTGCAGGTCGGCGCGACCGGGCTGCAGTGGGTGACGACGGCGTACTCGGTGGTGTTCGGCGGGCTCATGCTCGCTGCGGGTGCCGTCGCGGACCGGTACGGCCGACGCCGGGTGATGCTCGTGGGGCTCGTGCTCCTCGGGCTGGCGAGCCTCGCGACCGCGTTCGTCACCACCGCCGACCAGCTGATCGCCGTCCGGGTCGCCACCGGGATCGCGGCGGCGATGACCACCCCCGGGTCGATGGCCCTCGCGTTCCGGCTCTTCGACGACGACGAGCGGCGGGTCCGGGCGATCACGGTGATCTCCACCGTCGGGCTCGTCGGGCTCGCGGTGGGGCCGACGGTGGGCGGACTCGTCCTCGCCATCGCGCCCTGGCAGGTGCTCCTGCTCGTCAACGTCCCGATCGCCGCACTCGCGTTCGTGGGGATCCGCGTCGGCGTCACCGCGGACGACCCAGCGGGGCTGCACCGGGCTCCCGTGGACTGGACCGGAGCGGCACTGGGGACCGTGACGATCATCCTCGCCCTCGTCGCGCCGACGCGGTTCGCCGACGGCGGGCTCGACGACTGGACGGCCTGGGCGGCCACGGCCGGCGCGATCGGCGGCGGCGTCTGGTTCGCCGTGCGACAGTGCCGCGTCGAGCACCCGCTGCTCGACCTCGCGCTCGTCGCCCGGCCGCTGGTCTCGAGCGGCCTCGCGTACAAGGCGGCCACGGGCCTCGCGGTCGCGGGCCTCGGATACCTGGTGACGCTGCACCTGCAGCTCGCCTGGGGGTGGCCGCCGGCCCTCGCCGCGATCGGCATGCTCCCACAGGTCGCCGTGCTCGTGGCCGGGAGCGCGTTCGTCGGACCCTTCGTCCGGCGCGTCGGACTCGGGCACGCCGCCTGGTCGAGTGCGGCCGCCGTCGTCGTCGGGCTCGCGGTGTACACGCTGCTCGGGCCGCTCGGCTACGGGTGGATCGCCCTGGCGCTCGTGCTCGTCGCCGCCGGCATGCGGGTCGTGGGGGTGGTCGCCGGCACGAACGTCCTGCGCGGGCTGCCGGAGGACCGCACGACGATCGGTGCCGCCCTCGTCGACACCTCCTCCGAGGTGGCCTCGGCCGTCGGGGTGGCGATCGCCGGCACGGTGCTCGGTGCCGTGTTCACCGGGTCGCTCACCGCGACGCCGTGGACCCACGCCCAGGGTGTGGCGTTCGACCGCGCGGTGACGATCGGCGGGTCGGTGCTCACCGTGCTCGCCGGGGTGCTCGTCGTCTGGGCGATGGTCCGGGCCGGACGTGCCCGACCGACCGCGCCGTCCCCGGCTGCCGAGGGCGTCGCGTCCGAGGGGCGGCCCGAGGAACACCAGCCCGCTGGTCGCTAGCCCTTCGCCAGCTCCTCGGCGCGGGCGATCGCCGCGCGGGACGCCCGCTCGAACGTCCCCGCCAGGTCGGCGTCCTGCAGCACCGCGACGGCACGCTCGGTGGTCCCCTTCGGGCTCGTGACGGCCTTCCGCAGGTCGGCGGGCTCCTTGCCGGAGGCGGCGAGCAGTTCGACGGCACCGCGGAGCGTGCCCTGCACCATCGCCTCGGCCTGGTCGTGGGAGAACCCGAGCGACTCGGCGGCCTGCTGCCACTGCTCCACGAGGAGGAAGACGTAGGCGGGCCCGGAGCCCGAGACGGCGGAGAGCGCATCGAGCTGGGACTCCGGCACCTCGATCACGACACCGGACGCGGCGAACACGGAGGACGCGAGCGCGACGGCGTCGGCGTCCGCGGAGGCACCGGCGCTGATCCCGGTCACCCCGTGCCCGACGCCGATCGGCGTGTTCGGGAGCGCTCGGACGACCCGGACACCGGTCGGCACCTTCGCCTCCATGCTCGCGGTCGTCGTCCCCACGGCGACGCTCACGACGACGGTCCCCGGCTCGAGGTCCGCCGAGACCTCGTCGAGCAGGTCACCGATCGCGTAGGGCTTCACCCCGAGCACGACGAGCGACGCGCCGCGCACCGCTGCCCGGTTCGCGTCGGGGTCGGTGTCGGTGGCGGTGGCGTCCAGGCCGCGCTCCCGGTGTGCCGCGGCGGACTGCTCCGACTTCGTCGTCAGGGTCACGGTGGCCCGGTCGAGACCGGCGGCGAGCAGGCCGTCGAGAACCGCGCCGGACATGGAGCCGACGCCGAGCAGGGCGGTGCGGGGCAGTTCGATCGTCATGCCCCAGACCCTACCGAGCGCCCTCGCCTAGGATCGTCCAACAGATCGGGAGAAGGGGACAGCTGTGAGCGCTTCTGGAGGCACGAGGGCGATCCTCGCCGCACTCGGTGCGAACGTCGGGATCGCGATCGTGAAGTTCATCGCCGCGGCGATCAGCGGTTCCGCGTCGATGCTGGCCGAGGGCGTCCACTCGCTCGCCGACTCCGCCAACCAGCTCCTCCTGCTCCTCGGCGGCCGTCGGGCCCGGCGCGCCGCCGACGAGGAGCACCCGTTCGGCTACGGGCGTGAGCGCTACGTGTACGCGTTCGTCGTGTCGATCATCCTGTTCTCGGTCGGCGGGGTGTTCTCCCTCTACGAGGGCATCGAGAAGCTCACCCACCCGCACCCGCTGGAGAACTGGTGGCTGCCGCTCGTGGTGCTCGTCATCGCGATCGGGCTCGAGGGCTTCTCCCTCCGCACCGCACTGAAGGAAGCACGACCGCAGAAGGGCCGGCAGAGCTGGGTGCAGTTCATCCGCCGCGCCAAGGCCCCGGAGCTCCCCGTCGTGATGCTCGAGGACACCGCGGCACTGCTCGGCCTCGTCTTCGCCCTGTTCGGCGTCGGCCTCACCGCGATCACGGGCAACGGCGTGTTCGACGCGATCGGCACGATCTTCATCGCCGCGCTGCTCATCGCCGTGGCGGTCGTGCTCGGCATCGAGACGAAGAGCCTCCTCGTCGGCGAGGGTGCCACCGCGGCCGACGTCGAGCGCATCAAGCACGCGGTGCTCGACGGTCCCGAGGTCGACTCGATCATCCACATCAAGACCCTGTACCTCGGCCCCGACGAGCTCATGGTCGGCGTGAAGGTCGCGGTGGACGGCGACCGACGGCTCGGCGACGTCGCCGCGGGCATCGACACGGTCGAGCACCGGGTGCGCCAGGCGGTGCCGATCGCACGCGTCATCTACGTCGAACCCGACGTGCTCCGGACGGGCCCCCGCCCGCCGACCGAGGCGATCGTGATCCGCGCCGCAGACTAAGGGGAACCTTGTTGGCGAGCGCCGTGGCCGGTCATCCACGATGGTCACATGTCGGCGCTCTTCAGCATCCTGCTCGTCCTCCACTTCCTCGGTCTCGCTGCCGTCATCGGTGCCTTCCTGGTGCAGGTCCGCCGCAAGGGCGGCTTCCAGACCTCCTGGCCGATCGCGGGCCTCGTCGTGCAGCTCGTCACGGGCCTCGGGATGATGGGGATCATCGACGCGACGCAGGACGGCGGCGCGAACCACGTCAAGCTCGGCGTGAAACTCGTCATCGCGGCGGTCGCGCTCGTGCTGGCGCTCGTCGCGCAGGCGCGTCAGAAGCGGGCGGACGCCGGCACCGCGACGGCGAAGGCCGCCCTGCCGTTCTTCCACTCGGCCGGGGCGCTCGCGATCGTCAACGTGTTCGTCGCGGTCCTCTGGAAGTGACGCCCACAGGTCAGCGACGCTCGGCGAAGAACGCGTCGAGCAGCGCGGCGCACTCCCCCTCGAGCACCCCGCCGATCACCTCGGACCGGTGCGGCAGCCGGCGGTCCCGCGCGACGTCGTAGACGCTCCCGCTCGCGCCGGCCTTCGGGTCCCACGCGCCGAACACGATCCGCGGCACCCGGGCCGCCATGACCGCACCGGCGCACATCGGGCACGGCTCGAGCGTCACCACCAGGGTGTGCTCCTCGAGGTGCCAGTCACCGATCGCCGCCGCGGCCGCCCGGAGCGCGAGGACCTCGGCGTGTGCCGTGGGGTCCTGTTGCGCCTCGCGCTCGTTCCGTCCCACGGCGATGACCGCGCCGTCCCGGTCGAGGACGACCGCCCCCACCGGGACGTCCCCGGTCGCGAGGCACGCGCGGGCCTCGTCGAGCGCGCGTTCCATCGCGGGGACGAACGGGCGGGCGGCGGGTGCTTCCACGGAACCTCCTGGCGGTCGGCAGCACGGTAGGCTCGACCCTATGCGAGTCCACGTCGCCGACCACCCGCTCATCACCCACAAGCTCTCGGTGCTCCGCGACCGTACGACGCCGTCCCCCACGTTCCGCGCCCTCACCGAGGAGCTCGTCACGCTCCTCGCGTACGAGGCGACGCGCAACGTCCGGGTCACCGCGACGCCGATCGACACCCCGGTGGCACACACCATGGGCGTCTCGATCGCGAAGCCGCGCCCGCTCGTCGTGCCGATCCTGCGTGCCGGGCTCGGCATGCTCGAGGGCATGGTCAAGCTCGTCCCGACGGCCGAGGTCGGCTTCCTCGGCATGGCGCGCAACGAGGAGACCCTCGAGCCGCAGACCTACGCCGAGCGCCTGCCCGACGACCTCTCCGGCCGGCAGTGCTTCGTCCTCGACCCGATGCTCGCGACGGGCGGCACCCTCGCGGCCGCGATCGACTTCCTGTTCGACCGCGGTGCGGAAGAGGTCACCTGCGTCTGCATCCTCGGCGCGCCCGAGGGGCTCGCCGCGGTCGAGGCCGCCGTGGGCGACCGCAACGTCTCGATCGTGCTCGGCGCGCTCGACGAGAAGCTCGACGAGAACGGCTACATCGTTCCGGGCCTCGGCGACGCGGGCGACCGTCTCTACGGTCTCGCCGAGTAGACGCGACCACCATCGGACAGGAGGCGGGGGGGGCGCGGGGGCCGCGCCCCCGGGGCGGCGCGGGGGGGGGGGGGGGGTGCGCGGCGGGCGGGGGGGCGGGGGTCCGGAGCGTGGGTGGGC
>NZ_JBIUZN010000001.1:849476-903676 GCF_044745045.1 Curtobacterium sp. NPDC087082 | reverse complement strand
TCTGCATCCTGGGGGGGGCGCGGGGGGGGGGGGTGGCCCGGTGCGCCCCCCCCGGCCCCGCACCCCCCCCCCCCGGGGGGGGGGGGGGGGGGCCCCCCCCCCCCCCCCCCCCTCCTGTCCGTCATGACGGTGCGTTCGCAGAACGCACCGTCCGTGCGGACGGTTGACACGACGTTGGTATCCCACCGATACTCGTCCCATGACTGCAACCGTGTCCACCCGCGTCCTCTCCGAGGCCCAGGGGACCGCCGGCATGATGATGCCGGCCACGGCCGTCATGCGTTGTCGAATGTGTGCCTGATCGGCACCCGTTCCAGCCGGATCCCCCGCGACACCACCCCCGTCGCGCGAGCGTGATCCCCGGGTGACGACCACGTCGACGACGCGCACCACGTCACGAGGTCTGTCCCCCGTACCCCCGGGTCGGCCCCGGTCCGCAGCAGGACCGCAGGGCCCACGGCACTCGCCGTACCCGGACCGACGCATTCGACACGGCCGCGGCACACCTCGACACCGCAGCCACATCGCCCGGAGAACCGCCATGTCGCTCACCATCGCTCAGCCCCGCACCGCCCTCCGCACCGCCGCACCCGCGCCGACCGACCTCGGCACCGTGACCCCGATCCGTCCGCGTCGCGAGCCCGTCGCCCCGCCCGTCGCCACCGGCGTGCCGACCAGCCCGGTCGTCGCCCCGCAGCGCAACCGCGCCCTGCCCGAGGGCACCGAGGCACGCGGCTTCGCCCTCTACGTCGGCATCGACGAGGCGAAGGCAGCGGCGGCGGGCACGACCCTCGCTGCGGTCGTCGAGCAGCTCAAGGCCCTGACCGCGCAGCTCGTCCCGACCTCGGAGACCTACGCCGCGGTGGCCGTCGCCGCCGAGGGCTCCGGCGGCCGTGACGTCGACGTCGTCCGGCTCGCCCTGCAGGACCGCTCCGCCGTGGCCGCCCGCAAGCAGGCCGAGAAGCCCGAGCCGGAGGAGACCGGGGTCGTCATCGACATCTCCCGGAAGCGCGTCACGCTCGACGGCGAAGCCGCTCCCCTGACGTACAAGGAGTTCGAGCTCCTGCAGTTCCTCGTCCTCCGCGAGGGCCAGACCGTCGACCGCTCGGCGATCATCGACGGCCTGTGGTCGGACGGCGAGGACGAGACCCCGAACGAGCGCACGATCGACGTCCACGTCCGTCGCCTCCGCTCGAAGCTCGGCGCCTTCGAGGAGATCGTCCGCACCGTGCGCGGTGTCGGCTACCGCTTCGACCGCCACGCCGACGTCGCCGTGCGCTACGCCTCGACGCCGTCGCCGGACCTCTTCTGATCCTGATCGGTCGTTCTTGGTGAACTCGCAGCGAACGACCGCCGCGTCCGGTAGCGCGCCGTTACCCGTTCGTTATACAGTCGTGCGTGCAGACGGTGTTTGCTGTGGCACCGCCTGTGGAATGTGATTGCAGGACACTCTTGGTGCAAGGGAGAGGGCCGGTCATCCCCGTGATGACCGGCCCTCGTTGCGTCCCGGGGGACACGGCTGCGCGTCAGCAGCATCGCGTGTCCGAGGCCGTCGGTAGTGTGGCATGACCGTACGACCAGAGGGAGCGCGACCGTGAACGAGCCACGCCGCAGCGAGAAGGCGACCGCCGTCGCTGCCTGGGAAGCGCTCTTCCGCGCCCAGGTCACGGTGATGCGCGCGCTCAACGCCGACTTCCCGGGCGGCGAGATCTCGTTCAACGAGTACGACGTCTGCTTCAACCTCTCCACGCAGCCCGGCCGCCGCTGCCGGATGCGCGAACTGACCGGCCACCTGCTCCTGACGCAGCCGAGCGTCAGCCGCCTGGTCGACCGGCTCACCGCGCGCGGCATCGTCGAGAAGCAGCCGGACCCCACCGACGCCCGCGGCGTGATCGTGGCCCTCACCGCGCACGGCTTCGACGTCTACCGCGCCGTCGCCGTCCAGCACGCGCAGACCATCGCCGACCAGGTCGGTGCCGGCCTCGACGACGCCGAGCTGCGCACGCTCACCGAACTCTGCACGAAGCTCCGGACCGCGGCCGGTGCGGCGTCACCCCGACGTGGCGCGACCCGGGCGGCGTCCGACGTCGACGCGGCAGCGGTGTGACCGGCGCCCTGGTCTGGCTCCGCGACGACCTCCGTCTCGCGGACAACCCGGCACTCCGAGCAGCGATCGACCACGGCGGCGACGTCACGATCGCGTACGTCCTCGACGAGCAGTCCCCCGGCATCCGCCCGATCGGGGCTGCGGCACGGTGGTGGCTGCACCACTCGCTCGCCGCGCTCGACGGTGAACTCCGAGAACGCGGGTCCCGACTGGTCCTCCGCCGCGGGCCCGCTGCCGAGGCGGTCGACGCGCTCGTGTCCGACACCGGCGCCGACGCGGTGTTCTGGAACCGCCGGTACGGCCGTGCCGAGCGGGACCTCGACGCCGGCATCAAGTCGACCCTCACCGACGGCGGGACCGAGGCGCACAGCTTCGCCGCGAGCCTGCTCTGGGAACCGTGGACCGTCCTCACCGGGCAGGGCGAGCCGTACAAGGTGTTCACGCCGTTCTGGCGTGCCGCCCAGGCGATGCCCGAGCCCCGCCACCCGCTGCCCAAGCCGCGTGACCTCCCCGCGGCGCCCCGGGTCGCGAGCGACGACCTCGACGACTGGGACCTGCTGCCGACGCACCCCGACTGGGCCGGCGGTCTCCGGGACGCCTGGGAACCCGGCGAGCAGGGCGCACACCGGCGGCTCGAACACTTCGTGCACCACGCGCTCGAGGACTACGACCAGCGCGACGAACCCGCGATGGCCGCCACGAGCGACCTCTCCCCGCACCTGCGGTGGGGCGAGGTCAGCCCGTACCAGGTCTGGCACCGCCTGCACGGCCAACTCGAGCCCGAGCAGCGCAAGAACGCCTCGGCGTTCCTCCGGCAGCTGGCCTGGCGCGAGTTCAACTGGAACGAGTACTTCCACTGCGAGGACATCACCACGGTGAACGTCCGGCGCGAGTTCGACGCCTTCCCCTGGCGGGACGTCCCCGACGCCGAGATCGACCGCTGGCGGACGGGGACGACCGGGTTCGACCTCGTCGACGCGGGCATGCGGGAACTCTGGCACTCGGGTGCGATGCACAACCGGGTCCGGCTCGCGACGGCCAGCTTCCTCGTGAAGAACATGCTCGTCGACTGGCGCGTGGGCGAGCAGTGGTTCTGGGACACCCTCGTCGACGCCGACTCCGCCAACAACGCGGCGAACTGGCAGTGGGTCGCCGGCTCCGGGTTCGACGCGGCGCCGTACTTCCGGGTGTTCAACCCGGACCGGCAGCTCGAGCGGTTCGACCCGCACCGCGAGTACGTGCACCGCTGGGTCCCCGCCGACGAAGACCGTCCGGAGCCCATGCTCGACCTCAAGGAGACCCGGCAGCGGGCACTCGACGCGTACGACCGGATGCGCCGGTCGTGAGCGGCATCGATCCGCAGGTGATCACGGACGTCGACGCGCTGTTCCGCGAACGTGTCGAACGCGGCGTCGCTCCGAGCAGCGTCTGGGGCGTCTTCGACCGCACCGGGCTCGTCGCCTCGGGCGGGCACGGCGACCGCGGCGACGGCGTCGCTCCCGACGCCGACACCGTGTACCGGATCGCCTCCTGCACGAAGAGCGTGACGGCGGCCACCCTGCTCGCCCTCGTCGCGGACGACCGTGTCCGGCTGGACTCCCCGATCACGGACTTCGTGCCCGCCTTCGCGGACGTCGTACTGCCCACCGCCGACTCCCCCGTGCCGACGCTCCGCATGCTCCTCACCATGGCCGGCGGCTTCCCGACCGACGATCCGTGGGCCGACCGGCAGGAATCGATCTCGGACGCCGAGTTCGACGACGTCCTGCGCGCCGGGCTCCTGTTCGACTCGGTCCCAGGGACCCGGTTCGCCTACTCGAACACCGGGTACGCGTTGCTCGGCCGGGCGATCGCCGTCGTGGCCGGTCGTCCCTTCCCCGAGGTCGCGACCGAACTCGTCCTCGGCCCCCTCGGCCTGCGCGACACCGTCTTCCGCGCCGACGACGCCCGCGGTCACGTGGTCACGGGCGTGCGTCCCGCCGCTGACGGGGCGGGCGTCGGGACGTGGGAGCCGCTGCCGATGTCCGGTCCCGGCGCGTTCTCGTCGATCGGTGGGCTGTTCTCGACGGTCACCGACCTGGCCCGCTGGGGTCGGCACCTCGCGTCGGCGTTCACCGGGACGCCCGAGCCCGGACCGGTCTCCCCCGCCGACCGCCGACTCATGCAGCAGGCGATGCGGATCGTGCCCGCAGCGGTGGTGCCGACCTCGAGTCGCCCGACGGCGTACGGCTTCGGGCTCTTCGTCGAGCAGGACCCGGCGTTCGGCGAGCTCGTCTCGCACTCCGGCGGCTACCCGGGGTTCTCGGCGCACATGCGGTGGTCGGTCCGGGACGGCCTCGGCGTCGTCGCCTTCGAGAACGCCACGCAGGCGAAGGTCTCGGCGGCGGCGGACCGGGCGCTCGACCTCGTGCTGACCGCCCGCGCGACCGCCGCGGCGGACCGTGCACCCGCGGGCCGCGCGCTGGCGGACCGAGCATCCGGCACCGGGCCGACCGTGGACGCGACGCGGGCGGCGCAGGCGGCCGTGACGCGCCTCCTGGCCCGCTGGGACGACGACCTCGCCGATGCGATCTGCACGCCGAACGTGGCGATGGACGTGCCGTACGAACGACGCCGCCGGGCCGTCGCGGAGGCGGTGGCGGCCGTCGGTGCCGACCTCGGGGCGGAACCGGTGGCCGAGGAGTCCCAGGCCCCGTCGCACCTGCGCTGGTGGCTGCCGGGGACGGCCGGTCGGCTGCGCGTCGAGATCCGGTTGGCGCCGCTCGCGGCCGGCCTCGTGCAGACCCTGGTGGTCCGGGCCGAACCCAGCGAGCGCTGACAGCGCGGCCGGTGGTCCGGGCCGAACCCAGCGAGCGCTGACGCGCGAGCGTCAGACCGGCGGACGCCCGCCCACGAACCCGAGCGCCCGCGCCGCGACCCGCGTGCCCTCGCGCGCAGCCGCCGCGACCCGCACCGGATCGGTCGCCCACGCACGGAGGAACCCCGCGGCGAACGCGTCCCCGGCGCCGAGCGTGTCCACCACCGTCGCAGGCGTGATCGGCACCCGCTGCGGCGTCCGACCACGCCGCCCGAGCAGGACGCCCTCGGTCCCCATGGTCACCACGACCAGGGGCACGCGGTCGGCGAGCGACTCGATCGCCTCGGTGACGGTGGGTGCTCCGGTCAGCGCGAGCGCCTCGTCCTCGCTCGGGAAGAGGGCATCGAGGCCGGAGAGCGCCTCGAGGAACTCCGACGCACCGACCGCACGCACCACCGCGGCGGACGAGGGGTCGAGAGACACCCGGGCGGAACCGGACCGGGCCTGGGCGACGAGTGCCGCGATGCGGTCCGGGCCGCCTCCGCCGAGCATCGCCGAGCCGGTCAGGTGCACGATGTCCGCACGCGCCACGAGGTCGACCGGTAGGTCCTCCGCCGACAGCACCCCGCTCGCTGCGGGATCGGACATCGCGGTCCGACCGTTCCCGTTCCGCACGGACACGACGGCGCCGGTCGCGGTCCGGGCGTCGTAGCGGATGTGCGCGCGGACGCCGGCGTCGGCGAGCGATCGCTCGTGCCGGTAGACGTCGTCGACGCCGACCCGACCCACCAGGTCCACGTCGGCGCCGAGCCAGCCGAGCCACGTCGCGGTGTTGCCTGCGGCGCCGACCGGTCGGTGCCGGATGACCGCGGCCGGGTCGTGTGCACCCATGCTCGCGGCCGTGGTGTGCACGAGCACCCCGTCCAGGACGTCGCCGACGACGAGGAAGCGCTTCCCCGCCCCGCGACGGCGTCCGGCGACCGCCCGCCCGGCACGGGGTGCCTCGGGGCGCGACGGGGCCACAGGGCGCTCTGGAGGCATGGACATCGGCCCCATCCTACGTGGAATCGAGTAAAACTCCGCTTCTCGCCACAAATCCCTTGCACCCGTTATGGATTCCCGGCTGTTTCCCGGCGATCGCCAGTAATATACTCTGTGATCGTATGTGAACGGTCGCGTACTGCCCATCACGCTCGTTGGAGACGCCATGCCCCGCAAGCCCGACCCGACACTCAAGCCGGCGATCATCGCGAAGGTGGCCGAGCACCTGCAGGACACCAAGCTCGAGGACGTCTCCGTCCGCAGCCTCGGCCGGGTGCTCGGGACGAGCGCGTACCCGATCGTGTACCACTTCGGCACGCGCGAAGCCCTGATCGACGCCGTGGTGGACCACCTGGCGGAATCCGTCTCCGACGTCACGCTCGACCCCGGCGCCGACGACCTCGGGCTGACCGACTACCTCATCGCGGTGTTCGGCGGGCTCGACGACCCCGAGCGCTCCCTCGCCGCCCGGCTCACCTTCGAGCTCGGATCGGTCGAGTCGCTCGACGGCCGTGATCGCGAGCGCACCTTCCACCGCGCGCAGGTGAGCGCGATCGCCGCCTGGTGCGTCGAACACGGCTACGGCGCGGTGGACGCCGAACGGGCGGCCCGCGGTGCCGTCCTCGCGGCTCGGGGCGTGCAGTGGGGCACGATCGTCGACCGCGAGCGGACGACGCCCGACGCCGCGCTGCGCGCGATCGCGCACAAGCTGGTCGCCGGGGCCCACTTCCAGTCGGCCTGAGCGGTCGACGCGCACCGACGAACGACGGGAGGCGCGGTGCCAGCCGGCACCGCGCCTCCCGTCGTTCACCGGGTCACCACCGTGACCCGCGGCGCCCGTCTCAGAGGGTGACGAAGCTCTGCGACTTCGCGTTCGCGAAGCGCGCGGCGACGTTCTCCCAGTCGACGATGTTCCACACGGCCTTGACGTAGTCCGCCTTGACGTTGAGGTAGTCGAGGTAGAAGGCGTGCTCCCACATGTCGAGCATGAAGATCGGCACGAGACCGAACGGCACGTTGGCCTGCTGGTCGAACAGCTGGAACGTGGTCAGCTTCTGGCCGACGGTGTCCCAGGCGAGGACGGACCAGCCGGAGCCCTGGATGCCCGTGGCGACGGCGGTGAACTGGGCCTGGAACTTCTCGAACGAGCCGAAGAACTCGTCGATCGCCGCGGCGAGCTCGCCCTCGGGGACCTTCGTGTCCGGGCCGAGGTTGGTCCAGAAGATCGAGTGGTTGACGTGGCCACCGAGGTTGAACGCGAGGTCCTTCTCGAGCTTGTTGACGTTCGTCAGGTTGCCGGACTCACGGGCCTCGGCGAGCTGCTCGAGCGCGGTGTTCGCACCCGTCACGTAGGTCTGGTGGTGCTTGTCGTGGTGCAGCTGCATGATCTTGCCGCTGATGTGCGGCTCGAGTGCGGCGTAGTCGTACGGCAGCTCCGGCAGGGTGTACTCAGCCATGTGAGTTCCTTTCGATCAGTGGTGTGCGGATGGTGCTCCGCGGCTCACGAGAGCCGGGAACGATCGGTGAGGGAGTGGAATTCCCGGTTGTGGTAGACCAGCGGCTCGCCCCGTTCGAGGCCGACGACGATGTCGAGGACCTCGGCGACGACGACGGTCGACGAGCCGATCGGCGTGGTCGAGAGGGGCCGGCAGCGCAGGGCGCTCGCGGCACTCGGCAGGTAACGGTCACCCGACGGCAGGGTGCCCCAGATCGGGTCGTCCGCGGCGGGGCTGCCGGTGGAGGCGAAGCGACGGGCGAGGGCGACGCCGAGCGAGTCGACGAGGTGCACCACGAAGATCGGGGCGCCGAGCACGACCCCGGCTGACCCGGAGTTCGTGGACAGCGAGAACACGAGCACGGGCGGGTCGATCGCCACGCTCGCTACGCTCGATGCGGTGAGGCCGGTCGGACCGTCGGGGCCTTCGGCGGTGATGACGGCGACACCGGCCGGGTGTCCACGGAAGGCGGCCTTGTAGGCGTCCGCGATGTTCGCCGGTGCTGCGTCGGGCATGGGAGTCGTGGTCGTTCCTTCGATGGGGAGGGCCGCGGCTCCGCGGCCATGTCCCAACGTATGACCTGAACCATGGTTGAGGTCAACGATTCCCAGGTTCGGTCGATCCCGGGCGTGCCGTGTGACCCCGTGTGACGTGGGGTGCGGCGGTGCGGGCCCGACTTCGTGAGCAGAAATGGTCGGGTCGCTCGCGGCGACTCGACCATTTCTGCTCACCAAGCGCGGCGCGGCGGCGCGGCGCGCGCGGGGCGCGGCGCGGCGCGGCGCGCGGCGGCGCGGCGCGGCGCGGCGCGCGGCGGCGCGGCGCGGCGCGCGGCGGCGCGGCGCGCGGCGGCGCGGCGCGCGGCGGCGCGGCGCGCGGCGGCGCGGCGCGGGGCGCTACCGGCGCTTGAGCATGACGACGGCGCCGGCGGCCGCGACCACCATCAGGAGCGCGGCCACCCCCGCCGTCACCGTGACGCCGGAGTCGAACGCGGCCCGCGCCGACTCGAGCAGCACCTGCCCCGCCGACCCGCCGAGGGACGACGCCGCCGACACCGCTCCGCCGAGGGTCTCCTGGGCAGCGGTGTGCGCCGACGAGGACAGCCCGTCCGGCACCACGACGTGCGCCCGGTAGGCCGTGGCCAGGATCGTCCCGAGCACCGCGGTGCCCAGCACGGCACCGATCTCGTACGCCGTCTCGGACATCGCCGACGCCGCACCGGCCTTGTCCGCCGGCGCCGTCGAGATGATGAGGTCGTTCGTCACCGTCTCCGAGGCACCGATCCCGATCCCGAGCAGCACGAACGCGAACGCCAGCGCCACGATCGAGGCATGGTGCCCGAGGACCGCGACCATCGCGTAGGCGGCCGCCGAGAACAGCAGCGACACGGCGACGACCCAGCGCGGAGCGACCCGGGCGACGATCGGCACGACGACGAGCCCCGCCACGATCGTGAGGACCGACCCCGGCACCAGCACCATGCCGGACGCGAAGGGGTCGAGGCCGGCGACGAGCTGCAGGTGCTGTGCGATGAAGAACAGGAACCCGGTCAGCGAGAACATCGCCGCCATGTTCATGAGCACGCTGCCGGTGAACGCCGTGCTCCGGAACAGCCGGAGGTCGAGCATCGGGGTCCGCGAGCGGAGCTGCCGACGGACGAACGCGATGCCGCACAGGACGCCGACGGCGAGCATCGCGATCGCGAAGCCGCGCTCCTCGGGGTGCACGACGGACTTGATCGCCCACGCGATCGGGGCGAGGGCGCCGAGCGACAGGAACATGCTCGGCACATCGACCGGCCCCGGGTTCGGGTCACGGGACTCCGGCACGCAGAACGGCACGGCGACGAGCATCACGACGAGGATCGGCACCGCGACGAGGAACACCGCGCCCCAGTGGAAGTGCGCGAGCAGCACGCCGCCGACGAGTGGCCCGAGTGCGTTGCCCGCCGCGAACATGGTGGACCAGACGGCGAGCGCCATCCGCCGCTCCCCCGCGTGGACGAAGACGTTGCGGATGATCGAGAGGGTCGCCGGCATGAGCATCGCGCCGAACACGCCCATGACGATCCGTGCAGCGACGAGCATCCAGGCGTCGGTGGCGAAGGCCGCGGCGACGGAGAAGAGCGCGAAGCCGGTGGCACCGACGACGAGGATCCGACGGCGGCCGATGCGGTCACCGATGCTGCCCATCACGACGAGGAGTCCGGCGAGGACGAGCGGGTACGCGTCGACGATCCAGAGCTGCGTGGTGGCGTCCGGGTTCAGCGCGCGCGAGATCGACGGCAGCGCGAAGCTCAGGACGGTGTTGTCCACCGAGATGAGGAGGACGGGCAGCATGAGCACCGCGAGGGCGGCGAACCGGCGGGCACGGCTGCCGGTGGCGGCAGTGGGGATCGGGCTGGTGAGCAGGGCGGACACGGTGACTCCAGGGACTTCGAGCCGGACCAGGTCGACGGCGGAACTGACGAACGGACCGGACGGGACGCGGGGTGTGCACGCATCCCGTCAGGACTCCGTTAGTGTACCGTCTGGACGGTAATGGTTGCAAATGCAACTGAAGACGGACGGGAGGCGCGGTGCGGGCCCGCACCGCGCCTCCCGTCCGTCGTCCGGTCGCGCTCTCTCGTGGGCCGCGTCGTCAGGCCGACTCGCGCAGGAGCAGGCGGTGCCGCACCGTGCGCTGCACCGCGTCACCCTGCCGCGGCAGCTCGCCGGCGAGCATGCCGAGGGCGAGGTCGAGCGCTTCACGCGCGACCTCGTCGAGGTCCACCGCCAACGTGGTGAGCGTCGGCGAGACGAGCGAGCCGAGCGGCAGGCCGTCGACGCCGACGACCCGGAGCTCCCGCGGGACGTCGACGCCCGCCCGCCGACAGGCCTGCAGGACACCGAGCGCCATCACGTCGTTGAAGGCGAGGATCGCGTCCTGCCGTCGGCGTCGCCGGAGGATCTGTGTCGTCTCCTCGGCGCCGCACTCCGCCGTGCCGTGCTCCGCGTGCACGAGCTCGGGCAGGTACCCGCGCCGCTGGAGGGCGTCCATCATGAGGATGCCACGGACACTCGTGTGCTCCGGCGAGGAGTTGTCGAGCACGACCGGGTGCCGGACCCCGGTGGCGACGAGGTGGTCGGCGAGGACCTCGATCGCGTCGGCGGGGTCGATCCAGACGGCTGCGGTCGGTGGCTCCGAGTACGGGTCGAGCTCGACCATCGGCACGGTGCCGAGGAGCTCGCGCCACCGGTCGCGACGGGAGCCGAGGTACCCGATGACGACGTCCGTCTGCGACCCGAGCGCCTGCACCATCCGGTCGGCGTCGCTCGCGAGGTCGACGTCGGCGAGCATGACGTTCCAGCCCTGCTCGGCGGCGAGTCGGAAGACGGCCGAGGCCAGCTGCGGCGTGTAGGGGTTGCGCAGGTCGTTCACGACGAGGCCGAGCTGGTGGTCGCCACCCGTGACGAGCCCGCGGCCGAAGCGCGACGGCCGGTAGTCGAGGCGCTCCGCGGCGGCGAGGACCCGTTCCTTCGTCGCCGCGCTGATGCCGGACATGCCGTTCATCGCCCGGGTGACGGTCTGCCGGGACACCCCGGCGGCCGCGGCGACGTCGATGATCGTCGCCCGGCCGCCGGGTGCGGGAACGGGTTCGGTCAGTCGCGGAGGTCCAGCCATGCCACCTGTTCCGGAGTGAGGTCGACGGAGAGGCCGGTCATGGACGACCGGGCTTCCGCGATCGTACGCGGTCCGAAGAGCGGGAACGTCGGGAACGGCTGGTGCAGCACGTAGGCCAGGGCGATCGCCGTCGCGGGGACGCCGAACCGCTCGCCGAGCTCCGACGCACGGCGCAGCCGCTCGAAGTTCTCGTCGCTGTAGTAGCAGCGCACGAGTTCGGCGTCGCTCGTGTCCTCCGGCTTGGCCCGGCCGGTGAAGAACCCACGCGCCTGCGAGGACCAGGGCAGCAGGGGCACCTGGCGCTCCTCGAGCCACTGCTTCGACGCCGCGTCGGTGGCGTGCTCGCAGCCGGCCCACGGCACGTCGTACGCCTCGGCCAGACCGAAGTGGTTGCTCAGCACCTCGAACTCGTGCTTGCCGTTCGCGCGGGCGTAGGCGTTCGCCTCGTCGAACCGGGCAGGGGTCCAGTTCGAGCCGCCGTACACGCGGATGCGGCCGGCACGACGGTGCTCGTCGAGGACGTCGACGAACTCCCCCACCGGGATGTCCGTGTTGTCGCGGTGCATCATGTAGATGTCCGCGTAGTCGGTGCCCTGGCGCTCGAGGCTCTCGAGCAGCTGCCGGGTGAGGGACTCCGGGTCGCAGTACGGCGTGTGTGCGCCCTTGGTGATCACGACCACGTCCTCGCGGACGCCGCGGTTCTGGATCCACTTGCCGAGCCGGCCCTCGAGCACGCCCCCGCCGTAGATGTAGCCGGTGTCGAACACGTTGCCGCCCTGCTCCACGAACAGGTCGAAGATCGCGCTCGCGTGCGCCAGGTCGGGCTGGTTGTCGACGCCCATCACCAGTCGGGACATGCGCTTGCCGACACCCGCGACCTCGCCGTAGCGCATCGGGTTGTCGGCACGGTCCGGCTCGTGCGCGGCGACCGTGAGGGGTCGGCCGCTGACGGTCGGGATGTCGGCGTTCTCGGCCTCGAACGGGAAGCGCAGACCGATCGCGGCACGCCACTTGTCGAGCGTCCGCGCGGTGGCGAGCGACTCGTCGAGGGTGAACTCGGGGGCGTCGACACGACCGGCCGCGAGGGCCGCCGTGGTGGCGTCGGCCTCGAGGGCGTAGGGGTGCGCGCCGGCGAAGGACAGCGTGCGCGGGTCCTCGTCCACCGTGCTGATCTCGATCGTGGGGTCGTCGCCGAGGGTCCACGGGTCGGTGAGCGTGATCTTCCCCGTGGTGCCGTGGACGACCACGGCGTTGTCGTCCTGCACTCGGACGCCCGTGCGGAGGTTCGCGGTGATCCCGCCGGTGTAGCTGAGCTGTGCCACCGTCCACTCGTCGACGCCGGTCGGGCCGACGGTCCCGGTGGCGGTGAGCTCGGTGGGCTCGGCGACGGCCACGCCGGTCACGGCCTGCACGATCGCGGCCGTCATGGTCACCGGGTAGCCGCCCACGTCGAGGATCCCGCCGCCGGCCGTGTCGACGTCGAAGAGCCGGCCGGACCGGCTGCCCGCCCGGAACGCGAACGAGGCGTCGACGTGCGTGACGGTACCGATCGCACCCTGCCGGACGAGGTCGAGCAGGGCCGCGGTCTGCGGGTGGAAGCGGTACATGTACGCCTCGACGAGGGGCAGGCCGGCCTGGCGTGCGGCGTCGGCGAGCGCCATGGACGTGCCGTGGTTCGGCGAGAGCGGCTTCTCGCAGAGGACCGCCTTGCCCGCCGCGAGCGCCGCGAGGACGAGCGCCGCGTGCCCGGTGTGGACCGTCGAGACGTAGACGGCGTCGACGCGCGGGTCGGCGAGCACCTCGTCGTAGGTGGCCGCGGCGACGTCGGCGAACCCGTGCTCGGCCGCCTCGGCAGCGAACGCTCCCGCTCGCTCCGCCGACGAGCTGCCGGCGGCGACGAGGGTCGCCCCGACCCCGCTCGAGGGCAGCTGTGAGAGGAAGCGGCGGGCGATCCCACCGGGGCCGAGGACGGCCCAACCGGGGGTGTCGTGCCCCGTCGAGGAGGTGCTGCTGGCGGTGGTCGCGGTCTGCGCTGACATGCGGATCCCTATCGTGTCGTGAACCTTCACGGTCCCGACGACCGTACCCGTCCGTCTCCGCACCTGCAACGATGCAGATGCTTGACACGGCGTGTCGGCCGGGGCATGCTCTGACCACTTCGTGAGCGTTCACGGTCGAGCGCTCATCGGTTCCGCATCTCAACGACGAGAGCAGGCACTCCAGTGACAGCAGCAACGCACAGTCTCAGCCGGCGGGGGTTCCTCGCCGGCGCAGGCGCCCTCGGCGCACTCGCCACCACGGCCCTCCTCGCCGGGTGTTCCACCGGTACCGCGATCTCCAAGGACCCGGACGAACTCGTCCTCTGGTACTGGAACCGGTCCCTCGACCCGAAGTTCCTGAAGCAGGCGGCCGGGGGCATCAGCGGCCACGAACCGATGCGGCTGCGGCCGGACCTCATCGGCGGGGCGTCGTACGACACCAAGTTCCGGACCGCCCTCGCCGGGAACGCGTTCATCCCCGACGTCCTCATGGTGAACTCGAACTGCTGGCTCTACTTCCCCGACGAGGACCTCTTCACCGACTTCGATCCCTCCGCCACCGAGAAGTCCGCCTACTACGACTGGAAGCTCTCGCTCGGCCGGACCCCGTCCGGGCGGCAGTGCTTCTGGCCCGTCGACACCGGCCCCACCGGCTTCTTCTACAACCAGGACGTCCTGCAGAAGGCCGACCTCCCCACCGACCCGGACGAGGTGAGCGCGGCGATCCAGACCTGGGCGGATTTCCGGACCTTCGGCAAGCAGATCAAGCAGAAGACCGGTGCCGCGACGATCATCACCGCGACGCAGCTCTTCAACCAGTTCGTCTCCGCGAGCCCCACGCGGTACTTCGACCGTGACGACCAGCCGCTCTACCACCACGACGACAGCTCGATCCGGAAGGCCTGGGAGAACGCGGTCGAGTCGATCCACGCCGGGATCACCGGCAACCTGCAGTCCGGGACCGACCAGAACGCCGGGTGGGTCGCGGGTCGGGTCGCCGGGCAGATCGAGGGGGCGTGGTGGACGCAGATCATCCACGACACGGCTCCGGACCTGTCCGGGAAGTGGCGGATCGCCCGGCAGCCCGAGCGACCGGGCAACAGCGGCGGCTCGTTCCTGGCCGTGCCCAAGACGTCGAAGGACCCCGAGGCCGCGGTGGCGTTCGCCAAGTGGATCACCGGCGCGGACG
Organism: Curtobacterium sp. NPDC087082; assembly: GCF_044745045.1. Classification (NCBI taxonomy): domain Bacteria; kingdom Bacillati; phylum Actinomycetota; class Actinomycetes; order Micrococcales; family Microbacteriaceae; genus Curtobacterium; species Curtobacterium sp. NPDC087082. The sequence goes on along the minus strand of NZ_JBIUZN010000001.1, from coordinate 889,347 downwards.
TGCAGTCCCACACCTACAACGACATCCAGCTCTTCCCGTCGACACCCGCGTCGTTCGAGAACGGCATCATGCGCAACCCCGGCGACTTCTTCGGGGACCAGAACCCGCTCGACTTCTTCAGCAAGGCCGCACCGGAGGTCCCCGTGACGTACATCTCGAACTCGGAGCGGTTCATCGGCGCCTTCGCGACCGAGATCACGAACGTGGAGTCCGGCGGCAAGGACCCGGAGCGCGCCTGGCAGGACGCCATCGACCAGACCGACCGCGTCCTGGCGAAGCGCGGGGTGTCGGCATGAGCGCGCCGATCCGCGAGAAGACCGCCACCACCGCGAACCCCGTCGTCGGGGGCGCCCCCACGGCCTCGATCTCCACCGCGGCGACCGGGCACCGCTTCAGCCTCCGCCGGTTCTGGCCGCAGTACGTGGCGATCGCGCCGTTCTACGTGCTGTTCCTCGTGTTCGGGCTGTTCCCGATCGTCTTCTCGATCGTGCTGTCGTTCACCGACTGGGACGGGGTCGGCTCCCCCGCGTTCGTCGGCCTCGCGCAGTACCAGTACCTGCTGACCGACCCGCGGTTCTGGAACGCCGTCTCGAACACCTTCATCATCTGGATCATCGCGACCGTCCCGATGCTGTTCCTCGCCCTCGTGCTCGCGTTCCTGCTGCACGGCAACATCCGGGCGAAGGGGTTCTACCGGGTCGCGTTCTTCATCCCGAACGTGACGAGCATGGTCGCGATGGCGATCGTGTTCGGCTCGGTGTTCTCGGACGGGTTCGGGCTCGTCAACGCCGCGCTCCGAGCCGTCGGTGCCGACCCGGTCGGCTGGCTCTCGTCGTACTGGGGCATCAAGGTCACGATCGCGGTGATGGTCATCTGGCGCTGGACCGGGTACAACGCGATCATCTACCTCGCCGGCCTGCAGTCGATCTCGACCGAGCTGTACGACGCGGCGAAGGTGGACGGCGCGAACACCTGGCAGATCTTCACGCGGATCACGATCCCGATGCTGCGGCCGGTCATCCTGTTCACCCTCATCACGTCGACGATCGGTGGTCTCGGGCTCTTCACCGAGCCGCAGATCCTGTTCAACGGGCAGGCGATCGGTGGCCCCGACGAGGCCGGCATGACGATCGTGCTCTACCAGTACGACCAGGCGTTCAACCAGTTCGACTTCGGGTACGGCTCGGCGATCGCCTGGGTGCTGTTCTTCTTCTCCGTGGTCTTCGCGATCATCAACTGGCGACTGCTCAGCGAGCGCGACGGGCTCAAGACCCCACGGCGACTGCGCACCCCGCGCACCGTCACGACCAGCACGAAGGGACCCCGCGCATGAGCGCCGACACCGCACCCCGCACCACGAACACCGCCGCCGCACTCGGACGGCCGAACGCCGTCACCGACGGGCCCGACGACCACCGCCGGGGGTTCAGGCACGGCTGGGTCGGACGGCTCGTCACGCACCTGTGCCTCATCGTCGGCGTCGTGCTGTCGATCTTCCCGTTCTACTGGCTGCTCGTCATGTCGACGTCGTCGAACGCGCAGATCTTCGGCTACCCGCCGTCGCTGTGGTTCAGCGACCACACCATGCAGAACCTCGCCACGGTGTTCAGCAGCGTAGACATGCTGCGGGCGCTCGGCAACACCGTCATCGTCGCCGGCGGCACCGCGGTCCTGGTCATGCTGTTCGACTCGCTGGCCGCGTTCGCCTTCGCCAAGTACGAGTTCCCGTTCAAGCGCTCGCTGTTCACCGTCATGCTGGCGACGTTCCTCGTCCCCGGCAGCCTGTCGCTCGTGCCGAGCTTCGTGCTCATGGCGCACCTCGGGTGGATCGGTGGACTCCAGGCGCTCATCGTCCCCGGGGCGGCGAACGCGTTCGGCATCTTCCTCCTGCGGCAGTTCGCCACCGGGTCGATCCCGAACGAGGTCATCGACTCCGCGCGCGTGGACGGCGCCGGGTTCTTCCGCACCTGGTGGTCGATCGCGGTCCCGATGCTCCGCGGAGGCCTCGCGTTCCTCGGCATCTTCACCTTCATCACGGCGTGGAACGACTACGTGTGGCCGTTGATCGTGCTGATCGACCCGAAGGGGCAGACGCTCCAGGTGGCACTCGCCTCGCTCAGCTCGGTGAACGCGACCGACCTCGGCTCGGTGATGGCCGGCGCGGTGATCAGCGTGTTCCCGCTCATCGGGGTGTTCATCATCGGCTCGAGGCACTTCATCGCGAACATCGCGGCGGGGGCGCTGAAGGGCTGACCGGACCCGCAGGCGCCGTGGAGGATGGCCCACGGCGCCTGCGCTGCGCCCGCTTCGCGCCCGCTCCGCGCCTGCGCTGCGCCCGCCGGACGCGGCACGCCCGCGTCCCATGGCAGACTTCCGGCATGGCAAGCGCCCGCGATCGTGTCCTGGACAGCTTCGTCGCCATCGTGTGCGAGGAAGGAGAGCGTCCGGCGACCCTCGACGCCGTGGCCGCTCGGGCCGGGGTGTCCAAGGGCGGACTGCTCTACCACTTCGGCTCGAAGGCCGCCCTGGTCGAGGGACTCTGCGAACGCCTGTCCGACCTCTCCGCCATCGACGTCGAGCGCATGCGTGACGCCGAGGACGGCGCCGCCCGCTACTTCGTGCGGAACTGCCAGTTCGTGGGCAGCGAGCTCGACCTCGCCCTCCTCGCCGCGAGCCGACTGCAGCAGGCCGGGTACGAAGAGGCGGGCCGCACCCTCGACGAGACCGAGAACGCCTGGCTGGCCACGCTCGTCGACTCGCTCGGGGACGTCCCCACCGCGCAGGCGATCAAGCTCATGGGCGACGGGCTGTACCACGCGGCGTCCCTCGGCGCGGCCAGCGAGGTCCGACCGGACCGCGCCTCGGTCGACATGGAGCCGCTCCTCGCCGTGGTCGACCGGTTGATCGCCACCCGCCCCGGCGCGTGAACCGAGTTCGTCGCTCCTGGGGATAGACTGGGTCCGATCCACCCGCCTGATTCCGGAGGTACCACTGTGGGCCGCGTCATCGCCGCTGTTTTCTCGATCCTGCTGCTGCTGGTCTCGATGTACCTGTTCGGCTTCGCGTTCCAGGTGAGCTCGGGTCAGGCGTTCATCTTCATGGGCGGTCTCGTGCTCATGTGCCTCTCCTTCTTCCTGCCGATCCACGTGTTCGGCAAGCGGTAGTCAGCACCACCGCACACGAACGGCCCCGCACCCGAAGAGGTGCGGGGCCGTTCGCACAACGGAAGTCACCCCGCACCACGTGATCGCGTGGCGCGGGGTGACTTCGGTTGTGCGAACGTAGGAGCGACGCGCGGACGCGCTGACGCGCAGCGGGCCAGGAGGCGCGGGTCGCCCTACGCGAGCACCCGCAGCCGGCGCAGGGTCACCACGGTCGACACGGCGGCGTGCACGGCCTCGGCCCCCTTGTCCTCCTTCGAACCGGGCAGCCCGGCACGGTCGAGGCCCTGCTGCTCGTCGTCCAGGGTGAGCACGCCGAAGCCGACGGGCTTGCCGGCGTCGATCGCGACCCGGGTGAGGCCGCTCGTCGCCGCGTCCGAGACGTACTCGAAGTGCGGGGTCCCACCGCGGATGATCACGCCGAGGGCGACCGCCGCGTCGAACCCGGCCTCGAGCGCGGCCTTCGCGACCACGGGCAGCTCGAAGCTCCCGGGGACGGGGATGACCTCCGCCGTGGCACCGAGCCGCTCGACCTCGCGCTGCGCCCCGGCGAGGAGGCCCCCGGCGATCTCGTCGTGCCACTGCCCGGCGACGATCGCCACCCGGATGCCGCTGCCGTCGACGTGGTCGCGGTCCGCCGCGCCTGCTCCGCTCATCGTGCCGTTCCTTCCGTGGGCGCGGACTCCGCCGCTGCCCGGTCTGCCGCGTCGAGCCACTCGGCGAGCGCGGCGATGGTGATGACGGGCACGCCGGCGCGTGCCCCGAGTCCGAGGAGTCCCGGCAGACGCATCATGCCGCCGTCCTCGTCGACGATCTCGCAGATCGCCGCAGCGGGCCGGAGCCCTGCGGCGGTGACCAGGTCGATCGCGGCTTCGGTGTGGCCCGCACGCTCGCGGACCCCGCCCGGACGGGCCCGCAGGGGCACGACGTGTCCGGGCCGGTGCAGGTCGTCGCGCACGGACGCCGGGTCGGCGAGGACCCGCAACGTGTGCGCTCGGTCGTGGGCGCTGATGCCGGTGGTGACCCCGACGGCGGCGTCGACGGTCACGGTGTAGGCCGTCCCGCGGACGTCCTCGTTGTGGGCGACCATCGGCGGGAGGTCGAGTGCGTCGGCGATCTCGACGCTCACCGGTGCGCAGATGAACCCCGACGAGTGCGCCACCGTCCAGGCGATCCACTCGGGGGTGGCGAGTTCGGCGGAGAGGATGACGTCGCCCTCGTTCTCGCGGTCCTCGTCGTCGGCGACGATCACCGGGCGGCCGGCGGCGATGGCGGCGATGGCCTCGTCGACGCTCGACAACCCGAGCGATCCCGGGCCGACCACACCGGACCCGGCGACCGCACCGGACGCAGCAACCACACCGGAGGCACCCGCCTGCGCGGCGGGACGTGCCCCGGCGACCATCACCGTGCCTCCTGGCCGAGCGTGGCACCCGCGAGCGGACGCGCGTCGCCCTCGAGCGGACCCGTGGCACCCTCGAGCGGCCGCACCGCCGCGTCGAGCCGCAGCATCCGCCGGACGTGCCGGGCCAGGACGTCGGTCTCGATGTTCACCCGGTCCCCCGGCACACGGGCGCCGAGCGTGGTGGCCTCGAGCGTCTCGGGGATGAGGCTCACCTCGAACCAGGAGTCCGCGGCCGGGGTCTCCTCGGAGGACACGGCGCTGACCGTCAGCGAGACGCCGTCGATCGCGATCGAGCCCTTGTCGACGACCAGGGGGCTGAGGTCCGGCGCGAGCGAGAACCGGACGCGCCGCCAGCCGTCGCCGTCCGCGGTCTCGAGCACGGTGGCGGTGCCGTCGACGTGGCCCTGGACGATGTGCCCGCCGAGCCGGTCGCCGACCGAGGCCGCGCGTTCGAGGTTGAGCCGGTCGCCGACCGCGAGCGACCCGTGCGCGCTCATGTCGAGCGTCTGCTTCATGACGAAGGCCGTGAAGGTCTCCGGGGTCTGCTCGACGACGGTCAGGCAGACGCCGCTCGTCGCGATGGAGTCGCCGTGCCGGGCGTCCTGCACGACGACGGGCCCGCGGACGGTGAGCGCGACGGAGTCGCCGTGCTGCTCGACGGCGGTGACGGTGCCGAGTTCCTCGATGATGCCGGTGAACACTGGTGTCCTCTCAACGGGACTCCGGGGGCGTTCGACGATCGTCGGCATCGACGGACGGGTCGCACCCACGGATCGTGGGACGTCTCGTCCGCCAGCGCGCCTCCCATCCGGACTTTCACCGTCGGTCCCGGAGTTCCACCGGGTCAACCTCTGCCGGGTTCGCACCCGTCATCAGTTCGTGGACTGTCACCACCGGTTCGGACTTGCACCGACCCCGGAGCGCTTGCGTACCGGGAACGATACCCCACGCAGGTGACGGACACGTTGCGCCGGTTCCGTGGGCGTAACCGGACGTCGCGTGACCGCGCTGCGGTCCAGGAGGCGCGGTGCGGCCGACCCCGCGACCCGCGTCCGCCGCCCGGTCCCGCTGGCCGCGGGGCGGACGTGCGCCGCGCCTCCCGAACCGTCCGTCGGTCCGTCTGCTCAGCCGCGCCCGCGCGCCAACGCCACCGCCTGACGGAGCGACAGGTCCGGCAGGTACGCGCGCACCACCGCGATCCCGATCGCCGGCAGCGCGACCGGGTCCGGGTAGGCGAGCACCAGCGGGTGCAGCTCGGGGCCGAACTTCTGCTTGAACCGCAGCAGCGACCGGAACCCGTACACCGGCTCGAGGACCCCGCCGACCAGGTCCAGCAGGCTCTGCACGCCGTCGTTCGCCTGCGGGCCCTCGGCGGCCTGCGCGAGCGGGGCCGCGGACAGGCTGAGCCGCTCGACGCCGTCCTCGCGCATCCGGTCGGCCGCACTCGCGACGAGGAACTCCATCACGCCGTTCGGTGCCGCGGGTGTGCGTCGCATGACGTCGAGCGTCCAGGCGACGACCCGGCCGTCCCGGTACCCCGGCAACCAGCTGGTGACCGCGAGCACCGTGCCCTCGGGGTCCTGCGCGACGAGGGTGCGCACCGCGGGGTCGCGCATCTCGTCGACCCCGCCCAGGGTGAACCCCATCTCGGGCAGCTCGCGCTCGGCGACCCACTCCTCGGAGATCGCCTCGATCTGCCGGGTGGTGGACGCGGGCAGCTGCTGCCAGCTCGACCAGGTCGCGGTGAGGCCCTCGCGCGCCGCCTTGTTCACCGACGTCCGGACGTCCTGCTTCTTCTTCCCGCTCGTCGTCCACGTCCGGGGGTCGAAGTCGGCGTCCTCGGCCACCGGGAGCGTCGCCCAGCCCTGCGCGGTGAGCACCCCGGCGGTCTCCGCGCCGATGCCGTAGAAGACCGCCGTCCAGCCGTTGTCGTCGCACCACCGGGCGAACGCGGTCATCGCCGCCGTGCGGGCGTCGGGCCAGCCGAAGGGCCCGCCGACCGTCACCGCGACGCGGCTGTTGCGGCGGAAGGCGACGCCGGCGCGACCGTCCTCGGCGAACCAGTAGGCGTTGCCCTGCCAGGTCGTCATCCAGCCGAACGCGTCCCCGCCACCGGCGACGAGCAGGGCGCGGGCGCGCTCGCGGTCGGCGTGTGCAGCGTCGGCGTCGGTGTCGGGTTCGACGGCCCCGGTCGGTCGGACGGCGGCGATCGCCACGACCAGCCAGAGCACCGGTCCGCTCAGCCCGAGCACGAGCCGGAGCGCGTGGTCGAGCGACGGGAGCCGGTCCCAGAAGCTCACCGGTGCGAGCGGGCCGAGGGCGGCGAGCGCCAGCCGCAGGGGGTCCTCGACGTGGTGCGCCGAGGACGCGGCGACGACCAGCACCACGACGACGATGCCGACCGCGGCCGCACCGACGGTGACCGCGAAGGCGACGACGCGGCGCCGGCTGGTGAGGACCGTGAAGGAGCGCCGCAGCACGACGAGGACAACCGCGGTCCCGAGCGGGACGACGATCGACGCGACGATGGACACGTCGGTGACGAACTGGTCCTCGAGGCCGTGCTGCGCGACGACGCGCCCCGGGACGAGGCCGTAGGTGATCGCGGCGGCGATGGCCGTCACCGTGTCGACGACGACCACGAGCCACACCGCGAAGCGACTGCCGCGGAAGAGTCCGAGTCCACCGACGACGAGCACGAGCAGGGGCGCGACGGCGAGCACGAGGGTCCACGGGTCGGTCGCACGGAAGGACAGGAGCCCGCGGAGGCACTCCCCCGCGACCGCGTCCGCACGGCAGCCCCGCACAGGGGTGACGGGGCCGGCGCCGACGACCGCGGCGATCGGTGCGAGGAGTCCCACCCGCGCGCGGGACACCAGCGCGATGACGGGGCCGACGGCGGACACCAGCACCGCGGTGCCGAGCAGCACCCGGATCTCGCGGTGCGAGCTGCGCACCCAGCCCTGCCGCTTCGGTGTGCGGCGCAGGAGTTCGCCGAGCAGCCACCCGGCGGCCGCGGCGAGCACGGCGGACAGGTCGGAGACGTGCCCGGCGTAGAGCAGGAGGGCGGCGACCACGGCGAGGGCGTTCACCCGGATCCGTCGCCGCCACAGCGTCCCCGCGAAGGCGCTGGCGGTGACGACCGTGCCGACGATGGCGGTCCAGGGGTCGAAGCTCGTCGCCCGGCCGAGCACCATCGGCACGGCGCCCTTGCCATCGAGGTCGACGAGCACGGCGAACGCGGCGATGCCCGTGCCGACGACGGTCGTGACCACGAACGCCAGTGCCGTGCGCCAGGACCCCATGAGCCGCTCCGACGCCCCGACGAGCACGACCACCCCGGCGAGCGTCAGCAGCAGGGCGAGCACGCCGGTCGACGCCGCGAAGACCCGGAACGGACCGAACACGGTCGCGTGCGCTCCGTGTTCCAGCCGGAGCACGAACGCGAGCGTCGAGGTCGCCAGCACGAGCACGACGATCGCCGTGGTGACCGGGCGGGTGACGACCACCCGGCGGGCGGTCGTCAGTGCCGATGCGACGCCGCTCACAGCGGTCCGCTCGCGGGGAGCCCGAGGTGGTCGAGCACCGGTGGGAGGCCGTGTGCGAGCACGTAGCGGACGGTGTTCCAGTCGTGCGCCGACCCCGGGGAGACGACCAGCTGCGTGGCGATGCCCTCCCGCGCGGCCGCCGCACGGAGCGTGGCGGTGGACGCCTTGTACGGGGCGTCGTCCCCGCCCACCCCGAACACGACGAGGTGGTCGGCGTACCGGCCGTGGGCACGCATCTCGGCGACCGGCGTCGCGGCGTCGTAGGCGGCGCGGGAACCGCCGAAGCCGACGGCGATGGTGTGCTGCAGACTGCCGTTCTTCGGGGCGATCTCGCTCGAGATCGCCAGCGCGGACCCGAAGACGTCGGGGTGGGCGGACGAGAACTGCATCGCACAGGTGGCCCCCTCGGAGAAGCCGACCACGCCCCAGCCCGTCGGTGCCGTGGCGACCGCGAGGTGCTTCCGGATCCAGTCGACGGTGTCCGTCATGACGTAGGTCTCGCTGCGCCCGAGCCGCCGGGAGTCCACGCACATCGGGTTGCGGTTCGGGGCGCCGAGCTGGTCCGGGGCGACGACGATCGGGGCGAGGCCGTCGTGCGCTGCTGCATACCGGTCAAGGTAGTGGCCGATGTCGCCGGTCTGGAAGAGGTCGGCCGGCTCGCCGGGTTGCCCGGAGAGTGCGACGAGCACGGGCAGCGCCGGCGCGTTCCGGACCTGCGCGGCCGGCGGGAGCCACACCACGGCCTTCCGGGCGTGGAAGTGCGAGATCGTGCCGGGGATCGTCACGCTGAACGTCTCGCCCGCCTTCGGCATGTCCGCCGGGGCGTGCCAGTCGTGCAGGTCGACGAGCCGCTCGACCGCCGGATCCCGTTCCGCCAGGGTCCGCGTCTTGTAGGGGTTCGTGGCGATGGCCTGCTCGACGTTCTTGTAGAAGCCGAAGTCGACGTTGATGCCGAGACCCGCTGCGAGCAGCAGGCTCGCGGCGGCGGCCCCGGCGACCACCCGGCCCGTCCAGCCGCCCTGCACGAGCAGCACGACCAGCAGCAGGATCCCGGCGCACGCCAGGGCGACCCACATCCGGGTCACCGAGGTGAACGCGACACCGAACGCGTCCTGGACGTCGCCGAACCACCAGACGAGCGCCAGCCCGGCGACCGCACCGACGCCGAGGGCGGCGATCCGGACGAGGACGCGGCCGAGCGATCGCGGCCGGGCGAGGAGCGCCCACACGACGAGGACGGGGGCGAGCACGTCGACCGGTACGAGGACGGTCGAGCCCGTGATGGGGATGCGCAGGAGGTCGTGGAGCACGCTCTCATCGTGGCGCTGCCCTGCTGCCGGGCGGCCTCGGAGGCGCTTCTGCTCCGCACAGGTTCGCCATGGTCGGCTCCCAGAGAGCCTTCGGCGTTCGTCCAGCGGACGGCGGACCGCGGACGCGGATGCTGGGCACGGGTGCGAGGGGCACCGCGGCGCGGTGCCCCTCGAGCCGTCGGACGTCAGTGCCGCTTGCGCAGCACCAGGGTCCCCGCTCCGGCGAGGAGCAGCAGCAGGGCGATGCCGGCGGGGACGACCGGCGAGGACGCTCCCGTGTAGGCGAGGGCCGGCTGGCTGCTCGACGCAGCCACCGTGCGGACGGCGGCCTGGACGACCGTCGAGGCACCGGCGGTCGTCGCGACGACCGTCGCGGGCCGGGAGGCGCTGGTCGCCACGGCCGCGCCGGCCCCGGTGGCCGAGGTGGTCACCGAGACGGGCGTGGTGCCGTCGCCGGCGCCGTTCCCGTCGCCGGGGTCGGTGCCGTCACCAGGGGTGGTGCCGTCACCGGGGGTGGTGCCGTCGCCCGGGTCCGTGCCGTCGCCGGGGTCGGTGCCGTCACCGGGAGTGGTGCCGCCACCGGGCGTCGTCGTCGAGCTGGTGCCGTCGCCGACGATGCCGATCCCGTTGCCGCCGATGGTGATCGGGAGGCTGATCACGGGTGTGATCTGGCTGCCCGAGAGCAGTCCCCCGTCACCCGAGGTGGATCCGCCCGTGGTGGGCGTCGTGGTCCCGGTCGCCGGGGCCGTGGAACCAGTGCTCGTGCCGTCACCGACGAGGCCGATGCCGTTCCCACCGATCGTCACCGGAACCGACACCACCGGGGACACCTGCGTGCCCGAGGCCGTGCCGTCCGACCCCGAGGTCGAACCACCCGCGGCCGGCGTCGTGGTGCCGGCCGTCGGGGCAGCTGCCCCCGCCGAGGTGCCGTCACCGAGCAGCCCGATGCCGTTGCCCGACACCGTCACCGGGACGGACACCACGGGCGCGACCTGCGTGCCCGAGGCCGTGCCGTCCGAACCGGAGGTCGAACCACCCGCGGCCGGCGTCGTGGTACCGGTCGCCGGGGCCGTCGACCCCGAGCTGGCACCGTCACCGAGCAGCCCGATACCGTTGCCCGACACCGTCACGGGCACGGACACCACGGGCGCGACCTGCGTGCCCGAGGCCACGCCGTCCGACCCCGAGGTCGTCGGCGCCGCCGCCGGAGCAGCGGGCGTCGAGGCAGCGGGCGCCGTCGCGGCAGGACTGGCGGCAGCGGACACGGCGTCGCCGCCGACCGCCACCGCGTTGCCCGTGGCGGACACCGGCGCGGTCACCGCACCGGCGACCTGGGTCCCCGAGGCGATGCCATCCGACCCGGAGGTCGTCGGCGCCGCAGCGGGCGCAGCAGCAGGGGCCGCCGGAGCAGCCGGAGCGGATGCCGCGGCAGCGTCGCCACCGACCGCGATCGCGTTGCCCGAGACCTGCACGGGCGCCGCGACGTCGGGTACGACCTGCGTCCCCGAGGCGATGCCGTCGGCACCCGACGTGGACGGTGTCGCGGCCGGAGCCGACGACGACGGTGCGGCCGGGGCCGCGGGCGCTGCGGGACGGGTGACCGACGACACCGCGTCGCCGAGGACCCCGAGTGCGTTGCCGGTCGCGGACACCGGCGCGTCGATCGACGGCGCCACCTGTGTGCCCGAGGCGGTGCCGTCCGCTCCGGAGGTCGTCGCCGCGTTCGCCGCGACCGCACCCCCAAGCGTCAGACCGCCGACGAAGAGGGCGAACCAGAGCCCTCTCGAGACGTACTTGTTCATGATCGTTGCTCCCTGATCGAGATGAGATGTGGACCGACCGCGATTGCGGCCGGTGGTGCGTGCCTGCCGTGTCGGACAGGCGCACCGATCTCAGTCAGGGGCGACGTCGTGCTCGCCGACGATGGACGCGGGGACCGCGTCGTCGGCGATGGTTCCGCGTGACCCCGCGGCGAGGGAGACCTGGTCGTCGGAACCGACGATGCCGGCGGCTGCTGCCGACCCGGCGGAACCGGCAGCGCTGCCGCCGAGGGCACCGGTGGCGGAACCGTCCGCGGGGCCGCCGAACGTGACGCCGTGGCCCTCGGGGACGAGGAGTGCCCGGCCGCCGAACGTCGCGTCCTGCACGCCCGGTGCAGCGGCGGCGCTCGCCCCTCCGGCGAGCACGGAGGCCCGCGCGGTGGCGACGGAGTCCGTCCGCTCGGCAGCGCTCCCCGGCGCCACGGCGGCCGGCGCGACAGCGCTGGCGGCGCCCGGGGACGTGAGCGACGGTGTCGACGCGACCGGGGCCGTGGACGTGCTGCCCACCGGAGCGGTGGGGAGTCCGACGACGGGATCCGTGCCTCCTGGCAGGACGCCGCCGACCGTCGGAGGCAGGCCGGTGAGCACGTCCGGCACCGATCCGACGACCGTGCCGACGCCGCCGAGGGTGTCGTCCACCAGCCCGCTGACCGGGTCGGTCACGGTGCCGAGGGTGTCGTCGCCGAGGACCGTGCCGACGACCGGGAGGCCGCCGACCACCTGGTCGAGCGAGTGCACGACGGTGGTCACCGGGCGAGCGTCGGTGAGGGTCTGGACGGCGCCGGTGGCGGGACGGAGGACGGTCGCGACCGTGCCGGTGACGGGCCTGGAGGCGCTGCTCGCCTCCGCCGGTCCGGCCTGCGATGCTGCGGGGGTCGCGCTGGTCGCTGCGGGTGCCGCCGCGGGGGCGGTCGCGGGCTGCGCTGCCGGTGCTGCGGGTGCAGCCGGGGCGGGCGCGGCGTGTGCCGGTGTGGACGGTGCCGGAGCGGCGCTCGACGGCTGCGTGTGGGCCGGAGCGGCGCTCGACGAGTGGGTCGGTGCCGGAGCTGCGGGTGCCGGCGCCGCCGGGGCCGCCGGTGCCGGGTGCGCTGCCGGGGCGCTCGGTGCGGGCGCGGCCGGAGCTGCCGGAGCGGCGGGGACGACGGCCTTCCGGACCGGGGCGACGACGCCGTCGACGACGTGCCCGACCCCACCGGCGACGCCCTGGACGGTGTCGCCGAGGCCGTCGACGACCCCGCCGACCAGCCCGCGCTGCTGCGACGGGTGGGTCTGCAGCGTCTGCTGGGCGGGCGCGGGGGCCGCCGCGGCCGGACGAGCGCCGAGCACCAACGAGAGCAGCACGAGGGCAGCGGCGATGCCGACGCCGAACACGACGTACCGGATCATCACGCGCCAGGGTGCGCGCAACGGCTGGTCCATGCGCTCACCTCCTGATCTCGGCTGCGCACGTAGAGTGGTTGTCCGGCAATGTACGCCGCTCCGTTCCGGAACGCACCCTGTTTCGGAAGAAATCGTCAGGAAAGGCCGGTCTTGGTCTCGATCTTCAACGCCCCGACGCGCAACCTGGACGTCGTCACCCTGCACGAGATCCTGCGACTCCGGCAGGACGTGTTCGTGGTCGAGCAGGCAGCCGCCTACCCGGACATCGACGGGCGCGACCTCGAGCCCGGCACGCTGCAGTTCTGGGCGGGGCAGGGCTCGGTCGACGCCACGCTCCGGCTCCTCCGCGAGGACGACGGCACCGAGCGCATCGGCCGCGTCGCCACGGCGAAGGCCGCCAGGGGGCAGGGGCTGTCGTCGCTGCTGATGGAGGCCGCGATCGCCGAGGCACGCTCCCCGCGCATCGCGATCGACGCCCAGGCGCACCTCGAGCAGTGGTACGCCCGGTTCGGGTTCGTGCGCTCGGGCGAGGACTTCAACGAGGACGGGATCCCCCACCTCCCGATGACCCGCACGCGCTGAGTCAGGCCCGCCAGCGCCGGAGCTCGTCGAACGACCGCCCCTGCTGTGCACGGTCGGCGACGAGCCGTTCGAACACGATGTTCGTCTGCGTCGTCGCCACCGAGGGGTCGCCGCTGAGCTCGTCGGCCACGAAGTCGCGGAGTTGCTCGGTGGACGTGCACGCGATGTGCACGAGGAAGTCCTTGTCGCCGGCCAGGAACGACACGTCCTGCACGACGGGCACCCGGAGCAGCCGCTTCGCGAAGTCGCGGAGCTCGTGGCGCGCTGCGGCGTGCACCCGGACCGAGACCATCGCCTCGATCGCGAAGCCGAGCCGTGCGACGTCCACGTCGGCCCGGTAGCCACGGATGACCCCGGCGTCCTCGAGTGCGCGGACGCGCGTCAGGCACGTCGACGGGGCGATGCCGACCGCAGCGGCGAGGCGGTTGTTCGGGATCCGGGCGTCAGCGGCGAGGGTCCAGAGGATCCGCTCGTCGACCTCGTCGAGGCGCGGCGCGGGATCGGGGCGACGGACGTGGCGATCGGACACGGCTCGACGCTACCGCGGCCCGGCGAGGAGCTGCCGCAGGACCCCGGTGAGCGCGTCCGAGACCGCCTGGTGGTCGGCCGACGCGAGCGGCTCGACCTTCGTGGACGTCCGGAGCATCGTCATGCCGAGCACCACCGCCAGGGCGATCTCGGCGCGGAGGAGCAGGTCGTCGGTGACCTCGTCGTGGACGGCCCCGGCGAGTCGTTCGGCGTAGCGGCGCAGTGTCTCGCGGCGGATGGCGTCCGCGCCGTCGTCCCCCGAGGAGCGCAGCAGCAGCATGAGCTGGAGCGAGTCGTCGTCGGTCGGGGACCGGACGGCGTGCTCGATCATGCCGGCGAGGGACCGCTCGAGGTCCGGCACGGGCCGCTCCTCGGCGCCGAGGTCGCGGGCGACGCGGTCGAGACACTCCCGGAAGAGCCCCTCCTTCGACACGAAGTACCGGTTGATCAGGGCGACGTTCACGCCGGCGTCCGCGGCGATGTCGCGCACGGTGGTGGCCCGGTAGCCGTCGAAGGCGAACCGACGTCGCGCGGCCTGCACGAGCAGTCGGCGGGTTGCCTCGGCGTCCTTGCTCATGCTCCGAGCGTAGCGGTTCGGGGACCGATGTAAGCAAATGTTGACATCAGCCCGGAACCGCGTACCCTCGTCAAGTCAGCAACTGTTTACATCCGAGCCTACGGAGCACGATGACCGAGACCATGGAGACCCCGCGGACCGGGTCCCACCCCACCACCGGTGCGCGCCGACCGAACAGCACGGCGATCATCGTCTACCTGTCGCTCGGCGGCCTGTCCTTCGCCGTCCTGCAGTCGCTCGTCGCACCGGCGCTGTCGACCATCGGACAGGACCTCGGCGCCTCCACGAGCGCGACGAGCTGGGTGCTCACGGCGTACCTGCTCTCAGCGTCGGTGCTCACGCCGATCCTCGGACGGCTCGGGGACATGGTCGGCAAGCGCAAGGTGCTCATCGTCGTCCTGTCGATCCTCCTCGTCGGCGCCGTCCTCGCCGCTCTCGCACCGAACCTCGGCACGCTGATCGTCGGTCGCGCGCTCCAGGGTGCCGCCGGTGCCGTGATGCCGCTGTCGATCGGCATCGTCCGCGACGAGCTCCCGAAGGAGAAGGTCAGCGTCACGATCGGCCTGCTGTCGGCCATCTTCGGCATCGGCGCGGGCGTCGGGATCGTCGCCGCGGGCCCGATCGTCGAACACCTCTCGTGGCACTGGCTGTTCTGGCTCCCCGCCGTGCTCGTCGTCATCGCTCTGCTCGGCGCGGTCTTCGGCATGCCCGAGTCCCCGGTCCGGAAGCCCGGTCGCCTGGACATGCTCGGCACCGGTGTGCTCGCGGTCTCCCTGGTCGCGATCCTGCTGGCGATCAGCGAGGGCGAGACCTGGGGCTGGGGCGACGGCAAGACCGTCGGTCTGCTGATCCTCGGCGCGGTCGCACTCGTCGCCTTCGTGCTCGTCGAGCTCCGCGTCGCCGAACCGCTCATCGACGTCCGGCTGTTCGCGGTCCGCGGCGTCTGGACAGCCCACGTGGTCGCGCTCGTCTTCGGCTTCGCGATGTTCGGCACGTTCGTCCTCGTCCCGACGCTCCTCCAGCTCCCGACCGCCGTCGGGTACGGGTTCGGCAAGGACGTGACCGAAGCCGGGCTCTTCCTGCTCCCGACCGTCGTCATGATGATCATCGCCGGACCGATCGCCGGCATCCTCGTCCGCAAGGTCGGCCCGAAGCCGCCGATGCTGCTCGGTGGGGTCGCCATCGTCGCTGCGTTCCTCATCCCCGCGATCTCGCACGCCGCGATCGCCGAGGTCGTCGTGTCCGGCGTCCTGACGGGCATCGGCATCGGCCTCGCCCTCGCCGCGTGCTCGAACGCGATCATCGAGAGCGTCCCCGCGAACCAGACCGGCGAGGCCATCAGCGCCAACACCGTCGTCCGCACGATCGGCTCCAGCGTCGGCACCGCGGTCATCGCGGCGCTGATCACGTCGCACACCACCGCGCAGGGGCTGCCGACCGACGACGCGTTCACGATCGGGTTCTGGGCGTGCACGGGCGTGGCCGTCCTCGCGGTCCTCGCCGCCGTCGCAGCACCGTCGATGCGGGCGCGGCGGGCCGCTGCCGCCGCACGCGGGATCGACGACCTGGACGAGATCGCGTCCTAGCGCACCACGGCGGTCGAGACCCGACCGTCTCCGGAGGCCCGGCCTGCGTCGACGACGCGAGCCGGGCCTCCAGTCCGTCACCCGCTCGTCCCCGCGGCGGACGCGCCGAAGCCCGTGTTCTTCTCGGCGCGTGACCGTTCCGGTTCGCGATCCCCGGCTTCCGCGAACCAGAACGGTCACGCGCCGGATGGAACCTGCTCGTCGCCGGCGGTCCTGGGAACCCGCCGAGCATGCGCGTCGCAGGCGTGACGACTCCTGTCCCCGACGCGTCACCCTGGTGGGTGCGGACGACCGCGCCCGAGGAACAGGAGACACCATGAGCACCGACCACGACGACACCACGACCGGCAAGCTGTCCTTCCGTGACACCGTCACCGCCGGGCTCGTGCAGAAGGCGCTCGAGCCGGTGCTCCGCGCCGTCCGCGACGAGGTCGCCTCCGCACGACGCGAGATCGGCGACCGCGTCAGCGGCGCGAAGACGGGCCTCGTGCTCACCGGTGTCGCGGTGGCGTTCGCGCTGACGACCCTCGTCCTGCTCGCCGGGTTCGTGGTGGTGCTGCTCGCGCTCGTGCTCCCGCTCTGGGCCGCGACCGGCATCACGCTTGTCGTGTTCGGCGTCGTCACCGCGGTCCTCGCGGTCGTCGGCATCGCCGGCATCCGTCGGGGTGTGCCGCCGGTGCCGTCCGACACGATCCACGAGGTGCAGGAGCGCGTGGCGAACCGCTGACTACATCGCGAGCGTCATGCCGACGACGGCGACCGTCATCGCGAAGACCTCGCCGCTCCGGACGGCACGCCGGTCCTCTCGTGCCCACTCGTGGCGGAGCAGCCACCCGCTGAACGCGGCGTAGCCGATCACTCCGGCGCCGAGCACCGCGGTCAGGGCGATGCCGTGGCCCGCGTGTCCGTCGGCGATGCCCGTGGCGTGCCCCATCAGGAGCATCCCGGACATCACGACCGCGGACAGCGCCCGGTGGACGTCCATCGGCTCAGCGCGGCGACCGTCGGCGCGGCGCCGCCGCATGACGGGCAGCGGTGCGAGGAGGAGGAGCACGGTGGCGGCGAGGAGCGTCCACACCGCTCCGGCGTGCACGACGGGCATGAGCATCGCGACGAGCATCACCGCCGCGGGGACGATCACGCCCGGGCGGGGCCGGTACCGGTCCCCCACGATGCAGCACACCGACGCGAACTGCGGCACGACGAGCATGGCGTCGGCGACGGTCTCGTGCACGGGGTGTCCTCGGGCGGCGGGGTGGTGCGGGTCGGGGTCAGTCCTCGGTGCGGCCAGCGGCCTTCGCGGCACGCTCCTGCTTCACGCGGGCGTTCTCGGCGTGCACCGCGGCCTGGGTCGCGCGCTCGCGGACGAGCCACTCGGGCTTCTGCTCGAGCAGCGTCTTGATCTCCGCCGTCGTGAGCGGTTCGTCGATGCCCGCACGGGTCAGCCCCGAGATCGACACGCCGAGCTTCTGCGCCACGACGGGTCGCGGGTGCGGTCCGTCGCGACGGAGGTCCTCGAGCCAGGTCGGGGGTTCCGTACGGAGTTCGTCGAACGCGGTCCGGCTGATCGGCGCGTCCCGGAAGGTCTCCGGGGCGGCCGCCAGCAGGATGCCGAGCTTCTTCGCGGCCGTCTCGGGCTTCATGGTCTGTTCCTGCGCCATGGACACAAGGGTACGGCCCCTATGCTCGGTTGCATGACCGCGGCACTCACCATCGCCTTCGTGCCGGGGGTGTCCCCCGCGAAGTGGGCCCGCGTCTGGCGCGAGCGCTTCCCCACGACCGAGCTCCGACTCCGCCCGATCGGAGCGGACGAGGTCGACGACGCACTCGCCGGCGAGGCCGACATGGTGTTCGCCCGGGTCCCCGTCTCCGACGCGCACAACGCCATCCCGCTCTGGACCGAGACCGCCGTCGTCGCGATGCCGAAGGACTCCCCGCTCGCGGACCTCGCCGAGGTCGACCTCGCCGCGACCGACGTGCACGTCGTCGACCCCGGCCCGGTCCCGGAGGACGTCGACGCCACGCTCGACCTGGTCGAGGCGAACGTCGGCGTGGCCGTCCTCCCCCAGTCCCTCTTCCGTGCCGCGAGCCGCAAGGAGCTCGTCAGCCGCACGCTCGCGGGCTCGCCCGGCACCCGGATCGTGCTCGTCTGGCGTTCCGAGGACGCCACCGAGACCACAGAGGAGTTCATCGGCGTGGTCCGCGGGCGCACCGCGAACAGTTCGCGGGGTGACCAGGACCAGCCAGGAGGCGCGGCTCCCGACCCGAAGGACGGGTCGCGTCCGGCGAAGGGCGGCGGCAAGGCCGCACCGTCGAACGCGAAGACGGTCGCCAAGCGCGGCGCCACCAAGGGCACCGGTGGCAAGAGCGGCGGCGGGAAGAACTCGACCGGTCGCGGGCGTGTGCAGCGCGGCATGAAGGGCAAGCCGAAGCGCGGGTCGAAGGGCAACCGGTGACGGACACGCACCTCGTCGCGATGCCGGCCGAGCGACTGCCCGGGTGGCTCGACCGCACGATGGCGGAGTACGTCGAGTCACGCATCCGGGCGGGCGAGACGCGGGAGCGCGCCGAGGCGAACAAGCAGCAGTCCCTCGACAAGTGGTTCCCCGACGGAACGCCGCTGCCCGAGCACTTCGTCTGGGACGTCCTCGACGACGCCGACGCCGTGGTCGGGTACCTCTGGATCGGCCCGTTCGCACCGGGCAGCACCGACTGGTGGGTGTTCGACGTCGAGATCGACGAGCCGAACCGACGCAGGGGGCACGCCCGCCGAGCACTCGAGCAGGCGCACGAGGTCGCCCGCGCGAACGGTGCCCGGACCATCGGCCTGAACGTGTTCGGGTACAACACGGGCGCGCAGGACCTCTACGAGCGACTCGGCTACGGCGTCACCGCGACGCAGATGCAGCTCCCGCTCGACTGACTCAGCGCATCACGGCCGCAGCCGCCCGCGCCACCCGGTCACCACGTGCCGCTTCCGCTGCGGCACGCGCCTCGGTCACGATCCGGGTGTCCGCCCGGACGGCCGAACCCGCGTCGAACGGGGGCTGCGGGTCGTACTCGATCTGGAGCTGGATGGCCTCGGCTGCAGGCTGCCCGGCCAGTTCGGCCGCGAGCCAGAGCGCCATGTCGATGCCGGCGCTCACCCCGGCCGCGGTGACGACTGCCCCGTCGTCCACGACACGGTCGTCGACCGGCTGCGCGCCGAACGCCGCGAGCATCGGCTTCGATGCCCAGTGCGTCGTCGCGCGCTTGCCGGCGAGCAACCCCGCCGCGCCGATGACGAACGCGCCGGTGCACACCGAGGTCACCCAGGTGGCGCGCTCGGCCTCGCGCCGGACGAACGCGACCACCGCGGGGTCGAGCATCGCGTCGAAGGCGCCGTCGCCGCCGGGGACGACGAGCACGTCGGCCGGGCTGGCATCAGCGATGGTCGTGGTCGGCACGAGGGACAGCAGGCAGTCGCTCGGTACCGGGTCGAGCGTCGCCGCGACGTACTCGACGCGGGCTCCCGGGACGCGGCACAACACCTGCGCCGGCCCGGTCAGGTCGAGCTGCGTCAGGCCGGGGAACAACAGGAACGCGATCCGGATCTCGGCCGGGTCGTGCTCGGGGGTGCCGGCACCGGGGTCGTCGGACGGCTCGGGCGTCGGCACCTCGGCGTCGAGGGGCACCTCCACCACCTCGGCCTCGACCGGGTGGACGGGGCGGACGCGCGGGTTCTCGGAGCTCATGCCGCGACCCTAGCCCTGCACCGTCGGCACCGTCGGGGTCAGCTCCAGACGCCGGAGGTCCCCCGGCGGTGGCTGCCGACGAGGTGCGTGTCGACGATGCCGAGCGCCTCCATCAGCGCGTACATCGTGGTGGGCCCGACGAAGGCGAAACCCCGCTTCCGGAGCGCCTTCGACAGTGCGACGGACTCGTCCGACTTCGTCGGGACGTCGGCGTACGTGAGCGGCTCGGGCGTCGTCGCCGGCCGGAACGACCACACGAAGTCGGACAGGCCGCCGTCCCCGCGCAGGGCGATCGTGGCGCTCGCGTTGGTGATCGTCGCGAGGATCTTCGCGCGGTTCCGCACGATGCCGGCGTCGGCCATGAGCCGCGCGACGTCGTCCTCGCCGAACGCCTGGACCGTGTCGGCGTCGAAGTCCGCGAACGCTGCCCGGAACGCCGGACGCTTCGCGAGGATCGTCCGCCACGACAGCCCGGACTGGAACGCCTCGAGCGACAGGCGTTCGAACACCCCGCGCTCGTCGCGCACCGGCATGCCCCACTCGGTGTCGTAGTAGTTCCGCAACAGCTCGTCACTCGACGCCCACACGGGCCGGGCGAGGCCGTCGTCTCCCACGACGAGGTCGGACGGGACAGCGGCGACGGGCTCGGAGCTCATGGCACCATCCTGGCCGTCGCCGCCGACACCCGCCGCCGACACCCGTCGTCGATCACTCGGCGGGCGGACCGTCCTGCGCTGCCTGCGGGTCCATCCACACGTACTCCCAGCGGTGCCCGTCGGGGTCGACGAAGCTCCGCTGGTACATGAACCCGAGGTCCATCTCGGGGCGGTCCTCGGAGCCACCGGCGGCGACCGCTGCGTCGACGATCCGGTGAACCTCGTCCTTGGAGTCGGCGCTGAGCGAGTTGATGACCTCGATCGTGTCGGCGTCGGCGATGGTCTTCGTGGTGAACTCCGCGAACTTGGCGTGGGTGAGCACCATGACGTAGATCGTGTCGCTCACCACGACGCACGCCGCGGTGTCGTCACTGAACGCCGGGTTGATCGAGTAGCCGAGGGCCTCGTAGAACGCCTTCGAGCGCTCGAGGTCGGCGACGGGCAGGTTGATGAAGACCATCGTGTCCATGGGGAGGATCCTTTCGTCGTGCTCAACCTGGCGCGCCCGGGGTCGGAGCGCAACCGTTTCATCGGCGAAGCAACCGGTACGCAATATACTGGCTCGATGCACCGCGCGTACGTCGACGAGTCCGAGCCCGGCGGCGGACTCGACCACACCGCGTACGTGATGGCCGCGGTGGTCGTGCACGACCGGGAGCGCGACGACGTCCGCGCCGGGATCCGAGCCGCGACGCCCCGTCGGATGCGCAAGCTGCACTGGTACGAAGCGCTGCACGCGCAGCGGATCTCGTGGCTCGAACTCCTGCGTCGCGCGGTCGCGGTCGTCGTCGTCCGCTACGACGGGGCGGCCGCGCGCGTCGAACGCCGACGGCGCCACTGTCTCGAACGACTGGTGTGGGAACTCGAACAACGCGGGGTCGGGGAGATCGTCATCGAGTCCCGCGGACGGGCCCACGACGACGCCGACCGATCGATGTTCGATGCGCTCCGACGTCGAGGGGTCGGGCGCTCGGTCCGCCACGAGCACGTGCGCCCGGACGACGAGCCGCTGGTCGCGCTGGCCGACCTGGCGTGCGGCGCACACGTCGCCGCGCTCGACCACGAGTTCGACGGATCGGTCGTCCGCGTGCCGTGACCCGAGCCGGACAGCGCAAAACCCCGGTCCCGCGCTGGCTGCAGGATGCTCCGGGGCTCACTTCCGACCGAGCAGCACGCGGTCGACATATCAATACTAGGACCACCGCCGAACTGCCGTCAACCGGCACCGAGACGGACGGGAGGCGCGGTGCCAGCCGGCACCGCGCCTCCCGTCCGTCGGTCAGTTCAGCTGGTCACGCGAGCTCGCGGCCCTCGCCGGCCGCCTTCTGGTGCTCCTCGGCCTCGGCCTGGCCGATGATGTCCTCCGCCGGGACGGGGTTCAGCCGGTCCCAGAGGAAGAAGAGCAGCCCGCCGACGAGCATCGACAGCCCGACCCACAGGTTGATGTGGATGCCACCGGTCTTCTCGGGGTCGGTGTTCCAGTGCACGATGCCGACGATGGTCACGATGACGCCGTACAGGACGAACAGGCCACCGAGGATGCGACGCAGGTCGAGTCGGCGGGTGGAGCGGACGAGGGCGGCCTTCTGCTCCTCGGTCATGGCGGTGTTGGTGTCGCTCATGGGAGATCTCCTTCGCGGGTCTTCGCGGGCCTAGAGGAACGGGAGGTACAGGACGACGCACAGGATCAGTGCGACGGTGCCGAGCAGCGCCGGGGAGCGGTACCAGGCGGTGTCGGTCGCGACGGAGTCGCTGTGCAGGTCGATCTTGCCGACGCCGTACACCAGCCCGCCGAGCTCCTTCTCGTCCTTCGGCTTCGTGACCATCGACACGACGAACCCGACGACGAGCACGGTGACGAACGAGATGATCGCGCCGTAGAGCGTCTCGGCGGTCGCGGTGGCGAACAGGTCCGGGTTGACGAGGTACGCGATCCACGTGATCGTCGGCGTCACGATGCCGAGGATGTAGCCCCACAGCGCACCGGCGGTGGTCATCCGCTTCCAGAGCAGCCCGAGGATGAACACGGCGAACAGCGGCGCGTTGAAGAACGAGAACAGCGTCTGCATGTACGTCATGATGTTCGACGCCTGCGCGGCGATGAACGCGGTCGCGATGCCGACGAGCACGCCGACGACGGTGACCCAGCGCCCGGTCTTCAGGTAGTGCACGTCGGGCATGTTCGGCTTGATGTAGCGCTGCCAGATGTCGTACGTGAAGACGGTGTTGAACGACGACACGTTCGCCGCCATACCCGCCATGAACGAGGCGAGCAGGCCCGTGACCGCGACGCCGAGCACACCGGTCGGCAGGTACATCTGGATGAGCTTCGGGATCGCGTCGTTGTAGTCGAGGGCACCCGAGGCGAACTGGTTGCCCACGACGGCGGCGGCGATGAGGCCGGGGATGACGACGATCGCGGGGATGAAGAGCTTCGGGATCGCGGCGATGAGCGGGGTGCGGCGGGCGGCGGACATGTTCTTCGCCGAGAACGCGCGCTGCACCTCGGTGAAGTTCGTCGTCCAGTAGCCGAAGCCGAGGACGAACCCGAGGCCGAGCACGATCGCGAGCCAGTTCGCACCGATCGGGTTCGTGACGTCGCCGAAGCCGGTGCCGGCCCACGCCTGCAGGTGCTGCACGCCCTGGGTCTCGGTGATTGCCTTCGAGAGGCCGCTCCAGCCCCCGACGCGGTGCAGACCGACGATCGTCAGCGGGATGAGGCCGGCGATGATCACGAAGAACTGCATGACCTCGTTGTAGATCGCGCTGGAGAGCCCGCCGAGGGTGATGTAGACGAGCACGAAGCCCGCGGACACGATGATCGCGAGCCACTCCGGCCAGCCGAGCATCGCCTCGATGACGATGGCCATGGCGTAGAGGTTGATGCCGGCGATGAGCACGTTCGACACCGCGAACGCGATCGAGTTCACCAGGTGCGGGGCCTTGCCGAAGCGGCGGAGCATGAACTCCGGCACGCTGCGGACCTTGGACCCGTAGTAGAAGGGCATCATCACGAGCCCGAGGAACACCATGGCCGGTACGGCACCGACCAGGTAGTAGTGCAGGGTCGCCATGCCGATCTGGGCACCGTTGGCGGCCATGCCGAGGATCTCGGTCGCACCGAGGTTCGCGGACACGAACGCGAGGCCCGTGATCCACGCGGGCATCGAGCGGCCCGACAGGAAGAAGTCCATGCTCGTCCGGACCTGCTTCCGGGCGGTGAAACCGATCCCGATGACGACCGCGAAGTACACGATGATCATCAGGTAGTCGACCCAGCCCAGATCGAGCCGGATCCCGTTGTTCGCTGCAGCGAGAACCATTCAAACTCCACGTCAGTGTGTTGCGATCGACAACTCCGCCGACCCGGACGGGAACGTTACACCGATTTGTGACCGTTCACATAGCCGAGGTATGCATCGCACCCGCAATGCGACTGCGGGCGCTCGGTAGGCTCCTGCCATGACCGAGCAGCCGCGCATCCTCGTCCTCAACGGCCCGAACCTCGACATCCTCGGACGGCGCGACCCGGACCAGTACGGCACGGTGACGCTCGCCGAGATCGAGGCGATCGTGCACACCGAGGCCGCGGTGCACGAGCTCGAGGCGGACTTCCGGCAGACGAACCGCGAGGGCGAGCTCGTCGAGTGGCTGCACGAGGCACTCGACGACTTCGTGGGCGTGGTGATCAACCCCGCCGCGTACGCCCACACCTCGGTCGCGCTGCACGACGCGGTCGAGGCGCTGTCGGTGCCGGTCGTCGAGGTGCACCTCTCGAACACGTGGAAGCGGGAGCCGTTCCGGCACGTCGACCACGTCGCGACGGCCGCGACGGCCGTCATCGCCGGCGCCGGTGCGGACGGCTACCGCCTGGCGGTCGCGCACGTCGCGTCCCTGCTCGGCTGAGTCGGGTCCAGGAGGCGCGGGTCGGGCCTGCACCGCGCCTCCTGTCCGAGCGCTGGAACGTTCCGTCCGTGGGCATCGCGCGCTATGTTCTTATGTATGGACAAAGTGCGCATCGGGCTCGTCGGCTACGGCATCGGCGGGCGGGCCTTCCACCGGCCGTTCCTGACGGACGCCGAGGGGACCGACCTGGTGGGCGTCGTGGCCCGCTCGTCCGACAAGCGGGAACAGCTCGCGTCCGACCTGCCCGGCGTCCCCGTGCACGACTCGCTCGGCGACCTGCTGGCGGCCGGGGTCGACGCCGTCGTGATCACCACTCCCCCGTCGACCCGGCGCGGCCTCGTGCTCGAAGCGGTCGCGGCCGGCGTCGCCGTGGTCGCGGACAAGCCGTTCGCACCCGATCCGTCGACCGCACGCGAGCTCCGCGACGCCGCCGCGCAGGCCGGGGTCGTCATCGCGCCCTTCCACAACCGCCGGTGGGACACCGACCTCGTGACGCTGCGCGGGGTCCTCGAGGACGGACGGGTCGGCACGCCGCTGCGGTTCTGGTCGCGGTTCGACCTGGTCGAACGCGAGGGCATCGCGACCGACGTCGGGGGCGGCGTGCTCTCGGACATCGGGTCGCACCTGGTCGACCAGGCGGTGTCGCTGTTCGGATCGATCGTGCTGGTGTCGTGCACGCTCGACGTCCGGGACGCCCGCGCGCTCGGACGCGACCAGGACGGCGACATCGATGCCGGGTTCACCCTGACGGCGACGCACGGCTCCGGCGTGGAGTCCGTCCTGACGTCGAACAAGGCGGGCTGGCTGGGCGCTCGTCGCCTGCGCGTGGACGGGGTCGACGGGACGTACGAGGCCTCGAGCACCGACGTGCAGGCGCAGGCCGCGGTCGCGGGGCACGCACCGGCCGACGACCGTCCCGGGTGGGGCGTCGAGCCGGCCGGCGGGACGCTCACGACGGCGGCGGGGTCGGTCGAGGTCCCGTCGTCGCAGAGCTCGTACACGGACTACTACGAGCGGTTCGCGCGTGCGGTCCGGGGACTCGGGCCGGTGCCGGTGCCCGCGGATGACGCCGTGCACGTGGTGGACGTCCTCGACGCAGCGCGTCGCTCGGCGGCATCGGGCGAGACGATCGCGGTCCCCGCGCCCTGACGCGTGCGCTGCGCCGCCGCACGGCGGGCTCCGGATCAGAAGTCGGCGGGGCGCCGGACCTCGGTGGTGGCAGCGGTGGCGAAGCCCCCGCGGATGATCGGGAGCGCCCGCTGCACGGCCTGGTCGATGCGGAGCTCGAGGTCGACGTTCGCGATGTCGTAGCCGCCCTCGCGCTTGGCGAAGTCCCGCTCGTTGCCGAAGACGCCGATCGGCAGCGTCGTCGACTGGAAGAAGCCGAACAGCGGCCGCATCTGGTGCTCGACGAGCAGGGCGTGCCGATCGCTCCCGCCGGTCGCGGTGAGCAGCACCGGGGTGTCGACGAGGTCGTACTGCCCGATCCAGTCGAAGAAGAGCTTGAACGCACCGGAGTACGCGGCGCGGAACGCCGGGCTGCCGACGACGAGGACGTCCGCCGCCTCGACCGTCTCGAGTGCGCGTCGCGTGCGGTCCGACATCGCCTCGCGGGACGGTGCCGCGCCGAGGTCGGCGAGCAGCGGCCCGATCTCGACGGTCTCGGTGCGGGCGTCGTCGATCTCCTGCCCGAGGCGCGCCACCGTCGCAGCCACCAGGGTAGACGTCCGCGAGGGGTCCGAGGGGCTGCCACTGACGCCGACGACGAGTTCTCCGCTCATGTGCTCGATGCTCACACGCCGGGACTCCCGTCGGTCGGCGTGTGACGGCATGTGTCGGGTTCCAGCGCCGCCGCGTACCGTCCGCGCCATGCAGACGTTCTTGCCCTACCCGGACTTCCGCGCCTCGGCCGAGGTGCTCGACGACCGGCGGCTCGGCAAGCAACGGGTCGAGACGCTGCAGGTGATGCGGGCACTGACGCTGCCGGACTACGGCTGGCAGCACCACCCCGTCGTGGCGATGTGGCGTGGGTACCGACCGGCGCTGATGGCGTACCAGCAGGCCACGTGCCGCGCGTGGACCGACCGCGGGTACGCCGACACCTGTCTGGAGAAGACCCTCGCCGACCTCGCGCTCGTCCCCGAGGACCTCGACGCGTACGAGCGGGCCGACTACCCGGTGCCGTCGTGGAACGCGGACCCCGCCGTGCACCGCTCGCACCGGTCGAAGCTCGTGCAGAAGGCGCCGGAGCACTACCGGCCGCTGTTCCCCGACGTGCCGGACGACCTCGACTACGTCTGGCCGGGGACCGTCGCGCCGGTGCCGCGCTGACGACGCGTCCTCCTCGTCGCCTCAGGCGATCGGGGTCCAGCGACCGCCGTCACGGCGGGTGACGACGACGGACAGCACCTCGGCCGTCGCTCGCAGCCCGGTGGCCGCGTGCTCGGCGACGGCATCGGCCACGTCGTCCGACGGCGACTCGAACCGGACCACTGCGCACGGGACCCCGCGCAGCAGCCGGACGTCCCGCGCCTCGACCACCACGAGCTCGGCGACGAGCCGGGCGGCCTCGGGGAGCACGGCGTCCGGGGCGGTGCCGGTTGCGAGCGCTCCGACGGCGAGGGTCACACGGTAGGAGGGCACGGTCCCACGCTAGTGCGAGGGCCCGGGCTCGTGGGCGCGGAGCAGCGCACCGGGACCCGCCGTGGGCACAGGGGGTTCGGGCATCGCACAGGGGAAGCGACGCCCGCGCCCACGACGGGTCACAGGTGCTGCGGAGCACGACGAATCAGGGGGTGTCGTGCCCCGCGCCGGACGCAGGTCAGGGAACCTGGTCCGGCTCGTCGCACCGGCGAGTCCGCAGGGGTCGGACTCGACGGTGCTGGTCCTCAAGGGTGTTCGGTGTCCTCTCGGTACCGGTCCGTCTCGGTCGGTGCGGGCATCGACCGTCGGGCCGCGGCGGGTCGGACCATGGGGAGCAGGGCACTCCCGATGGTCGCCAGTGCTCCGACGACGGCGATGAGCCCGAGCGGGGCGGTGCCGAGGTCGTGCTGCGCGGCCAGGACGAGCGCGAGGACGGTCGCGGGTGCAGGGAGGAGCTGGACCGCCCGGAAGTGGTCCTCCTGCCGGACCCGAGTCGTCATCGCGTTTGCCATGTGAACACTCTGGCGCACTTCGCCGGTCCGCAAAAGGGGGGACACGACCCCACTCATGGAGTAGAACGTCTAGTACACCCTTGTCAGACGTCAGGCGAGGGCGCGGACGGTCGCGACGGCTGCGGCGACGGCATCGACGACCACCGGGACGTCCGCCGCGGTCAGGCCGGCGTCGAACGTCAGGCGCAGCGCCGTCCGGGCGACCTCGTCGGACAGGCCGAGCGCCGTGAGCACGTGCGAGGCCTCGGTGCTGCCGGCAGCGCAGGCGCTCCCGGACGACGACACGACGTCGCGCTCCTCGAGCTCGAGCAGGACCGTCTCGCCGTTCACCCCGGGGAAGCAGAACGACGCGTGGCCGGGCAGCCGCGACGTCCGCGACCCGGTGACGAACGCCCCGGGCACCGACCGGAGCACCCCGTCGAGCACGGCGTCCCGGGTGGCGGTCGCGGTCCGGGCCGCGTCGTCCCGGCCCGCGGCGACGAGCGCGAAGGCCGTGGCGACGCCGACGGCACCCGCGACGTCCTCGGTGCCGGAGCGTCTCCCCCGCTCCTGTCCCCCACCGTGCAGCAGCGGTTCGAGCGCCACGCCGGACCGGACGGCGAGCACGCCGGTGCCCTTCGGTGCGCCGAGCTTGTGCCCGGACACCGACACCGCGTCGACGCCGAGCACGTCGAGCCCGACCGGGAGCCACGGCGCCGACTGGACGGCGTCGGTGTGGAACCGGGCCCCGACGGCGTGGGCGACCGCGGCGAGCGCCGGCACGTCCTGCACCGTCCCGATCTCGTTGTCGGCGTGCGCGATCGAGACGAGGGTGGTGTCGGGTCGGACTGCTGCCGCGAGGACGTCCGGGGCGACGACACCGTCGCGGTCGACCGGCAGGACCGTGACGTCGAACCCGTGGAACCGTTCGAGGTACCGGCAGCTCTCGAGCACCGCCTCGTGTTCGATCGCGCTGGTGACGACGTGGCGACCGCGCGGGGACGCCAGGGCGATGCCCTTCACGGCGGTGTTCGCACCCTCGGTCCCGCCGGTGGTGAACACGACCTCGGCCGGGCGGCACCCGAGCACCGCGGCGACGGTGGCGCGGGCGTCGGCGAGGCCCCGGGCTGCGGCGTCGCCGACCCCGTGCGTGGAGGACGGGTTGCCGAAGGTCCCGGTGAGGTACGGCCACATCGCCTCGAGCACCTCGCGGCGCACGGGCGTCGTGGCCGCGCGGTCCAGGTAGAACACGTCAGACGCCGACGGCCACGTCGACGTCGAGCCCGAGGTCGAGCGCCCGCGCCGAGTGGGTGAGCGCCCCGACGGAGATCACGTCGACACCGGTGGCGGCGATCGCGGCGACGGTGTCGAGGGACACCCCGCCGGAGGCCTCGACGAGGGCTCGCCCGGCGACGACCTGGATGCCGGCCTCGAGCTGGTCGGTGGTGAAGTTGTCGAGCATGATCGTGTCGACGCCGGCCGCCACGACGGGCTCGATCTGGTCGATGCGGTCCACCTCGACCTCGAGGTGGACGGTGTGCCCGAGCCGCTCGCGGGCCGCGGCGATCGCGTCCCCGATGCCGATACCGCCGGCGAGGAGCACGGCGAGGTGGTTGTCCTTCGCGAGCACGGCGTCGGACAGCGAGGTCCGGTGGTTGTGCCCGCCGCCGCACCGCACGGCGTACCGCTCCAGTGCCCGCAGACCGGGCGTGGTCTTGCGGGTGTCGACGATCCGGGCACGGGTGCCGGCGACGGCCGCCACGTAGGTCGCGGTCGCCGTGGCGATGCCGGACATCCGCTGGGCGAGGTTCAGTGCGACCCGCTCGGCACGGAGGACCGACCGGGCGGGACCGCTCACGGTCGCGAGGACGTCGCCCGCGGTGAACCGGCTGCCGTCCGGCACGTGCAGGACCGCGTCGATCGTCGGGTCGACCGCGTGCATCACGGCGACGAACACGTCGCCCCCGCTGAGGACGCCGGGCTCGCGCGCCGCCAGGGTCGCGGTCGCCGTGGCGTCTGCGGGGATGAGCGTCTCGCTCGTGACGTCGCCCCAGGGGGCGTCCTCCTCGAGCGCGGTGTCGATGACGCGTCGGAGGGCGTGCGGGGGGATCGTTCCGGGGTCGACGGTCATGCGGGTACCTCCTGCGGGACGGTGGCGTGCTGGGCGACCCACGCGGTCGACGCGGGGGCTGCTGGATCGGTGTCGGGGTGGTCGGTGCGGGCGTGGGCCCCACGGGACTCGGTCCGGGCCTCGGCGGCGAGCACCGTGACCCGGGCGAGGTCGAGCAGTGCCCGGTCCTCGAGGTCGCGGACGCCGGTCGGCTCGGGCGCGACGAGGGCGGCCAGGTCACGTCGTGCGCTCGCGAGACCACTCGCGTCGCGGAGGAGCCCGACCCGGTCCGTCATGACGGACTGGACCGCCTGGCGGACGTCGGCGGCGTCGGTGGGTCGAGCCGCGCCTCCTGGCAGCAGGGGACGGGAGGCGCGGATCACGTCGGTCGCACTCGGCACGCTGGTGACGGGGAGACCCGCGTCGCCGCGCAGGCGGAGTCTGCCGGGTCGCGGCACGTCGAGCGCGTCCGCTGCGCGGACCGCGAAGACGAGTCCTTCGAGCAGCGAGTTCGACGCGAGCCGGTTGGCGCCGTGGACGCCCGTGCAGGCGACCTCGCCGATCGCGAGGAGGCCGGGCAGGCTCGTCCGTCCCTCGGCGTCGGTGGCGACCCCGCCCATCGAGTAGTGCGCGGCCGGGGAGACGGGGACGCCCTCGCGGGTCCAGTCGAAGCCGGCGGACCGGGTGGCGCGGGTGAGCCCGGGGAAGCGCCGGACGAGGAAGGCGGGGTCGAGGCCGGTCGCGTCGAGGAGCACGGGCCCTCCGTCCTGCTCCCGGACGGCGGCCGCGATGCCCCGGGCGACGACGTCGCGGGGGGCGAGCTCGGCGTCGGGGTGGACGTCCACCATGAAGCGGTGCCCTCGTGCGTCACGGAGCACCGCTCCCTCGCCGCGGACCGCCTCGGAGACGAGCCCGCCGCCGGGGACCGCGAGGCGGGTCGGGTGGAACTGCACGAACTCGAGGTCGGCCAGCACGGCACCGGCACGCCAGGCGGCTGCCTGCCCGTCGCCCGTCGCGACGAGCGGGTTGGTGGTCTCGCGGAACAGGTGTCCGGCGCCACCGGACGCGAGCACGACGGCGTCCGCGTCGATCCGCCGGGGTTCGCCGAGGAGGTCGAGGACGTCGACCCCGACGACCGAGCCGTCCCGGACCACGAGGTCGACGAGGCAGGTCCGTTCGAGGATGGTGACGTGCCGGCGGTGCAGGGCGGCGATGAGGGTGCGCTCGATGGCGGCCCCGGTCGCGTCGCCGTCGGCGTGCACGACGCGCCACCGGCCGTGCGCTGCCTCGCGCCCGCGGGCCAGGTCGTCGCCGTACCGGTCTAGGCTCGTCGGGTCGGTGGTGCGGTCGAAGGGGACGCCGAGCGACAGCAGGTCCCGCACCCGCGCGGGGCCGTCGGTGCAGAGCACCTCGACGGCGCGGGCGTCGGCGCTGCCCGCTGCCGCCACGTGGGTGTCCGCCTGGTGGAGCGAGGCGGAGTCGTCGGCGCCGAGCGCGACGGCGACGCCTCCCTGCGCGTACGCCGTCGCGCCGTCGGCGAGCGCGCCCTTCGTCACCAGGGTGACGTCGTGACGGGCACTCGCGCGGATCGCTGCGGTGAGTCCGGCGATGCCGGAGCCGACGATGACGACGTGCACGGTCAGACCGTGGGTCGGGCGGCGAGCATGCGTTCAAGGGCGACCTTGGCGTCGGCCTGGACGTCGGCCGGCACGACGATCTCGTTGAGGACCTCGCCGCGCACGAGCGCCTCGAGGACCCAGGCGAGGTAGCCGGGGTGGATCCGGTACATCGTCGAGCAGGGGCACACCACGGGGTCGAGGCAGAAGATCGTGTGCTGCGGGTACTCGGCGGCGAGCCGGTTCACCATGTTGATCTCGGTGCCGATCGCGAACGTGGTCGGTTCGGTGGCGGCCGCGACGGTCTTCCGGATGAGGTCGGTGCTGCCGGCGTGGTCGGCGGCGTCGACGACGGCCATCGGGCACTCGGGGTGCACGATGACCTGCACGCCGGGGTGCTCGCGACGGGCCTGGTCGATCTGGTCGACGGTGAAGCGGCGGTGCACCGAGCAGAAGCCGTGCCAGAGGACGACCCTGGCGTCCTGCAGGGTCTGCTCGTCGTTGCCGCCGAGGGGCTTCCGCGGGTTCCACATCGGCATGAGGTCGGTGCTGATGCCCATCGCCTTGGCGGTGTTCCGGCCGAGGTGCTGATCGGGGAAGAAGAGCACGCGCTGCCCCCGCTCGAACGCCCACTCGAGGACGGTCGCGGCGTTCGACGACGTGCACACGATGCCGCCGTGCCGCCCGCAGAACGCCTTGAGGTCGGCGGCGGAGTTCATGTACGTGACGGGGATGACCGGCACGCGGCCGTCGGCGTCGGGCTCGGTGCCGTAGACCTGCTCGAGCTCGGCCCACGCCGCCTCGACGCTGTCGATGTCGGCCATGTCGGCCATCGAGCAGCCCGCGGCGAGGTTCGGCAGGATCACGCGCTGGTCGTCGCGGGCGAGGATGTCCGCGGTCTCGGCCATGAAGTGCACGCCGCAGAACACGATGGCCTCGGCGTCGGGCTTCGTCAGCGCGGCGTTCGCGAGCTGGAACGAGTCGCCGAGGAAGTCCGCGTGCCGCACGACCTCGTCGCGCTGGTAGAAGTGCCCGAGGACCACGACGCGGTCGCCGAGGGTGGCCTTCGCCCGCTCGATGCGTTCGTGCAGCTCGTCGTCCGGGGCGTTCCGGTACTCGTCCGGGATGACGCCCTGCCGGGGCGCCGAGGTCGGGATGACGTCCGACATCGACGAGCCGGGGCCGTAGCCGGGCCGGGAGTCGAAGTCCCACGTCGGCATCGCCAGGTCGGGCGTGCAGGTGCTGCCGGCGGCCTGACCGTTGGAGATCAGTTCGATGGTGGTGGCGATGGACACGGGTGTTCCTTCGGTTCTACGGCTTCTTGCCCTGCTGCAGCGGACCGTTGTCCGCGTAGGCCAGGTCGGGGTTCGAGCGGTACAGCCGGGCCGGCCGGTGCCGGTCCCCGCTCGTGGTCTCGTCCGTCGGCAGGATCGCGTCGGTCTTCTCGACCTGGCGACGGAAGTTCGCGGGGTCGAGCGCACGCCCGAGCACCGCCTCGTACACCCCGCGGAGTTCGGCGAGGGTGAACCGGTCCCCCAGGAACGCCTGGGCGATCCGGGAGTACGACATCTTGTTGCGGAGCCGCCAGAGCGCGTACGCGACGATCCGGTCGTGGTCGAAGGCGAGCGGCGGGTGTTCGTCGGCGAGGAACCACCGCACGTTCCAGTCGTCGGGGACCGAACTCGCCTCGTCCGGGTGGACGAGTGCCCAGTACACGATCGACACGACGCGGCTCGGCGAGCGGTCGACGTCGCCGAAGGCGTAGAGCTGCTCGAGGTAGCGCGGCTGCACGTTCGTGGTCTCGCGGAGGCGGGCCGCGGCGGAGTCCTCGAGCCCCTCGTCCGGCCGCACCCAACCGCCCGGGAGCGCCCACGCCCCCTCGTACGGTTCGGCAACCCGACGCACGAGCGGCATCCACAGCGCCGGTGCCCCGGTGTCCGGGTGCGGGCGCAGCGCCACGATCACGGTGGAGACCGCGACGCGGATGGGGAGCTCGGGAGTAAGTGTCATGATGACTCGAAGTGTTCGGGTTGGGATGACACTATCACCGGGTTTCACGAGACGGAAACAGCGTCGAAAACTCCTGGTCGGACCGCGCGCCTACATTGAGCCGCATGACTACGGTGACGAGGATGCACGCCGTCGTGTCGGGGACGGTCCAGGGGGTCGGTTTCCGGTACTGGACCGCACGGAAGGCCGACGGGCTCGAGCTCGCCGGGTACGCCCGGAACCTGTTCGACGGCACGGTGGAGGTCGAGGCCGAGGGTCCGGCCCCCGCGGTCGACGCCCTGATGACGTTCATCCGGACCGGCCCGCCGTCTGCCGAGGTCACGGACGTGACCTGCCGCGCGGTGGTGCCGCACGGCGACGTCGACGGCTTCGCGATCCTGCACTGACCCGGTCGCCGCCCGACGTCGACGGATGTCGGACCGAAGCGGAATAATCGAATCCACTCAGGCGGTTGCCCTGTCTGCGCCCATGGCGCCCCCTCGTTCCACCAGTCGTGATCCACCAGGAGCCCCGCATGACCCAGGCCGTCGATTCCGCACCCCGCACCGGGAGCGTCGCGCAGCCCTCCGCCGGCGAGACCCGACTCGTGATCGGGCTGCTGCTCGTCTCGGCGTTCGTCGTGATCCTCAACGAGACGATCATGGGTGTCGCGCTCCCGCGGCTCATGGACGACCTCGACATCAGCGCCGCGACCGGGCAGTGGCTCACCACGGGCTTCCTGCTCACCATGGCGGTCGTCATCCCGATCACCGGGTTCCTGCTCCAGCGCTTCAACACCCGGCCGGTGTTCGTCTGGGCGATGAGCCTGTTCTCGGCCGGCACCCTGATCGCGCTGCTCGCGCCCGGGTTCTCGATGCTGCTGCTCGGGCGCATCGTGCAGGCCAGCGGGACGGCGATCATGATGCCGCTGCTCATGACGACGGTCCTCACGCTCATCGAACCGGCGCACCGAGGCCGTGTGATGGGCAACATCTCGATCGTCATCTCCGTCGCCCCGGCGATCGGTCCGACCATCTCCGGCCTCATCCTCAACGCCTTCTCGTGGCGCTGGCTCTTCGGCTTCGTGCTGCCCATCGCCATCGCCGCGCTGATCCTCGGCATGGTCAAGGTCCGCAACGTGTCGACGCCCCGCAAGGCCCCGCTCGACGTGCTCTCGGTCGTGCTGTCCGCCTTCGCGTTCGGCGGCATCGTCTACGGCCTCTCGAGCATCGGCGAGGCCGGCACCACCGGGCCGCTCGTGCCGATCGTCTCCCTCGTCGTCGGCGCCCTCGCCCTCGCCCTGTTCGTGTTCCGGCAGACCTGGCTGCAGCGTGCGGACCGCGCCCTGCTCGACCTCCGCACCTTCCAGACGAAGGGCTTCACCGTCCCGATCGTCGCGATGGGCCTGAGCTTCATGGCGATGTTCGGCACGCTGATCCTGCTGCCGATCTACCTCGAGCGGGTCCTCGGGCTCGACGTCCTGAACGTGGGCCTGCTCCTGCTGCCCGGCGGCCTCATCATGGGCCTGCTGTCCCCGATCGTCGGTCGCGTCTACGACCGCCGTGGTCCGCGGGTGCTGCTCATCCCGGGCTCGATCATCGTCAGCGCCGTCCTCTGGGCGCTCTCGACCGTCGGCGTCGACACCAGCGTGTGGTTCGTGCTCGGCGCCCACGTCGTCCTGAGCATCGGGCTCGCCCTCACCTTCACGCCGCTGTTCACCGCGGCGCTCGGCGGGCTGCCCCCGAAGCTCTACTCGCACGGCAGCGCGGTCCTCGGCACGGCGCAGCAGCTGGCCGGAGCCGCCGGCACGGCGCTGTTCGTCACGCTCCTCACCATCGGTGCCTCGGGTGCGGCGGCCGGCAGCGGCGCCGCGGGCCTCGCCGAGGCCACGGCCTCCGGCGTGCGGACGGCGTTCCTCGTCGGCGCGGTGATCTCGCTGTTCGGGATCGTGATGTGCTCCCTCGTGCGTCGCCCGGCGACCCCGGACGGTGCCCCCGCACCGTCGATGCACTGACCGGAACCGCACGCGCCGGGGCGCGCGTGGCATCGTGGGCGTCATGCGGTCGACGACGAGCGAGCTGAACTGGTCCGGCACGGTCACATACACGGCCGAACGGGTCCTCCGCCCGTCGTCGATCGACGAGGCCGCCGAGATCGTCGCCCGGTCCCCCCGGGTGCACGGTCTCGGCACCCGGCACTCGTTCAACGACGCGCCGGACGCCCCCGGCGTGCTGCTCGACCTCACCGGGATCCCGACCGACCTCGCAGTCGACGCCGTGCGGCGGACGGTCACGATGGGCGCCGGTACCCGCTACGGCGTCGTCGCGCCCGAGATCGACCGCGCCGGGTTCGCGCTGCACAACACGGGGTCGCTCCCCCACATCTCGATCGCCGGCGCCATCGCGACCGGTACACACGGTTCCGGCACCGCACTCGGGTCGCTGAGCACCGCGGTCCGGTCGTTCGAGGTGCTCGGGCCCGACGGGTCCGCACGGACGATCGACCGCGACGACCCGGCGTTCGACGGCGCCGTGCTCCACCTCGGCCTGCTCGGCGTCCTCACCCGGGTCACGCTCGACGTCGAGCCGAGCTACCGGATGCGCCAGGACACCTACGGGCCGATCCCGTGGGACACCTTCACCGCCCACGTCGCCGAGGTCCACGCCGCTGCGACGTCCGTCTGCTCGTACACGGTGTTCGGCGACACGGTGAGCGAGGTCCTGCTGAAGTCGCGCGTGCCGGACGGCGACGACGACGTGGCCGTCCCGGACGAGCTGTTCGGCGCGCCCCGGCTGCCCGGCTCGCCCGGCGACGGACACCACACCGCCCGGGACGGCTCGGTCGGGCCGTGGTGGGACCGGCTGCCGCACTTCCCGATCGACTCCGTGCCGAGCCACGGCTCCGAGGTGCAGAGCGAGCACTTCGTCCCGCTCCGGCACGCGGGTGCGGCGCTCGACGCCGTCCGGACCATGGCCGCCCGCATCCAGCCGCACCTGCACGTCTGCGAGCTCCGCACGATGGCGGCGGACCCGTTCTGGTTGAGCCCGACGCAGGGCGAGGACGTGCTCTGCATCGCGTTCACGTGGCAGAAGCACCCGGTCGAGGTGGCCGCGTTGCTCCCGGACCTCGAGGCGCTCCTCGCACCGTTCGACGGACGACCGCACTGGGGCAAGATGAGCTCCCTCGACGCGGCCGCCATCGCCGGGCTGTACCCGCGGCTGGCCGACTTCCGCGACCTGGTCGCGGCGGCCGACCCGGAGCGGACGTTCGCGTCGTCGTTCGGCGAGCGGGTCCTGGGGACGTGAGCCGCGCCTCCTGGGCCATAGTCACGACGCGGACGTGAGCCGTGCCCGCGTCACCCGATCGACGTGACGGTCCTGGACTCTCCGTCCCAGAACCGCACGCCACCGACCACGAGATCGGGGAGCGGAGTCCCGCGGAGCGCCGCGACGGCCGCACCGAGGTCCTCGTCCCGGACCCGTCGCGCGAACGTCAGGTGCGGCGACCACGCGCCCGGCGACGTGGTCTCGACGCCCCCCGGGGACGCCCGGTGCACCGCCTCGTGGAACGCGGCGAGCGCTGGGTCGACGACCACCGCGCGGGCGAGCACCGAGCGCCCGGGTCCCGCGGGGAACAGCAGGACGCCACCGAGCCGGAGCCGCGACGGCACCGGCACGTCGAACCCGCTCGGGATCCGGAGGTCGTCGCCCGCGGCCAGCGTGACGTGGGGGCTGTTGGTGTCCGACCGTCCGAGGCTCGGCAGGTCCGCACGGACCAGCGCGTCCCACGCGGCGCGCACGGCGGCGTCCGACGACGGATCGAGGACGAGTTCGAGACTGCGCACGTACCGAGTGAACCAATGAACCGTGTGACAGGGATGTAACACGGCGGAACGGAACTCGCACCGTGCCGGGCTGCCCGTCACACTCGACTGCACGCCGCGGACCACCGCGGACCCCCACAGCACTGCCCACGAGGAGCTCCGTCATGTCCGCTGCACCCGCTCTGCCCGAGAAGCCGAAGGGCAAGCGCCCGATCGGCTGGATCATCGCCGCCGCGGTGGTCGTCGTCGCGATCGTCGTCGCCCTCATCGTCGGCGCCGTCCGCTCCGGCGGGTCCGACGACGGCGCTGCCGCCGGTGGTTCGCCGAAGACCGTCACGATCGGCGTCGCGGACAAGTCGCTCTCCTACTGGAGCACCTACACGAAGCTCGCGAAGTCGAAGCTCAACGTGACGGTCAAGCTGACGAACTTCTCGGACTACTCGCTGCCGAACCCGGCGCTCAAGGACAAGCAGCTGGACCTCAACCAGTTCCAGCACATCCAGTACCTCGCCGACTACAACGTCACCTC
Organism: Curtobacterium sp. NPDC087082; assembly: GCF_044745045.1. Lineage (NCBI taxonomy): Bacteria > Bacillati > Actinomycetota > Actinomycetes > Micrococcales > Microbacteriaceae > Curtobacterium > Curtobacterium sp. NPDC087082. Next base: position 851,953 of record NZ_JBIUZN010000001.1, on the reverse strand, counting down.
GAACGACGACCTGCAGCCGATCGGCTCGACGGCCGTCTACCCGCTGCCGCTCTACGCGACGAAGTACGACGACGTCGCCGACCTGCCCGAGGGCGCCAAGGTCGCGATCCCGGACGACTCGATCAACCAGGCCCGCGCGCTGCTCATCCTGCAGGCGGCGAAGCTCGTCACGCTCAAGGACGGCGGGTCGGCCTTCTCGACGACCACCGACATCGAGTCGTCGAAGGTCGACGTCCAGCCGCTGAACGCCTCGCAGACGGCGAACGCCCTGCAGCAGGGCTCGGTCGCGGCCGCCGTGGTGAACAACAACTACGCCACCGCCGCCGGCCTGCCGATCTCCGACGCGATCTACCAGGACGACCCCTCGAGCGCGAGCGCGGCACCGTACGTCAACGTCTTCGCCGTGCGCAACGCCGACAAGGACAACACGACCTACCTCGACCTCGCGAAGCTCTTCCAGGACGAGTCCGTGCAGAAGGTCTTCAAGAAGGACCTGCCCGAGGCGGTCAGCCGTGACGAGAGCGCGTCCACCTTGCAAGAGGAGCTCGCGAAGGTCGAGCAGGACGCGAAGGCGGCCAAGCAGTAGTGCCGGTCCTCGTCGAACTCCGCGGCGTCTCGAAGCACTACCGCCGCGCCGACACCGGCGAGACCGTGGTGGCCGTCGAGGACGTCTCCCTGGACGTGCACCAGGGAGAGGTCCTCGGCGTCATCGGGTACTCCGGTGCCGGCAAGTCCACGCTCGTCCGGCTCGTCAACGCGCTCGAACTGCCCTCGTCCGGGTCGGTGACGGTCGCCGGCAACGAGCTCACGGCGCTGCCCGAGCGGGACCGCCGGACGGCACGGCGCAACATCGGGATGATCTTCCAGCAGTTCAACCTCTTCCGGTCCCGCACCATCGCCGGCAACGTCGCGTACCCGCTCAAGGTCGCGGGCGTGCCGAAGGAGGAACGGGACCGCCGGGTCGCCGAGCTGCTCGACTTCGTCGGGCTCCTCGACCGCGCGTACGCCTACCCCGAGCAGCTCTCCGGTGGGCAGAAGCAGCGCGTCGGGATCGCCCGGGCGCTCGCGGCGTCGCCCGACCTGCTCCTCGCCGACGAGGCGACCAGCGCGCTCGACCCCGAGACCACGTCCGAGGTCCTCGGGCTCCTCCGCCGGGTGAACAAGGAGCTCGGCGTCACGATCATCGTCATCACGCACGAGATGGACGCCGTCCGACAGATCGCCGACCGCGTCGCCGTCATGGAGCAGGGGCGCGTCGTCGAGGTCGGGGACGTCTACGACGTGTTCGCGAACCCGCAGACCGGCGCGGCCCAGCGCTTCGTCCGGACCGCCCTGCACGACCGGCCCTCGGCGGAGACCGTCGCACGGCTGCGCGAACGGCACCCCGGTCGCCTCGTCACGGTCCAGATCACCGACGAGGCCGGGCTGCAGAACCGCATCGACCAGGTCTTCCGCTCCGCCGGGGTGACCGCCGAGCTCGTCTACGGCGGGGTCGGCGAGATCCGGGAACGCCGGATCGGGTCGCTCACCTACGAGCTGACCGCGGCCCGTCCGTCCGAGATCGACGCTGCCGTCGCGGCCCTCCGTGCCGCGCGCATCACCACCGACGAGGAGGGCGCAGCGTGAACAACTCGTTCCAGAGCGTGATCGACACGTTCGACGTCTTCGTCGCGTCCATCCGCGACACGATCGTGATGTCCCTGGTGTCGCTCGTCATCGCCGGCATCATCGGCCTGGCGCTCGGCCTCGCGCTGTACGCCACCCGCCCGGGCAACCTGCTCGGGAACCGGGCCGCGTACACGATCATCAACGTGGTCGTGAACCTCGTCCGGCCGATCCCGTTCGTGATCTTCCTGGCGGCGATCGCCCCGCTCTCCCGCGTGGTCGTGCAGACCACGATCGGCGTCCCCGCGGTGACCTTCGCGATCTCGCTCGCGGCGTCGTTCGCGGTGTCCCGGATCGTCGAGCAGAACCTGCTGTCGGTGGACCCCGGCGTCGTCGAGGCGGCTCGGGCATCGGGAGCGCACCCGCTGTCGATCCTGCTCACGGTCCTCATCCCCGAGGGCCTCGGACCGCTCATCCTCGGCTACACGTTCATCTACATCGGCATCGTCGACATGACGGCGCAGGGGGCGTTGATCGGTGGCGGTGGGCTCGGCGAGTACGCGATCACGTACGGGTCGCAGCGGTACGACTGGTGGATCGTGTACGTGTCGGTGGCGGCGATCGTCATCATCGTGCAGCTCGGCCAGTTCATCGGCAACCGGCTGGCGCGGGCGACCCTGCGTCGCTGACGCGCGCGCGTCCGGGCACCCGGAAGGCGACCGCCAGGAGGCGGGGGGGGGGGGCCCCCCCCCCCCCCCCCCCCCCCCCCGGGGGGGCCCCCGGGGGCCGGGGGCGCCCCCCCCCGGCCCCCCCCCCCCCCCCGCGGGGGGGGCCCCCCCCCCCGCCCCCGCCGCCCCCCCCCCCCCCCCCCG
>NZ_JBIUZN010000001.1:622007-849467 GCF_044745045.1 Curtobacterium sp. NPDC087082 | reverse complement strand
GGCCGGCGGGGGGGGGGGGCGGGGGGGGGGGGGCGCCCGCGGGGGCGGCGCCGGGGGGGGGGGGGGGCCCCCCCCCCCCCCCCCCCCCCCCCGCCTCCTGTGCGTCGCCTGCTGGACGCGGGGCGCTCCCCGAGCGGGCACTTTTCGTCACGCTCACCGCGCTGACGAGGGGCGTTCCACCCACTCGGCGGTACGCACGCGGCGCGTTCCGCCCGCTCGGCGGACGACCACGTGGGACGCACGCGGCGCGTTCTGCCCGCTCGGCGGACGACCACGTGGGACGCACGCGGCGCGTTCTGCCCGCTCGGCGGACGACCACGCGCGCGGCACGCGGCGCGTTCTGCCCGCTCGGCCGACGACCACGGGCGCGTCAGGCGGCCGGGGACTCCACGGTGGCGACGGTGCCCGTCGCGCCCGGGTGCTCGTAGTGCGCACGCACCAGGATCGGCCGGTGGTCGGAGATGCCCGCGGGCAGGGTCTCCACGCCGGCGATGTGCAGCCCCACGCTCGTGGCGAAGTCGAAGTGCCCCGTGAACTTGCGGTAGCGCAGGTACGTCGGCTGGTCGGAGAGCGACAGCGCGAACCCGTGCTGCTCGATCTTCCTGCGCAGGTTCGTCTGGAACCAGGGGTAGTTGAAGTCGCCGACCATGATCGCCGGGGCGTCGTTCGAGAGCTCGCGGACGAACTGGTGCGCGGCCTCGATCTGCTTGCGGCGCAGCGAGTTCGTGGCGGTGAGGGGTGAGGCGTGGAAGGACGCGACGATGACCTCGGCGTCGACCTCCTTGTCGCGCAGGTGCATCGCGATCAGGCGCTCGTGCGCGGGCGCGAGGACCCGGTCGTGCAGCGACTTCTGCAGGGAGTGGATGCTGAAGTCCTCGACCTCGAACCGGTCGTCGCGCTTGTAGATCGCGAGGCCGAGCCGGTTCGCCTTGGTCGACGCGGCGAGGGAGAGGCCGGCGATCGAGGGGGCGAGGTCGTTGCTGTCGCACTCCTGCACGCAGATGACGTCGGCCTGGGACGCTTCAGCCAGGGAGGCGAGCTCGCCGTTCGCGGTGTGCTCGCGGAGGTTGTAGCTGACGACGCGCAACCCGGTCGGTTCCACGGCCGTCTCGGCTGTGATCGTCCCCTGCTGCTCTGGCGCGGCCATGCTGCCTTCCTGTTCCGGGCGTTTCCGGTCGCCCTGCCGCGGCAACCGTACTCGGCGTTCGCGGACTGTTGCTGAGACTGTAGCGCGGCCTCGGTTTCGTGCGTGTGACCGCGGGGAAAACGGACGATGCGCGCTCAGGCCCGGACGCGACGGGCGGGGCGGACGGTCTCGCCGGCTGTACGGCTCATCAGGACGCCCTCGACGCAGGCGACGACGAGCAGGGCGGCGATGACCCAGAACGCGGCGTCGTACGGACCGGATCCACCGAGGCCCGACGCGGCCCGGATGACCACGGCGCCGACCGCGACACCGAACCCGGCGGCGGTCTGCTGCAGGGTCGACGAGAGCGTGTTCGCCGGGGTCATGTCCGCCTGCTCGACGTCGGCGAACGCGATGGTGTTGTAGGCCGTGAAGCCCACCGACCGCGCCGCACCACTGACGACGAGGAGCACGGCGAGGAGCCAGAACGGGGTGTCCTCGGTCATGAACACCATCGCGACGACGCTCAGCGCCGCGACCGCGCTCGACACGATGATCACCGGCCGGTACCCGAACCAGCGGAGGAACGGCGTCGTCATGGGCTTGATGCCGAGGTTGCCGACGAAGACCCACAGCACGGCGGACCCGGCGAGCACGGCGCTCCACCCCCACGCGTCCTGGAACAGCAGCGGCAGGACGAACGGCACGGCGGAGACGGCCAGGCGGAACAGGCTGCCGCCGGCGTGCGACACTCGGAAGGTCTCGAGCCGGAACGAGTCGAGCCCCATGATCGGGTGCGGCGCCCGGCGGAAGTGCCAGATCGCCAGCCAGCAGCCGACCGCCCCGACGACGCCGGAGAGCACGACCGCCAGGACGGGCACGCTGTCCAGGGCGAGCAGGGACGCCATGACCACGAGCGACCCGAGGCCGAAGCAGGCGAGCAGCGACCCGAACCAGTCGAACGGCACCCGCTCGGACGCCCGCTCCTGCGGCACGAGGACGAGCGCAGCGACGAACGCGATGACCCCGAGCGGGATGTTGATGAGGAAGATCCAGTGCCACGTCAGGGTGTCGACGAGCACGCCGCCCACGAACGGCGCGATGATCGGCGCGGCGAGGGCCGGCCAGGTCAGGATCGCGATGGCCGTGACGAGCTGCTCGCGTCCGGCGCTCCGCAGGACGACGAGCCGCCCGACGGGGACCATCAGCGCGCCGCCGAGCCCCTGCACGATGCGCCAGATCGTCAGGTCGACGAGCCCGGTGGAGAGGGCGCACAGCCCCGACGCCACGGTGAACAGGACGATCGCGCCGGCGAAGACCGTCCGCGAGCCGATCCGGTCGGTCAACCATCCGCTCACGGGGATGAACACCGCGAGGGTGACCAGGTACGCCGTGATCGCCACGCCGATGGCCGCCGAGTCGACGCCGAGGTCCCGGCCCATCGCGGGAGCGGCCGTGGCCAGGATGGTGCCGTCGAGGAGCTCCATGAAGAAGGTCCCTGCGACGAGCACGGCCACCGCGGTGCTCCCCCGTCGTCGTGTCGTCATCGTCGTCGTCATGGCAGGACGAATGCTATGCCCGATCGGTTTCCGTGACGTCCGGGGACGGCGCTGACGCGATGGTGTTCTGCAACGCAGAATGAGGAGGACGAGCGCGTTGCCCCGAACACCCGGCCACCGGGAGCGTGGAGGCACCGCAGACGCACAGGAGGATCGATGACGACCACACCCGGCACGGTCACCACGAAGGGCGCGCCCGACCCGGCAGCACCGGCACGCCGGCACGTCCTCGAGCACGCGTACCTGCCGGTGATGACCCTCCGCGAGTCGGCCCTGGCGAACAACACCGCCGTGATGCAGGCGTACGTCGAGCGGCACGGTCTGCTCTTCGCGCCGCACATGAAGACCCACATGGCACCGGCACTGGCCGCACGACAGATCGCCGCCGGCGCCTGGGGCGTCACGGTCGCCTCGGTCCAGCAGGCGATGGTCGCGTGGGAGCACGGCGTCCACCGGATCGTCGTCGCGAACGAGGTCCTCGACCCCACCGGTCTCGCCTGGCTCGCCTCCCGCCGCGCCGCCGACCCGGACGCCGACGTCCTCTGCTGGGTCGACTCCCCCGCCGGGGTCGAGGCCGGCCGCGCGGCACAGGACGCGGTCGACGGCGACCTGCACGTGGTCGTCGAGGTCGGCTTCCCCGGCGGTCGCACCGGCGTCCGCACCGCACAGCAGGCACAGGACCTCGCACAGCTCGCCCACGACCGGGGGCTCTCGTTCCGAGGCGTCGCCGGGTACGAGGGCGGCCTGCCCGACGTCCGCGCCGCCCGCGCCTACGTCGAGGGGGTGCTCGCCGTCGCGGCGGCCGTCCGCCCGCTGGTCGAGGCCCCGCGCGCCCTGCTCAGCATGGGCGGCAGCGCCTGGTTCGACGGCGTGGTCGACGCGGTCGCCACCCGCCCCGACGACCTCGACGTGCTGCTCCGGTCCGGCGCGTCCCTCACCCACGACGACGGCTTCTACGCCGAGCGCACCCCCTTCGGCCGCCACCCCGACGAGGGCTCGCTCCTGGCCGCGATCGAGGTCTGGGGACGCGTCACGTCGTGCCCCGAGCCCGGGCTCGCGCTCGTCGCGGTCGGCAAGCGGGACATCTCGTTCGACGAGGGGCTGCCGGTGGTCCGTTCCGTCCGGCACGTCGGCCCAGGAGGCGCGGCTGGCGTCGTCCCCGTCGCACCCGACCCCGGGGCGGTCACCGTCACCCGCCTCGACGACCAGCACTGCTACCTCGCGCTGGCGGACGGGGCACCCGGGCTCACGCCCGGCGACGTCGTCGTGTTCGGCATCTCGCACCCGTGCACCGTCTTCGACAAGTGGCGCCAGGTGACCGTCATCGACGACGACGAGACCGTCCTCGACACGATCGCGACGTGGTTCTGATGCGCGCCACCACCCCCGTCGCCGCCTCCACCGAGGACGCTCCGGCACGGAACGCCGCCCTGTCGCTCCGACGCGGGCTGCGGCTGCTCGACCGCATCGCCGACCGCACCCGGAACGGCGAGCCGTCGGTGTCGCTGACCGTGCTCGCCGCGGAGCTCGGCACCTCGAAGTCGACCGTGCTCCGGCTGACCGCCCCGATGCTCGAGAACGACCTGCTGCGCCGCACCCCGGACGCCGGCTTCACCCTCGGGCTCGGGGCGCTGCTGCTCGGGCAGAGCTACCTCGAGGGCATCGACCTCCGCGCCGCCGCAGCCCCGTTCCTCCGGCGGACCGCGGAACGCACGGGGCTCACCTGCCACCTCGTCGTCCCGGACGGCACCGACATCGTCTACGTCGACAAGGTCGAGACGCGCGGCACGGTCCGGATGGGGTCGCGGATCGGCAACCGACTGCCGATGCGGAACACGGCCTCGGGCAAGGCGATGGTGGCGTTCGGCGAGCCGGAGCTGCTCGACCGGGTGCTGGCGGAACCGGCCACGGCGATGACCGAGCACTCCATCGTGGACGACGACCGCTGGCGCGCCGAGATCGACCGGACGCACGGCCGTGGCTACGGCATCGACGACCGCGAGAACGAGCCCGACATCCGCTGCGTCGCCGCGCCCGTGCTCGACCACGCGAACCAGGTCGTCGGCGCGATGAGCATCTCGGGGCTCGCCTCCCGGTTCCCCGCCGCGGCCGTCCGCGAACTCGGCGACGGCGTCGTCCGGACCGCGCTGGAGATCTCGGTCGCGCTCGGCTCCTCCTCCGCCCAGCTCGCCCTGGCGAAGGGCACCCGGTGACCGGCCGCGTCCTGACCTTCGGGGAGACGATGCTGCTCCTCACCGGCGGGGACACGGGTGCGGTCCCCGACCTCGAGCACATGCGGGTCGACACCGGCGGAGCCGAGAGCAACGTCGCGATCGGCCTCGTGCGCGCCGGTGTCCCGACGACGTGGATCGGTCGCGTCGGCACCGACCCCGCCGGGGACCGCGTGACGCGCGACGTCCGGAGCGCGGGTGTCGACGTCGTCGCGGTGCCGGACCCGGACCGCTCGACGGGCATCATGATGAAGGAGCGCCTGGCCGACGGACGCACGCGGGTGACCTACCACCGCCGGGGTTCGGCGGGGTCGGCGCTGCGGGCGAGCGACCTGCCGGCGAGCGCCGTCGAACGCGCCGCGCTCCTGCACGTCACGGGCATCACCCTCGCCCTCTCCGCGGACGCCAGGGCCACCGTCGAGGCCGCGCTCGACCGCGCGGACGCCGCCGGGGTCCCGGTGTCCTTCGACGTGAACCACCGGCCCAAGCTCATCGACGCCGAGACCGCCCGCGCCCGCTACCGGGACGTCGCCGCACGGTCGTCGATCGTGTTCGCCGGCGACGACGAGGCCCGACTCGTGCTCGGACTCGGCGACGACGAGGGCGACGACGAGACGCTCGCGCACGAGCTCGCCGCCCTCGGCCGGGGTCGTGCCGTCGTCAAGCTCGGCTCCCGGGGCGCGGTGGCGTCGGTGGACGGTGCGTTCCTGCGGCGCCCGGCGACCCCGGTGCGCGTCGTCGACCCCGTCGGTGCCGGTGACGCCTTCGTCGCGGGCTGGCTCGCGGCGACCCTCGGCGGAGCCACGACGGCCGAGGCGCTCGACCGCGCCGCCGACGCCGGTGCGCTCGCCTGCACGGTGGAGAGCGACTGGCGCCGTCCGGACCCGGCCGCGCTGCACGACCCGACCACCCCCACGGACGTCGACCACGCCGTCCACGACCGCGTCGACCGCTGAGGCGAGGAACGAAGACCATGACGAACACCACCAGCACCGACCCGTCCACCGCTCCCCGCGTCCGACACCGGCACGCCGCCGGCCCCGCGATCGCGATCCTGCGCGGCGGGACGGGTGACCACGTCGAGGACGTCGTCGCGACACTGGTCGAGGCCGGGGTCCGGGCGATCGAGATCACGACCAACACGCCCCGCTGGCGGGAAGGCATCGCCTGGGCCGCCGATCGCTACGGCACGGGCGCGTCGATCGGCGTCGGCACGGTTCTCGAACCACGACAGCTCGACGAGGCCGCTGCCGCGGGTGCCGTGTTCGCGGTGAGCCCGCACCTCGACGCGGACATCGGGGAACGGGCGCACGAGCGTGGTCTGGGCTGGTACCCGGGCGCCGCCACCCCGACCGAGATCGTCCGCGCCTGGCAGCTCGGGGCGCGCGCGGTCAAGGTGTTCCCGGCCGCACAGCTCGGCGGCCCCGCATTCCTCAAGCAGGTCCTCGCCCCGCTCGACTTCGTCGACGTCATCCCCACGGGCGGCATCGGCGTCGAGGACGCGTCCGAGTACCTGGCGGCCGGCGCCGTCGCCGTCGGCCTGGGTTCGCCGCTCGTCGGTGACGCCCTGACGACCGGCGACCTGGACGGCCTCCGCACCCGCGCCGAACGACTCGTCGCGGGGCTCGCACGGTGACGTCCGAGGTCCTGCTCACCGGCGGCTCGGTCGTCGACACCGACGGCACGGCCCACCGATCGGACGTCCTCGTCCGCGACGGCCTGGTCGCCGAGCGAGGCGGGCCGGGCGAGCGCCTCCGGGCCGGGGCCGACGCCACGGTGATCGACTGCACCGGGCGGCTCGTCATGCCCGGGTTCGTCGACGCGCACTCCCACGCCGGGTCCCTCGTGTTCGACGAGCCCGTGCAGCTCGCCCTCCTCCGGCAGGGCGTCACGACGATCGTCACCGGACAGGACGGCGTCGGTCCGGCACCGGGCGACGGCTCCTACGCCGGACGGTACTTCGCGGCGATCGACGGCCCCCACCCGACGTACCGCGGCGGCGGCATCGCGGGGCTGCTCGCGACGTACGACGGCACGACCGCGCTGAACGTCGCCACCCTCGTGCCGGCCGGCACCGTCCGGCACGAGGTCACGGGCGACGACCCGGCCCCGGCCGACCCCGGCCAGCTCGACGCCATGCGCGCCCTCGTGCGGCAGGGCATGACGGACGGCGCCGTGGGGCTCGCGACCGGCCTCGACTACGTCCCCGGACTCCACGCCGGCACCGCGGAGATCGCCGCCCTCGCCGCCGAGTCCGCGGCCGCCGGCGGCACCTACGTGACCCACATGCGCGGCGGCTACGAGACCAACGCCGGCGCCGGCATCGAGGAGGTCGTCCGGATCGTGCGCGCCGGCGGCGGCCGCGCCCACGTCTCGCACCTCCACGCTCCCGTCGACCTCGCGCTGGCGGAGCTCGCCCACGCCGAGGCCCAGGGCGCCCCGCTGTCGTTCGACGCCTACCCGTACTCGCGCGGCTGCACGATCCTGTCGATGCTGCTCCTGCCCGCGGGCCTGGCCCGGCCGGGCACCGACGACCTCGCCCGGGCGCTCGCAGTGGACGGCGAGCGCGCTGCCGTCCGCGCCGCGGTGCTCGAACGGGTCCTCGGGCGCGCCGACCTCGGACCGGGCTGGGCCGAGCAGATCACGCTGTCGCACGTCCCCGCGCCCGAGTTCCACGCGCTGCAGGGCCGCACCCTCGCCGAGGCCGCCACGGCCACCGGGACGGACGCGGTCGACCTCGCGCTCGACGTCCTGGTCGACTCGGACCTGCAGGTCACGGTCGTGATGCGGGTGCCGCACCCGCGGACGCCCGAGCAGCTGGCGGAGCTGTTCCGGTCCGGCGGCCACACCGGCGGGTCCGACGGCATCTTCGTCGGGACGCACCCGCACCCCCGTGCGTACGGCACCTTCGCACGGTACCTCGGGGACTACGCGCGGCCCGGGCTGCTCACGTGGTGGGAGGTCCAGCAGCACCTGTCGACCCTGCCCGCCGAGCGCTTCGGACTCGGGCACCGCGGCGCCGTCGCGCCCGGGTGGATCGCCGACCTCGTCGTCGTCGACCCCGAGCGCGTCCGTGCCCGATCGACGTACGCCGAGCCGATGCTGCTGGCCGAAGGCGTCGACGACGTCCTCGTCGCGGGCGTCCCGGTACTCACCGACGGCGTCCTGACGCACGCGACCCCCGGTGCCGGCATCCGCCGGACGACGTGGAGCCGTCCGGGCGGTGCGCGCACCGGGGGTCGATGAGGCTTCGCTCAGCGAGCACGCCGAGCGATCACGCCGGGGCCGGCCGGGTCACTCCGCCGTCGGGAGCACCGCCACGACGTCGATCTCGACGAGGATGTTCGCCAGGTGCGACTGCACCGTGGTGCGGACGGGGTACGGCTGCGAGAAGTGCTTGGCGTACTCCTCGTTGAAGGCGGGGAAGTCGCGGTCGGAGTGCTCGAGGTGGACGGTCGACTTCACGACGTCGTCGAGCGTGGCGCCGTGCTCGGCCAGGACGGCGGCGACGTTCGCGAGCACCTGGGCGGTCTGACCGGCGACGTCGTCGGCGATCTCGCCCGTGGCCGGGTCCTGCGGACCGAAGCCGGCGGTGTAGAGGAAGCCGTTCGCGACGATCCCCTGGCTGTACGGGCCGGCGGGCTTCGGCGCGTTGTCGGTCACGATGGCGGTCTTGTTCGGCACGGTGCTCCTCGGTGTCGATCGGGGTCGGTCGGACGTCGCCACGGCACCGACCGCGCCGTCGCGGCCGGAGGACGACGCTCCCAGGCTAGGTGAGCGCCCCGCGCCGGACCCGGCCGTCCGTCGGACTCGTTCCGGTCTGCAGAACGCGAGTCGCGCCTCCCGAGCCGAGCCGTGAGGAACACCCAAGCAATCGCCGTCTACGCTCGTACCGTGCCCTCTGCCATGCCCGAACACCGCGGAGCGCCGCGGTGAGCCGCCTGGACGGGACCCTGACGGAGTCGATCGCGAGCGGACGCCGCCGTGTCCTCGACCTCGCGACCGCCCTGCCGGCGTGGGCCGCCGTGCTCCTGGTGTGGACCGGCGGGCGCATCATGTCGACGTTCTGGTTGGCGCTCGCGTTCCCGCTCATCGGGCGCGCCCTGCCGGAGAACGCGATCTGGGGCAACGACCACGGCTTCCTCAACTTCCTGACGGCGTGGGACGGGCAGTACTACGAGCAGATCTCGGTCCACGGGTACCCGACGACCCTGCCGCTCGACGCCGCGGGCCACGTCGCGCAGAACGCGTGGGCGTTCCTCCCGGCGTTCCCCTTCACGATCCGGATGCTGACCGCGTCGACCGGTGTGCCGTTCGACGTCGGCGCACCGGCGATCGCACTCCTCGCCGGACTCCTCGCCACCTACCTGCTTCACCGGCTCGTCCGCGACCGTGCGGGGTCGGCGGCGGCCATGTGGGCGGTCTTCTTCTTCACGTGCGGTCCGCTGTCGTTCCTGCTGCAGGTCGGGTACGCCGAGAGCACGTTCCTCGCCCTCGTGTTCGGGGCGCTCCTCGCGCTCGACCGTCGGCGGTACGGGCTCCTCACGGTGCTCGGGGTCGTCGCTGCGTTCACCCGGCCCGGAGCCCTCGCGATCCCGCTCGTCCTCGGGGTCGTCGCACTGGTGCGGTGGATCCGGGCGCGTCGGACCGAGGGGGTCCGGTCCCTCGACGCGTTCCCCGTGGCGGAGCGCGTGCGGGTCGTGGCCGCCGGCGTCGTGATGGTGGTCGCCGGGTTCGCGTGGCCGCTCATCGCCGCGCACGTGACCGGGTCGCCGAACGCCTACCTCGAGACCGAGATGTCCTGGTGGGTGAACTTCATCGGGCGGGTGGACTTCGTGCCGCTCACACCGTGGTTCCTCATCGCCGGCCGGTGGTTGGGCGTGGGTGGGATCCTCATCGTGGTGTTCCTGCTCGTGTCGTACCCGGTCTGGCTGCTGCGTCGGTCGACCCGGCGCCTCGGGTTCACGACCGTGGTCTTCTCGGCCTCGTACGCGCTCTACGTCTTCGCGGTGTCGTTGCCGATGGCCTCGACGCCCCGGCTCCTGATGCCGCTCGCGCCGCTGTTCGGGTCGCCGGAGCTCGTGGCGAAGCCGTGGATGCGGTGGACCCTGGTGGTGTGCGCGGTCCTCGGGCAGCCGGTGCTCGTCGCCGTGCTGTGGCTGCTCGGCCCGCCGTGACCGGACGGACGACGCCCGGCACCCGCGGTGTGCGGGGACCGGGCGCGGTGCCGAGCGTCCGTCTTCGGCGCTAGAGCTCGATCGTGCCGTGGTCGCCGGTGTCCGGCTGACTCTGCTTGCCGATGGCGGCCTTGAGGGTCTGCACGAGGCTGCCGACCGGGCCGGTGTCCTGCGTCCAGTACTCGACCGAGTCGCCCTCGACCGTGAGGAGTCGGATCGAGGGGTCCTCGCGGCCGTCCGGGAACCAGGCCTCGGCGAACGGGGACCACAGCTCGTCGATGACGGAGTCGTCCTGGCTGACCGTCGCGGTCCCGGCGATCGACAGGTACCCGCCCTGCGACTCGATCGCGACGTTGACGTGCGGGTTCCGGGCGATGTCCTCGACCTTCTCGCTCCCGTCCTGCACGAGGAAGCGGAGTGTGCCGTGGAACGCCTTGTCCTGCACGGCGAGCGGCCGTGCGTGGAGCTGGCCGTCCTCGCTCACGGTCGTCAGGAGTGCCGTGTGGGCTCCGTGGACGATGTCCGAGATGGCTGCGCGCTGGTCTGCCTCTGTGTCGGTCATGGTGCTCCTCTCGCGTCGTGCGCCCCGTTGTGCTCGACGTGCGGCCGGCCCTCGGGGCGCTGTCCGTTCCGGCCAGTCTGCCCCTCGACGCTGAGCGCGTCCGGCGGACGGGGCTGCGGGGCCGTGCGGGCGCGGTCGGGGCCGTGCGGGCGCGGTCGGGGTCGCGGGCGCGGTCACGTGCGCGGGCGCGGGCGTGGGCGCGGGCGGGAGTGTGCGGGAGTGTGCGACAACACCGATGTCGTACGACCTCGACGATGTCGCTGCCGCGCGCGTGCAACTGTTGCGCCCGCAAGGAGCGACAACACCGACGTCGTACGACGGCGACGATGTCGTTCCGGGTCGCCCCGACCGCCTGGACGCGCGCCGCGCCTCAGACCGGCTCGCGGATGGTCGTCTCGACGTCGACGACCTGCGGGATCCGCGGCATCGAGGCGAACCCGAACGCCACGGGCGGGTCGAGCGGCGCCAACGACCCGAGCGACTCCCCCGCCCAGGTCCCCCGCACGCCCGTGACGTCGTGCGCCCCGGTCACGCCGTAGTACTCGCGACGCCCGTTGCCCGCCGACCCCGCGGTCCCCGACCCGGGAGCGACGAACCGGGCGACCGGGTCGATCGCGGCGAGCCACCGGGGGTCGCGGGCGATCTGCTTGGGGACGATGCGGAGCACCCTCCCGAGCGGGGAGATCGTGCCGACGTCGATGGAGGCCTCGAGGGCACCCGCCGACAGCTCGAGTCCCCTGGCGGTCCGGCGAGCCGAGACGTCGACGACCGAGACCGTGTCGAACCGGTAGGTCCCGGAGACGTACGCGGCCACGATCTCGTCGGGCGCGAGGAGCACCGAGGAGCCGTCCGGCAGCTCGAGGAAGACGTCCGTGAAGGCTCCGAACGGCGAGCGCTCCCACATGCCGACCACGATGCGGATGCCCGAGGTCGTGCCGACGCCCATGATCCGACCACGGAACCGACGTTCGAGTGCAGCGGGGCGTGACGACATGCCCTGGACCGTACCCGGCGACCCCGTGAGCGGCGCGGACGGGGCGAGCCGCGCCTCCAGGCCCGCCGGACGGACCCGGAATGACCCGGACGGATCCGGCCGACCCGGACGGATCCGGCCGACCCGGCCGCGCCGCCGCGGCCGACCCGGCCGACCCGCCGCGGCCGACCCAGCGCCTACGCGACCGGCACCGGCACCGCGAGCAGCTCGCGCACCCGCGGCGCGACCTGCGTGCCGTAGAGCTCGATCGACCGCATCATGTCCTCGTGCGGCAGACGCCCCGTCGCGTACCGCATGTCGAACCGCGAGACGCCGAGGATCCGCATGTTCCGCGCGATCTTCCGGGCGACCGTCTCCGGCGACCCGACGTAGAGCGACCCGCCCGCGGACAGCCCGGCACGGTAGCCGGCGACGTCCAGGGGCGGCCAGCCGCGCTCCCGACCGAGCTGGTCGGTGACGGCCTTGTGGTACGGCCAGTAGCGCTCGGCCGCCTCTTCGTCGGTGGCGGCGACGAACCCGGGCGAGTGCATCGCGATCGGCTGCTGCGGCAGGTCGAGCTGCGTGAGCGCCTGGCGGTAGAGGCGCGAGAACGGCGCGAACTGCGCGGGCTGCCCGCCGATGATCGCGAGGAACAGCGGCAGACCGTACGACGCCGCACGGATGACGGACTGCGGGGACCCGCCGACGCCGATCCAGGTCGGGATGGGGCCGTGCTCGAGCTTCGGGTAGACGTCCTGGTCGACGAGCGAGGCGCGCTTCGTGCCGGACCAGGTGACCGCGTCGCCACCGCGGAGGGCTGCCCAGAGCTGGAGCTTCTCCTCGAAGAGGACCTCGTAGTCGGAGAGCTCGTACCCGAAGAGCGGGAAGGACTCGGTGAAGGACCCGCGGCCGAGGATGACCTCGGCACGACCGTCGGAGATCGCGTCGACGGTGGCGAAGCGCTCGTACACCCGCACCGGGTCGTCGGACGAGAGCACGGTGACGGCGGACCCGATCCGGATCGAGGAGGTCCGGGCGGCGATCGCGGCGAGGACGACCTCGGGGGCGCTCACGATGAAGTCAGCACGGTGGTGCTCGCCGACGCCGATGAAGTCGAGGCCGACCTCGTCGGCGAGGACTGCCTGGTCGACGACGTCGCGGATGCTCTGGGCGTCCGACTTGACGCTGCCGTCGGGCAGCTCGGTGACGTCGCCGAACGTGTCGAGGCCGAGCTGTACGGGGCCGATCCGTTCGGGGGCGGGCGGTGGCACGTCCGAGGGGCGGTCGGTGCCGAATGCGTTGCTCATGGTGTCCTGTCCTCCCGACCGCACGTCCATGCATCTGCATGTTCATGCGTTCGCATCAATCTAGCACCCTCGCACCGGATCCGCACCCCCGGCGGAGTACGGTCACGCCCATGCCGCAGATCCCCGACCAGACCGGCCGCCGCATCGTCGTCACCGGCGCGAACAGCGGAACCGGCAAGGAGACCGCCACGCGCCTGGCCGCAGCCGGCGCGTCCGTCGTCCTCGCCGTCCGCACGATCGCGAAGGGCGACCAGGCCGCAGCCGACATCCGTGCCGCGCACCCCGGTGCCGACGTCGAGGTGCGGGAGCTCGACCTCGCCGACCTCGCGAGCGTGCGGCGCTTCGCCGCGGGCATCGCCGCGGACGACCGGACGCTCGACGTCCTCGTCAACAACGCCGGGGTGATGGCGCCGCCGAAGCGGTTCGAGACGGTCGACGGCTTCGAGCTGCAGTTCGGCACGAACTTCCTCGGCCCGTTCGCCCTGACGAACCTGCTGCTCCCGACACTGCTGCGCTCACCAGACGCGCGGGTCGCCACGATGTCGAGCCTCGCGGCGATCCCCGGCCGGATCCGCTTCGACGACCTCCAGTGGGAGCGCGGCTACAACGGCTGGCGGGCGTACGCGCAGTCGAAGCTCGCCGACCTGCTGCTGGCGCTGCACCTGCACCGGCTGTCGGTCGAGCTCGACTGGCCGCTCGTGAGCACCGCCGCGCACCCCGGCTACACCCGGACGAACCTGCAGTCGGCGGGGCGGTCGCTCGGCCGGTCGAAGCCGGTCCGGTCCTCGAACCGCGCGCTGCCCTTCACGCAGGACGTCGAGCAGGGCTCCGAGCCGCTGCTGTACGCCGCGGTCGGGCCGAACGCGGTCGGCGGGGCGTACTACGGACCGTCGGGGCCGTTCGGGCTCGTCGGGCCGACCACGACCGTGTCGATCCCCGGTTCGGCACGGAAGGCCGACCTGGCGCGTTCCCTCTGGGCGGTCGCCGAGGACCTCACCGGGACCACCCCGCCCGTCTGAGTCGCCCGGACGGTCCAGGAGGCGCGGCTCGTCCCCGCCCGTCCGCCGTCAGAACCGCACGTGGTCGCGTTCGAACGCGGCCGTCACCGCCGCCGCGATGGCCCGCTGTCCGCGCACGGTCGGGTGCACGTCGTCGGACTGCATCCACGTCGGGTGCCCCCGCAGCGGCTCGCCGATGTCGACGTAGGTGCCGCCCTCGCGGGCGAGGGCGTGCCGGAGCGCCCCCGAGACGGACGCGAGCTGCGCGGGAGGGGCGTCCTGGTTCCAGATGGCGCTGAGGCCGATGAGCCGCGCGTGCGGCAGCCGACGGTGCACCTCGTCGACGACCTGGTCGGTGGCGCTCCGGACCTCGGCGGTGTCGAGTCCGAGGTCGTTCGAGCTCGCCTGCACGAGGACGACCTCGGGACGGAGGTCGACCGCACGCCCGACGATGGTCGCGTAGTCGCTCGCGCAGTCGTCGTCGTCACCGAGGGCGGCCACACCGGCACCGTCGCACGACAGGTTCGTGAGCGACCAGCCCTGGGCGTCCGCGACGACGGCCGGCCACGCCTCGGCGGTGGTGAGGCCGTGCCCGCCGCTGATCGAGTCGCCGACGACCACCACGCCGACACCCGCGGCGGCGTCCCAGGGGCGGGTCGTCGCCGTCGGGTGGGGCGTCGCGTCGGCAGCGGCCGGCGGGCTCGAGGCGCACGCCCCGAGGGAGACGGCCACGACGACCGCCGTGAGGACGGCGAGCACGCTCCGGGTTGCGGTGGTCACGAACGGTGAAGGTACGCGCTCCGGCCATGCCCGGCCGCGGGTGCGCGCTGCGGGTGCGCTCAGGCGCGGTGCAGCGCGGTTCGGCTCGGCGCGGACCGCGCTCAGGCGCGGTGCAGCTCGACCGAACCGTCCAACCGGCCGGGCTCGGTCAGCCGCGCGTGCTGCAGGACGGTGCGCCCGGGGCCGACCGCCGCGGCGACGATCGACAGCGTCGCGAAGTGCCCGTCCGGCTCGTGCGCGTCCCGGAGGATCGCGTCCGGGTCGTCGGCCGGCAGCGACGCCGATCCGGCGAGCAGTCCGAACCAGCCGCCCCACCCGTCGCCGGCGTCGGCACCGGCGTCGGCCGCCCGCAGTTCGTCGAAGGGGCCGAGCACGGGCGGCCCGACCGGAGCGTCGACGGCACGGAAGGCGTCGAGCCACCGCCCGATGCGCGGCGCCGCGGGGTCGTCCGGTTCGCCGTGCGTGACCATGTGCACGCCGGGGCCGAGCGCGGTCGTCCGGACCTCGGTGCCGTCCCAGGTCGTGACCTCGGCGCCGTCGGCCGTCGCCCGCACGAGGTTGAACGCGCGCGTCGTGGGCAGGGTGCCGTCGTGGCCGGGGAGCGCCCCGGTGACCGCGTCGAGCGGCACGACCCCGCGGGTGGTCCACGTGCCGTCGTCGCTCGGCACCGGTTCGCCCCGGTTGAGCACGACCGCGAGCCCGGCGCCGTCGGACGCCGCGAGCCACGCCCCGCCCGCCGAACGGTCGCGGACGCCGCGGATCGACGGGTCGCGCTCGGGCCACCAGGCTGCCGGCGGGTCCCACGGCCGCTCCGGCGACTCGTCGCGCATGGCGAGCATCGTGACGGGCCACTCGGACCCGGGGTCGACGCGGACGACGACGGTGCACATGGGATCGATCCTCGCACGACGTGCCGGGTAGCGTGACCGGTGTGAACGCAGCAGCAGAGCGCCGTCTGACCGTCGTCGTCGGGATCACCGGGGGCATCGCCGCGTACAAGGCCGTCGGCGTGGTCCGCGACCTCGTCAAGCGGGGACACGACGTGCACGTCGTCCCGACCGAGGGCGCGCTCCGCTTCGTCGGGCTGCCGACCCTCGAGGCGCTCAGCCGCAACCCGGTCACCACGAGCGTGTTCGAGGACGTCGCCGAGGTGCGCCACGTCTCGCTCGGGCGCCGGGCGGACCTCGTGGTCGTCGCCCCCGCCACCGCGGACGCGCTCGCCCGGATGACCGCGGGGCTCGCCGGGGACCTGCTCGGCACGACGCTGCTCGCGACCGAGGCACCCGTCGTCGTGGCTCCCGCGATGCATCCGCAGATGTGGGAGCACCCGGCGACCCGGGCGAACGTCCAGACCCTGCGGGAGCGCGGCGTCCGGTTCGTCGGCCCGGTGGTCGGGGCCCTGACGGGCGACGACGCGGGGATCGGCCGGATGGCGGAGCCCGAGGACATCGTCGCCGGCGCCCTCGCGGTGCTGGACGACCCGGCACCGGCCGGCCGGACCGGCGCGGACCACCCGACGGACGCGGGTCGCGGCGACGGGGACGACCCGCGCCTCCCGACCGACACCGCCTTCCCGCCGACCGCAGCCGCCGCCGAGAAGGCGGGGACCACCGGCGCCCGCGGTGAGCTCGGCGACCTCGCCGGCGTCCGCGTCGTCGTGAGCGCCGGCGGCACGCGCGAGCCCTTCGACCCGGTCCGGTTCGTCGGCAACCGTTCGAGCGGTCGTCAGGGCGTCGCGATCGCCGCCGACGCGGCCCGACGCGGCGCGGCCGTGACGCTCGTGAGCGCGAACGTGGACGCGTCGCTGACCGCCGGACTCGACGCGACCGTCGTGCCGGTGGGGTCCGCCCTGGAACTCGCCGACGCCGTCCACACCGCAGCAGCCGATG
This sequence comes from Curtobacterium sp. NPDC087082, assembly GCF_044745045.1. Classification (NCBI taxonomy): domain Bacteria; kingdom Bacillati; phylum Actinomycetota; class Actinomycetes; order Micrococcales; family Microbacteriaceae; genus Curtobacterium; species Curtobacterium sp. NPDC087082. The sequence goes on along the minus strand of NZ_JBIUZN010000001.1, from coordinate 832,865 downwards.
CCGACGTCGTCGTGATGACCGCGGCCGTGGCCGACTACCGGCCCGCCGAGGTGCGAGCCGACAAGCTCAAGAAGGAGGCGCAGGGCGACACCATGACGCTGGAGCTGGTGCGGAACCCCGACGTCCTCGCCGACCTCGTCGCGTCCCGCCGGACCGGCCAGATCATCGTCGGCTTCGCGGCGGAGACCGAACCCGACCGTGCCGCGCGCATCGAGCTCGGCCGCGCCAAGATCGCCCGCAAGCCGGCGGACATGCTCGTCGTAAACCACGTCGGCTGGTCCGCGGGGTTCGAACGCGAGGAGAACGCCGTCGAGGTGCTCGTCCCCGGCGGCGAGGTGGTCCGCGAGGCCTCCGGCAGCAAGGCCGACGTCGCGGCGGTCGTCCTCGACCTCGTCGCGACCGCACTGACCTGAGCTGAGCTGAGCCGACCTGGGGACTCTCCGTGCGTCCCGAGCGCGCCGCGGGCACCATGGACGCATGCGACGACGCGAGCGCGCACGACGCGCCACCCGGACCGCCACCCTCCTCGCCGTCGTGCTGGGCGGGGCCGGCGTCACCCACTTCCTGCGGCCGAGGGGCTACGACCGGATCGTCCCGGACGCCCTCCCGCCGCGCCTGACCACCCTGGCGTCCGGCGCCGCCGAGCTCGGCATCGCGACCGGCCTGGCGATCCCGGCCACCCGCCGTGCCGCGGGCTGGGCCGCCGCCGCGCTGTTCCTCGCCGTCTTCCCCGCGAACGTGAAGATGGCGAACGACCTGCTCGACAGCCCGCGGTCGACGCGGGCGATGCGGCTCGTGTCGGTGCTCCGCCTGCCGCTGCAGGCACCCCTCGTCGCCTGGGCCGTGCGCGTCGGCCGGCACGCGCCACGACGGTGACCGAGCCCGCGCGGGACCGAGCCGCGGTCCCCCTGCTGCACCGACCGGTGACGGTGCACGCGTGGGAGGACGTCGTCTTCGCGCACTGGCGTCACGACCCCGAGTCGCTCGCGCGTCTGGTGCCGCGCGGCACCCGCCCCGACGTCGTCGACGGCAGTGCGTGGGCCGGCCTCACGGCGTACGTCTTCCGCGAGACCCGGGTGCCGCCGTTCCCGCCGTCCGGACGCCTCGGCTCGATGACCGAGGTGACGATCGAGGTGCTCACCGTCGACGACCGCGGTCGCCGCGGGGTCGCCTACCGCACGGTCGACACCGCGAACGTGCCCGCGATCGTGGCGGCGCACGCCCTGCTCGGGGTGCCGTACACGTTCGCGCACGCGCGGGCGCGACGTCGTGGGGACACGCTGTCCTACCGGTCGGTGCGGCACCCGGCACGCTCCCTCCACCCGGTCCGCTGGCTCCGCGGACGCCGGGGCGGACCAGGGTCCGGCGCGGCGTGGCCCGGCGGTCCGGTCTGGCCGGGCAGCACGGGTGGGCCAGGAGGCGCGGTGCGACCCCGCCACGACGCCACCGTCCGGGTCGTGGCCGGTGACGTCGTCGACGACCGGCTGGCGACGGACCTCACCACCCGACAGGGCATCCACGCCCGGCACCTCGCGCAGACGCTGTTCTGGCAGCGCCAGCACCCGCCGCTGACGATCCGGTCGGCACGGCTCGAGCGGCTCGGCGGCGACCTGCCCGACGCCGTCGGGATGCCCGGGCTCCTCGACCGCGAACCCGACTCGCTGCTCGTCGTGGACGGCACGACCGTCCGCTACGCCTGGGGGGACGTGGTCCGGTGAGCGACGATCCGCACGACACCGACCAGCGCGGCACGGACCGGTTCGACCTCGACCGGTTCGTCCGCGCGCAGCAGGGTGTGCACGACACCGCGCTCGCCGAGCTGCGGCGCGGCCGGAAGTCGTCGCACTGGATGTGGTTCGTGTTCCCCCAGCTCGCCGGGCTCGGCCGCTCGCCCACCGCGCAGCGGTACGCACTCGACAGCCCCGACGAGGCCCGGGCGTACCTCGACCACCCCGTCCTCGGCCCGCGGCTGCTCGAGGCGACCCGTGCGGCGGAGTCCGCCCCGGCCCGGACCGCCGACGACCTGCTCGGGGGCATAGACGCGCTGAAGCTCCGGTCGTCCATGACCCTGTTCGCCACGGCCGCCGCCGACCCGGAGCCGTTCCGGGCCGTCCTCGACCGCTGGTACGACGGCACCGAGGACCCGGTGACCCTCCGGCTGCTCCACCCCCACGACTGACACGCTCCGAGCCGACAGGGACACCGTTCACATATCAGGTACGGTGAACCGTGCGTCCGCACCGACCGGTGGGACGCCCGCCGACGCCACGATCCCGGAGGAACCCGCATGCCGGTCCCCAGCAGTGCACCGACCGAGCACCAGCTGCTCCGCGACACCGTCCGGCTCAAGATCCACGCCGCGATCATGGACGGCACGCTCGAGCCCGGCGAGCGGCTCAACGACGACGAGCTCATCGCCTGGCTCGGCGTCTCCCGTACCCCGATCCGCGAAGCACTGAGCCAGCTCGCACGCGCCGGCCTGATCGAGATGGCGCCGAACCGCTACACCCGCGTCACCACGCCGGACCCGACCGAGGTGGTCGAGGCGCTGCAGACCCTGGGCGTCTTGTTCGGCGGGGTCGTGCGGCTGGCGGTCCCGCGCCTCGGTGCGAGCGCGAAGAAGAAGATCCTCGCCCAGCTCGACGCCACGATCGCGGACTACGAGTCGCACGACGTCGCCGCGGTGAACCGTGACGCCCTCGCCGTGTTCGCCCGCTACGTCGAGGAGTGCGGCAACGAGAACCTCCAGCGCGTCTGCCGGGACACCATGGACGGCCTCGCGTTCCGACTGCGGCTGCCGAACCTCGACGAGCTCGTCGACTGGGACCAGATGACGGCCGACTTCCGCCGTCTGCGTGAGGCCACCGCGTCCGGGGACAACATCGAGGCGGAGCTCGCGACCGAGGCGATCCACCTGCTCCCCGGCGAGAAACGCTGACCCCGCCTGAACGCCCGTACAGGAACACGCCCGTCTCGCCCTCGCGAGGCGGGCGTGCTCCGTCCGCCACGGCGGTCGGTGACAGCGCGGCGACCCGCGCGACGCTCCCAGTCACACCGTCCGACGAGCCGGTAGCATCGCCCCGACCACCCCGTCGAGCGACCCGGAGCACCGCATGAGCCACCGCCAGCCGGACCGTACCGAGATCGCCGCGCGCCTCGCCGCGGCGGTCGGCCGGATCAACCGGCGGGCCCGCACGGACTCGGCCTCGCTCGGGTACGGCATCGTCTCGGCGCTGGCGACGATCCAACGCGAGGGACCCCTGCGCCCGGGCGACCTGTCGCGGATCGAGGTCGTCACGAAGCCGACGATGACCCGCATCCTGACCGAGCTCGAGCAGCGCGGGTTCATCGAGCGCGAGGCGGACCCCCGGGACGGTCGGGCGTTCATGGTGACGGCCACCCCCGAGGGCATCGCAGCGGTCGAGCGAGCCCGTTCCACCCGCACCGGCATCGTCGCCGAGCTCATCGCCGAACTGCCCGACACCGACGTCGACGCCATCGCCGCCGCGCTCGACGCCCTCGAACGCGTCGCGCAGGGTGAGCGCACCCAGGAAGCTCACACCTCCCGGGCCTGACCAGCCCGTTACCGAACCGTTACCAACGGGTGGACGGACGGTTCTGCCAGACAAACTGGACGGTGCACCCAGCAACACCGGTCATCGTGGCGGCTTCGCCCAGCGGCGGCCACCCCACGGTCGCCCGTCGGCGGACGGACGGGCCCCACACCACCGTCCGGTCCTCCCCCGGCTCGCGAACTCCTGACGACGGACGTCTCGTTCATCCGCACCCCTGCGCGCTCCCCCACCCCGCGTGCAGCGTCACGAGTCACGCACCACGAGCCGGCCGACCACCGGAATCGATGACAGGACGCAACACCGACCTCCCCACCACCACCGCCTCGACCCGACGTGAGGCCCTGAACTCCCCCAACCGGCGCCTCCGCCGCGCGCTCCGCCGCCCCACCACGCTCATCGTGGGCGGGGCCGCCGTCCTCGCGGTCGCCGGAGGCATCGCCACCGTCGGCACGCAACCCGCGATCGGCGAGGCCCTCGGCATGCCGACCGCCAGCGCGACCGCGGCACCGGCACTCGCCGGGACCGCGCTCGACCGGGCCCAGGCCGCGGCGACCATCGCCACGGCCGAGACGATCGCCGACTCGGCGAACGAGAAGACCGACACCGGCGTCCTCGAGCGCCGCATCGACGCGCTCGACGACTACCGGACGCTCTCCGGCGCGGCACTGACCTCGCGGATCTCCTCGACGGTCGACGCCACGACGGCGGTCGCGGACGCCAGCGCCGCGCAGGACAAGCAGGACGCCGACGCGAAGGCCGCCGCTGCCGCCGCAGCGAAGCGCGCCGCGGCCGAACGGGCAGCAGCCGCCGAGGCCGCGCGCAAGCAGGCCGCCGCGAACACGGTCGAGGGCGCCAAGGCGACCGCGAGCTCGCTCGCCTCGTCGAAGTACGGCTGGGGTTCCGACCAGTTCCAGTGCCTCGACAACCTGTGGACCAAGGAGTCCGGTTGGAACTACCAGGCCGTCAACGCGAACGGCGGCGCGACCGGCATCCCGCAGGCGCTCCCCGGGTCGAAGATGGCCACGATCGCGTCCGACTGGCGGACGAACGCGACCACCCAGATCACCTGGGGCCTGCAGTACATCAGCGACGCGTACGGCACCCCGTGCGCCGCGTGGTCGCACTCGCAGGCGTCGAACTTCTACTGAGCCGACGCCAGGCACGCACGACGAACGACCCCGGGTCCTGCACCCGGGGTCGTTCGTCGTGTAGGCATACGCAGGTGACCACCATCGGACTCCGCCGCATGGCACCCCGCGACCCCACCGAGGCGCACCGCGCGGCCAGCCCCCTCGAGCTCCTCTTCGACCTCGTCTTCGTGGTCGCCGTCGGGTTAGCCGCGACGAACCTGCACGAGATCGAGGTCGAGGGGCACGTCTCGTCGGCCGTCCTCGCGTACGCCTTCGTCTTCTTCGCGATCTGGTGGGCGTGGCTCAACTTCACCTGGTTCGCCACCTCGTTCGACACCGACGACTGGCTCTACCGCGTGATGACCTTCGTGCAGATGGCGGGGGTGCTCGTGCTCGCCGCCGGGGTGCACGCCGCGATGGTCGAGGGGTCGACCACGGTCGTCGTGCTCGGCTACGTCATCATGCGGCTCGCCCTCGTCGGGCAGTGGCTCCGGGTCGCCGCGTCGTCGTCGGAGTACCGGCGGACCGCACTCCGGTACGCCGGCGGCATCGTCGTCGTGCAGGTGCTCTGGGTGCTCGCGCTCCTGCTGCCGGACCGCGTCTCGTGGGGTGTCATCCCGGTGCTCATCCTGCTCGAGGTCCTCGTCCCGCCGTTCGTGGAGGCCGGCACGCAGACCACCCCGTGGCACACCCGGCACATCGCGGAGCGGTACTCCCTCTTCACGCTGATCGTCCTCGGCGAGGGGCTCGTGGCCTCGGCGAACGCGGTCATCGACGGCATCGCGCACGCCGACCACCTCGGGTCGCTCCTCGTGCTGGCGGCGTGCGGGCTCGTGATCGTCGCCGGGCTGTGGTGGATCTACTTCTCCCGCGAGCAGCACGACCACATCCGGTCCCTGCCGACCGCGCTCGTGTTCGGCTACGGCCACTACCTGGTCTTCGCCGCGGCCGGGGCGCTCCCGGCGGGGATCGAGGTCGCGGTGAGCGCCGACGCGGGCGAGGCCGACCTGTCGCACGCGACCGTCGCCGCCACGATCGCCGTGCCGGTCGCGCTGTTCGTGCTGTCGATCTGGGCGCTGGCGCTCCGCCCGTCGCTCAGCCTCGGCTGGAACGTCGTCGTCGTGGCACTCGCGCTCGCGGTCCTCGCGAGCATCGCCGTGCCGTCGGTGTCCCTCGTGGCGACGGCACTGCTCGTCGCCGCCGTGGTCGTCGTGCTGGAGGTCGCGGACCGACGACCGTGACCCGCGGGCGGACGTGAGCGGGGCCCGTGACGGTGACCGGCTGACGGACGGGAGGCGCGGCGCGGGCCCGCGACGTCCCTCCCGAACCGCAGGCGGGTGCGTCAGCCGACGCGCGCGATCCGCACGTCGACCCGGCTGAGCGGCAGGCCGTGCTCGGTCGCTGCGGCGAGCGCCGCGAGGTGCGCCGCGCGTGCCGTCTCGGGTGCCGGGACGGAACCGTCGGTGCCGATCACGATGCGGAGGACGTCGTCGTCGAGCACCACGCGCGCGACCGTGGTGCGGGTCGCGAGGTTCTTTGCCGCACCGACCGCGCTGCCGAGCGTCGGGCGTGCCCGGTAGAGCTCGGCGACCCCGGGGACCGCGACGACCGCTGCCTCGATCGCGGCGAAGGTCTCGTCGTGGCTGCTCATGCTCGTTCCTCCTCGGCGTCGGGGTCCGGCTCGTCGTCGGACGGTGGCAGCAGGTCGCGAACCACGACGTCCACGGACTCGACGAGCAGGTCGGTCTCGGTCGCGAGGACCTCGGCGACGGTCTCGCGGATGTCCGACGCCACGCGCTGGATCGTCGACCCGGCGCGGACGGCGATCTCGACGACGATGCGCACCGGGGCACCGAGCTCGGTGACGTCCCCCTCGAGCGTGCAGCGCGCGATGAGGGCGTCGGGCACCGCGTCGCCGGCGGTCCGGACGAGCGAGCGGATGGCGCCCTCGGTCATGACCGGGCGTTCGGTGGGCGCCGCCGGGCGGAGGGGGACGTCACGGCCGGCGCGTGCCTCGAGCGAGATGTTCGCGAGCACGCCGCTGATCCACGACTCGTCGGCGGGTGCTTCCTGTTCGGCGGCGGCCTCGAGCGAGCCGAGCGAGGACTGCCGGAGCCGCACGATGGCGGCGAGGGCGTTCTGGCACGCGGCGGAGTGGTCGATGCTCGGGTCGGCCGGCTGCATGCCGGCGTCGAGGTAGTCGGCCAGCTCGTCGATCGTGTGGCCGTCGAGGTCGTCGGGTTCGAGGGAGTCGAGCCGGACGGGATCGGGTTCGGTCATCGCCATCCCTCCATGAGACGGATCATGTTCTTGCGCGCCCGGGACAGCAGTCCCCGGACGGTCGAGGTCGGGAGGTCCAGTTCCTCCGCGATGGCCTCGTACGAGTACTCGAGGACTTCCTTCATCACCCACGTGCGGCGCTGCGCCTCGGGGAGTTCGGCGAGCGCCGTCTCGACCGCTTCCTCGCGGGAGCGGGCCTCGGCGACGCGTTCGGGCGCGTCGTCCGCCGGTGCCTCGACCTCGAGCTCGGTGACGTCGTCGTGGAACCGCCGGGCCCGGATGCGGTCGATGCACTTCCGGCTGAGGATGCGCATGAGCCACGCCTTGACCCGGGCGCCGTCCTGGAGCGTGTCGAGCTGGTTCCAGGCGGTGATGAACGTCTCCTGCACGACGTCGTCGAGTTCGTCGGTCGAGCCGAGGGTCCGGCGCGCGTAGGCACGGAGCAGGGGGGTGTGGCGCCGGATGAGGACCTCGAACGCCCGGACGTCGCCGTCGGACGATCGACCAGCGAGGACGGCGTCGTCGAGGTCGGTGAGGGGCTGGTGGTGCACGCTTTCCTTCTACTGGTGTGGGGTCGGGGGTTCCTGAGTGCGGTGCCGTCGAGCCGCTAGGCCGTGTGCGCCTGGTGTCCGTGCGTGCGGCGGACCTTCATCGGGCCGACGGGCCGCGCGGACAGCGACCGGACGCGTGCCTGCGCCAGGACGTGCTCGTGCCCGACGCGGACGAGCGCGGTGGTCGCGAGGTGTGCTGCGGGTGCGGTGTCGGTCATGACGGGGTCCTCCATCGGGGTGCTCACCGATGGGACGGAACGAACAGCCGGATCGTCACACTTCTGCGTTCGCGGGTTCTGCGGCAGGCTGGGGGCATGTCCCTCGTCACCGCCGTCTGCCGCGTCGACCGCCTGCTGCCCGACTCCGGCACCATCGGGGTCACCGCGATCGACAAGCGCCCCGTCGACGGCCCCGTCCGGGTCCGTCCGCTCGGGCTGTACGCCGACGTGCAGGCGGACCGGAAGCACCACGGTGGCGAGGACCAGGCGGTGTACGCCTACGCGGACGAGGACGCGGCGTACTTCGCGGACCTGCTCGACCGGGACGTCCCGCCGGGGCTGTTCGGCGAGAACCTGCGCACGACGGGCGTCGACGTCACCGGCGCCGTGACGGGGGAACGCTGGCGGATCGGCGAGACCCTCGAGCTCGAGGTCACGATCCCGCGGATCCCCTGCGGCACCTTCGCCCGCCGGATGCGGGTGGACAAGTGGGTCAAGCGGTTCACGGAGGAGGGCCGCCCCGGCGCCTACCTCCGCGTGGTGCGGTCCGGGCCCGTGTCCGCCGGCGACCCGGTCGTCGTCACCCACCGACCGGACCACGGCGTCACGATCGGCCAGCTCTTCACGGGCCTGACGCCCGAGCAGGCACAGGCCGTGCTGTCGTCGGGGCGCGGGACGGGTCCCGGTGGCCCGGGGACGGGTGGGCTCGCGCCGAAGGTCGTCCGGGACGTGTCGAAGGTCCTGGCGCGCGCGACCGCCTGAGTGCGGGCGGTCCGCCGGGCCGTGGTCAGTCCTGCTGCGTCCGGCGCACGGGGTCGATCGGGCGCTTCGCCTGCGGCAGCTTCGCGACGACGAGGTCGTACGCGTTGCCGACGAGGTCCTCGACCAGGGTCTCGTCGATGCCGTCCCCGGGTGACAGCGTGATCCAGTGCTGCTTGTTCATGTGCCAGCCCGGGGTGATCTCGGCGTGGTCGCGCACCAGGGCGGCACCGTGGGGCGGCGCGCACTTGAGGTTCACGATCGGCACGCCACGGAGCTCGGAGGTCATCACGAACATCTTGCCGACGACCTTGTAGACGAACGCGCCTTCACCGAAGGGCTGGGTCTCCGCCACCGCGGGCAGGGCCATCGCGGTGCGGATCGCGACCTCGTGCAGCGTCTCGCCGTCCATGTGCTCCAGCATGCACCGGACCGCCGACGGTGCACCTCGTTCTGGGGTGCGTGCGGACTCCGGTTCCGAACTATCCTCAGGCCGTGCACATCACCCGAACCCTCAGCATCGCCGCCGCCACCGCCGTGCTCGCTGCGACCGCCGTCGTCGGCGGCGCCTCGACCGCGCAGGCCGCCCCCACCGTCTACAAGAACTGCACCGCTGTGCAGAAGGTGTACTCGGGCGGGATCGCGAAGAAGTCCGTCACGAAGAACCGCGTCACCTCGAAGGGCAAGGTCACGTACCGGGCGCTCAAGGGCACGGTGAAGAAGGACGACGCGCTGTACGCGGCGAACAAGAAGATGGACGCCGACGGCGACGGGATCGCCTGCGAGAAGAGCTGACCCCGACCCGTCAGAGGGGCGGGACGCCCTCGTGTCCCGAGCGCGGGCGCGCCGTCCCGGCGACACCCGTCACGACCGACCCCGGTGGGACGTCCTTCGTCACCACCGTGTTCGCGCCGACGACGGAGTCCGCGCCGACCGTGATCGCGCCGATGAGCGACGACCCGGCACCGAGCACGACGCGGTCCCCCACCGCCGGGTGCCGACGAGCTCCGGGCCCGTGGTCGCCCCCGCGGCCGCCGAGGGTCACCCCGTGGAAGAGCACGACGTCGTCGCCGACCACCGCGGTCTCCCCGATGACGACCCCCATGCCGTGGTCGATGAAGAACCGGCGGCCGATGCGGGCACCGGGGTGGATCTCGATGCCGGTGACCGACCGGGCGACCTGCGCGAGGACCCGGGCCGCGAACCGCGACCCCGGCAGGCCCTCGGCGATCCAGAGCCGGTGCGTCAGTCGGTGGGTCCAGACGGCGTGCAGCCCCGAGTAGACGATCGCGTTCTCGAGGTCGCCACGGGACGCGGGGTCACCGCGGCGTGCTGCGGCCAGGTCCTCCCGGACGGTCCGCAGCACGCCTCGTCGGGCGGGACGACTCACGCAGTGAGTCCCTCGAAGAGGACCGTCGACAGGTAGCGCTCACCGGTGTCGCACACGATCGCGACGACCCGCTTGCCCGCGTTCTCCGGACGTGCGGCGATCTCGATCGCCGCGTGGATGATCGCGCCGGACGAGATGCCCGCGAGGATGCCCTCCTGCGTGCCGAGGTCGCGGGCGACCCGGAGCGCGTCGTCCAGCTCGACGTCGAACACCTCGTCGATGACCGACTGGTCGAGGACCTCGGGGATGAAGTTCGCGCCGATGCCCTGGATCTTGTGCGGACCCGCCTTGCCCTCGGTCAGCAGCGGCGAGTCCTTCGGCTCCACCGCGACGATCTGCACACCGGGCACACGCTCCTTGAGGACCTGGCCGACACCGGTGATCGTGCCGCCCGTGCCGACGCCCGCGACGAACACGTCGACGTGCTCCTCGGTGTCGCGGAGGATCTCCTCCGCCGTCGTCTTCCGGTGGATGGCCGCGTTCGCCGGCGTCTCGAACTGATGGGCCAGGATCGCGCCGGGCGTCTCGGCGACGATCTGCTCCGCCTTCGACACCGCGCCCTTCATGCCCTCCGGCCCCGGGGTGAGGACGATCTCGGCACCGTACGCGCGGATGAGGGCGCGACGCTCGACACTCATCGTCTCGGGCATCGTGATGACGACCCGGTACCCGCGAGCAGCCCCGACCAGTGCGAGCGCGATGCCCGTGTTGCCGGAGGACCCCTCGACGATCGTCCCGCCGGCCTGCAGCTCGCCGGACTCCTCGGCTGCGTCGATGATCGCGACGCCGAGCCGGTCCTTCACGCTCGCACCCGGGTTGTAGAACTCGAGCTTCGCCAGGACCTCGGCGCCGCCCTCCTTCGGGAGGCGGTTCAGCCGGACCAGCGGCGTGTTCCCGAACGCCTGCGAGATGTTGTCGTGGATCGTGCCGCTCATCGGTACCGTCCTCTTCGGGTCAGGTCGCGTGCCTCCGCCCTGGAGGCACGGCGTGCGCTGCGATCCTAGCGATCCGACCCCGGATGGTGCTGCCTGCGTGACGCGTGCTCCGCACCGGGCGCGCGCCGCGCCTCCCGTCCGTCACGCCGCGACCGCGACGCGCGTACCGTGCGCCGCAACGACGAGGAGGTCGCCATGTCCAAGGAGCAGCAGCCCGACGCCACGCCACCCGTCGTCGACCGCGCAGCGTTCGACACGGCGCTCGCCGCGCAGGTGCGCGACGAGAAGGAACTCACCCGCCACGGCGACCGCGTCTCGGCCGCGCGCCGACGGCTCCCGATGGTCCGTGTCGACGACTACGAGTTCACGGGTCCCGACGGTCCCGTGCGACTGACGGAGCTGTTCGCCGGGAAGTACCTGCTCCTCGTGCAGAACGTCATGTACGGACGGGACTGGGACGCCGGCTGCCCGAGCTGCACGTGGGCCGTCGACAACCTGCCCGCCGACATGGGCCGCCTCGACGACGAGGGGATCGCGTTCGCGATGGTCTCCGAGGGGCCGATCGAGCGGCTCGAGGCCTGGCGGCAGCAGCACGGGTGGCCGCACACGTGGGTGTCGTCCGGCACGACGAGCTACCACGACGACTGGGGCTGGACCGTGCACAGCGACGACTGGGACGGCCCGGTGCCCGGCTACTCGTACTACTTGCTGCGCGACGGTGTGCCGTACCTGACCTACGCGACCGGTGCGCGCGGGACGGAGGCGATCCTGCCGGTGGCGCACATCATGGACCGCACGGTGTACGGGCGGCAGCAGGACTGGGAGGACAGTCCCGAGGGCTGGCCGCAGTACCCGACCTACGGTTGACCGGCGCTTCTGGCGCCACGATGGCGGTTGCAGCATAAAAATAACGGATGTAGAATATTGGCAGACTGCTGATCGGAGCCTGCCATGACCGTCGACGACCGCCACGTGATCGTCATCATCCCCACCTACGACGAACGTGAGAACCTCGAACGGATCGTCGCCCGGGTGACGTCGTCCACGCCGGACGCGCACGTCCTCGTCGTGGACGACGCGAGCCCCGACGGGACGGGCGCCATCGCCGACCGCCTCGCCGCGGACGACACCCGGATCCACGTCCTGCACCGGTCGGTCAAGGACGGTCTGGGCGGGGCGTACCTGGCGGGCTTCGCCTGGGCGCTCGACCGCGGGTACGACGTCCTCGTCGAGATGGACGCGGACGGATCCCACCAGCCCGAACAGCTGCACCGCTTGCTCCGGGCCTCCGCCGACGGCGCCGACTTCGTGATCGGCTCCCGCTGGGTCCCGGGTGGCAGCGTCGTGAACTGGCCGTGGCACCGTGTCCTGCTGTCCCGCGGTGGCTCGCTGTACTCGCGGATCGCCCTCGGGGTCGGCGTCCGCGACCTCACCGGCGGGTACCGCGCCATCCGGGCGGCGACGGTCGAGCGACTGCTCGCCGACGGCATCCAGTCGGCGGGGTACTGCTTCCAGGTGGACCTCGCGTGGCGCGCCCTGCGGTCCGGAGCGGTCGTGACCGAGGTCCCGATCACGTTCGTGGAGCGCGAGCGCGGCGAGTCGAAGATGTCCGGCTCGATCGTGGTCGAGGCGCTGCTCCGGGTGACCGGGTGGGGCGTGACGCGGGTCTTCCGTCCGCAGCGTCTGCGTGCCGCGCGATGAGGGCACTCGTGTTCCAGGCGCTCCGGTTCCTCGGGGTCGGCGGAGTCGCCTACGTGGTCGACACCGGCCTGTTCAACGTCCTCCTGCTCGCGGACGTCGAGTCCGTCGCCGCGAAGACCGTGTCCACCGCCGTGGCCATCGTGGTGTCGTACGTCGGCAACCGGTGGTTCACCTTCCGGGCGTCGAGCGCCGTCGCCACCCGCGGCGAGGCGGCACGGCAGGTGGTGTCGTTCCTCGCGGTCAACGTCGTCGCCGGCGGGATCGGCATCGGGTGCCTCCGGGCGTCGCGGACCCTGCTCGGATTCGAGAGCGCCCTCGCCGACAACATCGCGGCGAACGTCGTGGGCGTCGGGCTCGGGATGGTCGTCCGGTTCGTGCTCTACCGGACCGTCGTGTTCCGGTCGACCCGGGTCGTGGCGCCGGACGCGCCTGCGCAGGTGGCGGTGTCGGTGTCGGTGGCTGAGCCGGTGGTCTCGGCAGAGCGCGCGGCCTGATCCGCTCGCGACCTCTCGCGCTCACCGACAGTTCTCGCGTCTCCCACCGCGAACACTGTCGGTGAGCGCGAAACTCTGCGCACACCGAGCCCGAGCCCGGCGGGCCGCCGGTCAGCGCACGTGCGCCGTCCGCGCGAACCGATCGTCCGTCGCCGCGAGCACCCGCAGCACGTTGCCCCCGGCCAGGGCACGCAGGTCCTCCGGGCCCCAGCCACGACGCTGCAGTTCCGCCGCCAGCACCGGGTACCGCGACACGTCCCGCAGGTCCGGCGGCAGCACGGGCGTCCCGTCGTAGTCGCCGCCGAGCCCGATGTGCGCCGCGCCGGCGACCTCGCGCGCGTGCTCGACGTGGTCCGCCACGTCCGACACCGTGACGAGCGGGGGCTCCCCCACCGAACCGGCGTCCTCCCACTCGGCCCACGCCCGGGACACGAACTTCGGCACGAAGGTGATCATCACCACACCGCCGTTGTCGCGCAGGCGGGCGAGCACGTCGTCCGGGACGTTCCGCGGGTGGTCGTTCACCGCGATCGTCGACGAGTGGCTGAACACCACGGGCCGGGTGGCGACGTCGAGGGTGTCGCGCATGGTCTCCGGCGACGTGTGCGACAGGTCGACGAGCATCCCGATCCGCTCCATCTCTGCCACGACCTCGCGCCCGCGGTCGGTCAGGCCGCCGTGCGGGTGGGAGCCGGTGGCCGAGTCGGCCCAGGGTGTGTCGTCGTTGTGCGTGAGGGTCATGTACCGGACCCCGAGCCGGGCGAGGTCGCGGAGCACCGCCAGGTCGTCACCGATCGAGTGGCCGCCCTCGGCGCCGAGCAGCGACGCGGTGCGCCCGGCGTCGACGGCCGCGACGACCTCGGCCGCGGTCCGGGCGAGGGTGAGCGACTCCGGGTACCGCTCGATGATCCGGTGCGCGAGGTCGACCTGCTGCAGCGTCGCGCGGACGGGATCGGGGACGTCGGTGGGGACGAACACCGACCAGAACTGCCCGACGACCCCGCCGGCACGGAGCTTCGGCAGGTCGGTGTGCAGGGACCCCTGCTCGGAGTCGATGCCCTCGACCCCGGAGTCTTGGGTCTCGCGCCGCTCCCAGGGCAGGTCGTTGTGTCCGTCGATGACCGGGAACGGGAGCGCGTCGAACGTCATGCCACCGACGCTACCGCGACGACCGCCGTGGCTAGGCTCGCACCATGGACCCCGTCACGCTGCGGACCGAGCGGCTGGTCCTCTCGGTCCCCGAGCTCTCCGATGCCGACGACGTCGTCGCCTACGCGACCGATCCCGACGTGGTGGCGTTCATCCCGATGCCCGAACCGTACGGTCACGCCGAGGCCCGCCACTGGCTCACGGCCGTGGTGCAGGACGGCTGGGCGTCGGACTCCCGCTACGAGTTCGCCCTCCGCCGTGCCGACGACCCGCGGCTGCTCGGTACCGTCGGGCTCTTCGGGTTCGCCGGCGGCGGCGCGGAGATCGGGTACGCGACCCACCCGGACGCCCGCGGGCACGGCTTCGTGACCGAGGCGGCGGACCGCGTGCTGCAGTGGGCGTTCGCGCCGGCTCCCGACGGGCTCGGCCTCGCGCGCGTGCAGTGGCGGGCGATGGCGGAGAACCGTGCGTCGATCGCCGTCGCGCAGCGGCTCGGCATGCGGTTCGAAGGGCGTCAGCGGTCCGCGGTGCTCCAGCACGGCCGGCGCCACGACCAGCTGCTGGCAGCCGTCCTGCGCGACGACGACCGATCCGTCCGACCGGACTGGCCGACGTCGTGACCGTCGCGTTCCGGGTCGTCACCGACCTCGCCGCCCCGCCGGAGCGCGCGTTCGCGCTGTCGCTCGACATCGGCGCGCACGAGCGGTCCATGGCCGCCACGGACGAGCGCGCGGTCGCGGGCACCACGGCCGGCACGATCGGGCTCGGTGAGTCCGTCACGTGGCGCGCGCGGCACTTCGGGATCGTGTGGCGGATGACGAGTCGGATCACGGCCCTGGAGGCGCCCCACCGGTTCGTCGACGAACAGGTGCGTGGACCGTTCGCCCGGTTCCGGCACGAGCACCGGTTCGAGCCGTCGGCCGGCGGCACGCGGATGGTCGACGAGATCGAGTTCCGCGCACCGCTCGGGGTGCTCGGGGTCGTCGCCGAGCGGCTCGCGCTGGCCCGGTACCTGCCGCAGCTGATCCGGGAGCGCAACGCCTCGCTGGCGGCCGAACTCGCCGACGAGCGCGGCGGTGCCGGCGACGACGAGCACGGCGACGGCACGGGTCAGGGCGCGGCGAGCTCCCCCAGCGCGTCGTAGGCCTGCGCCACCGCGTCCACCCGTGCGCGTCCGCCCGGGCCGGATGCCTCGTACACGTCGTTCGCGACCGCGGCGACGACGGCGAACAGCGCCGCCATCGAGTCGAACGCCGACGGGGAGTCCACCGGGCAGAGGATCGCCGTGGCCGCCGGGGCCGCGATGACCGCCGCGGTCGGGTCGCCCAGGACGACGACGTCCGCGCCGCTGGCGACGCAGTGCCGCACGAGTTTGCCGATGCCGGCGGCGTGCCGGCGCACCGTGACGAGGATGACGAGGTCGCGTCGGTCGAGGTCGGCCACCTCTTCGCCGAGGCGCTGCCCCGGGGCCGGGCCGATGCGGACGTCCGGTCGGACCTGCGCGAGCTGGGCGCGCAGCTGGAGGGCGATCGGGTACGCCCCGCGCTCCCCCGCCACGAGCACCCGGCGCGCGCGGACGATCCGACGGGCGAGACGGGGACGGTCGGCCCGGGCGAGCGAGGCGAACGCGGCGTCGAGGTTGCGCGACTCGACGGCGCGCTGGTCGACGTGCGCCGCGTCCTCGGCGGCCCACGGCAGGCCGGAGCCCCGTGCCGACATCAGGTTCTGCCGGACCTCGGCGGCGTCCTGGAAGCCGAGCGACCGGACGAGCCGGGAGACCGTGGCCTTCGAGGTGCCCGACTCGGCGGCGAGCTCGGCCGAGGTCCCGACGAGCAGGAGTTCGGGGTCGTGGCGCACCATCGCGGCGACGCGTCGCTCGGCCGGGGACAGCTGCTCCCACACCGAGTCGATGCGCGCCCGGACGTCGGGGCCCGCGGTGCTCACGCTGCGGCCACCCGTCCGACAGCGACCGCGAGCGCGTCGAGCCCGAGGGCGATGTCCTCGGTGGAGACGAACTCGTCGGGGTGGTGGCTGATGCCGTCCGGGTTGCGGAGGAAGAGCATCGCGACGTCGGTCACGAGCCCGAGCGACATGGCGTCGTGTCCCGCGCGGGAGAACAGCTCGATCGGACGGGGCTCCCCCGTCGACTCGATGCCCGCCCGGACGGCGTCCATCAGGCGCGGTGCGCAGAACACCGCCGGCGCACGGTGGACCTCGGTCGGCTCGACGCTGACGCCACGGCGCTCCCCGATGAGCGCGAACGCCTTCGTGATCTCCTCCCACACGGCGTCGCGTCCCTCGTCGAACTCCCCGCGCAGGTCGACCGAGAACCGTGCCAGCCCCGGGACGACGTTCACGGCTCCGGGCTCGACGGTCATGGTGCCGACCGTGCCGACGTGCTGCGACGCCCGGCAGATCCGTTCGACGGCGAGGGCGGCCTCGGCGGCGGCGAGCAGCGCGTCGTGCCGTCGGTCGTAGGGGGTGCCGCCGGCGTGCCGGGCCTCGCCGACCGCCTCGACGGTGAACCGCCGCGCGCTCGCGATGCTCGTGACGACGCCGAGCGCCTGACCGGCCTGTTCGAGGTACGGTCCCTGCTCGATGTGCGCCTCGAGGTATCCGGCGAGCACCGACGGTTCGACCGCGGCCTCGTGCACGCGCGACGGGTCGAGCCCGAAGCGGGTGAAGGCGTCGCGGAGGGTGACCCCGTCGCCGTCGGCGAGGTGCCACCAGGACTCGTCCCAGACACCGGCGACCGCGGAGGACCCGAGCAGCGCCTTGCCGAAACGGGTGCCCTCCTCGTCGGAGAACGCGATGACCTCGAGCGCGACGGGGAGCGGGCCGTCGGCGGTCACGCGCGCCACCGTCCGGATCGCCATGAGGACCCCGACGACCCCGTCGTACCGGCCGGCGTCCACCACGGTGTCGAGGTGCGACCCGAGCAGCAGCACGGGGGCGTCCGGGGTCGCACCGTCGACGCGGCCGTGCAGGTTGCCCGCCGCGTCCTGCCAGGTGCTGAGGCCGGCGTCGCGCATCCAGCCGGCGACGATCGCGTTGACCCGTGCGTGCTCCGGCGAGAGGTAGACGCGGGTGATCCGGCCGGGCTCCTCGGTGACGGTCGCGAGTTCGTCGCACCACCCGGCGATCAGCGTCGCGTCGGCGGTGGCGGTCGCGGAGGCCCGGACCACGGACGGCGCGCTCACGCCGACACCCCGGCAGCGACGGCACCGGCGCCGGCGTAGACGTCGAGCGCCGCGTCCACGCCACCGCCGGACGGCACCGCGTGCCCGGCCCGGCGCAGGGCGTGCTCGAGCGCGGCGAGGGTCGTCACGACGGTGTCCTTGCGCGCGTTGTAGCCCATGGTGCCGATCCGCCAGACCCGTCCGTGCAGCGGCCCGAACGACGTGCCGATCTCGATGCCGTGGTCGTCGAGCATCGCGGCGCGGACCTGGTCGCCGACGACGTCCGACGGGATCTCGACCGCGACGACGTTGTGCATCTTGTGCCCGAGGTCGCCGAAGACACCGAGCCCGAGTGCCTGCACCCCGGCGGTCATCGCGCGACCGGCGGTCTCGTGCCGTGCGACCACGGCGTCGCGGCCCTCCTCGAGCAGGATCCGGGCGCACTCGTTCGCGGCGTAGAGCATCGACGCGGCCTCGGTGTGGTGGTTGAGCCGTCGCGGGCCCCAGTAGTCGAGGATCATCGCGAGGTCGAGGTAGTTCGACCGGATGGGTTCGTCGGCGACCTCGTCCCCGGGTTCGCGGATGCCCGCCTCGACGCTGCGACGCTGGTCGAGCACGGCGACGGCCCGCGGCGAGACGGTGAGCGGCGCGCTGCCGGACGGTCCGCCCAGGCACTTCTGCAGCCCCGCGCTCACGGCGTCGATGCCCCAGGCGTCGACCTCGAGCGGGTTGCCCCCGACGGTGGCGGTCGCGTCCGTGTAGAACAGCACGCCGTACCGTTCGCAGATCGCTCCGAGCTCGTCGAGCGGCTGGTTCATCGTGGTCGAGGTGTCGCCCTGCACGATCGCCAGGACCTTCGGGCGCACCCGCGCGATCGCGTCCTCGATCGCCGACGGGGTGAACACCTGCCCCCACTCGGTCTCGATCGAGTGGACCTCGGCCCCGGCACGCCCGGCGATCTCGGCGAGCAGGTGCCCGAAGCGCCCGAACACCGGCACGAGCACGCGGTCCCCCGGGGCGAGCAGGGAGACGAGCGCCGCCTCGATGCCGGCGCGGGAGGTGCCGTCGACGAGGACGGTCGCCTCGTTCGTGGTGCCGAACACCCGCCGGTACAGCTCCTGCGTCTCGTTCATCGTGGTGGTCATCCACGGGTCGTACTGCCCGACGAGCGGGGTCGACAGGGCACGGAGCACCCGCGGGTCGGCGGTGATCGGCCCCGGTCCCATGAGCAGACGGGCGGGTGGGTTCACAGGGAGCATGTTCGGTCCTCTCGTTCCGGTGGAGATCGTATCGGAACGATCGTTACAGCGGTGTTCCCGCGAGCACGGGTCGGTCGACGAGCGCTCCGCTGACGGACGTGACGCCGCCGTCCGCGGTGGCGACCAGCCGCCCGCGCAACCAGGTCTCGGTGACGCTGCCCCGCGCCTCCAGGCCGGCGAACGCCGAGACGGGGTTGCGGTGCGCGAGCCCGGCCGCGTCGACGACCGCCGAGGCGGACGGGTCGAACACCGCGAAGTGCGCGAGTGCGCCCGGCGCGATGCGTCCGCGGTCGGCGAAGCCGGCGAGCGCCGCCGGGCCGGTCGTGAAGTGCGGCAGCAGCTGCTCGAGCGTGACGCCGCGGCGCAGGGCCTCCGTCCACACGGCACGGAAGCCGACCTGCAGCCCGGCGATCCCGCCCCAGGCGGTCCCCCAGTCGTCGGTCTTGAGGTCCGCGGTGGAGGGCGAGTGGTCGGACACGATCATGTCGATCGTCCCGTCCAGGACCCCGGCCCAGAGCGCGTCGCGGTTGGCGTCGTCGCGGATCGGCGGGCAGCACTTGAACTCGGTCGCCCCGTCGGGGATCGTGCCGGCCTCGAAGGCGAGGTAGTGCGGGCAGGTCTCGACCGTGATCCGCACGCCGTCGTCCTTCGCGGCGCGGATCATCGGCAGCGCGCCAGCGTCCGACAGGTGCAGGACGTGCACGCGCGCGCCCGTCTCGCGGGCACCTTCGACCACTCGGGCGATCGCGGACCGCTCGGCGTCGACCGGGCGGGTGGCGAGGAAGTCCTCGTAGTGTCCGCCGAGTGCCGCGTGGTCGACCAGGAACTCGGGGTCCTCGGCGTGCACGATGAGCAGGGCGTCGATGCGGGCGACCTCCTCGATCGCCGCGCGCAGCTGCGGTGCGTCGAGGTGCGGGAACTCGTCGACCCCGGACGGCGCGGTGAAGCACTTGAAGCCGAACACGCCGGCGTCGTGCAGGCCGTCGAGCGACCCGAGGTTCGCCGGGACGGCACCGCCCCAGAACCCGACGTCGACGGCGACGCGGCCCGCGGCGCTCGCGCGCTTGACCTCGAGCGCCTCGACGGTGGTCGTCGCGGGGATCGAGTTGAGCGGCATGTCGATGATCGTGGTGACGCCGCCGAGTGCGGCCGCACGGGTCGCCGAGGCGAACCCCTCCCACTCGGTGCGACCGGGCTCGTTCACGTGCACGTGCGTGTCGACCAGGCCCGGGAGCAGGACGTGCGCGTCGGGCACCGTGCGGTCCTCGACGGCGTCGACGGGTTCGTCCACGGCCACGACAGCATCGACCCGCCCGTCGCGGACGACGACGGCTGCGGACCGGAAGGCGCCGTCGATCCAGGCGCGGCCGGCGCGCAGGACCAGGTCAGCGGGTGCGGGTGCGGCCGTCGTGTCCCCGGCAGGGCCCTGGAGGCGCGTCATGCGCCCGCCCCGACCGTCGCGCCCGCCATCGGCCGGCGTTCGAACCCCGCGAGCAGTCCCGCCATCGGCTTGGCCGGGGGTGGCGCGTACTCGCCGCGTCGCCCGGTCGTGAGCCCGAGGCGCACGAGGGACTCGGCGAGCACGGTGGCCGCCGCGACACCGTCCACGACCGGCGCCCCGACGGCCCGGGACACCTCCGCGCAGAAGTCCGCCATGCCGGCGCAGCCGAGCACCACGGCGTCGGCGCCGCCCGCGAGCACGGCCCGGCACTCCTCGACGACGAGCGCCCGGGCGTCCGAGTCCGGGTCCTCCAGGCGGAGCACGGGGACCTCGCACGCCCGGACCTCGGTCACGAGCGACGCGAACCCGTACCGTTCGGCGAGCTCGTGCGCCCGGCCGGTGGTCCGGCTCAGGGTGGTCACCACGCCGAACCGGCGCCCGAGCATCGCGGCGGCGTGGAAGGCCGCCTCCGCGATGCCGATGACGGGTCCGGACGCGACCTCGCGTGCCGCGTCGAGCCCGGGGTCCCCGAAGCACGCGACCACGAACGCGTCGACACCGTCCTGCTCGCCGAGCGCGATCTGCTCGAGGAGCCCGGGGACGGCCAGCGCCTCCTCGTAGTGGCTCTCGATCGACGCCGGCCCCATGGTGGGGTTGACGGCTTCGACGATCGTCCCGGGCCCGGCGACCGCGGCGGCGGCGCTGCCGATCGCCGCGGTCATCGAGGAGGTGGTGTTGGGGTTGACGACGCGGATGCGCATCGAGTTCCTTCCGGTGGTGCGGGTGGTGCGGGTTGAACGGCTCGGTCGGTCAGGCCCGGCCGACCGCGGCGCCGTCGTCGACGGACGGGTCGTCGGCGGCCAGCACGGGCATGCTCGGACGGAGGCGCTCCATCCCGACGAAGACGACGAGGCCGAGGGCGCACCCGATGAACCAGCTGTAGTTCGACAGCCACGGGACGACGCCGAGCGCCGACGGCAGGACCGCACTGGCGACCGACACCGCACCGGTGACGACGAGCGTCCAGATCGCGTTCGGATTGAAGCCCTTGACGTACCAGTACCGGGCCGCGGGGTCCTTCGTGTACATGTCGTCGACGGCGATGCGCTGCTTCGCGACGATGTAGTAGCCGGCGATGAGGATCCCGAACAGCGGGCCGATCAGGGCGCCGAGGACCCCCAGCGTGTACAGGATCGCCTGGTCGTTGCCGTACCAGTTCCACGGGGTGAGGAGGACGGACCCGACGGCCGCGATCATGCCGCCCGCCCGCCAGCTGATCTTCCGCGGGGCCACGTTCGAGAAGTCGAACGCGGGGCTGATGAAGTTCGCGACGATGTTGATGCCGACGGTCGCGGTGACGAAGGTCAACCCGCCGAGGAGGATCGCGAAGGGCGCCCCGATCGCCTGCACGGTCTCGATCGGGTCGGTGATGAGCTTGCCGAACACCGGCACCGTGGCACTGGCGCAGAGGACGGTGAGCACCGAGAAGAACAGGAAGTTGATCGGCAGGCCCCAGAGGTTGCCGCGCTTCACCGCGTCGAACGACTTCGCGTAGCGGGAGAAGTCGCCGAAGTTCAGCATCGGGCCGGAGAAGTAGCTCACCACGAGGGCGATCGCGGACAGCATCACCGGGATGCTCGCGCCGAACGACAGCGGCGCACCGGCGGACAGCGTGAACGAGATGTTCCCGATGCCGGCACGGCTGACGAGGTAGATCGCGAGGGCGATCATGATGACGTACACCGCCGGGCCGGCCCAGTCGATGAACCGCCGGATCGCGTCCATGCCCATCCAGAAGAGGGCGCCCTGTGCGACCCAGAGGATGGCGTACGAGATCCAACCGAGCGCGGAGAGCCCGAGGAACGAGTGCTCGAGGAGTCCCGCCGAGGCCGGGATGAACTTGAGGAAGACGATGTTGAGCGACTGGGCGGCGAGGAAGGTCTGCACGCCGTACCAGGCCATCGCGATGAGCCCGCGGATGATGGCGGGGACGTTCGCCCCGAGCACGCCGAACACCGCGCGGTTGATCACCGGGTACGGCACCCCGGTGCGCTGGGACGGCTTGGCGACGAGGTTCGCGAACACCTGCACGATGAGGATGCCGACCACCAGGGCGATGAGCACCTGCCAGCTGGCGATGCCCAGGGCGAACAGCGACCCGGCGGTGACGTAGCCGCCGACCGAGTGCACGTCCGACATCCAGAACGCGAAGATGTTGTAGCTCGTCCACGTCTGCTTGCGGAGCGGAGCGAGGTCCTCGTTGGTGAGCGCCGGGTCGTACCCGGGGCGGACGACGCCGGCACCGGCGGGTGCTGCCGTCGTGCGGGGGGCGTGGGGCGCGGCGACCGGGGGCTGGATCTCTGTTGCCATGGCGTCCTCCGAAGGAGTGGGAAGGGCGAGCGGTGCCCGCCTCTGCCACGACGCTACGGAGACACTGCGCCCGGCCCGTTACCCCCGTGTAACGGTCGTGTGTCGTGACGCCCGTCCTGGAACGATCGTTCCGACACGGACACCGACCGCCGTCTGCCGGCTCAGAGCGCGTGCGCCCCGAGGACCGCCCCGGCCGCGTACGTCGCGGCCAGGGCCAGCGCTCCCCCGGTCACGACACGGATCGTCGCCCGCGTACGCGGCGCACCACCGAGCGTGGCACCGGTCGTCCCGGTGGCGGCGAGCGCGACGAGCACCGCGACGACCGTCACCGCCACGCGGGCGGGCTCGGGACTGAGGAGCATCGCGAGGAAGGGCAGCGCGGCACCGGTCGTGAAGGTCGCCGCCGACACCCACGCGGCACGCCACGGGCTCACCACCTCGTCCTCGGCATCGCTGAGCGCGACCGCTGCCCGTCGACGGCGCACCTCGGGTCGGACGAGCTCGTCGGCGACGGCGCTCGCGACGGCCGGGTCGACGCCGAGGCTCCGGTAGTGGGCGGCGATCGTGCCGGCGTCCTCCGACTCCGCCTCGAGCTCGGCCTGGTGGGCGGCCTGGCCGGTGCGCTGGGCGTCACGGGCACCGCTGACGGACACGTACTCGCCGAGGGCCATCGACACCGCACCGCCGACGAGGGCCGCGGTGCCCGCCGCGATGACCGGACCGGTCCCCGCGCCGGCTCCGGCGACGCCGACGAGCACCGCCGCGACCGAGACGATGCCGTCGTTGGCCCCGAGCAGGCCGGCGCGCAGCCAGTTGAGCCGGGCGGCGCTCGTGGCGTCGTGGTCCGTGGAGGGCAGGACGAGGTCCGCAGCGGTCGACATGCGAGTCAGGATGCCACTCGGCGCGGGTCGGCGCCAGCATGGTGAGGCTACCCTGATCAGGGGTTTTCCGGTGAGGGCAGCCTCACCTCACCGGTCTGCGGCGTGCGGGAAGCCGCATCGGCACCGCACCCTCGGCACCCGGGCGGAACGTGCGGGCGCCCGGATGTCAGGATCGGCCCATGAGCGCGGGAATCAGGATCGACCACGTGGGCGTCACGGTGCCGGACATCGATGCCGCCACGGCGTTCTTCGAGGCGGCGTTCGACGCCGTCGTGCTGTACGACATGCGCTGCCGCACCGAGGAGCCGAACGCGACGGCCGAGGCGCACCGCTACCTGGGGATCCCGTCGACGATGGCACAGGGCGCGATGCGGATGCTCGCACTGCCGGACGGACCGGGGCTCGAGCTGTTCGAGTACCACGGACCGGACCAGCATCGTCCCGTGCACCCCGCGGACCTCGGGTGGCAGCACCTCGCGATGTACACGGACGACCTCGACGGCACGCTCGCCCGCATCGAGGCAGCCGGGGGCACCCGCAACTCAGATCCTCGGGACCTCCGCGGCCTCGAGGTCGGCGAGGGGAACCGGTTCGTGTACACCCGGACCCCGTGGGGCTCGACGCTCGAACTCGTCAGCTACCCGACGCCGCAGCCGTACCTGCTCGTCGCACCACGGGCGAAGTGGGCGCCGTGGCCGAGCGCGGCGGACGCGCTCCCCGCACCGCAGCCGGAGCCGGAGCCCCAACCGTCCTGACGGCTCAGTCGTCGGCAGCGTCGACGCCGTCGGTGACCCAGACCCGGGTCGGCCGACCGCTCAGTGCGTGCGCGAAGGGGTCGCCCACGGGACGGAACCCCGCGCTGCGGTACAGCCGGAGCGCCGGCGCGTTGTCGTCCAGCGCGTGCAGCAGGGCTCGGCGGTGGCCCGCGGCTCCGGCCTCGGCGACGGCGCCCAGCAGCAGGGACCGTCCGAGTCCGTGCCCCTGGGCCCGCGGGTCGACGGCGAGGAGCGAGAGGTAGGCCGCGTCCTCCGGGTCCCCCGGACGCCCCGTCCCCGGAGCGGTGACGAGCGCGAACCCGGCGATCGCCGCGGCCGCACCACGGTCCGGCTCCGTCGACGCCACGACGAGCGCGACGCGGGGCACCGCGAACTTCGACCGGGCGCGTTCCCGGACCGCGTCCGACTCGGGCACACCGTCACGGGTGGCGACGGCGCGCGTCCACAGGTCGACGCACGCGGTGACCTCGTCCTCGACGGCGGCACGCACGACGAACGACGACCCGATCACCCGTTCAGCGTACGGCTGCGGACTGCCCCACCCGGAACGACGCCCCGCGGTGCTCCGCCGGCAGCCGGTCACCGCGGCCGTGCAGCTTGTGCCGCAGCGATCCGGGCTCGTAGCCGTCGGGGTAGACGCCGCGGGCACGGAGCTCCGGCACGACGAACTCGATGACGTCCTCCCACGTCCCCGGGGTCACCGCGTAGGCGAGGTTGAACCCGTCGACGTCCGTCTGCTCCTGGATCTCGACGAGCCGGTCGGCGATGGTCGCCCCGCCGCCGACCGCGACCGGGCCGAGGCCGCCGATCGCCGTGTGCCGGGCGAGGTCCCGGATCGTCCACTTCGACCCGTCGGACCCGGTGGCCGCCGCGATGTTCGCCGCTGCGGACTGGATCGCGTTCGACTCGACGTCGCCGAGCGGCTCGTCGAGGTCCCACTGCGACAGGTCGACGCCCATCCAGCCGGAGTTCAGCACGAGCGCGCCGAGCTCCGAGGCGTAGGACAGGTAGTCCTCGTACTTGGCCTGGGCGAGCTCGTCGGTGGCGTCGGTGATGACGGTGAGCAACGTGTAGACGCGGGCGGCGTACCGGTCGCGACCAGCAGCCTCCAGGGCGTCACGGACCTTCCGGACGGTCGACGCGAGCTGCTCGACGGTCGGTGCGCCCACGAACACCGCCTCGGCGTTCTCGGCCGCGAACCGGATGCCGCGCGGCGAGGCCCCGGCCTGGTAGATCACGGGCGACCGCTGGACCGACGGCTCGGACAGGTGGATGCCCGGGACGTCGAAGTGCGTGCCGTGGTGCTCGATCGGGTGGACCTTCGCGGGGTCGGTGAAGACGCCGGTCTCGCGGTCCTCGACCACGGCGTCGTCCTCCCACGAGCCCTCCCACAGCTTGTAGAGGACCTCGAGGTACTCGTCGGCGACGTCGTACCGGTCGTCGTGCGAGAGCTGGTCGGTCTGCCCCATGTTCCGCGCGGCACTCGGCAGGTACCCGGTCACGACGTTCCAGCCGATGCGGCCCTTCGTGAGGTGGTCGAGCGTCGAGATGCGCCGGGCGAACGGGTACGGGTGCTCGTACGCGGTCCCCGCCGTGATCCCGAAGCCGAGGTGCTCGGTCACCGACGCCATCGCGGACACGAGCAGGATCGGGTCGTTCACGGGGACCTGCGACCCGGTGCGGAGCGCGGCCTCGTTCGAGTCGCCGTAGACGTCGTACGTCCCGAGCACGTCGGCGATGAAGATCCCGTCGAAGTTGCCCCGCTCGAGCAGCTGCGCGAGGTCGGTCCAGTACGACAGGTCGTTGTAGTGCCGGGACCGGTCCCGCGGGTGCCGCCAGAGCCCGGAGGACTGGTGCGCCACGCAGTTCATGTCGAAGGCGTTGAACCGGATCTGTCGGTGCTCGCTGCTCGTGCTCACGGGCGTGACGGTACGTGCCGTCCCAGGGCGGGCGGCGGAAGGTGACGAACCATGACGTGGGACTGCGGGCCTGGAGGGACGGTGCGGGCCCGCACCGTGCCTCCTGGACCGCAGATCGGTCGCGTCAGGAGCGCGTGGTCGCCTCGCGCGCGGCGGCCTCGGCCGCGACCCACGCGAGCATCCCGCACTTGACCCGCATGACGAACTTCGAGACGCCGTGGAACGCGACGAGGTCCTCGAGCACGTCCTCGTCGGGCTCGCCGGCACCGCGGGACCGCATCATCGTGCGGAACTCCTCGGTGAGCGCGAGCAGCTCGGGCACCGTGCGACCGACCGCCATGTCCGTGAGGACCGACGCCGACGCCATCGAGATCGAGCAGCCGTCGCCCTGCCACGCGAGACCGGCGATGCGGTCCGTGCCGGGCTCGAGGCGCACGCGGACGGTGATCTCGTCGCCGCAGGTGGGGTTGCGCTCGAAGTGCTCGGCGTCGGCGTCGGGCAGCTCGCCGTCGCCGTGCCGGGCCTTCGCGTGGTCGAGGATGACCTGCTGGTAGAGGGAGTCGAGGGCGCTCATGCGGTCGCTCCGAAGTAGCCGCGGACCTCGCCGACGGCCGTGAGGAACCGGTCGACGTCCTGCTCGGTCGTGTAGACGTACGTGCTCGCACGGCTGGTGGCGACGAGGCCGAGCCGACGGTGCAGCGGTTGGGCGCAGTGGTGGCCGGAGCGCACCGCGATGCCCTGCGCGTCGAGGTACTGCGAGACGTCGTGGGCGTGCACACCGTCGACGTCGAACGACACGAGACCGGACCGCGGCACGCCGGCGGGCGGACCGACGACGTGGATGCCCGGGATCGCGGCGAGTCCGGTGAGCATGCGCTCGGCCAGGTGCTCCTCGTGCGCACGGACCCGCTCCATGCCGATGCCCTGCAGGTAGCGGACCGCCTCGGCGAGCGCCACGGCCTGCGACACGGGCTGGGTGCCGGCCTCGAACCGCTCGGGTGCCGGCATGAAGTCGGTGTGCTCCATCGTCACCGTGGTGATCATCGATCCGCCGGTCCGGAACGGGGGCAGGGCGTCGAGCAGCTCGTGCCGGCCCCAGAGCACGCCGATGCCGTTCGGCCCGAGCATCTTGTGCCCGGAGAACGCCGCGAAGTCGACGCCGAGCGCCTGCACGTCGAGCGGCCGGTGCGGTGCGGACTGGCAGGCGTCGAGGACGACGAGGGCACCGTGCGCGTGGGCGGCCGCGACGACGGCGGACACCGGGGCGACCATGCCGGTGACGTTCGAGACGTGGGCGAAGGCGACGACCTTCGTGCGGTCGGAGACCAGGGCGACGGCGTCCTCGGCCGTCCAGGTGCCGTCGTCCGCGACGGGGACCCAGCGGAGCGTCGCACCGGTCAGCGCGGCGAGCTCCTGCCACGGGACGAGGTTGGCGTGGTGCTCGGCCTCGGTGACGAGGACCTCGTCGCCGGGTCCGATGCGGAAGCGCTCGGCGTCCGGTCCCCCACGGCCGCGGCTGGCGTTCGCGATGCCGTACGCCACGAGGTTGAGGGCGTCGGTGGCGTTCGCGGTCCACACGACCTCGGACGGTGACGCCGCCCCGACGAACCCGGCGACGGTGGCCCGGGCGTCCTCGTACGCGTCGGTGCTCAGCGCGGCGAGGGTGTGCGCACCACGGTGCACGGCGGCGTTGTCGTGCTCGAGGAAGCGTCGCTCGGCGTCGAGCACCTGGCGGGGTCGTTCGGCGGTGGCCCCGGAGTCGAGGTAGGCGAGGGGGAACCCGTTCACCTCCTGCTGGAGGATCGGGAAGTCCCGTTTGATCGCCTCGACCTCGGACTCGGTGAGCGGTTGGTTGGGCGCCACGACAGTCACCAGACAATGGTGGTCTGCTCGCGGCCCGGAGTCCAGTCGGACGGGTACCGCTGACGGCGAACGGCCCCGGACACGTGGTCCGGGGCCGTCCGTACGGTGCGCGGGAACCGCGTCACTCGTTGCCGATCTGCTTGTCCGCCGCGTCACGGGCGCCGTCGATCTTGTCGTCGTACTTGCCACCCGTGGCCTTCTTGACCGCGTCGGCGACACCGCCGAGCACCTTGTCGCTGATGTCCTCGGCCTTCTCGCTCTTCAGGGCGTCCTGGACCTTGTTGTCCTGCAGGAAGTCCTGGGCCTTCTTCGTGATGTCGTCGAACCCCGCCATCGGTTGCTCCTCGTCGCCGGTACGGAGCCCGGTGCCCCGTCGTGCGGCCGATCGTAGGCCCGTGGCCCGTCGGGTGTGCCGGATCGTGACGAAGTGTTCACACCATCTGCGCGCTGCGTCGACGGGCGAGCACGTAGCCGACGGCGACCGACCCGGACACCGCCAGGAGCGAGGGGATGAGGATGTCGGTCCCCTGCTGGGTGAACTCGACGACGAGCACGAGGGCCGTGAAGGGCGCCCGCATCGTCGTCGCGAGGAAGGC
The DNA here is from genome assembly GCF_044745045.1 of Curtobacterium sp. NPDC087082. Taxonomy (NCBI): domain Bacteria; kingdom Bacillati; phylum Actinomycetota; class Actinomycetes; order Micrococcales; family Microbacteriaceae; genus Curtobacterium; species Curtobacterium sp. NPDC087082. The sequence continues at coordinate 804,399 of NZ_JBIUZN010000001.1, read as the reverse complement.
CGCGGCGCCGATGAACGCGAACGCCGTGAGGCTCGGCCCGTCGGTCGGCCAGAGCAGCAGCCAGAGGCCACCGAGTCCACCGCCGACCGCGGAGCCGATCGCGATCGACGGGGTGAGCGTGCCGCCGACGGCCCCGGCACCGATCGTGGCCGAGGTCGTGATCGTGCGGATGACCCCGAGCGCGAGCAGGAACAGGATCGGCGAGAGCCCGGCGACGGAGCCGTCCTCGAGCGAGGTGTTCATCGCGAGGACGCCGAGCGCCCGCCCGTTGCCGAGGATCTCGGGGAAGGGCACGGCGATGAGTCCGACCATGGCGAAGACGACCGGCAGCACGACGATGAGCCGCCATCCCTTCGGCGCGAGGCCCTGCAGCCGGTTCGTGAGCTTCACGAAGCCGACGCCCGCGAACCCGAGGACCGGCCCGACGATCACCGCCCAGACGAGCAGCGACGGCGAGAGGTGCATCGCCGGCACGTGGTAGAGCACTTCGTCCGGGATCACGAGGCGTGCCACGAACGCCGCGACCGCGCTCGTCGCGAAGGCCGGCAGCGCGGTCGCGAAGGTGAGCTCGCCGAGCAGCACCTCGACCGCGAACAGGGCGCCCCCGAGCGGGACGTCGTAGACCGCGGCGAGGCCGGCGGCGGCTCCGCAGGCGACGAGGATCTTCGTCTCGCGAGCGGTCAGCCCGGCCCGTGCCGTCACGAGCTGGGACAGCCACGCCCCGATCTCGCGCGGCGCCACTTCCTTGCCGATCGAGGCGCCCAGCCCCACGGCCAGGATCTGCACGCCCGCGTTCGCCACCGTCGCGAGGGCGGGCATCCGCTTCCCGCCGACGGCCGCGGGCACGGAGACGACCGGGCGGCCCCAGCGTCGGAGCGCCCACCAGGCGACGCCGGTCAGGAGGCCGGCGGCGACGAGGGCGAGGAAGCGGTTCAGGGCACTCGGTGCGTCTGCGGCCTCGAGGTGGCCGCCGAACGGGTACCCGAACGCGACGAACTGGATGAGCTGCAGCGCGAGCCACACCGAGATGCCGGCGATGCCGCCTGCCACCCCCACCAGTCCGGTGACGACCGCGAGCTTGAGTGCCCAGACCGGGGTCGCACGTGTCGCGTGTCCAGGGTGCGGCATGACCGGAAGCCTAGCGGCACGTCGGCACCGCCCCCGCGACCGGGCGGACGCTGCCGGGCCGAGCCGCGCCTCCTGGGCGGTGGCCGCACCCGCTGCAGTCAGACGGCCGTGAGCCGGTACGGCACCACGCAGTCGGCCGGTACGAGCGGCGGCTGCAGGCCGACCGTCTCGAGCGCGCGCCCACGGAACACCCGGTCCCCCGACCACCACGGGGGCGGCACGATGCCGTGCCCGTCGCCGACCACGACCGGGTCGACCCGGTACGCGGTGTCCGGGTCGAGGTCGCGGAAGGTGACGCGGCCGGTACCCGACACCTCGGACCGGCCGGTGCTGACGAAGAAGAACAGCGCCTGCCGCTTGTCGGCGGCGACCGTGCCGGACACGAGCCGGGTCTCGTCGACCTCGTCGACGCGCACGAGGTCGCCGCCGTGCAGCAGCCCCCGCCACTCCTTGTGGAGCGCGATCCACTCGGCGAGCGCGGTCTCCTCGGCGTCCGACGCCTGCGCGAGGTCCCACTCGATGCCGAAGTGCCCGACGATCGCGGTCCCGGCACGGAACGCCAGGTCGTGCACCCGGCCGGTCGTGTGGTTCCGGCCGCTCGCGACGTGGGAGCCGAGCAGCTCCGGGGGCAGGAGCTGCTGCGTCCACCGGTGCATCTGCTGCCGCTCGAGCGGATCGATGTCGTCCGACACCCAGACGCGGTCGGTGTGCTCGATCACGCCGAGGTCGACGCGGGCGCCACCCGACGAGCACGACTCGATCTCGAGTGCCGGGAACCGCTCCTTCAGCGTCGCCATGAGCCGGTACGCCGCCAGGGTCTGCTCGTGGACCGCTGCGCCGCCGCCGGGGTGGCCCGCCTCGACGAGGTCGCGGTTGTGGTCCCACTTGACGTAGTCGACGCCGTACTCGCCGATGACCGCGGTCATGCGCTCGAGCAGGTACGCGAACGCCCCGGGGATCGCGAGGTTCAGCACCTGCTGGTCCCGGGACCGCACCGGCAGGCGACCGTCCGCCTGCAGGATCCACTCCGGGTGGGCTCGGGCGAGGTCGCTGTCCTCGTTGACCATCTCGGGCTCGAACCACAGGCCGAACTGCATGCCGAGCGCCCGCACCCGGTCGACGATCGGACCGAGGCCGTCCGGCCAGACGCCCTCGTCCACGTACCAGTCGCCGAGGCCCGCGTGGTCGTCACGACGGTGCCGGAACCACCCGTCGTCGAGCACGTACCGCTCGACCCCGAGCCGTGCGGCGCGCTCGGCCAGATCGGTCAGCCGGGCGAGGTCGTGGTCGAAGTAGACCGCCTCCCAGACGTTGAGCGTCACCGGGCGGGGCGTCCTCGGGTGCTGCGGGCGGCTGCGGAGCCACCGGTGGAAGCGGCGGGCCTGGTCGTCGAGGCCGTCCCCGTACGCGGCGTACACCCACGGTCCCTCGTAGCTGTCCCCGGTGCCGAGGCGCACCTCGCCGGGGAGCAGGAGTTCGCCGCCCCCGACGACCTGGCGGCCGGTGGCGAGGCGTTCCGCGAGGTGCCTGTGGTTGCCGCTCCACGCCGTGTGCACGCCCCAGACCTCGCCGTGGGCGAACCCGAACCCGGGGACGCCGACGCTCAGGACCGTGGCGGCGTCGGCGCCCGTCCGACCCTTCCGGCCCTCGCGCTCGTGGGTGCCGACGACGAGCTCGCGGCGCTGCGGGGTGCGTTCCTTGCCCCAGCGGCCGGCGAAGTCGAGGACCTCGCGGGCGGGCGACGGGACCGGGAGGGCCAGGGTGAGGTCGTCGACGGTGTAGGTGCCGGCGGCCGTGTTGGTGACGGCGGCGCGGGTGCGGACGAGGCCGGAGGGGAGCATCTCGACGGTGAGGCGGAGGGCGAGGCCGGCGGTGGCGTCCGCGGCGTGGGCGGTGACGGAGGCGGGGGCGGGGGCGGGGGCGGGGGCGGGGGTGCCCGCGGTGCCGGTGCGGGGGCCCGCGGCGTCGGCGGCGCCGGCGGTGTCGGTGCGGGCGCCCGCGATGTCCGCGGCGCCGGCGGTGTCGGCGGTGCCCGCGGTGTCGGCGGTGTCGGCGGTGCCCGCGGTGTCGGCGGCGCCGGTCACCTCGAGCTCGGTGACCGTGAACGCCGGGGACCAGTCGCGCCCGTCCCGGTGCCCGGACAGCCCCGGTCGCCCGGTCCACCCCCGGTGCGGCTCGGGCAGGATCGCCAGCCGGACCGGCACGTCCGCCTCGTTCGGCGCGACCGGCGCCACATCTGCTTCGGCCAGGGCGGCCAGCTCCGCGTCGTCGAGCGGACCGAGCGCCGCGCCCCAGTGCACCACCGCGGGCAGGGCACGGTCGCGGCAGTCGAGGACGAGGGAGACGCCCCCGGCGGTCAGGTGGACGAGGTCGTGCGGCATGAGTGCTCCAGTCGGCGACGATGACGGCTCGACGAGTCTCGCGCTCTGGGAGCGCTCCCAGCAAGTCGACGCGCGCACGGCGTGTGCGGATGCACACCGATCCGGGTCAGAACCAGCGCTTGACCTTGAACACCACCCACAGGACCGCGGCGAACGCCACCATCGCGACGATCGCCAGCGGGTACCCCCACGTCCAGGAGAGCTCGGGCATGTGCGTGAAGTTCATGCCGTAGATCGCCGCGATGAGCGTCGGGGCGAAGAGGATCGCCGCCCAGCCCGAGATCTTCTTCGTGTCGTCGTTCTGCTTCTGCGCCGCCAGGGTCGAGTCGACCGTCAGCGCGTTCTGCAGCAGCTGCCGGAACGTGTCCAGGCGCTCCACCGTACGGATCGCGTGGTCGAGCACGTCGCGGAACCGGCGCTGCATCTCCACCGGGAGGTGGTACTTCTCCGCCCCGCGGTGCAGGTTCTCGATGATGTGGATGAGCGGTCGGGCCGCGCGCTGGAAGTCCACGACCTCGCCGAACAGCTCGTAGATGCGACGGGAGACCCCGGCCTCACCCGCGAAGAGCTGGTCCTCGATCTGGTTGATGTCCTCCTCGAGGCCGTCGATCACCGGCACGTACCCGTCGACGATCGAGTCCATCAGCGCCCAGAGCTGCGCCTGCGGGCCCACCGTCACGAGCCCCGGCTTGCCGCTCATCCGCTGGAGTGCCCGCGGGACGGTCTGCTTGCCACGGGGGTCGGCCTTCACGACCACGAGGAAGAAGTCCTCCCCGACGAAGGCGTGCACCTCGCCGAACGCGACCTCCTCCTGCTGGTCGTTGTACAGCGCGGGCTTGAGGACGACGAAGAGCGTCGAGCCGTAGCGCTCGAGCTTCGGCCGCTGGTGCCCCTCGGCGGAGTCCTCGACCGCGAGTTCGTGCAGGCCGAGCGCGACCGCGACGTCGCCGAGCTCCTCGGCGTCGGGCTGGTGGAGCACGATGCACGCGCTCGCTCCCTGGTCCTCGAGCATGCGGAAGGTGTCGTCGAGCGAGGGACTCGGGATCGGGGCGATCCGGTCGACGTAGACGGTGTTCAGTTCGACAGACACGTCACCACCGTACGCAGGGCGAGCGTGCGGGGGTCGGACGCGACCGACGTGCGGGCCAGGAGGCGCGGGTCGGGCCCGCACCGCGCCTCCAGTCCGGCCCGTCCCCCGTCTGCTGGACGTGCGCTGCGCGCCGGGCCCGGCCACGCGCCTACGGTGCAGGTCATCAGCATGCTGACGAAAGGGGCTGACATGAAGAGGATCTGGAAGCGGATCGCAGTCGCGGTGAGCGCGGTGGTCGCGGTGGTCGGCGCGTTCGTCGGCTCGGGAGCTGCCGGCGGGACGCCGATCCAGGACGCTGCCGGCGGAGCACTCTCGGCCTCGTCGACGGCGATCGCGCCGGACGGGCCGGCGTTCTCGATCTGGAGCGTCATCTACGTCGGGCTGCTCGCCTACGCGATCCGCCAGTGCTTCCGCACCGCCGACGACGACCGGCACGCGCGGCTGACGGTGCCGGCGGTGCTCTCGCTCCTGCTCAACGCGGCGTGGATCCTGAGCGTGCAGTTCGGGTTCCTGTGGTTGAGCGAGCCGATCATCGTCGCGCTGCTCGCCGTGCTGGTGTGGACGTTCGTGCTGCTGCGGCGGTCGAAGCCCTCCGGGATCGTGGAGGCGATCGTCACCGACGGCACGTTCGGGCTCTACCTGGGGTGGGTGTGCGTCGCGACGGCGGCGAACACGGCCGCGGTGCTGACGGCCGCGGGCTTCCGGGGCTTCGGGCTGTCGCTGGACGTCTGGGGCGTGGTGATCGCGCTCGTGGCCGGGCTCGTCGGGGTGCTCCTCGCGGTGTGGGGCCGGGGGCGCTTGGCGCCGACGGCGTCGCTCGCGTGGGGGTTGGCGTGGGTCGCGGTCGCTCGGCTCGACGGGCCGCTCGTGTCGACGCCGACCGCCGTCGCGGCGGTGGTGGCCGCGGCTACGGCGGTCGTCGTGACGCTCGTGGTGCGGGCTCGCGCGGGGTGGCGCGGCGCGGCTGCGCCGGCGCGCGTCGCGGCCGCCTGAGCGCGCGCGGGGCTGCGGCCCGTCCCGACGTTTCGCGCTGAGCGACAGTTCACGGCCCGCGGGCCGCGTGAACTGTCGCTCAGCGCGAAAGTGCGCGCCCACGCGCGGCACACGGGCGGCAGCCGAGACTCGGCTGCGCGGACACCTTCGCGGGCTGGGCGCCGCGAAACCGTCCGTCGGGCCGAGTCTCGGCGAAGCGCCGCGGCCCGGCCGCGCGCGGCGCCGCGGCGTGCGGCCGCGCGCGCGCCCGCGCTCAGCGCGCGGCGGCCGCCAGGCCGTGCGCCGCCGCCACGGCGGCGTTCACGACCTGCCCCGCGTGCACGTTCACCCCGAGCGCCAGGGCCGGGTCGGCAGCGGTCGCCGCCCCCCACCCCTGGTTCGCGATCGCCACGGCGTAGGGCAGCGTCGCGTTCGTCAGCGAGATCGTCGAGGTGCGCGGCACCGCTCCCGGCATGTTCGCCACGCAGTAGAAGACGGTGTCGTGCACGGCGAACGTCGGGTCGTCGTGCGTGGTCGGGTGCGAGCCCTCGAAGCACCCGCCCTGGTCGATCGCGATGTCGACGAGCACCGACCCGGGCTGCATGTCCGCCACCATGGCGTCGGTCACGAGCTTCGGCGCCGATGCCCCGGGGATGAGCACCGACCCGATGACGAGGTCGGCCTCGCGCAGGGCCGAGGCGATCGCGTGCGCCGAGGACCGCAGCGTCGTGATGCGTCCGTCGAACCGGGCATCCAGCGCACGCAGGCGCGGCAGGCTGATGTCGAACACGGTGACCTCGGCGCCGACGCCGAGCGCCATCGTCGCCGCGTGCTCGCCCGCGACCCCGCCGCCGATCACGACGACGCGGCCCTTCGGGGTGCCGGGCACGCCGCCGAGCAGGAGCCCGCGCCCGCCGTTCGCCCGCATCAGGTGGTTCGCGCCGACCTGCGCCGACAACCGCCCGGCGATCTCGGACATCGGTGACAGCAGGGGCAGCGACCGGTCCGGCAGCTGCACGGTCTCGTACGCGATGGCCGTCGCCCCGGACTCGACGAGCGCGTCGGTCAGCGGCCGGTCCGCGGCGAGGTGCAGGTAGGTGAACAGGACCTGCCCTGGTCGGATCGAGGCGTACTCGGCGGCGACCGGCTCCTTGACCTTCAGGATCATCTCGGCGCGCGCCCAGACCTCGGCGGCCGTCGGGACGATGGTGGCCCCGGCCGCGGCGTACTCGGCGTCCGGGAAGGACGACCCGTCACCGGCTCCGGACTGCACGAGCACCTCGTGTCCGTGCAGCGCCAGCTCGGCGACACCGGCGGGTGTCGCGGCGACGCGGAACTCGTTGTTCTTGACTTCGGTTGGGACGCCGATCAGCATCACTGACTCCTTCGTGGGCGGTGCGCGTTCGACACCCACGATGCGCCGAGGTTCGTTACAGGACTGTTTCGGCCGAACATCTGAGCAATGTGGCCTGGTTCCGTGTGCCGAGATTCGGCGTCAGAACACCTTGCCCGGGTTGAGGATCCCCGCGGGGTCGAACACCCGTCGGATCCCCCGCTGCAGCTCGAGCACGTCGTCACCGAGCTCGTCGCCGATCCACCGCCGCTTGAGCACCCCCACGCCGTGCTCCCCCGTCAGCGTCCCGCCGAGCTCGATCGCCGCCCGGAACATCGCGTCGGCCGCGTCCCACACGTGCTGCGGCACCTCGTCGCCCTCGAACACGAAGTTCGGGTGCAGGTTGCCGTCCCCGGCGTGCGCCACCGTGGGGATCGCGATGCCGTACTGCTCCCCGATGGCCTCGACGCGCGCGAACATCTCGGCGAGCCGACTGCGCGGCACCGCGACGTCCTCGATGAGGACCCGGCCACGCGCCTCCATGGCCGGGTGGAACGACCGACGGATCGTCAGCAGGCGGTCGCGTTCCGCCGCCGACCCGGCCAGGTGCACGGTCCCGCCCTCGGCCTGGAGGCGCGGCACGGCACCCAGCGCCGCCTCCGTCGCACCCGGCCCGTCGTACTCCACGAGGAGGAACACCCCGCCCGCCGCGGTGCTCCCCACCGTCTCGGCGATCACCTGCGGCCCGAGGTGGGCCGCGATCCCCTCGAGTGCGGCGGCGTCGAGCAGCTCGACCGTCGACGGACGCTCCGCCCCGGCGACGACGGACGCCGCGGCGCGGGCGGCGGCCTCGACGGTCGGGTACACGGCGCCGAGGGTGGCCGGCTCCCCCGCCGGGATCGGCACGAGCCGGACGGTCGCGCCGACGATCACCCCGAGCGTGCCCTCCGACCCGACGAGCAGCGCCGTGAGGTCGAGGCCGGTGACGCCCTTGACGGTGCGGTGCCCGGTGGCGACGAGCCGCCCGTCCGCGAGGACGACGTCGAGGCCGAGCACCGCTTCTCTGGTGACGCCGTACTTCACGCACCGCAGGCCGCCGGCGTTCGTGGCGATGTTCCCGCCGACGCTCGCGATGGCCGCACTCGCCGGGTCCGGCGCGAACCGCAGGCCGTGTTCGGCGACGGCCGCGTTCAGGTCGCCGTTCAGCACGCCGGGCTCCACCACCGCGTACTCGTCCTCCGTCGAGACCGAGACGATGCGGTGCATGCGCGCCACGCTCAGGACGACGGTGCCCTCGGTGCCGTTCGCCCCGCCTGCGAGCCCGGTACCGGCGCCACGCGGGACGACCGGGACGCCGAGCCCGGAGCACGTCCGGAGGGTCGCCTGCACGTGCTCGACCGTCCGGGCCTCGACCACGGCGACGGGCCCACCCGGGGCGATCCAGCCGGACTTGTCCGTCCGTGCCGCGTCGAGCACACCGCGCTCCGTCCGGACGACCACGCCGTCCGGGTCGGCGAGCGCGGAACGGAGAGCGGTGACGACGGTGTCCATCCCGCCACGCTACCGAGCGCGGAGGGACTCGCTCGGCAGTTCCCCGAACCGTGCCCGGTACGTGGCCGAGAAGCGCCCGAGGTGCCCGAAGCCCCACGCCCTGGCGATGTCGGCCACCGAGGTGTCGTCACGGTCGCCACGAAGCAGGTCGGCACGGGCACCGTCGAGCCGGACGCCGCGGAGCAGGTCGCCCGGCGTCTGGTCGAGGTGCCGACGGAGGGACTGCTGCAGACCGCGCGGGCTGAGCCCCGCCGCCGCGGCGATCTCCGGCGTCCCGATCGCTTCGCGCGCGTGCTCGTGGACGTACTCGAGCGCACGCCGGACCCGCTCGTGCTCGGGCCCGCTGCCGGTGACCGTCGTGCGCCAGCGGCTCCGCTCGGGGAAGGCCGCGACCGCCGCGGTGGCGAACGCCTCGGCGATGTCACGCCGGGCGACCGCGGTGAGCTCGTGCCCGACGTCCAGCCAGGTCGACGAGTACGCCCGCACGACCGACTGCCACGCCCGCATGCCGTCGGCGGTCGGGCGGCGGAGCGCTTCGAACGCGAAGTCGTCCTCGCCGACGACCGAGCGGAGGAACCCCGCGTCGAGGTGCACGAGGTTGAGGCCGATGTCGCGGTGGTGCAGTTCGTACGTGTCGGCGAAGGGCAGCACGACCGGGACGCCCGGTTCGAGCTCGACGCTCGTGCCGCCGTACGTGATCGTGCTCGACCCGCTGCGCATCCAGGCGATCAGGAACGCGTCGTCGACACGGCTGTCGCTCCGCAGGTCGACCAGGAAGCGCGAGGACCGGAGCGACAACAGCTCGTCGCCCACGCCGGCGAAGTCCCAGCGGGTGTCGCGGTGGGTCCGCCGGACCGCGGGCGAGCGGAAGTCGTAGTCCCCGGTGAAGAAGGCGAGCGCCTGGTCGACGTCGGTGCCCGCGATCCGCCGCGAGTACCGCGTGTCCCCGACGCTGCTGGCGCCACCGGAGTGGCGGGTGTCCATCGTGGCAACCATGGTCGAGAACCTACGGGACACCACCGACAATCGGGACCGAACCCCCGGGGTCAGGGCTGCAGGATCGCCTGCCCGACGCTCTCGTCGAGGATGAGGTCGGTGATCAACCCGGCGGCGAGGGCACCCTTCAGCGACGCGGCCTTCGAGCGTCCGGCCACGACGCAGACCCGGCGCGGCGCACGCTTGATCGTGTCGAGGTCCGGAGCCCCGGCTCGGGCGTTCACCCCGATGTCCTTCCACGAGCCGTCCGCGCGGTAGAACACCGTCGAGACGTCACCGACGACCTGGGCCTTGGTCAGCTCGTCGCGGTCGGACGGGTCGAGGTACCCGCCGGAGTACACGTGCGAGGGCACCGGGGCCTGGGGCGCTCCGACACCGAAGACGACGAGGTCCATGCGCTCGTGCAGGTCGAGCACCCGGCGGATCGAACGCTCCCGGAAGAGCGCCTGCTTCGTGGCCGGGTCGTCGAAGAACGCCGGGACCGGGAACTGCTGCACGAACGCGCCGTACGCCTCGCCGAACCGCCGCAGGATCTCGGACGCGTAGACGATGCCCGTCGTCCGGGTGTTCGCGGCGCCGTTGATCTGCACCACCGTGGAGCCGTGCGTGGTCTTCGGCACGAGGTAGCGGCTCACCGCGCTGACGGTCGAGCCCCACGAGATCCCGATCACCATGTTCGACTCGACGTACTGCGTCAGGATGCGCGCAGCGGACAGCGCGACGCGTTCGAGTCGGTCGACGTCGCTCGTGTGGTCCGGCACCGGCACGACGTGCGCGTGCACCCCGAAGCGCGATCGGATGCTCCGGCTGAGCGCCGCGGCCTGGTCGAGGGGCGAGCGGATCTGGATGTCGACGAGTCCGGTGTCCCGCGCGTACTTCAGCAGGCGGGAGACCGACGACCGCGAGGTGCCGAGCTCGTCGGCGATCGCGTCCATCGTCAGGTCCTGCAGGTAGTACAGATGCGCGGCGCGCAGCGCCTGCTGCGTGCGCATGGGCTGCGCTGCGTCACTCATGGGAACCGAGCATGCACGGACGTGCACGGCCTCTGCAACCCCTGTCGTGCCTCCCGACCCTCGATCGGCCCGTCCGGACACGTGTGCTGCACGTTCGTGCACGCGAGTTGCCCGCCTTCTCACGGAGGCGCACGATCGATGTCGAACCACCACGGAACCCACGAAGGAAGCGACGCAGCAATGTCGAAGAAGACGCAGCCCCGGAACACGGTGAACGCGCTCACGGAGCGCCCGAACGCACAGGTCCTCGTGGTCGGTGGCGGCATCAACGGCATCGCCACCTTCCGCGACCTCGCCCTGCAGGGGGTCGACGTGGCCCTCGTCGAGCGCGGTGACTACGCCTCGGGCGCGTCCGCCGCGTCGAGCCACATGATCCACGGCGGCATCCGGTACCTCGAGAACGGCGAGTTCCGCCTCGTCCGCGAGAGCGTGCAGGAGCGCAACGGCCTCATCCGCATCGCCCCGCACTACGTCAAGCCGCTGCAGACCACGATGCCGATCTTCTCGACCTTCTCGGGCATCATGAACGCCCCGCTGCGGATGCTCACGCACAAGCAGCGCTCGACGAAGGAGCGCGGTGCCGCGCTCATCAAGATCGGCATGACGATCTACGACTCCTTCTCGCGCGACGGCGGTTCGGTCCCGAAGCACCGCTTCCTCACGAAGAAGGCCGCACTCGCGGACATGCCGGCGCTCAACAAGGACCTCAAGTACACGGGCACCTACTACGACGCCTCGGTGCACGAGCCGGAGCGCCTCGCGCTCGACGTGCTCAAGGACGGCCTCGCCGCGGGGACGGGCGAGGGCTCGGCGTCGACCGCCCGTGCGGTGAACTACGTCGAGGCCGCCGGGACCCGCGACGGTGGCGTCCTGCTCCGCGACCGTGAGACCGGCGAGGAGTTCGTCTTCACGGCGGACGTCGTCGTGAACGCGTCCGGCCCCTGGACCGACCTCACGAACCAGGCGTTCGGCGGCGAGACGAAGTTCATGGGCGGCACGAAGGGCTCCCACATCGTCGTCGACAACCCCGAGCTGCTCGAGGCGACGAAGGGCCGCGAGCTGTTCTTCGAGAACAACGACGGCCGCATCGTGCTCATCTACCCGCTCAAGGGCCGGGTGCTCATCGGCACGACGGACATCGACGCCGACCCGGCGAAGCCCGTCACCACCACCGACGAGGAGATCGACTACTTCTTCGGCCTGGTGGAGCACGTCTTCCCGCAGATCGCGCTCACCCGTGACCACATCGTCTACAGCTACTCCGGCATCCGCCCGCTCCCCCGGCACGAGGACACCGCCCCCGGCTTCGTCTCGCGTGACTACCGGATCGTGGACACCCCGATCGCCGGGCTGCCGCGGACCACGGTGCTGTCGCTCGTCGGCGGCAAGTGGACCACGTTCCGCGCCCTCGCCGCGCACCTCTCCACCGACGTCACGACGAAGCTCGGCATCACCCGGACGGTCGACACGACCGGCATGGCGATCGGCGGCGGCAAGGACTTCCCGACCACGGACGCCCAGCGCGCCCTCTGGATCAAGTCGCACCGCGACGGTCTCGACGCGTCCGTCGTCGAGGGGCTGCTCGAGCGCTACGGCACCCGTGCCGCCGAGGTCGTCGACGTCCTGGTCGACGGACCGGTCGAGCCCCTCGAGTCGGACCCGGCGCTGACCCGCGCCGAGGTCGCGTACTTCGCGGAGCACGAGCAGGCCGTGCACCTGGTCGACGTGGTGCTGCGCCGCACGAACCTCGCGTTCGTCGGCGGCGTCACGATCGACCTGCTCGACGAGCTGGCCGACGTGCTCGCCGGGTCGCTCGGCTGGACGCCCGAGGAGCGTGCGGACGAGGTCCAGCAGACACTCGACGTCCTGCGCGAAGCGCACCGGGTGATCGTGCCGCTGACGTCCGCCTCGCAGCTCGCGTAGTCCACGCGACCGACCACGGACGGGAGGCGCGGTGCCAGCTGGCACCGCGCCTCCCGTCTGTCTGCTGGTCGCGTCAGAACCGCTCGCCGGTCGGGTCCTGCGCCGTCCGGTCGATGAGCTGCTCGCCGCCGACGGGCTCGCCCTCCCAGTCGACGAGGCGCCAGCCGTCGTCGAACGACCCCTCGAGCTCGACGATCCCGGTGTTCTCGAGGTGGCGCTTCGTGCCGAAGTGGTCCGGCGTGTTGTCGGCCGCGGCACTCGCCCACGTCCGGATGGCCGCTCCGTGGCTGACCGCGGCCGCCACGTCGACACCGGTCTCGAGGATCTGCCGGACCGCGTCGTCGTAGCGCGCGAAGAACTCGGTCCCGCTCTCGGCGCCGGGCATCCGGGTGGTGCGGTCCCCGAGCGACCAGCCGTGCACGGTCGAGATGTACGTCTGCACGGACACCTGGTCGCGCTTGCCCTGGGTGTCGCCGGCCTCGATCTCGCGGAGGCCCGGCAGCACCACCGGCTCGAGGCCGAGCGACGTGGCGAGGGGCGCCGCGGTGATCTGCGTGCGGACCATCGTCGAGACGAACAGCCGCTCGATCCCCCGGTCGGCGAGCGCTGCCGGCAGGGCGTCGGCCTGCTGCTGCCCGAGTTCGGTCAGGCCCGGTCCGGGGACGACGGCGTCGAGCACGCCGTTCACGTTCGCTGGGGTCTGGCCGTGGCGGATGAGCAGCAGTCGCATGGAGCCACCCTACGGAACGCCGGAGACGTCACCCCTGCCGGGTGTTCCACCGGGGGTTCTGCTTGTTGATGACGTAGACACGGCCGCGGCGACGGACCACCTGCGACCCCGGGATCTTCTTGAGCGCCTTGAGCGAGTTGCGGACCTTCACGAGCGACCTCCTGCGTCAGTGTCCTCATTGTTGAGAACGATGATCATGTACATTAGCCGACATGCGTCCCGCCGCCATCACCCTCGTCTCCGCCCTGCACGACGTCGACGCCGACCGCGTGGCCGTCCGGCTCGCGACCGGTCACCGGATGCACGCGCCCGCGAACGCCGTCGCCGCGGTCCGAGCCGTCGCCGACCGCGCCGAGCACCTCGACCGGGTCTGCGGGCCGGATGCCGACCACGGGCTCGTCGTCACGCTCCCGCCGGGTGCCGACACGCGTGCGGTGGGGATGATGCTCGCCAACGCCGCGCGCGCGGAGACCGGCGACGACCGGGTGCTCCGCCACGTGGTGAGCGTGCTGCGCGCAGACGACGTGGCGCACCTGCTCTGGTCCGAGGTCGACGACGCGTTCGTCGCGGCCGACCGCGTGGCGTCGCTCGTCGAGTACGCCACGGTGATCGTCCTCGACCGGGTCGGCCCGGTGCCGCTGGAGCGCCGCCGCGGACTGCTCGCGCTGCTCCACCGGTTGGCCCCGCAGGCGGTCGTCGTGGCGCTCTCGGCGATCCGGAGCGCGGCCGACCTGCCCGCGTCGAACGGCGGGGCGGCGCGGGTCCTCGCCCAGGGAGCGGGATGGATGCGCGCACTCTCGGGCTCGGTCGGACGGGACCCACGGGACGGCCTGGTCGCGCTGCGCTACCGGGAGCCGCTGCCCTTCCACCCCGGCCGCCTGGCGTCGGTGATCGAACGGGAGCTGGCCGCGGGGCGGAACGGCCGGGTGCTGCGGTCTCGGGGGTTCTTCCGGCTCGCCTCCCGGCCGGACCACGTCGGGTCGTGGTCGAGCCTCGGAGCGATGCTGGCGCTCGACCCGACGGCGAACCCGTCGTGGGACGCGGACGCGCCGATCGGGCAGGCGCTCTGGTTCGTCGGCGAGCGGTTGGACGTGCCGGCGATCGAGCGGGCACTGGACGGGGCGCTCCTCACGTCGGACGAGCTGCTCGCGGGGCCGGAGGTGTGGCGCACGTGGGCCGACCCGTTCCCGGTGTGGCCGGCGCTCGACCCGTCGGAGGAGCACCGGCACGAGTGACGCCCGCGGCGGGTGCGGGTGCGCGCTCGGTCAGTGCGCGCGCATCATCCGACGAGACACGCGTCGATCGACTGGTGGAACGTCGCACCATGCGCACAGACGCACGCACGCACGGGAGGCGCGGCGCGGGTCGGACCCGCACCGCGCCTCCCGTCCGTGGTCGCGTCAGCAGGCCACGTCAGCGCACCGCGCTCATCTCCCGCTCGCGCGCACGGCGGGCAGCGTCCTCGGCGGCGAACGGCAGGTCCCCCAGGTCGAGGTTCGGGTTCGTGTCCTGCGTGAGGACGAGCTCGCGGGCTTCCTCAGCGGTCTCCACCGCCGGCATCGACCCCGGCAGCGGGCGCCGCGAGGACTCCTTCATGCAGAACACCCCGATCGCCCCGACGACGCTCATCGCCATCAGGAAGTACGCCGGCGCGAGCTCGTCGCCCGTCGCCGTGAGCAGGGCCTGCACGATGAGGGGCGTCGTCCCGCCGAACACCGCGATCGCGATGTTGTACGCGAACCCCATGCCGCCGTACCGGGTCGACGTCGGGAACAGCGCCGGCAGCGAGGCCGCCTGGTTCGAGACCCACAGCGCCGTCATGAGCGCGAGGAGCCCGAGCCCGGCGAGCGTCGACCACTGCGCGCCGTGCCCGATCAGCAGGAACGCCGGGACGACGAGCACGACGGTGGTCGCGGCACCGATCCACATCACGACGCGACGGCCGAGCTTGTCGGACAGCTTGCCCGTGAGCGGGAGCATCACCGCGAGCAGCACGAGCACCGGGATGGTGAGCAGCGTGCCGTCGAGCGCCGAGTAGCCGAGCGAGTCGGTGAGGTACGTCGGCATGTACGAGGTCAGCGCGTACCCGACGGTGTTCGACGCGGCGACGAGCATCACGGCGATGACGATCGGGCGCCAGTGGTCGCGGACCATGACGAACACGTTCGCCGGGCGCTCCCCGGACAGCGAGGCACGGGTCTCGGACGCGGCCTCCTGCGCGGCCTGGGTGGCCTGGAACACCGGCGACTCCTCGATGCGCAGGCGGAAGTAGATGGCGACGACGCCGATCACCCCGGCGGCGAGGAACGGGAAGCGCCAGCCGTAGGCGGTCATCGCCTCCTCGCCCAGGGTGAGCTGCAGCACCGAGACGACGGTGGCCCCGAGCGCGAAGCCCAGGTAGCTGCCGAAGTCGAGGATGCTGGCGAAGAAGCCGCGGCGGCGGTCCGGCGCGTACTCGGTCACGAACGTCGTCGCGCCGGCGTACTCACCGCCGGTCGAGAAGCCCTGCGCGAGCTTCAGCACGACGAGGACGATCGGCGCGAACACCCCGATCGTGGCGTAGGCGGGCAGCGCCCCGATGAGGAACGTGGACGCCGCCATCATGATGAGCGTCGTCGCGAGGACCTTCTGCCGCCCGATGCGGTCGCCGAGACGACCGAACACGATGCCGCCGAGCGGCCGGGCGATGTACGTCGCCGCGAAGACACCGAGGCTGAACAGGATCTGGACCGAGGGTTCGGCCGTGGGGAGGAAGACCTTCCCCATCGTGACGGCCAGGTAGCCGTAGACGCCGACGTCGTACCACTCCATGGTGTTGCCAACGACCATGCCGCTGACGGCACGGCGCATCATGCTCTTGTCGACCACGGTGACGTCGCTCTCGCGCAGGCGTCGGTGCGGTCGGGTGGGGGTACTGCTGGGATCGGAGCCCATGCATCTCTCCTCGAGGATCGGCGGGCCGACGGGTACCGGCCCGGGAACAGCGGACGACGTTACCGAGCAACCGAAATGTCATTGGCCGGTGATTCACAGGAACCGGCGTGTCACCCGAACGGGGGTCAGCGCCGATCGCCTCGGGCACGCGGATCGGGGCGGACGGTAACGAGCACATAACATCCAGTCATGGCGATCGAACCCGAGACGAAGAACTGGACGTGGGTCATCGAGTCCGCGTGCCCCGAGTGCGGCTACGACGGCAGCACGGTCACGATCCGCGACGTCCCGGGGATCATCGACGCGAACACCTCGGCGTGGCCGGCGGTCCTCGACCGTGCGGACGTGCGCGACCGCCCCGACGACCACACCTGGTCGCCGCTCGAGTACGCCGCGCACGTGCGTGACGTCCACCGGAAGATGGCGGAGCGGTTGACGCTCATGCTCACCGAGGACGCCCCGACCTTCCCGAACTGGGACCAGGACGCCACGGCCGTCGAGGACCGCTACGGCGAGCAGGACCCCGCCACCGTCGTGCGGGAGCTCGGCGAGGCGGCGCACCGTGCTGCCCGTGCATTCGACGACGTCCGGGAGGACCAGCTGGGACGCACCGGCCTCCGGTCGGACGGCAGCGCGTTCACCGTCGCCACGCTCGCCACCTACTACGCGCACGACCCGGTGCACCATCTGTGGGACGTGCGGCGCACGCAGTAGCCGTACCGCCTGTGGGCCCGGAGGCGCGGTGCGGGCCCGCACCGCCCCTCCGGGCCCACAGGTGGGAACCGCTCAGGCGAGCGCGTCCAGCAGGGCGCGCGCCGTGGCCGCGTCGGTGACCAGCTCGTTGACGAGACGCCCGCGGACGGCCCCGACGATGCTCGACACCTTCGCGGCACCGACCGCGACGCCGATCGCGTGCGGGACGGCGGAGAGGACCTCGCGGGAGGTGCGCACCATCCGGTCGCTGCCCGGGAACTCGATCGCCGAGCCGTCCGCGGCGTAGAAGTTGAGGCAGACGTCACCCGCCGCCTGGTCGAAGACGGCGTCCTCGACCGGGACGCCCCGCGCGAGTGCGTCCCGGGTCGGGGTCGGCGCGCCGATGCCGAGGATGGCGCCCTTCGCCCGACCCCACAGGCCGACGACGTGCTGGAACGCGGGGTCCTCGTCGAGCGAGGACCGCATCGCCGGTGACGGCAGGGCCTGCGCGAACAGGAACGCCGGGATCGCGCCGGAGTGCTCGGCGGCGGCGCGGGTGATCTCGTTCGTCTGGAACCACGGCATCGGGTCGGCCTGCCCGCCGACCGTCGGGACGAGCTGCACGCCCGGCAGCTGCGGCATGCCGGCGTGCGCGACGTCGTACACCGTCCGACCCGACGACATGAGCACGGCGTCGCCCGGCACGAGCGACATCCCCTCGACCGCGGCGGCGAGCGGGGCGGCGAGGTCGGCGCCGAGCGTGGCGGTGTGCGTCACGGCGGCGAGGTGCACGGCACGGAGTCCCAGCACCACCTGCAGCCGTTCGGCGAGCGCGACGGTCTCGTCCTGGAACGGGTCGACGACCTCGATCCGGACCAGGCCGGCCTTCCGTGCCTCGGCGACGAGCCGGCTGACCGTCGGACGGGACACTCCGAGGCGCGAGGCGATCTCGACCTGGGTGGCGTCCTCGAGGTAGTACATCCGCGCGGCCTGGTAGACGGTGTCGAGCGGGAAGCGGGTCCGGGCACCCTCGGCGGCGGGGTTCTCGGCGGACATGGGGCGATCGTAGCCCTGGCACGCGTCAGCGGATCGTGAACCCGCCGTCCACGCGGAGGTCGGCGCCGTTCACCATGGCGCTCGACTCCCCGGCGAGGAACAGGACGGCGGCGGCGATCTCGTCGGGTGTCGCGAACCGTCCGGTGGGGATCTCGTCCTGGTGGCGCAGGCCCTTCTCGTTCGCCCACGCCCCGCGGCCGAGGTCGGTCAGCACGACCGTCGGTGACACGGTGTTGACGGTGACGCCCCGTCCGCCCCACTCGAGCGCGAGCACGCGGGTGAGCCCGATGACACCGGCCTTCGACGCGCAGTACGCCGCGTGGCCGTCGATGCCGACGTGCGCTGCCTGCGAGGCGATGTTCACGATCCGGCCGTACCCGGCGGCGAGCATGTGGCGCCCGACGGCCTGGGAGACCCGGTAGGTGCCGGTGAGGTTGACGTCGATGGTCGTGGCCCAGGCACCGGGGTCGAGGTCCTCGGCGGGGGCGAGCAGCGCGACGCCGGCGCAGTTCACGAGGACGTCGATCCGGCCGGCGGCACCGGTGACGGCGGCGACCGCGCGGGCTACCGACGTCTCGTCCGTGACGTCGCAGCCGAGGCCGAGGTGGGCCGGTGCGCCGGCGGTCGGCAGCGCTGCCGCGGCGGCTGCTGCGCCGTCCGCCCGCACGTCGACGATGGCGACCCGGGCGCCGCGGGACGCGAGGGCAACGGCGATCGCGTTGCCGATGCCGGACGCCCCGCCGGTGACCACCGCCGTGCGGCCGCTGAAGTCGTTCGTCAGGTCGATCGTGTCCGGGCCCGGTCGGAGGGCTGCGGCGAAGTCGGTGGTCATGTTCGCTCCCTTGCGTTGTGCCGACCGTACCAGAAATTGTGTTCTGGACAAACGTTCCGCGGGGTGTACAGTCGTCGCCGAAGCACCCCGACGAAGGAGCAGCTCATGTCGACGACGACCGAGAACGCGACCACCACGGCCGCGACGCCCACCGAGATCCCGACCACGATGCGCGCCGTCGTGGTCCACGGTCCCGAGGACTACCGCCTCGAGACCCGCCCCGTGCCGACCCCCGGACCCGGCGAACTCCTGCTCCGCACCGACGCCGTCGGCATCTGCGCGAGCGACCTGAAGTGCTACCACGGCGCCGCGAAGTTCTGGGGCGACGAGAACCGCCCCGCCTGGGCCGACACCGACCGGATCCCCGGACACGAGTTCGTCGGCACGATCGTCGCCGGTGACGACGCCGCCCTCGCCAAGCGGGGGGTGTCCGTGGGCGACCGGATCGCCTGCGAGCAGATCGTGCCGTGCTGGGAGTGCCGCTACTGCCTCGAGGGCGCGTACTGGATGTGCAACGTGCACGACATGTTCGGCTTCAAGGGCTACGACGGCGCGATGGCCGAGTACGTCCTGGTACCGGCGAAGGCCCTGACCCACCCGGTGTCGAGCGCCCTCCCCGGGCAGGTCGCCGCCTTCGCCGAGCCGCTCTCGTGCGCGTTCCACGCCGTCGAGCGGGGCGACATCAAGTTCGGCGACACCGTCGTCATCGCCGGTGCCGGGCCGATCGGGCTCTCCGCGATCGCCGGTGCCCGCCAGAAGAACCCGCTGCGGATCATCGCGCTCGACGTCGTCGAGGACAAGCTCGAACTCGCACGCAAGGTCGGTGCCGACATCACGATCAACATCGCCCAGGACGACGCGGTCGCCCGGGTCAAGGAACTCACCGACGGGTACGGCGCCGACGTCTACATCGAGGCGACCGGGCACCCGTCCGCGGTCCCGCAGGGGCTCAACCTGCTCCGCAAGCTCGGCACGTTCGTCGAGTACTCGGTCTTCAAGGACAACGTGTCCGTCGACTGGTCGATCATCTCGGACGACAAGGAGCTCGACGTCCGCGGTGCCCACCTCGGCCCGCACACCTGGCCGGCGGCGATCAAGCTGCTCGAGGCCGAGACCCTGCCGATGTCGGAGATCTGCACGCACCAGTTCCCGCTCGAGCGCTTCCAGGAGGCCCTCGACCTCGTCGGCGACTCCGCGGGCGCGAGCGTCAAGGTCTCGATCATCCCGTCCCTGCAGGCCTGAGCCGCAGCCACCACAGGAGTCAGCAAGCATGTCAACGACGACACAGCGCGCCACCGGTGCGCCGACGATGCCCCGCACCGAGGGCCGGCTCGACAAGATGGGCATCCCCCGCCCGCTCGCCCTCGGCTTCCTCGCCGTCCTGGTCTTCATGACCGGCAACGGCGTCGAGTCGAACTTCATCACGCCGCACATGGTCGCGGTCCTCGGCTCCCCCGAGGCCACGGTCGCGACGATCGTCACGTTCTACAGCCTCGCCGCCCTGGTGGGGAGCTACGTCTCCGGCGCCCTCGCCGACCTGATCGGTCCGCGACGGGTGATGATCCTCGGGTTCGCCGTCTGGGTCGTGTTCGAGGTCCTGTTCCTCATCGCCCTCGGACTCGGCAGCGTGCCGTTCGCCGCCGTCGCCTACGCCATCCGCGGCTTCGGGTACCCGCTGTTCGCCTTCGCATTCCTGGTCTGGGTGAACATCACGACGCCCGTGGAGCGCAACGGCTCGGCCGTCGGCTGGTTCTACGTCGCCTTCACCGGCGGCCTGCCCACGCTCGGCTCGCTCTTCGCGATCGGCGCCATCCCGGTGTTCGGCGGCGGCACGGTCGGTGAGACCGGCGCGATGATCGCCTCGATCGGCCTCGTCGTGATCGGGTTCCTCATCCTGCTGTTCGGGGTGCGCCTGCCGAACGGGTTCTCCCGCATCGCGCCGGAGGGCGAGAGCGCCTGGCGCGTGCTGACGAGCGGCATCCGCCTGACGGCCACGCGACCGAAGATCCTGATGGGCTTCCTCGTCCGCCTGATCAACACCGCGCCGGAGTTCGGCATGTTCGTCATCCTCCCGGCGGTGATCGCGAACGAGCGCGGTTGGGGCCAGAGCCGGTGGCTGCTCATGACGGTGTGCGTCTACGCGACGAACATCCTCGTGAACGCCCTGTTCGGCTGGGTCGGCGACAAGATCGGCTGGCAGCGCACCGTCAAGTGGTTCGGCATCGTCGGGTCCGCCCTCGGGCTCATCGCCTGGTGGTACGTCCCGCAGCTCGTCCCCGCCGGGTCCGACTGGGGCTACGTGCTCTCCGTCGTCGCCGGGTGCGTGTTCGGCTGCCTGCTCGCGGGCTTCGTCCCGATGGGCGCGATCATGCCGGCGCTCGCCCCCGAGCACAAGGGCGCCGCGATGGCGATGTACACCACCGCCGCCGGTGGAGCCGCGTTCCTCGGCACGGGCGTCGTCGCCGCGGTGCTCGCCCTGGGCGGTGGTGGCCAGGCCGTGACCTGGACGTTCGTCGGCCTGTACGCCTGCGCGTTCGTGATGATCCACTTCCTCAAGGTCCCGCAGGGAGACCGAGGACACTGAACCCCGGGCGACGGCGGCCGTCCCGCCGTCGCCCGGTGCACCACCCCCACTCGATGCGAAGGACAAGCACCATGACCACGATCCACGACGACCCGGAGGAGTTCGCCGAGGACCAGCTCGCGGGCTGGCTCGCCCTCTACGCCGACCGGGTCCGCGGCGTCCACGGCGGCGTCGTCGCCCTGCCGACCGAGGGCGCCGAGCCGCAGGTCGCGGTCGTCGTCGGCGGCGGTTCCGGCCACTACCCCGCGTTCTGCGGCGTGGTCGGGCCGGGGTTCGCCACCGGGGCCGTCGTCGGCAACATCTTCACCTCGCCGTCCACGGCGCAGGTCTACTCGGTCGCCAAGGCGGCGGACCAGGGGAAGGGCGTCGTGCTGTCGTTCGGCAACTACGCCGGCGACACGATGAACTTCGGGCTCGCGGCCGAGCGGCTGAACGCCGAGGGCATCGACACCCGCATCGTGGTCGTCACCGACGACATCGCCAGCGCCGACGAGGAGTCGAAGCGCCGCGGCATCGCCGGTGACTTCTCGGTCTTCAAGGCCATGGGTGCCGCGGCGGCCGCCGGAGCCGACCTCGACGAGGTCGAGCGCATCGGCACCGCATCCAACCGGGCGACCCGCACCATCGGCGTCGCGTTCTCCGGCTGCACGATGCCCGGCGCGACCGAGCCGCTGTTCACCGTCCCCGAGGGCCACCTCGGCCTCGGGCTCGGCATCCACGGCGAGCCGGGTATCGAGGACGTCCCGCTCCTCCGTGCGACCGAACTCGCGTCGCTCCTCGTCGAGCGGCTGCTCGCGGACCGCCCGGACGCCGCCGGCACCAGGGTCGCGCCGATCCTGAACGGTCTCGGCGACACCAAGTACGAGGAGCTCTTCCTGCTCTGGGGCCGTGTGCTCCCGCTCCTGCAGGACGCCGGGATCGACGTCGTCGAGCCCGAGGTGGGTGAACTCGTCACGAGCCTCGACATGGGCGGCTGCTCGCTCACCCTGCAGTGGCTCGACGACGAGCTCGAGGCGCTGTGGAGGGCCGACGCGTACACGCCCGCGTACCGCAAGGTGGCGGCGCCGGTCGCGGCGCTCGTGCCGGCCGACGCCGTGGACGCTGCCGAGGACGAGGCGACGGTCGTGCCGGACGCGAGTGGCGCCTCCAGGCAGGCCGCGCAGACGGCGCGCGCCGCGATCGAGGCGATCGACGCGCTCCTGCGGGAGCACGAGGAGGAGCTCGGCCGCATCGACGCGGTCGCCGGGGACGGCGACCACGGACGCGGCATGGTGAAGGGGATCGGTGCGGCCCGCAAGGCGGTCGACCGGGCGGGCCAGGAGGCAGGGGTCGCCTTCGTCCTCGGACGCGCCGGTGACGCGTGGGCCGAGTTCGCGGGCGGCACCTCCGGGGTCCTGTGGGGTGCGGCGCTCGAGGCGTTCGGCCGGTCGCTCCGCGACGACCGCTCCGCGTACGAGGCGTCCGACGTCGTCGAGGCGGCGCAGGCGTTCGCGGACTCGATCGTGCACCTCGGCGGGGCGTCCCGCGGGGACAAGACGCTGCTCGATGCGCTGCTCCCGTTCGTCGACGAGCTGCGGAGCGGCGTCGAGGCTGGCACGCCGCTCACCGAGGCGTGGCAGGCTGCCGCGCAGGTCGCGGTCGCGGAAGCCGCTGCGACCGCAGACCTCAAGCCGAAGGTCGGGCGTGCCCGGCCGCTGGCGGAGAAGAGCCTGGGGACACCCGACGCGGGTGCCACCTCGATGGGGATGATCCTCACGCGGGTCGGCGAGGTCCTCGCCACCCGTGCAGCAGACAAGGAAGGGACACACGCATGACGTACCGTCTCGTGGTCGGTTCGGACGACGCAGGGTTCGACTACAAGGAGATCATCAAGGCCGACCTGCTCGCCGATCCGCGGGTGGAGTCCGTGGTGGACGTGGGGGTCGACGCGGACGGGCACACCGCCTACCCGCACGTCGCCGTCGACGCCGCACGGCTCGTCGCGAACGGCGAGGCGGACCGGGCGATCCTGATCTGCGGCACCGGACTCGGCGTCGCGATCAGCGCGAACAAGGTCCCCGGCATCCGGGCCGTCACCGCGCACGACTCGTTCAGCGTCGAGCGCTCGATCCTGTCGAACGACGCCCAGGTCCTCTGCATGGGCCAGCGCGTCGTCGGCGTCGAGGTCGCCCGGCGCATGGCTCGCGAGTGGTTGGGCTACGAGTTCGACCGCTCGTCCGCGAGCGCGTCGAAGGTCGCGGCGATCTGCGAGTACGACGGCAGCGCGCCGGCGGGCGTGGACGCGTCCGCGTAGGGCGCTCGCGTAGGGCGCTCCGAACCACGAATCCGACATCGAACCGGCCGCCGAGCCTGGTTCGATGTCGGATTCGTGGTTCGTCAGTGCGAGCGACCGCGCGCGGCCAACCGGTGCACGACGGCCCTCGTCGCCTCGTACAGCTCGCGGTAGTCGCGGTAGCCCGGCTCGTACGCCGCCGTCGCCGCGAGATCGGGCTCGATGCGCGCGGCCGGGGGGTTCCACGCGGTGACGTCCACGTCCTCGACGAGCCCGGCCGCGAGGAACGCCGACCCGTAGCACGCACCGATCGTCACGCTCGGGACCGTCTGCGGCAGCCCGGTGACGTCCGAGACGATCGTCGGCCAGAGCCGTCCGAGCAGTCCGCCGCCGGCGCCGACGAGCTCGTGGACCTCGACCCCGGCCTCGCGCAGCACCTCGACGTTGTGCCGCACCGCGTAGGCCGTCGCCTCGAGCGTCGCCCGGTACAGGTCACCGCGGGTGTGCCGCACCGTGAGGCCCGCGATCACCCCGCGTGCGTCCGGGTCCGCGATCGGGGTCCGCTCCCCCGCGAAGTACGGCAGCATCAGCAGGCCGTTCGCCCCGATGCCGGCGCAGCGGGCCTCCTCGAGCATCGTCGACCACTCGCCGTCGACGAGCCGCCGGAGCCAGTCGGTGATCGCTCCGGAGGTCGCCATCCCACCGGCGACGCTCGGCTGCCCCGGACGGGTGCCGACGGTGGTCCACATCCCCGGCACCGAGACCGGCTCGTCGGTCGGCGCGATCATGAACATCGTCGTGCCGTACTGCAGGAACATCCGCCCGGGCACGGCGGCTCCGACGCTCACGCCCTCGGCCCAGGCGTCGATGGTCCCGGCCGTCACGGGGATGCCGACCGGGAGGCCCGTGGCCGCAGCCGCAGCAACCGTCACGGTGCCGGCCCGGTCACCCGACCAGACGAGCCTCGGCATGGCGAGCCCCGGCGCGAGCCGTTCGCACCACGCGTCGATCCAGGTGTTCTCGTGCACGTCGTAGAGCGGTGTGCACTGGCTCGCCGAGTGGTGGTCGAGGACGTACTCCCCCGTCAGCAGCTCCACCACGCGTGACGACGGCATCGTGAACCGCGCCGCACGCGCCCACACGTCGGGTTCGTGCCGGGCGACCCAGGCGAGCTTGACCCCGGCCGCCTGCGTGCTGAGGGCGGAGCCGCACCGGGAACGGATCGCCTCCTCGCCGCCGAGCTCGGCCGTCACGGCGGGGAGCATCTCGGCCGTCCGGGTGTCGACGCCGTACAGGATCGCGGGCCGCAGCGGTTCCCCGGCGTCGTCGGTGAGGAGCACGCACGGGCCGATGCCGCTCACGCCGACGGCCTCGACCTCGGCGTCCGGCACCCGCTCGAGCAGCTCACGGGTCAGGGCGGTGAACTCGTCCCACCACACCGCGGCGTCCATCTCGACGAGCCCCTGCTCCGGACGGTCGACCTCGTGCCGTCGTCCGACCTCGGCGATCACCGTGCCGTCGAACCGCGTGAGCAGCGCCTTCGTACTCGACGTCCCGATGTCCAGACCGAGCACCGCCCGCATGCCGCCTCCTTCGCCGCCACCGACCCGCGTCGGTCGCCCCCGAGTCTACGAACGCCCAGCCCACTGTCGGCGGGCCGACGTACCGTACTGCCGACTCCGAATGCTCCACCGAGGGGAAACCGATGAAGAAGTCAGCCTGGCTGCCCGCCGTCATCGCACCGGTCGTCGTCGCCGGCGCCGTCGCTGCGCCGATGATCGCGAACGCGTCGAGCGACCCGGTCGCGGGGACGAACCCGAGCGCGGCGGACGTCATCGCCAGCATCGCGGGGTCGTCCGACGCGAAGTACTCCGGCAAGCTCGTGCAGACGAGCGACCTCGGCCTGCCGGAGCTCCCGACCGGGTCCGGCGGCTCCTCGCTGGAGGGCGACGCCTCCGACGCGCTCGGCCTCCTCACCTCGTCGCACACCGCCCGCGTCTACGTCGACGGTCCCGACAAGCAGCGCGTCCAGCTGACGCAGCAGCTCGCCGAGCAGGACCTCGTCCGGAACGGGTCCGACGTCTGGACCTGGGACTCGAAGGAGCGCACGGCGACGCACGTCACCCTCCCGAAGGACGCCCGGACGCCGGAGTCCGGCGCCGCGACGCCGTCCGACATCGCGAAGCAGGCGATCGACGCGATCACGCCGAGCACCACGGTGTCGAAGCCGAAGGACGTCCGGGTCGCCGGCCACGACGCCTGGCAGATCACCCTCACGCCGAAGTCGACGGGCACGCTCGTCGGGTCCGTGCGCCTGGCGGTCGACCAGCAGACCGGCCTCCCGCTGCGCGCCACGATCGAGGCGAAGGGCCAGTCCGACCCCGCCGTCGAGGTCGGCTTCACGAGCCTGCAGTACGGCGCGCCGGCCGCACGCCTGTTCGACTTCACGCCGCCCACGGGCGCGACGGTCGAGACGAAGGACCTCTCCGACGCGGCAGCCCACGGCGAGGGCGACGCGCAGCACCGACACGGACGCACCGGCGACGAGCCGACGCTCACGGGGACGGGCTGGAGCACCATCGCCGAACTGCCGAAGGGCTCGGTCGACCAGACCGCGCTCGGCGACGACGCCAGCGGGCTGCTCGACCAGCTGACCCGTTCGGTCGACGGGGGCCGCGCGGTGCAGACCTCGCTCGTCTCGGTCTACCTCACCGACGACGGCCGGGTCCTCGCGGGCGCGGTCCCGGTGTCGGCGCTGGTCGCCGCAGCCGAGTGAGCACGCCCGACGCAGCCCTCGCGATCCGCACCACGGGACTGGCGAAGGTCTTCCGCAAGCAGCGCGCGGTCGACGGGATCGACCTCGCCGTCCCGCGCGGCGCGGTGTTCGGCTTCCTCGGGCCGAACGGCTCCGGCAAGACGACGACGATCCGCATGCTCCTCGGGCTCTCCAGCGCGACGGGCGGCACGATCGAGGTGCTCGGCGAACCGATGCCGAAGGCCCTCCACGACGTCCTGCCGCGCGTCGGTGCACTCGTCGAGGGTCCGGCGTTCTACCCGTACCTCTCCGGCCGCGCGAACCTGTACCGGTTCGACGCCGCCGACCCCACCTCCGACCCACGGACCCGCAAGACCCGGGTGGCGAGCGCCCTCGACCGCGTCGGGCTCTCGCACGCGGCCGACAAGAAGGCGCACGCGTACTCGCTCGGCATGAAGCAGCGGCTCGGGCTCGCGAACGCCCTGCTCGCCCCGCGGGACCTCCTCGTGCTCGACGAACCGACGAACGGCCTCGACCCCCAGGGCACGCGCGAGGTCCGCAACCTCATCCGCTCCCTCGCCGACGACGGCACCACGGTGTTCGTCTCGAGCCACCTGCTCGCCGAGATCGAGCAGGTGTGCACGCACGCCGCCGTGATGCGGACCGGCAAGCTCGTCGCGCAGGGGCCGCTCGACGAGCTCCGCGCCGCCGGTGCCCGGACGGTCACGGTCCGGACGCCCGACCTCGGGCAGGCCGGCACCGTGCTGAGCCGTCTCGGCCTGACCCCGCGGCACGAGGGCGGTGCCGACGTCCTCGTGGCCGACCTGCCACCAGAGGTCCTGCCCGAGACCATCACGACCGAGCTCGTCCGCGCCGACGTCCGGGTGCGCGGGCTCACCGTCGGCGGCGGCACCCTCGAGGACCTCTTCGTCGCCCTCACCGGAGAGGGCTTCGATGTCGCAGCCTGACGCCGCCACCGTGCCGACGGACGACCCGCAGTCGCACGACGTCCGCGCCTCCCCGCGTCCCCGCCAGCGCCCCTTCGCACTCCTCGGCTCCGAGCTCGCCCTCGTCTTCCGACGCCGCCGCACGTGGGCGATGCTCGGGGCGCTCGCGCTCGTGCCGATCCTCATCGCCGTCGCCGTCCGGCTCACGACCGGTGACGACTCCGGCGGTCCCGCGTTCCTCGGCGACATCACGAACAACGGGCTGTTCGTGGCGTTCACCGCGCTGACCGTGTCGATCCCGCTGTTCCTGCCGCTCACCGTGGGCGTGGTCGCGGGTGACACCGTCGCGGGCGAGGCCAGCCACGGCACCATCCGCTACCTGCTCGTGGCCCCGACCGGCCGCGTGCGGTTCATCCTCGTCAAGTACGCGGGGGCAGTGGCGTTCTGCCTCGCCGCGACGCTCCTCATCGTCCTGGTCGGGGCCGCGATCGGTGCCGTGCTGTTCCCGATCGGCCCGGTGACCCTGCTCTCGGGTACGCAGGTCGACGGCTGGTCCTACGCCGGCCGGGCCGTGCTGCTCGCGCTCTACGTCACGCTGTCGATGCTCGGGCTGTCGGCGATCGGGCTGGTCGCCTCGACCCTGACGAGCGTGCCGGTCGGTGCGATGGCCGCGACGGTGGTGCTCGCCGGGGCGTCCCAGGTGCTCGACCAGCTGCCGCAGCTCGACTGGCTGCACCCGTACCTGTTCTCGCACCAGTGGCTCGGGTTCGGCGACCTGCTCCGCGACCCGATCGCGTTCGACTCGTTCGGGTCGAACGCCGTGCTCCAGCTCGGCTACGTCGTCGTCTTCGGCGCGCTGGCGTACAGCCGGTTCACCACGAAGGACGTCCTGAGCTAGGCGCTCGGACTCGCCGACCCGCCCGCCATCGTCTCGGAGTCGCTCCCCCGCGCGTCGGCGTACCGGTCGCGCAGGTCACGGGCCTTCTCCGAGCGGTACCAGTCCATCCGTGTACCGGTCTCGACGGTCTGCATCCCGATCACGACCTTGCCGCGGGACTTCATCTCGGCGAGGTCCTCGTACGCCTCGACGATGTACTCGAACGGGTAGAACCCGGAGATGAGCACCTGCACGCGACGGTCCTGCACGGCCTTCGCCAGGAGGGTCAGGAGCTCCCGGGTCTCCTCGTCCTCGGCCGGCGCCCGCAGGAACCGGATCTCGATGTCGCGCCGCGCCTCGGACGACACGAACCGCCCCGGTGCGACGCCGAGGCGTTCCGCGAGTTCCTCGGCCCGGCTCTCGCCGTGGTTGTCGATGAACGCGGTGACCGGGCGGCCGTCCGCGATCGCACGGATGCGTTCCTCCTCGCCCTCGCCGTACACGACGGGCAGGGTGCCGATCTGGCGGAGGTAGTCGTGGTTGCGCGCACTGCCGAGCGCGATGACGGTCGCCCCGGCATCGTGCGCCAGCTGGCACTCGATGTGCCCGACGCCGCCGGCCGCGGCGGTGATGACGACGGTGTCCTCCGGTCCGAGCTTGAGGCTGCGGACGACCGACACCGCGGTGCACCCGGCCAGGTAGAGGCCGCCGGCGACCTCCCAGCCGACGTGCTCCGGCTTCTTGATGACGGCAGCGCGCGGCACGACGAGCCAGGTGGCGTGCGACCCGCCGTTCGGTGCGTGCCCCATCACCTCGTCGCCGACGCGCAGGTCCTTGACCCCGTCGCCGCGTGCCCGGACGATGCCGGCGAAGTCGACGCCCTGACGAGCCGGGAACGTGAGCTCGATGTGGTCCTGGAGCTTGCCCTCCCGCAGGAACCGTTCGATGTGGTTGAGCCCCGCCGCGACGATCTCGACGACGATCTCGCCGGGACCCGCCTCCGGGCGTTCCTGCGGGACGAGCTCGACGACGTCGAAGTCGCCGTACCGGTCGTACTGCACTGCACTGCCGATCCGCATGGGGTGCTCCTTCGCTCCAGGTGTGCCACCGGCCTACTCGGAGTTCCCGACTGCAACCCGAACGCGCGGGGTACCGGCGTCCGCACACGACGGACGGGAGGGACGGTGCGGGCCCGCACCGTCCCTCCCGTCCGACGAACGGTGCGTCTACTGCCCGGTGGATGCCTCGATGACGCGCGCCACGGTGTCCGCGTCGAGCGCGAACGCGAGCGGGTCCGCGTCCGGCCGCGGCACGCGGACCGGGGTCGACCAGACCGAGCCGTCCTCGGCGACGTCGACGACGAGCGCTCCGGAGTCGACGTACGCGGACTCCTCGTCGTAGGCGCCGGTGACGTCGGTGTCGTTCGCGACACCGGGCGCGACGAGCACGGGCACGCCCGCGAGGGTCCCGGCGAAGTGGTGGTGGTAGTGCCCCGCGAGCACGACCCGGACGTCGGAGCCGCGGATCGCGTCGGCGAGCGCCTCCGGGTTGCGGAGTCGCAGGGCCTCGTGCAGCGCGGTCGGTGCCGGCAGCGGCGGGTGGTGCAGCACGACGACGGTGCCGTGCGGCGCGTGGTCGCCGGCGAGCGCGGCGCGGAGTCGTTCGAGCGACGCCTCGGCGATCTCGCCGTAGCCGACCCCGGGGACGCTCGTGTCGACCGTGACGATCCGCCGACCAGCGACGAGTGACTGCCCCCAGACCGGCACGGTCGGCGGGTGGTACTCCATGGTGTGCATGAGCGGCCGGCCGCCCTCGCCGAGGACGTGGCCGTTCGCGAGGACCTGTCGGAACCCCTCGCGGAGGTCGTGGTTGCCCGGGACGGTGACGAGCGCCGCACCGTGGCGTTCCGCCCAGCCACCGACGCGCTCGAGCACCGCGGCGTACGACTCCGGAGTGCCGTCCTCGGACACGTCGCCGGACACCACCACGAGCCCGATCCCCGGGACGCCGTCGACCCGGGCGAGCACGCCCTCGAGCGCGGCGGTCGTGTCGACGGACCCCTGGTGCAGGGCACCGTCGCCCGTGAGGTGGGTGTCGGACAGGTGGAGGACGCGGAGGGTCCCGGCTGCGGGCTGCTGCATGGCCCCACGGTAGCGAGGGTGCCTTGCAGTCCCCGGTGCCCCGCGGGCGTCGTTCGGTGAGCAGGAATGGTCGGGTCCGGCGACGGGACCCGACCATTCCTGCTCACGATGCGCACGAAGCGAGCTGGTCCTCGAGGTTGAAGACCTCCGGCAGCACGCGCGCCGTCTGGTCCGCCCGCCCGGTCGCGCCGTCGAACAGGTCCTGCATGTGCGCCTCCCACGCGGCGGCCACCTCGGACGCGGCGAGCGACGCGTCGGCATCCGCCACCGACTCCGTCTCGTAGTACCCGATGAGCAGGCCGTCGTCGTCGAGGAACAGCGAGTAGTTCCGACGTCCCGCGGCCGCGATCGCCCGCAGCATCGCCGGCCAGACCGCGGCGTGCCGCTCGCGGTAGGCGTCGAGGTGCTCGGTCCCCACCTGCAGGCGGAAGCAGACGCGGGTCACGTGATCCGCGCCTCCAGGGCCGTCCGGGAGGCGCGCATCACGCTGGTCCGCGTCGCTCACCGTGGCGTCCGCTCGTCTCGCGCACCCCGCAGCGTCTGTTGACGCGCGGCGTGCTCCTCGGGCGTGCGGACCGTGCCGGTCGCGCTGGTGACGGTGCCGTAGCGTTCGGCCTCGATCTCCTCGAGGGTCTTGCCCTGCGTTCGCGGCGCCCAGATCGTCCCGACCAGGAACGACAGCGCGAGCAGGCCGAGGATGAGCCCGCCGAGTGCACGGAGCCCGATGTCGGAGAGCAGGAGCGGGAACCAGATGCTCAGCAGGCCGACCATGACCCGCGCGGCGAGGAACAGGACGCCCTGCGCGCTCGCCCGGTACCGGGTGGCGAACAGCTCGCTCGTCCAGAGCCCGTAGAACGCCTGCGCGCCGATGCCAGACGAGATGCCCCACGCGATCGCGAAGAACAGCAGCGTGCCGAGGTTCGCGGGCGCGTAGATGAGGACGGCCCAGGCGACGACCGCGAGCGCGGCGCCGATCGCGTAGAGCAGCCTCCGGCTCATCCGGTCGGCGAAGCGCATGAATCCGAAGTACGTCGCGGCGACGGTGCAGCCCCACACGAGGATCTGCAGCCCGTACTGCTCGGTGACGCTCGTCACGCCGGTGGCGGAGTAGACGCGGGGCTGGAAGATGCCGGCCTGCCCGGCCACGGTGTTCCAGAGCGCGTAGACGCCGAACAGGAACAGCATCGCGGTGAGGTTCTTGCGGCGGCTGAACAGCTGGGTGAAGCCGTGGAAGAAGTTCGCGGAGCCGGTGGCCGCGCGCTCGTCCTTCCAGATCGTGGACTCGGGCAGGCCGCGTCGCAGCCACCACACGATCGCGGCGACGACGAACAGGTGCGCGAAGATCAGGCGGCTGCCGAGGAGCCCGAGCGGCGCGGCGGCGATGGCCAGGGCGAAGCCGACCATGGGGCCGATCGACCAGGCGAGCTGCGCGGTGCCGACGTGGGCAGCGCGCTTGTCGGCCGGGGCCTGTTCGGCGATGTAGGTCCAGCTCGCGGGGACGCCCGCGCCGACCGCGATGCCGGTGAGGATGAACCCGACGAGCAGCATGCCGTAGCTGCCGGCGAACACCGCGAGCAGGATCCCGAGCATGTAGAGCAGCAGGTCGTAGGTGTAGATGAACTTCCGGCCGTAGCGGTCG
The DNA here is from genome assembly GCF_044745045.1 of Curtobacterium sp. NPDC087082. Classification (NCBI taxonomy): domain Bacteria; kingdom Bacillati; phylum Actinomycetota; class Actinomycetes; order Micrococcales; family Microbacteriaceae; genus Curtobacterium; species Curtobacterium sp. NPDC087082. The sequence continues at coordinate 772,552 of NZ_JBIUZN010000001.1, read as the reverse complement.
CACAGGGGTCCGCCGATGATGGCGCCGGCCGCTGCGCCGAACGCGTTCGCGGACAGGCTGGCGAGGAGCCCGACCTGCAGGTCCCCGACGTGGAACTGCGCCTGCCAGAGGCTGAGGCTCGTGGCGATCGCGATGATCGACCCCGACTCGATGTAGTTCGACATGGCGACCGAGATCGTCGCCTTCCAGCCCGTGGTGTTGCGGGCTCCGATACGGACCGCCATTGGTCCTCCGTTCGCGTGTTCGTCAGTGAATCGTTTCAACGGTGCTGCGGAGACGGTACTCGTCGTTCGGCCGGAGGGCAAGTCGCTCCACCGGAACGCCCGCCCCGATGCCAGGATGACCCCATGGCAGTGAGCGTTCGGGACGTCGCAGCGCTCGCCGGGGTGTCACTCGGCACCGTCTCGAACGTGCTGAACCGTCCCGACAAGGTGGCACCGGGGACCGTCGAACGCGTGCAGTCCGCGATCGCCGAACTCGGGTTCGTCCGCAACGACTCCGCCCGCCAGCTCCGCGCCGGCCGCAGCTCGACCGTCGGGCTCATCGTGCTCGACGGCGGCAACCCGTTCTTCACCGACGTCGCCCGCGGCGCCGAGGACGCGGCGATGCAGAAGGGCCTGGCCGTCCTCGTCGGGAACTCCGACGAGTCGGTCGACCGCGAGCACACCTACGTCGACCTCTTCGAGGAGCGCCGCGTCGCCGGACTCCTCATCTCCCCCGCCGGGGACGACCTCGGCCGCCTCGAGCGACTGCGCGACCAGGGCACCGCCGTGGTCCTCGTGGACCGCCGCGCCGACGACGAGCACTTCGCGTCCGTCTCCGTCGACGACGTCGCCGGAGGCCGCATCGCCGTCACGCACCTCACCGCGATCGGACGTCGGCGGATCGCCTTCGTCGGCGGCCCGTTCGGCATCCGGCAGGTCACCGACCGGCACACCGGCGCGGTCGCCGCGGCCGAGGCGGCGGGTGCGGCGCTCGAGGTGATCCCGACCACGTCGCTCTCCGTCCTCGAGGGTCGGCGCGTCGGCGAGGAGATCCAGGCCCGCCCGGCCGCCGACCGCCCGGACGCGGTGTTCGCGGCGAACGACCTGCTCGCCGTCGGCCTCGAACAGGCGTTCATCATGCGCGGGTCGATCCGGGTTCCGGAGGAGATCGCGATCGTCGGGTACGACGACATCGCGTTCGCCGAGGCCGCGGTCGTCCCGCTCACCTCGGTGCGGCAGCCGGCGCAGGACCTCGGGCGGCGGGCGATCGAGCTGCTGCTCGCCCAGGTGGACCAGGGGCAGGGCACGGACCAGCTGCACGTCGAGTTCACGCCCGAGCTCGTCGTGCGGCAGTCCACCGTCGCCGAGCGCTGAGGGGCGCTGCGCGCTTCGCCGCGCGCCCGTGATCGTGCCGCCGGAGCGACAGGACACAGGAAGGCCGCGGCGTCCGTGACGGCAGAGCGACAGACCCCAGGCAACCGTTCGCGGCACACCGTCGCTTTGGCGAACGGGGCGGCGAGCCGCGTCGGACGGGAGGCGCGGGTCGGCGCCGCACCGCGCCTCCCGTCACGGCAGTCGCCGCGCTGGCGCGGTGCGCCGGAACCGGCTGGTGGGGCCCACCTCCCGTCCGACGGATGGCCGGGTGGGCGCGTCGGTCGGCCGTCCTGTCCGGCGGATGGCCGGGAGGGCGCGCCGGTCCGCATACGATCGGAGCATGGTGCATGTCCCCCGGCGCGACGGACCGCCGAGCGTGCACCACGTCGCCGCTCGGGCGGGCGTCTCGCTCGCGACGGTCTCGAACGTGCTGAACCACCCGGAACGCGTGGCCGACGCGACCGCAGCGCGGGTCCGTGCCGCGATCACCGACCTCGGGTACACGCCGAACCGCAACGCGCGGGCACTCGCCTCGGGGAGCACGCGAGCGATCGGGCTCGTCGTGATGTCCCTCCGCAACTCCCTGTTCAGCGACATGGTGAACGGTGCGCAGCTCGCCGCGCGTGAACGTGGGCTGACCCTGCTCATCACGAGCAGCGAGGACGACCTGCAGGCGCAGGGTGAGCACCTCGCGTTCCTCGAGAGCGCACGTGTGTCGGGGATCCTGCTCGCCCCGATGACCCAGTCCCGCGAGCAGGTCGAGACCACGCGGCGGCACGGGCGACCGGTGGTCTACGTGAACTTCGAGCCGACCGAGGTCGATGCGTGCTCGGTGGTGGTGGACAACGAGCAAGCGGCGTTCCTCGCGACGGAGCACCTCATCGAACGCGGCTGCCGACGCATCGGGTTCGTCAGCGCCCGCGCGGAGCTGCAGCCCGTCGAACGTCGGCGGGCGGGGGTGCTCCGTGCGGTCGCCGCTCACCCCGACGTAACGCTCGTCGACGTCGACGCGGGGGACATCGACCCTCCCGGCGGGACCGACGCCGGTGCACGCATCGCCGCGATGCCGGCGGACGAGCGGCCGGACGGCATCCTCGGCGTGACGGACCTGCTGGCCATGGCGGTCGTGTCCGAACTGCGCGCGGCGGGGATCCGGGTGCCGGAGGACATCCCGGTGTCGGGCTGCGACCACAACTCGGTCGCGTGGGGCGGCGCCGTGCCGTTGACGTCGGTGACGATGCACGGGTCGGAGATGGGCGCGGCGGCGGTCGAGCTCATGCTGGCCGAGCTCGACGAGGACCCCGCGGAGCACGTGCACCGGACGGTGGTGCTCGGGAGCGAACTCGTGCCGCGCGAGAGCACCCTCGGGCGGGCGGGGGCGGCCGAGGCGGCTGCCCGGACGGCGCCGAGCGACCCGAGGCGTACCGAGGCCTGACGGGGCGCGCGCGGCGCTCGGCGTTCCCGAGTCTCGCGGTGGCGGACATTTTCGCGGGCGCGGAGCCGCGAAAGTGTCCGCCGAGGCGAGTCTCGCGCGGCGGCCCGCGCGCGACCGCCCGCCCGCCGCGCCCCGACCGCTCCACCAAAGCGACAGTTCACAGGACGGCTCCGCGCTCGACCCCGCGCAAGCGACACATTCCCACGCGGGTTCGGCGGCACGGTGTCGCTTTGCCGCCAGCGCAGCCGCGGCCGCACCGCCCGCCCAGCGCGCCCCACCCGCCGGGGCCCACCCCGCGCCTCCCGGCTCCCGCGGCCGGCGGGACCGCGCACTTGCGTAACGAATCAGGACCGGTGATTGACACGCTTCAATCCACATGGTTCCATTCCGATTGAAACGTTCTAAACAGCACCACCGGGAACCGCATCGGCGCGGTGACCGGGTCCGTTTCACCCGGGTTCCCCCAGTCCCGGGCCTTACGAGGAGGTAAGGAATGTCAGCTCGTCCCCTGACCACCAGGTTGCTCGCCATCGGCGGCGCCGCGGTCCTCATCGGCAGCCTGGCCGCGTGCTCGTCGGGCGGCTCCGCCGACACCGGCAGCGGCGGCGGCAAGGTCACGATCACGTACCTCGCCGACAACGCCGAGGCCACCGCCGCCACCGCGAAGCCGCTCATCGCCGCGTTCGAGAAGGCGAACCCCGACATCACCGTCAAGTTCGACACGAAGCCGCAGGGCACCGACGGCGACAACCTGGTGAAGACCCGGCTGTCGACCGGCGAGATGGCCGACGTCTTCAACTACAACTCCGGCTCGCTCATGCAGGCGCTCAACCCGGACAACACCCTCGTCGACCTCTCGAAGGAGAGCTGGGCGAAGGACGTCGACCCGCAGTTCACCAAGGTCGTCAGCACCGACAAGGGCATGTACGGCGCCCCGTTCGGCACCAGCTTCGGCGGCGCCGTCCTCTACAACAAGAAGGTCTACGCGGACCTCGGCCTGAGCGTCCCGACCACGTGGGCGGACTTCATCAGCAACAGCGAGAAGATCAAGGACGCCGGCATCGCGCCGATCATCCAGACCTACGGCGACACCTGGACCAGCCAGCTGTTCGTCCTCGGCGACTTCGCGAACATCACCGCGCAGCAGAAGAACTGGGCGACGCAGTACACGAAGCACAAGGAGTCCTACGCGGAGCAGCCGGCACTGGCCGGGTTCCAGCACCTCCAGGAGGGCAAGGACAAGGACCTCTACAACGAGGACTACGCGTCCGCCACGCAGGCGAACGGCCTGAAGATGCTCGCCGAGGGCAAGGGCGCCCAGTACCCGATGCTGACCAACGCGATCTCGGCGATCCAGCAGGACTCGCCCGACGCGGTGAACGACATCGGTGCCTTCGCGTTGCCGGCGGAGAACGCGGACGACACGAACCTCACCATCTGGGAGCCGAACGGCCTCTACATCCCGAAGACGACCACGGGTGACAAGCTCGCGGCCGCCAAGAAGTTCGTCGCCTTCGCGAACTCGTCCGAGGGCTGCAAGGTGCAGAACGACACCGGCACCCCCGGTGGCCCGTACGTCATCTCGACCTGCACCCTGCCCGACTCCGTCCCGCCGATGATCGGCGACCTGCAGAAGTACCTCGACGACGGCAAGGCGAGCCCGGCACTCGAGTTCCTCTCCCCGATCAAGGGCCCGAACCTCGAGAAGATCTGCGTGCAGGTCGGCTCGGGCATCACGAACGCGGCGAAGGGCGCTGACCAGTACGACGACGACGTCGTCCAGCAGGCCCAGCAGCTCGGCATCAAGGGCTGGTGATCCGGTGACCGCGACCCTCACGACGGCGGTGGCCCCGCCGCAGACCACGAAGGCAGGCCCCGGGCCGGCACGGCGCCGCATGCGCTCGTTCTACCCGGCCTGGTTCTTCATCCCGGCGATCGCGCTCTACGTCGTGTTCTTCGCGGTCCCGACCTTCGCGGGGTTCTACTTCTCGCTCACCCGCTGGACGCTGTTCGACCAGACCTTCATCGGCTTCGACAACTTCGTCCGGTTCTTCCAGGACCCGCAGCTCGTCTCCGGGTTCGTGCACACGTTCGAGTACGGGTTCGTGACGAGCGCGGCGAAGGTGGTCCTCGGACTCGCCCTCGCCCTGCTCCTCACGAGCCCCGTGCTCGGGCGCGGGTACCTCCGAGCGGTGGTGTTCTTCCCCGTGCTGGTGTCGACCATCGGCATCGGCATCACGTTCAAGGCGCTGATGGACCCCTTCCACGGGATCATCAACGGCGCCCTCGGGGCGGTCGGCCTCCCCACACCTGGATGGCTGACCGACCCGGCCCTCGCCCTCTGGAGCGTCGCCGCGGTGGACGTCTGGAAGGGCGTCGGCATCGCGACGCTCATCTTCATCGCCGGCATCGTGGCGATCCCCCAGGAGTACTTCGAGGCCGCCCGTGTCGACGGCGCCAGCGCGTGGACGATCTTCAAGAACATCACGCTGCCGCTGTCCCGCCCGGCGATGGGGACGGTCATCATCCTGTCGCTCATCGGCGGCCTGCGGTCGTTCGACCTCATCTGGGCGATGACCGGCGGCGGACCCGGCTTCACGAGCGACGTCATCGCGAGCGTGATCTACAAGCAGTACCAGGCCGGGTTCTACGGGCTGTCGACCGCCGGCAACGTCGTGTTGTTCATCGTGGTCACAGCGATCATGGTCCCGATCTCCTGGCTCATCAACCGCAAGGAGGCGGACCTGTGACCGCGATCACCACCAGCCGACGTGCCGGCGCCGGCGCCGCGAAGACGCCCACCCCGCGCCGACGGAGCCCGCACACCGCACGCAAGTGGGTCATCGGCATCGTCGCGATCGTCGTCAGCTTCGTGGTCTTCCTCGTGCCGTTCGTCTTCGTCCTGCTGCAGGCCGCGAAGAGCCCGGCCGAGGCCAACCAGCTCGGCTTCAGCCTGCCGACCCAGTGGCAGCTGTGGCAGAACCTCGTGGCGGTCATGCAGACCGGCGACGGCGGGATCCTGCGCTCGTTCCTGAACAGCGCCGTGCTCACCGTGGGGAGCGTCATCATCATGGTGGTGTTCTCCGCGATGGTCGGCTACGTCCTGCAACGGCGACCGAGCAAGTGGAACGGCCTGATCAACTTCTTCGTCCTCGCCGGCCTCATCGTCCCGCCCGCGATCGTCCCGACGATCTGGGTGCTGCAGGGGCTCAACCTGTTCAAGACCATGGGCGGGATGATCCTCATCGAGGCGACCTTCGGCCTCTCGTTCTGCATCCTGCTCTTCCGGGCGTTCGTCGCGACGATCCCCAAGGAGCTCGACGAAGCAGCCGTGCTCGACGGCGCCGGTCCGATCCGCCTGTTCTTCGGGGTCGTCCTGCCGCTGCTCAAGCCGGTCATCATCACGGTCGTGCTCGTGCAGTCGGTGACCGTGTTCAACGACTTCACGAACCCGCTGTACTTCCTGCCGGGTTCCGAGAACGCGACGGTGCAGCAGACGCTGTACACGTTCCAGAGCCAGTCGGTCAGCCAGCTGAACCTGCTGTTCACGGACGTGCTGCTCATCACGATCCCGCCGCTGATCCTCTACATCTTCTTCAACCGTCAGATCGTCGCCGGCATGACGAGCGGCGCCGTCAAGGGCTGACGCCCGATCCACGGCCTGGAGGCGCGACCCGCCTCCACCACCCCGCCCCCCGCGGGCGGGTGGCCGGGCCCACGACCCCCGCACCGGTCGACGATGACCGGTCGCGTGAAAGGACACACCACATGACCGCCTGGACAGCACCGTTCATCGCGAGCGACGCCGACCTCGGGAGCGCACCGATCCTGCGCCGGGAGTTCACCCTCGACGACGGCCACGGCGCCGTGACGAGCGCGACCCTCGACGTCAGCGCCCTCGGCGTCGTCGAGGCCTGGCTCGGCGGGCAGCGCGTCTCCGACCACCTGCTCGAGCCGGGGTGGACGAGCTACGAGTGGCGCGTCCGCGTCGTCTCGCACGACGTCACGGCACACCTCGCCGGTGCCGAGCCGGGTGGCGCCGCCGTCCTCGCGCTCGTCCTCGGCAAGGGCTGGGCCGCCGGACGCCTCGCCTGGGGAGGCGGCGGCGGCTGGTACGCCGACGAGGTCGCCGGGTTCGCCGAACTCCGCGTCACCTTCGCCGACGGCCACGAGCAGCTCGTCGCGACCGACACCGACTGGCAGGCGCTGTCGAGTGCGATCACGGCCGACCAGCTCTACGACGGCGAGGACGTCGACGCCCGCCTGCGCGACGGCTCCTTCCTCACGCCCGGTGACGTGACGGTGCCGAGCGTGGACGGACACGAGGGCCGCACGAGCACGGTGCACACGGTGGACCTCGGGGAGCGCGAGCTCGTCGCCGACACCGTGCCGCCCGTCCGACCGCTCGCCGAGATCGCCCCGGTCGAGGTCTGGACGAGCCCCGCCGGCGCCACGCTGGTCGACTTCGGCGTGAACCTCGTCGGCTGGATCCGGGTGACCGCGTCCGGCCCGGCGGGGACGGTCCTGACCCTGCAGCACGCCGAGGTCCTCGAGCACGACGAGCTCGGCACGCGCCCCCTGCGCACCGCGAAGGCCACCGACCACTTCACCCTCAGCGGGGACGGCCAGGACGTCTTCGAGCCGCGCTTCACGTTCCACGGCTTCCGGTACGCCCAGGTCGACGGGTGGCCCGGCACGCTCGACGAGCTCCGCACCGCCCTCACCGCGGTGCAGGTCGGGTCGGACCTCCCCCGCACCGGCACGTTCGAGTCGAGCCACGAGCTGCTGAACACCTTCCACGACAACGTGGTGCGGGGCATGCAGGGCAACTTCCTCAGCGTGCCGACCGACTGCCCGCAGCGCGACGAACGACTCGGGTGGACCGGCGACATCGCGGCGTTCGCGCCGACGGCCTCGTACCTCTTCGACACGCGGGCGTTCCTCGGCGACTGGCTCCGCGACGTGTGGCTCGAGCAGCAGCACGCCGACGGCATCATCCCCTTCGTCGTGCCGGACGTGCTGAAGTACTCCCCCGCCGAGGACTTCGGCAAGCCCGACGCCACCGCAGTCTGGTCGGACGCCGGGGTGTGGGTGCCCTGGACGCTCTACCAGGCGTACGGCGACACCGCGGTGCTCGAGGAGCAGTTCCCGTCCATGGCCGCGCACCTCCGGCGGATCCGCGACCACCTCTCCCCCGAGGACCTGTGGGACACCGTGTTCCAGTTCGGCGACTGGCTGGACCCGGACGCCCCGCCGGAGGACCCCGCGGCGGCGAAGGCCGACAAGGGCGTCGTCGCGACGATCTGCGCGTACCGGTCCGCCACCATCGCGGCGGACGCGGCCGAGCTGTTGGGCGGCCACGAGGCGGAGGCGAGCGAGTTCCGGGAACTCGCGTCGCGCCTCCAGGCCGGCTTCCGGACCCACTACCTGCAGGACGACGGTCGGATCCTGTCCGACTGCACGACCGTGTACACGCTCGCGATCGTGTTCGGGATCCTGTCCGAGGCGGAGCAGGCCACGGCCGGCGACCGTCTGGCGGAGCTCGTCGAGCAGTCGGGGTACCGGATCTCGACGGGCTTCGCCGGGACGCCGTTCATCACGGATGCGCTGACGCAGACCGGACACCTCGAGGACGCGTACCGGCTGCTGCTGCAGACCGAGTGCCCGTCGTGGCTGTACCCGGTGACGATGGGCGCGACGACGGTGTGGGAGCGGTGGGACTCGATGCTGCCGGACGGCACGATCAACCCGGGCCAGATGACGTCGTTCAACCACTACGCGCTCGGTGCCGTGGCGGACTGGATGCACCGCGTGGTCGGTGGTCTCGCGCCGTTGACGCCCGGGTACGAGTCGGTGCTCGTGGCGCCGCAGCCCGGAGGCGGTCTCACGTGGGCGTCGACCTCGCTCGACACCGTGCACGGGCACGTCGCCGTGCGGTGGGAGCTCGTCGACGGGGAGCTGCTCGTGCGGGTGACCGTGCCCGAGGGCGTCACCGCGGTGGTGCGGCTGCCGGGTGCTGCGGAGCAGCGCGTGTCGGGAGGCACGCACGAGCTGCGCGCGCCGGCCGCGGTCCCCGCGGGGTAGCGGCGGCCGCGGGGCGGCGGCGCTTCGTCGCTCGGCCGCCCGCCGCGCCACCTGCCGCGCCGCCCGCCGCGCCGCCCGGCCCCGCCGCGCCCCCGCCGCGGCGGCCGCGGGGCGGCGCACAACCAAAGGCACGTTGCGCCGCGCGATCGCGCGGTTCGAACGCACTGTGGTTGTGCAGCACCGCCCCGAACCGCCACCACGGAGCGCGCGACCAGACCCCGGCTTGCGCGAACCCCGCGCAGCACGTACCGTATGAAACGATTCAATCGACACGAGGAAGTGACACGATGACATCAGCGAGCTTCAGCTCCGTCGCCGACCAGCTGGCCCGGCAGGCGATCGAGCTCCCGAGCTGGGCGTTCGGCAACTCCGGCACCCGCTTCAAGGTGTTCGGGACCCCCGGCACCCCGCGAGACCCGTACGAGAAGATCGCCGACGCCGCCCAGGTGCACCGGTACACCGGGCTCGCACCGACCGTCGCGCTCCACATCCCGTGGGACCTCGTCGACGACTTCGCCGACCTGAAGCGCCACGCGGAGGAGCACGGCGTCTCCCTCGGCACCGTCAACTCGAACACCTTCCAGGACGACGACTACAAGTTCGGCGCCCTGACCCACGTCGACGAGACGATCCGGCAGAAGGCGATCGACCACCACCTGCGCTGCATCGACGTGATGGACGCCACGGGTTCCCGCGACCTGAAGATCTGGCTCGCCGAGGGCTCCAACTACCCCGGGCAGGAGGACATGCGCTCCCGCCAGGACCGCCTCCACGACTCGCTGACCACGATCTACGACCGCCTCGGCCCGGACCAGCGCCTCGTGCTCGAGTACAAGTTCTTCGAGCCGTCGTTCTACCACACGGACGTCCCGGACTGGGGCACGAGCTACGTGCAGACGGCCGCGCTCGGCGACAAGGCGATGGTCTGCCTCGACACCGGCCACCACGCCCCCGGCACGAACATCGAGTTCATCGTCATGCAGCTCCTCCGCCTCGGCAAGCTCGGCAGCTTCGACTTCAACTCGCGCTTCTACGCCGACGACGACCTGATCGTGGGCGCCGCCGACCCGTTCCAGCTGTTCCGCATCCTCGTCGAGGTCATCCGCGGCGGCGGCTACGACAACCCCGACGTCGCGTTCATGCTCGACCAGTGCCACAACATCGAGGACAAGATCCCCGGGCAGATCCGCTCGGTGCTCAACGTCCAGGAGATGACGGCCCGCGCACTGCTGCTCGACCGCGTCGCACTCACCGCCGCACAGGAAGCGCACGACGTCCTCGGCGCGAACGAGATCTTCATGGACGCGTACCAGACCGACGTCCGCGCCGACCTCGCCGCCTGGCGCGAGTCCCGCGGGCTCCCCGCGAACCCGATGCGCGCCTACCTCGACTCCGGTTACCAGCGGCAGATCGCCGAGGACCGAGTCGGCGGCGTCCAGGCCGGCTGGGGCGCGTAGACATCATGACAAGCACAGGACTGGAGGCCCGGGTGGACCCCGCAACGCACGGCACCGACGCAGACACGACGATCAGTGCGCTCGTCGCACGTTCGAACGCGCTCGGCTCGGATCCGCGGATCACGAACTACGCGGGCGGCAACACCTCCGCCAAGGGTACCGACACCGACCCGGTCACGGGCGAACCGGTGGAGCTGCTCTGGGTGAAGGGCTCCGGGGGCGACCTCGGCACCCTCACCCCGGCGGGCCTCGCAGTCCTGCGCGTCGACCGGGTCCGCGCACTGCAGGACGTCTACCCCGGCGTCGAGCGCGAGGACGAGATGGTCGCCGCGTTCGACCACACCCTGTTCGGTCGCGGTGGGGCAGCACCCTCCATCGACACCGCGATGCACGCCCTCGTCGACGCCGCGCACGTCGACCACCTGCACCCGGACGCCGGCATCGCCATCGCGACCGCCGCCGACGGCCCGGCCCTGACCGAGCAGGTCTTCGGCGACAAGGTGGTCTGGGTGCCGTGGCGCCGACCGGGGTTCCAGCTCGGGCTCGACATCGCGGCGGTCAAGCGGGACCACCCCGCGGCGATCGGCACGATCCTCGGCGGCCACGGCATCACCGCCTGGGGCGACACGAGCGATGAGGCCGAGGCGAACTCCCGCTGGATCATCGACACCGCAGAGGCCTTCATCGCCGAACACGGGAAGGACCAGCCGTTCGGCCCCGTCCGCCGCGGCTTCGAGGCGCTCCCGACGGACGAACGCCGCGCGCGCGCCGCAGCCCTCGCCCCGACGATCCGGGGCATCGCCGGGCACGACAAGCCGGTGGTGGGTCACTTCACCGACAGCGACGTCGTGCTCGACTTCCTCGCGTCGTCACGGGCAGAGGAGCTCGCGGCCCTCGGGACGAGCTGCCCGGACCACTTCCTCCGCACCAAGGTGAAGCCGCTCATCCTCGACCTGCCCGCCACGGCGACGGTCGAGGAGCAGACCGCCCGCCTGCACGAGCTCCACGAGCAGTACCGCGTCGACTACCAGGCCTACTACGACCGGCACGCCGACGAGACGAGCCCGGCGATCCGCGGCGCCGACCCGCTCATCGTGCTCGTCCCGGGCATCGGGATGTTCTCCTCCGGCAAGGACGCCCAGACCGCCCGCGTCGCCGGCGAGTTCTACGTGAACGCCATCAACGTCATGCGCGGCGCGGAGTCCCTCAGCACGTACGCCCCCATCGACGAGGCCGAGAAGTTCCGCATCGAGTACTGGGCCCTCGAGGAGGCGAAGCTCCAGCGGATGCCCGCACCGAAGAAGCTCGCCACGCGCATCGCCCTCGTCACCGGAGCCGCGAGCGGCATCGGCAAGGCCATCGCGAAGCGCCTGGCAGCCGAGGGGGCCGCGGTCGTCATCGCGGACCTCGACCTTTCCAAGGCGCAGGAGGCCGCCGCCGAGATCGGGAACACCGACACGGCGATCGGCGTCGCCGCGAACGTGACGGACGCCGGCGCGATCGACCACGCGATCGAGCAGACGCTCCTGCACTTCGGCGGCCTCGACCTCGTCGTGAACAACGCCGGGCTGAGCCTCAGCAAGAGCCTGCTCGAGACCACCGAGCAGGACTGGGACCTGCAGCACGACGTCATGGCGAAGGGGTCGTTCCTGGTGTCGAAGGCGGCCGCGAAGGTCCTCATCGAGCAGGGCCTCGGCGGCGACATCGTGTACATCTCGTCGAAGAACTCGGTGTTCGCCGGCCCGAACAACATCGCGTACTCGGCGACCAAGGCCGACCAGGCGCACCAGGTCCGGCTGCTGGCGGCCGAACTCGGTGAGCACGGGGTGCGCGTCAACGGCATCAACCCCGACGGTGTCGTCCGTGGCTCGGGCATCTTCGCGTCCGGCTGGGGTGCGAACCGGGCGAAGACGTACGGCATCGAGGAGCAGGACCTCGGCACGTTCTACGCCCAGCGCACGATCCTCAAGCGCGAGGTCGTGCCCGAGAACGTCGCCAACGCCGTCTACGCCATCTGCACCGACGACTTCTCGCACACGACCGGCCTGCACGTCCCCGTCGACGCCGGTGTGGCCGCCGCGTTCCTGCGCTGATGTCCAGAACAGGGGCAGCAGCGTGACGAACAGCGGAAGCGTCGCCGCGGTCGACCTCGGCGCCACGAGCGGGCGGGTGATCGTCGGCCACGTCGACACCGACGGCGTCCGGATGGAGCACGTCGCCCGGTTCCCGAACGGTCCGGTCGCGCTCCACGAGGGCGACCGCGACGCCCTGCACTGGGACGTTGTCGAGCTGTACCGGCAGGTCACCGCGGGCCTCGGCGACGCCTTCGCCCGGACGCCGGACATCGCCAGCATCGGCATCGACTCGTGGGCGGTCGACTACGGGCTGCTCCGTGGCGGGCGGCTGCTCGGGCTGCCGTCCCACTACCGCGACGCACGACACGAGGGCGGCGTCGCGACCGTGCACGAGCGGCTCTCCGCCGCCGAGCTGTACGCCCGGAACGGCCTGCAGCACCTGCCGTTCAACACCCTGTTCCAGTTCGCCGCCGACCCGTCCCTGCAGCTCGCGCAACGGGCGCTGCTCGTGCCCGACCTGCTCGGCTACTGGCTGACCGGCGTCGAGGCGGCCGAGCGCACGAACGCCTCGACGACCGGGGTCCTGAACGCGACCACCCGCGGGTGGGACCCGGCGTTGCGGGCTGCTGCGCGCCTCCCGAGCGGACTCCTGCCCACCCTGCGCGACCCGGGCGACCGACTCGGTCCCCTGCTGCCCGCCGTCGCCGAGGCGGTCGGCGGCACCGCGCCGGTCACGCTCGTCGGCTCCCACGACACGGCCTCGGCCGTGGTGGCGGTACCGGCCACCGACCCGGACTTCGCGTACATCTCGTCCGGCACCTGGTCGCTCGTCGGCGTCGAGCTCGATGCACCCGTCCTGTCGGACGCGGCTCGCGAGGCGAACTGCACCAATGAGGGCGGCGTCGACGGACGCGTCCGGTTCCTGAAGAACGTGTCCGGGCTGTGGCTGCTCTCCGAGAGCGTGCGCACCTGGGAGCGCGGTGGCGAGCGCGTCGACCTGGAGGCGCTGCTCGCCTCCGCAGCGGACGTCACCGCCCCGGTCCCCGTCTTCGACGTCGCGGACGACACGTTCACCGCGCCGGGTGACATGCCGACACGGATCGCCGCCTGGTGCGGTGCACACGGACTCGCCGCCCCGGCGTCGCGGGCCGAGACCGTGCGGTCGATCCTCGAGTCGCTCGCCTCGGCGTACGCCTCGACGCTCGAGACGATCGTCGCCGTCACGGGCCGAGACGTCCGACAGGTGCACGTCGTCGGCGGAGGATCGCAGAACCGGCTCCTCTGCCAGCTCACCGCCGACCGCACCGGGCTCGCCGTGCTCGCCGGGCCGGTCGAGGCGACCGCGCTCGGCAACGTCCTCGTGCAGGCGCGGGCCGTCGGGCTCGGCGGCCTCGGTGGCGCCTCACTCGAGGCCCTGCGCTCGACGATCGCCCGTTCCGTCGAACCCGTGCGCTACACCCCGCGAGCCGATCACTCCACCCACCGATCCACCCCGAGACGTAGGATGTCTGTATGACCTCGACCGACGACCAGCACCGCGTCGACCCCGCGACGGGCGCTCCGGCAGCGACCCCCGGGGCGCCGTCGGCCCGGCGCACACCGATCAGGCGGCAGCTGCCGACCGTGCGTGACCTCGCGCCGCTCATGCAGTTCAAGAAGCCGTCGCTGCCGGGTCGGCGACAGCGTCTCGAGTCGGCGCTGACGATCTGGGACCTGCGCGACATCGCCGCCCGTCGCACGCCGAAGGCCGCGTTCGACTACACCGAGGGCGCCGCCGAGGCCGAGATCTCCCTCGCCCGTGCCCGCCAGGCGTTCGAGGACATCGAGTTCACGCCCGCGATCCTGCGCGACGTCTCGAAGGTCGACACGTCGCGCGACGTGCTCGGTGCGCCCGTCGCATACCCGTTCGGGATCGCCCCGACCGGCTTCACGCGCATGATGCAGACCGAGGGCGAGCGCGCCGGAGCCCGGGCAGCAGGCCGCGCCGGCATCCCGTTCTCGCTCTCCACGATGGGGACCACCGCGATCGAGGACGTCCGCGACGCCAACCCGTCGGGCCGCAACTGGTTCCAGCTCTACATGTGGAAGGACCGTGAGAAGTCGATGGCGCTCGTCTCCCGCGCCGAGAAGGCCGGGTTCGACACGCTGCTCGTCACCGTGGACGTGCCCGTCGCCGGTGCCCGGCTGCGGGACAAGCGGAACGGGTTCTCCATCCCGCCGCAGCTGAGCGCCCGCACCGTGCTGAACGCGATCCCGCGGCCCTGGTGGTGGTTCGACTTCCTCACCACCGAGCCGCTGGCGTTCGCGTCGCTCGACCGCTGGTCCGGCACCGTCGGCGAGCTCCTCGACCACATGTTCGACCCGACCGTCACCTACGAGGACCTCGAGTGGATCCGGTCGCAGTGGAAGGGGAAGGTCGTCGTCAAGGGCGTGCAGTCACTGGCGGACGCGAAGCGCCTGGCAGACATGGGCGTCGACGGGATCACGCTGTCGAACCACGGCGGCCGGCAGCTCGACCGCGCTCCCGTCCCGTTCCACCTGCTCCCCTCCGTCGTCCGCGAGGTCGGCAAGGACACCGAGGTGCACCTCGACACGGGGATCATGTCCGGCGCCGACATCGTCGCCGCGGTGGCCCTCGGCGCGAAGTTCACGATGGTCGGTCGGGCGTACCTGTACGGCCTGATGGCGGGTGGCGAGGCCGGGGTCGACCGGATGATCCAGATCCTGTCCGAGCAGATCGAGCGGACGATGCGGCTGCTCGGGGTGGCCTCGCTCGACGAGCTCGAGCCGGGGCACGTGACGCAGTTGCAGCGGTTGACGCCGGTCGCGCGGGGCTGACCGGCGCGCGGTCACGCCGGCGGTGCGTCGCGGCCGACGCGGCCGGCGTGGCCGACCTGGCCGACCTGGCCGACGCGGGTGTTGAACCACGAATCCGACGTCGAACCAGGCAGCGCCGCTGGTTCGATGTCGGATTCGTGGTTCGGCGCCGACGAGGCGCCGGAGCGGGTCAGCGGGGTTCGGGCGGGCGGCGGCGCACGACGAGGGTGCCGATGCCCTGGACGACGAAGTACGCGCCACCGCCGACCAGGACGATCGTCCGGATCACGGTGAGGACCGACATGCTCCCGAGCCCGAGCGTGCCGACGGCGAGCGCGATGAAGATCCCGCCCATCACGATCAGGACGACCGGGTTCGGGGCGACGAAGAAGCGTCGGCCGCCGTTCGCGTCGGCGATCGCACGGTCGCGCGCACGGGCGACGGCGCCGGTCGCACGGCCTTCGCTTCGGTCGCGGCGACGTTGTCGAGCGCGCAGCAGCAGCCACGTCGTCACACCGACGGCGATGGCCCCCGCCCACACGACCCATTCGGGCGCTTGGAAGAAGCCGAGCACCCAGGACGTGACGAGGCCGACGCCCGCGCCGACCGCCGCCGCAGTCGTGACCCGGTCGGTCCGGCCGTCGATGGCGGTGACGTAGCCCGGGCGCCGGGCGTACGGGTCGTGCTCCGGCTCGGTCTGTTCAGCTGATCGTTCGTTCCCCACACCCCGAACGTACCGAGATCGTGACCCGATGGACCGCCCGGAGGTGGGGGTTGTGGCGTGCAGAGCGGAGCCGCACGTCCTGCGCCGGGACGTCGATCGAGCTCGGCGACTGGGACCTGCGCCCCGGCGGCACGGTCGACCTGCACGTCGACTGGCTCTCCCGCGACTGCGAGGACGGTGGCGGCACGTTCCGTGCGTCCGACGACGTCACGGTGACCATCACGCCCGCGTCGACCGGCGACCCGGTGCTGCTCGGGCGGCCGACCCCGCAGGGCGAGCAGTTCACGGTCGCCGGTGGGCGACGCTGTCCTCGCGGTGCAGAGCCACGACGGCGAGGGGTCCGGCGCGAGCCTGCCGGTGACGATCAGCGCGGACGGCGCCAGGTGACCGAGGAGCGCCGGTGGACGTGCGTGTCGTGGTTCCAGTGCCCCGTCACCTCCGTCTCACCGCCACGTCTGCCGGACCAGCACCTCGAGCAGCCCGTCCGTGGGCGTGTTGGTCTGCGTGACCGAGATCCACGTGTCCCCCCGGACGAAGAACGTGTGGGTGGTCTCCAGCGGGTCGCCGTGGTAGTCCGACGACTCGCTGTGCTGACAGGCCCGCCCACCGAGCCGATCGGTGCACGACCAACCCGCCTGCTCGTGTGCGCTGAGTCGCTCGTCGAGGGCCCCTTCCGCGGTCGACCCCATCGCGAGGAAGAGGTTGTCCGATTCTTCCGGGCTCCCGGTCTGGGACCACCGGCAGACGAGGGCCGCGTCGGCGACGAACGGCTCGTCCGGGTCGACCCAGTAGTCCGATCCGACTCCGCCGGGTGCGACGGGTCGGATCTGCTCGACCTTCCGCTGGCCGAACAGCCGCGCGGAATCGGCTGACGGCACTGCCGCGGCGCACGAGTCCGGGATCGATGCCGCGACACCACCGGACGTCGGTGAGGACGGCCGGGTGGTCGGGCGGATGGGAGCCGACGAGGCCGTCCGGTCCGGCCGGGGCTCGGCCGCGGGACTCGAAGCGCTCGGAGCCGGCGGCGCGGCGATCGGACTCGGGATCATCCCGAGCGCGACCGCTCCACTCGCGGTGCCGACACCGAGCAGCGCCACGATCGCGACGGCGATCCCGACACGCTTGCGGACGGAGACCCGACGGGGTTCGGCGTCGAGGTGTGCGACGAAGCGCTGGCGCATGCCGACGATCATCTGCTGCAGGTCGTCTCCGACGGGAGGTTCAGAGCTCATCGTGCGTCACCGCCTTCTTGATCCGGGCCCGCGATCGCGCGACCCGCTGTCTGACCGCTCCGACGCTCAGCCCGAGCGCAGTCGCGGCTTCGGCGTACGAACGGCCGTCGATGAGGCACAGCTCGCACACCTGCCGGTCGATCGGCGAGAGCGCGTCGATCTCGGCTCTGACCCAGCGCAGCCGGTCGCGGGCGTCGTCGTCCTCGACCGGTGCCGGCAGGTCGTCCGGCAGTTCGTCGCCCTGGTGCCGCTGGTGCGTGCGCCGGAGGTTCGCCGAGTGGTTGCGGCTGACCACCAGCAGCCACGGCAGGATCGACTCGTCGGGGAGCTCGATGGAAGCCGCCCGTCGCCAGAGCGTCACGAACGTGTCCTGGACGACCTCCTCGACGTCCTGGCGCGACGGGACGAGCGCCCAGGCGTACCGGGTCACCGTCGCCACGTAGCGGTCGAAGAGCGCGACGCCCGCTGCCCGGTCGCCGTTCCCCGCCGCCCGGACCAGTGCTGTGTCCGGTTCTCGTGATCGGTCCATGACCACCCCCTTCACCCCAGCAGTGTCCGGACCGGTCCGATCGTCACAGCGCGGGGACAGCCGGGCGTGTCGTGAGGGCGAAGGACAACGGCGCCGCCCGGACCGCGTCGACCGCGTGGGCGACCGCACCGAGCACCACGACGTCGGCGCCCAGCGTCGACGCGACGATCTCGGGGACCGGGTCGAACCCCGCGCCGTCGAGCCAGGCCCGGGCCCGGTCGATCACGGCACCGGCGGGCTCGGCGATGGCCCCCGCGACGACCACGCGGTCGATGTCGAGCAGGCTGACGAGCAGGACGCAGACGCGGGCCAACCGGTCCCCCAGGCGGTCGACGATGCCGAGGGCGACCGGGTCCCCGTCGTGCGCCGCGCGGAACAGGACGGAGGCGTCGGCGTCCGCAGCGAGTGGGCTGTCCGGCGGGACGTCGCCCGCGGCGAGCGCTTCGGCGACGAGCCGGCGGGCGGTGGCACCGATGCCGTCGGACGACCCGACACCCTCGACGAGGTCGAGCACGCGCATCTCCCCCGCGCCGCCGTGGGCACCCCGGAGCAGGACCCCGTCGACGACGAGTCCGCTGCCGAACCGCTCGCCGGAGAGCAGTGCTGCGAACGAGGCGTCGCCCGAGGACGGCCGTTCGGCGAGCGCGGCGAGGTTGGCGTCGTTCTCGACCACGACCCGGTGCCCCGGGACGGCGTCGGCGAAGCCCGGGTTCATCCGGTCCCAGAACCCGCCGTCGCCGGGTGACGCGCCGCCGGCGTCCACGGGGGCGGGGATGCCGACGACGGACACGAGCACCCGCAGCGGGTCGACCCCGGCGTCGAGGAGTGCGGCGGCGACGGTCTCGCCGACGACCCCGAGCCGGACCGGGACGTCGAGACCGGAGTCGCCGAGGGCCCCTTCGGCACGGCCGAGCACGGTGCCGCGCAGATCGGCGACGAGCACGGTCACCCGGTGCTGCCCGGCGTCGATCCCGACGACCACGCCGCCGGCGGTGTCGAGCTCGTACCGGCGCGCCGGTCGGCCGATGCGGTACTCCCCCGCGGCCCGGGCGTCGTCGAGTTCGCGGACCCAACCGAGGCGGACGAGCTCCTCGCACGCGGCGAGGACGGTCGAACGGGTCAGGCCGGTCGTGTCGATCGCCTCGGTCGCGGTGAACGCGCGCACGGAGAAGGCGTACGCGAGCAGCGTCTCTGCGCTCGTTCCACGGGGCGGCGGCATGCCCGCACACTACCGCGGAAACAGTTCCTTGCAGAATTAGATTTTGTCGCTAGATTTAGTTCTGCGGGCGGCAGTGGAGCCGGACCGCGAACCGGAACGGCAGGGACGCCGGGTCCGGACGGACGGAGACGACGTGCAGACACACGCCACCACCAGGAACGCCGCCGCGCTCAGCCGCCGCGGGTTCCTGCTCGGGGCGGGCGGCATCGGAGCGGGCCTGGCCCTCGCCGGGTGTGCCCCGCTCGGTTCCTCGAGCAGCCGCCCCGAGACGATCACGTTCTACGTGTCGAAGCCCGAGGTCATCGGCTACTTCGACGAGGTCATCGCGAAGTTCCACGACAGCCAGTCGAGGATCCGCGTCATCCGCGACTCGACGTCCAACATGTCCGCCAACTTCGTCCGGAACCGACCGCCGGACCTCGGCTGCCTGAACTACAACTACGCGATGGTCTCGTTCGTCGAGCACGGCGCCCTCTCCGACCTGTCGGACCTGCCGGAGAGGGACACGATCAACCCCGACCTGTGGCCGCTCATGAAGCAGACCGCGGACTACCCGGGTCGGACGAGCGTGCTGCCGTACTCGGTGACCGCAGCGTCGGTGATCTACAACAAGCAGATCTTCGCCGACCAGGGCATCGACGTGCCGACCACGTGGAGCGAGTTCCGCGACGTCTGCGAACGACTCACCAAGGCCGGCATCACGCCGATGTACGGCACGTACAAGGACAACTGGACGATCGCCCAGGGCATGTTCGACTACTCGGTGGGCGGGATGCTCGACCTGCAGCAGACGTTCGCGGCACTCGACCGCGAGGGCACGAAGGTGGGCACGAGCTCGAGCGTCTCGTTCGAGAAGGACTTCGCCGCCCCCGTCGACCGCATGGTGGACCTCCTGCAGTGGCACCAGAAGGGCGCGGCGAGCCGCGGGTACGGCGACGGCAACCTCGCGTTCGCGCAGGGGAAGGCCGCGATGTACCTGCAAGGGCCGTGGGCGCTCGGTGAGATCGCGAAGTCGAACAAGGACATCGACCTCGGCACGTTCCCGTTCCCGGCGACCGACGACGCCGCCGACAACAAGGTGCGGGTGAACGTCGACCTCGGCCTGTGGATCCCGGAGGCGTCCCGCAAGAAGGAGGCGGCGCGCGAGTTCCTGTCGTTCCTGATGAGCCCCGCCGTGAACGACAAGTACAACGCCGACAACAACGGTTTCGGCGTCCGGAAGGACTCGCCACCCGCATCGAACCCCGCGCTCCGCGGCATGCAGGACTCCTACGACCAGGCGAAGTTCTCCCTGGGCGCCTCGCAGCTCATCCCCGCCGAGATCCCGGTGGCGAACTACCTGCAGTCCATCGCCTTCGGCGGTGCCCCCGCTCCCCAACTCCGCACCCTCGACGGCGACTGGGCGCGTCTCGCGCTCCGTACGGCCGCGTAAGGAGACGACCTTGGCCACCACGACCACAGAATCCGTCACGACGGCGGGCAGCCGCCGACGGGGCGGAGCCGCACCGCGCCTCCAGTCCGGACGACGGGGCGGAGCCGGACTGCGCACGAAGCGCAGCCGGACCGACCCGCTCTTCCTGGTCTTCCTGATCCCCACCCTCCTGCTCTTCACCCTGGCGATCACGCTCCCCGCCGTGATGGGCATCGTGCTGAGCTTCACCGACTCCGTCGGCTTCGGTGACTTCCGGTTCATCGGCCTGACGAACTACGTCGCCGTGTTCAGCGACCCGGCGATCCTGCAGGCGTACCTGTTCACGATCGGGTTCTCCCTCGTCACGGTCCTCGTCGTGAACGCGGTCGCGTTCCTGCTCGCGATCGCCCTGACCTCGAAGGTCCGCGGCAAGATCACCCTCCGCGCCGTGTTCGTGCTGCCGATGGTGATCTCGGGCATCGTCATCGCCTACGTGTTCTCGTTCCTGTTCGCGAACAGCCTGCCGGCGCTCGCGACCACGCTCGGCTTCGCGCCGCTCGAGCAGAGCATCCTCGCGAACCCGGACCTGGCGTGGATCGCGATCGTGGTCGTGACCGCGTGGCAGGCGATCCCGTCGACACTGCTCATTTACATCGCCGGCGTGCTCTCGATCCCGGCCGAGGTGTACGAGGCGTCGGCGCTCGACGGCGCGAGCGCCTGGCGGCAGCTCGTGTCGATCACGGCACCGCTCACGGCGGGCTACATCCTCATCAACCTCGTGATCGGGTTCAAGAACTTCCTGAACTCGTACGACATCATCGTCGGCCTCACCGACGGCGGCCCCGGCACCTCGACCACCAGCGTCGCGATGTCGATCTTCAAGGGCTTCAACGGCGGCGACTACGCCTACCAGATGGCGAACGCCACGATCTTCTTCGTCATCGCGGTCGTCATCGCCGTGATCCAGCTGCGGGCGACCCGCGGGAAGGCAGCGCTCTGATGACCATCCAGGCACCCCTCCAGCCGGGGACCACCGCGACCGGCACCATCCGCTCCGTCGACGCCGATCGGAACGCCGGCCGTCGTGGCGAGCGCTTCAACTGGCCGGTCACGGTCGTCCTCGTCCTCTGCACCCTGTCCGTCCTCGTCCCGCTGTACGTGACTATCACGATGGCGTTCAAGACGACGAGCCAGGCGGTCGACGGCAACGCGTTCTCCCTCCCGGCTCCGTTCAGCGTCGACGGCTTCGTGCAGGCCTGGCAGCTGACGGACTTCCCGCGCGCGTTCGGCGTCTCGGTGCTCGTCGCCGCGATCACCGTCGTCGGCACGATCCTGCTCGCGTCGTTCACGGCGTACGCGATCGCCCGGAACTGGGACCGCCGGCTGTTCCGCTGGTCGTTCTTCTACCTGCTCGCCGCGATGTTCCTGCCGTTCCCGGTGCTCGCGCTGTCGCAGGTGAAGCTCACCGGCCTGGCGCACCTCGACAACCCGTTCGGCGTCGCGATCCTGCACGTCATGTTCCAGCTGTCGTTCAGCGTGCTGCTCTTCACCGCGTTCCTGCGGTCGATCCCGGCCGAACTGGAGGAGAGTGCCCGCATCGACGGTGCGAGCACGGCGCAGGTGTTCTGGCGACTCGTGTTCCCGCTGCTGGCACCGATGAGCGCCACCGTCGGCATCTTCGCGTTCCTCGCGTCCTGGAACGACTTCGTGATGCCGTCGCTGATCACCTCGAACCCGGCGCTGCAGACCCTGCCGGTGCTGCAGCAGATGTTCCAGACGCAGTTCAGCAACAACTACAACGTGTCGTTCGCCTCGTACCTGATGGCGATGGCGCCGGCGATCATCGTCTACCTGTTCACGCAGCGCTGGGTGATGGCCGGGGTCACGCAGGGCGCGATCAAGTGACGACCACCGACTCCGCAACCGAGAGGACCCCCACCATGACCGACGTCGTCGAGACCGCCGCCGCACCCGCGACCGAGGACGGGAGCAGCACCTGGTGGCGCCAGGCCAGCGTCTACCAGATCTACCCGCGGTCCTTCGCCGACGCGAACGGCGACGGCATCGGCGACCTGCCCGGTGTCACCGCGAAGGTGCCGTACCTGGCGTCCCTCGGGATCGAGGCCGTCTGGCTCAGCCCGTTCTACCCGTCCGCCCTCGCCGACGGCGGCTACGACGTGGACGACTACCGTGACGTCGACCCGCGCCTCGGCACGCTCGAGGACTTCGACGAGATGGTCGCGGCGCTGCACGGTGCCGGGATCCGCGTGATCGTCGACGTCGTCCCGAACCACACGAGCGACCGGCACGAGTGGTTCCGCGAGGCCCTGGCGTCCCCGAAGGGCAGCCCGGCACGCGACCGCTACGTGTTCCGCGACGGCACCGGGCCGTCCGGCGAGGGCGCCCCCGCCGACTGGGTGTCGATCTTCGGCGGCCCGGCCTGGACCGCGGTCGGCGACGGCCAGTGGTACCTGCACAACTTCGCCAAGGAACAGCCCGACCTCAACTGGGCGAACCGCGAGGTCCGAGACGACTTCCTGCACACCCTCCGCTTCTGGTCCGACCGCGGTGTGGACGGGTTCCGCATCGACGTCGCGCACGGCCTGGCGAAGGACCTGCCGTCGGGCCCGCTCCCGACGTGGGCCGAGGTCCTCGCGTCGCCGAAGGACGGCTCGCACATCCTCTGGGACCGCGACGACGTCCACGAGATCTACGCCGAGTGGCGGAAGGTCTTCGACGAGTACACGCCCGCACGCACGGCCGTCGCCGAGGCGTGGGTCGCCGCCGACCGCCGCGCCCGGTACGCCAGCGCCGAGGGGCTCGGGCAGGCGTTCAACTTCGACCTGCTCGAGGCCGACTTCGACGCCGGGCAGTTCCGGAGCATCATCGAGTTCAACCTCGGGCTCGCCGAGGAGTCCGGCTCGTCGACCACGTGGGTCTTCTCGAACCACGACGTCGTCCGGCACGCCACCCGCTACGCCCTGCCGGCACGCAACGGCGCCGAGGAGAAGCAGGGCAGCGCCTGGCTGCTCGCCGGCGGCTCGCAGGACGCGCTCGACCGCTCGCTCGGACTGCGCCGTGCCACCGCGGCGACGCTGCTCGAACTCGCGCTGCCCGGCTCGGCCTACCTCTACCAGGGCGAGGAGCTCGGCCTGCAGGAGGTCGGCGACATCCCCGAAGCCGACCGCCAGGACCCGGCGTTCTTCCGGAACCCGGGCGTCGACGTCGGCCGTGACGGCTGCCGCGTGCCGCTCCCCTGGACCCGGAACGGCAGGAGCTTCGGGTTCGGCGACGGCGGTGCGCACCTGCCGCAGCCGGCGTGGTTCGCCGATGTGTCGGTCGAGGCCGAGGACGCCGACCCCGACTCGACGCTGAACCTGTACCGGAAGGCGCTCGGCCTGCGCGGCCAGCTGCAGTCCGAGGAACACCTCGAGTGGCTCGAGACCGGCCGCGACGACGTGCTCGCGTTCCGCCGGCCGAACGGCTGGACGAGCGTGACGGTGTTCGGCGACGAGCCGTACGACCTCCCTGCGGGCGAGCTGCTGCTCGCCTCCGCGCCGGTGGCAGACGGCGCACTGTCGGGTGTGGGGACGGCCTGGTTGCGTTCCTGACGCGACCAGGTGACGGACTGGAGGCGCGGTGCGGGCAGGCACCGCGCCTCCAGTCCGTCAGGCGGTCACGCCCGAGCGCCGTCAGGCGGTGCCGGTAGGGTCGCGGCATGAGCGGGGCGACCATCAGCGTGCAGGACTTCGTGATGCGGTTCGGGGACCGGAACGTGGTCGACGGGCTGTCGTTCGACATCGCCCCCGGCGAGACCTTCGGCCTGCTCGGCAGCAACGGCTCGGGCAAGACCACGACCATCCGTGCGCTGCTCGGCATCACCACCCCGACCGCCGGCACCCTCACGATCGACGGGCAGCCCTACCGACCGGCCACCGGCGGGATCGGCTACCTGCCCGAGGAACGCGGCCTGTACCGCAAGGAGTCGGTCATCGACGTGATGACGTACTTCGGGCGGCTCCGCGGCCTGCGCGGGCCCGAGGCGACGGCGTGGAGCATGGACTACCTCGCCCGCGTCGGCCTGGCGGACCGGGCGAAGCTCCGGGTGGACAAGCTCTCCGGCGGGCAGCAGCAGAAGGTCCAGCTCGGCATCACGATCATGGACCGGCCCCGCCTGCTCATCCTCGACGAGCCGACGAAGGGCCTCGACCCGGTCAACCGTCGGCTGCTGCTCGACCTCGTCGACGAGCGGAAGGCCGACGGTGCCACGGTCGTCCTCGTCACCCACCACATGGACGAGGTCGAGCGGCTCTGCGACCGCATCCTGCTCCTGAAGGACGGCACCGCGGCCGCGTACGGCACCATCCCGGACGTGCAGGACGCCTTCGGGGGCGCGGTCGCCCGGGTCGGCCTCGACGGGCCGGTGCCGCCGTCGCCGCTGTACCGCCTCGCCCGGCACGAGGGGCACGTCGCCTACCTCGTGCCGATGCCCGCGGCCGCGGCCGACGGGTCGGACATCCTCGCGTCGCTCGTCTCGGCCGGCGTGCACGTCACCGGGTTCGAGATGCGGCGCATCCCGCTCGACGAGATCTTCGTCCAGGTGTACGGCCACGACGCCGGAGCCGACGCGGCTGCCGACACCGCACGGGCCGGAGCCGCCGCGTGAGCCGCCTCGGGACCGTCATCCGGTTCGAGTTCGTGCGTGCGGTGAAGAAGCCCGCGTTCTGGATCGGCACGCTGGCGCTGCCGGTCGTCATCGTCGTGGTGTCGCTCCTCGTCGGGGTCGGGCAGTCCGCCGGGACCGACTCGGTGGTGTCCAGCTCGTCCGCGACGAAGACGCCCTTCCGGTACGTGGACGACTCCGGGCTGGTGTCCGAGAGCGTCGCCGCGAAGTGGGGCGGGTCGCCGTCGACCGACCCCGCCGCCGACCGGGCCGCGGTGCGCTCCGGGACCCTCGACGCGTTCATCACCTTCCCCGAGTCGCCGTCGACGTCGCCGATCCGGGTCGAGGCGGCCGACCGCGGACTCTTCGGGAACGGCGGGTACTCCTCGCTGGCGGAGCGGGTCCTCGAGCAGAGCGTCGCCGCGACCGTCGACGACCCGGAGTCCGTCGAACTCCTCCGGAACCCGCCGGACACCGACCTGACGACCTACGCGGACGGCCGGGTGGCGCCGGGCTGGTTGTCGATCGTGCCGCCGTTCCTCTACGTCGCCGCGTTCTTCGGGCTCGTCATCCTGCTCGCCACCCGCATGGTCACGGTGGTGGTCGAGGAGAAGGAGAACCGCATCTCCGAGATGATCCTCACGACCGTCACGGCCGGCGACCTCATCCGCGGCAAGGTCATCGCGATGCTGCTCGTCGGGTTCGTCCAGGTCGGGGTGTTCGTCGTCCCGGGGCTGATCGGGCTGCTCGCCGCGCTCCCCCTCGTTGCGTCACGACTGGGCGGGCTGACCATCGACCCCTGGCGCATGGTGGTCGGCGCGCTGCTCCTCGTCGGCGGGGTCCTGCTGGCGTCGGCGCTGTTCGTCGCGGTCGGGGCTGCCGTGCCCTCGATCAAGGACGCCTCGGCGCTGCAGTCGGTGGCGATCTTCTCGCTCATCATCCCGCTCTACGCGGCGTTCTTCGTGATGACGACGCCGACCTCGCCGGTGGCGTCGTTCTTCACGTACTTCCCGACGTTCACACCGATCACCGCGATGGTCCGGAACGCGGTCGGGTCGCTCACCGTCACCGAGTCGGTGGTCTGCATCGTCGAGGTGTTCGTGGTCGCGGCCGTGCTGCTGTGGTTCGCCGAGTACCTGTTCCGGCACTCCGTCGCGCAGTACGGCTCGAAGGTGACGCTCCGGCAGATCGTGTCGTGGCGGCGTCGGTCGCGGGCCTGACCGGCCCGACCGGCTAGCTGGTGAGGACGACCTCGTCGAGGTCCCACGCCCGCACCTCGCGTTCGCGCCACCCCTGACGGAGGGTGCGGACGGCACGGTCGAACTCCACGAGCACGTCGATGTGCGGGCGCACGAGCATCTGGATCTGCAGCCCCTCGTACACCGCGAGCAGTTGCGTCGCGGCCTGGTACGCGGGGATCGCCAGGCGCTCGGACCCGGACTCGACGTCGCGCTCGAGCCCGGACGAGAGCTGCTCGGCGTACTCCTCGAAGCGCTTGCGGAAGAGCTCGGCGAAGCCGGTGTCGGCCGCCGCGATCGTGATGGCACCGGCGAGCACCCGCACGAGGCCGGGGTCGGCGACGTCCTCGGCGAGGGTCATCCGGACGTGCTCGATCGTGCACGTCGGCGGGTTCCTCCGACGCGTCCCGCGCAGCTGCGTCCACCGGTCGTAGGTCACGAGCAGCAGCGCGTCCCACGTCGGGAAGAGCCGCTCCACCGTGGTCACCTCGATACCGGCGACCTCGGCGACCACCTCGGCGTCGACGCTGTCGAACGGGTGCAGTCGGTAGGCGCGGATCGCGGCGCGGACGATCCGTTCGGCCAGGGACTGTTCGTCCTCGAAGGCCGCGTCGTGGTGGTGTGCCATCCGACCATCACACACTGTTCCCGAGGGTTTGTCTCGTCCCAGAGCGGGGGCCTCGGTCAGCCGACCGTGACCGGGGCCGCCGAGGGCTTCGTGCGCTGGCGCATCCAGACGAAGAACCCGGTCAGGGTGAAGACGCCGTAGAACACGTACATGAGCCCGGAGGCGTAGTACCCGGCCGAGAACAGCAGCGGCACACCGACGAGGTCGACCGCGACCCAGATCAGCCAGAACTCCACCCAGCCCTTGGCCATGCCGTAGGTCGCGAGCAGCGAGCCGACGAAGATCCAGGCGTCGCTCCACACCGGCTCGTACGAGCCGAGGGCGCGGAACACCGGGGTCAGGACGGCGGTGCCGCCCACCATGACGAGGACCATCAGTCCACGAGCCTTCCAGGAGGCCCAGCGCGGCTCGATCACGGTCGTCGCGTCGTCGGGACGGTGCGTCCAGCGGTACCAGCCGTAGACGCTCACGATGATGAACATCACCTGGCGTCCGGCCTGACCGAGCAGGTTCACCGGGTTGGGGGTGTCGAAGAGCGCTCCCATGAAGACCGTGAAGAGCAGGGCGTTGCCGACGATGCCGACCGGCCAGGCCCACACCTTGCGGCGCATCCCACCGAGGGCGCTGAGCAGGCCGAACACGTTGCCGATCACCTCGCGCCAGAGCACGGTCTGGTCGCCGATGACGAGCTGCGCGTCGAACAGCCACCGCACGATGCCCATGGGCCCTCCTCGTTTCCGGACGGTGCAACGGTACGGGGGCGGTCGGCATTCCTTGCACGACCGAGACCGATCGGGGTACAAACCGTGTCGGCACTCTCGGGGACGAAAATGACCCCTGTACTGGGTCCATTCAGACGCATGCTCCCACTTGTCCGCACTTTGGGGGACCGGTAGCGTCGACACCAGAGCGAGTCCAGCCCGCCCGAGACGTGTCACGTCGCGGAGCCCGGCGACAGCTCTCCGGCACAGGTCAGCCGCGACCCGCACGAACCACGGGTCGATGACATCGTCCCGTCGGCACTGCCGATGGTCGCAGCGCGCCCGAACGCGCAGAACGGACCCCTCATGCACAAGATCGTGACCGGTGCCATCGCCGGCGCCGCCGGTGTCGCCCTCCTCCTCGGCGGCGCGGGCACCTTCGCCCTGTGGAACGCCAGCGCCAGCACGGCGGCCTCCTCGGTGAGCTCGGGATCGCTGACCCTCAGCGCGAACAACGACGGCGTCTGGACGGACATCACGAACGGCCGCTCCGCGACGATCAACCCGGCGAGCGCCCTCATGGTGCCGGGCAACTCGTACCAGTTCACGCAGACCCTGACGATCGGTGCGACCGGCCAGGACCTCAAGGCGAACCTCACCTACGCCAGCCAGAGCATCACCGGTGACAGCGCCCTGCTCGCCGCGACGACGAAGACCCTCGCGGTGACCTCGTCGAGCGCCTCGGTCGTGCAGTCGACCGCGAACGCGAACACCTTCGTGGTCTCCCCCTCCGCCGCGACCTCGACCGTCAAGGTCGTCTTCACGATCACCCTGCCGTCGTCGGCCACCACGGGCCAGGGCGGCACGCTCAACGTCGGCGCGCTCGCGTTCACGCTGACCCAGACCGCGATCGGTTCCTGACCCGCGGAAGCAACCCGGGCCGTGGAGCCCGTGGTCTCGATGGGTCCCTGATCCGCCGATCGCGACCGCGCGCCTCCTGGCCCACCCGCACCGCCGGACGGCGGTGCACACCACCACGACGACCAGGGGACGGACATGACCAGCACACCGAGGACGAGCGGACGCCACGCGGCGCCGCGTCGTCACCGGTGGATCTGGCCCACTGCCCTCGCCCTGGTCGTCGCGGTCGTGACGGCGCTGCTCGGCACGGGCGGCACCTACGCGCTCTGGAACGGCACCGCCAGCACCTCGGCCTCGACCGTGCGGTCCGCGACCGCCACCATCACCACCGGCCCGCTCTCCGCGATGAACACGTCCGTCCTCGGGCCTGGTGGCGGCGTCACCGGCACGTTCACGGTCCGCAACACCGGCTCGATCCCGCTCACCATGCGGGTCGCCACCACCTCGACGAACGTCGCCTACGCCACGAACGCGACCCCGGCTGCGGTGCTCGGTGAGCTGAGCCTGCGCCTCGCGGTGGTCGGCAGCACCGCCGACTGCCGCACCGGCCTGTCCGGCGCGAGCGGACGGCTCGCTGCCTTCGACACCGGCAGCGGCTCGTTCACCCTCGCGGCCGGCGCGAGCGCGGTCGGGTGCGTCGAGATGGACCTCGACGCCGACGCACCGCAGACCGTCGCCGGGGCCGTCACCGACTTCACCCTGACCGTGACCGGGACGCAGGTCAGCGCATGAGCCGCCGACTCCGCACCGTGCTCGCCGGGCTGCTCGCGCTGGCGTTCGTCGTCGGCGGGTCGTCCGCCGCGTGGGCGCTCTGGAGCGCGACCGGCACGACGGCCTCGAGCGTGACCATCGGGAAGACCGGGGCGTCCCTCACCGGCACGAGCGACATGACGACCACGTTCTCCTCGAGCGTGACGAGCACGACGAAGCCGCTCACCCTGACCAACGCGGGGTCGCTCGCCGGCACCGCCACCACCACCGTCTCCGTCGTGTCCGGCAGCTCGACCGCCCTCGCGCAGGCCGTGAGCGTCGTCGCGTGGCCCGTGACCGGGACCGCGGCCTGCACGGCGTCGACCTCGGTCGGCACCGGCTCCGTCTCCGGCACCTGGGCGTCGCTGCCGAGCCTGACCACGAAGCTCGCCGCCGGGGCGAGCGCCGTCTGGTGCACCCGCAGCACGCCGTCCTCGTCCGCGCCGGCGTCGAGCACCGCGAACGTGAACGTGAACCTCACGGTGACGGCCGGCACGTGGAGCTCGGGCGTCGTGTCCGGCGGCTTCTACCTGAACACCTCCGCCGCCACACCCGCCCTCACGTGCACGGACCACAGCGGCAACTACGTCGAGGTCGCCTGGGCCACCTCGTCCCGTCCGAAGGACAC
This sequence comes from Curtobacterium sp. NPDC087082, assembly GCF_044745045.1. NCBI lineage: Bacteria > Bacillati > Actinomycetota > Actinomycetes > Micrococcales > Microbacteriaceae > Curtobacterium > Curtobacterium sp. NPDC087082. The sequence continues at coordinate 742,682 of NZ_JBIUZN010000001.1, read as the reverse complement.
CTGGTACGGCGCCTACGCCGGGCGCGACGCGTCCACGATGGTCGCCCCGAAGCAACAGGACTACTACGGCCGCTTCACCATCGCGCCGAGCCAGATCCCCGCGAGCGTCGCCACGAGCGGCCCGGTGCTGATCACCGTGAAGATCCTCGACAGCGCGGGCAACCCCACGAGCACCGTGGTCGGGACCGGGCAGATCACCCTCTTCACCCAGAACGACGGGGCAGCCGTCCGGTGCGGCGCATGAGCGCGGCCACCGACGACGCTGCCCGGCGCGCCCGGCGCTCGCCGCGCACCGGCTGGCGTGCGGTCGTCCACGCCCTCGCGCTCGGGCTGAGCACGGGGCTGCTCGTCATCGTCGCCGGGCTCGCCGTCGTGCTCATCGTCGTGCCGAAGGCGACCGGGTCCACGCCGCTCACCGTGCTCACGCAGTCGATGGACCCGACGCTGCCGCCGGGCACGCTCCTCGTCGTCCGGCCGACGCCCGTCGAGGACATCCGCATCGGCGACGTCGTGACCTACCAGATCACCTCCGGGCAGCCGGCGGTCATCAGCCACCGGGTCGTCTCGGTCGCGTCGTCGTCGGACGGGTCCCGGACGTTCACGCTCAAGGGCGACAACAACGCGCTCGCCGATCCCGCGCCGGTGACGGCCGCCCAGGTGCGCGGGGTCGTCTGGTACAGCCTGCCGGACATCGGCCTGGTGAACCAGCTCGTCAACGGGTCGCGCTCGTGGCTCGTGCCCGCGATCGCCGGGGTCCTGCTGGCGTACGGCGCGGTGATGGTCACGATCGGCACAGTGTCGGCCGTGCGCCGCCGACGCGCCGCGGGCGATGCCGACGGGCGGGGGCCACGCGGTCACGGCGCCCACCGGGCTACGCTCGGGTGACGTGACGGACGGCGTGGAACGGGCGAGGGCGCTGCTCGACGACGCGGCGCGACGGCTCCGCGACGCCGACGTCCCGGACGAGGCCCTCGGCGAGTACGTCGAGCCGAAGGCCGTGCTCGGCATCCGGCGCGAGCCCACCATCCGATCGCTCGGCCGGGTGTGGCGGGTCGGCGCGCTGCTGCTCGGGTCCTCCCCCGAGACCGACGGCCGGGTCTGGGCGACCGGACGGATCACGCGCGTCACCGAACCCGGGCGGTCGCAGTTCGTGTCCGTCTCCGCCGAGGTCCGTCGGGCCTACCGGGCAGCGGCGCAGAAGGGGCACTTCGAGCCCGGGGACACCGTGAACCACGGCGCGACGCCGATCCCGGTCGACGGGTCACTCGTCGGCTCGGACAGCGTGCTCTTCGTCGACGACGGCGGCCCGTTCGTCCGCTGGTCCCCCACCGCGGGCGCTGCCGTCCCGCTCGAGGCGTACCTGACGGACCGCGTCGGGCTGCTGGTCGATCCCCCGCGCGGCGCGACCGACTGACCACGGCGCGACCACGCGGCGTCACCACGCGTCCGCCCGCGCTGTCGCGGTGGACGCGACCCGTCGCGGTGGACAGCGACCCGTCGCGGTGGACAGGACCCGCCGTCGGACGGGAGGCGCGGTGCCGGCCCGCACCGCGCCTCCCGTCCAACCGTGGCCACGTCAGGACCGTGGCCGGGTCAGGACCGTGGCCACGTCACAGACTGAAGCCGCCGTCCGACGTGAGGACCTGCCCGACGACCCAACTGCCCGAGGACGTCGCGAGCCACCCGATGAGCTCGGCCGGGTCCTGCGGCGTCCCGACGCGACCGAACGGCGTGCTCGCCAGGTACTCGTCGAGGCCGTCGAGCGACCGGTCCGTGGTCTCCGGGTCCATGTAGCCCGTGTTCACCGGCCCGGGGTTGACGGTGTTCAGCACGATGCCGAGCTCGAGCAGCTCCTTCGCGACCGTGGCGGTCACCCCGGCGAGCGCGGCCTTGCTCGCGGCGTACGCGACCTCGCCGATCATCGCCCCGTGGATCTGCCCCGAGGTCATCCAGAACACGTGTCCCTCTGCCTCGGCGTACGGGCCGGTCCCCACGATCCGGTCCCCCGGCCGTCGTGGCTCGTCCGTCCGTGGTGCGCGGCGCCGGGCGAACTCGGCGGTCAGCAGCATCGTCGCGCGGGTGTTGACCTCCCAGAAGGCAGTGAGCCGCTCCGGCGTCATGTCGAGGATGCTGCCGTCGTCCCCGCTCTTGGCGTGGTTGCACACGAGGACGTCGAGGCGGCCGGTGAGTGCCGTCGCGGTGTCGATCAGCTCCGGGATCACGGAGGGATCGGACAGGTCGCCGGGGACGTCCGCGAACCGGGCGCCCTCGGTGAGGTGTGCGCGCAGTCCGTCGCGGACGGCGTCGAGGTCGTCGCCGCCCCACGGCAGGTCGAGGTCGTGCGGGCGGTGGTGGTGCACGACGATACTCGCGCCGAGGGACGCGAGCTTCGACGCGACGGCGAACCCGATGCCGCGGCGTCGTGAGACACCGGTGACGAGGGCGGTCTTGCCGGCGAGGGGCAGGGTGGATGCGGGCATGCTGAACCTTTCGACGGCCCCGACGGGGCACTGGAGGGAGTCGGAAGCGGGTTCAGCGGCACTGCATGTCCGCCACCCTACACAGGAGGGCGCGCCCGCGGAACCGCCGTGGAGTCGGGGGACGTGCCGGGCCCGCACCCGCGTGCTCGCGTACCGTCCGCCGCATGACGGACGCGCGCACCGCCCCGGCCGACCGACGCTCCGAGCGGCGCCGGCGCCTCATCCTGCCGGGACAGTACGGCCCGGACTTCGACGACGGCGGCCCGCTCCTCGTGGTCGAGGCCCGCGAGTTCTTCACCGAGCGTCCCGTGCACCGTGCGAAGGCGCACCTGTGGCTGAGTGCGCTTCGGCACCTGGTCCGCGACCTCCGCGACCGGGGCGAGGGCGACCGCGTCGAGCACGTGCAGGTCGACACGCTCCGGCAGGCGCTGGTCGGCCGGGACGACCTCGAGGTCGTCGACCCGCCGTCGCGGACGCTCCGCGCACAGGTGCGGCACTGGGGCAGGGGCACCGAGGTGCTGCCGAGCCGCGGCTTCGTGACCGACGAGGACGAGTTCGCCGAGTGGGCCGCGCAGGGCACCGGTCGCTTCCGGATGGAGACGTTCTACGAGCGGGTCCGCCGTCGCGAGGGCTGGCTGATGCGCTCGGACGCGCCCGTCGGCGGGAAGTTCAGCCTCGACGAGCAGAACCGGGAGTCGCCGCCGAAGGGTGCGACCACGCTCGGACTCCCGGAGCCATGGTGGCCCGAGGAGGACGAGGTCGACGAGGAGGTCCGGCGCGACCTGGACCGCTGGGAGCGGGACGGCATCGCCCGCTTCGTCGGTGCGGACGACCGTCGGCGCTTCGCGGTCACGCCCGACGAAGCCCGTCACGCACTCGACGATTTCGTGCGCACCCGGCTGAACGACTTCGGCCCGTTCGAGGACGCCACGCTCACGAACGACTGGACGATGGCGCACTCGTTGCTCAGCGTCCCGATGAACCTCGGTGTCCTCGACCCGCGCGACGCGATCGAGGCGGCACTCGTGGCCCACCGCGACGACGACGCCCCGCTCGCGAGCGTCGAGGGGTTCGTCCGGCAGGTCGCCGGGTGGCGCGACTACGTCTGGCACCTCTACTGGTGGTTCGGCGACGACTACGGCGCGTCGGAGAACGCCCTCGGAGCGCACGAGCGGCTCCCCCGGTGGTGGCGGGAGCTCGACGCGTCCCGGGTCGAGGCCGCCTGCCTCCGCACCGCGATCGAGGGCCTGCACGACCACGGCTGGCTGCACCACATCCAGCGGCTCATGGTGCTGGGCAACTGGGCGCTGCAGCGCGGGTACGACCCCGTGCACCTCACCGAGTGGTTCACGGACGTGTTCGTCGACGGGACCGACTGGGTGATGCCCGCGAACATCATCGGGATGTCCCAGCACGCCGACGGCGGGATGGTCGCGACGAAGCCGTACGCGTCCGGTGGTCGGTACATCGACCGGATGTCGGACCACTGCGGCGGGTGCCGCTACGACCCGACGAAGCGGCTCGGCGAGGACGCCTGCCCCTTCACCGCCGGCTACTGGGCCTTCCTCGCGCGGACGGAGCCCGCCCTGCGGGACAACAACCGGATGGCGCGTCCGCTCCAGCAGATGCGGAAGCTGGCGGACCTCGACGAGGTGGTGGCCCAGGAGGCGCGGCGCGGCTCCCCCTGACGCGCCCGGCCCGGTGGTGGGTCACGATCCCCCCACCGGGTCGCTGGTCGCTCAGACGAGGACGACGACCTTGCCGGCGATCCGTCCGGCGGCGCCCTCGGTGTGCAGCGCCTGCAGCTCGGTCAGCGGGATGCGCCGCGTCACCTCGACCGTGAGCTCCCCGGCGTCGACGAGCCGGACGAGCTCGGCCAGCCGTTCGCGGTTCCGCAGCACGAACACCGTCGCCGCTCGGACCCCGCGGGACTCGTCCCCCGGGGTCGCCATGAACGCCGTCGTGCTCACGACCGCACCCCCGTCGCGGACCGCGGCCACGAACGAGGCGAACTGCTCGGGCTCGATCGGGGCGAGGTTGAGCAGGACGTCGACCTGCCCGTCGACCGCCTGCAGCACGTCGGTCGTGGTGTGGTCGACGACCTGGTCGGCACCGGCGACCCGGACGGCGTCGGCGCTGCGCGGGCTGGCCGTGGCGATGACCTCGACACCGGCGCGCTTCGCGAGCTGGATCGCGTACTTCCCGACCACACCGCCCGCGCCGACGACGAGCACGCGCTGCCCGGCCTCGAGCCGACCGTCGTCGAAGAGCGCCTGCCACGCCGTGAGCGCCACCGACGGCAGCGCAGCCGCGTCCGCCAGCGGGATGCTCGTCGGGGCGGCGACGAGCGCGTCCGCCGGAGCGACGACGTACTCGGCCGCTCCGCCGTCGCGTTCCATCGGCAGGAAGCCGATCACCGCGTCGCCGACCGCCAGGTCCGTGACGTCGTCCCCGAGGGACGCGACCGTTCCGGAGACGTCGTACCCGGGGACGTGGGGCAGGGCGACCGGGATGGGCAGGAAGCCGGCGCGCATGCCGTTGTCCGCCGCGTTGTACGCCGATGCCGTGACCCGGACGAGGACCTCGCCCGGGCCGGGGGTGGGCTGGTCGACGTCGCCGTAGGTGAGGACCTCGGGACCGCCGACCTCGTGGAACTGCACTGCCTTCATGATGACTCCTCCGTCATTTGCTTCGAATTCGAAGCGATTGATGGAACTGTAACACTGCTTCGAACTCGAAGCAACAGGTAGGATCGGATCATGTCCGAAACCCCCTCGTCCCTGACGCCGACGCAGCTGCGCGCCTACCTGTCGTTCACCGAGGTCAGTGCGCTCCTGCGCCCCTCGGTCGAGCAGCAGCTCAAGGACGTGGGCGGGCTGTCGTACGTGCAGTTCCAGCTGCTGGCACGACTCGGGGACTCCCCCGACGGGCACCTGCGGATGACGGACCTCGCCGACGGGGTGGTCTACAGCCGCAGTGGGCTGACCTACCAGGCGCAGTTGCTCGAGCAGCGCGGACTCGTCACGCGCGGCCCCTCTCCGGACGACGAGCGCAGCACCGTGGTGTCGCTGACCGACGACGGGAGAGCCGTCCTCGCGGCGGTGTTCCCCGGGCACATCGGCACGGTGCACGGGCTGCTGTTCGCACCGATCACGGACGAGGACGCCGCGGAGCTCGACCGGATCCTCGGCCGGATCAGCGAGCACCTCCGGAAGAACCCGCCCCGATCGGCGTCCCGCCGCGCCGCGAGGTGAGCCGACGCGCGACGCACCGGGTCAGGCGAAGGGCTGGTCCGCCGGCAGCACGCCCGCTCCGAGGTCGGCAGCGAGCTTCGTCCAGATGAGGTTGCCGGCACGCGACGACGGCATGCACTGCTCGCAGTCGTCCGGCACGTGCCGTCCCGCCGCGCGCCGGAACGCGTCGCGGTCCACCGGGTCGATCCGCCCGAGGAACATGTCCTCGACCCGGAACCGCGGCTCGGCCTTGAGGTCGCACGGAGCGATGTACCCGGCAGGATCGATGGTCGGCCGGAACGCCTTGGCCCAGCAGTTACCGGTGATGAGCCGGGCGCGGCCCATGGGCTGGCCGTTCGCGAGGCGGGTGAGGTCGTCCGAGATGTCGATCGCCGGTCCGTCCTCGGCCAGGGCGGCGAGCTGGACGTCGCGGAGCTGCGTCCGGAGGAGCGCGACAGCCTCGGCCCCGAGCGCCTCGGTGGCATCCACCGACTCGGCGCGGAACTGCAGGGAGTCGAACTGCTCGGCGCGGGCGAACGCGACCATGTCCGACACGAGCCCCACGTTGTCCGGGAGGATGACGAACCCGGCACCGATCGCACACGTGGCACCCGCTTCCCGAAGCCGCTGCACACCGTCCAGCACGCGCCGGAGCGGACGGGTGTGCTCGGGGAGACCGGTGATAGTCGAGTAGACGTCCTCGAACGGCGAGTGGATGCTCAGCCGGAGGTTCCTCGCCCGACCGATCGCCGCGAGGGTCCGGTCCGACATCGACCGGAGCTGGAACCCCGTCGTGTAGATGTCGTAGCGGAGACCGACCTCGTGGCAGTGGTCGAGGATCGTCCCGATCTCGGGGTTGAGGAGCGGCTCGCCTCCGCCGGAGACGACGACCGACCGAACCCCCTCGGCCACGAGCTCGTCGAGCGTGGCCAGCCAGTCCGCCGTCGACATGAGGTCGGTCTTGGGGCGGAGGGGCAGGAGTGCGTCCGTGCGACGGTCGGACCAGAGGCACATGGCGCACTTGTAGCCACAGGAGTCCTTCGTCGGGTGGATCTCGACGGTCCGCGAGGCGCCGTCGCCGCCACGGAGGAGGCGCAGCAGCTCGTCGCCGTCGTCACGCCACTGCGTGAGCATCGTCGTCGCGAAGGAGTAGGCGAGCTTGTGCTCGTAGAACGGGGAGCGGACGACGGCGGCGAACCGTGGGTCCTCTCGGGCGATGCGGTACGCCTCGCGCACGGCCGGGAGGCCGACACCGTGGTCGGCGAGCATCTCGTGCACGGGGGTGAGGGGTTCGCGGATGAGGAGTTCGAGCGCTCGGGCCGCACCGCGATCCGCTCCGCGGCAGAGTCCGGCGACGTCGTCGAGCGATCGCTGCCGCCCGGTTGCCCAGTCGGTCGCATGTGCGTTCATATTTCGTATTTTACATGCGCATACGCTCCGTGTCGTCGATCTGGCGGGGCCGACCCACGCATCCTGGCCCGCTCGTCGCGCCTGTCGTTCCGTCACCGGACCCCGATAGGGTCGGGAACGTGAGCAACGAGGCATTCGACGACCGCTACGAGCTGCGCGCCTTCGCGCCCGGGACGGACGAGCAGGGGGCACCGAACGCCGAGACCGAGGCCTGGATGCAGGCCGTCGGACTCGGGTTCCACGAACCGCACCCCGGCGACGAGGCGGCCGCGCGCATGGTCGCGCACTTCATCGAGGACGACGAGACCTGGCTCGGCGCGTACGTCCGCCGACCCGCACCGGGCTCCGTCGACGAGACCTGGCCGGCCGGCACCTTCGCCTGGTTCGGCAAGGAGCTGAGCTGGGGCGACGGTTCGTCGATCGACACCCAGGCGATCTCGGCCGTGACCGTCCGACCGACCGAGCGTCGCCGCGGGATCCTCCGCGCGATGATGACGCACGCCCTCGCGCGCGGTGTCGCCGAGGGCTACGCCGTGGCCTCGCTGACCGCGTCCGAGGGCACCATCTACCGCCGCTTCGGCTTCGGCAGCGCGATCCGCGAGCGGGCCGTCCGGGTCCGCCGCGAGCGTGCGCTCCCGCTCCTCGCACCGACCACCGGTGTCGTCAGCGTCGTCACGCCCGAGTGGCTCGCCGGCGGCCCCGGCCGTGCCGTCTTCGACCGGTTCAACGCGCGGACGCCGGGCTCCATGGTGCGCAACGCCGGCACCTGGCCCGTCGTGTTCGGGCTGCGCAACGGCGACGGTGAGAAGGCGAAGGACGTCCGCGCAGCCGTGCACCGCCCGGACGGCTCCGACGAGCTCGACGGCTACGTGACCTGGCGCGTCAAGGAGAGCCGCGACGGCGACACCACGCTCGAGGTCGTCGACCTGGTCTACGCCACCGACGACGCCTACCTGTCGCTCTGGGAGTTCCTGCTCTCGATCGACCTCAACGACGTCGTCAGGTACAACCGGTCGCGGCTCGACGACCCGATCGTCGCCGCGCTCGGCGACAACCGCGCTTACGACGTCGACCACGAGGAGGACCACGTCTGGCTGCGCGTCCTCGACGTCGAGCGCGTGCTCGCATCGCGTCCGTACGCCGTCGACGGTTCGCTGACGCTCGCCGTGACGGACGCGCTCGGGTTCGCCTCCGGCACGTACCGGCTGGACGTCCAGGAGGCGCGGGGCACCGTGACGAAGACCGCCGACGACGCCGACGCGGCCGGGTCCGACCTCCAGCTCGACGTCGCGGACCTCGGTGCGTTGCTCATCGGGTCGGTGTCGCCGACGACGCTCGCGGCGGCCGGGCTCCTCCGCGCGGCGGACCCGGCGGCGCCGGCACTCCTGCGGGCGATGCTGACCCCGCCGCGGACGCCGCACGGCATCACGTACTTCTGATGCCCCTCCGCGAGTCGGTCGCACGGGCTCGCCAGGCCGTCGCGGTGCTGGCGAGCCCGTCGCTCCGGTCCGCGATCGTCGGCGGCGCAGCGCTCGACGACCGGACGAGTGCTGCCGTCGCGGCCTTCGACTGGGTCGGCGACGACGGACCCGACACACCGCTCCTCGGGCGGACGGCGCAGGAGCTGCAGCGGCTGCAGGGGCCGGCGGCGCTGCTCGAGTTCGACCGGATCGCCCGGATGCCGGTGCCGGACGACCAGCGCCACCCGCTGTCCGTGCGCATCGTCGAGCTCGTGTTCGAGCGGCTCGGCACGGGCAGGCCGGTCCCCGAGTCGGTGCTCAACGCCGCGATCGCCATGTTCGCCGAGGACGTCGCGATCGTGCGGCGGGACGCGGTGGACCTCGGCGTGCTCGTGCGGACGGACGACGGGGCGTCGTACCGCTTCGTCGGCTGACGCGCGGCGGCGCGGGCGCGGCGGGCCTGGCGCGCGGCGCTGGCGCGGTTCGGCGCGGTGGCGCACAACCGAAGTGCGCGCGAACCACGGGAACGCACGGCTCCGATCGACTCCCGTTGTGCGGACCCGGCCGCGGGCGGGCGCCCGCCCGCCGTGGTCGGCGTAGTGTCCGCGCCATGGACGACACGGTGGTCGACTGGCTCCTCGACTCGGACCCGGCCCTGCGGTGGCAGGTGGAACGGGACATCGTCGGCGCGCCGGCACCGACCTGGCAGGCCACGCGTGCCCGGGTCGCGACCGAGGGCCTCGGCGCCGCACTCCTCGCCCACCAGGACCCCGACGGACAGTGGGCAGGCGGCGCGTACTTCCCCGCCGAACCCGAGCCCGAAGGACCCGGGCAGCCGTACACCGCGACGACCTGGTCGCTCAATGCCCTGCGCGAGTGGGGCCTGGACGCCGCGGTCCTCGGCGACACCGCCGCACGACTCGACGCGAACAGCCGATGGGAGTACGACGACCTGCCGTACTGGGGCGGCGAGGTCGACTGCTGCATCAACGCCTTCACCCTCGCGAACGGTGCGTGGCTCGGCGCCGACGTCGACGGCATCGCCGATTGGGTGCTCGAACACCAGCAGCCCGACGGCGGGTGGAACTGCGAGTGGGTCGAGGGCTCCACGGTCTCGTCGTTCCACTCGACCCTCAACGTGCTCGAGGGGCTCCTGCAGCACGAGGTCCTGACCGACGGACGGCATCCCCGCGCGGCCGAGCTCCGGGACGCCCGCCACCGAGGCGCCGACTACCTGCTCGACCGACGACTGCTCCACCGGAAGTCCGACGGCGCGCCCGTCGGCCCCTGGGCCACGGAGTTCGCGTACCCGTTCCGCTGGAAGTACAGCGTGCTCCGCGCGACCGACCACCTCCGGGCCGCGGCGCTCCGGGACGAGGCGGCGCCGGACCCCCGCGCCGCCGAGGCGATCGAGGTGGTCCGCGCTGCCCGTGGTGCTGACGGACGGTGGCTCCAGGGCGTCCGCCCGCCGGGCCGGCAGTGGTTCGAGGTGGACGTGCCGGCCGGCGAGCCGTCCCGCTGGCTCACGCTCGTGGGCACGCGAGTGCTGCGGTGGTGGGACGGCGACTGAGCCCTCGACCCTGTCCCGCGGATCGGCCCCGTCCAGCGATGCCCCCTAGGGTTGCGGTCGTGCCGGAGGACCAGACGAGCAGCGAGGACGCTGCCCCGCGCCGGACGCCCCTGTCCGTCCTGCCGCTGACGACGGCGTGGGCGGGCACCATCGCCGTCGTCGCCGTGCCGGTCGGCTGGACGATCGTGGGCATGATCGTCGAGCAGTCGCTCACCGGGGCGCCCTTCCTCGTCATGATGGTCCCGGTGCTCGTCGTCGGGGTCGCCGTCGCGTTCGTCTTCGGTCTCGCTGCCGGAGCCCTCGCCGGCCTGCCCGACTGGTGCTTGCGGCGTCGACCGCCCAGCGTCCTCGGGGCCGTCGCGGCGGTCGTCTTCCTGACCGCGATCGTCACCGGGGCGTTCGCCGCCGCACCGCTGGTCGGTCCGGTGTTCTCGGCGCTGCTGCCCTTGCCTGGCTGGGCCGGCCTCGCTGCCGTCGCCGCGGCGACGGCCACCGGCACCATCGTCGTCGTCTCGAGGCACCGGAGGCGGACCGACTGACGGCTCGACGGCTGTGTCCTGTTGCACGATCGAGACCGACGGGCCGCCCGGACCGTGCGAGCCTGGTCGTCACTGATGACGTCGGGGACGGAGCGGGTCGTGGAGCGAGTGGTGGGGTGGAGCACGGTCGCAGTCATCGTGGCCGTGACGGTGCTGTGGTTGGTCCTGGTCCAGGTGACCAGCTGCTCCGATGCCGCTCCCGGCCAGGGCACGAGCGCCTGCGAGACCGAACCCGTGCTCGGGGTCGCCGGATCGTGGATCGCCGGGGCCGCTGGGGCCGCCTTCGTCGCCGTCGCGGTCTGGCAGGTCGTCCGGGCTGCACGGTCCGCCGAGCCGGTCGACGGCTGAGTCCGCTCGACTCACCCCCCGCCCGCACCGTGCGAGGGCGCTCCCGCAGTGTGCGAGGTCCCGGCCACCGTGGGACGCCGCGAGCGTCCCACACTGCGCGGAACCTCGCACGCTGCGGCCCGGCCGCGCCGCGCCCCCTAGGCCCGGCGGCGCACCCGCGGGTCGACGAACGCGTACACGACGTCGACGATGACGTTCGCCGTGACGATGAGCAGTGCCGAGAACAGCGTGAACCCCACGACGACCTGCAGGTCGAGCGTGTGCACCGCGTCGATGAGCAGCGCACCGAGCCCCTGCATCGAGAACACCTTCTCGGTGATGACGGCACCGCCGAGCAGCGACCCGAGGTCGAGCCCGAACAGCGTCACGACCGGGAGGATCGCCGTCCGCAGCCCGTGGCGCACGACGACCTGGCGTTCGCGGAGGCCCTTCGCGCGGGCGGTCCGGACGAAGTCCTGCGACATCGACTCGAGCATCTCGCCCCGGGTCAGCCGGGCGTAGATCGCCGCACTGATGAAGGCGAGCACGCACCACGGCAGGACGAGGTGCGTGAACCACCCGACGGGATCGTCCCCGAACGCGACGTAGCCGCTGGTGGGCAGGACGCCGAGCACGAACCCGAACAGCAGGATCGCCAGCAGCCCGACGAGGTACGACGGCGCGGACACCCCGGCGACGGCGATCGTCATGACCGTGCGGTCGACGTACGTGCCTCGGCGCAGCGCCGACAGCGCGCCACCGGCCACACCGGCGACGAGCCAGAGCACGGCTGCACCGACGGCGATCGACGCCGTGACGGGCAGGCGCGTGAGGATGAGGTTCGTGACGCTGTCGTGGAGCTGGAACGAGTACCCGAAGCAGGGCGCCGCGCAGTGGATGACGGAGGCGCCGGACCCGAACGTCCGCCCGGTGAAGATGCCCGCGAGGTACGCCCCGAACTGGGCGATCCACGGCTTGTCCGTCCCGAGGAACGCCTGCACCTCGCGCAGCCGGTCGGGCGTGCAGGGCTTGTCGCAGATCGCGCGCGCCGGGTTCGTCGGCAGCAGCATGAACAGGGCGTAGGTGATCGCGGCCACGACGAGCAGGACGACTGCGGCGCCGAGCACGCGGATCGCGATGAAGCGGAAGGTGGTCACCGGTTGCTCCTCCGCGGGTCGAGGGCGTCGCGCAGGGCGTCGCCGAGCACGTTGAACGCCAGGGTGATGAGGAACAGCGCCAAGCCCGGGAACACGAGGTACATCGGGTCGGTCTGCACCCAGCCGATCGCGTCACCGATGCTGCGGCCCCACGACGGCGTCGGCGGGGTGACGCCGACGGCGAGGAACGACAGCGCGGCCTCGGCGCCGATCATCGACGGGATCGAGATCGTCGCGTAGACGGTGATCGTCGCGGCGAGGTTCGGCAGCAGCTGCGTCCGGATGACGTGCCAGCGCCCTGCGCCCATCGCGGTGGAGGCGACGACGTAGTTCCGGGTGACGAGCGACAGCGTCTGCCCGCGCACGACACGGGCGACCGAGGGCCACCCGAAGAACCCGATGACGAGGACGACGAGCACGGGCTTCGGGAACGACGTCGGGACGATCGCGGTCAGGGCGATCATGAAGACGAGCGACGGGAAGCCGAAGATGACGTCGACGACGCGGGAGAGCACCCGGTCGTACCAGCCGCCGAAGAACCCGGTCGTCACGCCGACGAGCACGCCGATGACGATCGAGACGATCGTCGCGGCGATCCCGATGCCGAGCGAGGTGCGGGCACCGTAGGTGACGATCGCGAACAGGTCGCGCCCGGTCAGGGGCTCGACCCCGAACCAGTGCTCGGCGCTGATCCCGCCGCCGACCCCGCGCGGGGCGCCGAACGAGTTGAGCGCGTCGATGTGGTACCCGTACGGGTCCTGGCCGGTGACGGCGGCGATGAGCGGCGCCGCGAGCGCCACGACGACGAACACCACGATGACGACCGCGGACGCGACCGCCCAGCGGTCCTGACGCACGCGGCGGACGACGGCGCGGAAGCCGGTGCTCCGGTTCGCGGATGCCGCGACCGGACGGTCGACGACGTTGGCGGTCACGAGGCCACCCCTTCCCACGCGCGCCAGGCCTCGCGGCGGGCGGCCTGTCGCGCCGGGTCGGCGACGGGCGCTGCCGCGAGGAGCATGCGCGTGTAGTCCTGCTGCGGATCGTCGAGCACGGCGTCGGTCGTGCCGCGCTCGACCACGCGGCCGTCGTGCAGCACGACCACCTCGTCGGCGAGCTGCCGCACCACGGCGAGGTCGTGGCTGATGAGGAGCATGCCGAAGCCGAAGTCCTGCTGCAGCGCCGCGAGGAGGTCGAGCACGGCGGCCTGCACGGTGACGTCCAGCGCCGAGGTCGGTTCGTCGGCGATCACGAGCGCGGGCCGGAGCGCGAGGGCCCGGGCGACCGCCACGCGCTGCCGCTGCCCGCCGGAGAGCTGGTGCGGGAAGCGCTCGGCCCACGACGGGTCGAGCTGGACCGCCACGAGCAGCTCGCGGACCCGTTCGGCACGGTCCGCCGCCGAGGCCGTGCCGTGCACGAGGAGCGGCTCGGCGATGCTCCACCCAATGGTCTGTCGCGGGTTGAGCGAGGACGCGGGGTCCTGGAAGACGATGCCCACCCGGCTGCGGAGCTCGCGCAGGCGTGCACCACGAGCGGTGCGGAGGTCGCTGCCGTCCACCTCGACGGCCCCCGCGACCACCGGCACGAGACCGGCGAGCGCACGCCCGATGGTGGACTTCCCGGACCCCGACTCCCCCACGAGTCCCAGCGTCTCGCCCGCGCGGAGCGTCAGGTCGATGCCGGAGACGGTCGGGTCACCACGGCGCGCGTAGCGCACGGCTACGTCGCGCAGCTGCGCGACGAGGGGCCGGGAGGCGCGGCTCGTCTCCGTCTCGTCGGCCGGCGCGGTGGACGCGACCGTCGCACCGTCCGCAGCGTGCGGTGCGGAGGTGGGTCGCGCCTCCAGGGCCGGTACCGCCGCGAGGAGTGCCCGCGTGTACTCGGCGTCCGGGTGCGCGAACACCTCGGCGACGGTCCCGTGCTCGACCGGGTCGCCGCGCCGCATCACGAGCACCTCGTCGGCGACGTCCGCCACCACGCCCATGTCGTGCGTGATGAGCAGCACGGCGAGGTCGCGCTCGCGACCGAGCGTGCGGAGCAGGTCGAGGATGCCCGCCTGCACCGTGACGTCGAGCGCGGTGGTCGGCTCGTCCGCGATGAGGGCGACGGGGTCACCGGCGAGGGCCATCGCGATCATCGCGCGCTGGAGCTGGCCGCCGGAGAGCTCGTGCGGGTAGGCCTTCCGGATCCGCTGCGGGTCCGGGAGCCCGGCCGCGCGGAGGAGTTCGTCGGTCCGCGCGGACACACCGCGTCGGTCGAGGTCCGTCGGGTGGGCCGTGATCGCCTCGGCGATCTGGGTGCCGATCGAGAGCACGGGGGTGAAGGAGTTCATCGGCTCCTGGAACACGACGCCGATGCCGGCCCCGCGGACCGCTCGGAGCTCGTCGTCCGACGCCCCGACGAGCTCCGTGCCGCGGAAGCGGATGCTGCCGGTGACGCGGGCCTCCGGCGGGAGCAGGCCGAGCACGCTCATCGCGCTGACGGACTTGCCCGAGCCGGACTCGCCGACGAGGGCGAGCACGCGGCCGGGCGTCAGGGTGAAGGAGACGTCACGGACGACGGGCTCCGCGTCGCCGAACGCGACGTGGAGCCCCTCGACCTCGAGCAGCGGTGCACTCACTTGGCGAGCGAGACCTTGAGGTAGTTCGGGTACGCCGGGAAGTCCGCGATCTGGAAGTTCTGCACGTTCGAACCGGCGAGGAAGGACTGCTTCGCGTAGGTGAGCGGGACGATCGGGGCATCGGCCATGATCTTCTTGTCCGCCTCGGCCCAGAGCTTCTGCGCATCCTGCTGGTCGATGGTGCCCGTCGCCTGCTTGATCAGGGCGTCGACCTCGGGGTTGCTGTACTTCGAGACGTTGTAGCCGCCCCCACCGATCTGCGACGAGTCGTACAGCGGCTGGATGTTGGCGTTCGCGCTCGGGAAGTCCGGCTGCCAGCTGAACATCGCGAGGTCGAAGTCGTCGCCGTCCGTCGTCGCCGTGTAGAACGAGTCGATGTCGAGCGGCTTGAGCGTCACGGTGATGCCCGCGCGCTTGAGGCCGGCCTGGATCGCCTGCGCCTCGGCGAGGTTCGCCGAGTCGTTCTGCGTGACCAGGGTCAGCTTGAGGTCCGAGACACCCGCTTCCTGCAGGAGCTTCTTCGCCTTGGCCACGTCACCGGTGGCACCGGGCTCGTACAGGTCGTACTGCTGGCGCCCCGCGATGCCGGGCGTGATGAGCGTCGTCGCGTAGGAGCCGGCGAGGGCACCACCGGCGGCGATCCGGTACGACTTCTTGTCGACGGCGTACTGCAGCGCCTGCCGGACCTTGAGCTCCTTGAGCGACACCTTCTGCGTGTTGATCGCGAGGTAGTTGATCGGGCCGGCCTTCGAGGTGGCGAGGCGGTCCTGGGCGGCCGGGTTCGAGCGGACCTGGTTCAGCTCGGCAGCACCGAGGTACGTCGCGCCGAACGAGTCCTTCGCGTCACCGTTGTCGGCGATGAGCGTCTGGGTGACGGTCGACGGGTCCTGGCTCTCCTTGAACACGACCTTCGACGGGCCGGCGGTGCGGACGTCGTCGGTCTTCGCGCTCCACTCCTCGTTCCGCACGAGGGTGATCTGCGAGCCCTGCGTGTTGGACTGCACCTCGTAGGGGCCGGAGGCGACGGGCTTGGCGTCGTACGCACCGGTGTCGGTGCCGTCGCCCTCGGGGACCGGGGCGAACGCGGGCATCGACACGATCCACGGCCAGTCGCCGTACGCCGCGTTGAGCTTGAAGACGATCGTCGAGTCGTCCGGGGTCTCGATGCTGTCGAGGGTCTTGCCGTCGAACGGACCCTTGTAGCTGTCACCGCCGACGAGGAGCGACTTGTGGTAGCTCAGGCCACCGGTGAGCGTCGGCGCGAACGAGCGCTCGATGCCCCACTTGATGTCCTTCGTGGTGATCTCGGTGCCGTCCTGGAACTTCAGCCCCTTCTTGAGGTGGTAGGTCCAGGTCTTGCCGCCGTCGCTCGAGTCGCCGGTGTTCGTCGCGAGGTCCGGGACGACCTTGGCCGTCTTGCCGGGCTCGACGTCCCACGCGGTGAGACGACGGAGCACGAGGCCGAGCGTCGTGATGTTGAGGTTCTGGCTGGTCGCCGGGTCGAGGTGCACCGCGGTGGCCGTCGTCAGGATGTTGAGCGTGCCGCCCTTGGACGTTCCGCCAGAGGCGTCGTCCGAGGCACCCCCGCCCGAGCAGCCGGT
This sequence comes from Curtobacterium sp. NPDC087082, assembly GCF_044745045.1. NCBI lineage: Bacteria > Bacillati > Actinomycetota > Actinomycetes > Micrococcales > Microbacteriaceae > Curtobacterium > Curtobacterium sp. NPDC087082. The sequence continues at coordinate 726,285 of NZ_JBIUZN010000001.1, read as the reverse complement.
GAGGACCAGGGCTGCAGCTGCGGCGACCGCAGCGGTGATGGTCAGGCGGTTCGGGCGTCTCATGACGGTGGTGCTCCTCGTGGGGAAGTGGTGGTGCGCAGCCGTGGGGTGGCCGTGACGTGTCGCCGCGCTCCGGAGCCGGTGCAGGCTCCGTGTGTCGGGGCGTCGGGCTGTCGGGGCGTCGTCCATCCTGACACCGCGATCGGACGGTGTCCGAATCCCGGGCACGGCCGACGTCGCACGGCGTAACGGTCCAATCGCCGTGCGACCACCGTCTATTCCCGATGCGTCGTGCTGCGGGCAGCCGGCCCGGGAGGACCCTCCTCGGGCATCACCGATCGAACCGCTGCGCAACCGGGTCCGCGCGGTCTTCTGGGCGAGTGACCGTCCTGGTTCGCGATCCCCGGGAATCGCGAACCAGAACGGTCACCGCTGACCACCCGATCAGCGGTCGAACAGCCCGCCGAGGAAGTCGTTGCCGAGGTTCGACGCCTGCTCGCCGAGCCCACCGAGCAGCTGCTCGCCCTCGCCCGCGAGTCCCTCGACACCACCGCCGAGGTCCCCGAGTCCGAGGTCGCCGATCCCGGCGGCGATGCCCTCGAAGTCGACGCCGAGGTTCGCGGCCTCGGCCAGCACCGGCCCCGCGGCCGCGCTGAGCACCGCACCACCGGCGACCGCCGCACCCAGACCGCCGAGCGCCATCGCACCGGCGCCGACCGCTGCCCCGCCGGCGAACGCTCCACCGCGGCCGCGCCCCGCCGATCCGCCGCCGCCCAGGACGCGTCGGACGAGTCCGGGCCGAGCGACCTCGCCGCGGGTCATCGCGCGGGCCATCCCACCGGCGGAGTCGTCGCGGAGGTGCTCGTGCGGCGGCAGCTCGGAGTTCAGGCGGTTGCGGATCTGCTGGCGCTGCGCGGGGGTGAGCCGGGCGAAGGCGTCGTGGTGGACCTGCTCGAGCTGCTCCGGCGGGGCGGTCCGCAGCAGGTAGTCGTACTTGGCGATCGCGACCTGGTCGGAGTCGGCGGCCCCGTGCTGCTGGTGGCCGTGCTGCTGCTGGCCGGGCGCCTGGCCGTACGGCTGCTGCTGGCCGGGCGCCTGGCCGTACGGCTGCTGCTGCCCGTACGGCTGCTGGTGCCCGTGCTGCGCCTGCTGGTTCCGGTCGTCCCCGGTCAGCTTGTCCGCCGCGCTCCGGACGATGCCGCGCCAGTCCGTCCCGCCCTGCTGCTGCCCGGCGCCGGCCGCGGGTCCCGCCTGCCCGCGCTTCTGGAGCTGCTTGTCGATGACCTTGCCGGCCATGCCGATGATGCGGTTGAGGTTCGCCATGCCCCAACCTTTGTGATCGCACATGTGAGCACTCAGGAACGCCCCGGTGGATCGGCCGGAGATGTCATCCGAAGCCCCTGGGAGCGCCGACCCCGGTCAGTTCAGGATGCGCGCGAGGAACGCGTTCCGGAACCGTCCGGTCGGGTCGAGGTCACGGGCGAGCGCCGCGAAGTCGGACAGCCGCGGGTACACCTCGTGCAGCCGCTCGGAGCTAGCCGCCGACACCTTCCCCCAGTGCGGGCGGGCGTCGAACGGCGCGAGGACGTCCTCGATCCGCTCCACCGCGGCTGCCACCGCGCTCACGTCCCGCCGGAACGTGAAGTGGATGCCGACCGACTGCCGCTCCGAGGACGGTGCGAGCCACGCGGTGTCGGCGGCGATCGTCCGGACCTCGGCCGCGATGAGGATCGGCGCGAACAGCGACTCCAGGGGTCGGAGTGCCTGCAGTGCGTCGACCGCGGAACCGGCCGGCAGCAGGTACTCCGCCTGGATCTCCGCCCCGGTCGACGGCGTGAACGAGGACCGGAAGTGCGGGAGTCGCTCGGACCAGGGCCCCGGCACGCCGCCCTGCTCGGTGACGCCGGCGGGGTCGTTCTCCCCCGGGTGCACCGGACCGTCGGCGGGACGGGCGCCGAGCGCGACGAGGTCGACGGCCGGTGCCGGTTCGCCCACGCGGTGCTTGACCCAGACCTGCCGGGCTCCGCGGTCGTCGAACGAGGTGAACAGCGACACCGAGTACACGTCCGACACGACCTCGTCGAAGTGCTCCGCGACGGCGTCCCACGGCAGGTCGAGGTGCACGGTCGTGGCGACCTGGAAGGTGGGCTCGATCGCGAGCTCGACCGCGGTGACGACACCGAGCGCGCCGAGCGCCACCCGGTGCGCGTCGAGGGAACCGTCCGGTGTCGACGCATCGACGAACGCCAGGTCTCCGGAAGCACGGACGATCTCGAGACCGACCACAGCCTGCGCGAGCGACGGGTTGCGGACGCCGGAGCCGTGCGTGCCGGTGGCGACCGCGCCGGCGGTGGAGATGTGCGGCAGGGAGGCGAGGTTCGCGAGTGCCCAGCCCCGCGCCTCCAGGCCCGCGGCCACCTGGCTGTGGATCATGCCGGCGGCGACGCGCACGACCCGCCGGTCCTCGTCGATGTCGAGCACCGGCGGCAGGTCCGCCAGCGACACCTGGAGCGCGTCGGTGTCGGCGATCGTGTTGAACGAGTGCCGTGACCCGAGCGCCGTCAGGCGCGGCGTCGACGCGACGAGCTGCTGCAGCTCGTCGACCGACGTCGGGCGCGCCAGGCCGGACGCCCGGTAGGTGACGTTGCCCGCCCAGTTCGTCCGCGTCGTCGCGCTCACGGTCACGAGCCTAGAACCCCCGGTCGAGACGGTGCCACGTCTGCTGGAGGCGCAGCTCGTCGCGGAACCCGCGCTCGGTGGTGTGCTCGTCGATGACGAGGAACTCCGTGCCGACCATGGTCGCGAAGTCCTCGACCACCTGCAGGCCGACGGCCGTCGTCATGACGGTGTGGTGGGCGGCGCCGGCGGTGAGCCAGGCCTCGGCGGCGACGGGGAACGACGGGCGCGGCTCCCAGACGGCGCGACCGACGGGCAGCTTCGGCAACGCGGCGGTCGGCGGCACGACGTCCACGACGTTCGCCGTGAGGCGGAAGCCGTCGCGGGTGTCGGAGAGGGCGACCACGACGGCCTCGCCGGCGTCGGCGGTGAAGACCAGGCGCACCGGGTCGTCCTTGCCGCCGATGCCGAGCGGGTGGATCTCGAGCGTCGGCTTCGTGGTGGTGAGGGTCGGCGAGACCTCGAGCATGTGCGCGCCGAGGATCTTCTCGGCACCCGGCGTGAGGTCGTACGTGTAGTCCTCCATGAGCGACGCGCCACCGGGGAGGCCGGCGCCGGCGACGTTCATCGCACGGACGAGGACGGCGGTCTTCCAGTCGCCCTCGGCACCGAAGCCGTACCCGTCGGCCATCAGGCGCTGCACGGCGAGGCCGGGCAGCTGCTTGAGCGTGCCGAGGTCCTCGAAGTTGGTGGTGAAGGCGGCGGACCCGTTCTGCGCGAGCAGGGTACGGAGGCCGATCTCGATGGCGGCACCGTCGCGGAGGGACTGGTGGCGGTCACCGTCGTCACGGAGCGACGGGTCGACGTCGTAGTCCTGCTGGTAGGTCGCGACGAGCGCATCGACCGCTGCCGTGTCGGCTTCCGCCGAGGCGACCGCCTCGGCCAGCTCGTTGACGGCCCAGGTGTTCACCTGCACGCCGAGCTCGATCTCCGCCTCGGTCTTGTCACCCTCGGTGACCGCGACGTACCGCATGTTGTCGCCGAACCGGGTGAGCTTGAGCTCCCGCACGGCCGCGGCACCGGCGGCGGCGCGGGTCCAGTTCGCGACCCGCTGCTGGACGCGGGGGTCCGAGACGTGCCCGACGGCGGTGGCGTGCCGGACGCCGAGGCGCGCCAGGGCGTACCCGAACTCCCGGTCACCGTGCGCTGCCTGGTTGAGGTTCATGAAGTCGAAGTCGATGTCCGCCCAGGGCAGTGTGACGTTCGCCTGGGTGTGCAGGTGCAGCAGCGGCTTCGTGAGCGCCTGCAGGCCGCCGATCCACATCTTCGCGGGGCTGAACGTGTGCATCCACGTCGTCACACCGATGACCTTGTCGTCCGCGCTGGCCTCGATGAGGGCGCGCCGGATGCCGTCGGCGTCCTTGAGCACGGGCTTCCAGACGAGCTTCACCGGCACGTGCGGTGCCAGCGTCTCGTGCACGTGCTTGCTCTGCGACTCCACCTGGCGCAGAGTCTCCTCGCCGTACAGCCCCTGGGACCCGGTGAGGAACCAGACCTCGTAGCCCGCCAACGTCTCGGCGGGGTCGACGACGTGCGTCGCGGTGTCGTGGGTCACTGGAGTGCTCCTTCGGGGGTCTGTCCGTAGACGTTCTGGTAGCGATCGAAGAGTCGGTCGATGTCTGCTTCGGCGATCGGGACGACGTCCCCGCCCTGCTTCGCGATGTGCACGGTCCGGGCGACGTCCTCGCACATCACGGCGGCCTTCACGGCGTCCTTCGCGTCGCGGCCGATCGTGAAGACGCCGTGGTTCTGCATGAGCACCGCACGCGAGCGGTGGCCGGCGAGGGTCTCGACGATGCCGTGTCCGATCGAGTCGTCGCCGATGATCGCGAACGGCCCGACCGGGATCGGTCCGCCGAACTCGTCCGCCATCGCGGTGATGACGCACGGGATGGGCTCCGCCCGTGCCGCCCACGCCGTCGCGTACGTCGAGTGGGTGTGCACGACGCCGCCGACCTCCGGCATGTTCCGGTAGACGTAGGCGTGCGCGGCGGTGTCGGAGCTCGGCCCGTGGCTGTTGTCCCAGCCGTCGGCCGGCACCCCGTCGAGCGTGCAGACGACCTGGTTCCCGGGGGTCAGGTCGTCGCTGGACACGCCGCTCGGCTTGATGACGAAGAGGTCCGTGCCCGGCACCCGCTCGGAGACGTTGCCGCCGGTCCAGATCACGAGGCCGTAGCGGACGAGTTCGCCGTGCAGGCGGGCGACGCGTTCGCGGGTGGCGGCGACGGCCTGCTGGGTGTCGGTGGTCATCGGGTCGGCTCCTTCTCGGCCTGGAGGCGCGGCTCGCCTGCCGTCGTCGGCTCGGCTCCGGGGGTGGTCGCGCTGGCGCTGGTGTCGGTGCTTGCGGGGGTCGCTTCGGGGCGGGTCGCGGCGGCGGCGACGTCCTGGACGGGCAGTGCCCGCCGGTAGCGCTCGAGGTACGTCTGGAACCCGTCGACGTCGGCCGGCTCGGGCTCGGCCACGTGCACGGCGTCACCCCCGAACACCGTGTCGGCGAGGAAGTCCGCCAGGTGCTGGTCGGTGTGCTCGAGGTAGGCGGCGAGCACCGCGATCCCCCACGCACCGCCCTCGCCCGCAGTCTCCTCGAGCGCGACGGGCACGCGGAGGGCGGCTGCGAGCAGGCGTTGCGGTGCGCCGGGCGTCCGGAAGAGCCCGCCGTGGGCCGTCATCCGGTCGACCTGGACCTCCTCGCCGTGCAGGACGTCCATGCCGATCGCGAGGGTGGCGAAGGCGCCGTGCACCTCGGAGCGCACGAGGTTGCCGAGCGTGAAGCGTGCGTCCGGGGTCCGGAGCAACAGGGGGCGGCCGTCCTCGACGTGCGTGACCGGCTCCCCGGCGAGGTAGTTGAAGGAGAGCAGGCCGCCGGCGTCGGGGTCCGCGTGCTCGGCCTCGGCCAACAGCGTCGCGTAGACGGTGTCGATGTCCGGTGCCGTGCTGCCGGTGCGCTCGCTCGCGGCCTCGGCGAACCGGCCGAACACGCGCGCCCAGCTCGCGATCTCGCTCGCACCGTTGTTGCAGTGCACCATCGCGACGGCGTCCCCGGAGGGCGTGGTGACGACATCGAGCTCCTCGTGCGGGGTCGAGAGCGGGTGCTCCAGCACGACCATCGCGAAGATGCTCGTGCCGACGCTGACGTTGCCCGTGCGTGGTGCGACGGCGTTCGTCGCGACCATGCCCGTGCCGGCGTCGCCCTCGGGCGGGCAGAGGGGAACGCCGGGGAGCAGGGTGCGGGAGGGGTCGAGCCACGCGGCGCCCTCGGGGGTGAGGGCTCCCGCGTCGTCCCCGGCGACGAGCACCTCGGGCAGGAGCGCCCGGAGGTCCCCGACCCCGATCTGGTCCTCGGCCGTCCGGAGCATCGCGCCGTCGTAGTCGCGCGTGCCCGGGTCGCCCGGTCCGCTGTCCGCCGGGGTGCTGTCGATCGGGAAGACACCGCTCGCATCACCGACGCCGAGCACGTCCCGCCCCGTGAGCCGTCGGTGCACGTACCCGGCGAGGGTCGTGACGCTCGCGAGGTCGGCGACGTGCGGCTCGTCGTCGAGGACGGCCTGGTACAGGTGCGCGATGGACCAGCGCAGCGGGATGTTGAACCCGAGGGCATCGCTGAGTCGTTCGGCGGCGGGGCCGGTCGAGGTGTTGCGCCAGGTGCGGAACGGCACGAGCAGCTCGCCCGCGGCGTCGAACGCGAGGTAGCCGTGCATCATCGCGCTCACGCCGGCGGCGCGGTAGGTCGTCGGGGTGACGCCGTACTGGGCCTCCACATCGGCCACGAGGGCGGCGTAGGCCGCGCGGAGTCCGGTCTCGACGGCCTCGAGCGAGTACGTCCAGCGCCCGTCGACGAACTCGTTCTCCCACTCGTGGGCGCCCGCGGCGACGGGGACGAGGTCCTCGTCCACGAGGCACGCCTTGATGCGGGTGGAACCGAGCTCGATCCCCAGCGTGGTGCGGCCGTCCACGACCTGCTGCCTGCGGTCGTCGCCCATGCGTTCCTCCAGAACCTCGTCGTCCTCCGTGAGCGCTCACATCCTGGCACGTGAGCGCTCACTCCCGCAACGCCGCCACGCCCGCGCCCGCCCAGGTCGCACGAACCGCCGCTCGCCGCCACCCGCCGCCGCCCGCCCGCGCTCGGCGAGGTCGCACGAACTGCCGCCCGCCGCCGCCCGCCCGCGCTCGGCGAGGTCGCACGAACTGCCGCTCGCCGCCGCCCCGAACGGCACGTCGTGCGACCTGACCGACCAGGCCACGGCGAGTCGTGCGACCTCGGCACGCGGACCCGCGCGGGTCCTACGCGCCGACGGTGCTCTCGCGGACGACCAGGGCCGGGGTCACGGTCGCGGACGCCGCAGCGCCCCCGTCGATGAGGTCGAGCAGCGCCCGACCAGCAACGCGCCCGAGCTCCTCGAGGCGCAGGTCCACCGTGGTCAGCGGCGGCCGGCTCGCGAGCGCCATCACGTCCCAGTCGTCGAACCCGGCGACCGCGACGTCGTCCGGCACCGACAGCCCGAGCTCCCGCAGCCGGTCGCACACGCCCCGCGCGATCTGGTCGCTGCCGCAGACGATCGCGTCCACGCCGAGCGCACCCGACCCCGACGCCACCCCGGCCCCGGTCCCTGCCGACGCGAGCCCCACGCCCCGAGCCAGCACGTCCACCGCCTGCCGCCCCCACCGCTCCGACCACTCGCCGTACAGCGGTTCGGCCACGAGGCTCGCACCGAGCACCTCGGTGGCCCCGGACACACGCCGGACCGCCGACCGGTGCCGCTCGGGCCCCGTGACGATCGCCACCCGCCGTCGCCCGGTCGACAGCACGTGCGCGGCGACGGCCGCCGACCCGGCGGCGTCGTCGAGCGTGACCGACACGTCGTCCGGGTCGGTCGAGGGCGTGAACGCGTACACGACCGGGATCGGCACGTCGATCGGCGGCCGGGCGTCGGCGGAACGGCCGGTCACGATGATGCCGTCGACCCCGCGGGCGGCGAGCGAGCGGAGGTAGTGGGCCTCGCGGACGTGGTCGTCGCGGGTGTCGCACAGCAGCACGGCCATCTGCCCGGCGGAGAGGGCGTCCTCAGCGCCGAGGAGCACCGGGATCGAGAACCGGCCGAACGAGTCCGTCGTGATCATGCCCACCGTGTAGGTCCGTCCCGAGGAGAGCGCGCGGGCCCGGGCGTCGCCGACGAACCCGAGCTTCTCGGCGGCGTCCTTCACCCGCGCGCGCGTCGACTCCCGGAGCTGCCCGGTGCCGTTCAGTGCCTTCGAGGCGGTGCCGATCGACACGCCGGCGAGCGCCGCCACGTCGGTGATCCGGACGGTCCGCCCAGCGCGCTCCAGTGTCACGGCAAACCCCTTTCCGGATGCGGGAAACTGACCATGACTATACGCACGATGTGAGAAGACGCCCTTGCGCGCCTCCAGGTCGTGTCGTAACGTCCTCCGCAGAAACCGTTTTCCGGAACCAGCACGGAACCGGACCCGGCCTGAGTCACATCGCAAGGAGGCGACATGACCACCACGCTCGCGACCGACAGCCGCGCGCACACCGCGACCCCGGTCTTCCCGACCGCGGACGCGCACCTGACGCTTCGACCGCTGCCCACGGGCGACGCCCGGATCACGGGCGGCTTCTGGGCCCTCCGACAGGAGCGGAACGGCCGCGACGCGGTCCGCGGCGGGTACGCCCTGCTCGAGGCTGCCGGGAACTTCCGGAACCTCCGCATCGCCGCCGGTCTCGAGGAGGGCGACGCGACCGGCCCGATCTTCATGGACTCCGACGTCACGAAGTGGCTCGAGGCGGTGGCGTGGGAGTACGGCCGAGCCCCCGCCGATGACCTGCTGGAACTCCAGCGCGAGGTCACCGCCCTGTACGCCCGGGCGCAGGCCGACGACGGCTACCTCGACTCGGTGCAGCAGATCCGCGGGAAGGGCGAGCGGTACACGGACCTCAAGTGGAGCCACGAGATGTACTGCGCCGGACACCTGTACCAGGCGGCCGTGGCACAGCACCGCGCGACCGGCGACACCGGGCTGCTCGACGTCGCGATCAAGAACGCGGACCACCTCGTCCGCACGTTCGGCGACGGCCCCGGCAAGGTCCGCGACGTCGACGGCCACCCGGTGGTCGAGATGGGCCTCGTGGAGCTCTACCGCGAGACCGGCACCCGCGAGTACCTCGACCTCGCGCACTGGTTCGTCGACGCCCGGGGCACCGGCATCATCGAGCGCGCCGGCGGCGAGCCGACGTACTTCTCCGACCGGGTCCCGAGCCGGCAGGCGACGACCGTCGAGGGCCACGCGGTCCGCGCCGTGTACCTCGCAGCCGGCGCCGTGGACGTCGCGATCGAGACCGGCGACACCGAGCTCCTGACCGCGAGCGAGACGCAGTTCGCGGACATGATGGCCACGAAGGCGTTCATCACCGGCGGCCTCGGTGCGCGCTGGGACTGGGAGGCGTTCGGCGACCCGTACGAACTCCCGACCGACCGCGGGTACGCCGAGACCTGCGCGGCCATCGGCGGGATCCAGTGGGCCTGGCGCCTGCTCCTCGCGACCGGGAAGCCCGTGTACGCCGACGCGATCGAGCGCCTGCTGTACAACGCGTTCCTCGCGGGCGTGAGCCTCGCCGGCACCGAGTACTTCTACGTCAACCCGCTGCAGCAGCGTGACCACGCGCACCAGGACGAGAACCGCTCCCCCGCGCACGGCCGCCGCGGCTGGTTCGACTGCGCCTGCTGCCCGCCGAACATCATGCGGACGTTCGCGAGCCTCGACGGCTACCTCGCCACCGCGACCGACGGCGGCCTCCAGCTGCACCAGTACGCCACGGCCTCGCTCGGCCCGGTCGACGTCGAGACCGGGTACCCGCACGACGGCCGCGTGGTCGTCACCGTCACCGAGGACGGCCCGCTCGCCCTCGGCCTGCGGATCCCGTCGTGGTCGGACACCACGACGGTGCAGGGTCCGGACGGCACGGCCAGCCCCGCCGCGGGCACGCTGCACGTCATCGACCGCGAGTGGACGGCCGGCGACACCGTCGAGCTCGTCTTCGACACGACGCCGCACCGGTACGTCGCCGACGCCCGGATCGACGCCGCACGCGGGCAGGTCGCCATCGAGCGCGGACCGCTCGTGTACGCGGTCGAGCAGGCGGACCAGCAGGGCTTCACGGTCGACGACCTGACGGTCGACGCCGACGCGCCGATCACCGAGGAGCGCCAGGACGGGCTCCTCGACGGCGTCGTCACGCTGCGCGTCGCCGGACACGCCCCGGCCGAGCACGCGCAGGCAGCGTGGCCGTACCGCCGACTGGACGGTCCAGGAGGAACGGATCACGCAGGTGCGACGACCAGCGTCGACGACGCGGCCGGGTCCACGGCGGCCGCCACGCGCCTCCAGGACGTCACCGCCACCGCGGTCCCGTACTACGCCTGGGCGAACCGCGGAGCCGCGCCGATGCGCGTCTGGCTCCCGCTGGCGCGGTGACACGATGGACCGCAGAGCGTTCCTCGCCGGCGGTCTCGCCGGCGGGGCGGCCCTCGCCCTGGCGGGGTGCTCCGGCACCCTGCCGAAGGTCGACGCGCGCGTCGCGAGCTTCGGCCGGAACGCGACCGGCACCGTGCACGTCTGGTGCCGCTCCGCGACGCAGGCCGGACTGACGGCGGCGGTCGCCGGGTTCAACAAGGCGAACCCGAAGCTGCAGGTCGAGCTGACGCCGGTGCCGGACGGGCAGTACGTGACGAAGCTCGCGACCGCGATCCGTGGTGGTGAGCCGCCGGACGTCGTGGACATCGACGACATCAACTCGCAGCTGTTCATCTTCCGCGAGGCGTTCGCCGACCTCACCGACGTCGTGAAGGGGCTCGACTACTTCGACGCGATCTCGCCCGGCCACCTCCGGCTGCTCGAGTACCGCGACCGGTACTACGGGCTGCCGTACCTGGCGGACAACTCGCAGTTGTTCGTCAACACCGAGCTGTTCGACCGGGCCGGCCTCGACGTCGAGGACGCGACGAAGGACCTCGACTCACTGCTCGCCGCCGCGAAGGCGATCCGGAAGACCGGCGACGACGTGTACGGGTGGTCGATCTCGGGCAACGCCGCCGGCATCATCGGGTTCGTCACGCAGCCGCACGTCTGGGCCACCGGCGTCGACATGATGTCCGGCGAGGTCGGCAAGCAGACGGCGAACATCACCGGCAACGAGGCGCTCGAACGCATGCTCGAGTTCTACCGGCAGCTGTGGAAGGACGGCGTGCTGTCGAAGGCGACCTACGCGGACGCCGGGACCACGTGGGGCGCCGACTTCCGGGCCGGCAAGGTCGGCATCTTCCCGACCTCGTACGGTGCGACCGTGCCCGCCGCGACGAAGGCGATGCGCGCGAAGATGCAGACGGTGCTCATCCCGTCGTGGGACGGCAAGCGGTCGTTCTTCGACGGCGGCGACAACATGTGCATCCCGAACGGGGCGGCGAACCCGTCCGGGGGCTGGGCGTTCATGCAGTACGCGAACGGTCTGCAGCAACAGCAGGCGCTGCCGGACGGCGGGTACTTCCCGACCCGGTCCGACGCCGCGACACCCGCCTACCGGAAGAAGTACCCGCTCGCGTTCGGCCCGCTCGACGCGATCGAGAAGGGGTACGCGCCGCAGACGCTCGCGTACAACCTGCTCGTCAACCAGCCCTCGTCGCCGTACTTCGCGATGTTCCGCGAGGCGGTGTTCGGCTCGGGGGCCGCTGCGGCCATGAAGACGGCGCAGTCGGACTACACCCGCATCCTCGACCAGGTCCAGGCCTGAGCGACCGTTCGTTCGTTCGTTCGCTCGCTCGCTCGTTCGCTCGTTCGCTCGTTGCACAGAGAGGTGCAGACATGACCACCGTCTCCAACCGACGGACCGGCGCCGGCCGTCCGACCGTCGGCCGTGGCGTCAGCCGCCCGGGTCCGTCCCGGAACTCGCTCACGCACCCGCCGCGCACCGGCGCCGTGCTCGTCACCCCGGCGATCGTGTTCGTCGCGGTGTTCGTCCTCGCGCCGCTGGTGTTCGCGCTCTACATCTCGTTCACGAACTGGCCCCTGATCGGCCCGTACCGGTTCATCGGACTGCAGAACTACCTGACGCTGTTCCAGGACCCGACGTTCGTGCACGCCATCGGGTACACGCTGCTCTACACGGCGATCGTGACGGTGCCGATCCTGGCGCTCGGGTACTTCCTCGCCGTGCTCATCCGGGCCCGACGGCGCGGGTCGACCTTCCTGCGCACGGTGTTCTTCCTGCCGTACGTCGTCGGGCTGACCACGCTGTCGTTCATGCTCGTGCTCGAGGCGCAACCGAACTCCGGCGCGGTGAACATGGTGCTGCGCTGGCTCGGGATCACCGACGGCAGCACGGCGTGGCTCGTGAACGGCCCGCTCGCGACGCTGCTCATCTGCGTGCTCGTCGTCTGGGCGGTGTCCGGGCTGACGATGGTGCTCGTGATGTCCGCCATGCAGGGCATCCCCGACGAGGTGTACGAGTCCGCCCAGCTCGAAGGGGCCTCGTGGTGGCAGACCGAACGCCTCATCACGATGCCGATGATCCGCTCCACGCTCGCCCTCAGCGCGATCATCTCGGTCATCGGGTCACTGCTCGCGTTCAACCAGTTCTACATCCTGACCCAGGGCGGGCCGGGCACGGAGACCACGACGATCGTCAACGCGATCTACAACCGCGGCTTCGTGAACCTGCAGCTCGGCGCAGCGACCGCCGAGTCGATCGCCCTCGTCGTCGTCATCGCCGCCGTCACCGTGTTCCAGTTCTGGGCACTGCGAGAGAAGGACTGAGCCATGAGCACCACCGCTTCCCGTGCGGGCCTCGCGGCCCCGGACCTGTCCACCCGCACGCTCACCACCTCCGGCGACGGAGGCCGCCGTCGCCGCCACCAGGGCAGCGTGCGCCACCCGCGCGACACCGCCGTGAAGCGCACGCTGTACGTCATCGCCGGGGTCGGCGCGACGCTGGTGTTCGGCGTCCCGCTCATCTGGTCGATCCTGCGGGCCTTCCAGTCCGAGGCCGTCATCACGCAGGCGGCCGACCCGGCGACGTTCTTCCAGCTCGGCTGGCAGAACTTCGCCGCGGTCTTCAGCCCCTCGTCGCACCTGCTCACCGGCGTCGTGAACTCGCTCGTCGTGTCGATCGCCACGGCCGTCCTGACCGCCGTGATCGCGACGATGGCCGGGTACGGGTTCGCGCGATTCCGGTTCCGCGGTTCCGGCGTCGTCTTCGGACTGGTGCTGCTGACGATGATGGTGCCGTTCCAGGCGATCCTCACGCCGCTCTACCTCGAGATGAACGCGATGAAGCTCACGAACTCACTGCTCGGGCTCGTGCTCTTCTACACGACGGTGAACCTACCGTTCGGGGTGTTCGTGATGCGGAACGCGTTCGAGTCGATCCCGACGGAGCTCGAGGACTCGGCGTTCGTCGACGGCGCCTCGCGCTTCCGGGTCGTCGTGTCGGTGCTGCGGCCGCTGCTCCTGCCCGGTGCCGCGACGGCCGCGCTCTACGCGTTCCTGGCGTCGTGGACGGAGTTCCTCGGGGCGCTGACCTTCCTCACGAAGGACTCGCTCTACACGCTGCCCGTCGCGCTGCTCAACCTGCAGACCGGGGCGTACGGGCAGGTGTCGTACGGGAACCTCGTGGCGGGGTCGGTCGTGGCGATGATCCCGTGCATCGCGCTGTACGTCGGGCTGCAGCGGTTCTACGTCGCCGGGCTGTCGTCCGGCGCGCTGAAGGGCTGACGGTCGGCGCCGCCGCGCGGCGCCGTCCTCGCACCGTGCGGGGGCGGCGCTGCCGCGCGCCGGGCGGCGTTGCCGCGGGCCGGGGCGGCCCCGAGCGGGCGAAAAACGTCACATTCGGCCCGCACACCCGGCCTGTTCTGCCCGCTCGACGACGAACCGGCGGCGAGTCGTGCCCGCTCGGCGAACCCGCGAAGCTGCGCCGCGCCGCCGTGTTCCCGCGCCCGCACCCCGCGCCCCGCGCCCCGCGCCCGCGCCGCGTGCCCCGCGCCCCGCGCCCTACGCGCTCCGGCGCACCACGAGCTCGGGCACGAGCAACGTCTCGTCCCGCGGCTCCCCCTCGACGAGGGCCCGCACGGTGTCGAGCACCCGCTCCCCCATCGCCCGGAAGTCCTGCCGCACGGTGGTGAGCGGCGGCGTGAAGTGCGCCGCCTCGGGAACGTCGTCGAAGCCCACCACGGCGATGTCGTCCGGCACCCGCAGTCCCTCGTCGGCGAAGGCGTGCAGGACCCCGAGCGCCATCTGGTCGTTCCCGGCGAAGACCGCGTCGACCGTGTGCACGTCGATGGTCCGGGCAGCCGCGAACCCGCTCGCCGGGGTCCAGTCGCCGTCGAGCACCACGGGTTCGAGTCCGGCGTCGCGCATGATCCGCTCGTAGGTCACCCGGCGGACCTCGGACTCCTGCGAGACCGCAGGGCCGGCGATGTGCACGATCCGGCGGTGCCCGCGGGCGAACAGGTGCTCCATCACGAGCGAGGTCCCCGCCGCCTGGTCGATCGCGACCGCCGCGACGCTCGGTACCACCGGGGCCCTTGCCGCGTCCCGCTGCACGGCGTTCGCGACGACGACGGGCACCGAGACCGGGACGGTCAGCGAGGCGAGGGCGTCGAGCACCCGGTTGTCGGCGGCGACGAGCACGATGGCGGCGACGTCCTGGGCGAGCAGCGTCACGAGGGCGTTCGACAGGTCGACGGGGCGCGGGTCGTCGGGCAGCGTGGAGAGCAGGACGTGGTAGCCGGCGGACCGGGCTGCCCGCTCGAACCCGATGGCGGTGCTCGACGGTCCGTACAGCGCGTCCCCCGCGGTGATGATGCCGAGCGCCCGACTGCGCCCCCCGGCCAGCGCCCGGGCCGCGGCACGGGGCCGGTACCCGAGTTCGGTGACCGCGTCGGACACCTGGGCGCGGAACTGCTCGCGGACCGTCGGGTCGCCGTTGATCACCCGCGAGACGGTCTGGTGGGAGACGCCCGCGCGCTCGGCGACGTCGAAGATCGTGGGTGCCTTGCGACGTTTGCCGCCGGCGTCCCCGAGCGCGGTCGTGGTCGTCACGTCGCCAACCGTACCGCGCAGTCCGGCCGACGCGACAAGATCGCGAAACGGTCACGGTGAGTTGACACCCCGTCACGGAACCCCCAGTATGTGAGCGCTCACACGAGCAAATCCCTCGGGGCACAGCAGCCCCGGCACCGAGCGCGTCGACGTGGACGCGCAGGAACAGAGGTACTTCGATGATGAAGCGCAAGATCGTCGCGGGCGTCGCCGCCCTCGGCATCGCCATCGCACTCGCCGGCTGCTCCGCCGGCGGACGCGCGTCCACCGACGGTGGGAGCAGCAGCGGCGACAACAAGGGCGCCCTGGTGGGCGTCGCGATGCCGACCAAGGTCTCGGAACGCTGGATCAAGGACGGCAACGCCGTCAAGAGCGACCTCGAGAAGGCCGGCTACAAGGTCGACCTCGAGTACGGCGACAACAAGGTCCAGCAGCAGGCGCAGCAGGTCAGCAACATGATCACGAAGGGCGCGAAGGTCCTCATCATCGCGTCGATCGACGGCGGAGCGCTCTCCGACCAGCTCGACGCCGCCGCCAAGGCCGGCATCAAGGTGATCTCCTACGACCGCCTGCTCACGGGCAACAAGAACGTCGACTACTACGTGTCGTTCGACAACGAGAAGGTCGGCGTCGACCAGGCGACGAGCCTGCTCACCGGCCTCGGCGTGCTCGACGCGGACGGCAAGAAGACCGGCGAGAAGGGCCCCTTCAACATCGAGGTCTTCGCCGGCTCGCTCGACGACAACAACGCGGGCTTCTTCTTCGACGGTGCGATGAAGACCCTCAAGCCGTACCTCGAGGACGGCACCCTGAAGATCCAGTCCGGCCAGGACCAGCTCTCCCAGGCCGCGACGCAGCAGTGGGACCCGGCGACCGCCAAGGCCCGCATGCAGAACCTCATCGCGAAGTCGTACTCCGGCGGCACCACGCTGAACGGCGTGCTCTCGCCGTACGACGGCATGTCGATCGGCATCATCTCGGCGCTGCAGGGCGCCGGGTACGGCTCGAGCGACCGCCCGCTCCCGACCATCACGGGACAGGACGCCGAGCAGGCCAGCGTGAAGTCGATCATCGCCGGTCAGCAGTACTCGACCATCTACAAGGACACGCGCAAGCTCGCCAAGCAGTCGGTCACCATGGCCGAGGACCTGCTCACCGGCAAGAAGCCCGAGGTCAACGACACGAAGAGCTACGACAACAAGGTCAAGGTCGTCCCGACCTACCTGTTCCAGCCGACCGTCGTGACGAAGGACAACTACAAGGAAGTCCTCGTCGACTCGGGCTACTACACCGAGGCCGACCTCAAGTAGGACGCAACCCATCTGTCGGACTGGAGGCGCGGGTCGACCCCGCCCCGCGCCTCCAGTCCGTCACCACCCGCGCGCCCACGCGCGGACGACGAAAAGGCGGTCCCACATGGCGGACACCATCCTCGAGATGCGTGACATCACCAAGACGTTCCCCGGGGTCAAGGCGCTGCAGGGGGTCTCGATCGAGGTCGAGCGCGGCCAGGTCCACGCGATCTGCGGCGAGAACGGCGCCGGCAAGTCCACCCTGATGAAGGTGCTGTCCGGGGTCTACCCGCACGGCTCCTTCGACGGCGAGATCCTCATCGACGGATCCCCCGTGGAGTTCGGCGACATCAACGGCTCGGAAGCGGCCGGGGTCGTGATCATCCACCAGGAGCTCGCGCTCAGCCCGTTCCTGTCGATCGCCGAGAACATCTTCCTCGGCAACGAACAGTCGAAGGCCGGGTTCATCGACTGGAACAAGACGAACCTCGCGGCCGCCGAGCTCCTGCAGCGCGTCGGCCTCAAGGACAACCCGGTCACGAAGATCGTCGACATCGGCGTCGGCAAGCAGCAGCTCGTCGAGATCGCGAAGGCCCTGTCGAAGCGGGTGAAGCTCCTCATCCTCGACGAGCCGACGGCAGCGCTGAACGACGACGACTCGGCGCACCTGCTCGACCTCATCCGGTCGCTGCAGGCCGAGGGGATGACGGCGATCATCATCAGTCACAAGCTCAACGAGATCAAGGCGATCGCGGACAAGGTCACGATCATCCGCGACGGCAAGACCATCGAGACGCTCGACATGCACGCCGACGACGTCTCCGAGGACCGGATCATCCGCGGCATGGTCGGTCGCGACCTGTCGAACCGGTACCCGGAGCGCGAGGACCCGCAGATCGGCGAGGAGCTCCTCCGCATCGAGGACTGGACCGTCCACCACCAGCTCGACGCCTCGCGCGAGATCATCCACCAGGCGAACCTCTCCGTCCGCGCGGGCGAGGTCGTCGGCATCGCCGGGCTCATGGGTGCCGGACGGACCGAGCTCGCGATGAGCGTGTTCGGCCAGTCCTACGGCACCGGGATCAGCGGCACCGTGTACAAGCGCGGCGTCCCGATCAAGACCCACACGGTGTCGCAGGCGATCGACAACGGCATCGCCTACGTCACCGAGGACCGGAAGCGCTACGGACTCAACCTCATCGACGACATCAAGCGGAACATCTCCGGGTCGGCGCTCGGGAAGCTCGCGAACTGGGGCTTCGTCAACGCGTCCGAGGAGACCACCGTCGCCGGGCAGTTCCTCCGGAGCCTCAACATCAAGGCACCGAACGTCGACGTCGTCACCGGGAAGCTCTCCGGCGGCAACCAGCAGAAGGTCGTCCTGTCGAAGTGGATGTACGCCGACCCCGACGTGCTCATCCTCGACGAGCCCACGCGGGGCATCGACGTCGGCGCGAAGTACGAGATCTACACGATCATCAACCAGCTCGCGGACCAGGGGAAGGGGATCATCGTGATCTCCTCCGAGCTCCCCGAGCTCCTCGGCATCTGCGACCGCATCTACACGCTCTCCGAGGGCACGATCACCGCCGACGTGCCCCGCTCCGAGGCCACGCCCGAGGCCCTCATGCAGTACATGACCCAGGAACGGGAGACCCCTGTCAATGAACGCGCTTAAGTCCGCCGCCGGCTACCTCACCGGGCAGCTCCGACAGATCGGCCTGTTCATCGCGCTGATCGTCATCGTCATCTTCTTCCAGGTGACGACGAACGGCATCACCCTCGCCCCGATCAACGTCTCGAACCTGATCGTCCAGAACAGCTACATCCTCATCCTCGCCATCGGCATGGTGATGGTCATCATCGCCGGGCACATCGACCTCTCGGTCGGCTCGGTCGTGGCCTTCACCGGCGCCATGGCCGGTGTCATGATCACGCAGTGGGGCCTGCCCTGGCCGATCGCGGTCGTGCTCTGCCTGGTGGTCGGCGCCCTCGTCGGTGCCTGGCAGGGGTTCTGGATCGCCTACTTCGGGATCCCGGCGTTCATCGTCACGCTCGCGGGCATGCTCGCGTTCCGCGGTGCCGCGCAGATCGTCCTGCACAACCAGCAGATCTCGCCGTTCCCGGAGGGCTTCCGCTCCCTCGGCTCCGGCTTCCTGCCGTCGTTCGGCACCACCGGGTACGAGCCGCTCACGATGATCCTCGGCTTCGCGGCCGCGATCGTCCTCGTGATCACGGCCTTCCGCGGCCGGGCGACGCGCCGCAAGTACCAGCTCGAGAGCGAACCGTTCGCCTGGTTCATCACGAAGCTCGCCTTCACGGTCGCGCTCGTCATCTACGTGGCACTCCTGCTCGCGAGCTACAACGGCACCCCGATCGTGCTCGTCGTGCTCGGCGCCCTCGTGGTGATCTACTCGGTCGTCATGCGGAGCGCGGTGTTCGGCCGTCACATCTACGCGATCGGCGGGAACGCCCTCGCCGCCCAGCTCTCCGGTGTGAAGACGAAGCGGGTCACGTTCCTGCTCTTCGTCAACATGGGCGTCATCTCGGCCCTGGCCGGCGTGGTGTTCACCGGCCAGCTCAACCTCGCGGCTCCGGGTGCCGGCAACGGCTTCGAGCTCGACGCCATCGCCGCGGTGTTCATCGGCGGCGCGGCCGTCACCGGTGGCATCGGGACCGTGCCGGGAGCGATCGTCGGTGGTCTCATCATCGGCATCCTGAACAACGGCATGTCGATCCTCGGCATCGGGACCGAGTACCAGTCGCTCATCAAGGGCCTGGTGCTGCTCGCCGCCGTCGCGTTCGACGTGTTCAACAAGCGCCGGGCGGCGTCCGCGCGCAAGTAGCGCGGGCGCGCGTTCGCTTCGTGTGCAGAATTGGTCGGGTCCTGTCCGGGGACCCGACCATTTCTGCTCACGATCCGGAGAGCACGGCCCAGGCGGCGGCCTGGAGGCGCAGGGTCCCGTCCCCGAGGTCGGCTCCGCCCGCCTCGACGCGCGTCGCACCCGCTGTGGGCAGGTCGACGGGATCGGGCGACAGGTTCAGGGCGGTCACCACCGCCCGCTCCGCGGTCGCGGTCCGCAGCACGATCGCGGTGTTCGTCAGGTGGACGACGTCGGTGTGGGCGCGGTGCAGCCAGGGCTCACGGCGACGGAGGGCGATGAGCGCCGCGTACGCGTGCGTGAGCGCCACGGACTCGGGCGGAGCGGCCGGGAACTCCGGGCGGACGGCATCGTCCCCGCCGACGCGCTCCTCCTTCACCCCCGTCCAGCCGTACTCGTCACCGGCCCAGACGTTCGGGGTCCCGGCGACGGTGAAGAGGACGGCGGCGGTGTGCCCGGCGAACCGCTCCCCCACGGCGCTCGCGATGCGCGTCACGTCGTGGTTGCCGACGAACGTGCTCGGTGCCTGTGCGGCCAGCAGTTCGTCGTGCCGTTCGACGGCGTGGGCGAGCTCGAAGCAGTTCCGGTCGGCGATGCCGTGCCAGATGCCCTGCCAGAGCTCGTACTGCGTGGTGGAGTCGACCGTCGAGGCGCGGACGAACGCAGCCGTGTCGCCGTGGATGACCTCGCCCGTGAACCAGGCGTCCGGGAAGCGCTCCCGGACGCGCGGCAGCACCCGTGCCCAGAACGCCGTCGGTACCGCGTAGGCCGCGTCGAGTCGCCAGCCGTCGACGCCCCGTGCGAGCCAGTGCGTCATCACCTCGACGACGAGGTCCTCGGTGGCCCGGCTGCCGTGGTCGAGCGCGACGAGGATGTCGTGCCCTTCGAACAGTCCCACCGGCACGTCGTCGCCGGGCGACCAGCCTGCCCAGTCGATCGCGAACAGATCCGCCGTCGGTGCGTCCGGGCCCTGCTCCTCGACGGCGCGGAAGGCCGGGTGCTCCCGTCCGACGTGGTTGAAAACCCCGTCGAGCAGGACCCGGATCCCCCGGTCGTGCGCGGCCGTGACGAGCCGGTCGAAGTCGTCGTCGTCACCGAGCCGCGGGTCGATCCGGAAGTGGTCGACCGTGTCGTAGCCGTGCGTCGAGCTCGTGAAGACCGGACCGAGCAGCAGCCCGTTCAGCCCGAGGTCCACGACGTGGTCGAGCCAGGGCTCGATGCGGCCGAGCCGGTGGTCGACGGGGCGTTCGTCCACGGGGGTGTCCGGCCGGACGTCGGCACCGACGAACCCGAGCGGGTAGACGTGCCACCACATGACGTGCTCGACCCAGGCGGGCTCGGCGGGACGCTCGGGTGCGGTGTCGGTGTTCACCGACCCGATGCTGCCAGCCGTGCCTGGGCTGGGTGCGAGACCGGACAGCGGGGACAGGATGGTCGCATGGGACGAGCGATCAGGACCGAGGCGGACGCCGCCGCGAACGAGGCGGAGCACGCCGATCGGACGTGTGCCTCGTGCGGCCGCCGGATGCCCGGTTCCGCCGCCCCGGATGCGAAGTACTGCTCGGCCGCGTGCCGGAAGCACGGCGTGGACGAGACCGACCTCGCGCTCGAACAGCGCATCGACGAACTCCTCGCCGCACGGGCCCGCACGTCCAGCATCTGCCCGTCCGACGCCGCCCGGGCCCTCGACCCCGACGGCTGGCGTGACCTGATGGAACCCGCCCGGCGTGCGGCGCGGCGGATGATGTCCAGAGGCGAGGTCGAGATCACCCAGCACGGCAGCGTCGTCGACCCGTCCACCGCCAAGGGCCCGATCCGTATCCGCCGACCGCGCTGACATGGACGACCGCCTCATCACGGCCACCCGCCGCGCCGATCACCTCGCTGCCATCGGCGGCACCGTCATCGGCATCTCGCAACAGGCCGCCCTCGCCGGACTCTCCGTGTTGTGGACCGCACTCGGCGCCGTCGGGATCACCCGGCCCGCGGAACTCGTCTGGACGATCATCGCAGCGATCGGTGCAGTGCTCACCGTCACCGTGTGGATTCGTGCCCGCCGGACGGGGGCCTTGCTGCCGTTCTTCCTCACCGCTCCCGAGCGGCCGCTCGCGGTCCTCACCCCGGCGCAACGTCGCGAACTCCGACGGCAGTTGCGGCGACCGGGCACCGTCACGGAACCGTACGCGGGACTCGTCCGGAGCATGATCGACTGGCAGCGCCGCTCGTCGCGTGCCGCCGTCCCGGTGCTCGTCGGGGTGTTCCTCAGTCTGGTCGGGCTCTCCGGTTCGGTCGCGATGACCAACGGGACGGCTGGATGGTCCTTGATGGTCGGCCTCTTCGCCGTCGCGGTGTTCATCACCGTGGCCGGTCGCCTCGAATCGCGGCGTCAGTTGCTCGTCCGGGAACAAGCGCAGCACGACACGTGTTGAGCACCGGGATGACCCTCGACGACACCGCCGCACAGTCCCCCGACCGTCTCCGAGCCCTCGTGGTGGGTGCCAGCGGCATCACCGGATCGGCGCTCGTCTCGCACCTGCTCGACCTCGGGTGGGAGGTGATCGCGCTCTCCCGCCGGCCCCTCGCCCGCGACGGTGTCCGCACCGTGGCCGCGGACCTGCGGGACCCGGACTCACTGGGCACCGCCCTCGCCGACGAGCGCCCGACCCACGTCTTCTTCACCGCGTGGCAGCGGCAGGACACCGAGGCCGAGAACATCCGCGTGAACGGCGGCATGGTGCGCGACCTCCTCGCCGCCCTCGCCCACGCGCCGCTCGAGCACGTCGCCCTCGTCACCGGGCTGAAGCACTACCTCGGCCCGTTCGAGGCGTACGCCGCCGGCGAGATGCCCGACACCCCGTTCCACGAGGAAGAACCGCGCCTCGACACCCCGAACTTCTACTACGCCCAGGAGGACGAGCTCTTCGCCGCCGCCGACCGCCAGGGCTTCACCTGGTCGGTGCACCGCTCGCACACGGTGATCGGCCACGCGGTGGGCAACGCGATGAACATGGGGCTGACGATCGCGGTGCAGGCGACCCTGGCGAAGGAGCTCGGTCTGGACTTCGTGTTCCCGGGCAGCGAGGCGCAGTGGAACGGCCTCACCGACATGACCGACGCGGGCATCCTGGCCGAGCACATGGTCTGGGCGTCGACCACGCCCGAGGGCGCCGACGAGGCGTTCAACATCGTGAACGGCGACGTGTTCCGCTGGCGCTGGATGTGGCCCCGGCTCGCCGCCCACCTCGGTGTCGACCCGGCGCGGGTCGTGGGGTACGAGGATGCGACGCGTCCGCTCGAGGAGCAGATGGCGCCGCACGAGGCCGCGTGGGCCGACATCGCGGAGCGCCACGGCCTCGTCGAACCCGACATCGCCCGGCTCGCCTCGTGGTGGCACACTGACGCCGACCTCGGTCGCGCGATGGAGGTCGTCACCGACATGGGCAAGAGCCGCGACGCTGGGTTCACCGCCTTCCGTCGCACCGAGCGCGCCTTCGCCGAGCTCTTCGACCGCTACCGGGCCGACCGACTGATCCCCTGATCCGTACCCCGGTAGAAGCAATCGGGGGACACGAACCTGCGGCCCGGCCGCGAGCCGCGCTGCTGCCCCTGGTTGTGTTCATGACACAGGCCCCGAGGACCCTCGGCGGTCCCCGGAGGAAGGAAGACACCATGTCGCTCGGAGACAAGGCGAAGGACGTCACCCAGAAGGTCGTCGGCAAGGTCGAGGAAGCGGTCGGCAAGCACACCGACGACGACGAGCTCAAGCACCAGGGCCAGAAGGACCAGGTCATGGGCGAGGGCCGTCTCGAGACCGAGAAGGCGAAGGACAACCTCGACGGTCACTGAGCCCGTCGCACCACGCAACGCCCGCGCCCGACGGCGCGGGCGTTCGTCGTCTCAGAAGGCGTAGCGGATGCGGCAGCTCGGCAGCTGCTCCGCGACGAGTTCCCGGAACCGCTCGACCAGCTGCCCCTTCATCCCGGAGCGGTAGCGGACGTTGACCGCACCGTTCTGCGACACCTTCTGCTCCTGCAGGTCCGGGCGCCACAGCAGGTCCTCGGCCTTCGGGTGCCAGCCGAGGTTGACCTCGTGCAGGGGCTCGTTGTGGATGAGGAAGATGACCTCGGCCGCGAGCTGCGCCTTCGCCGCCGGGGACAGGACGTCGTCCACCTGACGCAGGAGGTCGGCCCAGTCGGACTCCCACGTCGGGGTCAGGATGACGGGCGAGAAGTTGAGGTGGACCTCGTACCCGGCGTCGACGAAGTCGTTCGCCGCGGCGATCCGCTCGGCGATCGGGCTGGTGCGGATGTCGGTGACCTTCGCGGTCTCGTGCGGCATGAGCGAGAACCGGATGCGCGTGCGCCCCATCGGGTCCCAGTCGAGCAGGTCGCGGTTGACGTACTTCGTCGCGAAGGAGGCCTTGGCCGTCGGTGACATCCGGAACAGGTCGCAGAGGTCCCGCACGTTGTCGCTGAGCATCGCGTCCACCGAGCAGTCGCTGTTCTCGCCGATGTCGTAGACCCACGCGTGCGGGTCGCACTGGTTCGGCTCGGTCTTCGGCCCCTGCTTCGTGATGTTGCGGGCGACGTGCTTCGTGATCTGGTCGATGTTCGCGAAGACCGTCACTGGGTTGCTGTAGCCCTTGCGCCGCGGGACGTAGCAGTAGGCGCACGCCATGGCGCAGCCGTTCGCCGTCGACGGGGCGATGAAGTCCGCGGAGCGCCCGTTCGGCCGGGTCACGAGCGACTTCTTCACGCCGAGGACGAGCGCCTCGGTCTTGATGCGCACCCACCGCTGGACGTTCCGCTCGTCGCCGTGCACCTCGGGGATGTTCCAGTGCGACTCGACGGGGACGATCTCGGCGTCGGGCCACTGCCCGACGACCTCCTGCCCGCGCTGGAGCTCGAGGGCTGCCGGCTCGGCGTAGATCCGGCGGACGTCGAGCAGGGCGCGGGTTCGGGGTTCGGGCATCACCGCCGTTCTACCGCCCACCCCTGACACCGTGCACCGGATCCGCGCGGTGACCGTCCTGGTTCGCGATCCCCGGACTCAACGAACCAGAACGGTCATCCCTCCGGACGAACCCGGTATCCGCTGCGAGACTCGGGTGCATGACCGCGACGCCCGACGACCACTTCTTCGTGGTCGACGGTCGGCGGTGGCGACGGACCGACCCGGCACTCCCCGAGGACGTCGCCGCAGCCCTCCGGTCGCACCTCGGTCGGGGCCGCAACGCCGTCAAGCAGGCCAAGCGCTCCGGCGACGAGGACGCCCTCGCCGCAGCACGGCACCGCAACGGCCTGGCGAAGCACGGGCTCGGCGAACGCGGGCCCGAGTGGTGGACCCGCCCCGAGGCCGACCGGATCGCCGACGCCCGGCGAGCACTGCACGACCTCGACGCCCTCGACACCGATTCGCCCGACGCCTCGAGCCGGCCGCTGCCGTGAAGACCATCCGGCCGCCGCGACTCGACCGCGTGCTCAACATCATCGTCTTCGGTCCCGTCGGCATCGGGACGGGTGTCGCGGTTGCTTCGGTCGCCTTCTCACCGGGCGCGTCAGCCCGGGTCTTCGTCTTCGTCCTGGGTGTCGTGTTCGCTGCGATCGCTACCTGGGTGTTGGTCCGGCTCCCGCGGCTCGGCGTCCAACTGTGCGGAGACACGCTGCGGTACCACGGCTTCCTCGTCAGCTGGTCGGCGCCGCGCGACGGCATCACCACGGTGCTCGACGATGCGTTCGTCGAGTGGCGTGATGACAGCGGCACGGAACACCGGCGGCAGATCTGGATGCTCACGCAGGCGAGGGAGGACGACGGCACCAAGTTCGCCCCACTGTGGCGGTGGCGACGTGCGGCGCTGCTCGAGGTGCGGGCGTGGGCCGGAGCTCGAGCAGTCTGACTCCCGGAACGGTCAGGGGCGGTAGTCGTCGGGCTTGTTCGGGGTCGGGGTCGGCGGCGCTCCCGCACCGACGATCCCGCCGGAACCGAACGAGGTGAGCACCCCCGCCAGGACGTGGAGCACGGAGACGACCACGCGCCACACCCACTGCAACACCCGCACCATCGCATCCCCCTCGGCTGCTCGGACTCCAGCGAAGCCTAACCCCGTCAGCCCTCCGTGTGCCCGAGGTCCGGCTCGACCCGCAGGCACACCGACCGGGACGCGGCGGCGTGCAGTTCGAGGACGATGACGTCGTTCCTCCCGGCGCGGAGCACCGGTCCGGGGACGGCCAGGGTGCGCTGCGGCCCGCGGGACCAGTACCGGCCGAGGCAGAACCCGTTCACCCAGGCGACGCCCTTCCGGAACCCGTCGAGGGCGAGGTAGCGGTCCCCTGCCTCGGCGAGGTCGAACGACCCCGTGGCGAACACCGGTCCGGCCAGCACGTCGCCGTCGGTGGGCAGGGCGTCGGCGAGGATCGTCAGCGCGGCCTCGGGCATCGGGTCGAGGGCCAGGGGCGACGCGGTCCAGCGGGCGAGCGGGACTCCGTCGACGGCGATCCCGCCGATCAGGCCCTTCGGCTCGCCGATGCGTGGGCCGTAGTCGACGCGGCCCTGGTCCTCGACGAGGAGCTCGAGCGTGCCGGTGACCGGGGGCAGGGCGATGGCGCGGTCGTGGTGCTCCCGCTCGAGGACCCCGACGACGATCCCGTCCACGGAGACGACGGCGCGGTCGCGGACCTCCTCGCCGACGGTGAGCACGCCGCCGGACGGCAGGTCCACCTCGGTCCGGTACAACACGAAGCCGCTCGCAGCGCCGAGGGCGTCGAACGTCGGCGGGGTGTCGTGCGCGGACCACGACGTGAGGGACGGCAGCAGGGCGCGCAGGGGTGTGACGCGGTCGAGGCGGACGGCGACGTCCGAGGCGGGGGCGAGCCGCGCCTCCTGGCCCGGAGCCGACCCGACGGGACCGACGGACCCGAGCCGACCCGACCCACCGGGCTGCATCGCAGCGGGCAGCGGCGGCACAGGCGCGTAGCGCTCGATGACCGAGCGGAAGGCGTGGAACTTCTCCGTCGGACGGCCGGCCTCGTCGAGCGGGGCGTCGTAGTCGTACGACGTCGCGATCGGGCGGTACACACCCTTGTCGTTCGCGCCGTTCGTGAAGCCGAAGTTCGTGCCGCCGTGGAACATGTAGATGTTGACGGAGCCGCCCGCGGCCAGCAGGTCGTCGAGGTCCGATGCCGAAGCAGCGGCCGGCGTGGTGTGGTGGTGCTCGCCCCAGCTGTCGAACCAGCCGTCCCAGAACTCCGAGCACATCAGGGGGCCGGTCGGCTGGGCCTGTCGGAGTCGCTCGAGCCGCTCGACGGAACGCGAGCCGAACGAACCGGTCTTGTGCAGCGAGGGCAGCGAACCGTCCTCGAGCATCGTGCCCATCGGCTGGTCGACGCTCGTGAAGGGAACGGTGAGCCCGATCGCGCGGTGCATCGCCTCGAGCTTCCGCAGGTACACGGGGTCGGAGCCGTAGGCGCCGTACTCGTTCTCGACCTGCACGAGCACGATCGGGCCGCCGTGGTCGATCTGCCTCGGGACCAGCACCGGCGCGAGACGCTCCAAGTACCCCTGCACGGCGGCGAGGAACCCCGGCTCGTCACGGCGGACCCCGACGGTGCCGTCGGCGAAGAGCCAGTACGGCAGGCCGCCGTTCGTCCACTCGGCGCAGATGTAGGGGCCTGGTCGGACGATGGCGTGCATGCCTTCGGCGGCGACGAGGTCCAGGAAGCGGCCGAGGTCGAGACCGTCCTCGAAACTGAACGAAGAAGGCGACGGCGCGTGCGCGTTCCAGGCGACGTACGTCTCGATGGTGTTGAGCCCCATCAGCTTCGCCTTGCGGATCCGGTCCGCCCACAGGTCGGGGTGCACGCGGAAGTAGTGGATCGCGCCGGACAGGATCCGGTGCGGCTCGCCGTCGAGCAGGAAGTCGGTGTCGCCGATGGCGAAGCGCATGGGGGAACTCTTTCAGGAGACGGGGCCGTGCGGAAGGTTCCGCACGGCCCCGGGTCGAACTGGTGTGGTGACTACTTGGACGAGACCGTGAAGCCCTGGTCCTTGCCGTACTTCGCGAGGGCCTTCTGCCAGGCGGCGAGACCGCTCTCGAGCGAGGTGCCGTTCTCGTACGACTGGCCGACGGTGTCCGCGTACACGCTGTTCGCGTACACCTGGTAGGGCAGGTAGGTGAAGTCGTTGTCGGACGACTTCGACGCGTCGACGAGCACCTTGTTGATCTGCTGGCCGCCGAAGTACTCCGGCTTCTCGTCGAGGAACGCCGAGGACTCGAGGTCGGCGGTGGTCGACGGGAACCCACCGGACTTCATGAAGATCCCGGTCGACTCCTTCGAGGAGTTCAGCCACTTGAGGAAGCCCGCCGCGAGGGCCGGGTTCTTGGACTGCTTCATGACCGCCTCGGCGCTGCCGCCGTTGTTCGCGGTCTGCGCGGTGCCGCCGTCGTAGGTCGGCATCGGCGCGACGCGCCAGTCACCGCTGGCGTCGGCGACGCTCGCCTCGAGGTTGCCGGGCATCCAGGCGCCGGTGATGAGCGTGGCGATCTGGCCGTTGCCGAGCTGCTTGTACCAGTCGTCGCTCCAGCCGACGGTCTTCGACAGCAGACCCTGCTCGACGAGCTGGTCCCAGGTCTTGGTCCACTTCTTCGTGCCGGCGTCCTCGAGGTTGATCGTGACCTTGTCGCCCTTCGTGGTGAAGGGCGTGCCGCCGGCCTGGGCGATCATGCTCGTGGTGAACCCCGCGTCGCCGGAGTCCGCTGCGATGTACGCGTCCGGGTCGGCCTCGTGCAGCTTCTTGGCCGCTGCGACGTACTCGTCCCACGTCTTCGGCACGGCGATGCCGTACTTGTCGAAGACCTTCTTGTTGTAGAACAGCGCCATGGGGCCGGAGTCCTGGGGCAGACCGTAGATCTTGCCGTCCATGTCCACCGAGTTCCACGTGCTCGTCGCGAACTTGTCCTTCAGGTCGCCGAACCCGTACGAGGACAGGTCGAGCAGCGAGTCGGACAGCGCGAACTGCGGGAGCGCGTAGTACTCGACCTGGGCGACGTCGGGGGCACCCGAGCCGGCCTTGATCGTGTTCTGGAGCTTCGTGTACTGGTCGGCGCCGGTGCCGGCGTTGACGAGCTTGACCTTCACCTTGGGGTAGGCCTTCTCGAACGCGGCGACCTGGTCCTTCGCGGACGGGGTCCACGACCAGTAGGTCAGCGTGCCGCCGTCCTTGAGGGCCTTCGAGATGTCGTCGGACGAACCGCCGGACGAGGAGCCGCCGGAGGCGCAGGCGGCGAGGGCGACGGCTGCGGTGACGCCGATGGCGACGGCGCTGAGGCCGCGCCGGAGACGCTTGTTCATGGAGGTGCCTTTCACTTCTTCGTGGAGAGGGGGTGGAGCTGCTGTGTGTCGGGCAGGAGGCGCGTGGCGGGGCCGCTGCGTGCCTCCCGTCCGACGGATCAGGCCTTGACGGACCCGGCCGCGAGGCCGGACTGCCAGAAGCGCTGGAGGAAGAGGAACGCGACCACGATCGGGATGATCGTGAGGAGCGATCCCGTGACGACGAGGTTGTAGATCGGCTCGGCACCGGACCCGGTGGCCTGCGCGTTCCACTGGTTGAGGCCGACCGTCAGCGGGTACCACTTCGGGTCGCTCAGCATGATGAGCGGCAAGAAGTAGTTGTTCCAGGTGGCCACGACCGCGAAGAGCAGGACCGTGACGACACCGGGTGCGAGCAGGCGGAGCGCGATGGTGAAGAAGATCCGGAACTCGCCGGCGCCGTCCATGCGGGCGGCCTCGAGGAGTTCGGCGGGGATCGCGTCCACCGCGTAGGTCCAGATCAGGTACATGCCGAAGGGGCTGATGAGCGACGGCAGGATGATCGCCCACGGGGTGTTCGTCAGGCCGAACTGCGAGAAGAGCAGGAAGGTCGGGACGGCGAGGGCGGTGCCGGGGACGGCGATCGCTCCGAGGACGACGGCGAAGACCGCACGGCGGCCGGGGAACTGGAACTTCGCCATGCCGTAGCCGGCGATCGTGGCGAGGAGGGTCGCGCCACCGGCGCCGACGACCACGTAGAGCAGCGTGTTCCCGAGCCACTGCACGAAGATGCCGTCGTTGTACGTCAGCGTGTCGACGATGTTCTGCCAGAGGTTGAACTTCCCGCCGAACCACAGGCCGAAGGTCGACAGGAGCGAGGCCTGCGTCTTCGTGCTGTTCACGAGCAGGTAGAACAGCGGCGCGAACGAGTAGACGACGAAGACGATCATCACGGCCGTGAGCAGGCCGGAACGCTTCGGCTTGCGTCCGTCGACGTGCTGCTCGGCCTTCCGCTCGGCACGCCTGGAGGCGCGGCTCGACCGGGCCTGCGGGTCGCGCAGCGTCGTGGTCGCCTCGGTGACGGTGGCCGGGCCGGACGCGCCGGTCGCCGGGTGCTGCAGGGTGCTCATCGGTTCTCCTCGCGGGTGCCGCGGACCTGGACGACGTAGGCGATCACCGCGGTGATCACGCCCATGACGATCGCGACGGTGGCGGAGTAGTTGAACTGCTGGCCGCTGAAGGACAGCGAGTAGGCGTACATGTTCGGCGTGAAGGCACTGCCGATGACGTTCGGGGCGAGCGTCTTGAGCAGGTTCGGCTCGTTGAAGAGCTGGAAGCTGCCGATGATCGAGAAGATCGTGGCGATGACCATCGGGCCGCGCAGGGCCGGGAGCTTGATCGAGAAGACCGTGCGCATCGGGCCGGCACCGTCGAGCTCGGCCGCCTCGTACAGCTCGCCGGGCACGGTGCGGAGCGCGGCGTAGAAGATGAGCATGTTGTAGCCGAGGAACTCCCACGTGACCACGTTGCCGATCGACGTGAGGACCCAGTCCGGGCTGAACGGCTGCAGCAGGTCGATGCCGAGCGCGTGGTTCGCGGTACCGGTGAGGCCGAACTGGTTGCCGTAGATGAAGCCCCAGATCAGCGCGGCGACGACACCGGGGACCGCGTAGGGCAGGAACACCGCGATGCGGAAGAAGCTCGTTCCCCAGAGCCGGGCACTGTCGAGCGCGAGGGCGGCGACGAGCGCGAGGCCGAGCATGATCGGGACCTGCACGACGAGGAATACCGCGACCCGGCCGAGGCCCGACCAGAACTTCGCGTCCTGGAAGAGCTGCACGTAGTTGGCGAACCAGACGAACTGGTTGCCGCCGATGAGCTGGTCGCGGAAGAGGCTGAGCCAGAGCGCGTAGCCGATCGGGACGATGAGCATCGCGACGAGGACGACGACGAACGGGCCGACGAAGAGCCATCCCGTGTACCGGCCGCGCGGTCTGGCGCGGCGCCGCGGTGGCACGGCCGGGGCGGTGGCTCCGGCTGCGCGCGCTTCCAGCGTGCTCATGTGACTCCCTTGTCGTGCTGTGTTCGGGTCCGTCGATGTTGACGTCAACATCGAACGGCGCGACGATAGCATGGCAACGTCAACATGCGCTAGCGTCCGGTGCAGGCCGTCGCGCTCGACGTCCACTCGCACCGATGGGAGACCCCGTGACGACCGACCTGTCCGCCACGCGCCGGTCCCCCTCGATGGCCGCCGTGGCCGAGGCCGCCGGGGTCTCGATGCAGACCGTGTCCCGCGTCGCTCGCGGCTTCGACAACGTCTCGCCGGACACCCGTGACCGGGTCCAGCGTGTGATGGACGACCTCGGCTACCGCCCGAACCGCGCCGCCCGGGCCCTCCGCTCCGGGCGCTTCCGGACGATCGGCGTGATCATGTTCACCCTCGCGTCGTACGGCAACATGCGGACGCTCGAGGCGATCGCCGACGCGGCCGGTGTCGCCGACTTCACGATCACGCTGCTGCCGATGGCCTCACGCACCGAGGAAGGCGTCCGCTCGGCCTTCTCCCGCCTGCACGAACAGGCCGTCGACGGGGTCGTCATCATCATCGAGTCGCACATCATCGACACGGCCGAGGTCGTCCTGCCCGACGGCGTCCCGATGGTCGTCGTCGACTCGACCGGCACCACGCAGCACCCGGCGATCGACACCGACCAGGCCGACGGCGCCCGCCGGGCCACGCAGCACCTGCTCGACCTCGGGCACGACACCGTCTGGCACGTCGCCGGCCCCGAGTCGTCGTACTCGGCCGCCCGACGCCTCGCCGCATGGCAGGCCACGCTCGAGGCCGCCGGGCGCACCGTCCCGCCGGTGTTCCGCGGCGGCTGGGGCGCCGAGTCCGGGTACCGCGCCGGGCAGGAGATCGCCCGCCGCCCCGAGATCACGGCCGTGTTCGCCGCGAACGACCAGACGGCCCTCGGGGTGCTCCGCGCCGCCCACGAACTCGGGCGGCCCGTGCCGGAGACCCTCAGCGTGGTGGGCTTCGACGACTCCCCCGAGTCCGACTCGTTCTGGCCGCCGCTGACCACCGTGCACCAGTCCTTCGACGAGGTCGGGCGCCGGGCGGTCCGGAACCTCCTCGCCCAGATCGACGGGCAGCCGGTCCGCGCCGAGGCCGACCTCGTGCCGGTCCGCCTGGTGGTCCGGGCGAGCACGGCGCCGCCGCCGGCCTGACCGACCCCGCGGCAACGGCGTCCGTCACACGGTCAGCGCGCGGGGCGTACCGTGCACACGGAGCCGGTCTGCTGTCCCGGCCCCGGGTGTGCGCCACTTCCGTGTGTCCGGAGGACGAGCCACCGCTGCGGTCCTCATCTCCCCACCTCGGCGCGTTCGGATCATGAAGAACATCGTGTACGGCCTGACCGCCGTCCTGACCTCCGACGAGGCCGCGGACGCCGTGCTGGACTACGCCGCAGCACTCGCGCACGCCGGACTCGCGGACACCGTCGCCGTCCCCACCGTCGACGCGTTCGGGAGCACCACGACGACGTCGTTCCTGCTCGCCCCGGCGCTCGGGCTCCTCATCGAGGACGCCGCCGACGATCCGCTCGGCCCCGACACGGCCGCCTTCGTCGAGGAGATCTCGTGGCGGGCCCGCGCTGTGCGCTGCACGCCGCCGCCGCACGCCTGACGAGCGCACGCGCGCGGCGACACCTCACGCGCGCGGCACTCCGTGAACTGTCGCTGCGCGCGTGCGGACGCAACCGCCCGACGGACGGGAGGCGCGGCGCCAGCCCGCACCGCGCCTCCCGTCCGCCGTCGCGAAAGCGACACGTCACAGCGAACCTCCGGCGCACATCTGTCGCCCTGGCGACACGGACGCGCGCCGCACGCGGCACGGTGTCGCTTCCGCAGCACGGACTGCGCCGCACCGCCGACGGACGGGAGGCGCGGCGCCGGCCCGCACCGCACCTCCCGTCCGCCGTCGCGCACCTCACGCGCCCACCGACACCTCACGCGCCAGCCGCCCCGTGAAGTGTCGCCCAGCCCGTGAAGTCGCGACCGCCCCGCCCCGCGCCGCGGCCGCGGCCGCACGGCAGAAGGCGCCGGCACCGCGAAGCGGTCCGACGCCCTCTGTGCTCACTCGACGCCCGCCGCAGCGTGCGCCGAGGCGTCTCAGCCGATCGACACGGCGGTCCAGGAGACCGGCGGGAGCTCGATCGTGATGGTGTCACCCTCGCGGCGGACGGACTCGTTCGTGCGGAGCCCGACGCGCTCGGTGTTCGCCAGGTCGTTCACGGCGTGCAGGTCGTCGTCCCAGACACCCTCGGCACGGACGTCACCGTCAACCGACAGGCCGGCGAGGTCGATCGTGACCGTGGTCGACTCCGACGGGTGCCGGTTCACGAGGAACACCGCGGCACCGTCGTCCGAGACCGTGGCGGCCGAGTCGACGACCGGGACCTCGCCGTACTTGCCGCCGTCGACCGTGTCACCCGAGGCCTTGACCTGGAGCGACGTGCCGTTGGCGAGCTTCGACGTCAGCGAGAACGGGAAGAACGTCGTCTGGCGCCAGGCCGGGCCACCGGGCTCGGTCATGATCGGGCCGATGACGTTGACGAGCTGCGCGAGCGAGGCCGAGGCGACGCGGTCGGCGTGCCGCAGCAGCGAGATGAGCAGGCCACCGACGACGACGGCGTCGGCGACCGTGTAGACGTCCTCGAGCAGGCGCGGGGCGACCGGCCAGTCCTGCAGCTCGAAGGTCTTCTGCTGCTCGTTCCACTTCGAGATGGACCAGACGTTCCACTCGTCGAAGGAGATGTCGATCCGCTTGTCGGACTTCTTCTGCGCCTGCACGTGGTCGGCGGCGGTCGTGACGGTCTTGATGAAGTGGTCCATGTTCACGCCGGAGGCGAGGAAGGAGGCGAGGTCGTCGCCCTCCTCGTAGTAGGCGTGGGCGGAGATGTAGTCGACGTCGTCGTAGGTGTGCTCGAGGACGGTGCGCTCCCACTCGCCGAACGTCGGCATCGACGCTCCGGAGGAACCGCAGGCCACGAGCTCGAGGTCGGGCTGGATCTGCCGCATGGCCTTGGCGGTCATGGCGGCGAGCTTGCCGTAGTCCTCGGCGTTCTTGTGACCGAGCTGCCACGGGCCGTCCATCTCGTTGCCGAGGCACCACATCTTGATGGCGAAGGGCTCCTGGCGACCGTTCGACTTGCGGTACTCGCTGAGGGCGGTGCCGGCGTCGATGTTCGCGTACTCGAGGAGCTCGATGGCCTCCTGCGTGCCGCGCGTGCCGAGGTTGACGGCGAGCATGAGCTCCGAACCGACCTGGTCGAGCCAGTGCTGGAACTCGTGCAGGCCGACCTCGTTCGTCTCGGTCGAGTGCCAGGCGAGGTCGAGTCGGCGGGGGCGCTGCTCGACCGGGCCGACGCCGTCCTCCCACTTGTAGCCGGAGACGAAGTTGCCGCCGGGGTAGCGGATCGCGGACACGTTGAGTTCCTTGACGAGTTCGACGACGTCCTTGCGGAAGCCGTGCTCGTCGGCGGTCTCGTGCGACGGCTCGTGGATGCCGTCGTAGACGTGGCGTCCGAGGTGTTCGACGAACCCGCCGAACAGGCGACGTCGCACCGGCCCCACGGTGAACGCGGCGTCGAGGACGAGGTGTGTGCGGGGCATGGATCTCCTTCGATCGTGGGGCTGCCTGCGCTCGGCGAAAGTGAGCGCTCACGTTCCCGAAACGCTAGCGGCTTTCCGCGCGACACGAAAGGGGGCGGCCACGAACATCACGGATCGGTCGTCACCCGCGCCGAAAGGGTGGCGGCACGCCGGGACGCGCGCTAATGTGAGCGCTCACGGAGCACCGACCCTGCTCCGACTCGGCCCGTCCCGATGGAGTGATGCCATGCCGAACCGAATCCCCGTACCCACCCCGCACCCACGAGGCGGCGCCTTCACACGGCGGAGCCTCCTCGCCGCGGGCGCAGCCGCCGCGACGGTCCTGCCGCTCGCCGCCTGCTCCAGCCCCCTCGCCGCCGGCATCGCCGGTGCACCGCTCAACCCGGAGACGCTCGTCTTCTGGAACCTGTTCGGTGGCGGTGACGGTCTCCGCATGCAGGAGATGGAGGCCGGCTACGCCAAGCAGCACGGCGGCTCGTCCTCGCTGCAGGCGACCACGTTCGCGTGGGGCAACCCGTACTACTCCAAGGTCACACTGGCCACCGTCGGGAACAAGCCGCCGGACGTCGCGATCGCCCACCTCACCCGCGCGAAGCCGCTCTGGGACGGGGACCTGCTCGACCCGATCACGAACGACGACCTGGCGAGCGTCGGCCTGAGTGCGAGCGACTTCAACCAGAAGGCCTGGACGGCGCAGAAGACCGACGGCAAGAACATCTGCATCCCGCTCGACACCCACCCGTTCGTGCTCTTCTACAACGTTGATGTGTGCCAGAAGGCCGGCCTCATCGACAGCGACGGCAACCTCAAGGACCTGACCGGGATCGACGCCTTCGAGAGCGCGCTCGCTGCGGTCGCGAAGGTCACCGGCGGCACGGCCCTCAACGTCGCCAACGTCAGCGAGATCGCGACCCCGTGGCGGTTCTTCTGGACGATGTACAACCAGATCGACGGTGCGACGCCGTTCATCAGCGACGGTGGCGCGAAGCTCACCGTCAACGAGGACGCGTACACGAAGGTCACCGACATGACCCAGAAGTGGGTGAAGAACGGCTGGCTCAACAAGGGCCTCGACTACGCCACCGCGCAGACGCTGATGTTCACCGGCAAGGCGGGCTTCTTCATGCAGGGCGAGTGGGAGATCAGCACGGCGCAGTCCATCAAGGGCCTGAAGTTCGGCATGGCGCCGATCCCGCAGCTCTTCGACAAGCCGGCGACGCAGGCCGACTCGCACACGTTCATCCTCCCGAGGAAGGACCGCACGCCCGAGCAGCGCAAGGCGCACATGCTCTTCATCAAGCAGATGCTCGAGCAGAGCCTCACGTGGGCGCAGGGCGGTCACGTCCCGGCCTACATGCCGACCTACGACAGCACCGCGTACAAGAAGCTCACGCCGCAGTCGAACTACGCCTCGGCCGCCGAGAGCGCCGTGTTCGACGACCCGGCCTGGTACGGCGGATCGGGGTCGACCTTCGAGAACACGGTCGGCGCCCAGCTCGCCCTCGTGCAGCAGGGCAGCAGCTCCCCCGCGCAGGCCATGTCCGCGATCAAGTCCCAGCTGTCCACCTACCTCAACACCCCGAGCCCGCTGTAAGCCCGCGCGAAAGGCACGATGACGTGACCACAGCACCTGTCCTCGACCGGCCCACCGACGCCACCACGGCGCCGCGTGCACGCCGGGCCGGCTCCTTCCGGACCAGCCTCACGCGCGGCCAGGGCCGCACGGGGTGGCTCTTCCTCGCCCCCTTCGGCCTGTTCTACCTGGCCTTCCTGCTCGGCCCCACGGTGTGGATGATCGTGTCGAGCTTCTTCAACACCTCGACGGTCCGCACCGGGCTCGGCAGCTTCGCCGGGTTCGCGAACTACGCCGAGATGCTCGGCCGTGACGACTTCTGGTCGTCGCTCTGGCACACCCTGCAGTTCACGCTCTACACGACACCGCCGCTCGTCATCCTGGCGTTCCTCTTCGCCGTGCTGACGAACCGGATGAACCGCGGCCAGTGGTTCTTCCGACTGGCGTTCTTCCTGCCGTTCATCCTGCCGTCGGCGACGATCTCGCTGATCTGGGTGTTCATCTTCACCCCCGCGACCGGTCTGTTCGCGTCGATCCAGTCGGCGCTCGGGCTGACCCCCGGCGCCGGTGTCCTGGCGAGCCCGAACACCGCGATGATCGGTGTCGCGATCGCCACGGTCTGGTGGACCCTCGGCTTCAACTTCGTGCTCTACCTGGCCGGCCTGCAGGAGATCCCGCGCGAACTGTACGAGGCCGCGGCCGTCGACGGCGCGTCGAACTGGCAGCAGATCAAGTCGATCACGCTCCCGCTGCTCGGCCGCACCACGACGCTGGTCATCCTGCTGCAGATCATCGCCAGCCTGAAGATCTTCGACCAGGTGTACCTGATGACGAACGGCGGACCGGGCATCTCGACCCAGGTCTCACTGCAGCTCATCACCGGCGTCGGCTTCACCGACAACCGACTCGGCGCAGCATCGGCCGCATCGGTGCTCCTGTTCATCGTGATCGTCGCGATCGCGATCATCCGGCAGATCGTCGAGCGCGCTGCCGCCAAGCGAGAGATGGGTGCCTGACGTGACCACCACCGAGAGCATCACGACCGACCGCCCGAAGCTCCGCACCGGGGTCTCCGCCGCGGCACCGGCGAACGCCGCGAAGATCGGTGTCTCCGGCAAGGGCTTCAACCTCGTCGCCGGCATCGTCCTCGGCGTCTTCGCGGTGATCTGGCTCATCCCGAGCCTGTTCGCCCTGAAGACGTCCCTGTCCGACAACGGCGTCGCGGCCCTCGGCGCCAACTCGATCCTGTCGAACTGGAACCCGACGCTGCACTCCTACGCGGCACTGTTCCAGGCCGGCGACATCTGGAACTGGTACCTGGCGAGCGGCATCACGAGCCTCGTGACGACCGCCCTGACGGTGCTGTTCGCGTCGATGGCGGCGTTCGCGTTGTCCCGGCTCGCCTTCCGCGGGCGGAACGTCGCGTTCCTGCTCATCATCCTGGGCATCATGATCCCGACGCAGGTCCTGATCATCCCGATCTTCCAGGAGCTCAACTCGGTCGGCCTGCTGAACACCTACTGGTCGGTCATCTTCCCGCAGGTGCCCGCCGTGATCGCGGTGTTCATCTTCAAGCAGTTCTTCGACGGCATCCCCCGGGAGCTCGAGGAGGCGGCGCGCATCGACGGCGCCGGCATGTGGAAGATCTACTGGTCGGTGATCCTGCCGCTCTCGCGTCCGGTCATCGCGGCGGTGGCGATCCTGACGTTCGTCGGGGTCTGGAACAACCTGCTGCTGCCGCTGTTCGTGCTGTCGAACCCCGACCTCATGACGATCCCGGTCGGGCTCGCCACGGTCCAGGGCAGCTTCGGTCAGCGCTACGCGGACATCCAGGCCGGCGCGATCCTGGCGGCGCTGCCGCTGATCATCCTGTACCTGATCTTCCAGCGGCAGATCGTCGAGGGCGTGACGGGTTCCGGCCTCAAGGGCTGACGCGACCACAGGACGGACGGGAGGGACGGTGCCAGCTGGCACCGTCCCTCCCGTCCCGCGTGTGAGGACCCCGGACGCGGGGTCGCCGGACCGCCGCGTCGTCCGGCATGATCGCGGGGTGCCGAAGACCCACCGGCGGCTGCTCGCCGCCATCGCCGCCATCGCCGCCACGGGCGTCCTCCTGTCCCTGACCGGGTGCGCGCGCCACGACGCGTTCCCGAAGGAGTACGGGCACGCCTGGCTCGACCGCATGACGACCCTGCTCGGCGGCGGCGAGGACGGGCAGGGCGGAGCGGGTGGGCAGCTCCTCGCGGACGACGACGACGACCACGGACCGATCACCGGGTCAGCCGCGCTCCAGTACGAGCTCTCGGGCCCGTACGACGTCCTCGCGGTGTGCCGCTCGACGGCGACCGTGCACCTGACCATCCGCGACTTCACCGCGCGGAAGGAGCACGACGGCGAGTCGACGGATCCCCGCACGGTCCTCGACGAGGGCGACATCGTGTGCGGCGCCACCACCCGCCTGTCCATCACGGTGCCCGCCGACGCCGACGGCATCATGCTCGACGTCAGCACCGCCGATCGGTCGGGACGGGCGCTGTGGGACGCGGCCATCGTGCCGCGGGGCTGGACGCCCTGACGCGAAGGGGTGCGGGTCAGGCGGAGACGGACTCGCGGGCCTGGTGCTTCCAGAAGCCGGAGAACGTGATCCGGGACTTCGGCAGCCCGGCACGGTGCAGATGTCGACGTCCCTCCGTCGCGAGCGTCGACTCGCCCACCACGAAGGCGTACCCGCGGTCGTCGGCCGGGACGTGCCGCTGGAGCTCGGCGAGCGCCGCCCGACCGGGGACCGCGTGCGGGGCGACCTCGTCGCGGACGATCCACGTGACGGTGACACCCGTGGGTGCGTCGAGAGGACGGACGTCGCCTCTGGACGGGACCTCCTGGATGATGCGGCCGACCGCGTCGCGCGGGAGCGAGGCGGCGATGCCGACGACCCCGGGGAGCCCGGTCTCCTCGGCGGCGACCAGCACCTCGCTCGTGTCGGGCGGGCAGTCGAAGATGCAGCCCTGGTCGAGCATCGCGAGCTCGTCACCGGGGCGGGCGTCGCAGGCCCAGATGGCTGCGCGGCCCTCGGGGGTGCCGTCCGCGTCGGTGTGCACGACGAAGTCGACGTCGAGTTCGGGTG
Source organism: Curtobacterium sp. NPDC087082 (assembly GCF_044745045.1). Taxonomy (NCBI): domain Bacteria; kingdom Bacillati; phylum Actinomycetota; class Actinomycetes; order Micrococcales; family Microbacteriaceae; genus Curtobacterium; species Curtobacterium sp. NPDC087082. The sequence goes on along the minus strand of NZ_JBIUZN010000001.1, from coordinate 687,664 downwards.
TGCCGTCGGCGAGCCGGCGGAAGGCCGCGACGGTGTAGTTCGCGCAGTGCGGGCGGACGTCCTCGGGGATGGCGAGGTAGGTCGGCCACCACTTGGTGCCGTCGAGGTCGGGCATCCGGAAGGCGTCCTGGTCCGGGCGCTGCACGAACAGGCGGAACCAGTGGTCGAACCCGAGGTACCGGAACTCGTGCAGGTCGTCACCGGTGACCGTGACGCGGTGCATCGACGGGCTGACCCGTTCGGTGCGGACGACGCGCGCGCGGAAGAGCCGGGGGTTCTCGGGCAGGAGCCGCGGGATCTTCGCCATGAGGCAAGGCTAACCTAAGATGATCTCCGTGCCAGCCCCCATCCCCACCCTGGCTCCCGTCCGGGAGGCCCCCGCCACGCGTCCGACCGACGCGCTCGGCGTGCACCGAACCGCCGTCCGACGCCGGGCCCTGGTGATCGTCGCGCTCGTCGTGGTGCTCGCCCTGGTGGCGGTCGCGAGCCTGCTCCTCGGCAGCAACCGGATCGGCGCCGACCGCGTCCTCGACGGGCTCATGCGCACCGGCAGCAGCACGGACGAGGCGATCGTCTGGGGCTCCCGCATCCCCCGCACCCTCATCGGTGCCGCGGTCGGAGCGGCGCTCGGGATCGCGGGCCTGCTCATGCAGGGGCACACCCGGAACCCCCTCGCCGACCCCGGCCTGTTCGGCGTCTCGTCCGGTGCCGGCCTCGCGGTCGTGATCGGCGTCTACGTGTTCGGCATCACGAGCACGGGCGCCACGGTGTGGTTCGCGCTCGTCGGGGCCCTCGTGGCGAGCGTGGTCGTGTTCTCGGTGACGATCGCGGGCAGCGGGACCGCGAGCCCGGTGCCCCTCGCCCTCGCCGGAGCCGCGGTCTCGGCGCTGCTCGGTGCCCTGACGTCGTTCGTGGTGCTCACCGACCAGGACTCGCTCGACGCGTACCGGCTGTGGGTCGTCGGGTCGCTCGCGGCACGGCAGCTCGACGTCCTCGGAGCCGTCTGGCCGTTCCTCGTCGCCGGACTCGTGCTCGCCGTGCTGAACGTGCGGGCGCTCGACGCACTCGGGCTCGGGACGGACCTGGCGAAGGGCCTCGGCGAGAACGTGCTCGTCGCGCGGCTCGTCGGACTCGGCGGCATCACGCTCCTCGCCGCCGGGGCGACCGCCGCCGCGGGCCCGATCGGGTTCGTCGGCCTCACGGTGCCGCACGTCGCCCGGGCGCTCGTCGGCACGGGGCACCGCTGGACCCTGCCGGTGTCCGCGCTGGTGGGTGCGGCGCTCGTCGTGCTCGCGGACGTGGTCGGTCGCCTGATCGGCGGCTTCGCCGAGGTGGAGGTCGGCATCGTCCTGGCCGTCATCGGCGGGCCCGTGTTCGTCGCCGTCGCACGTCGCCGATCGCTGGTGTCGCTGTGAGCGCGGCGGAGCAGGCGCGAACGCGCACGGAGGCGCAGGCGCGCACGGGCACAGAGGCGCAGGCGCGCACGGGAGCACACCCCCGCGCCCACGCCGCTGCCGCCCGTCGCGGCGTCGTGGTCGGTCCCGTCGGGCTCGCCTGGCGCCCCCGCGTCTTCTGGTACACGGTCGCAGCGCTCGGTGCCGTCGGCGTCCTGATCGTCCTCGGTGTCGCGATCGGCTCGACCTGGATCGCCCCGGCCACGGTCCTCCGCTCGCTGTTCGGGCTCGAGACGGGACCGGACGCCTTCATCGTCTCCACCCTGCGCCTCCCCCGTGTCCTCACCGGCGCACTCGTCGGCCTGACCCTCGGCGTCGCAGGCGCCCTCACCCAGACCTTCACGCGGAACCCCCTCGGGACGCCCGACATCATCGGGGTCACCTCCGGCGCGAGCGTCGGAGCGGTGGCAGCGATCGTGCTCGGCGGCGGGTCGTACTCGGTCTCGGCGATCGTCCTCGGCGGGGGCATCCCGGTGGCCGCGACGATCGGTGCGCTCCTCGCGGCCGCGGCGGTGTACGGGTTCGGGTGGCGCGGCGGCGTGCAGAGCTACCGGCTGATCCTCGTCGGCATCGGGGTGAGCGCCACGCTCGACGCCGTCACGAGCTACCTGCTCGTCCGCGCGAAGATCACGGCGGCAGCGGCGGCCTCGCAGTGGCTCGTCGGCAGCCTGTCGAGCACCTCGTGGTCGAGCGTCTGGCCGCTGCTCGTGGTCGCCGCGATCGCCGTCCCCCTGGCCCTGGCCACGAGCGCCGCACTCGGCATCGGGCAGCTCGGCGACGAGGTCGCGACCGGGGTCGGCCTGGCCGTGCAGCGACACCGACTCGTCGTGATCGCGCTCGCGGTCGTCCTGACCGCCGCCGCCGTCGCTGCGGCCGGCCCGGTCGGCTTCGTCGCGTTCGTGGTCCCGCAGGTCGGGCTCCGGCTCGCCGGCACGAACCGTCCACCCCTGCTGCTCGCCGGAGCGCTCGGTGCCGCCCTCGTCCTCGCCGCGGACCTGCTCGCCCGGTCGGCGTTCCCGTGGCAGGTGCCGGTCGGCATCATCACGACCGTGATCGGCGCCCCCTACCTGATCTGGCTCCTCATCCGTCACCGCAAGGAGATGTCCCGATGACCCCCACCCCGGACACCACGACCGACGCCACCGTCCCCGTGCTCGAGGCCCGCGGGCTCGCGGTCGGCTACGACCGGCACCCCGTCCTCTCCGACCTCGACCTGCGGATCGAGCGGGGCACCGTCACGACGTTCCTCGGCGCGAACGGCTGCGGGAAGTCCACGCTCCTCAAGGCCTTCGGCCGGGTGCTCAAGCCCCAGGCCGGCGAGGTCCACCTCGACGGGACCCCGATCCGCCGGGAGTCGAACCGAGCGGTCGCGAAGAAGCTCGCGATCCTCCCGCAGTCCCCCGTGGCCCCGGCCGGCACGAGCGTCCTCGACCTGGTGATGCGCGGCCGGAACCCGCACCAGTCGTGGGCGAAGCCGTGGACCGCCGACGACGCCGACGTCGCCGAGCAGGCCATCGCGGCGACCGGTCTGACCGAGGTCGCCCACCGGGACGTCGCGAGCCTGTCGGGCGGGCAGCGGCAGCGCGCCTGGATCGCGCTCGTGGTCGCGCAGCAGGCCGAGACGCTCCTGCTGGACGAACCGACGACCTACCTCGACCTGGCGCACCAGCTCGAGGTCCTCCGGCTCGTCCGGCGCCTCAACCGCGAACAGGGATCGACCGTGGTCATGGTCCTGCACGACCTGACGCTGGCGGCCCGGTACTCGGACCGGCTCGTGGTCCTGCACGAGGGCGGTGTCGCAGCGGACGGCACCCCGGCGGACGTCCTCACGCCGGAGCTGCTGGAACGCGCGTTCGGGCTGCACGCCCGCGTCGTCGCCGACCCGGTGACCGGGGCCCCGATGATCGTCCCCGAGGCCGACGAGCACGATGTGGTCCGCCACGACGAACTGGCGGGCGCGCTCAACTTAGGTTAGCCTCTCCTAACGTGAAGACCTTCCGCCGCGGCTCCTTCCGCGCCGCCCTCGTGACCTCCGTGGCCGTCTCGGCCCTCCTCCTCGCCGGCTGCTCCAGCACGAACAGCTCCGACGACAGCGCCGGCAGCGGCAGCAGCGCCGCAGCCGACGGCGCCTGGTCGTACAAGGACGCCACCGGCACGACCGTCAAGGTCGACCACACCCCGAAGCGCATCGTCGTGCTCAACGACATCGCGATCTCGTTCATCGAGTACGGGCTCAAGCCGGTCGGCACCTTCGGGCAGCTCACCATGGCGAAGGACGCCCGCTTCGACGACCTCGACACCGACGGCATCACGCAGCTCGGCGAGGCCTACGGCGACATCGACCTCGAGCAGCTCGCCGCGCTGAAGCCCGACCTCGTCGTCACCTCGGTCTACCCGACGGACGAGAAGGGCACGCTCGACACCACCCAGCCGGGCTACGGCTTCAAGGACAAGGAACAGCAGAAGCAGGTCCAGGCGATCGCTCCGGTCGCCCAGGTCAAGTGGGGCGGCAAGGGCGAGGACGTCATCAAGACGATCGCCGACCTCGCCGAGTCGCTCGGTGCGAAGGAGTCCACGGTCGACGCGGCCGAGGACCGCTTCGAGACCGCAGCGGACGACCTCGAGAAGGCCGCGAAGGAGTCCGACCTCTCGGTCGTCTCGATGTACGCCGACGGCGACGGCGCCTACGTCACCCGCCCGAGCGACGAGCCGACCCTGCAGATGTACACGTCCTTCGGCGTCGACTTCGTGAACCCGAAGCCCAAGGGCTTCTACTGGGGCATCTACTCGTGGGAGAACGCCGGGCAGATCTCCGGTGACGTGATCCTGCTGTCGCAGCAGGGCTACCAGGTCGCCGACCTCGAGAAGCAGCCGACGTTCGCCGACAACGCGGCGCTCGAGGCCGGCCAGGTGCACAGCTGGACCTTCCCGGCGCTCGACTACGCCTCGCAGGCCGGCTACATGACGAAGCTCGCGGGCTGGCTCGAGGACAGCAAGAAGCTGTCCTAGTCGCCACCGGACGACGGACGGGAGGCGCGGTGCCGGCTGGCACCGCGCCTCCCGTCGTTCGTCCGCTGCAGCTCACCCCACGGACACCGCCGCGTTGACCGCCGTCTGCGCCTGCCGCCACACGGCGGCACGGGTGCTCGCGTACGTCCCCTCGACGTTGTCGAAGTGGCGCAGGTTCGCCTTCCCACCGTCGGTGTTCCCCTGCCAGTAGGCCGTCACCGCGCGGGTCGTCCCGCCGATGAGCCAGATCTGGTCGGCGTCGTCGGTGGTGCCGGTCTTGCCGAACACCGTCGCACCGTCCGGGGTCTGCCCGCCGTTCGCGGTACCGCCGCGGAACGCGCCCTGCATGACCTCGAACGCGGTGGTCGCGACGGCGGTCGGGACGGCCTGCCGGCACGAGCGCTGCTGGCCGCCGAGTTGCTCGCCGTCCCGCGAGGTCACCTGGTCGATGACGACCGGCGCGCAGTACACGCCGCCGTTCGCCACGCCGGCGTACGCGGCCGCCATGGTGAGCGGCGCGATGCTCGTCGTGCCGAGCACGGCCGCGGGGTTCGCCGGCAGGGCTCCCCCGGTCGCCGGGTGCACGCCGAGCGCCGCCGCGGTGTCGCGGATGTCGCACAGGTCGAGCTGCTCGGCCATCGACGCGTAGGCGGCGTTCACCGACTGCGCCGTCGCCGCGCGGACCGTGAAGCGACCGGTCTGCCCCGGCGAGTCGTTCTTCGGGTTCCAGTACGAGTCGATCGTCTGCCCGCACTGCGTCCACGAGCTCCGACCGTGCCGGGTGCCGTCGACGACCGCGTCGGGGCTCTTGCCGGCGGCGAGCCACTGCAGGAGCGTGAACATCTTGTAGGTCGAGCCGACCTGGAACCCGGTCGAGTCGCCGTTCGCCTCGTCGGTCGCGTAGTTCAGCGAGGTCGCGCTCGCGGGGGCGTTCGACGAGCGGTCGTAGTCCTTGTTCTGCGCCATCGTCAGGACCCGACCGGTCCCGGCCTCGACCGTGTCCAGCGTGGCGCCGAGGGCGAACCGGGACTCGGTGGCCGGGTCGTAGCGGTCGAGCAGCGCCTTCTGCTGCCCGTTCAGGTCGAGGTCGAGGGTCGTCTGCACGCGGTACCCGCCCTTCCGCCAGGCGTCGTCGCGGCGATCCTGCGTCGGGCCGAGCTGCGGCAGTTCCCGAGCGGCCTCGACCGCGTACTGGCAGAAGAACTCGGCGCCGCGGGCGACGGCCTCGCACCCCTGCTGCGGGGGCGTCAGGCGGACGTACTCGGCCGGCTTCGACGCCAGTGCCTCGGTGAGCTCGGCACGGCTCAGGTGCCCCTGGTCGTGCATCGACCGGAGGATGACGTCGCGACGGGCGACGTTGTCGGCGTAGTGGCTCGGGCGCGACAGGTCCCGCCGCTCCGGCCACTGCACGATCGCGATGAGCGACGCGGCCTCGGCCGGGGACAGGTCGGTGGCGTCCTTGCCGTAGTAGCGCTGCGCGGCGGCCTGCACCCCGTACGTCTGGTCGCCGAAGTACGCGATGTTGAGGTACGCCGACAGGATCTCCTGCTTCGAGTACTCCTTCGCGAGGCCGATCGCCAGCTTCATCTCGGCGAGCTTGCGCTGCGCGGAACGCTTCGTCGCCTCCTTGTAGGCGGCGTCGCGCTCCGCGGCCGTCGGGAGCTCGCTCGCCTGCTGGATCTTGATGTTCCGCACCAGCTGCATCGTGATGGTCGACCCGCCGGAGCCGCCCTTGCCGCCCGCGGCGACCACGCTCACGAGGGACCGGACCATGCTCGTCGCGTCGACGCCGCCGGTCTCGTAGAAGCGCTTGTCCTCGCCGTCGACGGCCGCGTGCTCGAGGGTGTCGCTGATCTGGTCGAGGCTGAGCTCCTGCCGGTTCTGCGCCCAGACGTTCGCCAGGTGCACCGGCTTCCCGCCGCGGTACGCCCAGACCTCGTTGCGCTGCGGCAGCTCACCGATCTCGATGTACTCCGGCATCGAGTCGAAGACCCCGATCGCCGAGGTCGTCCCCACCCCGGCCACCGCCAGCACCGGCGTCACGCCGACCCCGACCAGCAACCCGGCGAGCACACTCCCGCCGACGAAGCCGAGCGCGGCTCCTCCTGCACGTCTGAACGTCATCCCCTGGGCCTCCCCCTCGTGTGGATCACCGCTGCTGCGGTTCCCGGAGCGTCCCAGCCGAGGTCGGACGACAGCCGGGACTTCCCCGGGGAAGTCCGTCACGGCGGCTGGGAAGGTCCCGAGGCGGTACGGATCGTTACCGGAGGCCGTGCTCGTACGCGAAGATGACCGCGTGCACGCGGTCCCGCAGGCCGAGCTTCGCGAGGACCCGGCCGACGTGCGTCTTCACCGTCGACTCGCTCGTGTGCAGCGACGACGCGATCTCCTGGTTCGACAGTCCCCGCGCCATCGCGAGCAGCACGTCCCGTTCCCGGGGTGTGAGCGCGGCCGCGGGGTCCGGGCCGCCGTCCCCCGGATCCGGCAGCCGGGTGCCGAACAGGTCGAGCATCCGCTGCGTGACGCGGGGTGAGACGACCGCCTCACCCGAGGCCACGGCACGGATCGCGTCGAGCAGCTGCGCGGAGCTGATGTCCTTGAGGAGGAACCCGCTCGCCCCCGCTCGCAACCCGCCGAACGCGTACTCGTCGAGGTCGAACGTCGTGAGCACGAGCACGCGGGTGTCGGGGAGCTGCTCGACGATCGCGGCGGTCGCGGTGACCCCGTCGACGCGGGGCATGCGGACGTCCATGAGCACGACGTCCGGGTGGTGGGCGCGTGCCAGCTGGACGCCGGCGGCACCGTCCTCGGCCTCCCCGACCACCTCGATGTCGGGCTGGGCGTCGAGCAGGAGCCGGAACCCCGTGCGGATGAGCTGCTGGTCGTCGACGATCGCGACGCGGATCACTCAGGCCTCCTTCCGGACCGGGATCGTCGCCCGGACCTCCCAGCCGTCCGCGGGGCGCGGACCGGCGTGGACGCTGCCGCCGAGGGCGTGCACGCGCTCGCGGATGCCCACGAGCCCACGCCCGGCACCGATCTGCGGTGCGGGGGCGGTCCGTCGAGCGTCGTCCGTCACGATGACGACGACCTCGTCGGACGAAGTGGTCACGTTGGCGGTCACCGCGCGGGCACGGGGGGCGTACCGCACGACGTTCGTGAGGGCCTCCTGGACGATGCGGTAGACCGCGAGCTGCAGGGCGTCGTCGTCCGGCGGACCACCGGCGACCTCGAGCGTGACGGGGGTGCCGAGCGCGCGGAAGCCGTCGACGAGTTGCGGGAGGTCACGGACGGCCGGCTGCGGGGCGAGGGAGTCCGCAGCGTCGGCGCCGCCGCTGCCGGCACCCGGCTCGGACAGCACACCGAGCATGCGCCGCATGTCGGTCATCGCGCTCCGGCCGACGTCCGCGACGCCGCGCATCGCCGTCGCGGACGGGTCGTCGTCCGGCAGCCCCGCCGCGGCGCCCTCGGCCAGTCGGACCATGACCGTGACCGAGTGCGAAACGATGTCGTGCATCTCGCGGGCGATCCGTGCGCGTTCGGCTGCCGCAGCGAGCCGGGCCTGCTGATCGCGCTCGCGGGCGAGCTGGCGTGCCCGGTCGATGAGCGCCTCGGTGTAGCGGCGGCGGTCCCCGGTCGTCGTGCCGATCAGCACCGCGATGACCAGGAAGGCCGGCAGCGCGGGTGCGAACACCTCGCCGAGTCCACCCGATCCCGGGGCCACGACCCACACCCGGACCGCGGTGGCCGCCGTACCGAGCACGGACGCGACGGCGATGCTCCACCACCCCGCTGCCCGCGACCACCACACGCACGCGGCGAAGGCGGCGAACAGCATCGGCGAGTACCCCGCCTCGGTCCACGCCATCGCGACGACGGACACGAGCCCGGCCACGACCGTGACCTGCGGCCGGGTCCGACGGAACGGGATGCCCGCGACCGCGATGCCGACGAGGACCAGCACCACGACCGTGTTCGTGACCGAGGAGTCCGCGCGCCAGACACCGCCGATCGCGAAGGCGACCTCGGGGCCGCCCCAGAACAGGATGAGCAGGACGTCCGCCGCACGCGGGTGTCCGGCCCACCAGCGCCGGATCCGTCCGGGTGCGACGGGCAGCGTGAGGTCCCCGGCGCCGTCGTGCACGGCGTCGGGGACGGGTTCGGTCATCGTCACGCGTCCCGCTTGTGCGCCAGGACGAGTGCCGTCGCCGACGCCGCGACCACCCAGGCCGCCAGCACCGCGAATCCGCTCCACCCTCCCAAGGCTAGGACGCCGTCGTGCCAGCCCGAGGTGTCCTCGGTGCCGAACTGCATGAGCGGCTGCCCGGCGTTCTGCGGGAGCAGGTTGTTCAGCGTGCCGAGCCACGTCGCGTTCGTGAACCCCTGCACGAGCTGGACCACCACCGGGGCCACCAGCATGAGGCCGAGCACGGTGGCGATCGCCCCCGCGGTGGAGCGCAGCACGATGCCCACGGCGAAGGCGAGCAGCGCGATGAGGGTCAGGTACACCGACGCACCGAGCAGTGGCATCGCGACGCTGGCGTCGAGCGAGGCCTCGACCCCGTTCGCGTCGGCGATCGGCAGCGTCGTGAACGCCGTCGCCCACACGCTGACGGCGCTCGTGACGAACACGGTCGCGGCGAGCACGATGCCCTTCGCGGCGAGCGCCTCCCACCGCCGGGGCACCGCCGAGAACGTCGACCGGATCATGCCGGTGCCGTACTCGCCGGTCACGACGAGGGCGCCGATGACGGCCACGACCAGGACGGCGATCGTCGCACCGCTGGTGCTGTACTGCACGAGCGCGTTCCGGGCGGCGTCCCCGGTGACGGTCCGGCCCCCGTCGTCCGCCAGCGAGGCGAGCAGGACGCCGATGCCGATCGGCACGAGGACGAGGACGAGCAGGCTCCAGATCGTGGAGCGGAGGGACCGCAGCTTGATCCACTCGGAGTGCAGCACGCCCGAGAACCGGATGCGTGCGGCGTCGTGCTGGTGCAGCGTGCGGGGCCGGTCCGTCGTCATCGTGGCGCTCATCGTGCGACCTCCGACCGGTACTCGACCTCGTCGTGCGTGAGTTCGAGGTACGCCTGCTCGAGGCTCGCCTCGGTGGAGGCCAGCCGGTGCAGGACGATCCCGGACGCAGCGGCCGCCTCGCCGATCTGTTCCGCGCCGAGTCCGCGCACGTGCAGTGCGCCGTCGTCCTCGTACGTGACCGTGACATCCGGACCGGCGATGGCGGTCATGAGCCGGTCGGGCTCCGGCGTCCGGACGGAGACGGAGCGCTCGGTCGAGGACGCGACGAGGTCGGCGAGGTCCGTGTCGGCGAGGACCCGGCCGCGGCCCATCACGACGATGCGGTCCGCGGTCAGCGCCATCTCGCTCATCAGGTGGCTCGAGATGAAGACCGCACGGCCCTCGGCGGCGAGGCTCCGGGCGAGCTGCCGCACCCACACGACGCCCTCGGGGTCGAGGCCGTTGACCGGCTCGTCGAGGATGAGCGTCTGCGGGTCGCCGAGGAGCGCCGCGGCGATGCCGAGCCGCTGCCCCATGCCGAGGGAGAACCCACCGACGCGCTGCTTCGCGACCCGCTCGAGACCGGTCATGCCGATGACCTCCTCGACCCGGGCCTTCGGGATCCGGTGCGTCGCGGCGAGGGCGCGCAGGTGGTCGTACGCGCTGCGGCCCTTGTGCACGGCCTTCGCCTCGAGCAGCGCCCCGACGCGGCGGAGCGGGTCGCGGAGCTCGCGGTACGGGCGCCCGTCGACCACGGCGCTGCCCGAGGTCGGGCTGTCGAGGCCCATCACGGCCCGCATGGTCGTGGACTTGCCGGCGCCGTTCGGGCCGAGGAAGCCGGTGACCACCCCGGGGCGGACGGTGAACGACACGTCGTCGACGGCGACCTTCTCGCCGTAGCGCTTCGTCAGGTTCTGGATCTCGATCATGCGGCAACCGTACGGAGACCGCACCCGCCCGCACATCGGCACCGGAACCGATCTCCGGGCGCGCTGCGTGGTACCCCGGTACCACGCGGAGGGGCTCCGGATACGCTCGACGGATGGCGGACCACGGGTGGCGCGAGGACGTCCTCGGGGCGCCGTTCGAGTGCCTCGAGCTCCCGCTCGGCGAGGACCACGAGGGTCCGGTGGTGGCGACGCTCGTCCGACGACGCCGATCCGCCGCGGACCTCCTGCTGCACGCACGCGGTCCGCTGCACGGCGTCGACGTGCTGTACGTGCACGGCTGGTCGGACTACTTCTTCCAGGTCGAGCTCGCGGAGCGCGTCGAGCGGCTCGGTGCCCGGTTCCACGCCCTCGACCTGCGCAAGTACGGGCGGAGCCTGCGACCGCGGCAGACCCCGGGGAACGTCGACGACCTCGCCACCTACGACGAGGACATCGCCGCCGCGCTCGACGCCATCGCCGCGGAGCACCACGGCGAGACCGGTCGTCGGCTCGTGCCGATGGGCCACTCGACCGGCGGTCTGACCCTGTCGCTGTGGGCTGCCCGGCACGCCGACCGGATCGACGGTCTCATCCTGAACAGCCCGTGGCTCGAGTTCCAGGCGAGCGCGGTCGGCCGTGCGATCGTGGCGCCGGTCATCAAGCTCGGCGCCCGTCGGAACCCGCTCGCGCCGATGCCCGCCGTCGACCCCGGCTTCTACACCCGCACGGTGTCCGCCGCGGGCGAGGGCTCGTGGACGTACGACCAGCAGTGGCGACCCGACCGGGGCTTCCCCCTGCACCCGAACTGGCTCGCCGCGGTGTTCGACGGCCAGGCCACGGTCGAGGCCGGACTCGACCTCGAGGTGCCCGTGCTCGTCCTCCTCAGCGACAAGAGCATGCTGCAACCCCGGTGGGACGACGGGATGGCGCGGGCGGACGTCGCGCTCAACGTGGACGTCGTCGCGCACCGTGCCCTGTCCCTCGGCAGCGAGGTCACGGTCCGACGCCTGCACGGCGCCGTGCACGACGTCGTGCTCTCCGCCCCCGAGGTCCGCGAGCGCGCCTACGACGCGATCGGCCGCTGGGCCGCCTCGCTCCCCCGCTGAACACGACGCCGCTGAACACGACGCCGCTACCCTGATCGCCATGTCCTCCGTCTCACTCGTCCGGCTCGACCCGACCGGCGCCGACCGCGCCGACCTGATCGCGTTCCTCACCGGCGAGGAGTTCCCGTTCCACGTCCGGCGCACCATCCCCCGCGCCGACGCCGAGGCCGCCGTCGACGCCGGTGCGTACCGCGACGACGAGCACGACACCTCTTGGTTGGAGCACGACGAGCTCGGCCGCGTGGGGATCGTCCGGCTCGAGGACCTGGCCGACCCCGTCCCGCTCTTCGACCTCCGGATCGCCGGTCGGTTCCGCGGGCAGGGCCTCGGCGTCCCGGCACTCCGCGCGACGACCGACCACGTGTTCCGCACCCTGCCCGAGGTCACGCGCTTCGAGGGGCAGACGCGCGAGGACAACGTCGCGATGCGGCGCGTGTTCGTCCGCGCCGGCTGGGTGAAGGAGGCGCACTACCGCGAGGGCTGGCCCGTCGAGGGCGGACGCCCCGTCGCCTCGGTCGGCTACGGCGTGCTCCGCCGCGACTGGGAGACGGGCGCGACCACGCCGGTGCCGTGGGACGACGACGAGCGCTGACCGTCGCGGTTCGCGATCACCGGGGTCGACGAACCGGAACGGTCACGCGGGACGGCTGAACAGGTTCACCAGCGTGCCGTCCGGGTCCCGGAGGATCGCGGACCGGTTGCCCCACGGCATCGTCGTCGGCGGCAGCACCACGTCGGCGGGACCCACCTGCAGGCGGTCGAACGTCGCGTCCACGTCCGCCACGAGGAACTCGACGATCGCGCTGCCCGCCGCACCCGCCCGAGGCGCGTCGACGCCGAGCACCGCGACCGTCGCCGGCGTCCCGAGCGCGAGCACGAGGCCGCCGGTCACGATCTCCGCGAAGACCGGAGCCGGACGTCGGGCGGTGGTGCCGGTGACGCGCTCGTAGAACGCCACCATCCCGTCCAGGTCGTCGGTGATGATGCGGATCGATGCGAACTCCACGGTGTGCCTTCCCGGGTGACCACCGTGGCCACCCGGGGTCGAGCATCCTCGCCGTCCGCGACACCGTCCTGTCGGGGTTTCCGCGGATCTGTCCGTCAGTCCCCGAGGACGGGTCGGAGCACCCCGTGCGGGATGTCGAGCTCCTCGGTCCGGACGACCCGCGGCGGCGCGACCTCGTCGGTCTCCTCGACGGCCAGCACCCGGTCGCCGCGGAACGCCCGGACCCCGTCGCGCAGTCGGCACCAGGCGACGAGGTACCAGTCCTCCCCCTTGCCGACGTACCCGAGCGGCTCGACCGTGCGGTCGGTCTCGGTGCCGGTCGCGTCCCGGTACCGCATCCGCACCACGCGTCCGCCGGTGAGCGCCCCCGCGAGTGCGACGGGTGCCGGGGCCCGGTCCCCCGCCTCGAGCAGGAGCACTCGTGCCGCGAGTCGTGCCGTCCGACGGGCGTCGTCCTCGGCGAGCACCGCGGTGACCTTGCGCGCCGCGCTCCTGGCGGCGTCGCGGAAGGGGCTCGCACCGAGGGTCCCGAGGCCGATCGCCACGGCGAGCGCCTCGTCCACCGTGAGCCCGAGGGGCGGGAGCGTCGCGCGGGCGTCGATGGTGTACCCGCCGGTGCGTCCGGGCTCGGACCAGATCGGGAGGCCGGCCTCCTGCAACGCCCGCAGGTCCCGTTCGACGGTGCGGACGCTCACCCCGAAGTGCTCGGCCAGGCGACGAGCGCTCCGTCGGCCGGGTGCCGCCGCGCGCAGCTCCTCGACGAGCGCGTACAGGCGGTCGGTCCGGTTCACGACGCGACCCTAGCGCCCTGGACGCACCACGGGACGGGCCAGGAGGCGCGGTGCGGCCTGGCACCGCGCCTCCTGGACCGTATCCGGTCGCGTCTCAGGAACGCGACAGGCGCGTCACCGTCGCGTGGGCACCGTCCGCGATCAGCCCGTCGAGGGCGTCGCGGTAGGCCGTGACGAACCGGTCGTCGTCCACGAGGTCCCCGAAGACCTGGCGGTTCCGGATGAAGGCGAGCCGGTCGTCCCGCTGCGTGAGCGCGATGCGGTGCAACGGCTCGGCCAGCCGGTCGACGATCTGGATCGGCTCGCCGGACTCGTCGGTGCCCTCGTCGTAGCGTGCCCACGAGGCCACGATGCCCGCGGACAGGGTGACGGGTCGGTCGGCGGCGAGGTTCTCGCGCACCACCGGCAGCAGCCACTTCGGGATGCGGTCGCTCGACTCGGCGCAGAGCCGGGCGAGGGTGTCGCGGACCTCGGGGTTCTGGAAGCGCTCGATGAGGGTGGACTTGTAGTCCTCGAGGTCGATGCCGGGCACCGGGTGCAGGGTCGGCGTGCCCTCCTCGTCCATGTACCGGCGCAGGAAGGTCGCGATCGCCGGGTCCTGCGTGGCCTCGTGCGCGTAGCGGTACCCGGACAGGTACCCGAAGTAGCACAGGCCCTGGTGGCTCGCGTTCAACAGCCGCAACTTCATGAGCTCGTACGGCTCGACGTCGTCGACGATCTGGACGTCGGCCTGCTCGTACGGCGGCCGGCCCGCGGGGTGGTCGTCCTCGAGCACCCACTGGAAGAACGGTTCGGCGACGACGGGCCAGGCGTCCTCGATGCCGAGCTCGTCACGGACCCAGGCGCGGTCCTCGTCGGCGGTGACCGGGGTGATCCGGTCGACCATCGAGTTCGGGAACGAGACGTGCTCGTCCATCCAGTCGGCGAACGCCGGGTCCTGCAGCCGGGCGTAGGCGGTGAACATCTCGCGGGCGACGTGCCCGTTCCCCTGGATGTTGTCGCAGGACATCACGGTGAAGGGCTCCAGCCCACGGTCCCGCCGGCGCCGCAGGGCCTCGACGACGAGTCCGAACACGGTGTGCGGCGGGCCGTCGCCGCGCAGGTCGGCCGCGACGCCCGGCTCGTCGGCGACGAACTCGCCGGTGACGTGGTCGAAGTTGTAGCCACCCTCGGTGATGGTCAGGCTGACGATCCGGGTGTCCGGGTGCGCCATCTTCTCGACGACGGCGTCGGGGTCGTCGACGGCGAGCAGGTAGTCGACGATGCTGCCGATCACGCGGGACTCGCGGGTGCCGTCGGGGTGCTTGAGGACGAGCGTGTACAGCCCGCCCTGCTCGGCCATCGCCGTGGCCATCCGACGGTCCTGCTCGAGCACGCCGACGCCGCAGATGCCGTACTCGCGGGCCTCGCCCTGCTGGAGCAGCCGGTCGATCACCATCGCCTGGTGCGCCCGGTGGAAGCCGCCGACGCCGAAGTGCACGATGCCGGCGGTGATCCCGTCGCGGTCGTAGGTCGGGACGGCGACACCGCTCGCGGCGATCTCGTCGAGGTGCTGCGGGGACAGACGGACGGGCATCGGGTACTCCTTCGTACGGCGGACGTGCTCGCCCAGTCAACCACGTGCACATCTGTTCAGAACCACGGTTCCTGCCGGGGTACGTACCTGAAGATGCTCTCCACATCGTTGCACCGAGTGCATCGATGCACCTAGTGTCGTGGCCGTGACTCTGTCGATCGACCGCCGTGCTGCCCTCAAGGCGAAGCACCGTGCGGCGATCCTGCAGGCCGCCCGCGACCTCGTCGAGGAGCGCGGGGGCCGCGGGTTCAGCGTCGAGGACCTCGCCTCACGGGCCGACATCGCCCGCCGGACCGTGTTCAACCACTTCGGGTCCCTCGACGAGGTCCTGCTCGCCGTCTGCGAGCAGGAGCTCTCGGTCATCATCGACCGCTTCCTCGCCGACATGGCGAAGACCCCGGTCGGCGACGGTAGCCGGTCGTCGATGTTCGACGAGCTCGAGTCTGCCGCCCGCGGTGCCGACCTGGCGCCCGCGATCGCCGGGATGTACCGGATCCTCGGCGACCCCGGCAAGGACGACCCCAAGGCCGCGGTGCTCACGCAGACCGCCTTCGCACGGGTCACCGAACGACTCCGCGACGAGGTCGCCCGACGCCACCCGGCCGCCGACGCCCTCGACGCCGCACTCCTCGTCGAGTCCCTGATGAGCGGGATCGTCGTGATCGCCGAGCACTGGCTCACGACGACCGGACCCCGCCTCGACCAGGACGCGCTCGACGACTGGGACGCCCTGCTCGCACGACTCGTGCACAGCGTCCGCAGCGGCTACATGGCCGACGACTGACACTTCCCTCCCAGGGGTCCACCGGCGCACCCCGCTCCACAGCAGCTGACAACGAAAGGATCGGGGCAACCGCATGGCCGGTCTCCTCTACCGTCTCGGACGGTTCTCCGCACGACGCCACTGGCTCGTGATCATCGCGTGGGTGGTGATCATGGGCATCGCGGGTGTCACGTACTCGCTCTTCGCCGGCACCATCTCGTCGTCGATCACGATCCCGAACACCAAGACGAGCCAGGTGCAGGACGAGCTCGCCGACAAGTTCCCGTCCGCGAACGGCGGCACCGGCACGATCGTCTTCGAGACGACGAACGGCAAGGCCTTCAGCGACGCCCAGAAGTCCGACGTCGCCGACTTCCTGCAGAAGGTCGAGAAGCTCGACGGCGTCAAGGGCGCCACGAGCGGGTTCGACACCCAGCAGCAGCTCGACGACCAGCGGCAGAAGATCGTCGACGGCCGCGAGCAGATCACCGACGGCCGTGCGCAGATCGAGAGCGGCCAGGAGGAGCTCGACGCGCAGAAGTCGCAGTTGGCGTCCGGCAAGGAGCAGATCGCCAGCGCGCAGGCCCAGCTGAACGCGCAGAAGGCCCAGGCCGAGGCAGCGGGAGGTGCCGCGGCGGCGGCCGCCCAGACCCAGCTCGCCCAGGCACAGGCACAGATCGACGCGCAGCAGCAGCAGATCACCTCGGGCGAGCAGCAGATCGAGGCCGCACAGCAGAAGATCGACGACAACACGAAGAAGCTCGACGACAGCGAACAGGAGCTCGAGCAGGGCTCCAAGCTCCTCGACCTGTCGAAGGACATCCGCTTCGTGTCGTCGAACGGCAGCGCCGTCATCGGCACCGTGCAGTTCACGAAGTCGACCTACGAGGTCCCGGCCGACACGAAGACCCAGATCGCGGACGACGCCGAGGCGGCCGACATCAGCGGCGTCGACGTGTACGTCTCGAACGACATCGCCCAGGGCGTCCCGTCGATCCTCGGCCCCGGTGAGATCGGCGGCGTGATCATCGCCGCGATCGTGCTGTTCCTCATGCTCCGCACGATCATCGGCGCCGCCGTCCCGCTCGTCTCCGCCGTGCTCGGCGTCGGCGTGGCGTCCCTCGCGGCCCTGTCGTTCTCGAGCCTCGTCGAGTTCATCTCGGTCACGCCGGTGCTGGGGGTGATGCTGGGCCTGGCGGTCGGCATCGACTACTCGCTCTTCATCCTCAACCGACACCGGACCCAGCTGAAGCAGGGCATGGGCGTGCACGAGTCCATCGGGCTCGCGAACGGCACCTCCGGCAACGCCGTGGTCTTCGCGGGCGCGACCGTCATCGTCGCGCTGCTCGCCCTGAACATCACGGGCATCCCGTTCCTCGGTCTGATGGGCACGGTCGGTGCGGTCGCCGTGTTCTTCGCGATCCTCATCGCGACGTCCTTCACCCCGGCGCTGCTGTCGCTCATCGGCATGCGGATCCTCCGGAAGAAGGAGCGCGCGAAGATCGGCAACACCGACTCGACCCGCGTCCCGAACAAGCCGATGTCGACCTGGCGCGCGGTCATCACGCTCGTCGCCGGCGTCGCGGTGCTCGGCACCATCGCCCTCCCCGCCACGCAGATGCGCCTCGGCCTGCCGACGGGTGCGTCGGAGTCCGTGGAGTCCAGCCAGTACAAGGCGTACAAGGCCCTCGACGACGAGTTCGGTGCCGGCCAGAACGGGCCGCTCCTCGTGGTCGCCACCCTGCCGGACTCGGTCAGCGAGGACGACGTCACCGCGACCGAGGTCACCATCGGTGAAGCGATCGCGAAGAACGACGATGTGAAGGCCGTCCTGCCGATCGGCGCCTCGAAGGACCGCGACATCATCGCGTTCCAGGTGAAGCCCGCCGGTGGCCCGGACAGCGTCTCGACCGAGACCCTCGTGAAGGACCTCCGCGAGCAGACCGTCTCCACCGACGACGGGAAGGTCACGCTCGGGGTCGCCGGCAACGCGTCCGCCAACATCGACGTGTCCGAGAAGCTCTCGAACGTGCTGCCGCTCTACCTCGTGGTGGTCGTCGGCCTGTCGCTGATCATCCTCATCATCGTGTTCCGGTCGTTCCTCGTGCCGATCACCGCGACGGCCGGTTTCATCCTGTCCGTCCTGGCGTCGTTCGGTGGCCTGACCGCGATCTACCAGTGGGGCTGGCTCGGCAGCGTGTTCGGGGTGCACGACCCCGCACCGATCCTGAGCTTCCTGCCCATCATCGAGATCGGCATCCTGTTCGGGCTCGCGATGGACTACCAGCTCTTCCTGGTGTCGGGCATGCGCGAGGCGTACGCCCACGGAGCCTCGGCGAAGGTCGCGGTCCAGCGGGGCCTGCACGCCGGTCGCGCGGTGGTCACGGCGGCCGCGATCATCATGATCTCGGTGTTCGCGGGCTTCATCTTCTCGGACTCCTCCACCATCAAGCCGATCGGCTTCGGCCTGGCGTTCGGTGTGCTGGTCGACGCGTTCGTCGTCCGGATGCTGCTCATCCCGGCCGCGATGCACCTGCTCGGCGAGAGCGCGTGGTGGTTCCCGAAGTGGCTCGACCGGATCGTGCCGGACGTCGACGTCGAGGGCGCCAAGCTCGAGCGGTCGCACCCGGCCGGTGGGCACGAGAGCACCCACACCGGGTCGCACGCGCTCCCCGTGGAGCCGGACGCGAACGCGCACGAGTCGGGGCACCCGCCGGCGCACCGCGCGTAGGCACGACGCGACCACCCAGGAGGCGCGGGTCGACCCACACGGGTCGGCCCGCGCCTCCTGTGCGTCGCGGCCGGCGCCCGTCTGCCGAGCCGGAACGACATCGCCGATGTCGTACGACCGCGACGACGTCGCAATCCCGCGCTCGCAAACGTTGCACGCGCGTTCCGACGACATCGCCGATGTCGTACGACCGCGACGACGTCGCAATCCCGCGCCCGCAACCACGCGACCGAGCACCGCGCGCGCCGACCCCGCCCGCTCGTTCGTACACGAACGGTAGGATGGGCGGATGACCGAGACCGACGTCGACCCGCTCGCCCTCGACCGACAGCTCTGCTTCGCGCTCGCGGCGACGAGCCGCAGCGTCATCGGGCTCTACCGCGACCTGCTCGAACCCATGGGCCTGACGCACCCGCAGTACCTCGTCATGCTCGCCCTCTGGGAGCTGGACCCGCGCTCCGTCCGCGAGATCGCCCGCGAACTCCGGCTCGACTCGGCCACACTCAGCCCGCTGCTCAAGCGTCTCGAGGCCTCCGGCTACGTCCGCCGCACCCGGAGCACCACGGACGAACGCCAGCTCGAGGTCTCCCTCACCGTCGCCGGGCGCTCCCTGCGCGAACAAGCCCGGGCGGTTCCGCTCGCCGTCGCCGACCGCCTCGGCTGGCCGCTGGAACGCCTCGAAGCACTGAAGGACGAGCTCACCGAACTGCTCGAACGCGTCGACACCGTGTGATCGGCCGTGTGCCGCGAAGCCGTTCGTGGCACAATGGTTCGTGTACGAACGAAAGGACGGACCGTGGGTCGCTTCGGACAGTGGTACGAACGGTGGAACAGCACGCTCATCGCCAAGATGGGCCCGTCGCAGATCGGCGCCGGCCACCCCGAGGGCATCGACGACCGCACGATCGACCGCGGTTGCCCGATCTGCGGCCAACCCCTCTCCCAGCACCAGGTGATCCGCCCCGAGGGGCAGGTGCGCTCCTCGACGCTCGTGTGCCCCCGAGCCTGACGATCCGCCCCGAGCGGGAATTGCACCCGGCAACACGTCGTTCCACCCGGGCGTGAAGCTCTTCGAACCCGCCGACTTCGGCGCACTCCCCCTGTCGAACCGCATCGTGATGGCGCCCCTCACCCGCACGCGCGCCGGTGAGCACGGCATCCCGAACGACCTGCTCGTCGAGCACTACGCCCAGCGCGCCGGCCTCGGGCTCATCGTCACCGAGGGCACCTGGCCCGTGCAGGAAGGCCGCTCCTACCCCGGGCAGCCCGGCATCGAGACCGACGAGCAGATCGCCGGGTGGCGCCGCGTCGCCGACGCCGTGCACGCCGAGGGCGGTCGCATCGTGATGCAGCTCATGCACGGTGGCCGGGTGTCCCACACCGCCATCTCCGGCACGCCGCGCATCGTCGCCCCGTCCGCGATCGCCGCGCCCGGGCAGACCCACCTCCCCGACGGCTCGAAGGCGGACATGCCCGTCCCCCACGCGCTGACCACCGACGAGGTGCGCGAGGCCGTCCAGGGCTTCGTCCGCGCCGCCCGCAACGCGATCGCCGCCGGACTCGACGGCGTCGAGGTGCACGGGGCGAACGGCTACCTCGTGCACGAGTTCATGTCGGCAGCGTCGAACACGCGCACCGACGAGTACGGCGGGTCGCCCGAGAACCGCGCCCGCTTCGCGATCGAGGTCACCACGGCCGTCGCCGAGGCCATCGGCGCCGACCGCACCGGCATCCGCCTCTCCCCCGAGCATGGCATCCAGGGCGTCCTCGAGAGCGACCCGGCGGACGTCCACGCGGTCTACACCGCCGTCGCCGAGGGCCTCGCGCCGCTGGGCCTCGCCTTCGTCGACATCCTGCACGCCGAGCCGACCGGCGACCTCGTGCAGCACATCCGCCGGACCGCGGGCGCCCCGTTCATCGCCAACTCCGGCTTCAGCGCGCTGACCACCCGTGACGAGGCCATCGCCCTCGTCACGCAGGGCCACGCGGACGCCGTGGGCGTCGGTCGCGCGGCGATCGCGAACCCGGACCTCGCGTACCGCTGGGAGCAGGACACCGAGCTGAACGAGCCGCGCCCGGAGCTGTTCTACGGCAACGGCGCCGAGGGCTACACCGACTACCCGACGCTGGCCGAGGTGCGCGCGCAGGTCGCGTAGTCGACGCGTCATGCTGTCGGACGGGAGGCGCGGGGCCAGCTGGCACCGCGCCTCCCGTCCGTCTGCCACCCGGTAGGGTCGTGAGGTCGCGAACCGGGGGGAACCGTGCAGGCACTGCGTACACCGATCGACACCACCGCCCTCACCGAGCCGGTCCGACGCCGCGACGCGCGACGGACCTGGAAGACCCTCGTCGCCGAACACCCCGAGGCGCGCGACCTGGTCGGACTCGTCCGACGGATCGTCCTCGGCGCCGGAGCACTCTGCCTACCGATCGGCCTGCTCGCGTTCGCCCTCGTCATCACCGCCACCGTCGCCGAGGGCGGCGAGGACGTGGCGACCGCCGTCCTCGTGCAGAGCGTGATCGGCGCCTTCCTCGGCCTGGCCGGGGTCCTCTGCACCTGGGCGTGGATCCGGGTGCGGCGCCGACGCCCGCGGAAGCGGGTGCACCACCGCCTCGCCCGGTTCGCGGCGGCGAACGGCATGACCTACAGCCCGGGGCCGACCGGGACACGTCGTGACGCCCCGCTCCGTCGACGCGGCGCGCTGAACTGCTACCGGGTGCTCCGGACCCCCGGGCCCCGAGGCCTGGAGTTCGCGAACCACGAGCTCGTCCGGTCGACCATGACGAACACCTCGCCGGCGTTCGGCGGGTACTGCGCGATGCGTCTGCCGGTGGCGTTGCCGAACATCCTGCTGCGGTCCGAGGAGGGCCCTCGACGCCCGCTGCACACCTCGTCGGTCGTTCGTGGCTCGCAGGTGCTGTCGTTGGAGGGCGACTTCGACCGGTACTTCCGTTTGTACTGCCCCGCCGGGTACGAACGCGACGCGCTGTACCTGTTCACGCCGGACGTGATGGCGCGGCTCGTCGACCACCTGCGGGGGCTCGACGTCGAGATCGTGGACGACTGGATGTACCTGATCAGCGCCCGTGACCTGATCACGGACCGACCCGAGCGGTGGGAGGCCCTCGCGGCGGCGGTCGACGCCCTCGACGACCGGGTCGAGCGCTGGGCGCGGTGGCGGGACGAGCGCTCGGAGGTGGCTGTCTCCGCCGATGACGGCCCGGTCGTGCGGGTGCGGGAGGTCGCGAAGCCCGGGCGGCGGCTCCGGACGACCTGGGGCGCCGGGACGGTGCTCATCGTCGGGACGGTGACGCTCGGGTTCGTCGCGCTGATCGTGGCGATCAACCTGCCCTGACCGGGCTCCGCGGCGTCCGCGGCGTTCCTGTGCAGACGCTCCGGTACGGTGGTCCCGTGAACAACGGGTGGCGCGACGGTCTCTTGGTCGTGTGGATCATCTCCCTGCTGGCGGCGATCGGGCTCTGGGTCTCGGCGATCGTCATCTTCGGCAAGGGACCGGACTCGGTCGAGCTCGTGCCGCTCGCGGCGTCGCTCGCCGGCGCTGCTGCCGTGGTGAGCTTCTGGTGGTTCGTGTCGCTGCTCCTGTGGCTCGCGGTGAGCGCGGTGGTGCGGGAGCACGAGAAGGACCGGCAGCAGGCGGCGCGCCTGCGCTGACGCGGCAGCCCCGCGGTCAGCGGGCGGCCACGATCTCCACCTGACGTGCGGGCAGAGCGCTGCGCGACGCGGTCGCGAGGCGAGCCGGCAGGACGACACCGCCAACCCGGTGTGCGAGGTAGTCGACGAACGCCCCGACCGTGCTGTCCGAGCTCGGCTGTTCAGCTGCCGACCGCATGTCATCGGCGGACCGGACGTCGAGCGCGCCGTCGACGTCCATCACGGCGACGCGACGAACACCACTGCCCGTCTTCACGAAGACGTTCGCGTAGCCGCCCACCGCCTCGATCCGCCGCAACAGCACCGGGAGACGTTCGTCCGCCAGGGCCACGACGACCGGCGTGCTGCCCTCGACGTCCACGACCTCGAGTTCGACGGCCGCGAAGTCGCCGACTGCGAGCGACCGGTTGATCTCCGCACGGAATGCGTCCAGCTCAGACATCGCGCTCGTCCCTGCCCTTCATGTCCCGGATTGTAACGGCGTACCGCATGGCCTGGTCCGATGCCACGGCGAAGAGTGCGGCCACGTCATCGGCTCTGTGGACCGGCCCGATGCCGCTGACCTCGCCCGAGGTGTGGTGGAGGTGGACGTACCCGTGGCAGCAGTCGACACGAGCAGCTTCGATCCACTCCCCGTCGATGTCGAGCGTGTGGACGAGGATGGCGAAGTCGACCAGCCTCCCGCCGCTCCGGAAGAGCCGGTGGTCGACCCGGACGGTGTCGGCGTCGTCGACGCTCTGGTACCAGGAGCGCTCGGTGCAGGTGGACCGGTCCGGCGGCCGGTACTCGCCGCGTGTCTGGTCGGCGGTGACTCGCTCTGCCGTGGCACGCGCACGACGCTCATCTCGCCGCTGCTGCTGGGTGCGCCGTGCCATGGGCACGAACCTAGACAGCACGGAGATCGGGCTGCAAGGAGTTCGCATGCGAACTCGCGTTGCGGCCGCTCTGCCAACACGACGAAGGCCCCGTCGCAGTGCGACGGGGCCTTCGATCGGTTCGGTGGTGCAGTGCGCTCGAAGGGACTCGAACCCCCAACCTTCTGATCCGTAGTCAGATGCTCTATCCATTGAGCTACGAGCGCGTGGCCTTGCGGCCGTGGAAGACTCTACAACAGCTGCGGCCCCGAACGCCAATCGAGGCCGCCCCGAGCCGGCCCTCGGCGTGTCGGCCCTCAGAGCGCGGCGAGCTCCTCGTCGAAGACCTCGGCGAGGAACACCTCGAGTGCCCGCCACGACCGACGGTCCGCACGCGCCTGGTACTGCGCACCGTGGTCCGGTGCGTCCGTCCCGGGCACTGCGAAGGCGTGCATCGCACCGGCGTAGCTCACGAGCTGCCAGTCGACCTCGGGCGCGGCCCGCATCTCGTCCTCCCACGCGACGACGGTCTCGTCGGGCACGACCGGGTCCGATGCGCCGGTGAGCACCAGCAGCTTCGCGCGGATCGCGGACGCGTCAGAGGGGTCGTGCGTGAGCAGCCCGCCGTGGAACGAGACCGCGCCGACGAGGTCGGCCCCGGTGCGCGCGAGTTCGAGCGCGGCGGATCCGCCGAAGCAGTAGCCCATCACGACGACCCGGGCGGGGTCGACGTCGGGGTCCTCGAGCAGGCGGTCGAGGCCGGCGCGGACGCGGGCCCGCATGAGCGCCAGGTCCTGGTAGAACGACCCGGCGACCTGGGCGGCGGTGTCGTCGCCCGGCCGGACGCCCTCGCCGTAGACGTCGGCGCCGAAGGCCACGTACCCGAGGCGGGCGAGCATCGTGACGCGCGCCTCGACGTGCTCGTTGACACCGTGCCAGTCGTGGACGACGAGCACGGCCGGGCGACGACCGGCGATCGCCGCGTCCTTCGCCAGCACGCCCAGCAGCGGGGTGCCCTCGTGGTCGTAGCGGACGGGATCGACGCGCACGTCGGCTCCGGCGGGTTCGGGAACGGTCTGCAGGACGTCGTCGATCGTGGTCACGCGTCGGAACCTACGCCGCGCGGTCCGTCAGCAGTCGATGTTGTCCCAGGAACCGGGTCCCTCGGAACCTGCCGGGTACTCGTCGAGCGGGGCCTTCCCGCTGCGCCAGGCCTGCAGGAACGGCTCGACGACCTTCCAGCCCTGCACGGCGCTGTCCCCGCGGACGGACAGGGTGGCGTCGCCCTCGAGCACCCCGGCGAGCACCTCGCCGTAGGCACTGAGGCGTCCGGGGTTGAACGTCACGTCGAGGCTCGTGTGGTCGATCGTGTACGGGTCGCCGGCGCCGTTGACGTTGAGCTCGAGCTGCATCTCGTCCGGTGCGATCCAGATCCGGAGCCGGTCGGGCAGTTCCGCACCGTGCAGGCCGACCGGCACGTGCGGCGAGTCCTTGAAGGTGATCACGATCTCGCGGCGCTGCTCGGCGAGGGCCTTGCCGGACCGCAGCGTGAAGGGCACCCCGGCCCAGCGCCAGTTCGCGATCTCGAGGGTGAGCTGCGCGAGCGTCTCGGTCCCGAGGGACGGGTCCACGCCCTCCTCGTCGGCGTACGACGGCAGCGAGCGGTCGCCGATCGTGCCCGCGGTGTACCGGGCGCGCTTGCCCGCCGCGACGATGTCGCCACCCCACGGCCGGACGGCGCGGAGCACGAGCTCCTTCTGGGTGCGCAGGTCGTCCGCGTCGATCGACGCCGGCGCTTCCATCGCGACCACGGCCATCACCTGGAGCAGGTGGCTCTGGATCATGTCGACGAGCGCGCCCGCCTTGTCGTAGTAGCGCGCACGCGCCTCGAGTCCGAGCGTCTCGTCGTAGACGATGTCGACGCGGGCGACGTGCGCGGACGACAGCAGCGGCTCGATGATGCGGTTCGCGAAGCGGAGGCCGAGCAGGTTCAGCACGGTGGACCGGCCGAGGAAGTGGTCGACCCGGTGGATGCGCTCCTCGGGGAGGAACGAGTGCAGCACATCGTTGAGGTGCTCGGCACTCTCGGCGTCGGTGCCGAACGGCTTCTCCAGCGCCAGGCGCGTCCCGGACGGCAGGTCCAGGTCCTTGAGCACCTCGCAGCTCTTCTCGGTGACGGCGGGCGGCAGGGCGAAGTAGATCGCGGGGTCGTACCGGCAGTCGCCGAGCAGGGTCCGGAGGTCATCGGCGTCGGTGACGTCGGCCTTGCGGTAGGTCGAGGCGTCGATGACGCCCAGGAGCCGCTCGCTGAGGCGCTCACCGCCGTCGGCAGCCCCCTCGTCCTCCTCGTTCTTCGACGCCTGCGCGTTCTCGAAGGACTCGCGGACCTGCGCCTTCCAGTCGGCGTCCGAGATGTCCTCCACGCCGGCTCCGACGAGCTGGACGTCCCAGTCGTCCTTCACCTCGAGGAGGGTGGCCAGGCCCGGCAGCAGGAGCCGCTTGGACAGGTCGCCGCTGGCACCGAGGATGAGCAGGGAGGTCTGGAGGCTCGACATGCCCCAGAACGTACTCATGCGTTCCGGCGTGTGGCCGGGAGACGTCGGTACGGTGGGGTCCAGTCCGGCGCGAGGGAGCACCATGAGCAGTGGGTACGGAGGGCGACGCCTGCGCGTCGCCGTGGTCGGGACCGGCATGATCGCCGGCGTGCACGCGCGGGCCGCCCGCGCGGCCGGCGCCGAGGTCCTCGGGGTGCTCGGCCGGAGTCCGTCCCGTTCCGAGCAGGTCGCCGCCCAGCTCGACCTCCCCCGCGGGTACGCCTCGCTCGACGAAGTGATCGCGGACGCTCCCGACGTCGTGCACGTCTGCACGCCGAACGACCAGCACCACCCGCAGGCCCTCGCGGTCATCCGCGCCGGGATCAACGTCGTGTGCGAGAAGCCGCTCGCCATCGACGCCACCGAGGCCGACGAACTGGTCGAGGCCGCACGGCTGGCCGGCGTCGTGGCCACCGTGCCGTTCGTGTACCGGTACCACCCGATCATCCGGGAGATCCGCGGACGCATCGCCGACGGCGACCTGGGGCGCGTGCTCGCCGTCCACGGCCACTACCTGCAGGACTGGATGCTCGACGAGGACGCCTCGTCGTGGCGGGTCGACGCGGGCTCCGGCGGCCTCTCGCGGGCGTTCGCCGACATCGGCTCGCACTGGTGCGACCTGGTCGAGTTCGTCACGGGCGAGCGCTTCGCCTCGGTCTCGGCCGCGACCGACATCGTCTACCCGACGCGTCCGGCGGCGTCCGGCCCGTCGTTCTCCGGCTCCCCCGACCCCGACCCGGTGGCCGACGCCTCGCAGCGCGCCGAGGTCACCACCGAGGACACCGCGGTCGCGACCTTCCGGACCGGCACCGGTCGCATCGGCAACGTGGTCATCTCGCAGGTGGCCTCCGGGCGGAAGAACCGGCTGTGGTTCGAGGTCGACGGCACCCGCGGGTCCGCCGCCTTCGACCAGGAGCAGCCCGAGTCGGCGTGGTTCGGGAACGAACGCGGCGCGCAGATCGTCGTCCGCGACCCGTCGCTCGGCGTGCCGGACCAGCGGCGCCTGGCCGTGGTGCCGTCGGGGCACCCGCAGGGCTACCTCGACGCGTTCGCCGCGTTCGTCGCCGACACCTACGAAGCGGTCCGGAGCGGCCCCGACCCGGACGGGTGGCCCGAGGGTCTGCCGACGTTCGCGGACGGCGCCCGGTCGGCCCACATCATCGACGCCGTGGTCGGCAGCGCAGCCGACGGCACGTGGGGGGAGATCCGGTGAAGCTCGGGATGCTGACGGCCTGCCTGCCCGGGTGGTCGCTCGACCGCATCGCCGCGTTCGCCCAGCAGCAGGGGTACGAGCGCCTCGAGGTCGGCGTCTGGCCCGGCACCGGCGGGCGTGACTTCGAGGCGGCGCACCTGCCCGTGGCCACCTTCACGGACGACGACGCCCAGGCCACGCGGGAGCTGCTGGACCGCACCGGGCTCGAGATCTCGGCCTTCGCCTACTACGAGAACAACCTGCACCAGGACCTCGACCGCCGGGCCGAGATCAAGGAGCACCTGTTCCACGCGATCGACGCCGCCCAGGTGCTCGGGGTGCCGTACGTCGGCACGTTCATCGGCCGCGACAACAGCAGGTCGGTGCGCGAGAACATGCGCCTGGGTGACCAGGTGCTGCCGGAGCTCGTCGACCACGCCGGCGAACGCGGCGTGCGGTTGATCATCGAGAACTGCGTGATGGAGGGCTGGCACCCGGACGGGTACCCGGGCAACCTCGCGTACTCCCCCGAGCTCTGGGACTGGGTCACCGGGCTCGGCTTCGGCCTGAACTGGGACCCCTCGCACCTGACCTGGATCGGCATCGACCCGGTCGAGACGATCCTGCCGTTCGCCGAGCACATCGTGCACGCGCAGGCGAAGGACGTCGAGCTCTTCCCGCGCAAGCGCGACGAGTACGGGTTCTTCGGCAAGGTCGACAAGGGCGACGACCCGTGGGACATGGGCTGGTGGCGCTTCCGGGTCCCCGGTCGCGGGGTCGTGGACTGGCCGCACGTGGTCGACCGGCTGTACGAGGCCGGCTTCGACGGCACCCTGAGCGTCGAGCACGAGGACCCGCTGTGGGGCGGGTCCGACGAGAAGGTCCTCGAAGGGCTCCGGATCGCCCACCGCACGCTACGGCCCCTCATCGCCGTCGAGTGAGGCGTGCGTGCCCGTGTTGCGTGTGTGAACAACACGTGACGTGTTGCGGCACACCCTGGCGCGTCGGCTGTACGACTTCATAGGTTCTTGGGCGATGAACGCTCACACCTCCCCGCGCCGACGACGGCGCCTCGTCGGCGGCGCAGCACTCGCCACCGCCGGCGTGCTCGTCGCCCTGTCCGTCCCGTCCGCTGCCATCGCCGCCGACGGGGACACCACGATCGACCTCTACGACGTCAACGACTTCCACGGCCGCATCGCACAGTCGATCTCGCAGACCGACGGCAAGCCGACCCCGCGCGACGGCGACGCCGCCGGTGCCGCGACCCTGGCGGGTGCGCTCGAGCAGCTCCGCGGGCCGGACCCGACGACGTCCGCGTTCGTCAGCTCCGGCGACAACATCGGCGGATCGACGTTCGAGTCCTTCATCCAGGACGACCAGCCGACGATCGACGTCCTGAACCAGATGGACCTCTCCGTCAGCGCGATCGGGAACCACGAGCTCGACAAGGGCCAGGACGACCTGCGCGACCGCGTCATCGGACCCCAGGGCGACCGGAACGCGCAGTGGGACTACGTCTCGGCGAACATCCTCGACACCGCGACGGGTGAGCCCGCGTTCGACCCGTACGCGATCGAGGAGATCAGCGGCAAGCGCGTCGGGTTCATCGGCGCCACTGTCGACCTCGTCGGACAGGGCCTCGTGAGCCCGGCCGGCATCGAGGGCCTCGAGATGGGCGACATCACGACCGAGGTGAACAAGGTCGCAGCGGACCTCACCGACGGCGTCGAGGGCAACGGCGAGGCCGACGTCCTCGTCCTGCTCGTGCACGACGGTGCCGAGTCCGCTGCTGCGACGGACCTCGACGGCGACTCCGACTTCGCCCGTGCCGTCCGCGACGTGGACCCCCGTGTCTCGGCGATCCTCTCCGCGCACACCCACCAGACGTACGTGCACCAGGCGCAGATCGGCGACGGTCCGGCCACCCGCCCGGTGATCCAGACCGGCTCGTACGGCTTCAACCTCGGACACGTGCAGCTCACCGTCGCGGCGGACGGCACCGTCACGTCGACCGTCGCGGAGAACATCCGGCTCGTCGACGGGACCTTCACGCCCGACGCCGACGTGCAGGCCACCGTCGACGACGCGGTGGCCGAGGCCGAGGTCCTCGGTGCGTTCGAGCTCGGCACGGTCGACCGCGACCTGGGCCGCGCGAAGCAGCGCAACGGTTCCGAGAACCGCGGCGGCGAGTCCACGCTGGGGAACTTCGTCGCCGAGGTGCAGCGCGCCGCGACGACCCGCCAGGGCTCGCAGATCGCGTTCATGAACCCCGGCGGGCTCCGGGCCGACATCGCGTCGGGCACGGTCACCTACAAGGAGGCCGCGGTCGTCCAGCCCTTCGCCAACACGCTCGTCGTCCTCGACCTGACCGGCGCGCAGATCCGGCAGGCGCTCGAACAGCAGTGGCAGCCCTCCGGGTCGAGCCGGCCGTTCCTCAAGCTCGGCGCCTCGGACGGCTTCGGGTACACCTACGACCCGGGTGCTCCGGCCGGCTCGCGCATCACCACGATGACCCTCGACGGAACGGCGATCGACGCGGACACGACCTACAAGGTCACCGTCAACTCGTTCCTCGCGGGCGGCGGCGACAACTTCGCCGCGTTCAAGCAGGCGGCGGCGAAGCAGGACAGCGGCAAGGTCGACCTCGAGGCACAGGTCGAGTACTTCCGCGCGGACCCCACGGTGACGGTCGCCCACGACCAGCGCTCCACCGGCATCCGCACGACGGCGACCCCGGACGGCGGCTTCCAGCCCGGTGACCGGGTCACCATCGAGCTCTCCTCGCTGACGTTCAGCAACGAACCCGACCAGGGCGGCACGGTCACGGTCAGCGCCGGTGGGAAGGAACTCGACCGCGCGACGATCGACACGACGATCGTCGACACGACGGACGAGCAGGGACAGGCGACGCTGTCGTTCCTCGTCCCCGGCGCGACCACGGACCCCGCGACCGCACTCGGCCGGGCAGCCGGTACGACGACCCTCGCGGCAGCCGTGGCCCCGGCCGCCACGACCGACGAGCCCCTCGTCGTCACGCTGCCGAGCGGGCAGACGATCACGCTCGCGGTGACGATCCCCGTCGCCGCGGCCGTGGACCCGACCGATCCGACCGACCCCGCTGACCCCACGGACCCGACCGACCCGGGCACGCCTGGTACCCCGGGTGCCGGCGGCGGTGACGACGGTGCGGTCGGTGTCGACACCGACGGTGACGGCGTCGTCGACGGCACGGTGCCGGCGAACGCCGGCGGAGCGCTCGCGTACACCGGTGCCGACATCGCGGCCCCGGCCATCGCAGCCGGCCTCCTGCTCCTCGCGGGCCTCGTGGCGCTGGTGCTCGCGCGTCGGAAGCGCGCCGAGCGCGAGGCGACGGACCTGACGGACTGACGCCGCGCCTCCAGGCAGGAGAAACGGGCCGTCCCACCCAGGTGGGACGGCCCGTTCTCGTGGGTCCAGGAGGCGCGGTGCCGGTCCGCAGCGTCGGCGCCCGTCCGCGGGTGGCCCGCGACGCTTGTCCCATCACGGTACTTCCCTGCTGTACCGGCGATCGGCGGGGTACGCTCAGCCCTGTCGCATCGCGACGCGTCGCGCTGGGTCGCCTCTCATCCCGGACGGTGGTTCCGCCCGGGGGACTCCGCGACGCGGGTGCTCTCCGTCTCCAGGGAAACGACGGAGGGCACCCATCTCACTTCCTCAGCGGAAGAGCTGCTCGCCGATGTACGAGCCCTTGCGCGGAGCCGGCGGGACGGCGAACACGCCGCTCCCGATGTGCGAGACGTACTCGTTGAGCCGGTCGGAGGCGCCGAGCTTCCGCTGGAGCGTCGTGAAGTGCTCCGGGTCGTTCATGTACGCCGCGAAGAGCAGCCCCGCGTCGAGCTGACCGTACTGGTTGAGCCCGTCGGTGTAGTTGTACGGGCGCCGCAGGATCTTCACACCACCGTTCGCCTCGTGGGCCGCGAGCGCGATGTGCGACGTCGGGTCGATCTTCGTCGTGCCGTCCGACGCCGTCGCGTGGAAGTCGGGCGTGGTGTGCTCCGAGCCGCCGGAGAGCGGTGCGCCCTCGATCTTCGTGCGGCCGAACACCCGCTGCTGGTCGCTGACGACGTCCGCGTCCCAGATCTCGATGTTCATCCGGATCTTCCGCACCACCTGGTACGTGCCGCCGCGCATCCAGCCGGCCCCGGACCCCGGTTCGTCGACCCAGACGAAGCGGTCGTAGTCCTCGTCGGTGGTGATGTTCCGGGTGCCGTCCTTGAACCCCATGAGGTTGCGGGGCGTGGACTGGTCGGGCCCGGCCGAGGCGCGACCGAAGCCGAGCACCGTCCACCGCACGGTCGCGGTGCCGCGGGCCATCCGGGCGAGGTCGCGGACCGCATGGTACGCCACCTGCGGGTCGTCCGCGCACGCTTGCAGCGACAGGTCGCCGCCGGTGAGGGCACGGTCGAGGTTGTCGCTCGGCAGCGTCGGGATCGCGGCGAGGTGCGCAGGCTTCTTCGACGCGAGGCCGAAGCGTTCGTCGAAGAGCCCCGGGCCGAGGCCGACGGTGACCGTCAGGGACGCGGGACCGAGGTCGAGCGCCTCCCCCGTGTCCGCACCGACGCCGTCGCCGTGGGCGGGTTCGACGCTGCCGACGGTCTTCCCGGCCTGCAGCTGCGCGATCGACGCCGACCAGCGGGCGAGGAGCACCTGCAGGTCGGTCCGGACCGTCGAGGACATGTCGAACGTCATGAACACGCAGTACCGCTGCGGAGCGGTCTGCACCCCGCCCTGCGGCTGCCGGGCGGCGGTCGCGTAGAACGGGTGGCTCCGCGAGAGGTCGATCGACTCGTCGCCGTTCGTCGCCGCGGTGAACGGGTTCACCCCGGTCGCTGCCGTGGCACCGGCGACCCCGGCGGCGGCGCCGAGGCCGGCTCCGGCCGCAGCGACACCGGCGGTCACGCCGGCGCCGAGGAGCCCGCGGCGGGAGAGGGGCGCGGGGCCCGTCCCGTCGCGGGCCGGCTCGTCGTGCGGGGTCGTCACGCGGTGGCGACCTTCTCGGCGAGGCGGGACAGCGGGTCCTGCAGCGCCTGGACCTGCTGCGAGATCGTGTTCGCGTCCGAGGCCTTGGTCGCGGCGTCCCACGTGTCGAAGCCGCCGAGGTCGTCGGCGTTGCGGTAGCCGTCCATGAGCGTGTTCGTGCGGTCGAACTGCGTCGCGATCTGCTTCGTCAGCGTCGGGTCGAGCTTCGTCAGGCCCGGCTTGAGGTACGCGAAGGCCTGGCGGGCGCCCTCCACGTTCGCGGCGAGGTCGACGAGGTCGATGTGGCTGTACGCCTCCTCCTCGCCGGTGATCTTGTTCGATTGGACCTCCTCGAGCAGGCCGGCGGCACCGTTGGCGAGGTCCTCGGGCTTGTAGTCGAGGGTCGGCACGAGCTTCGCGAGCAGCTGCACGTTCTCGGTCAGGTCGGCGGCGGTCTGCTTGGTCGACGCGGTGATCGCCCCTGCCTCGAACAGGTCCTTCTCGACCGCGTGGAACCCGCTCCAGCCGACGGCCGGGTCGAGGTTCGAGGCGCGCATGTCGATGAGGTAGTCGAGGTTGCCGGCGTTGTCGGTGGCCTTGAAGCCCTTCTTCACGAAGCCGTCGACGTCGCTCTCGACGTGCTCGTAGAACGGGCGGGCGTTCGCGTAGTCGGTCTTCGCGGCGGCGAGGTCACCCGCGTCGACGTCCTTCTGCAGCTGCTCGACCGCGGCGACCATGTCGGTGACCTGGCCGTCGACGTACTCGGCGTAGCCCTTCGTGCCCTCGTCGAGGAGGGTCGCGGCGCTGCTGTTCGCCGTCGAGGTCACCTTGCCGGTGACGGTGAAGTCGGTGAGTTCCTGGTCGGCCCCGGGGCAGTACACCTGGTACTTGCCGCCGGTGAGCGTGGCGGTGAACGTGACGGCGGCGAGCCCGGGCGCGAGGTTCTCCTTCTCGCCGAGGATGCGCTGGTCCTGCAGCAGTTCGACCTCGGTGATCGCGGTCGACGACTCGTTCTTCACCGTGAACGTGACCGGACCGGCGGGGACCTTCGTGGTCGACACGGCGCACTTGTCGGAGCCGTCGTTCGTCAGCGTGACCGAGACGCGGGAGACCTTGCCGGAGTTGCTCGCGGTGTCACCCGCCGACGTGGACGAGTCCGCGCAGCCGGTCAGGGCGAGGGCGGTGACGACGCCGAGGGCGCCGAGGGTGGTCAGGGGGCGGGCAGTCCTACCGAACGGCATACTCAGGGCTCCTCGTGGGGTCGTCCGCGGGTGGGCCGCGTGACGGGTCGGTTTCGGGGGTGGTGGTCGTGGGCTCCGGCCGCCGACGGCGGTCGCGGAGGGCGAGCAACGCCTGGGCAGCGGCGGCGATGCCCAGGGCGATCGGCAGCCAGGCCTTCCAGAGCAGCAGCTCGGCGGAGCGGGTGTCCGCGGCCGCCACCGCGGTGGCGGCCTGCTGGACGCGGGCGTCCGGCACGGACCAGACGGTGCGGTCCAGGGTCGTGGTCCGAGCGGACGGGAGGCCCCCACCGCTCAGCGTGAGCACGGTGCGTTCCGCGCGGCTCGCGTCCAGGACCCCACCCCGGACGGTCCAGAGGCTGACGGTGTCGCGGACGGCCCAGCGCGCCGAGAACGGCCCGGGGTTCGTGCTCGGTGAGATGCCGACGGGGACGCGGCCGAACAGGTCGACGAGGTCGTCGAGCGTCAGGCTCGACGGCCGCTGCGCGGCCGACCCGTCCTCGGTCCGCCGCCAGCGGTCGGCGGTCACGCCCGCGCGGGTGACGCTCCGGTGGGTCGACGCCGGGAAGGCGAACCGCGCCTCCTGGCCCGTGCCGCTGGTGCGCATGCTCGCGGCTGTCCCGTCGACGGACGCGGTGACGGAGCCGCCGCCGGTCACGGCGGTCGTGGACGGGAGGTCGACGCCTCCGGTCGGGACCGCGATCGCCAGGGTCGCAGCGGCGACGGCGAGGACACCGGCGATGCCGAGCCGCACGGCGGGGACCCGTTCGCGCGACGGGCGCCAGGCACGCGGCCAGAGGGAGATCGCGAGCACGGGGACGACGTAGAGCACCCAGCCGAGCACCTCGATGACCCGGGGGTCCGGCGGGATGCCGAGGACGCCGGTGACGAGGGCGCCCTGCACGGAGCCGTTCGGCGCGAGCCAGCTGAGGTCGACCGTGCGCTGCTGCCCGATCACGATCCACCCGGCCTCGTGCGCGCGGCGGAGCACGGTCAGCACGAGGCCGCCGGCGACGAACACGAGGAAGATCCCCGTGCCGGTGAAGAACTTCGACAGGTTCAGCCGGACGCCGCCGGTGTAGATGCCGTACCCGACGACCACGGCGCCCGCGATGCCGATGACCGCACCGAGCGCCGCGAGCCCGGTGTCCGACGACGCCTGGAACGTGGCGAGCAGGAAGACCGCGGTCTCGAAGCCCTCCTTGAGGACGGCGAGGAAGGCCATGCCGGCGAGTGCCCAGGCGGTGCCGCGGCCGAGGGCTGCGGTCGCGCTCGCCTCGAGCTCGGTCGTGAGCGTCCGCGCGTGGGTGCGCATCCAGACGATCATGCCCGTCACGAAGACGACGGCGACGATGCCGATGACCGCCTCCATGCCCTCCTGCTGGGCCTGCGGGAGCGCCTGCTCGACGACCTGCAGGCCGAAGCCCACGGCGATGCTGAGCACCACGGCGACCCCGACGCCGAACCACATGGGGGCGAGGGGGACGCGGTTGCGACGGAGGAACGCGGCGATGATGCCGACGATGAGCGTCGCTTCGAGGCCTTCACGGAGGCCGATGACGAGGGTGGCGAGCATGGCAAAGGTGAGGCTAACCTAACCAGCGCGCGACCCGCCACCTCCCGCCGGTGATGTTTGATGGTTCTCATGAACCTGCTGTCCGCCGATGGCCTGGCGTCGGTCACGAACGTGCTCGACCTGGCCGGGGTGTTCGCGTCGGCGCTGCTCGGCGGATCGCTCGCACGGACGATGGACTTCGACCTCTTCGGGTTCCTCGTCGTCGGGTTCGTGTCCGGCCTCGGCGGCGGCATGCTCCGCGACACCCTGTTGCAGAACGGGCCGCCCGTCGCGCTCGTCGACCCGCTGTACGTGCCGGTCGCGATCGCCGGTGCGCTCATCGCCTTCTTCGTGTCGTTCTCCGAGCTGACCTGGGACCGGCTGTTCACCGTGCTCGACGCCGCGGTGATCGGCTTCTGGTCGGTGGTCGGGGTGCAGCGGACGTTCGACGCCGGGCTCGACTGGCCGGCCGCGATCATCATGGGCACGATCACGGCGGTCGGCGGTGGTGCGATGCGGGACCTGCTGCTCCGCCGGGTCCCCG
The DNA here is from genome assembly GCF_044745045.1 of Curtobacterium sp. NPDC087082. Classification (NCBI taxonomy): domain Bacteria; kingdom Bacillati; phylum Actinomycetota; class Actinomycetes; order Micrococcales; family Microbacteriaceae; genus Curtobacterium; species Curtobacterium sp. NPDC087082. The sequence goes on along the minus strand of NZ_JBIUZN010000001.1, from coordinate 652,635 downwards.
CGGTGTTCGGCGGCAACGCGCTCTACGCCACGGTCGCCGTCGCCGCGTCCGCCGTGATGGTCGTCGCGTCGCACCTCGGGTCGCCCTCGATCGGCATCGTCGCCGCGATCGTGCTCTCCCTCGGGCTGCGGTGGGGCGCGGTCCGGCGCGGCTGGGGGCTGCCGAACGGTCGTGAGTGGCAGCCGAAGTCCACGCTCGGATCCCTGCTCCAGCGCGGCCGGAAGCTCCGACCGGACGCGATCCGGTTGCTGCGACGGCCGGGGCGACGGTCCGGCGCGGGAAGCGTGCACCACGAGAACGAGTCGGGGCCCGCGGACGCGTCGGACGGCTGAATCCGCGAAGGGGCTGTCATCTGTCGGTGCTCGGTCGTACAATCAGTACCGCCGGGTATCGACCCGGCATCCATGGTCCGCTGGTGCACCGACGCGACCCGAACGCGCCGGTTCCGTACGGACCTGTGGTTGGGGGCTTCGCTGATGCCGCGCGGGATCAGACGCGCGGCGCGGCAGGTCTCCCGACGCACCCTGCCTCCAGCACAATGGTCGTGACCCACCACCACGCCAGCCCGACGAAGCCGGACCCGACGGATCACGGCGGGCCCGTCGAATCAGGAACCATGAGCGACGACGCCTCCGACCCCAGCCCCTCCGTCACCGGCTCGCCCACGCCCCGGACCCCGCGGGCCGAGGTGCGGGAACGACTCCTCACCGCCGGGGCCGAGGTCTTCGCCGAGCAGGGCGTGCACGAGGCTCGGCTCGACGAGGTCGCCGCCCGCGCCGGGTTCAGCAAGGGTGCCGTCTACTCGAACTTCTCGTCGAAGGAAGACCTCGTCGCGCAGGTCATGCAGCGCGCGACGAACCTGGTGCTCGGGTCGCTGCGGGAACTCGTCCGCGCCGACATCGCCGCGGTGGACATCGGCGACGTCGTCCGGGCAGCGTTCGGGCGGCACGACCAGAGCGGCCAGTTCGCCCTGCTGTCGGAGTTCCGGGGGTACGCCACGCGCCACCCCGAGTTCCTGCCCGAGTTCGTGCGGCAGCGGCGGGAGCTGCAGGACGGCGTCTTCGAGCTCGTGGAGCTGTGGTTCGGGGCGCACCCGGAGATCGATGCGGGGATGTCGCTCGAGGACTTCTCCCGCGTGCTCATCGGGGCGAACGTGGGGATCGTGTTCGACGCGGCGGCGCTGCCCGGGGTGAACCCGGGCGAGGTCGTCGCCGCCCTCGTCGAGGCGGTCATCCGCCGGCGCTGACGCCGCGCCGTGCCGCGGCGGGTGACGCAGTGTGCGAGGTTCCGCCCGCGGTGGGACCCTGCGGGCCCCGCACCACGCGCGGAACCTCGCACGCTACGAGCGCGCGGCGCGCGGCGCGCGGCACGCGCCGCTACGCCGCGCTGCGGCGCGCGCGCCGCCCCTCGTGCGACCACGCGGACGAGGGCAGCAGGCTCGGCGGCACCAGGCGCGACCGGAGCACCCGCGCACCGGAGGCCGAGGCGTCCAGGGCGACCCGCGCCTCCTGGACCGCCGCGAGCAACGCCGCAGCGTCCACCGACGCCGCACCGCCCGCGGCGAACCGCTCCCGGTCGACCGCGTCGACGATCGCCTCGAGGTGCGGCAGCACCGTCGCCGGCACCGACGGCCGGAGCCGCCCGAGCACCGCACGTGCCGTCCGCGCTGCTGCGGCGGCGTCACCCGGCGGCGCGAGGCCCGGCGCGTAGCCGTGGTCGGCGACGTCGTCGAGCGCCTCACGCCAGGCGTTCACCGCCGGTGACCTGCCGGATCGCACCGCGCCGAGCCGTGTCCGACGGCGGAGTGCCCGGACGAGCGCCGGGGACACCAGCAGCGCCACGGCGATCACCAGCCCCACCGCGAGCCCGAGCGGCCCGTTGCCCCCGCCACCGGTCGACCCGGCGGCTCCCGGCGCTGCGGACGCGCTCGGCGTCGGCGTCTCGGACGTGGCGGGAGCGGATTCGCCCGGGGCCGGCAGCGGTGTCTCCGGGGCGGCGGCCGAAGGGGTGGACGTGGCCTCGGTCGAGGGCGTCGCGGCGGCGTCGGAGTCGGGGGTCGGCTCGAACGCCACCCAGCCGGCGCCCTTGATGTAGAGCTCCGGCCACGAGTGCAGCTGCCGGTTCGACACCGTGTACTCGCCGTCGGCCTGCGTGGAGCCCGCCCGGTAGCCGACCGCGATGCGCGAGGGGATGCCGAGCGTGCGGGCCATCACCGCCATCGCCGAGGAGAAGTGGACGCAGTAGCCCTCGCGGAGCTGCAGGAACTTCGCGACGACGTCCATGCTGTCGCCGTCGTAGCCCTGTTCGACCGGCGCGGTCTCGGAGTACGTGAACAGGTCGCTGCGGAACCACTGCTCGAGCGCGCGGCCCTTCTCGTAGTCGGTGGCCGCGCTGCCCGCGACGCGTTGCGCCGTCCGCGCGATGCTGACCGGCAGCTTGTCGGGGAGTTCGCGGTCGGTCCGGAGCTGGTTCGCCGAGGGGGTCGCGAACCCCCGGCCGTCGGCACGCCCGAGCAGGCCGGAACCGGCGATCGCGTCGAGGTACTCGCCGGACCACGTCGAGGCGCCGTACACCTCGTAGGTGGCACCGCGCGGGGTGGCCGGGCCGGTGGAACGCACCGTGCTCGACTCCCCCATCCAGCGCCACTGCGACAGGTCGAGGTTCGTCGAGCGGGACTCGATCGAGACCGCGCCGGCGGGGACGGGCAGGTAGTTGCTCGACAGCCCGGTGACCCGGATCGTGACGTCGCCGCGGCTGGAGAGCCGCGGGTTGATGCCGACCGCCCACTGCTGCTGGTCGGCGGTCTCGGACTTCGCGGCGTCGGTGGTGGTCGGCACCCAGTCGCCGGTGCCGAACTCGTCGAGGTTCGCGAGCTTCAGGTACTCCGGCCGACCGTCGGACGAGCGGTAGCGGAACACCTCGAGCTCGTTCGGCTGCCGGAGGTCCTGCCCGAGGTTGAGCAGCGTGCCGGGGCGTCCGGGCTGCACGGGCGACTGGATCGCCCCGGTGACGCCGGACAACCAGCTGGCGTTGAGCGGCACGATCGCGGGCAGTCCCACGGCGACGACGAGTCCGATCGCCCCGACGACGGCGGCGGGGAACGCCCGTTGGACCGGCCGCACCGAGAGCCAGAGCAGGACGAGGAAGGCGATGCCGGTGGCGATCACGAGCCCGGGTGCCGCGGGGGCTCCGGTGACGACGCCCGGCACGATGAGGATCACGAGCGCGGGGACGGCGGCGAGTGCGGCGGTCGGGGCGACGGCCGCGAGGAACAGCGAGACGCCGGCGACCCAGCCGATCGCGACCGTGACGATGAGCCGGATCGCGTCGGACTGCGGCAGCGGTGCGGGGTTCAGTCGGATCGCCGCGAGCGTCTCGCCGAGCGCGCCGTTCCGGTCGAGCCACCCGAGTGGCTGGACGTCGTTCACGACCGCAGCGGCGCACGAGCAGACCACGAGCGCCGCGACGAGTGCCACGAACCGCACCCCGGGCGCCCGACGACGGACCGCGAGCATCGTGCCGACGAGGACGGCGGCGACGAGGACGCCGGACACCCACCACGCGACGCCCTGCACGAGTGGACGCATGGCGAGGGCGGCGATGAGCACGGGCACCGGTGCGAGTGCGACGACCCACGGGCTCGGCGAGTCCGGTCGGTCGACCCGTCGGTCGGGTTCACGCCGCGCCTCGCCCCGGGGCGGGGCCGGACGGGTGGCGACGCCGCTCACCGGATGCTCCCGGGCGCGTGGGCACCGGCGACCGGGACCACCAGGGTCCGCCACCCGCCGCGGTCGAGGATGCCGCGCACCACCGGGTCCGGCGGGACGATGGTCGCGAGGATCCCCCGGCTCGACCCGGTCGTCGCGGAGACGAGTTCGGCGGCCTGCTCGGCGGTGCAGTTGCCGGTGACGACGGCGGTCATGCCGTGCACGTCGCGGCCGCGGACGTCCGGGAGGACCTCGGTGACCTCGCGGGCGTCGGAGCGGACCCGGACGTCGGCCAGCCCCACGAGCACGTCGGTCAGTCCGCCGGCGTCCCCCGCGTGCCGGGTGCTGCCGGACGGTCCGTCGCTGACGAGCACGACGCGCGAGGTCCGTGCGGCCAGTGTCCGTGCGACGCTCGCGGCGACGACGACGGCGTGCTCGAACGCGGCGTCGCCGCCGAGGTCCGAGAGCTCCGCCAGGTCGTCGCGGCCGAGGCGCTGGTAGGACTCGCGTCGGACGTCGAGCGCGATGACGGCCTCCGGCGGCTGCGCCTGCGTGGTCTGGCGGACGTGGAGTTCCCCGCGGCGGGCGCTCTGGGCCCAGTGCACACGGCGGATCGGGTCACCCGGGCGGTAGGGACGGAGCTCGCTGTCGTCAGCCGACCCGCCCTGGCCCACCCGGCCTTCGTCGGCGGAGACGGCTCCGGCGAGCGCACCCGCGTCGAGCGACGCGAGCGGGGTCGATGCCGGGACGACGACGACCTCTTCCGCGGCGACCACCGGTCGGTCGATGCGGAGCAGGCCGAACGGGTCCTCGACGCGGATCGTCACCGGGCCGACCACGCTGCGCCCGCGGTGCATCGCCAGGGCCTCGACGTCGAGCACCGCCGGCGGGAGGTTCGGCCCGACTGCGGCGTACGTCTCGGCGGTGGACATGCTGACCAGGGCGTCGTCGAGCTGTTCGCGCACGAGGAGCATCGACCGCGGGCCGATCGGCAGGCTCGTCCCGCCGAGGGTGATCCGTTCGCGGTACACCTCGCCGACCTGGACGATCGCGCGCGCCGTGCTCCGGCTGCCGCGCAGCGGTGCGGCGACGACGAACGCCATGACGATGCCGAGCACCACGAGCACGAGGAGCAGCAGCCCCGCGGACACCGCGACGCTCGTCGTCCCCACGAGCCCGCCGCCGATCAGTCCGATGCCGACCGCGATCACGGTCCAGCCGCGCACGGTCGGTCGGGGGAACGGCGTGCGACGCAGCAGCGCGAGGCCACGCCGCCCGTACCGGAGCGCCCCGGAGCGCAGGGCGCCGGCACGCAGCGCGAGCGACGTCGGCGCCGGGGACCCGGACATCAGGAGCGGACGGGGGTCGCCGTGAACGGCACGGCCGTGTCGGACACGATGCGCACGACGATGTCGCGGACGGTGTCGCCGCCCGTGCCTCCGAGGCCGCGGGCGACCGGCACGAGCCGGTGCGCGAGGATGACCGGCGCCAGCGTGGCGACGTCGTCCGGCGTGACGAAGGGACGACCGAGCAGCGCGGCGTGGGCACGGGCGGCCGAGGCGAGGTGCAGGGTCGCCCGCGGGCTGGCGCCGAGCACGATGTCGGGGTGGCTGCGGGTGGCCCGGACGATCGCGACGATGTACGCCTCGACGTCGGGCGCGACGTGGACCGTGCGCACCGACTGGATGAGGTCGCGGAGGGTGTCCACGTCGACGATCGGACGGAGGTGCGCCAGCGGGTCGCCCCCACCGCGGTTGGTCAGCATCTGCCGTTCGGCGTCGGCGCTCGGGTACCCCATCGTCAGTCGGGCCATGAAGCGGTCGCGCTGGGCCTCGGGCAGCGGGTACGTGCCCTCCATGTCGATCGGGTTCTGCGTCGCGACGATCATGAACGGGCTGTCCAGCTTGCGCGTCACGCCGTCGACGGTCACCTGCGCCTCGGCCATGGCCTCGAGCAGCGCCGACTGGGTCTTCGGGCTCGTGCGGTTGATCTCGTCGCCGATCACGACGTTCGCGAACACCGGCCCCGGCGAGAACCGGAACGTGCCGGAGGACTGGTCGAAGATGTTCACGCCGGTGACGTCCGACGGCAGCATGTCCGAGGTGAACTGGATGCGGTTCACGGACCCGCCGACCGATGCGCCGAGCGCCTTGGCCAGCACCGTCTTGCCGACGCCGGGGACGTCCTCGACGAGCAGGTGCCCCTCGGCCAGCATCACCGTCAGGGCGGTGCGGATGGCCTCGGTCTTGCCGTCGACGACCGTGGAGACGGCGGCGGTGATGTCGTCACCGACGTCCCGGATGCGCTCGATCGGGAAGGCGGGGTCGGTCGGTTCCGGCACGCAGGCCTCCTCGGCTCAGGACAGGTGTCGTGCATGCTACAACGGCCCGGTGACAGGGACCGGGGGATGCGTCACCGACCGGGCCGCCGGACACACGGCGACGGACTGGAGGCGCGGGTCGCGTGCGCCGATCAGCGCACGTGATCCGCGCCTCCAGTCCGGATCCCGCTGCGCGTCAGGCGCGAGCCGCCAGCGACGCGTCGGCGGCCAGCAGGACCTGCGCCGCCACGGCGACGCCCTCCTCGCGCCCGAGCTCGGTGTCCTCGTGCTCGATGTTCACCCACATGTCCGGGTCCACCTCGCGGAGGGCCTCGAGGAACGCCGACCAGTACGCCTCGTCGTGCCCCTTGCCGAGCGCGACGAAGTCCCACGCGGACGGCTTCGGCCACTCGTTCGCCCACTCGTCCCCGCCGAGGTTCGTGCGCGGCTCGTCCGGCGAGAGCCGACGGAACGAGTTGTCGAGCACGCCGTTGATCGCCGCCTGCGGGTTGATCCGGACGTCCTTCGCGGCGGCGTGGAACACGAGCGGCCCGAGGTCGCGGACGACCGCCACCGGGTCCATCTGCTGCCAGAACAGGTGCGACGCGTCGAGCTCGACGCCGACGTTGGTCAGCCCGCCGCGCTCGACGAGCTCGCGGATCGTCGCCGGGTTGAAGACGACGTTCTGCGGGTGCAGCTCGAGCGCGACCTTGACCCCGTGCTCGCGGGCGAGGGCGTCGATCTCCTGCCAGAACGGCACCGCGACGCTCCACTGGTACTCGATCACGTCGAGCGCGGCGGAGTTCCAGGCGTTCACGATCCAGTTCGGCCGGGCGCCGCCGGGTTCCCCCGCTGGGAGGCCCGACATCGTCACGACCCGGTCCTGGCCGAGACGGGCCGCGAGCCGGATGCTGCGGCGGACGTCCTCCGCGTGCTTCGGCCCGATCGCGGGGTCCGGGTGCAGCGGGTTGCCGTTGCAGTTCAGGCCGGCGATCGAGACGCCGGTCCCGTCGAACTTCGCGAGGAAGGCGTCGCGCGCCGCGTCGTCGTCGAGGATCTCGTCGACGTTCGGCACGTGCACCGGCGGCAGGAACCCGCCGGTGTTCAGCTCGATGCCGGTGAGGCCGTTGCCCGCGATGGCCTCGAGCGCCGCGGCGAGCGGGCGGTCGTGGAAGATCGCGTTGTAGAGACCGAGCTTCATGCGAGTGCTCCTCCGGTGACGGACGCTGCGGTGAGGTCGACGGTTGCTCCTCCGTCGGCGGCGGACCGGGCCACCGCGTCGAGGATCTCCATGTTGTGGACGCCGTCGTCGAACGTGGCGTTCGCCGGCAGCGGGTCGGCCGTGTTGCCCACGACCTCGTCGAGGAAGGCACGCGCCTGGTACTCGAACATCTGGTTCTGGCCCCAGCCGACACCGGGAGCGTCCATCGCCATGCCGCCGGCGACGTACGGGTGGTCCGGGCCGAGGACGACCTGACGGTAGCCGCCGAGACGGGAGCCGTCGGACTGCAGCGCGAGTCCGATCTCGGATGCGCGCTCCTGGTCCCAGCGTGCGGCGCCGTGCTCGCAGAACACCTCGACGACGAGGCCGTTCGGGTGCGAGGTCGCGACCCGGGAGACCTCGAGCGAACCGACCACCGAGCCGTCGCCGAAGCGCGCGTTGAACGTGGCGTAGTCGTCGTTCTCGACGTCGGCGAACTCCCCGGTCAACGGTACGGCCTGGCCACGGAGGGCGAACCCGGCGGCGATCGGCCGCTTCGTGATGGCCGTGGTGAACATGCCGCCGTTGACGCTCTGCACCTCGCCGGCCAGGAACTCGGCGACGTACGCGAGGTGCGACCCGACGTCGGCGAGGGCGCCGGTCCCCGGGGCCCCCGCGAAGCGCCACGAGAACGGGACGTCGGGCGAGGAGCCGTAGTCGGTCCAGTAGCGCGCGGAGACGTGCAGGACGCGACCGAGGGTGCCGTCCTCGACGAGCTGCTTGATGGCAGCGAGGCCGGGAGCGCGGCGGTAGGTGAAGCCGACGCGGGCGGTGAGACCACGACCGGCCGCGAGCGATGCGGCGGACGCCATCGCGCGGGCATCGTCGAGCGAGTCCGAGAGCGGCTTCTCGCACAGCACGTGCTTGCCGGCGGCGAGGAGCCCCTCGACGATCTCGCGGTGCAGCGTGTTCGCGACGACGACGCTCACCACGTCGATGTCGTCGGCCTCGGCGATCGCTCGCCAGTCGGTGTCGTGCCGGTCGTACCCGAAGCGCGTCGCAGCCTCGGCCGCGAGCGGTTCGTAGACGTCGCCGACCGACACGAGCCGGACGGGCGGCAGCGTGTGACCGAACAGGGACGGTGCGTTCCGCCACGCGGCCATGTGTGCCTTGCCGGCCATGCCGGCGCCGATGACGGCGACGCCGATGCTGTCGCTCATGTTCTCTCCCTCGAGAAGTCGATGATGGTTCTGGAACGTTCCAGAGATCGTCGGTAGACTGTAGACGCACCCACCCATGTCCTGTCAAGGAGCCGCGTGTCCCGACCACCGACGATCATCGACGTCGCGACCCGTGCCGGTGTCTCGAAGTCGCTCGTCTCGATGGTGATGCGCGACGACCCCGGCGTCTCCGACACCCGCCGGGCAGCCGTCCTCGCCGCGGCCGCCGAGCTCGGCTACCGCCCCAACCGTGCCGCCGCGATCCTCGCCGGCACGCGGACGCGCACGATCGGCGTCGTCGTCGACGACTTCCGGAACCCCTGGTACGTTCCGATGCTCGACGGCATCCGCGACGCGCTCGCCCCGCACGGCCTGCGCCTCACGCTCGCGGACACCCGCGCGAACGCCCACCTCGACTCCTCCCCGTTCGATGACCTCGTCTCGCTCCGGGTCGACGGTGTCGTGCTCGCCGCCGAGGGCTTCCCCGACCTCGTCGTCCCCGCGGACACCCCGGTCGTCATCGCCGGCGCGCGAGCTGAGGTCCCGGGAGGACTCGACGTCGTCGCCTCCGACGAAGCCGCCGGCGGACGCCTGGCCGCGGACCACCTGGTCGGACTCGGCCACCGCCGCATCGCCCACGTCACCGGCTCAGGAGGCCCGGCTGCCGTCCGCCGCGAGGCCACCGTCGCGCGGATGGTCGCGTCCGGCGTCGAGCCACTGGTGTACGGCGAGGGACCGACCTCGGAGCAGACCGGCTACCGCGGCACCGTCCGCGCACTGGAGGACCACCCGGACCTGACCGCGGTGTTCGCGGCGAACGACGTCATGGCGATGGGCGCGATCGCCGCCGTGCACGAGGCCGGGCTCCGGGTACCGCAGGACGTGTCGGTCATGGGCAACGACGAGACCCCGCTCGCCGCGTCACCCCTGCTGCGCCTGACGACCGTGGACCCGCACAACGACGAGGTCGGGCGGCTCGCGGCGGACCGGCTCGTCGAGCTGATCGGTGCAGCCGAGCGGCCGGAGCCGACCCGGGTCCTCGTGCCGCCGTCGCTCGTCGTCCGATCGACGACCGCTCCCCCGCGCGCCCGCTGACCGTCCGGACGGCGGGCATCCCCCGGTCGCCGGCTGACGGGCGTCCGCCGGTCGCCGCCTGACGGGCGTCCGCCGGTCGGTGCCGATCTCGTCACGGCGCGAGCTGCACCCAACGCCCCTCGGAGACGACCCGGACCGAGCCACCGTCGACCGCCACGGCGGTCTGCTCGTCGATGGCGTAGGCGGTCGGAACGCCGATCTCGGCCGCCCACCGCTCGGCGTTCTCGAGGGTGTTCTCCGGGAACGCGTCGAGGTGCGGGAAGATCGAGAAGTCGACGACTCCCAACGTCACGTCGTCGACCGCCGACGGCCACGCGACGAAGGACGCGCCGATGCGCGGCGTCATGACCATGCTACCGGCGCTCACGCCCACCCACACCGTGTCGGGCAACGAGGGCAACAGGTCCGCGAGCCCGGATGTCCGCATCCAGTGAGCGAGGTAGGTGGCGTCCCCGCCGTCGACCAGCAGGACGTCGGCTCCCGTGACCCACCGCCGCCACCGCTCGGAGTCGATCGTCGGCAGCGCCGTGAGCTCCAGCACGCCGATCGACGCCCAGCCGAGGCCGGTGAAGGCGCGGGAGTCGGGACCGCCGGCCACGAGGTCCCGGACCGAGGCCGGTCCACACATCGGATGCCCCCACTGCGCCGTGGGGACGACGAGGGCGTTGGCCTCCTCGACCGGCTTGCCGAGCATCGACACGAGCGCGGCGTGGATCGTCGGGTTGGTGACGCCTCCCGAGGTCAGCAAGAGCTTCACGTCGCCTCCGATCCAGGCAGTCCCAGCGTGTTCAGGGACCACAGTGCCACGCCGTGCAGCCCGAGGTCCTCGGCGAGCGCGACCCGCGCCCGGTAGGAACGTGCGTCGGACCAGTGCAGCTCGCGGCCGTCGTCCAGCGTCGCCGACCACTCGCCGGTCCGGGCCGACCACCGGGCATCGTCGCCCGCGAGCTCCCGCGCCCGGGCAGGGCTCACCTGCGCGTCACCCGAGCCACCCCACACGTACCCGTACCCCGCGATGCCGAGGTCGATCCGGTCGGCCGGGACGCCCGAGCGCTCGGCCGCATCGACCACCCGCTCCGCCCACGGCAGGGACCCGATCGTGCCGGCACCGCTCCAGGGCCCGTGCTGGTCGTACGTCATCAGGACGAACCGGTCGACGTGGTCCGCGAGCGCACCGAGGTCGTACCCGGTGTCGCGGTAGCCCCGCTCGTCCGTCGAGGCCATGACCGCCATCGACACCTCGGCGTCCGACCCGAGCCGCTCGTGCACGGCGACCTCGAGCGTCGCGGCGAACGCCACGAGCCCGGCACGGTCGCGGCTCCGGAGCGACTCGAGGTCGATCTGCACGCCGCGCATGTGCGCATCCGACGCGAGTTCCGCCAGGCGCTCGGCGACCCGCGAGCGGTTCCCGGCGTCCGACAGCAGCGCGGTGCCGACCTCGGGTGAGAAGTCCCCGATCGACTCGGAGAAGTTGCTGACGAGCAGTTCGGGTGCGGCTCCACCGGCCCGCGCCGTGCGGGCGAGTGCCGCCACGCCGCCGGGCAGGTCGTTCAGCCCGGCACCGTCGTCCGCCACCGTGACGCCGTCGATCCCGATCGTCGCCGCACGACGGGACGCGTCCGAGACCGTCGCCCCCGATCCGTCACCCGGCTCGACGTACGCCTCCACAGCGAGGTCGGCGTCGGCACCCCGCGTGCCGGCGCCGCCACCGAGGGCCAGCGCGACCACGACCGCGAAACCGACCACGAGTCCTGTCCGCCGCACCACCCGCTCACCGTAGCGTGCGGGGCGGGGTCGACCCGCGCCTCCTGGACCTCAGACGGTGGCACCCTCGAGCCGGTCGACCGCGACGGCGAGCTCCTCGAGCTCGGGGACCTCGCGCGCCTCGGCGAGCGCTTCCTCGAGCGCGGCGGCGTGCACGGGCGTGGCCTGGTCGAGCAGCCGTTGGCCCGCGTGCGTGAGCTCCGTGTAGAGCCCGCGGCGGTCGTCGGCGCAGAGCACGCGGGTGAGGAGGGCGCGCTCCTCCAGGCGGTTCACGAGCCGGGTCGTCGCACTCGGACTGAGCGCTGCCGCCCGGGCGAGCTGCTGCATGCGCATGTGGAAGCCGTCCTGGCGGCGGAGGGCGTCGAGCACCGTGAACTCGACGACCGACAGGTCGACGGCGCGCAGCGCCCGCTCGAGCCGCGTCTCGATGAGGCCGTGCAGGGCCGCGAGCGTGCGCCAGCCGTGGGCGCGGACGGCGACGGAGGAGTCGTCGACGGACATGAGGGGCCTCCTGGTGTGCTTCCGGGCAGGATTGGTTGCTTGCGCTGATACCCCGCGTGTGCAACTATCGATATCCCGCGTCTGCAACAACCAGCGTACGCGGCCCAGCTGCACCGCACAACGGAAGGACATCCATGCCCGCGGGACTCATCGCCCTCGCACTCGGCGGATTCGGCATCGGCCTGACCGAGTTCGTCATCACCGGGCTCCTGCCCGAGGTCGCCGCCGACTACGGCGTGACCGAGACCACCGCCGGGTGGCTCGTCACCGGGTACGCCCTCGCCGTCATCGTCGGCGCGCTCGGACTCACCGCCGCGACCACCCGGCTCCCCCGGAAGCCGGTGCTCATCGGGTTGCTCGTGCTGTTCGTGATCGGCAACACCCTGTCCGCCCTCGCGCCGGTGTACGGCGTGATGATGCTCGGCCGGGTCATCGCGGCCCTCTGCCACGGGGCGTTCTTCGGCATCGGCTCCGTGGTCGCGTCGAACATGGTCGCGAAGGAGAAGCGGGCGTCCGCGGTCGCCCTGATGTTCACCGGGCTCACCGCCTCGAACGTGCTCGGCGTCCCGTTCGGCACCTTCCTCGGCCAGGCGCTCGGCTGGCGCGCCACGTTCTGGACCATCGCGGCGATCGGTGTCGTCGCCCTCGTCGGGGTCGCCCTGCTCGTCCCCACCGTCCGCTCGGCCGACGCAGCCGTACCCTCCCTCCGCCGGGAGCTCGGCGCCTTCCGCTCCGGCCAGGTGTGGCTCTCGCTCGGCATCACCGTGCTCGGCTACGGCGGGATGTTCGGCGCCTTCACCTACATCGCGTACACGCTGACCTCGGTGTCCGGGTTCTCGTCGGGCGCCGTGCCGTGGCTGCTCATCGTGTTCGGCGTCGGGCTGTTCGCCGGCAACTTCGCGGGCGGCAAGCTCGCGTCCCGGTCGATCGACGGCACGCTGCTCGTGGTGCTCGTCGTCCTCACGGTGGTGCTCGCCGTGTTCGCGGCAGTGGCGGCCTCGCCCGTGCTCACCGTGATCGCGCTCGTGCTCATGGGGGCGTTCGGGTTCGCCACCGTGCCGGCGCTGCAGACGCGGGTGATGCAGTACGCGGACCACGCGCCGACCCTGGCGAGCGGGGCGAACATCGCGGCGTTCAACCTCGGGAACGCGCTCGGCGCCTGGATCGGTGGGCTCACGATCGCTGCGGGGCTCGGGTACACCTCGCCGATCTGGGCGGGGGCCGGGATCACGGCGGCGGCCGTGGTGCTGACGTCCGTCGCGGCGGGCGCGGCGCGGCGCGCGCGCTCGCGCGGCGCGGTGCCGACGGGCAGCGTCGCGACGGTCTGACGCGCGGGGCGCGGGGCGCGCGGCGGGGGGCGGGCGGCGCCCCGCGAGCTTTCGTGAGCAGAAATGGTCGGGTCACGTGCGCGCACCCGACCATTTCTGCTCACGAGGTGCGTGGACGTCACGGCACCCACGCACGGACGGGAGGCGCGGTGCGGGCTGGCACCGTGCCTCCCGTCCGGCGGTGGACGCGCCGCGCACTCGATGCGCCCCGTGCTCCCGGTGTTCCTCGGGAACGACGAAACCCCGGTCCTGGAGGACCGGGGTTTCGTGTGCCGCGGAGACGGAGGGATTTGAACCCTCGGTCCCCTCAAAGGGGACTCCACCTTAGCAGGGTGGTGCACTCGGCCGGACTATGCGACGTCTCCAAGCACTCTCGCGAGCGCTCCCACCACCATACAGGAGGTCGAGCACTGTCTCGACACCGACCCTGTGTCGGGCGCACGGCAGGGTCCCCCGAAGTGGGGACAGTCGGGGGTTGTCCACCCGTACCCCGGTCAATAGCATCGTCGAGGCGCGGCCATCACATTCCGGGGTCTCACCCCGTCGTCGCGACACAGCACCGACGTCGCTCCTGGGCGGCGAGCCCGACGCGCGCCCGATCGTGCGAGGCTCAGACCGAGGAGTGACCAGGGGGCGCGGCCCGACACCGCGCCCCCGCTCTCGGTGGTTCGGGCGCGCTGGGCTCGCTGGGCTCGCGGGCGGTTCTTCGCGCTGGGCGACATCTCACGGGCCGGGGAGCGCGTGGAGTGTCGGTGGGCGCGAAACCTCGGGGACGGGGGTCAGGAGCCGAAGGCCTTCGAGCAGGTCTGCTCGTCGGCGGACTGCCCCTGCAAGCCGTCGAGGGTCTCGGCCGGAGCCGTGGCCGCGGGGCTGCTCGCGGGCGCGGTGGCTCCGCCGGCGCTCGCACCATCCGAACCAAGACCCGCACCATCCGTACCGAGGTCCGCACCCGAACCGGCAGCCGCGCCCGCGCCGCTCGCACCCGTGCCCGTGCCCGATCCCGCGCCGGCAGTCGCGCCCGCGCCGCCCGCACCGGCACCCGTCCCCGCGCCGGCAGGCGAGCCGCCGGCGCCCGAGGCCGACCCCGCGGCCGCGCCCGCAGAGGCTCCCGCGGGCGCGCCAGAGGCCCCCGCGGCCGACGCCCGCGCGGCGGACCCCGCGCCCGCCGCGCGCTCCGCCCCGATCCCGGTGCTGTCCGCGCCGAGCGAGAACGACTGGTCCGCCCGGATCTTCGCGAACAACTGCGCCGCGAGCTCCGCCGACGGCTGCACCTTCCCCGAGTACACCCCCGTGCCACCGGTCGTCCCCGGGTACTGCACGAAGTTGACCTGCGCGAGCGGGAGATCCTGGAGCGCCCGCCCCATCTCCACCATCGTGCCGGCGTCGTTCAGGCTCTGCGACAGCTGCATGTTCGAGGCCGCTGCCCGGGCCAGCTTGTACAGGGTGGGCGGCGAGGTGAGGGTGTCGTTCGACTTCACCGTGCGGAGCAGCGAGGACAGGAAGGCCTGCTGGCTGGAGATCCGCCCGAGGTCCGAGCCGTCGCCCACACCGTGCCGGGAGCGGAGGAACGCCAGCGCCTGGTCACCCTGCAGCGTCGAGGTGCCCTGCGGCAGGTCGAGCCCCGTGTAGCGGTCGTGGATCGGCTGCGCGACGCACACCGGCACACCGCCGATCGCGTTCGACATCTCGATGACGCCCTGGAACGACACCGCCGCCGAGTACTGCACGTCGAGGCCGGTCAGTCCCTGCACGGTCTGCACGACGCAGTTCAGCCCGCCCTCGCCCCACGCGCTGTTGATCGGCTGCGCGGCCATGGCGGGGGTCGTCCCGGAGCCGTCCTGCTTGCGGCACGCGGGGATCGGCGTGACGAGGTCGCGCGGGATGCTCACCGCTGTGGCGTTGGTGTGGTCGGCCGAGACGTGCAGCAGGATGTTGACGTCGTTCAACGTGGCGTCGCGTTCGCCGTACGCCGTGCCCTGCTCGGGGTCGTTGTCCGTGCCGACGACGAGCATGTTGAAGCCGCCCTGGTACGAACTCAGCGCTGCCGGTCCCTTCGCCGGCTGCGCTGGCTGCCCCTGGATCGCGACGCCGTCGCCGAAGTCGTCGGTGACCTGCTTGGCGGCGATCGCGGCGACCGACGCCGTGCTCACGAGGGCGACCGCGGCCACGCCGGAGAGCACCTTCATCGCGGTGCCGACGGGGTTGCGGTGCCGGAGACGTCCGTGCCGTGCGATCCCGGTCGCTCGGTTCAGCCGGTGGGATCGGTCGCGGACGTCGTTCACGGGCACTCCTGTCGTGTGCGGACACGGTGCGTGCTCGAGCGGACGAGCACGCGGGCAGTGCCCTCCCTGTCGGGCACCGTGGGGTCCCGCGCTGGCCCGGTCGGTCCCGGTGCCGCGGGGACGGCAACCGGACCACCCTGCCATGCGCCCGCCTGTCGATTCAGTGCGAGCGGCCCCGGAATCCGCGGTGAGTGCTCAGGCGGCCGCCCGGAACCGTTCGGGCAGGCCGATCAGGGCATCGGCGAGCTCGACCAGCGCCACCGCGCACTCGTCGAGCGCGTCCCGCTCGGCCGCGGTGGTCGCGCGTTCGGCGATCTTCCGGCGTTCCCGACGAGCGACCACGGCGTCGATCCCGTTCGCCAGCGCCACGTCGTCCGTGAAGAACGCGTCGAGCACGGCACGCTGCGACAGGAGCCAGTCGGCACTGACGGCCGCACCGCTTCGACGGAGCCACCACGAACCGAGCTCGACGAAGACCCCGCCCTCGGTCACGCACTCGCGGAGCCAGGCGACGTCGAAGCGATCCGCGCACCGCACCGCGCCCGCCGAGGGCTCGGTGATCATCGTCCGCGCGATCCGGATCCGCTCGATCATGTGGTCGACGGTCCAGTGCGCGACGACCACCCCCACGTACCGCTGCACCGAGACGAGCCGCAGGTTCTCGAGCGGCACGAGCGCTTCGCGCACCGGGGTCCGGGACACCCGCATGTCCGCCGCGATCGTGTCGAGCCGGATCCGCTGGCCACGGCGGTAGACCCCGCGCAGCACGTTGTCGAGCAGCCGCGCGAAGACCGCGTCCCGCAGCAGACTGCGTCGGATGCCGTGCGGATCGTCGTCGTCGCGACCCGGTCGGTGCTGTGCTCGCTCCATGCCGCCAGGATCACGCACGGCCCACGCCGCCGGCTTCGCGAGTGGTCGGCCCGTGGACCGTGCAGGACACTGTCGTGCTGTGGAGGACTGCCATGCGAGGACGATGACAGACCCCGGAGCGCGGCGCTAAACACTCCGCATACGGAATACTACTTCCGCGCTGCGTCCGCCTCCTTGGTCAGGACCGACAGGGGTTGTGTGACGTCCTCGAGCCCCTTCCGGGCCGCGTCGACGCCGAAGATCAGCGCCACGACACCGCCCGCGATCATCACTGCGGACCCGAGCAGGTACCCCCAGAACAGCGGCTCGCGGGACGACCCGTCGCCGATGAGCGCGCCGTAGATGAGCGGCGCGACGGCACCGAATATCTGCGCCAGCGCGAAGAAGTACGAGATCGCCTGCGACCGGAGCTCGAGCGGGAAGATCTCGCTCACGGTCAGGTAGGCGCTGGACGCACCCGCCGAGGCGAAGAAGAACGAGATGCACCAGAAGACGACCTGCACGCCCGCGCTGATCGCGTCCGCCTGGAACAGGAACGCCGAGGTGGCGAGCACGAGCCCGGACACCAGGTACGTCGAGAAGATCATCTGCCGACGACCCCAGGTGTCGAAGAACCGACCGAGGATGATCGGTCCGAGCAGGTTGCCGATCGCGAAGGGGAAGAAGTACACGCTCGTCTCGGCGGTCTTCAGGCCGAAGAAGTTCGTGAGCACCAGTGCGTAGGTGAAGAAGATCGCGTTGTAGAGGAACGCCTGCGTGATCATCATCGTCGCGCCGACCAGGGTCCGGGTCGGGTACTGCCGGAACAGCACCTTCACGATCGTCCGGAACTGCACGTTCTCCGTCGGCGTGACGGTCATCGCCTTGGACTCGTCGACCTCCGGCAGCCGGTGCCCGGTGGACTTCTCGACCGACTCCTCGATCTGCGTGACCGTTGCCTCGGCTTCCTCTTCGCGTCCGTGCGTCATGAGCCACCGCGGACTCTCCGGGATGTGCCGCCGCAGGAAGATGATCGCGATGCCGAGCACCGGGCCGAGGAAGAAGCCGATGCGCCAGCCGATGTTCTCGGCGAAGTTGGCCGTGTCGAGCAGGTAGATGTTCGCGAACGCGCCGAGTGCCGCGCCGCCCCAGTAGGTGCCGTTGATCGCGATGTCGACGTGCCCACGGTACTTCGCGGGGATGAGCTCGTCGATCGCCGAGTTGATCGCGGCGTACTCGCCGCCGATGCCGAGCCCGGCGACGAACCGGAAGGCCGCGAGGAACCAGAAGTCCTGCGCGAGCCCCGCGATGCCGGAGCCGATCAGGTAGATGGCCAGCGTGAGGATGAAGAGCTTCCGACGACCAAGCCGGTCGGACATCCGACCGAAGACGATCGCGCCGACGACCTGCCCGACGAGGTAGATGGTGCCGAGCGAGGTCACCTGCTGCGTCGACAGGTCCAGGTCGGCCTGGAACCCGGCGTTCGACACGATCTGGATCTCGAGGCCGTCGAGGACCCACGAGACGCCGAGTCCCACCACGACACTCCAGTGGAACCGTGTCCACGGCAGTCTGTCCATCCTGGCGGGGACCAGGCTCTTGATCGCCCCGTTCGTCGTGCTGCTCACGAGAGGGGAACGTACGCCCAGATCGACGAGATGGTTCAGATCCGGAAACGAACGGGTTCCGGGCTCGGAGCCGGATCCCCCTAATCGAATCCGGCTCCGATGCCGGAACACCAATCATTGCAATTGCTATGAAAACTCACAAGCAGGTGGCCTGGAGGCGCGGTGCCAGCCCGCACCGCGCCTCCAGGTCCGAACGGCGTAACGTCGAAGAGGTGACCCGACCCGACATCCGAACGGTCGGCGAGCTCCGCACCTCTGGCCACCTCCAGAAGACGGTCCGCGCCGAGATCCGCGACAACCTGCTCAGCGCCCTCCGCGAGGGCCGCGACCCCTGGCCCGGCCTCCACGGCTTCGCCACCACCGTCGTCCCGCAGCTCGAACGCGCCCTGATCGCCGGGCACGACGTCGTCCTGCTCGGCGAACGCGGACAGGGCAAGACCCGACTCCTCCGCACCCTGCAGGGCCTGCTCGACGAGTGGACGCCCGTCATCACCGGCTCCGAACTCGGCGAGCACCCCTACGAACCGATCACGACGGCGAGCATCCGCCGGGCCGCGGACCTCGGCGACGCCCTGCCCATCAGCTGGCGGCACCGCGACGACCGCTACGTCGAGAAGCTCGCGACGCCGGACACGAGCGTCGCGGACCTCATCGGCGACGTCGACCCGATGAAGGTCGCCGAGGGCCGCAGCCTGGGCGACCCCGAGAC
Source organism: Curtobacterium sp. NPDC087082 (assembly GCF_044745045.1). NCBI lineage: Bacteria > Bacillati > Actinomycetota > Actinomycetes > Micrococcales > Microbacteriaceae > Curtobacterium > Curtobacterium sp. NPDC087082. The sequence continues at coordinate 634,031 of NZ_JBIUZN010000001.1, read as the reverse complement.
GATCCACTTCGGTCTCGTCCCCCGGGGTCACCGCGGCATCGTCGCCATCAACGAGCTCCCCGACCTCGCCGAGCGCATCCAGGTCGCGATGCTCAACGTGATGGAGGAGCGCGACGTCCAGATCCGCGGCTACGTCCTGCGACTGCCGCTCGACGTGCTCGTGGTCGCCAGCGCGAACCCCGAGGACTACACGAACCGCGGTCGGATCATCACCCCGTTGAAGGACCGCTTCGGCGCCGAGATCCGCACCCACTACCCGATCGAGCTCGAGGACGAGATCGCCGTGATCCGCCAGGAGGCGCGGCTCACCGCCGACGTGCCGGACGCGCTGGTCGAGATCCTCGCCCGGTTCACGCGTGCCCTGCGCGGATCGAGTGCGGTCGACCAGCGCAGCGGCGTCAGCGCCCGCTTCGCGATCGCCGGCGCGGAGACGATCTCCGCCGCCGCGGTGCACCGCGCTGCGCGGCAGGGCGAGGAGCACGCGGTCGCGCGGCCGATCGACCTCGAGACCGCGATCGACGTCCTCGGCGGGAAGATCGAGTTCGAGAACGGCGAGGAGGACCGCGCCGACGAGGTGCTCGAGCACCTGCTCCGGACCGCGACCGCCGAGACCGTCCGGGCGCGCTTCCGCGGGCTCGACTTCGCGGTCCTCGTCGAGGCGCTCGACGGGGGCACGATGGTGACCACGGGTGAGCAGGTCAGCGCCCGGGCATTCCTCGAGGGCCTGCCGTCGATCGGCGAGTCCGACCTGTACGACCAGATCTGCGAACGGCTCGGAGCGACCGACGACGGCGAGCGTGCCGGCGCCATCGAACTCGCGCTCGAGGGGCTCTTCCTCGCCCGGCGGATCAGCAAGGAGTCCGGCGGGGGCGAAGCCGTCTATGGCTAGGGCGAACCGACGCCTGGCGAGGGACGCCCGCTACGGGAAGTACGAGGACGGCCCGGACCCGCTCGCTCCCCCGGTCGACCTGGCCGAGGCGCTCGACGCCATCGGCGAGGACGTCATGGGTGGCACCTCGCCCGAGCGTGCCATCCGGGAGTACCTGCGCCGCGGCGGTCAGGACCAGCGCGGCCTCGACGACCTGGCCCGCCGCGTGGCCGAGCGACGTCGCGAGCTGACGGCGAAGAACAACCTCGACGGCACCCTGCAGCAGATCAAGCAGCTGCTCGACGAGGCCGTGCTCGCGGAACGCGGACAACTCGCCCGCGACACCGAGATCGACGACGGCGACCGAGCCCTCGCCGAGATGCAGCTCGACAGCCTGTCGCCGTCGCCCGCCACCGCGGTGCAGGAACTGAGCGGCTACGACTGGACGAGGCCGTCCGCGCGCCAGAAGTACGAGGAGATCAAGGACCTGCTCGGCCGCGAGGTGCTCGACCAGCGGTTCGCGGGCATGAAGCAGGCGCTCGAGGGCGCCACCGACCAGGACCGCGAGGACGTCGCCGCGATGATGCGCGACCTCAACACCCTGCTCGAGGACCACCGTGCGGGCACGGACACGCAGGAGCAGTTCGACGCGTTCATGGCCGAGCACGGGCAGTACTTCCCGTCGGACCCGCAGAACGTCGAGGAACTGCTCGACGACCTCGCTGCCCGGGCGGCCGCGGCGCAGCGCATGCGCAACTCGATGACCCAGGAGCAGCGCGACGAGCTCGACGCCCTCGCCCAGCAGGCGTTCGGCTCCCCCGACCTGATGGGACAGCTCGCCCAGCTCGACGACACCCTCCGCTCGCTCCGGCCGGGCGAGGACTGGGGCGGCTCCGAGCGGATGGAGGGCGAGCAGGGCCTCGGCCTCGGCGACGGGACCGGGGTGTTCCAGGACATCGCCGACCTCGACGCCCTCGCCGACCAGATCGCGCAGGCCGGACCGGGCTCCGACCTCGACGACGTCGACCTCGACGCCCTCGGCCGCCAACTCGGGAACGACGCCGTCGTCGACGCGAGGACCCTGCAGCAGCTCGAGAAGGCCCTGCGCAACTCCGGTGCGATGCGCCGCGGTGCCGACGGGCAGCTCCGGCTCACCCCGAAGGCGATGCGGCAGCTCGGGAAGAGCCTGCTCCGGGACGTCGCCGAGCGCATGTCCGGCCGCCAGGGTGCCCGAGACCTCCGCCGCTCCGGTGCGTCCGGCGAACCGTCCGGTGCGACCCGGCAGTGGCAGTACGGCGACACCGAACCGTGGGACGTCACGCGGTCGATCACGAACGCGCTCACCCGCACCGCTGCCTCGGGACGGATGGGCCCGGGCGTCCGCCTGGAGATCGACGACGTCGAGGTGCAGGAGACCGAGGCGCGGACGCAGGCCTGTGTCGCCCTGCTCGTCGACACGTCGTTCTCGATGGCGATGGAGGACCGGTGGGTGCCGATGAAGCGCACCGCGCTCGCACTCCACACCCTCGTGTCCACACGGTTCCGCGGCGACGACCTGCAGCTCATCGCCTTCGGCCGCGAAGCCGAGGTGATGGAGATCGAGCAACTCGTCGGCCTCGACGCGATGTGGGACAAGGGCACCAACCTCCACCACGCCCTGCTGCTCGCGAACCGGCACTTCCGGAAGCACCCGACCGCCCAGCCCGTGCTGCTCATCGTCACCGACGGCGAGCCCACCTCCCACCTCGAACCGAACGGCCAGGTGTGGTTCGGGTACCCGCCGGACCCGATCACGATCGCGCTGTCCGTCCGGGAGCTCGAGAACGCCGGACGACTCGGCGCGCAGACGACCTTCTTCCGGCTCGGCGACGACCCGGGGCTGGCGCGCTTCATCGACGCGATGGCGAAGCGGGTGGACGGCAAGGTCGTCGCGCCCGAGAACGACGACCTCGGCGTCGCGGTGGTCGGGTCGTACCTGGGATCGCGCCGCGGTGGAGCGCTCTTCCGGGACGACTGGACAATCTGACGGCAGGGTCTGTTCCTCGGGCGATCTCGGTCGTATGCTGACGCCACAGCTGCCCCAGACCCCGGCCGCGATCACCGCTCCACCTGACCGACCTCGTCGGTGAACCGACCACGTCGGTGAACCGACCACGTCGGTGAACCGATGCTGTCGGTACACCGACAGCGTCGGTGAGGTGGTGATGACCGACCGATGGCACCTGATCCGTCCTCGGCCGGTCGACCCCCGTGGGGTCCCGGAGGGCAACGGCGCGCTCCGTCCGACCGCCACGGGTCACCGCGCCCCGGCAGGCGGGACGCGGTACGGGTCGGTGGGTTCCGCACCCGACGGAACCTGCCGACCCGATCTCCGCGCCGGCGGCCGAGCGCTTCGCTAGAAGAGCGGCCAGGGCACGGCGGGCCCGTGTCCCGGTGGCGGCGGGAACAGCCCGACCGCCCGCAGCGCCGCGCACCGGGCGCGCAGGGTGTCGACCTCCGCCACCGTGAGGTGCTCGTCGAGTGCGGCACCGAGATCGCCGTGCAGCGCGTCGGTCACCCGGTCGATGCCCTCGAGCTCGTCCGCGTCGAGCGGTTCGCCGATCCACCCCCACAGCACCGAGCGCAGCTTGTGCTCGACGTGGAAGGTCAGCCCGTGGTCGACACCGAAGCGGTGACCGTCCGGCATCGCGAGGACGTGACCGCCCTTGCGGTCGGCGTTGTTCACGACGACGTCGAACACCGCCATCCGCCGCAGTGCGGTCGTGTCCTCGTGCACGAGGGTCACCGGACGGTCCGCTTCGTCGATCGCCTCGAGCACCGGCCGCCAGCGGGGTGCTCCGTCGCCGGACAGCTCGGCCTCGGCGTCCTCGGTGGGGACGAGGTCGACCGCGTCCTGCTCGGGATCGACGTCCTGCCACCGCTGGACCATGCCGCGGCCGAACGGCCCCTCGCCCATCCACGTCGGGGGGACGACGTCCCAGCCGAACGCCTCGGACACGAGGTACGCCGCGACCTCTCGATCGGCGAGGGTGCCGTCCGGGAAGTCCCAGAGCGGTCGCTCCCCCTCGATCGGCTTGTAGACGACCGCCTCGCCGTCGAGGTCGGCGAGGAAGGTGGCGTTCGAGGCTTCCCGGATGCGTGCCCGGATGGACAGCGACCCGTCGCTCATGCGGCCCCTGGCGGACGGCCGGCGGCCACGATCTCCCGCGTGCGCTCGACGAACGCGCGAGCGGTGCCGACCGGGATCTTCACCTGGAACAGCTCGGCGGGCTCGGGGATCTCGACCACGGCCTCGATCTCCTCGCCGTCCTCCGACGTCTCGGCGACGATCTCGAGCTCGTCGTCGATGGGGTACGCCTCGATCACGACCTGGGCGGTGGCGGGGTCGAACCCGAGGCTCAGGGCGCCGGCACGGAACTCGGCCTCGACCGGCTGGTCGAGCGGTTCACCGTCACGGAGTTCTGCCGGCGCGGACGGCGGGACGCTGAACCGGTTGTCCTCGACGGTCGCGACCTCGTCCAGGAGCTCGTCGATCTTGTCCGCGAGGACGGCCGACTGCTCCTTCTCGAGCGCGACACTCGTGACACGGCGGCCGTCACGCGCCTGGATGTAGAAGGACCGCTCGCCCGGACGGCCGACGGTCCCGACGACGAGACGGTCCGGCCAGTCGAAGCCGTGCACGATGGTGGGCATACCCCGCATTGTAGGAGCGCCGGGCGACAGTCGTTCAGGCTCCGGCAGGAGCCGGCCCGGTGGCGGGGTCGCCGTGGCCGGCGCCGCCCCCGACCGCGGCGTCCGCGCTCGGCGCCGGTGCGGCCGCGAGCCAAGTCAGGTCACCCGACTCGGTGTTCGAGGCGACGACCTCGGGACGGAGCTCGCCGTAGCGCACGATGGACACCGACGCCGGTCCGACCGCGATGCGCTGGAACAGATCGAGGTGCATGCCGAGGGCGTCGGCGAGCACGGACTTGATCACGTCACCGTGGCTCACCGCGACCCAGACGGCGCCCGGACCGTGGGCGGCCTCGACCTCGGCGTCGATCCGGCGGACGGCGGCGACCGCGCGCGACTGCATCCCCTGCATGGACTCCCCGCCGGGGAACACGACGGCGCTCGGGTTCGCCTGGACCGTCCGCCAGAGCGGCTCCTTCGCGAGGTCCGCGAGCTTCCGGCCCTGCCAGTCGCCGTAGTCGCACTCCGTGATCGCCCGCTCGATGCGGGTCTCCGGCTCGCCGGGCTGGCGTCCGAGCAGCGCGCGAGCGGTCTGCCGACACCGTTCGAGCGGGCTGGACACGACCGCGGCGAGCGGGACCGCGGCCAGTCGTCCGGCCGTCCGTGCGGCCTGTTCGCGACCGACGGCGTCGAGCGCCACCCCTGCCGTCCGTCCGGCGAGGACGCCGGTCGCGTTCGCGGTGGTGCGTCCGTGCCGGACGAGGAGGACGGTCGCCATGTGCCCGATCCTAGGCCGCGATGCGCCCGTCGCCCGTCGCCGCGTCGGACACCACCCGTCCGTCCACGACGGTCACGAGCGAGTCGAGCGCGCCCCGGTGCACGAGGTCGTGCGTCACGAGCATCGTCGCGGTGCCGCGCTCGTGGGTCAGCTGCGCGATGAGCGACATGATCGCCGCGCCGCGCTCCTGGTCGAGTGCGCTCGTGGGTTCGTCGACGAGCAGGACCTCCGGCTCGTGCACGAGTGCGCGGGCGATCGCGATCCGCTGCCGTTGCCCACCGGACAGCTGGGCCGGTCGCTTGTCGGCGTGCCCGGACAGCCCGACCGCGTCGATCAGGTCGTCGGCCCGATCGCGGACCGCCGCACCCCGCCGCCCGGCCCGCGGGCCCCCGAGGTGCGCCATGACGAGGAGCTGCTCGCGGGCGGTCAGCGACGGCAGCAGGTTCGACTGCTGGAACACGATGCCGATGCGTTCCCGTCGGAGCGCGGTGGCCTCGTCCCGCGACAGCGCGGCGGCGTCGACCGCGTCGCCCCGCGCACCGGTGATGACGACGCGGCCGGAGTCCGGCCGGATGAGCGTCGCCGCGACGGCCAGGATCGAGGACTTGCCGGAGCCGGAGGGGCCGGTGATCCCGGTGACCTCGCCGGTGCGTGCCGTCAGCGAGACGTGGTCGACCGCGGTGACGCGGCGGTCGCCGTCGGGGAAGGTGAGGGTGACGTCGTCGAGGGTGATCATCGGTTGCTCCCGAGTGCGGTGAGGGGGTCGGCGGCGGTGACGGTGCGGAGGGCGACCGCGGCTCCGGCGAGCCCGAGGGCCGCCATCGCGATCGCCGGGACAAGCGTGGTGAGCGGGCTGAGCAGGAACGGCAGCGCACCGCCGGCGAGCGCCCCGAGTCCCACGACCGCGGCGGTCCCGACGCCGATGCCGACGACGAGCACGACGAGCGCCTGGCCGAGGGCGTCCCGGACGAGCGACCGGGTACTCGCACCGAGTGCCTTCAGGACGGCGACGTCGCCCGCGCGCTGCATGGTCCACACCGTGAAGAAGGCGCCGACGACGAGGGCGGAGACGCCGAACAGCATCGCGATCATCAGGGCGAGCGAACCGACCTCCGACCGGAACGTCTCGAGGGCGGTGAGCGAGCCGAGGTGCGACGAGGCCGACGTGTGGGTCGCGGTGGCGACGGCGTCCCAGTCGGGCGACCCGCTCACCGCGAGGACGGTGGGGTCGCCGTCGCCGCCGAGCCGCCGATCGGCCGCGGACCAGGCGTCCGGGGTCATCGCGAGGACCGGCGTGTGGCTGTACCAGGCGTCGCCGCCGACGGAGGCGACCCGGTAGGTGGTGCCCGTGATCGTCACGTGGTCGCCGACGTCGACCCCGAGGTCGGCGGCCGCGCCGGCGGAAAGGCCGACCTCGTCGTCCCGCGTCGGCGCGAGCGAGGCGACCGAGCCACGCGCGTCGGCCGAGCCGCCGCGGCCGCCGTGGCCGCCGGCGGACGCCAGCCCGAACAGGGCGACCCCGACCGCCGACCCGTCGTCGTGACCCGACGTCGCCCGCCCCTGGACGATCCCGACCGGGACCACCTCGTCGACGCCGGCCGCCGTCTGCCAGCCGACCCGCGCCTCCTGGCCGATGGTCGACTCGCCGAAGGACGGCTGCCCGTCGGACGGTTGCTGCAGGACCAGTCGGTCACCCGGCAGGTCGAGCACGGCCGAGACGTTCTGGGCGGCGAGTCCGCCGGTGAGGCCCGCGAGGAACCCCACGAGCAGGGTGATGAGCGCGACGACGGAGCCGATGAGCACGAAGCGTCCGCGAGCGAACCGGAGGTCGCGCCAGGCGACGAACACGATGGTCCCTTCCGGGTCACGGACCCTCCGCGACCACGACGGTCACGGACCCTCCGCGACCACGCGTCCAGCCTCGCCGCGCCGGTCCCAGCGGACATCGTCGACCGGACTGGTCCCCCGATCGAACTTTCGGTTGATCCGGTCCCGCACCTGGCTCCGTACGCTGGGACCGTCATGGCGCACAGCACGCTCACCCCGGTCTTCGTCGGTCTCCGGACCGGCCTGCACGTGCTGTCCGCCGCGCTCCTGGCCCTCGTCGTCATCCGTGTGCTGGTCAGCGACGGCCCGCGGCCATGGGTGCCCCTCGGGCTGAGCGTCGTCTTCGCCGGCGTCTACCTGCTCGGCGCCGTCGCCGCCCGCACCGCCGAGCGCCGTCGTGCGATCGCCGGCGCGGTCTGGCTCGTCGCGCTGAGCCTCGTCTGGATCGCCCTGCTGGTGCTCGTGCCCGAGGCCGCGTACCTCGTCTTCCCGCTGTTCTTCCTGTACCTGCACGTCCTCCCCCGCGTGGTCGGTCCGGTCGCCGTCGTGGTCGCCACCCTCGTCGCGGTCGTCGCGCTCGGTCTGCACGGCGGTTTCACGGTCGGCGGGGTCGTCGGCCCGCTCGTCGGCGCCGGCGTGGCGTTGCTCATCGGGCTCGGGTACCGCGCCCTCGCGCGCGAGGCCACGGAGCGCGAGGCGCTCGTCGCCGAACTCATCGCGACCCGTGACCGCCTGGCCGCGACCGAGCGCGAACAGGGCGTCCTCGCCGAGCGGGCACGACTCGCCCGCGAGATCCACGACACCGTCGCGCAGGGCCTGTCGAGCATCCAGATGCTCCTGCACGCCGCGGAACGCGCGGACGGCGAGCGCCCCGGGCTGGAGCACATCCGGCTCGCACGTGACACCGCGGCGGACGGACTCGCCGACACCCGGCGCTTCATCCGCGAGCTCACGCCGCCGTCGCTCGACCAGGGGCTCCCGGCGGCACTCGGGCGGCTCGCCGAGCAGCAGTGGTCCGGCGACGGCCTGACCGTGACCGTCGACGTGCCCGATGTGGTGCTGCCGATGGACGTCCAGACGGCGCTCCTGCGCATCGCCCAGGGCGCGGTCGCGAACGTGGTGCAGCACGCGCACGCCACGCACGTCGCGCTGTCGCTCGCGGTCGACGGCCAGGAGGCGCGACTGACGGTCTCGGACGACGGCGTCGGTTTCGACCCGGTCACCGCCCTGTCGCGGGCGGTCGCGTCCGACTCGTTCGGCCTGCGCGCGGCCCAGGACCGCGTCGGCCAGTTCGGCGGACGGCTGGAGATCGACTCGGCGCCCGGACGCGGCACCACCCTCGTCGCCGTCCTGGAGGTGCCGTGATCCGGATCCTGATCGCCGACGACCACCCGGTCGTGCGGGCCGGCCTGCGCGCACTGCTCGACGCGGAGGACGACCTCGAGGTCGTCGGCGAGGCGGCGACGCCGGCGACCGCGGTCGAGCTCGCCGCCGACCTCTCGCCGGAACTCGTCCTGATGGACCTGCAGTTCGGCCAGGACACCTCCGGTGCCGAAGCCACCCGGCGGATCCGTGCGCTCGACGCCGCGCCGTACGTCCTCGTGCTCACGAACTACGACTCCGACGGCGACATCCTCGGCGCGGTGGAGGCCGGTGCGAGCGGGTACCTCCTCAAGGACGCGCCGCCGCACGACCTGATCGCGGCCGTCCGGGCGGCGGCGTCCGGCCAGAGCGCGCTCGCGCCCGCGATCGCCGGCCGGCTGATGGCCCGGATGCGGACCCCGCAGGTGTCGCTCTCGGCGCGGGAGATCGAGGTCCTCGAGCTCGTCGCCGCCGGCGCTGCGAACGGCGAGGTCGCGGCGCGGCTCCACATCAGCGAGGCGACGGTCAAGTCGCACCTCGTGCACGTGTTCTCGAAGCTCGGGGTCGCCTCGCGGACGGCTGCGGTGTCCACGGCGCGCTCGCTCGGCATGCTGCGCTGACCTCGCACCGGCGGTCTGCGCCGTTCCCTTGACTCGACCACGGTGGGACGTTCTGATGGACCCATGATCGAGCGCCACCGCGCGGCACTCTTCGCCACGTCGACGATGACCGGGTTCGGGATCGCCTCGTGGATCACCCGCACGCCCGCGATCCGCGACGAGCTCGGGGCCTCGATCGAGGCGATGGGCATCGTCATCCTCGGGCTCTCGATCGGCTCGATGATCGGGATCCTCGGCGCCGGTGTGCTCGTCCGGCGCCTCGGGACGCGGCCGCTCATCGTCCTCGGCGGGGTCCTGCCCGTCGTCGGCATGCTCCTCGTCGCCCTGTCCGCCCCCGCGCAGCTCGCCGCCGGGGTGTCGGGCGGGCTGTTCCTCATCGGCTTCGGGTCCGGCGTCGCCGAGATCGGCCTGAACGTCGAGGCAGCCGCGGTCGAACGGCGGATCGGTCGGCCGGTCGTCCCGCTGCTCCACGCCTGCTTCAGTCTCGGCACGGTCCTCGGCGGCGTGGCGGGCATCGCGGTGACCGCTGCCCGGACGCCGGTCCTCGGGCACCTGCTCGGCGCCACCGTCGTCATGGCCGCACTCGCCGCGTTCGCCGCCGTGAACCTCCGTCCGGTCCCCCGCGCTGCGCCCGAGACGTCGTCCGCGGCCGCACCGGCTCCGCGGCTCCGGGCCGTGCTCACGGTGCAGGTGCTGCTCATCGCCGTGATCACCCTGGCGATGGCGTTCGCCGAGGGTGCCGCGAGCGACTGGCTCCCGCTGCTCATGACGACCGACCACGGCGCCCCCGAGGCCGTCGGGTCCCTCGTCTTCACCGGCTTCGCTCTCGCGATGTTCGTCGGGCGGACGGCCGGCACGCCGCTCGTCGCCCGGTTCGGTCGCGCCCCGGTCGTCCGGGTGTGCGCGGCGGTCGGCACCGTCGGCGTGCTGCTCGTCGTGGTGTCGCCGAGCCCGGTGCTGACCGCGGCCGCCGCCGGGGTGTGGGGTCTCGGCATCGCCCTCGGCTTCCCGCTCGCGATCTCGGCCGCCGGCGACCACCCGACCGATGGCGACCGACGGGTGTCCGTCGTCGCGACCGCGGGCTACATCGCGTTCCTGGCGGGTCCTCCGGCACTCGGGTTCCTCGGCGAGCACCTCGGCCTGCAGGCAGCGATGCTCGTGCCCGCCGGACTCCTCGTCGTGGCGCTGCTCGCCGCCCCCGCGACCCGGAACCGCACCACGCTCGACGTGCGGGAGCCCGCGGTCGGCGCACCGGCCCCGTCCACGGACTGACGGGACGGTTCCGACCACGGACTACGTGTAGCGGACACCATTTCGTGTCGTCGGCGGGCCCGCGCCAAGATGGAGCCGTGCTCGTCTCCATCGTCTACATGAGCCGGGCGGCCACCCCCTTCGACGACGCCGCCCTGACCGAACTCCTGCGTGGGTCGCGGCTCCGGAACGAGGCGCTGGGGGTCTCCGGCATCCTGCTGGCGAAGGACGGCCGCTTCATGCAGCTGCTCGAGGGCCCGGCGTGGAGCGTGGACGACCGGTTCGCCGCGATCGCGCGCGACCCCCGCCACGGTGAGGTGAAGTCGCTCGTGCGCGAGGACATCGAACGCCGTCGGTTCGACGGCTGGTCGATGGCCTACCGGTCGCTCGACGACTCCGACATCGCCGCCGAGGAGGGCTTCAGCCCGTTCCTCACGGACGGCGTCGACTTCCCGCGGTCCTTCGACCGCACGAGCGCGGCCTGGCTGCTGAAGTGGTTCCGCGACCGCGAGCTCCACGACCGCTGACCCGCAGCGGCCCGGCCCCCGTGCCGTCCCGCGTCAGTGCGCTCGTCGGCGCCGGACACGGGTGACCGCGGCCGCACTGCCCGCAGCGGCGAGCACGACCAGCCCGAGCGCACCGACGCCCAGGCCGAACACCCCGAGGATCCCGGCGCCGATGTTCGCGCCGCCACCGTCGTCGACCGTGACGAACAGGGACCAGAGCGTCACCGCGACGGCGACGAACCCGACCGCGAGCAGCACGGTCGCGACGACGTGCAGCGCGACGACGCTCGCGGACCACCCCACCCGCTCGACCCCGGACGTCGCGAGCGCGGGGTCGCCGTACGGAGGGGTGTCGTGCTCGCTGGTGCCCACAGCGTCAGTCTGCCGTGCCGAACGCGTCCGCCACGACCCCCAGCAAGCGGGGCCGGTGCCGAGGGTCCGCGACGGCGGTGAGCACCATCCGCCACATCGTCGCGACGGCGGGGAAGAGGTCCTGCCGGCCGGTCCGCACCGCCGAGACGAGCTGGACCCCGGTGAACATCGGGACGACGGTCGCGCCGAGCTGCTCGGGTGTGAGGTCCGTCCGGAGTTCGCCGCTCGCGATCGCGAGGCGGAACAGGTCACTGATCCCACCGATCCACTGGTCGTAGAAGGCGGCGGTCGCGGCACCGAACTCGCCGCGTTCGAGCGAGAGCCGGATGCCGGCGCTCACGACGGGGTCGGTCAGCAGCATGCCGGCGATGCCCCGGGAGGCCCGGACGAGCGCCTCGGCGGGCGACGCGTCGTGGTGGCTCACGACGTCGAACGTCCGCACGTTCTGCTCGTCGATGACCCCGAGCGCGAGGGACAGCTTGGTGGGGAAGTGGAAGTGCAGGGCGCCCTGCGAGACGCCCGCCTCGCGGGCGACGGCCGCGATCGTCGTGGCGGCGAAGCCGACACGCTCGAACTCACGGGCGGCGGCCTCCAGGATCAGTGCACGTCGTTCCACCCTTCCAGTGTCACGGACTGGAGGCGGGGGGGGGGGCCCCCCCCCCCCCCCCCGGCCGGGGGGGGGCCCCCCCCCCCCCCCCCCCCCCCCGGGCGCGCGGCCGGGGGGGGGGGGCCCCCCCCCCCCGGCGGCCCCCGCCCCCGGAGCGGGCG
>NZ_JBIUZN010000001.1:460417-621997 GCF_044745045.1 Curtobacterium sp. NPDC087082 | reverse complement strand
CGCGGGGGGGCGGCCCCCAGTCACGGGCCAGGGCGACACCCGCTTGCTGGGCCGGGGGGGGGGGGGGGGGGGGCCCCCCCCCCCCCCCCACCCGTCCGAGGGGGGTCACCGTCGGACCGCTCGCTCACCCGTGCAGCGAGTCGGTTCGTTCCTGCCGCTCCTCCGGACGCAGCCAGACCTTCACGACCGGGCCGGAATCGGGATCGGTACCGGTCGGCACCACGACCTCGAGCGCCGTGGCGGTCTGCGTCCACTGCACCTCGCCGTCGGCGCCGAGCACCTCGACGCTGCGGATCGGCCGTCCGAGCAGGTTCGTCCCGCTGCCGAACGAGCGGATGCGCGCGACACCGTCCGCCGGGTCGGCGAGCAGGACCGCGTAGACGTACTCGCCGGTGACGTCGTGGCGGGTGGTGAACCGGACGTCCTCGGACGTGTAGGCCGGAGCGGCGCCGTCGACGAACGACCCCGCCTGGACGTGCGTCGGACCCTCGCCGAAGACGCGCCAGGGACGGGTGCCGTAGATCGCCTCGCCGTTGGCGGTCAACCACCGGCCGATGCCCTCCAGCAGCCGCTGCTCGCGCTCGGCGATCGTGCCGTCCGGCTTCGGGCCGACGTTGAGCAGGAGGACGCCGTTCTTCGCGACGACGTCGACGAGCTCGGCGACGAGGTCGCGCGCGGTCTTGTAGTCGTGCCCCTCGATCCAGCACCAGGCGGACTTGGACACCGAGGTGTCGTTCTGCCAGACGACCGGCGGGATGTCCCCCATCGCACCGCGCTCGATGTCGTAGACGGCGGAGCCGTCCGCGAACGCCTGCCACTTGTAGTTGATGACGACCTCGCGCCCCCACTCGGCGGCACGGTTGTAGTAGTACGCGGCGAGGGTGCGCAGCCACGGCTCGAACGCCGGCTGCTCGATCCACCAGTCGAACCAGAGCACCTGCGGCCGGTACTTGTCGATGACCTCGACGGTCCGGAGCAGCCAGTCCTCGAGGTGTCGCTCGTTCGGCGCGGTCTCCTCGCGCTGGGCCGGGCCGTAGAAGTCGATGAACCGCGGGTCGAGCACGTCCGAGTCGAACCGGGCGCCCCCGTTCATGAAGAACCAGTGCTCGGCCCGGTGCGAGGAAGCGCCCCGCACCATGAACGCGTCGTCGACCGCTTGGAGCAGGTCGCCGAACACGTCGCGCTCCGGCCCCATCCGCGCCGCGCTCCACCGGGAGCGGTCGGTGTCGTACATCGCGAAGCCGTCGTGGTGCTCGGCGACGGGGACCACGAACTGCGCCCCCGCGCGACGGAACAGGGTCGCCCAGTCCTGCGGGTCGAAGTGCTCCATCGTGAACGACGGGATGAAGTCCTTGTACCCGAACTCCGACTGCGGTCCGTAGGTGGCCACGTGGTGCTCGAACTCGGGGGTGCCCGCGCGGTACATGTCCCGCGAGTACCACTCGTTCCGGAAGGCCGGCACCGAGTAGACGCCCCAGTGCAGGAAGACCCCGAACTTGGCGTCCTCGTACCAGCGCGGCGGCGTGTACCCGCGGAGTGACTCCCAGGTCGCCTCGTACGGGCCGGCAGCGACGACCGCGGCGACGGCGGCGAGCGCCACCGAGTTGTCGCTGACGTCGACCGGCTCCGGCAGGGCCGCCGGGTCGATCCGTGGCAGGTCGTGGGGTTCGGGCATGACTCCTCCTCGAGTCGAGCGAAACGTTTCGTCCTGGAGACGGTTCTACGGTAGCGTGCATCGCACCCGCATGGGTGAAACGTTGAGTGATGCGCGACGACGCGCAGGGAGAGGACCACCGTGGACGTCCTGACGACCCGCACCTTGCGAACCGGTGCGCACATCCCGACGATCGGGCTCGGCACGTTCGGCTCCGACCGGTACGGCCCGGACGAGGTGGCGGCGGCGGTCCGCGGCGGCCTCGACGCCGGCTACCGGTTGGTCGACTGCGCCTCGGTCTACGGCAACGAGCCCGAGGTCGGCGCAGCGATCGCGGCGAGCGGTGTCCCGCGCGAGGACCTCTTCGTGATGTCGAAGGTCTGGAACGACGCGCACGACCCGGCCGATGCGGTCGCGTCGGTCGAGCGATCGCTCCGGGACCTGCGGGTCGACCACCTCGACGCGGTGTTCGTGCACTGGCCGTTCCCGAACCACCACGCGCCGCACGCCTCGGTCGAGGACCGCGACCGGTCCGCCCGCCCCTACGACCACGCCGCGTACCTCGCGCTCTGGCGGGCGCTCGAGGGGCTCGTCGACGCCGGACTGGTCCGGCACCTCGGCACGTCGAACACGACGGTCCCGAAGCTGCGGCTGCTGCTCCGCGACGCCCGGGTCCTCCCGGCGCTCAACGAGATGGAGCTGCACCCGACGTTCCAGCAACCGGAGCTGTTCGACTTCTGCCGCGCGAACGACATCCAGCCCGTGGCTTACTCGCCGCTCGGGTCACCGTCCCGCCCGGAGCGCGACCGCGAGGACGACGACCCCGTGGACGTCGACCACCCCGTCGTCCGGCGGATCGCCGAGGCGCACGGCGTGCACCCCGCCGTGGTCTGCCTCAAGTGGGCGGTCGCGCGCGGGCAGGTCCCGATACCGTTCTCGGTGAAGCCCGAGCAGTACCGCGCGAACCTCGACGGCGCGCTGACGGACCCCCTCACCGACGAGGAACTCCGGGCGATGCAGGACGTCGACCGCGGCGTCCGGCTCATCAAGGGGCAGGTGTTCCTGTGGTCGGGCGCCGACAGCTGGCACGACCTGTGGGACGAGGACGGCACGATCCCCGGGGGCGTCGGGTGACGGCGACCTACAAGGACCTGCAGCGGGCGACGGGGCTCTCGCTCGCGACGATCTCGAAGTTCTACAACGGCGGCACCGTCCGCGACGAGAACGCGCAGGCGATCGAACGGGCCGCGGCGACGCTCGGGTTCCGTCCCAACGGGTTCGCCCGGAGCCTGCGCTCCCGGCGGTCCGGCACGATCGGCGTCCTCCTGCCGGCGCTCGACAACGACTTCCACCTCACCGTGATCGCCGGGGTCGAGAGCGCACTCCGGGCGCACGGGACGAGCGTCATCGTCTCGTCGAGCCCGGACGCCGCCGTGGGCGCGGTCGACCTGCTCCTCAGCCGGATGGTGGACGGCATCATCGCGGTGCCGTCGGACCACGACGTCGAGGCCCTGGCGCGTGCGGCCGAGCGCGTGCCGGTCGTGCAGATCGACTGGCGTGCGGGCGCCCTCGCCACCGACGGCGTCTTCCTCGACAACCGCGGCGCCGGCGCCCTCGCCGCCCGCCACCTCCTCGACCACGGGCACCGCCGGGTCGGGGTCGTCGCGGGCGACCCCGCGGTCTCCACCATGCGGGAGCGCACCGCGGGCTTCCGTGCGGTGGTCGAACGGGAGGGCGGTGTCCTCGGACCGGACTCGGTCGTCGAGGGGCCCCTCACGGTGCAGCACGGGCAGGCGGCGATGCAGCGGCTCCTCGTGCAGCCGGACCGCCCGACCGCGGTCTTCTGCGCGAACTACGAACTCACCCTCGGAGCCGTCATCGCGCTGAACGAGTCCGGGCTGACCCTCGGCCGGGAGCTCTCCGTGCTCGGGTTCGACGGCCTCGAACTCGCCCAGGCCACCGTCCCGAAGCTCACCGTCATCGTGCAGCCCACGCACGAGCTCGCCGTCCGGGCCGCCGACCTGATCCACGCTCGCCTGACGGACCCCGACGCCGACCCGGCTCCCGTCGACGTCGTCGTCGCACCCCGTCTGGTCGCCGGTGGATCGGTCGCCCGACTCGTCACCCCCACGGAGGCATGATGCTGCGCTACACCCTCACCCACCAACCGACGCTGAGCGCGCTCGCGTCGCTCGGGCACGGCTCCAAGGTGCTGGTCGCCGACGGGAACTACCCGTTCGCGACGGCGATGCGGCCCGGCGCCGCGCTCGTGCACCTCAACTTCCGCCCCGGACTGCTCGACGTCGACGAGGTCCTGACGACCCTGCTCGACGCGGTCCCGGTCGAGGCGGCGACGGTCATGGAGGCTCCGGCGGACACCGTCGTCGCGGCGCACGAGGGCTACCGCCGCATCCTCGGGCCGGACGTGCCGCTCGGTGCGCTCGACCGGTTCGCGTTCTACGACGCGGTCCGGGCGCCCGAGACCGGGTTGGTCATCGCGACCGGCGACCAGCGGTCGCACGCGAACCTGCTGCTCGAGATCGGGTTCCAGCGCGCGCCGGAGCGGTAGGGCGCGCGGGCGGGGGCGGCGGGGCGCGCGGGCGGGCGCGGGCGGGCGCGGTCGGGCGCGGGCGTGAGTGCGCGCGCTGACGACGACTGCGCGCGTTCCACCACGCGCAGTCGTCGTCAGGGTGCGCACGTCCGCGCGTCGGCGTGCGCGTCCCCACGGGCGGACTCGAGGCGCGGTGCGGCCCGGACCCGCGCGTCGGCGTCCCAACGGGCGGACTGGAGGCGCGGTGCGGGCCGGACCCGCGCCTCCAGTCCCCCACGTGCGGACCGGAGGCGCGTTGCGGGCCCGACCCGCGCCTCCAGTCGGTCGACCGACGGCGGCTCAGGTGAGGGCGA
The DNA here is from genome assembly GCF_044745045.1 of Curtobacterium sp. NPDC087082. Lineage (NCBI taxonomy): Bacteria > Bacillati > Actinomycetota > Actinomycetes > Micrococcales > Microbacteriaceae > Curtobacterium > Curtobacterium sp. NPDC087082. Next base: position 617,439 of record NZ_JBIUZN010000001.1, on the reverse strand, counting down.
GGAGGTTGTTGACCTGCTCGTTCACGCCCGTCAGCGTGCTGATCGGCTTGCCGTTCGCGTAGATGTCGTCGAACGCGGGTTGCACGAGGGCCTGCACGTCGGCCGGGTTCCGGGTCACGGGGAAGAGGAACGTCGTGCCGTCCTCGACCTGCTCGGTGAAGGCCGTCACGTCGAGGCCCCGCTTCGCGTACGCCGCCACCGCTGCGTCGGTCCCCGATCGGCGTGCCGGGAAGACGATGCCCGCACGGCCGACGATCTCCTGGGCGGCAGCGCTGCCGAGGAACGCGACCCACTTCGCCGCTGCCTCCGGGTTCCGCGCCTGCTTCGTGATCGAGTCGCCGAGACCGTTGAACATCGACGCGCGGTGCCCGATCGGCCCGGTCGGCGTCGGCGCGATGCCGACGTCGATGCCCGGGAGGTTCGCGTACGTCCCGATCATCCACGAGCCGTTGAACGAGAGCGCGACCTTCTTCGAGCCGAGCTGGACGTCCGGTCCGGTCGTCGTGGAGAAGACCCCGTACTTCGGCATGTAGCCCTTCTCGGCGAGTCCGAAGTACCACGAGATCGTCTTCTGGAACCCGGCGTCGTCGTAGCGGAACCGGTTCCCCCAGGGGTTCTTGTTCGTGTAGAACCAGTCGATCGACCCGGTGAACGGCGACCACTGGGTCTGCCCGAACCCGTCGCCCCCGCTGCCGTTGGCGCTCATCCCGTAGACGGCGACGTCCGTCTTGTCGAAACCCGGCTCGTCCCCGCGGCGCCCCTTGCCGTCGATCGTGAGGTGCGCGACGGCGCGCTCGAAGGTGCCGCCGTCATCGGGGTTCCAGGACAGGGCGGCCAGATCGTCGGCGGTGTACCCGGCCTTCGCGATGACCTTCTGGTCGTAGAACATCGCGACCGTGTCCCAGTCCTTCGGCGAGCCGTACCGGTGGCCGTCCCGCCCCTTCCAGAGCTGGGCGAGCCCGGACTGGTAGTCGTCGTCACGGATCCCCGACGTCGCCTCGAGCTCGTCGAGCTTGTACAACACGTCGAGGTCGGCGAACTGCGGGAACTTCGACAGGTGGTCCGTGAACACGTCCGGCGCGGTGCCGGCGATGAACCCGGCGGTGAGCTTCGTCCAGTAGTCGGCCCACCCGAGCTGGGTGATCCTGATCGTGATGCCGGGGTTCTCGCGCTCGAAGGCCTTGGCGACGGCCTGGTACGCCGGCAGCTGGTTCGAGTCCCAGAGCCAGTAGGACACCGTGCCGGTCGCACCGCTCCGCGGGTTCGGGGTGCCCGTGGTGGAGCAGGCGGCGAGCGCACCGAGCGCCAGGGCAGACGCTCCGCCGGCGAAGAGGGCGCGGCGGGTGATGGAGTTCGTCATGTGCGGATCCCTACTTGATGCCGGAGAAGCCGATGGAGTTGACGATCCGCTTGGCGAAGACGCCGAAGAGCACGATCATCGGGAGCGCCGCCACGAGCGTCGCGGCCATGAGCCCGGCCCAGTCGGTGCCGGACTGCGGCGACTGCGACTTGAAGACCCCGAGCGCCACCGTGAGCACGCGGGAGCTGTCGGTGTACGAGACCATCAGCGGCCAGAAGTAGTCGTTCCACGCCGTGATGTACGTCAGGACGGCGAGCGTCGCGATCGGGGCGGAGGCCATCGGGAGGATGAGCCGGAAGAAGACCCGGACCTTGCCGGCGCCGTCGATGAGTGCCGCCTCCTCGACCTCGCGGGAGATCCCGAGGAAGAACTGCCGGAGGAAGAACACCGCGAACGGCGTCATGAGCATCGACGGCAGGGCGATCCCGAACAGGGTGTCGACCAGGCCGAGCGACTTGATCAGCGTGAAGTTCGGCAGGAGCGTGAAGATCGTCGGCACCATCAGTCCGGCGAGGAAGACCGCGAAGACGCGGTCGCGCCCGGGCCACCGCAACCGCGCGAACGCGTAGGCCGCCCCGGCGGAGAAGAACACCTGGCCGACGGTGATCATCGTCGCGGTGAGCACGGAGTTCAGCAGGTACTGCCAGAAGTTGATGGCAGCGCCGGACCCACCCTGGGCGAGCGCCTCCTTCGTGGACTGCAAGCCGAACACGCGCTCGAAGCCACCGAGGCTGAAGCCCGTGGGGAGGAGCGAGGTGGGGTCGGCCGAGATCGCACCGTTCGAGGACAGGGCGGTGCGGAGGATCCAGTAGAACGGGAACAGGGTCACGACGATGACGGCGATCATCGCGATCCAGGCGATGACCCGTCCGACGGAGGGCTTCCGACGAGGCGGTCGGGGGCCGCCGCGGGTGGTGATCGCGCGGGTGGTCTGCGGTTCGACCACCGGGGGCAGGGTGCTGGTCATCTTCGACTCGCTTCCGTGTGCTGTGGCCGTCAGTCCAGGTCGCTCTCGCCGGAACGCGAGAGTCGGTACTGGATGATCGTGATGATGCTGAGGACGATGAGGAGGGCCACCGAGACGGCGGACGCGTAGCCGAACTGGAACCGGCCGAACGCCAGGTTGTAGATGTAGTTCTGCACGACGTTCGTGGCGTTCGCGGGTCCGCCCTGGGTGGCGATGGCGACGGTGTCGAACACCTGGAACGACCCGATGATCGTGATGATGAGCACGAGCGAGAGGATCGGTCGGAGCAGCGGCACGGTGATGCGCCAGAACATCTTCCACTCGCTGGCGCCGTCGATGCGGCCGGCTTCGTAGACCTGCTCCGGCAGTGCCTGCAGGCCCGCGAAGATGAGGAGGGCCGTGTAGCCGACGTTCCGCCACACGTTGATGAACGCGATGGTCGGGATGCCCCAGAAGTCGCTCTGCAGGAACGGGATGCGGCCCACACCGATCGCCGACAGGATCTCGTTGCCGATGCCGAGCTGCGTGTCGAGGATCCACAGCCAGATGAGCGCCGCGACGACGTTCGACACGAGGTACGGCGCGAGGACGATGCCCCGGACGAAGGTCGACTTGGTGAGGCGGTGCATCATCACGGCGATGAACAGCGCGAGGATCGTCTGGAACCCGATGTTGAGCAGGACGTACTCGACCGTCACCGCCATCGAGTGCCAGAAGATCGAGTCCTGCACCAGGCGCTCGTAGTTCTGCAGGCCGGTGAACACCGGCGGTGTGAGCAGGTTGAACGACGTGAAGCTGAGGTAGATGCCCCGGACGGTGGGCCACGCGAGGAACACGGCGAAGCCGACCGATGCCGGGGCGATGAAGATCAGCGCCAGCCAGAGGTCGTTCCTGGGCCGGCGTCGCGGGGAGGTGGTGCCGGCACGGGCGCGGTCGGTCGCCCGACTCCTCCGTCTCGTGCTGGCCGTCGTCAAGGGTGACGACACAGGGCTCTCGGTGGCCATCGCGACTCCTTCGTCTGCGGTGGACTGACGTGCAGCAGTCCGTGAGCCGGGAATCTACACGTGGGGACAGCGGGTGGCAAGAGGCTTTTTCTTCGTTCGAATCAGGGGTTGTCACGTGTAGACATCGGTGCCAGGATGGCCCTCGATCGCATCGGAGCGACCTGCCCGGCGACGCATCCCCCACCTGGAAAGGTCACTGATGATCTCTGTCGGAATGGTCGGCGCGGGCCAGTTCGCCCCCCAGTTCGCCAAGCTGTTCAAGCTGCACCCGGACGTCGACCGCGTCTTCGTCACCGACCTCGTCGACGACCGGGCATCCGAGCTCGTCGAGTCGCAGCACCTCGACGGCACGTTCCCGGACTTCGACGCCGTGCTCGCCTCGGACGTCGACGCCGTCGCGATCTTCACGCAGCGCTGGACGCACGGGCCGCTCGTGGTCAAGGCCCTCCGCGCCGGCAAGCACGTGTACTCGGCCGTGCCGATGGCGATCTCCGTCGAGGAGATCCAGGCCATCATCGAGGCCGTCCGCGAGACCGGACTCACCTACATGATGGGCGAGACGAGCTACTACAACCCCGCGACGGTGTTCGCCCGCTCGAAGGTCGCCGAGGGTGCCTTCGGCCGGGTCTTCTACGCCGAGGGCGACTACGTGCACGACATGGACCTCGGCTTCTACGCCGCCTACCAGTTCAGCGGCGGCGAGGACTGGAAGCGCACCGCCAGCTACCCGCCCATGCTCTACCCGACGCATTCGGTCGGCGGGGTCCTCGGTGCGATCCCGGGGCACGCGGTCAGCGTCAGCTGCATCGGCGTCAAGGACGACCGCGGCGACGGGGTCTTCGACAAGGACGTCAGCCAGTTCGACAACGACTTCTCGAACGCCACCGCCCTGTTCGAGCTCGACAACGGCGGGGTCATGCGGATCAACGAGATGCGCCGCGTCGGCTACCCGTCGCACATCCGCGAGTCCCGCTTCCGCTACTTCGGCACCGAGGCGAGCTTCGAGCAGCTCGCCAAGGTCAGCGTCTGGCAGGACAAGGAGGACTCGCACGACATCAGCGACCAGATCGACACCCAGGCGACGATGGAGCTCGACGACCCCCGCCTCGCTGGCGTCGACCCCTCGCTCCGTGACGCGTTCGTCTCCGGCTACGCGGCCGTGCACGACACGTCGCGCCTGCCGGCCGAGTACGCCGGCGTGCCGACCGGACACGAGGGCAGCCACCAGTTCCTCGCCGACGACTTCGTCCGCGCCGTCGTCGACCGGACCCTGCCGCCGGTGAACGCCTGGACCGCCGCCCGGTTCACGCTGCCCGGCATCATCGCCCACCAGTCCGCACTGCAGGGCGGCGTCCGCCTCGAGGTGCCGGACTTCGGCGACGCCCCGGAGACGGTCGAGGCGGTGGGCTCGTCTAGTATCGCCAGCGACTAGCAAGTGGTGTTCGGGTGTCGGTCCGCACGGGCCGGCACCCGAACGCGACTTCCGACCCGACGAAGGTGGCACCCGTGACCGTCCCGACGACCCCGAGGGCGGTCACCCGCGCCGACGTCGCCCGGTACGCCGGCGTGAGCACCTCCGTCGTGAGCTACGTCGTGCACGACGGACCCCGTCCGGTCGCAGCGGCCACCGCGGCACGCGTCCGCGAGGCGATCCGCGTCCTCGGCTACCGCCCGAACGCGAGCGCCCAGGCCCTCCGCACCGGGTCCTCGAAGATGCTCGGACTCATCGTCCCCGAGCTCGACAACCCGTTCTGGTCCGAGCTCGGCGTCGCGGTCACGCACGCCGCCGCCGCGCGCGGGTACGACGTCCTGCTCGCCAACAGCGACGGCGACGCCGCGCAGGAACGGGAGCGCCTGCGCAGCCTCTCCGCCCGGCAGGTCGACGGCATCATCGTCACGAGCATCATGACGCGGCCCGACCTGTCCACCGTGACGGACCCCGGCATCCCGATGGTCCTGCTCAACACCTTCTTCGAGGTCCCCGACTACGCGAGCATCGGCGTCGACGCCCTCCGTGGCGCGTACGACGGCACGCAGCACCTCGTCGAGCACGGCTACCGCTCGATCGGCCTGATCATGGGGCACGCCGGCTCGATGGAGCTCCGCGAGCAGGGCTGGATGCGGGCGCTCCGCGACGCCGGGCTGCCCGACGGCCCGATCGTCCGCTGCGACTTCACCCGACGGGGCGGCTACGAGGCCGGTCTCCGCATGTTCGGCGAGGGCTCCGGCCCCCGAGCGGTGTTCGTCAGCTCCGACATGCAGGCGGTCGGGCTCCTGCGCGCCCTCTTCGAGCTCGGACTGTCCGCGCCCGACGACGTCGCGATCGTCTCCTTCGACGGCGCGGTCGAGGCCGACTACACGAACCCGCAGCTCACCACGGTCCGGCAGCCGATCGAGACGATGGCGACCGCCGCCGTCGACCGGGTGCTCGGCCTCGACGCGGACAACCAGTGGCACCGGGACCTCGTCCCCGCCGAGTTGGTGCTCGGCGCCAGTTGCGGGTGCGGCGTGCGTCGCTGACGCACCCGCCTGCGGTCCGGGAGGCGCGGTGCGGGGCCGACCCGCGCCTCCCGTCCGACGGTGGTCACGCCAGCCCGCCTGCTCGCACCATCAGCCCTCCATGACCGCCTCGAGCGCGTCGAGCGCGACGCGGCGGTGCCCGCTGCGCGTCACGGCGACCGCTTCGACCGGCTCGCCGGTGGCCGCCTCGACGAAGCGGAGGTCGGACGTGCGCTCGGAGGGCCGGTGCCGGTCCGCCCACCCGCCGAGAGCGAGCAGCACGAGCGAGAGGTCGCGGCCGGCCTCGGTGAGGACGTACTCGTCACGGACCCGTCCACTGTCCGGCTTGTAGGCGTGGCGTTCGAACACGCCGCCCTCGACGAGGGAGCCGAGGCGTGCCGTGAGGACCTCCCGCGGGACCCCGAGGCTCTGCTGGAACTGGCTGAAGCGGGTCGACCCCGCGAGCGCGTCGCGGACGATCATGAGCGTCCACTTCTCACCGAGGACGTCGAGGGACCGCGCGATGGGGCAGCGCTCGTCGCCGCCGAGGATGCCGAGCATGTGTTGATCCTACCTGGGTTCGGAATCCAGACACACCGTGCTAGGTTCACCTTCCGTACTCAACCTCTTCGACAGGAGCACACCATGACCACACTCACCGACGCGACCGTCCTCGTCACCGGAGCGAACGGCGGCCTCGGCGCCGCGTTCGTCCAGCGGGCCCTCGACCGCGGCGCCGCCAAGGTCTACGCCACGGCCCGGACCCCGCGCACCTGGGACGACGAGCGCATCGTGCCGCTCGCCCTCGACGTCACCGACCAGGCGAGCGTCGACGCCGCCGCCCGTGCAGCAGCCGATGCCACGATCGTCGTGAACAACGCCGGTATCGGTGGCTCCGCGCCGCTCCTCGAGACCTCGGTCGACGAGGTCGAGCACGTCTTCGCCACGAACGTGTTCGGTGCGCTCCGGGTCGCCAAGGCCTTCGCGCCGTCGCTGGCCGGGGGCGCGCTCATCGACGTGCACTCGGTGCTCAGCTGGATCGCGCTGGCCGGGGGCTACTCCGCCTCGAAGGCCGCGTTCTGGTCGATCACGAACTCCCTGCGCCTCGAGCTCGCACCCCAGGGGACCCAGGTCCTCGGAGCGCACCTCGGTTACACGGACACCGGCATGACGGCCGACCTCGACGTCGAGAAGGCCGACCCGGCGGACATCGTGGCGGCGATCTACGACGCCCTCGAGGCCGGCGAGCACGAGGTCCTGGCCGACCAGGTCAGCCGCGACGTCCGCGCCGGACTGAGCGCCCCGCTCACCGCGCTCTACCCGGCGCTGGCGTCGGCCTGACGCCTTCGCTGTCGATGGGCTCGGCGGCGCTCGCGACCCGGCCCGCCGTTCCGCGCGACGGCGAGGCATCGGGACACGCCGCGGCGCACTGAAGCGTCGGGACGCGGCGGGACCGCCTGTTCCGCGGGGCGCGTGACCGTTCCGGTTCGCGAATCCCGTGATCCGCGAACCGGAACGGTCACGACGGCGGGACGACACGCGCACGACCGCCGCGAGTCGGCCGATCCCTGCCGGTCGGGTCCTCCCCGCCCGTCCGGGGTCAGCCGTGGGCGCCTCGGCCGGTGATGCCCGCGGTGGCATCGGCGATCGACGCGCGCTCGGAGTCGGTGAGGCCCGCCGCGCGCAACACCCGGTCGAGCACCGCGGTCTTGCGCACGAGGTAGTCGTCGATGTCCAGCGCCTCGGCGGCAGCCCGACGCTTCACGGCGGCGTACTCCTCGCGGAGTGCGACGTCCGCGCGCAGGACATCACGCACGCCGAGGTGGTTGCGGAGCGCGAGCGATCCCTCGGCCACGACGTAGGTGTTGCTCGGGCCGAAGCGCTCGGGCGTGCGGAACGCCTGCCGCCCCGGGATGCCGAGGTCACCGCGCGGCAGGAAGCCGATCGCAGCGAGCACCTCGACGGCCGCGGGCACGTCCGCCGCCCCGACGACCACGTCGACGTCGATCACGGGCTTCGCCGCGAGGCCGGGCACCGCCGTGCTCCCGACGTGCTCGATGCGGTGCGGGACCCCGGCGGCGAGGAGCGCCGCACCGTACGTCGTCCGCAGCGCCTCGAAGCGCCGCGGCCACTCCGCCCGGTACTCGACGACCTCGACCACACCGCCCCCCCGGATCTCCTCGCGCACGGTGCACGGTACGCGTCCCGGTGTCCCGACGGTCGGCGGCCCGTGCGATCATCGATCAGTGCAACTCCCTCCCCCGATCGCGGTCGTCATCGCCGCCATGAGCGAAGAGGTGTCCGCGTTCGCCGGGCTCCTCGGCGGTGTCCCGATCCTCGACGGTCCGGTCGGCGGCCACGACGAACACCACTTGCTCGACGTCGGTGGGGCCACGGTCGCCGTGCGCCGCAGCGGCATCGGGTTCACGAACGCCACGGCAGCGGTCGCCCACGCCTTCCACGACTTCGGCTCCGGCATCCCGGTGATCAGCGTCGGGACGGCCGGTGGGCTGATGCACGGCGTCGAGATCGGCGACGTCGTCGTCGGGGACCGCTACGTCAACCTCAACGCCGACGCGACGGCGTTCGGGTACGCGCTCGGCCAGGTCCCGGGCATGCCCACCGGGTACGAGCCCGACGACCGGCTCGTCGAGCTGGCACTCGCCTCGGACGCCGGGTACCGCCTCCGCTCGGCCACGATCGGCTCGAGCGAGATCTTCGTCACCGAGGGTCGAGCGCGTTTGCTCCGGACGGCGTTCCCCACGGTCGCGGCGGTCGACATGGAGTCGGCGGCGATCGCGCAGTTCGCGCACGTCCACGCCATGCCGTTCGTGTCCGTCCGGTGCATCAGCGACCTGTGCGCGCCGGACGGCGACGAGTTCAAGGAGCACCTCGACGATGCGGCCGCCCGTGCCGCCCACGTGGTGCACGACGTGGTGACGGGGCTCGTCAGCTGAACCGGGGACTCACCGGTCGGTCGGAGCGAGGAGCTGGAACATGACGTGGCCGCGCCACGCCCCGGCGATCCTGAGGTACTCGGGCGCCAGGCCGTAGCGCGTGAACCCCGCTGCCTGCAGTGCACGCTGCGAGCCCACGTTCTCGGGCAGGGTCTCCGCCTGGACACGGTGGAGCCGCAGCACCTCGAACGCGTGCGCCGCAGCCGCCCGGACCGCTCGGGAGGCATGCCCCTGCCGGACCCGGTCGGCGCGGATCCAGTACCCCATCGCACACGACTGCAACGCGCCACGGGTGATGCCGCTCAGCGTGATCCGGCCGAGCAGTTCACCGTCGACCGACTCGATCACGAACGGGACGGACGTGCCGGCACGCTCGGCCGCGAGGGCCTGGACGATGACGTCGTGCTGCCCCGCCTCGGTTAATTAGGCGGGCGAACGGGTCGGTTCCCACGGCCGCAGGTGCTCGGCGCTCGCGGTCACGACGGCCGCGAGCGTCGCGGCGTCGTCGACGCGGATCAGGCGCAGGCGTGTGTCCATGGCGGAGGGTGTGGGATTCGAACCCACGAGACATCTCTGCCCACCTGTTTTCAAGACAGGCTCCATCGGCCGCTCGGACAACCCTCCAGCGACGCGACCACGTGGCGAGACGTGATCGCGTCCCGGGAAGTCTACCGGGCTAGCGCGGCAGGGAGTCGAGCGCAGCCGCCAGGCCGTCGTCGGTCACGCCACCCGTGAGCTCGTTGCCCGCGTCCACGACGTCCTCGGGTGCCTGCCCCATGACGACGCCGCGCCCCGAGGTCGAGGCCCACCGGAGCATGTCGATGTCGTTCCGACCGTCCCCCGCCGCGAACACCCGGGAGCGCGGGATGTCGAGCCACTCACGGACCCGTTCCATCGCGGTCGCTTTCGTCACGCCCTCGGGTGCGATGTCGAGCCACGACGTCCAGCCCACCGAGTAGGACACCTTGTGCAGCCCCATCCGCTCGACGATCTGCAGGAAGTCCTCGGTGTCGTGGCCGGGCGAGATGACGACGACACGGGTCGCCTCGACGCCGAGCAACCGTTCGAACGGGACGTGCTCGCCGGCGACGGTCATCGTGTCGTCGGGGAAGTTGCCGGAGAGCAGGAAGTGGCCGGTCTGGTCCTCGACGCCGAACGCGGCGTTCTCGAGGGCGCCGTGGATCGTCCGGAGGACCTCGCTCGGGTCGAACTGCTCGACGTGCACCCGCTCGTAGGAACCGTCGGACCGGCGCCCCAGGGTCAGCGCGCCGTTCGCGCAGACGAGGTACTTCGGCTGGATGCCGAGCGTGTCGAGCAGCGGGACGGTCATGCCCTCGCTGCGACCGGTGCTGAGCATGACCTCGTGCCCGGCTGCCTCGGCATCGCGGAGCGCGGCGATCACGGTGTCGGTGACGACACCGTCCTCGCGCATGGTGGTGCCGTCGATGTCGAGCGCCACCAACCAGCGCTTCGTCCGGGCCGGCGCACCCGCACCGGCCGAACCGTCGACGAACCGACCCTGCGTGCTCATCGGGGTTCGATCACCTCGACGCCGCCCAGGTAGGGACGGAGGACCTCGGGCACGACGACCGAGCCGTCGGCCTGCTGGTGCGTCTCGAGGATCGCGACGATCCACCGGGTCGTCGCGAGCGTGCCGTTCAGGGTCGCGACCGGCGCGGTCTTCCCGCTCTCGGTGCGGTACCGGATGTCGAGGCGCCGCGCCTGGAACGTCGTGCAGTTCGACGTCGACGTGAGCTCGCGGAAGGTGCCCTGCGTCGGGACCCACGCCTCGATGTCGTACTTGCGCGCCGCACTCGTGCCGAGGTCGCCGCCGGCCACGTCGATCACGCGGTAGTGCAGCCCGAGGTCCTGCAGCATCTGCTCCTGGTAGCCGACGAGCTTGGCGTGCTCGGCCTCGGCCTGGTCCGGGTGGACGTAGGCGAACATCTCGAGCTTGTTGAACTGGTGCACGCGCAGGATGCCGCGGTTGTCCTTGCCCGCCGACCCCGCCTCGCGCCGGTAGCAGGTCGACCAACCGGCGTACCGCAGGCCGTCGCCACCGTCGAAGGAGAGGATCTCGTCGGCGTGGAACCCGGCGAGGGCGACCTCGCTCGTGCCGGTCAGGTAGAGGTCGTCCGCCTCGAGCCGGTAGACCTCGGCCGCGTGCTCGCCGAGGAAGCCCGTGCCGGCCATGGTCTCGGGGCGCACGAGCGTCGGGGTGATGAGCGGCTCGAAGCCGGCGGCGATCGCACGGTCGAGGCCGAGCGACATCAGGGCGATCTCGAGCCGGGCACCGAGGCCGCGCAGGAAGTAGAACCGCGAGCCGGAGACCTTCACGCCCCGCGGGATGTCGATGATGCCGAGGTGCTCGCCGAGGTCGGCGTGGTCCTTCGGCTCGAAGTCGAACTCCGGCTTCGTGCCGACGGTGCGGAGCGTGACGAAGTCGTCCTCGCCGCCCTTCGGCACGTCGGGCAGCACGACGTTCGGGATGCTCCGGACGACCGCGTTGAAGGACTCCTCGGCCGCGGTGACGGTCGCCTGCGCTTCCTTCACCTTCGCGGCGAGCGCCTGGGCCTGCTGCACGAGCGCGGCCTTCTCGTCCTTCGGGGCCTTCGCGACGGTCTTGCCGAAGGCGTTCTGCTCGGCCCGGAGGGACTCGAACGAGGTGATCGCGCTCCGCCGTGCCGCGTCCGCGGCGACGGCCTCGTCGACGACGGCGACGGAGGCGCCGCGCGCCTCCTGCGAGGCCTTGATGACGTCCGGGTTGTCACGCAGCAGCTGGGGATCGATCACCGCACCATCCTAAAGGGGCCGAGTTGCGGACGGACTGGAGGCGCGGTGCGGGCCCGACCCGCGCCTCCAGGCCCGAGACGGGTCGTCACGACCGTCCGCTCGCAGCATCCGATCGGTACCGTTGGTGCATGTCGACCCCTTCGGAGACCGCGCCCGCGGACCAGGACGCCCTCCAGACCGAACAGCGGACGGCCGCGGTGGTCTACAACCCGGTCAAGGTCCACCTGCCGACCCTCAAGCGCACCGTCGAGAAGCACCAGCAGGAGGCCGGCTGGGCCGAGACCCTCTGGTTCGAGACGACGGAGGAGGACCCGGGCGGCGGCATGGCCCGCGCCGCACTCGAAGCCGGAGCCGACGTCGTCGCCGCCGCGGGTGGGGACGGCACCGTCCGCGCCGTGGCCGAGGTGGTGCACGGGTCCGACGCCTCGCTGGCGCTGCTGCCGAGCGGCACGGGCAACCTGCTCGCGCGGAACATGAAGTTGCCGCTGGACGACCTCGGCGGGATGGCCAAGGCGATCTTCACCGGGCACGACCGTTCGATCGATTTCGGTCTGCTCGGTGTCGAGCGTCCCGACGGCTCCCGCGACCGGTTCGGCTTCGTCGTGATGGCCGGCCTCGGGCTCGACGCCCGCATGCTCGCGAACACGCGCCCCGAGCTGAAGAAGCGCGTCGGGTGGCTCGCCTACCTCGACTCGCTGTTCCGCTCCGTCCGGGACACCGACGGCTTCGAGTTCAAGTACCGGCTCGACGAGTCGGCACGCAACGGCTCGGTCCGGGCGCACTCGGTCATCGTCGGCAACTGCGGCATGCTCCAGGCAAACGCCATGCTCCTGCCCGATGCCGAGATCGACGACGGGGTGTTCGACATCGTCGTGATGCGGCCTCGGGGGTTCTTCGGCTGGGTGCGCATCGCGGCCCGGGTGTTCTGGGAGAACGGGATCCTGCGGTGGTTCCGCCGGTCGGCCCTGTCCGACACCGTGATCGGCCGCCGGATCACCACGGCCGCGAAGCAGGAGCGCCCGCTGCGGTACCTGCGCGGCGAGGAGTTCACGCTGCGCCTGGCGAAGCCGGACGAGTTCGAGATCGACGGCGACCCGGTGGGCGAGATCGTGGCGTTCCGCGCGAAGATCGACCCGGGCTCGCTGGACGTGCGGATCCCCGCGGTCGAGCCGGCGACGGGCCGCGGCCGCCGGCGGTAGCGCTGCGCAGCGTGCGAGGTTCCGCTCGCGGTGGGACGCGCTCGCGCTCCCACACTGGTCGGGACCTCGCACACTGCGGGGCTCAGCGCCGCGCAGCGCTCAGCGCGCCTCGGGCTCGCCCGACACGATCGCGCGCAGCCAGTCGCGCGCCTCGACGAACGCGACGTCCGAGTAGCGCGCGGGCACCTCGGGCCGGACCCCGTCGGCCCGCGGGTACGACCCGAGGAACGTCACGCGCGGGCTGAACCGCCGCAGGCCGAGCAGCGCGTCCGCCACGCGCTCGTCGCGCACGTGCCCGTCGAGGTCGATGACGAACCGGTACCGCCCGAGCTCGTCGCCGATCGGCCGCGAGGACAGCAACCCCATGTTGATGCCCCGCGTCGCGAACTGCTCGAGCATGTCGACCAGGGCGCCGGGGTGGTCGGCGGGCAGTTCGACGATGACGCTGGTCTTGTCGGCGCCGGTCGGCTCGGGCAGCGCCAGGGTCTTCGACACGAGCACGAACCGGGTGACCGCCGAGGCGTTGTCCCCGATGGACGAGGCCAGGACCTCGAGCGCGTAGTGGTCGGTGATCCCCGGGGGTGCGACGGCAGCGTCGGCGGTGGGGTGCTCGTCGAGCAGGGCTGCCGCGGCGGCCACGTTCGAGGACGCCGGGATGTGCCCGTGGCCGCGGACGTTCGCCTCGAGCCAGTTGTGTGTCTGGGCGTAGGCCACGGGGTGCGCGTTCACGGTGCGGACGTCGGCGAGCGCGGTGCCGGGGCGGGCGACGAGCACGAAGTCGACGGGGACGAGGTACTCCCCCACGATGCGCACGCCGGGGATCCGGGCGAGGGCGTCCTGCGTCGCGCTGACCCCGCCGTCGACGCTGTTCTCGATGGCGATGACGGCACCGATCGACCGGCCGCTGACGACGTCGTCGAGGGCCTCGCCGACGTTGTTCACGCTCCGCCAGGGCTTGCCGGCCGCCGCGTCCACGAGCTTGAGCGCAGCCTCGGTGAAGGTCCCTGCGGGTCCGAGGTAGGAGTACGTGTCGGACGGCGCGGCGGACTCGGTCATGCGGCGAGCCTATTGCAACGCCCACGGCCCGCAGGCGTGCGTGACGGTGGCGTCAGTCGGTGGCCGTGCCGGTCAGCCGGGCCTCGCAGATGGCGGGCTCGTCGTCGTCGCGCGGGTAGGTCAGGGCGGCGAACCGGCCCTCGGGGTCGAGCCGGCTGAGGAGCGCCGCGGCGATGCCGTCGAGCTGCCCGACCTGCTCGTCGCTCAGCGCGTCGATCACCACGCGACGGGCGGTCCGGACGTGGTCGGGCGCCGCGTCGACGATGGTCGCGTAGCCGGCGTCGGTCAGCCGGACGTCGGTCGCGCGCCGGTCGTCGGTCGAGGGACAGCGCGCCACGAGGCCGCGCTTCTCGAGCCGGGACACCACGTGGGACAGCCGCGGCAGCGAGGCGTTCGTCGCCGAGGCGAGCGCCGACATCCGGAGCGTCCGGGAGTCGGTCTCGGAGAGCATCGCGATGACCATGTAGTCGAAGTGCGTCAGGTCGGCGTCACGCTGGAGCTGCTGGTCGAGCGCGGCCGGCAGGAGCTCCATGACCGCGACGAGCTTCATCCACGCGCGCAGCTGGTCGCGGGTGAGCCACGGGGTGTCGTCGGTCATGCGTCGAGTCTACCGAAAGGTTGTCGGTTCAACCAGTACTCGCGCGAACGCGTGCCGGACGACGTGCGGCGACCACGAGCACCACCACGACGACGAGCAGCAGGACCCCTTCGACGAGGAGGAGCCGCGCGCCGTAGTCGAACGGCAGCACCGTCGGGTTCTTCTGCCCGTGCGCCTTCGCCGCGATCTCCGGCAGGACCACGAGCGCGAGGACGCTCCCGAGTACGACGACCGCCTGCACGACGACGAGCGCCCAGCCACGCAGCGTCCGCCCGGTCCGGCGGAGCAGGAGCCCCACTCCGACGACGAACGGCGACAGGATCGCGTCGTGCAGGATCACGGCCCCGAGGAGCCAGGTCGCCAGCCCCCAGATCCGGTTCGGTCGGACCGTCGTCACGAGGACGTACGCCCCGAACGCGATGACGAGCACCCCGACCACGACGAGCACGATGCGTGCGGCCCTCATGCGATCACCTCGATCTTCTCGATCCACTTGGTCTGCAGCACACCGGGTCGTCCGGGAGCGATGATCCGCGCCGGGAACCCGTGGTCGAGGTCGAGCGTCGCGCCGTTCAGCTCGAGCGCGATGAGCGTCGTCGGGTCCTCGGCGTACTCGGGGCCCATGTCCATGATGCGGTAGCCGCCGTGCCGCTCGAGGCTCGTCACCCGCACGTGCGACCCCGGCGCCGCCTGCACGGCGCCGAGCAGGTCGCGCATCCGCACGCCCTTCCAGGTCGCCATCTGGCTCCAGCCCTCGACGCAGGAGATCGGGAGCTCGGCCTGGGCGGTGCCGAGCGCCACGAGCTCGGCTCGCGAGAAGGTGCGGACCACGTCGTGCCCGACGACGGTCAGGGACCAGTCGGCGGCGGTGGCGGTGGCCAGCACACCGGCGGCACGGGCCGTGCGGTTGACCGGCAGGTCGTTCGGCCCGCGGTGCCGCTGTCGGGCGCCGAACACGTTGAACGGCTCGGCGAGCGTGCTCGACTGTCCGGCGGTCAACGCCACGACACCGACCGTCGCGGCGGTCACGCCGGCGAAGAACCCGCGTCGGGCGATCCGCTCACGTCGACCGTCGGTCGCCTCCGGCGTGGTCCTGGAGGCGCGGCTCGCCTCCGCCGCACCGTCCTGCGGCACGCCGAGACTCGGCTTTGCGGACGCCGCTCGGGTCGCGGACGCCGAGTCCGGTCCGCCGGGACGAGTCTCGGCAGCGTCCGCCGGGACGGCCGGGACGGCCGGCACGCCGTCGACCCAGCGGAGCACACGGCCGGTGATGCCGCGGGGGTAGGAGGCGACCGCCTGCGGTGCCGGAGCCGACGTGGCGGGGTCGACCCGTGCCTCCTGAGAAGGCGAGAGCAACTCGCTCCCCGCGGCCGGGTCGACCACGAACCGGCCGTGCTCGTCGTACGAGTCCCGCTTCCGCCAGTACCGGGTGATCAGCCGGAGCTTCACGCCGATGTGCAGCACGAGCGACCCGATGAGCACGTACGCGAGCGCGTTGTGGACTTGCTTGAACGGGAACGGCCACGGGTACCACTGGTACGTGTTCAGCAGGCCCGTCGTCACCTGCACGATCGCCGACGCCACGAACACCGCGATGGACAGCCGCTCGAGCAGGTGCAGCGGACCACGCACCGGCGGGGTCTGCACGAGTGCCGGCATGACCGTGTTGAGCTTCGCGAGCAGCAGCGGGATGATCGCGATCCCCGCGGTGATGTGCACGCCCTGCGTGAACTGGTAGAGCTGCGCGGGACGGGTCGGGAACCGCATCCACGGCAGCGGCTGCTGCAGGAAGTAGCTGTAGACGCCGGTCGCGAAGCAGACCAGGAACGCCACCCCGAGCAACCGCCCCAGGGCGACCGCCGTCCGCGCGTTCCGGTTCGGCGACGCCATCGCGGATCGTGCATCCAGGAGCAGCCCGCGGACCATGGATAGCCTCGTCGCACCATGAGTGAACGACTTCGCCCCGGCCGACTCCTGCCGACCGTGCTGGCCGTGGTCGGCGTGCTCGCTCTGTCGGGCGTCATCGCCTTCGGCGTCACGCATCTGGGGTTCCTCCGGTCCGGTCATCGTTCCCCATTCGTTGCGTGGACCCTGATCGCTTGGACGGTGTTCGCGCTCGCGGTGCTCGCGCTGCGGTTCGTCCCGGCGAAGTGGATGACGTGGCTCGTGGTCGGCGGTGGCCTGGTGGTCGGGCTCGCCGCCATCGCCGGGCCGCCGAACACCAGTACCGACTCTGCTCGCTACGCCTGGGACGGCATCGTGCAGCACGCCGGGATCTCGCCGTACGCGCACACGCCGCAGTCGACCGCGTTGTCCGGTCTGCGCCCCGACTGGCTCTTCCCCGACAAGGTCGACGGCACGTGCAAGCCCCTCGAGCCCCGGTTCCGCGGCCTCGGCGACGGCGCGGACGGGCACTGCGTCGCGATCAACCGCCCGGACGTCGTGACGATCTACCCGCCGATGGCCCAGCTCTGGTTCGCGGCGGTGCGGGCGTTCGTGCCGGCCACCGCGCAGTACATGCCGTTCCAGGTCGCGGGGCTGCTCCTGTCGCTCGGCGTCACCCTGGGCCTGGTCGTCGTGCTCCGCAAGCTCGGACGACCGACGTGGTGGGCCGCACTGTGGGCGTGGTCCCCGCTCGTCGCGTCCGAAGCCGTCACCAACTCGCACGTCGATGCCCTCGGCGCGGCCCTGGCCACCGCCGGCGCCGTGCTCGTCGCCTTCGGCCGCCCGATCTGGGGCGGGATCGCCCTCGGCGCCGCGACCGCGACGAAGCTCATCCCCGCGATCGCGTACCCGCCACTGCTCGGTCGGTGGCGGAACTGGTGGGCGATCCCGGTCGGCATCGCGGTGTTCGGGCTGCTCTACGTGCCGTACGTGCTGACGACGGGCCTCGACGTCCTCGGCTACCTGCCCGGGTACCTGTCGGAAGAGGGCTACGAGGACGGCTCCCGGTTCGCCCTGGTCTCGCTCGTCTTCCACGGCGACGCGGCGACGCTCGTGGTCGGACTGCTCGTCCTGCTGGCGGCGTTCGTGGCGTGGCGGCTGTCCGACCCCGCGCGGCCGTGGTCCGGCGAGGTCCTCCTCATCGGCGTGACGTTCCTCGCGGTGAGCCCGCGCTACCCCTGGTACGCGCTGCTCCTCATCCCCTTCGTGGTGCTCTCCGGACGCTGGGAGTGGCTGTCGATCGGGCTCGCCATCGCCCTGCGCGGCGTCTGGCCGTCGGCGGACGCGTACCGCTGGTGGCTCGCCGCCGCGGTCGTCGTGGTCATCGTGGTCACGCTGGTGCGCACCCGGCGGGCCGACTGGGAGCGCTGGGGGCGCCGGCTCGCCTTCCGGGAACGAGCGCTCGCGATGTCATCAGGTGGAGGACCCGCCGACCCCGTACGCTGACGCTCATGGCACCCGCGACCATGCTCGGCTCCACCGGCGGCCTGCTCGACCGGTTCGGGCGGCGCGCGGTCGACCTGCGCGTGTCGCTCACCGAGCGCTGCAACCTCCGCTGCACCTACTGCATGCCGGCGGCCGGGCTGCCGTTCGCCCCCGACGACGCACTCATGACCGCGGCCGAGATCGAGCGGCTCGTCCGGCTCGCGACCGACCGCTTCGGCGTGCGCAAGGTCCGCTTCACCGGCGGTGAGCCGATGCTCCGCCACGACCTCGTCGACGTGATCGCCCGGTGCGCCGCGCTCCCCGACGCCCCGGAGCTGTCGCTCACCACGAACGCGATCGGGCTCGCCCACCGCGCGGCCGCCCTGTACGACGCCGGCCTCCGACGCGTGAACGTGTCGCTCGACACCGTCGACCCGGACGTCTTCACCACCGTCACCCGGCGCCCGTTCCTCGACAAGGTCATCGCCGGGCTCGAGGCCGCACGGGCAGCGGGGCTCGCGATCAAGGTCAACGCGGTGCTGCTGCGCGGCGTGAACGACCACCTGGCGCCGGACCTCATGCGGTGGTGCCTCGACCGCGGCTACGAGCTCCGGTTCATCGAGCAGATGCCGCTCGACCCCGACCACGCCTGGGACCGCACGTCGATGGTGACCGCGGCCGAGACCCGGGCGATGCTGTCCGAGTCGTTCGCCCTGGTGCCGGACGAGGCGCCCCGCGACGGCGCCCCGGCGGAGCGTTTCCGGGTGCTCGCACGGACGGCCGACGGCGGCGTCGGTGCGGAGCTCGGCACGATCGGCATCATCGCGAGCATCACCGAGTCGTTCTGCGCCGACTGCACCCGCACCCGTCTGACGGCCGACGGCAACGTCCGCAGCTGCCTCTTCTCGGACGACGAGACCGACGTGCTCGGCCCGATGCGCAAGGGCGCCTCCGACGACGAGGTCGCCGAGCTCTGGCGCCTGGCGATGTGGGCGAAGCCCCGCGACCACGGCGACGACAGCGACGACCTGGTGCACCCCACGCGGGGCATGAGCGCGATCGGCGGATGACGGTGACGACGATCCGGTTCTTCGCCGCGGCACGGGCAGCGGTGGGCGTGGACGACGTCGCCGTGCGGGCAGCGACGCTCGACGAGGCCCTGCGGTCGGTGACGGCGGACGACCCCGATCGGTGGCGGGCACTGCAGGAGCGCTGCTCGTACCTCGTCGACGGGGTGACCACGCGCGATCGAGCGACCGGGCTCGACGGCGTGGCGGTCGTCGACGTCATGCCGCCCTTCGCCGGCGGCTGAGCCCGGCGACTGAGCCCGGCGGCCGAGTCCGGCAGCTGCGCCCCGCGGCCGTGTCCGACTCAGTCCTGGGTGGGTCCGTCCGGCCGGTAGACCGTCAGTTCGTCCGCCGGGACCGCGATCCGCACGGCATCCCCCGGCGCGAGCCCCAGCGCCGCAGCCACCGCGACCGTGACGTCCGCCACGAGGTCGCCGGCCCGCACCCGGACGAGCCCGTCCCGCGGTTCGAGTCCGGTCAACCGGCGCTCCGGCCCGGCACCGTCGCGCGTCACGACGGCGGCCGTCGGGTGGTAGACGGCGAGGGCGGACGAGCCAGGAGGCGCGGTGCCGGTCGACGACGCGAGCGCACCCCCGTCGTCGAGGGCGATCCCACCCCGGGTGGCGGTGCCGCGCAGGAGCGTCAGGCCCGAGAAGGACGCCGCGAACGCGCCGGTCGGACGCCCGAGGACGACGGCGGTCGGCCCCTGCTCGGCGACCCGGCCGCCCTCGAGCACGACGATGCGGTCCGCGAGGGTGACGGCCTCGAGCGGGTCGTGCGTGACGAGGACCGTCGGTCGACCGGTCCGGGCGGTCCCGAGGGCGGAGCGGACCTCGGCCCGGGCGTCGACGTCGAGCGCCGAGGTGGGCTCGTCGAGCAGCAGGAGCGCCGGCTCGGTGGCGAGGGCCCGGGCGATCGCCACGCGCTGGGCCTGCCCTCCCGAGAGCGTTCCCGGTGCGCGGTCCGCCAGACCGGCCACGCCGACGGCGGCGAGGGCCGCGTCGGAGCGGAGCCGCGCCTCCTGGCCCCCGGAACCGGCCGCGCGCGGTCCGTAGCCGACGTTGCGAGCGACCGACAGGTGGGGGAAGAGGTCCGCGCGCTGGGCGACGAGCCCGACCCCGCGGCGGTGCGCTCGGACGCCCGTGAGGTCGCGGTCGCCGAGCAGGACCGATCCGGACCGGATGCGCAGCAGTCCGGCGAGGGCCTCGACGACCGTGGACTTGCCCGCGCCGTTCGGCCCGACCAGCGCGACGCACTCGTCCGGTGCGACGTCGAGGTGGACGTCGACGCCACGGTCGGGGACGACGACGTGGGCGCGGAGGCCGCTGTGCGCCGGACGCTCGCGGCTCATGCGAGTGCCGTCCGGGTGCGGAGCGCGGAGGCGCCGATGACCACGAGCGCGACGACGACCAGCACGAGCGCCAGCGCGACCGCGGTGTCCGGGTCGATCTCGCGCTGCAGGTATATCTCGAGGGGCAGCGTCCGGGTGACGCCCTGCAGGCTGCCGGCGAACGTGAGGGTCGCGCCGAACTCCCCGAGGGCACGGGCGAAGCAGAGGACGAGGCCGGCCAGGATGCCCGGGAGCACCCGCGGTGTCGTCACCGTCAGGAACGTCCGGGTCGGGGACGCACCGAGCGTCGCGGCGACCCGCTCGAACCGGTCGCCCCCGACGCGCAGCGCACCCTCGATCGAGGACACCAGGAACGGCATCGCGACGAAGGTCTGCGCGATCACGACCGCGGCCGTGGTGAAGGCGATCCGGAGGCCGTGCTCGTCGAGCCACGCCCCGACGACGCCGAGCCGACCGAACGCCGCGAGGAGGGCCAGTCCCCCGACGACCGGCGGCAGCACGAGCGGCAGCAGGACCAGGGCGCGTGCGGCCCCGATCCACCGCGACGTGGACCGGGCGAACAGGACGGCGAGCGGGTAGCCGAGCACGAAGGCGATGCCCGTCGCGGCGGCAGCGGTCCCGAGGCTCAGTCCGAGGGCGGTGAGCGACGCGGGCGACGTGACGAGTGCGCCGAACGACCCCCAGTCGACGCGGCCGACCATCGCCAGGACCGGGACCACCACGAACAGGCCGCCGAGGACCGCCGGGACCGGCAGCCACCACGGCACCGGGGTGCGGACGGACGGGCTCGCCCGGGGTGTTCGGTCAGTGTGGTCGGGCACGGCTCAGGGGGCTCCGAAGCCGGCGTCGGCGAGCACCTTCTGGCCGGTGTCGGAACGCACGTACGCCGTGAACGCCGCCGCGAGGTCGGGGTTCGACGCGTCCTTCAGGACACCGATCGGGTAGGTGTTCACGGCCTTCGACGCCGCGTCGAACCGGACGCCGTCGACCTTGCCGCCGGCACCCTCGACGTCGGTGACGTAGACGAGTCCCGCGTCCGCCTGGCCGGACTCGACCTTGCCGAGGACGTCGGTCACCGACTGCTCCTCGCTGACCGGCTGCAGGTCGACACCGGTGGCCTGCTCGACCTTCGCCGTCGCGGCACCGCACGGCACCGGGGTGGCGCAGGTGACGAGCTGCACGTCCGAGGCGGTCAGGTCGTCGAGGGTCGTGATCCCCTTCGGGTTGCCGGGAGCCACGGCGATCTCGAGGACGTTCGTGGCGAAGTCCCGCGGCGAACCGGCGGCGATGTCGGTCTTCACCAGCTTGTCCATGTTCGCCTCGTCGGCGGACGCGAAGACGTCGGCGGGGGCACCGTTCTGGATCTGCGTGACGAGGTCGCTCGAGCCGGCGAACGAGAAGGTGATCGTGGTCCCCGGGTGGGCGGCCTCGTACTGCTCACCGAGGGTCGTGAACGTCTTCTGGAGCGACGCCGCGGCGAAGACGGTGATCTTCCCGGTCGGGGCCCCGGCCGTGCTGCTCGCGCTGCTGCTCGGGGCGGTCGTGTCCGTCGTGCCGGCCGTGCCAGCCGTGTCGGCCGTGTCGGCCGTGCTGCAGCCGGCGAGGCCGACGGCGACGAGGGCGGTCGCGGCGATCAAGAAGGCGGCGTTCCGCACGTGCGTCGTCATCGCTCGATCGTATCCGCATCTGCGGTCGCTGTGGGCCGGATCGTCGGCAGGCCCTCCCGGTCCCAGGCCTGGATCCCACCGTCGAGGACCGTCGCGTCACGACCTGCGGCACGGGCTGCGCGTGCCCAGGCGGTCGCGCGGACGCCGCTGGCGCACACCACGACGACGGGTCGGTCGTCGTCTGCGGCGAGGTCGTCCGGCGGGAGGCTGCCGGCGACGATCCCGGTGGCGCGTTCCGCCGGGGTGCGGACGTCGACGAGGACGGGTCCGCCGCTGCCGCCGGCGGTCCGGTCGAGTCGGGCGGCGAGTGCCGCCGGGGCGATCCGGGGCGGGGCCTCGTCCACCGAGGGGGCCGGACGCCGGGAGCCCGGGCCGCGTCGCAGCGTGCTCTCGGTCCAGCGCCACCGTCGCGCGTCGACCGTGAGCACCCGGCCGGTCAACGGCTCCCCGATGCCGGCGACGAGCGCGGTCACCTGGGCCGCCATCACCGAGCCGACGGCGCCGCACAGCGCGGGCAGCACGCCGTCGAGCGCGCAGGACCCCTCGTCCGGCAGGGCGTCCGGGTGCAGGTCGTGGAAGTCGATCGGCTCCGGCCCGGCGTCGTGGAACACGGACACCTGCCCGTCGGTGCCGAGGACCGTGCCCCACACGAACGGCACCCCGGCCGTGGAGCAGGCGTCCGAGATCGCCCGGGTGACCTCGACGCTGTCCGCGGCGTCGACGACCACGTCGTGGCCCGCCACGTGGTCGGCGTGGAAGGGCTCGGCGAGTGCGACGACCTCGAGCTCCGGATCGACGCCCCGCACCCGCTCGGCCGCGCACTCGGCCTTGGGCCGTCCGACGTCCGCCGCGGCGAAGAGCGTCTGCCGTGCCAGGTTGGACGTGTCGACGACGTCGTGGTCGACGATGGTGACGCGGCGGAGCCCCGACCCGGCCAGGTACGTGAGCACGGGCGCGCCGAGGCCACCGGCGCCGACGACGAGGACGCTCGCCTCGGACAGCGCCCGGACGGCCCGGTCCCCCGCGCCCTGGAGCGCCGCGGTCCGGGACAGCAACCGACGGCGGTCGTCGCTCGGGTGCCGGTCGTCGGTCATGCGTCCGTCGGTTCCGCCGGCACCTCGACCGACACCATCGTCGCCTTGACCGATGCGACGGCGACCGTCCCGACCTCGAGCCCGAGGTCGCGGACGGCCTCGGCGCTCATGAGCGACACGACCCGGTGCGGGCCGCTCTGCAGCTCCACCTGCGCCATCACGCCGTCGACCACGAGGTCGGTGACGATCCCGACGAACCGGTTGCGAGCCGAGCTCTTGGTCCCCGACGGGTCGTCGAGCTGCCCGCCGGTGCCGCGGATGTGCGCCGCGAGTTCCCGCCCGTCCACGACGGTCCGTCCGGAGGGGTCGGTCCCCCGCGTGAAGGTCCCGGCGTCGACCATCCGCCGGACGGTGTCGTCGCTGACGCCGAGGTACCGCGCGGCGTCGCGGATGCGGAGCTTCGTCATGGTCCTCCGCACGATACCGGTATGTGGAACTCTCAGTCTGGGCTGCGGGGACGCCGGGCACCTGCCCAGCCGCCGCGGATACCGTCCTCACCGTGACTGCACCACGGACCGGCACCATCAGCATCCCCCGAACGTCGGGGATCGCGCCGGTTCGTGCCCGCTCCCGCTCCTGGTTCCGCGGCCTCGTGTCGAGCATCGGCACCGCCGTCGTCCGTACGCCCGAGTTGACGGTCGGCGCGTTCGGCGTGATCGTCTGCGCCGCCTTCGCCTGGGTCCCGTCGCTCTGGTACGACGAGGCCGCGACGGTCACGAGCGCCCAGCGGACCTGGCCGCAGCTCTGGGCCGAGCTGCACAGCGTCGACGCCGTGCACGGGCTCTACTACTCGCTGATGCACGTCTGGTTCTGGCTCGTCGGGTACACACCGTTCACGCTGCGGTTCCCGAGCGCCCTGGCCATCGGCGTGGCGGCGGGGCTCCTCGTCGCGCTCGGGCGCCGGCTCGGCGGACTTCGCCTGGGCATCACCGCCGGGCTCGTGTTCCTCGCGCTGCCCCGCGTGCAGTGGGCCGGGTCCGAGGGCCGGCCGTACGCCACGATCACGACCCTGGCCGTCTGCCTCACCCTCGTCGGCCTGACCGCGGTCCGCCGCACCCGGACGGGTCGCAGCCTGCACTGGTGGGCGGCCTACGGAGCACTCGCACTCGTCTCGGTGACCTTCAACGTCTACCTCTCGCTCGCGGTCGTCGCGCACGCCGTGACCCTGCTGTGGACGCTGCTCGCCCGCCGCGCGGCCGTCCGTCGCGCCACGGTGTCCCGCCGCGGCCACGACCTGGGTCCGGCGCTCGTCACCCGCGGGGTCCTGGTCCGCTGGGCCGTCGCAGCCGCCTTCGCCGCCGTGGCCGTCTCGCCGCTCGTCGTCGAGGTCGCCTCGCAGTCGAAGCAGGTCGCGTGGATCGCCGGCATCGGCGAGCGCACGGGTGTGCAGGTGTTCGCCACGGCCTGGTTCGGCGGCGTCGACGTGTACGCCGCGGGCGCGTGGGCGCTCATGCTCGTCGGCACGGTGTTCGCCCTCGTCGAGGCGCACCGGCGCTCCGCCACGGTCCGGTCGCTCGTCCGGGCGCAGGCGGTCCGCGTCGCCGTGCCCCTCGTCGTCATCCCGACGGCCGCGCTCGTGCTCGCCACGGCGATGGGGAAGCACCTGTACTCCCCGAAGTACGCCACCCTCAGCCTGCCGTTCGTCGCGCTGCTCATCGCCCTCGCCCTGACGCTGGTCCGGCCGAAGGCACTGCTCGCCGCAGCCGTGGCCGCCGTCCTCGTGCTGTCGGTGCCGACGGCCGTGGCCGTGAAGGAGCCGCTCGCGAAGCAGGACTCGACCTGGGCCCGTGCCGCCTCGATCATCGCCGCCGAGCGGAGCACCAACCGCGCCGACGCCGACGAGGGTGTCGTGTTCGGCAGCGTCTACGGGCACCCCGGCACCACCGCCGACGTCATCCGCGTCTCCTACCCGTCGGCGTTCGCCGGCATGACGGACCTCGGCGTGCGCAAGGTCGGAGCCGAGTCCGGCGTCCTGTGGAACCAGACCGGGGACCTCGAGACGACGATCCCGAGCCGCCTGGGCGACATCGACACGGTCTGGTTCGTCGGCGGGACGGTGAAGGCGCGCAACATCGAGCCGGAGACGGCCGCGGTGCTCGCGGAGCACGGCTTCACGGCGAAGGAGCACTGGAAGACCGGCACGGTCGTCATCACGGAGTACGTCCGGAACTGACCGGCCGACGGGACCCGCCGTCAGTGCTGGACGGTCAGTGCAGGACGCGGGCGCCGTGCACCGGTCCGGCGGCACGCACCGCGACCATGCCGGCGGCGCTGAGCTCGACCTGCACCTCGAGCGCGGCATCGCGGTCGGCGACGAGGAACGCCACCGTCGGCCCACTGCCCGACACCAGTCCGGCGAGGGCACCGGCCTTCTCCCCGATCTCGAGCGTCGTCGCGAGCGCGGGCTGGAGGCGCATCGCCGGGGCCTGCAGGTCGTTGTGCAGGCAGTCCGCGAGCAGGTCGGGATCGCCGGCGCGGAGGGCCTGCAGCACGTTCGCCTCGACCACGGGCGTGGTGGGTGCCGGCGCGATGTCCGCACGGTACCGCTCACGGTGTTCGTCGAGGGCCCGGTACACGGCGGGCGTCGAGAGGCCGGCGTCGCTCAGGGCGAGCACCCAGTGGAACTCGCCCTTGGCCAGCGCCGGGCTCAGCTCGTCGCCGCGCCCGGTCCCGACGGCGGTCCCGCCGGCGAAGGCGAAGGGCACGTCGGCGCCGAGCTGCGCGGCGAGACGCAGCAGTTCCTCACGCCCGAGCGCGGTCCCCCACAGCGTGTCGACGGCGAGCAGGGTCGCTGCGGCGTCGGCCGATCCACCGCCCATCCCACCGGCGACCGGGACCTGCTTGTCGATGGTGAGCCGGACGCCCCCGCGGTACCCGGCGGCGTCGGCCACGAGGCGCGCGGCCCGGATCGCGAGGTTCGACTCGTCGACCGGGACCGACCGGGTGTCGATCGGCCCGGTGAAGGTCACCGAGAAGTCGTCCGCCGGCTCGGCCGAGACGTCCTCGTACAACGAGACGGCCTGGTACGCCGTCGCCACGTCGTGGTACCCGTCGTCCTGCAGGGCCCCCACCGACAGGTAGACGTTGATCTTCCCGGGGGCGCGCGTCCGCACACGGGTCGGTGCGGCCAGCGTGGTCATGCCCCCAACCTATCCCGACGCAGCCGCGAAGCCGCGCGCGAGGTCCGCGAGGATGTCGTCCACGTGCTCGAGTCCGATGGACAGCCGGATCAACCCGTCCCCGACCCCCGCGGCCGCCCGCTCCGCCGAGGTCATCTGCACGTGGGTCGTCGACGCCGGGTGCACGACGAGCGAGCGCACGTCGCCGATGTTCGACACGTGGTCGAACAGCTCGAGCGCCGCGACGAACCGCCGCCCGGCGTCGACCCCGCCGTCGAGGTCGAACGCGAGCACCGCCGACGGACCCGCCGGCACGTACTGCTGGGCGAGTTCGTGCCACGGCGACGACGGAAGCCCGGCGTAGTGCACGCCGAGCACCTGGTCGTGCGCATCGAGCCACGTCGCCACCGCGGCCGCGTTCGACACGTGCCGGTCCATCCGGAGCGACAGGGTCTGGATGCCCTGCAGCACGAGGAAGGCGTTGAAGGGTGCGATCGCCGGCCCGAGGTCCGCGGAAAGCTTCGAGCGGGTGCGCTGGATGAAGGCGCGCCGCCCGAACTTCGCCGCGAAGTTCGTGTTCGCGAACCCGGACTGCTCGATCGTGGCGAGCTGCGGGTACCGCTCGGCGTGCGCCGCCCAGTCGAAGTTCCCGCTGTCGACGATGAGCCCGGCGATGGCGCTGCCGTGCCCGGCGAGGTACTTCGTCGCCGAGTGCACGACGATGTCCGCACCGTGCTCGATCGGCCGGACGAGGTACGGCGTGGCGATGGTGTTGTCGACGATGAGCGGCACGCCGTGCTCGTGCGCGACACCGGCCACCCCCGCGAAGTCGAGGACGTCGCCGCGCGGGTTCGGGATCGACTCGCCGAAGAACGCCTTCGTCTCCGGACGGACCGCCGCAGCCCACTCGTCGAGGTCCGTCGGGTCCTGCACGAACGTGAACGCGATGCCGAGGTCGCCCAGGGTGGAGGCGAAGAGCGTGTAGGTCGCGCCGTAGAGCGACGCACTCGACACGATGTGGTCTCCGGCGCGGGCCAGGCCGAGGACGGCGAGCGAGGTCGCAGCCTGCCCGGACGCGAGCGCGAGGGCGCCGACACCACCCTCGAGGTCGGCGATGCGACGCTCGAGCGCCGCAGCCGACGGGTTGTTCACCCGCGAGTACGTGTGACCGGGCGCGTTGAGCATGAAGCGGTCGGCCGCGTCCTCACCCGACGGGTACACGAACGCGGCGCTCTGCGCGATCGGCGGCACGTTGGCACCGAACCCGGGGTCCGCCCGGAAGCCGGCACGGATCTGCCGGGTCTCGAAGGCCCATCCGGCCTCGGTGCCGTCGGAGGCGTCGCCCATCAGACGACCGCCCCGGACGGCGCGGCCACGGACGGCCGGACGAGCGGGATGACCTGCTCGCCGAACCGGTCCATCTCCTCGAGCTGCGGCGAGAACTGCAGCAGCAGCGTGTCCACCCCGGCGTCCTCGAACTCGCGGATCCGCGCGGCCACCTGCTCCGGCGTCCCCACGAACCCGGGGCGGAGCCCACGGTTCGACACCGAGTAGTCCTCGAGCGACGGCACGTGCTCGAGCTGCGACTTCGAGATGAAGTCCTGGTACGACTCGTAGGCCCTGCCGTGCTGCACGTCCGTGATCCGGGCGAGCTCGGCCTGCGCCTCCTCCTCGGTCTCGCGCACGATGACGTAGGCGGCCATGCCGAACGCCTCGAACGGCGGCAGGCCGGCGTCGACGCGGCGCTGCTTCATCTCGGCGATCTTCGTCCGGAGCTCCTCGACGGTGCCGCCGTGGGTCACGTAGGCGTCGGCGTACCCGGTGATCGCCGCCTTGCCGGCCTCGCTCTCGCCGCCAGCGTAGATGCGCGGGGTGACCCGGGGCTTCGGCTCGAGGTGGCTGTTCTCGATGTCGTAGTACTCGCCGTGGAAGGAGTACGGCGTCTCCCGCCAGAGCCCCTTCATGATCTCGACGAACTCCGCCGTGCGCTTGTACCGGTCGTCGTGCTCCGAGAAGATGCCGCCGTACTGCTTGGCCTCTTCCGCCCACCACGCGCTCACCACGTTGAACGTGAACCGGCCGCACGAGATGTCGTCGATCGTCGCGGCCTGCTTCGCCGTCACCGCGGGCAGGTGGTACCCGGGACGCATCGCCGCCATGATCTCGAGGCGCTCGGTCGTCGCCGCGATGGCCGCGGCGAGCGACCAGGCCTCCAGCGAGGGCGCGGCCGTGCCCTTGATGTCGTTGAGGTTGAGCTCCGGCACGAGCGTCAGGTCGAAGCCGATCCGCTCGGCGCGCTGCGCCAGCCGCTTCACGTAGTCGAAGGTGACCGGCATGTTCTCGTTGTCGACGTTGCGCAGCCAGCCGCCGAAGAGCGGGGTCCAGTATCCGAATCGCACGGGGTGAGTTCCTTGGGGAGGTGGGGAGGGTCGGACTGGAGGCGCGGGGCGGGCCCGCACCGCGCCTCCAGTCCGGTGGATCTTGCGTTCTCAGGCCGTGAGCTGCGCCGCGTACTGCGTCTCCAGCAGGCCGCCGAGGTACCGCGCGATGGAGCGCGGGCCGGAGGCCGGCGCGGTCTCCTCGACGGCGGGGTTGTAGTTCGTGTTCGTGTTGATGTCGTAGACGACCGTGCGACCGTCCGTCGTCTCCATGAACTCGACGCCCGCGATCTGGATCCGCTGATCGGCCAGGAACGTGCGGAGCTGCTGGACGAGCGGGTGCTCGGCCGTGACCTCGGTCCGGACACTGAACGCGCTCGGCTCTTCGGCTCCCGGCACGTCGCAGACTGCTCCCGCGATGACCTGGGGGACCTCGCACGCGTCGGCCGGGCACAGCTCGAAGCTGCCGGCGCTCGTGTCGACGCGGACGGCGTAGACGAACTCGCCGCCGACGAACTCGACGCGTGTGATGAACGGCTCGCGGGCCGTGAGGTACTCCTGCAGCAGGGTGATGCCGTCGACGGGCTCCTCGAACTCCGGGCTGTCGACGTAGGCGTCGAACTCGGCGAGCGAGTCGAACCGGCGGACGCCGAGGCCCTTGCCGCCCTGGTTGTGCTTCGTGATGAACGGCACGTCCTGGCCGCCGGTGAAGTCGTGGGCCGCCTGCTTGAGCGTCGTGCGCCCGAAAACGGCCGTGGTGCGGGGCACGTCGAACCCGGCGTTCCGGAGCAGTCCGTGCTGGGCGACCTTCGAGACCTCGAGCTCGAGGACGTGACTGCCGCCGACGACCGGTCGACCGGCACGCTCGAGCCAGCCGAGGACCGCGCGG
Source organism: Curtobacterium sp. NPDC087082 (assembly GCF_044745045.1). Taxonomy (NCBI): domain Bacteria; kingdom Bacillati; phylum Actinomycetota; class Actinomycetes; order Micrococcales; family Microbacteriaceae; genus Curtobacterium; species Curtobacterium sp. NPDC087082. Next base: position 588,072 of record NZ_JBIUZN010000001.1, on the reverse strand, counting down.
GTGTACTCCTTCGAGTGCTCGTGCCCGCGCGTGTGGGAGCTCGCCGACATCCGCGACCAGTACACGCCCGGTTCGGGGTCGGCTCCGAGGTCGATCTGTCCCTCGGTGAGGAGGATCTCCTCGACGGGGACCCCCTCGGCCTCGAAGGCAGCGGCGAGCGGCGGGAACCACTCGGGGTTCTCGTGGATGACGTACACGCGGGGAGTGCTCACCTCGCCACCCTAGGCACGGCCTGCCGGGAGTCGCCAGGTGTGTGACGCGGGTTTACTCCGTCAGCGGGCGAAGGTCTGCTGGCCGACGACGCCGAGGAGCTCGAGCTTCTGCGCGTCCTCGCTGCCCGTCGGTGCCGTGAAGAGCAGCAGCGCCTGCGTCTGGCTCGTCGTGTGGAGCACCTGGCAGTCCACGGTGATGCGACCGAGCTCGGGGTGGACGAACGTCTTGTGGTCCTCCCACCGGCTCGCCACCTCGTGCAGGGACCACAGCGCTCGGAAGTCCGCGCTGTTCGCCTCGAGGTCGGCGATGAGCTCCGCTGCCCGGGTGTCCGTCGGTCCCGCGGCGCCGACCGCTGCGCGGAGTGCGGCGACCTGTGCCCGGGCGAGCCGCTCGTGCTCCTCCGGCGCGTACTTCGCCCGTTCGTAGCCCGTCATGAACCAGCGCCACGGCTGGTACCGCTCGTTGCCCGGCAACCCCGTGGTCGTGCCGAGGAGCGCCGCCCCGAGCCGGTTCTCGACGAGGGTCTCCCCCAGGTCGTTCACCACGATCGCCGGGGTGTCCTCGAGGCGGTCGAGCACCCGGAGGATCGCGGGGTCGACGTGGTCGGAACGGTGGACCCGAGCGGGCGCGTTGTGCCCGGCGAGGCGGAACAGGTGGTCGCGCTCGTCGAGGCTGCAGCGGAGCGCCCGAGCGATCGCCGCGACCATCTGCTCGGACGGCTGCGGTCCGCGCTGCTGCTCGAGGCGCGTGTAGTAGTCGGCGGACATCCCCGCCAGCGCGGCGACCTCCTCGCGCCGGAGGCCCGGCGTGCGGCGGCGCTGCCCGGATCCGAGTCCGACGTCCTCGGGGCGCAGCAGTTCGCGGCGGCGGCGGAGGAAGTCGGCGAGCCCGGGGCGGTCCATGCCTTCATCGTGCACCGGCTCCGGCGACCGTGCCAGGGATCGGCGGTCCCCCGATGACGGCGCTCTGGTTCGGGCGGTCGGGCGGGTGGATCGTGGTCGTCATGGACATCACGAACTCCACCGTCTTCATCCCCGGCGCGACCTCGGGCATCGGCCTCGGGCTGGCCCAGCGCCTGCAGGCAGCGGGCAGCACCGTCGTCATCGGCGGCCGACGTCGCGCCCTGCTCGACTCACTGCACGACGAATACGGCTTCGGCACCGTCGAGCTCGACGTCACCGACCCGGCGTCGATCACCGCCGCGGCCGCCTCCGTCATCGACGCCTACCCGTCGCTCGACGCCCTCGTCACGATGTCGGGCATCATGCGCGCCGAGGACCTGCGATCGTCGGAACACCTGGCCGACGCCGTCGCCACCGTCGAGACGAACCTGCTCGGCACCATCCGCCTCATCGACGCCTTCCTGCCACACCTGCTCGGTCGTCCGGCGTCGACGATCGTCACCGTGTCGTCGGGGCTGGCGTACACACCGCTCGCCGCGACCCCGACCTACAGCGCCACGAAGGCCGCGGTGCACTCGTACACGCAGTCGCTCCGCCAGCAGCTGACCGGGTCACCCGTCGCGGTACTCGAGCTCGTGCCGCCGGCGGTCGCCACGGACCTGATGGGCGAGGGCGTCGACTTCGGCGGGATGCCGCTGTCCTCGTTCCTCGACGAGGTGGTGTCGCTGCTGCAGGCCGGCGCCGCGCCAGAGATCCTGGTGCAGAACGTGCTGCCGCTGCGGTGGTCGGAGCGGGACGGGACGCAGCAGCAGCTCATCGAGGCGCTGGCGTCGCGGGGGCACTGACGACCGGCTCGCCGTCCGTCTCGCTCAGTCGGTGGCGCCGTCCGCCTCGCCGCGGGCTCCGCGCCGTCGGATCACGCCGTCGAGGATCCGGTTGACGAGTCGCCAGGCCGGCCACGCGAGGGCCCCGACCAGCGCCGTGTCGACCGGGCGGCCGAGCGCGCGGATCACGACGTACGCGCCCGTCATCGCCAGGCCGGTCGACAGGGCGGCGTTGAGGCGGCGGGGCGTCCAGCCCTGGCCGTGGCTGTGGTCGTGGTGGTCGCCGTCGCCGTCGCCGTCATCGTCATCGTCATCGTCGGGGAGGCGGTCGAACGTGATCCCCCACGCGACGAACAGCCCGCCCAGCACGACGGCCACCCACGCGGCGTCGTCGGACGGATCCCGGAGGAGCGCGAGCACGGCGAAGACCACAATGGCGCACCCCGCGATCACTGCCGTGAGCAGGAGGACGAGTGCGGAACGGGAACGCGGTGCAGACACCCGTCGAAGCCTAGGGCCATCCGATCGATCCGCGCGTGCCCCGTTCAGGACCCCGGTTCAGAGTGCCGCGAGCAGGTCCTGGAGTTCCGCCTTGGCGTCGGGCATGCGTTCCGGTCCGGTGAGCCGTTCCCGCTGCACGGCGATCCGGACCGTGCCCGCCCGGGAGCCGTCCTCGGTGGTGAGCAGCACCGACTCGCGATCGGGGAACGTCCACCGCGCCGACGGCCGCTTCCCGCCCCGGCGTTCCGAGGTCGGGGCGAACCCGAACGCCGTCGTGCAGACCGGCACGACCCCGTCGAGCACCGTCTCGCGCTCCCCGGGCACCTGGCGCGACGCCGACACCGCGAACGAGCCGTCCGATCGTTGCCCGGGGATCCGGAGGCCCCTCGCCTGCTCGTACCCGATCGTGACGCCCTGCGCCCACCACGGCTCGACGCCCTGTTCGACGATCCAAGCGGCGATGGCGGTGTGCCCGATCGTCCGTCCGTCGATCTCGTCGATGCGGGCGTACCAGTCGTCCGGCGTGCGACCGGTCGCCGCGAGCACGTTGTCGGCGGCCATCCCCTGCGCGTGCGATCGCACCGTCCCGTCGGTCATGCCGCCATCGTAGGGGCGGTGCGATCGCTTCACGCTCGTGATCTCGTCAGCTCGCGGATCCGGACCGCAGTCGCCGCGCAGCATCGACGCCGTCAGGCGAGATGAGGAGCGGGAGTTCCTCGCGCGGAACGGTGCCGAACGCGACGTCGCACGTGACGATGGCGCTGACTTCGGCGGCGATCGCGGTCGCGACCTGAACTGCTCCCCGGGTGGTGAGCCCCCACGTCGACATCAGGAGCGGGAGATCGGACGCGACCTCGTCCACGCCCACCCAGTGCATCGAGATCGACCCGAGCATGCCCTGCCAAGCCGCGATGTACGAGGCCGCGGCGTCCTGGCCGATGTCGAACGCCGCGTCGAACACGTCGAGCTCGAGGAGCGTGGTGTAGAGGATCTTGGTGTCCATCAGGTCGAGGCGGTCGAGGAACGCGACGGCCTCGACGTGACCCGGCTCGGAGGGGTTCAGGGCGCGCAGCATGAAACTGCTGTCGAGGAGTACCTGGTCCGGACGCGCGGTGCAGGTGGAGTAGGAGAGCACTCCGCGGTCACCGAACGCCGTCGGGCTGAGCGGCTCGAACACCGGCTCAGACCGCGGTGCGTCGGAAGTGTTCGACCGGTGCGGGCCTGACCTCACCCTGGAACGAGTTCAGCGCGCGATGCAGCCGAGCTCGACGCTCTTCCCGCGTCCCTTCGCGCGGCGGCGTTCGTGTGAGGATCGATGCCATCTCCGCCGCGGTGAACACGCGGACTCCGTGACGCACCTCTGCCGGAGCGGTGTCGGTGGCGGGCGGTCGGTACTGGACGCTCATGGTGTCTCCTTCGGTTCGTGGGGACGACCTTAGGCGGGCACGGAGCCGGTCTGCAAACATGTTGGATTTCCATGACTTCGGGGCAGGTGCTCGCGCTCGACACCGCTTCCCACGAGGATGGACGGTGATGAACGACCGCCTCGCCACCGTCCAGCGCATCGTCGCCGAAGCCGGCATCGACGCGACCGCCCGGGAACTCCCCGACTCGACCCACAGCGCCGCGCAGGCCGCCGCCGCGCTCGGCACCGAACCGGGAGCGATCGCGAGCAGCCTGCTGTTCCTGGCCGACGGGGAACCCCTGCTCGCGATGACGTCCGGCCGGCACCGGGTCGACACCGACCTGCTCGCCGCCCAGATCGACGCGACCGAGCTCACCATGGCCACCGCGAAGCAGGTCCGCGAGATCACCGGGCAGCCGATCGGCGGCGTCTCCCCCGTCGGGCACCCGGCCCCGATCCGCACGGTGGTCGACGAGGCGCTCCGCGAGTACGACACGGTCTGGTCGGCCGCGGGGACCGCGAACAGCGTGCTCCCCCTGACCTTCGAGCAGTTGCTGTCGCTGACCGGTGGGACGGTCGTCCGGGTCAACGACCACTGATGGCGACGCGGACGCGGGTCGAGCTGGGGCGACGAGAGGACCTCGGCGCCGACTGCGCGAACTGCTTCGGCCTGTGCTGCGTCGCCCTGGCGTTCGCGAAGTCCGCGGACTTCCCGTTCGACAAGGACGCCGGCGACCCGTGCACGAACCTCGACGACGCGGACGACTGCCGGATCCACCCGCACCTGCGCGAGCGGGGCTTCTCCGGCTGCACGGTGTTCGACTGCTCGGGGGCAGGGCAGAAGGTCTCCCGGCACACCTTCGCGGGCCGCTCGTGGCGCGAGGACCCCGAGACGCAGCGGTCCATGTTCGCCACGTTCCCGATCGTCCGACGACTCCACGACCTCCTGCGGTACCTCGACGAGGCGATCACCCTCGTGCGAGCGACACACGACGAGACCCCCTGGGTCGCGGGCTTCGAGCGCGTCCGCCTGCTGAGCGACGGGACGCCGGAGGACCTCGCCACCCTCGACGTCGACGCGGAGTACGACCGTGCCCGTCCGCTCCTGCTCGAGGCGAGTGCGATCGCGCGTCGGCAGGGTCCGGTCGGTGCCCACGACCAGCGAGTCGGTCCGGGGACGGACCTCGTCGGCGCGGACCTGCGCGGGGCCGACCTGCGCGGGGCGACGCTGCGGGGGTCGCTCGCCATCGCGGCGGACCTGCGGGGCGCCCGGTTGGACCGTTGCGATCTGCTCGGCGTGGACCTCCGCGACGCGGACCTGCGCGGCACCGATCTCCGTGGCGCGGTGTTCCTCACGCAGATGCAGGTCAACGCGGCGCGGGGTGACGCGGCCACGGTCCTACCGGAGGGGTTCCAGCGCCCCGGGCACTGGAGCACGACGGCGGACGCGGCCGCCGGGGTCACTCCGCTGCGGCGAGGACCGTCCGGCCGAGGCGCACGAAGTCGTCGGCGCTGAGCATCTCGCCCCGAGCCGTCGGGTCGACCCCGCCGGCGGTGAGGAGTTCCGACGCCCGGGCACTGCTGCCGAGGACACCGGAGAGGCTCTGGCGGAGCATCTTCCGCCGCTGCTGGAACGCCCCGTCGACGAGCGCGAAGACCTGCGCCCGCAGTGCTTCGTCCCCGGGCGGGTCGTGCCGGTCGAACCCGACGAGGACACTGTCGACGTTCGGCACCGGCCAGAACACCTGCCGGCTGACCTGTCCGGCGATCGACCACGACCCGTACCAGGCGGCCTTCACGCTCGGCGCTCCGTAGACCTTGCTTCCGGGGCCCGCGGCGATGCGGTAGCCGACCTCGGCCTGCACCATGACGAGCGCCCGTTCGATCGACGGGAAGGTCGCGAGCAGGTGGAGCAGCACCGGGACGGAGACGTTGTAGGGCAGGTTCGCGACGACGTGCGTGGGCGCCTCGGGCAGGTCCGTCGCGGCGACGGTGAGGGCGTCCTGGTGGATGACCTCGAGCCGGGCCGCCGGTTGCATCGTGGCGACCGTGTTCGGCAGCTGGGCGGCGAGCCGGCCGTCGATCTCCACCGCGGTGACGGAGGCGCCCGTCTCGGTCAACCCGAGCGTCAGCGAGCCGAGACCGGGACCGATCTCGAGCACCTTCGAGTCGGCGGTGACCCGACCGGACGCCACGATGCGACGGACCGTGTTCGCGTCGTGCACGAAGTTCTGGCCGAGCTTCTTCGTCGGCGTGACGTCGAGCTGGGCCGCGAGGTCCCGGATCTCCGCCGGGCCGAGGAGCGATGCCACTACTGCTCCACCGTCACGGGCTCGGCGTCCCACGCGCCGTAGACGAGCTCGGTGTTCGAGGCGATCTGTGCCGCGAGCATCGAGGCGTCGGTCCCGAGGGTCTCGGCCATCGACCGGAGGGTGAGCGGGATGAGGTACGGCGCGTTCGGGCGGCCGCGGAACGGCGTCGGCGTGAGGTACGGGGCGTCGGTCTCGACCATGATCAGGTGACGGGGTGCGACCTCGAGCGCGGAACGCAGGGGGGCCGCGTTCTTGAAGGTCACGGTGCCGGCGAACGACATGTACCAGCCGCGCTCCGCGCAGAGCCGGGCGAGGTCGGGACCGCCGGAGAAGCAGTGGAACACGGTCTTCTCGGGAGCGCCGACACGGTCGAGGACCTCGACCACGGCGTCGTGCGCGTCGCGGTCGTGGATCGTCAGCGCGAGGTCGTGCGCCTTCGCGATGCGGATGTGCTCCTCGAACGAGCGGACCTGGGCGTCGCGGCCGTCCTCGCCGGTGCGGAAGAAGTCGAGACCGGTCTCGCCGATCGCCCGGACCCGGGGCAGTGCCGCGAGCCGTTCGATGCCGGCGAGGTGCTCGTCGAGCAGACCCTGTTCCTGCAGCGACGGCGCCTCGTTCGGGTGCAGCGCCACCGCTGCGAGGACCCGGGGCTCACGAGCAGCGATGGCCGCCGACCACTCCGAGGTCGCCAGGTCGGTGCCGACCTGCACGACACCGCGGACGCCGACGCTCGACGCGCGGTCGAGGTGTTCCCGGTAGTCGAGCGCGCCGTCGCCGCCGTCGGCGATCTCCATGTGGGTGTGGTTGTCGTAGACCGGGACGACGAGCGCCTCGGGCAGGGGCGGGTAGGTCAGGTCCCGCTTGGACCCGTCGCCGTCACCACGGGCGCGGAGGTGGGCGTCGGTCACGCTGCGCCCTGCTCCGACTGCTCGATGCGCGGGAACAACCCGGACTCGAGCGGGACCACGGTCGAGGCACCCTGCCACTCCCACGCACGGTCCACCCGCTGCTCGGCGATCGATCCGCCGGCACCGATCGACGCCCAGAGCTTCTCGGTCGCCTTCGGCATGACCGGCGAGAGCAGGACGGCGACGGTGCCGAGCCCACGGAGCGCGGTGGTCAGGACGGTGCCGAGCCGCTCGCGCTGCGCGTCGTCCTTCGCCAGCGCCCACGGCTGCTGCTCGGTGATGTACCCGTTCAGCGCGTCGACGAGCTCCCACACCGCGGCGATGGCCTCGTGCGGGGCGAACGCGGCGATGGCGGCGTCGGCGCGCTCGGTGACGGAGACCGCGAGCGCGTCGATCGCTTCGTCGGACGAGGTCAGCGACCCACGCTCGGGCACCGCACCGTCGAAGTACTTCTGCAGCATCGCGACGAGTCGGGAGGCGAGGTTGCCGAAGCCGTTCGCGAGCTCGGCCTGGTAGCGGGCGGAGATGTCCTCCCAGCTGAAGTTGCCGTCCTGCCCGAAGGTGATGGCGCGGAGGAAGTAGTAGCGGAAGGCGTCGGACCCGAACGTGTCGGTGATCTCCGACGGCGCGATCCCGGTCAGCTTCGACTTCGACATCTTCTCGCCGCCGACGAGCAGCCAGCCGTGGCCGAACACCCGCTCGGGGACGGGCAGCCCGGCGGCCATGAGCATCGCCGGCCAGATCACCGCGTGGAACCGGGCGATGTCCTTGCCGACGATGTGCACGCTCGGCCAGAGGCGCTGGAAGGCCTCGTCGTCGTCGGTGCCGTACCCGAGCGCCGTGACGTAGTTGAGCAGTGCGTCGAACCACACGTAGAGGACGTGGTCGTGGTCCCACGGGATCTGGATGCCCCAGTCGAAGCTCGACCGCGAGATCGACAGGTCGCGCAGACCCTGCTTGACGAACGAGATGATCTCGTTGCGGACGCTCTCCGGCTGGATGAACAGCGGGTTCGACTCGTACAGGTCGAGAAGGCGCTGCTCGAAGTCGGACATGCGGAAGAAGTAGTTGCGCTCGGACAGCACCTCGACCGGGATCGAGTGGATCGCGCAGACCTGCTGCCCCTCGTACGCACCGGTGCCGGGGACGAGGTCGCTCGGCTGCTTGTACTCCTCGCAGCCCACGCAGTAGAAGCCCTCGAACTCGCCCGCGTAGATGTAGCCGTCGTCGTACAGCTTCTGCAGGAACGCCGTCACGCCGCGCTCGTGGCGCTCGTCCGTGGTGCGGATGAAGTCGTCGTTCGCCACGTCGACGGTGTCGAGGAGCGGCTTCCACGCCTCGGTCACGAGCCGGTCGGCCCATTCCTTGGGCGTGACGTCGTTGGCCGAGGCCGTCCGCAGGATCTTCTGCCCGTGCTCGTCGGTGCCGGTGAGCAGCCACGTGTCGTCGCCGCGCTGCCGGTGCCAGCGCGCGAGGACGTCCGCGGCCACCTCGGTGTAGGCGTGCCCGATGTGGGGCACGTCGTTCACGTAGAAGATCGGCGTGGTGATGCTGAACGAGGACCCGTCGGACATGCGGACCATCCTACGGGCGGGCGGGAGCCGCATGACGCGCCCCGCGCGCCACCTGTGGAGAACCGGACGGGAGGCGCGGTGCGCGTCCGGAACCGCGCCTCCCGTCCGGTGACGCTCGCGTCTACCGCGCCGCCAGCGCGCCCTCGTAGAGGTCGCGCTTCGACAGCCCCGTCGCGTCCGCGACGGCTGCGGCCGCCTCCTTCATACGCGACCCGGCGGCCACCCGCTCCAGCACGAGCCGGACGCCGTCCTCGATCGTCGTGTCGTCGAGCGCTCCGGTCGACCCCTCGACGACGACGCAGATCTCACCGCGCACCCCGTCAGCTGCCCACGCCGCGAGCTCCGCGAGGGACCCGCGTCGGACCTCCTCGTGCAGCTTCGTCAGCTCGCGGCAGACGACCGCGCGCCGGTCGTCCCCGAAGCCCGCGGCCATGTCCGCGAGCGTGTCGCCCAACCGGTGCGGCGACTCGAAGAACACCATCGTCCGCTGCTCCCCGGCGAGCGACGCGAAGAGCCGCCGACGTTCCCCGCCCTTCCGTGTCGGGAACCCCTCGAAGCTGAAGCGGTCCGTCGGCAACCCCGACACGGCGAGCGCCATGAGCACCGCCGAGGGGCCCGGCAGCGCGGTGACCGTGACCCCGGCGGCCGCGGCGGCCTCGACGAGGGGGAAGCCCGGGTCGCTGATGGCGGGCATGCCGGCGTCGGTGAGGACGACGACGTCCTCGTCCCGCGCGAGCTCGACGACCTCGGCCGCCTTCGCCCGTTCGTTGTGCTCGTGCAGTGCGATGAGGCGCGGGCGGTTCTCGATGCCGAGCGCCCGCATGAGGTGGATCGCGGTGCGGGTGTCCTCGGCGGCGACCACACTCGCGTTCGAGAGGGTCTCGACCAACCTCCGGGAGGCGTCTCCGAGGTTGCCGATGGGCGTTGCTGCGAGCACGATCACGGGACCATTGTGGTCGCCTGTGCGCGGCTGCGGGGACATGGCGCCGATCCGTAGGATGCTCTCCGATGACCAGCGAGCTGACCGACGACCGCACCGCCGTCCCCGACGGGCCGGTCGGCTCCCGTCTCGACGACTGGTGGGCGCGCACGCTCTCGACCGCCAGGCGCGTCGCCGTCTGGCGCTGGGCCGGGCCCCTCGCCGTCACGCTGCTGGCCGCGGTGCTGCGGCTCGTCGCCCTCGGGCACCCGCACTCGCTCGTGTTCGACGAGACGTACTACGTCAAGGACGGCTGGTCGATCGTGCACCTCGGGTACGAGGGCACCTGGCCGGGCAACCCCGCCGACAGCTCCCAGCCGACGACGGACCAGCGGTTCGCGTCCGGTGAGACCTCGCTGTTCACCAGCGCTGCGGAGTTCATCGCGCACCCGCCGCTCGGCAAGTACCTCATCGGCCTCGGGATGCTCCTGTTCGGCGCGGACAACTCGTTCGGCTGGCGGTTCGCCGTGGCGGTGCTCGGCATCGCGACCGTGTTCCTCACGGCGGTCATCGCCCGGTCGCTCTTCCGATCGACGCTGGTCGGCACCCTCGCCGGCTTCCTGCTCGCGATCGACGGGCAGGCGATCGTGCTGTCCCGTGTGAGCCTGCTCGACGGGATCCTGACGTTCTTCGTGGTGCTCGGCTTCGGCGCGCTGCTGCTCGACCGTCGCTGGACGTCCAAGCGGCTCGACGCCTGGGTCGCCCGGCGCACGGCAGCCGGCCGCGACACGCTCTGGGGACCGGTGCTCTGGTGGCGTCCGTGGCTGATCGCGATGGGGGTGGCCCTCGGACTCGCGACCGCGACGAAGTGGTCCGGCATGTACTTCCTCGCGTTCTTCGCGGTGTACTCCGTGCTGACCGACATGATGCTGCGGAAGCGGGCCGGCATCGAGTTCTGGTCCTCGAGCGCCTGGCTGCAGCAGGGGCCGGCGTCGTTCCTGCTCACGGTGCCGATCGCGGCGGTCACCTACGTCGCGTCGTGGACCGGGTGGTTCGTGTCGAAGGACGGCTGGGACCGCGACTGGATCGCCACGGGCGGGCAGCGCTGGACCGGCGTGCTGTCGTGGGTACCGGACAGCCTGCAGAACTGGTGGCACTACCAGTCCGAGATCTACGGCTTCAACATCGGCCTGCACACCCCGCACTCGTACCAGGCGAACCCACTGCTCTGGCTGGTCATGCAGCGGCCCACGTCGATGTACTACGTCGGCACGAACGCCGGCCAGGACGGCTGCACGGCGACCCGCTGCGGGGAGGCCATCACCGGCATCGCGAACCCGTTCATCTGGTACGCGGCGGTCATCGCGACCGTGGCGCTGCTGGTGCTCTGGATCCTGCGCCGCCGGTGGGAGTACGCCTTCGTCCTGATGGGCGTCGCGGCGGGGTACCTGCCGTGGCTGCTCTACGTGAACCGAACGGTGTTCCAGTTCTACACGGTCTCGTTCGAGCCCTTCATGGTGATGGCGCTCGCCGCGGCGATCGGGTTGGTGCTCGGTTCACGGGACGATCTCCGGCCACGCCGGACCCGAGCGGTCGTCTGGGTCGGCGTGTACCTCGGGGTCGTGGTGCTCGCGTCGGCGTACTGGTTCCCGATGTGGACCGGCATGCAGATGCCGTGGGACTTCGTCCGGTCCCACTACTGGGTGCCGAGCTGGTTGTAGTGCTCGGAGGTGCCGGGACTGCGCGTGTGCGCCGTCAGGACTGCGCGTGCAGCGCTCGCTCGATCGATTCGCGGTCGAGCGGGTCGCCGAGCATGGGCGCTTCCCGTTCGCCCGGGAGCACGCCCTCGATGAGGACCTCGGCGTAGCGGCGCCACGCGTTCGGGTCGTGCGCGCGGGTGGTGTCCGCGACGGCGCCGACCATCGAGGTGAGCATCGGCAGGTCGCGGTAGTCGAACCCGACCCGAACGACGCCGGCGTCCCGCGCACGGCGGATGATCTCGGAGACCTGGGTCTCGAGTCGATCGCGTTCCTGCACGATCGACGGACGCGACTTGCCGGCACGCACGATGGCGTCGGCGAGGGCCCGGTCGCGTGCACGGAACTCGAACACGCCCATCAGGTACACCCGCAGGGACTCGCGCGGATCGGACTCGTCCGCCGCACGTGCCGCGGCGTCGTTCATCGCCTCGAACTTGGTGGCGAGCAGCGCCTCGATCAGGGAGTCCTTGTCGGCGAAGCGGCGGTAGACCGTCCCGACGCCGACCCCGGCCTCGTGCGCGATGTCGTTCAGCGTGACCGACAACCCGCGTTCTGCGAAGCACTTGCGTGCCGTCTGCAGGATCAGCTCGCGGTTGCGTGCTGCGTCGGCGCGGAGGGGGCGCTCGAGGTCGGTGGTGCTCACGGCCTCGACGCTAGTTGAACTTTCTGGGAATAAGCGGATGCGGACCTTCCGTTTCGGTCTACACTGGTCACAAGCGGATGCATCGCATCCGCTTCACCCCTCCCTCTCCCGGAGCGCCCGACGGCGCGTGCTCCACCATCCCTCCACCTTCTCGAAGGAGGCTGCCGTGACGGCAGAACAGACCGTGCCGACCCCCACGGGGACCGCACCCACGACTTCCGGCTCCACGCCCGACAAGAGCAACCACCGTTGGATCGCCCTGGCGGTCATCGCCCTCGCGCAGCTGATGGTCGTGCTCGACGCGACGATCGTCAACATCGCCCTGCCCTCGGCCCAGGCCGACCTCGACTTCGGCACCGACCAACGCCAGTGGATCGTCACGGCGTACTCGCTCGCGTTCGGGTCGCTGCTGCTCCTCGGCGGGCGGCTCGGCGACCTCTTCGGCCGGAAGAACACCTTCATCATCGGACTCGTCGGCTTCGCCGTGGCGTCCGTGCTCGGCGGCCTGGCGGATTCGTTCGGCCTGCTCGTCGCCGCTCGTGCACTGCAGGGCGTGTTCGGCGCGCTCCTCGCCCCCTCCGCGCTGGGCATGCTGACGACGACCTTCCGCGACCCGAAGGAACGCGGCCGTGCGTTCGGCATCTTCGGGTCGATCGCCGGCTCCGGTGCCGCGATCGGCCTCCTTCTCGGCGGCGTGCTCACCGAGTACGCGTCGTGGCGCTGGTGCCTCTACGTGAACGTCGTGTTCGCGGTGCTCGGCGTGATCGGCGCCCTGGTGTTCATGGCGAAGCCGCCGAAGGTCGAGCGCCCGCGCATCGACGTCGCCGGCGTCCTCACGATCACCGCCGGCCTGGTCGGCGTCGTCTACGGCTTCTCCAACGCCGAGACCAACGGCTGGGACTCCCCGCTCACGATCGTCATGCTCGCCGCGGGCGTGGTGCTCATCGCGGCGTTCGTCTTCATCGAGACCCGCGTCGCGCACCCGCTGCTCCCGCTCCGGGTCGTGCTCGACCGTGACCGCGGTGGCTCGTTCATCGCGATCGGCCTGGTGGCGATCGGCATGTTCGGCATCTTCCTGTTCCTGACCTACTACCTCGAGCAGACCCTCGGGTTCAGCTCGCTGCAGACGGGTCTGGCGTTCCTGCCGATGCCGCTCTCGATCATGATCTCGGCGACGCAGATCGGCGGTCGCCTGCTCCCCCGCGTCGGGCCGAAGGTGCTCATCTTCGCCGGTGGTCTCGTCGCGTCGATCGGTCTGCTGCTGCTCCTCCGCACGGACCTCGACAGCTCCTACGCGGGCACCGTCCTGCCGGCGCTCATCGTGATCGGCCTCGGCATGGGCACGATCTTCTCGTCCGCGATGAACACCGCGACGACCGGGGTCGCCCGTGCCGACGCGGGCGTGGCCTCGGCGACGGTGAACACGATGCAGCAGATCGGCGGCTCGATCGGCACCGCGCTCCTGTCGACGATCTTCGCGGACGTCGTGGCGAACAGTCTCTCGGGGCTCTCCGCGGCGCCGACGAAGCTCCAGCAGGCGCAGGCCGTGCTCGACGGGTACCACGTGGCGTTCGGCATCTCGGCGGGCGTGCTCGTCCTGGTCGCCCTGGCCGGTGGGCTCCTCATCAACCGCCAGTCGGTTCGGCTCGCGAAGCTCGAGCACGCCAGCGCGGCGACGACGGGCAGCATCCCGACCGCGGCGCACTGACCCGTCCCGCTCGACACGTACGGCCCGTCCCGATTCTCCGGGGCGGGCCGTTCGTGTGCGCGGGCTCGCCCTGGGTTGCACGCGGTCTTCGACAACCCGCGGGCGGATCGACTCGCGGAACGTCGCACTCCGCGCGGGACCCCCTCGCGCCCCGACCCGATCCGCGCCAGGATCGAGGGGTGACCGAACACCAGGAAGACCACGCCGACGTCGTCTCCGTCAGCCGCGACACCGACCACCGGTTCAGCAAGCCGGTCGTGGACGAGATCGTGCTCGTCGCCGGCTGGGGCATCGAGGGCGACGCACACGCCGGCACCACCGTCCAGCACCGGTCCCGGGTCGCGCGGGACCCCTCGCAGCCGAACCTGCGGCAGGTCCACCTGCTGCACACCGAACTCTTCGACGAGGTCGCCGAGGCCGGGTACGAGGTCGCTCCGGGCCAGATGGGCGAGAACGTCACCACCCGCGGTGTCGACCTGCTCAGGTTGCCGACCGACACGCTCCTGCACCTCGGCGACGACGCGTGCGTCCGCGTGACCGGCCTGCGGAACCCGTGCCAGCAGATCAACGACTTCGAGCCCGGGCTCCTGCGCGCCGTGCTCGGTCGCGCCGAGGACGGCTCGGTCGAGCGCAAGGGTGGTGTGATGGCCGTCGTCGTCACCGGCGGGGTGGTCCGCCCCGGAGACCGCATCCGCGTCGAGGTCCCCGCCGGCACGCCGGAACCGCTCCGTCCGGTCTGACGATCCGCCGCGGGACGCGGCCCGGTTGCGTCGTGTGTCGGTTTCCCTCGCACACGTCAGGGGTGCCGATTACCCTTTCCGGCATGGCCCCCGTCCTGACCTCGCCGCTCGTGTCGACGCAGTGGCTCGCAGACCACCTCGGTGCTGACGAGCTCGTCGTGCTCGACGCGTCCGTGCACACCGCGGGGACCGGTCTCGAGACGACGTGGCAGACGGCGCGGGAGTCCTACGAGCAGCGCGGACACGTCCCGGGCGCCCGGTACGCCGACCTCGTCGAGGCGTTCTCCACGCCCGACGCCGACGTCCCGTTCACCCGACCCGGTGCCGAGCGGTTCGAGTCCGCGGCCGGCGACCTCGGCGTGACGAACACCTCGACGGTCGTGGTCTACGACGACAGCGTCGGCGAGTGGTCGGCGCGGCTCTGGTGGATCTTCCGCTCGTTCGGCTTCGACTCCGTCGCTGTGCTCGACGGGGGCTTCACGAAGTGGCGGGACGAGGGTCGCCCGGTGCGAGTCGGTGCGCTCCGATCGGCGCCGAAGCCGGCGTCGCACGTGGGCGACGCGACGGCGACCACGACCTTCCTCGCGGGCGAGGAGCGTCCGCTCTGGGCCGACCACGAACGAGTCCTCCGTGCCGTCTCGGGCGAGCAGCCCGCGTCGCTGGTGTTCGCCGCGCCCGAGTCCGCCCTCGGCGCCGAGCACCCGCCGATCGTCCCCGGCAGCACACCGATCCCCGTGGACACGCTCGTGGACCCCGCGACGAACGCCTACCTGCGCCGTCCCGCCCTCGAGCAGGCCTTCGCATCGGTGCTCGACGCCGACGAGATCGTGACGTACTGCGGTGTCGGCAGTGCCGCGTGCGTCGACGCCCTCGCGCTGACGGTGCTCGGCCACGAGAAGGTCCGGGTCTACGACGGGTCCCTGCTCGACTGGTGGCGGCGCGAGCCCGAGGCGCTGGCCTCCTAGCCCGACGCCGGTGACACCGGCGGCCGACACCGGTGACACCGGCAGCCGACACCGGCGGCCGACCCCGGCGCCACCGGCGGCCGACACCGGCGGCCGTCTCGGGTGGCCCCACGCCCGCGCCGACTACCGTTGACCCATGAGCACCAGACGCGCGGTCGTCCTCGGCGGTACCGGCGGGATCGGTTCGGCCGTCGCGCGTGCGCTCCTCGACGCCTCCGGACGCGGCGGCGACGACTGGCAGGTGGACGTGGTCGCCCGCCGCGGTGGCCCCGTCGCCGACGAACTCACCGCGGCGGGAGCGACGTTCCTCCCGGGCGACCGTCGCGACACCGCCGTCCTCCGCGACCTCCTCCGCCCCGGCGCCGACCTGCTGGTGGACACGGTCGGCCTCACCCGCGACGACGCCCGGCAGCTCCTGCCCTTCCTCGACGACGTCGGCTCGACCGTGTTCGTGTCGTCGAAGGCCGTGTACGCCGACGAGCAGGGTCGGCACGCGAACTTGCTCGACAAGCCCGTGTTCGGCGGCGCGGTGACCGAGGTGCAGCCGACCGTCGCGGCGGGCGACGGCGACCCCACCGGTCGCGACGGCTACGGCGCCGCCAAGGTCGCCGCCGAACAGGTGCTGCTCGACCACGGCGCCCCGGTCACCGTGGTCCGGCCCTCGAAGGTGTACGGCGTCGGCATCGGTCGGCCTCGCGAGTGGTTCGTCGTCCGGCGGGCGCTGGACGGTCGGGAGCGCATCCTCCTCGCCGATCACGGCCGCAGCGTCGACCACACCACGGCGGCCAGCGGCATCGGTTCCCTCGTCCGCCTCGTCGCCGACGCACCGGACCGCCGCATCCTCAACGTCGCCGACGACACCGCGCCGAGCGTGCTCGAGATCGTCCGGACCATCGCGGGCCACCTCGACCACCCGTTCGACGAGGTCCTGCTCGACGCCGACGCCCCCGCGTTCGTGGGCACCACCCCGTGGACCACGCCGACGCCGTTCGTCCTCGACACCACCGCCGCACGCTCCCTCGGGTGGGAGCCGCCCGTGTTCGCGACGGCGGTCCGGCCGGAGCTCGACTGGCTCGTCGAGACGGCGCACGCGGTCCCGGCCGGCAGCGACGTGCCGTGGGCCGACGACCCGTTCTGGGACCGGCTGTTCGACTACGGCCCCGAGGACGCCGCCCTCGCCCTCCTGTCGCTCAGCGGGGACTGACGCCGTGCCCCGCTCCGAGGTCCTCTTCATCGGGGGCAGGTCCGGCGTGGGCAAGTCCACCGCGGCGGAGGCACTGCACGACCTGCTCGTCGCCGCCGACGTCCGGCACGCCGTCATCGAGGGCGACTTCCTCGACCTCGCCCACCCCGCGCCGCACGTCGAGCACCCGGAGGCCCGCCTCGCCGAACGGAACCTCGCCGCGATGTGGGCCCGGTACCGCGAACTCGGTCACCACCGGCTCGTGTACACGAACACCGTGTCGGTGCTGGAGCGGGACGTGTTGGCCGAGGCGATGGGCGACGATCCCGTCGTGACCGCCGTGCTGCTCCGCGCCGGCGACACGACGACCGCCGACCGGCTGCGCCGTCGATCCGGCGGGCACCTCCCCGAGGCGCAGCTGGCGCACAGCACACGGACGGCCAGGAGGCTCGACTCGGCTGTCCGAGGCGACGTCACCCGGGTGGACACCGACTCCCGGTCGCCGGCCGACGTGGCCGCGCAGCTCGCGTCGCTCGTGGGCTGGATCGGTCTGCGGCTGCCTGTGGACACCGCGGATCCGTCCACAGATCGCGACTGAGGGCAGCGCACCCAGGACGGTCGAGGCAGGCTGGACGCATGACCGACAACCGCCTCGGCTCCGCCGTCAGTCCGTACCTCCGCCAGCACGCCGACAACCCGGTGGACTGGCGTGAATGGGGTCCGGAAGCCTTCGCCGAGGCCCGCGAGCGCGACGTCCCCGTGCTCGTGTCGGTCGGCTACGCCACGTGCCACTGGTGCCACGTCATGGCGCGCGAGAGCTTCTCCGACCCGGGCATCGGCGAGCTGCTCCGCCAGGACTTCGTCGCGGTGAAGGTCGACCGCGAAGAACGGCCGGACGTGGACGCCAGCCTGATGGCCTCGGCGAGTGCCTTCACGCAGCAGCTCGGCTGGCCCCTGACGACGTTCCTCACACCGGACGGGCACGTGTTCTTCGCGGGGACCTACTTCCCGCCGTCGCCCGTCGGGCAGGTGCCGGCGTTCCGGCAGATCCTGGCGGCGGTGCTCGACGCGTGGACCGAGCGCCGGCACGAGGTGGACGCGAACGCGAGTGCGATCGCGGCGGCGATCCGGCAGGGGGCCGAGACGGACCGGACCGCCCGCGCTGGCGCGGGCGGTGGCGGGGACGAGCCGCGCCTCCCGAGCGTCGACGACGTCCGAGCCGTCGTCGACCAACTGGCACAGGCCGAGGACACCACCTACGGCGGTTTCGGCGGTGCCCCCAAGTTCCCGAGCGCGCCGCTGCTCGAGTTCCTGTCGGACGTCGCCGCCGACGGCGACGCTCGGGCGTCCGCACTGCTCGAACGTTCCCTGCACGCGATCCGCGCGAGCGAGCTGACCGACGCCGACGGCGGGGTCTTCCGGTACGCGACCAAGCGCGACTGGTCGGTGCCGCACTACGAGCGGATGCTCTACGACAACGCGGGAGTGCTCGCGGTGGCCGGGGCGGAGCAGGCCCGGGGGATCGCCGACTTCCTGCGGGACACGCTGCGGCGTGCGGACGGCGCGTTCGTCGCGGCGCAGGACAGCGAGTCCACCATCGACGGCCGGCGGGTCGAGGGCGAGTGGTACCGACTCCCGCTCGACGAGCGTGGGCGGCTCGATCCCCCGCCGCTCGACGACCAGGTGCTCACCGGGTGGAACGGCCTGGCGATCCGGGGGCTCGCCATCGCCGGGGCCCGCCACGGGGACGCCGAGATGATCGCGCTCGCACGGGGTGCGACCGACGCGATCGTCGCCGGACACCTCACGGACGGACACGTGTCGGTGCGGTCGAGCACTCCGCGCGGCGCGTCGACGGCGGCGCCCACCATCGAGGACGTGGGACTCCTCGCCGAAGGACTCCTCGAACTCGCCCTCGTCACCGGGGAGCTCCCCTACGCCGACGTCGCGCGCACGCTGGTCGACGACGGCCTGGCCGGTCGGTTCGACGCCGATCCGGTGCTCGCGGCAGCCGGCACCGCCACGGGCGAGCAGCCGCAGACCGCCATGCGCTCCGGCACGGTCGCACTCGCCGCGGCCGCCGCGACGCTCGCCGCGCTGACCGGCGACGAGTCGTACCGGGCGGCGGCGGTGTCGCTCGTGGCCGACCGGGCCGTCACCGGGACGGAGCGGCCGCTCGGGCACGCCGATGCCCTCGGGGTCGCGCTCGCGCTGCAGCGTCCCTCGCGCGAGGTCGTCGTGGTCGCGTCGGACCCGGACGACCCGATCCGTGCGGCGGCCCGCGGCGCTCGGCGTCCGGGGACCGTCGTCGCCACGGTGACCCCGGCGCAGGCGGCCGACTGGTCGGCCGCGGGCTTCACGCTCTTCGAGTCCCGCGACGGACTCGACCCCGCCGGGTACGTCTGCCACGACCGCGTGTGCGCCCTGCCCGCGCGGTCGGTCGACGAGCTGACGGCACAGCTCAGCGCGTGACCAGCTCGCGGCCCGACCGGCGGCGACACCCGGAAGCGGCGGAGTCAGGGGCGCTCAGAGCCGGCCACGGGCGATGCGCCCGGTCCGAGCGAGGTTCCCACGGACCTCGGTCGCGACGACAGCGAGCATCGCGACCGTGCTGGCGACACCCCACACAACGGCGGACAGGCGGAACGACCAGTCATCGGACGCCCACGGGCCGGCCGCGACCGACGACCAGCTGAACGCAGCGGCGATGAAGAGCACGGCGGCGAGCGCCGTACGAGCGATGCTCTTCCCGCTGAGCTGCCCGGTGAAGACCGACGAAGGGCCGAGCGGCGCCGACATCGACGACCACGTGACGAACGCCTCGACGATGGCGTGCCGTGCACGGAGGACTCCGATCCCCACCCAGAGCGCCGCTCCCAGTAGCAGCGAGGCAGTGATCGCCACTGCGACGACATCCGGACCGCTCCGAGCGCCGCCGACCCCGGACAGCACCGCGCCTCCGAGCACCGCGAGTGCGACCGAGACCGTCCCACCCCAGAACCGTCGGCCGGTGCTCAGTTCCGCGTCGAGCGTCCGGACCGCGGCCAGTGCATCCCAGGGCCGCTCCCGAGCGGTTGCCGCTCCTCGCACCGCACCACGCGCGCTCGGGCGGATCCACACGTGCACCGGCCGGTTCCTCTCCTCGGCGATCGAGTCCGCACGACAGGCTAGCGACCCACCGACCCCCGGCGCGGTATCCTGGAGGGCTCATGTCTGCCACCCCCGTCATCACGTACCCGCCCGAACTGCCGGTGTCGCAGCGGCGGGACGACATCGCTGCCGCCATCCGCGACAACCAGGTCGTGATCGTCGCCGGTGCCACGGGGTCGGGCAAGACCACCCAGCTGCCGAAGATCTGCCTCGAGCTCGGACGTGAGCACATCGGGCACACCCAGCCCCGACGGATCGCGGCCCGGACCATCGCCGAGCGCGTCTCCGAAGAGCTCGGGGGCGAGCTCGGCGGCCTCGTCGGGTACCAGGTCCGCTTCACCGACAAGGTGTCCTCCGACACCCGGGTCAAGCTGATGACCGACGGCATCCTGCTGAACGAGATCCACTTCGACCGCGACCTCAAGCGGTACGACACGATCATCATCGACGAGGCGCACGAGCGGTCCCTCACCATCGACTTCCTGCTCGGCTACCTCAAGCGGCTGCTCCCCCGCCGGCCGGACCTCAAGCTCATCATCACGAGTGCGACGATCGACCCCGAGTCGTTCTCGCAGCACTTCGGCGGGGCACCGATCATCGAGGTGTCCGGCCGCACCTACCCGGTCGAGATCCGGTACCGCCCGCTCGTCGCGGAGGACGCCGACGACGCCGACCGTGACGACGAAGGCGACGAGGACGATCCGCGGACGGACGACCACGGCGGCCGCACGGCCGACGACCGCGACACGATGCAGGGCATCACCGACGCGCTCGACGAACTCGCGCAGGAGGACCCGGGCGACGTCCTCGTGTTCCTCTCCGGCGAGAACGAGATCCGCGACGCGCAGGACGCCATCGAGGGCAAGCGCTACCCCGGCACCGAGGTCCTCCCGCTCTACGGTCGCCTGTCCGCCGCCGACCAGCACCGGGTCTTCGAGCGGCGCACCACACCGGGCATCCGACGCCGAGTGGTCCTCGCGACCAACGTGGCGGAGACGAGTCTGACGGTCCCCGGCATCAAGTACGTGATCGACGTCGGTACCGCCCGCATCTCGCGCTACTCGCCGCGGGCCAAGGTGCAGCGGCTGCCGATCGAAGCGATCTCGCAGGCGAGCGCGAACCAGCGCTCCGGTCGCGCGGGCCGCACGAGCGCCGGCATCGCGATCCGGCTCTACTCCGAGGACGACTTCGAACGCCGTCCGGAGTTCACCGACCCCGAGATCCTGCGGACGAACCTCGCGGCGGTGATCCTGCAGATGATCTCGCTGGGGTTCGGTGACATCGAGGCGTTCCCGTTCCTGCAGCCGCCGGACTCCCGGGGTGTGAAGGACGGCCTCGACCTGCTCCGCGAGCTCCGAGCCGTCGACGCCGCGGGCACGATCACGAAGACCGGCAAGCAGCTCACCCGGTTGCCCATCGATCCCCGGCTCGGACGCATGGTGCTCGAGGCCGGTCGGCAGGGCGTCGGGCGCGAGGTCATCGCCGTCGTCAGCGCCCTGAGCATCCAGGACCCGCGCGAGCGCCCCCTCGAGAAGCGCGCCCACGCCGACCAGTTGCACGCCCGGTTCGCCGATCCGACGAGCGACTTCCTCACCCTGCTCAACCTCTGGAACCACATCGAGGACAAGCAGGACGAGCTCTCGTCCAGTGCGTTCCGCCGCCTGTGCAAGGCCGAGTTCCTGAACTACCTCCGCATCCGCGAGTGGCAGGACCTGTACCGGCAGCTCTCCCGCGCGGCGAAGCAGGTCGACGTCCGCATCGGGCAGGCGCGCTCCGACGACGGCGACGCGGTGCACCGTTCCCTGCTGGCCGGACTCCTCAGCCAGATCGGTCTGCGCGACCGTGAGAAGCGCGACTACCTCGGCTCGCGGAACACCCGGTTCGTGGTGTTCCCCGGCAGTGTCCTCGCCAAGAAGCAGCCGGACGCGGTGATGGCCGCCGAACTCGTCGAGACGAGTCGGCTCTTCGCCCGGACGGTCGGTCGGATCGACCCGGCGTGGGTCGAGCCGCTCGCCGGGGACCTCCTGAAGCGCACCTACGGCGAACCCCACTGGGAGAAGAAGCAGGGGGCGGCGGTCGCCTACGAACGGGTCACCCTGTTCGGCGTCCCGATCGTCCAGCGCCGCCGCGTGCAGTACAAGCGCGTCGACCCGGAGCACTCGCGTGAGCTCTTCATCCGGCACGCGCTCGTCGAGGGCGAGTGGGACGCGCAGCAGGCGTTCGACCGCGACAACCGCAGGCTGCGGCGCGAACTCGAACAGCTCGAGGAGCGCACGCGTCGCCGCGACATCCTCTTCGACGACGAGCGGGTCTTCGAGTTCTACGACACCCGCATCCCGGCCGACATCGCGACCACGCGCGACTTCGAGGGCTGGTGGCGCCAGACGAGGCGCGAGCAGCCGGACCTGCTCACGATGCGCCGGTCGGACCTGCTGGACGAAGACGCGGCCGAGGCCGCACAGGACCAGCAGGAGTACCCGACCCAGTGGCGGAGCGGCGACCAGCGCCTCGCGATCAAGTACCGGTTCGAACCCGGCGCGCAGGACGACGGCGTGAGCGTGCAGGTGCCGCTCGCGCTGCTCCCCCGCATGCGCGAAGAGGGCTTCGACTGGCAGGTGCGCGGCCTCCGCAAGGAGCTCGTCACGGCGCTCATCAAGTCCCTGCCGAAGCAGATCCGGAAGAACGTCGTCCCCGCTGCCGACTGGGCCGAGAAGATCGTCGCCGAGCTCCCCGACGACGCCCCGACCGAGCCGACCGAGTCGTTCCGCGCCACCCTCGCCAAGGCGATCCAGCGCATGACGTACGTGCCGGTGTCGGAGTCGGACTTCGACCTCTCGCGGGTACCGGCCCACCTCCTGCCGACGTGGGCGGTGGTCGACGAACGCGGCCGTCGGGTCGAGGCCGGCAAGGACCTTTCGGCCCTGCAGACGAAGCTCAAGGACCGGACGCGGCAGAGCGTCGCCTCGGCGACGACGCGCGCCGCAGGGCGTCCAGGAGGCGCGGCTCGCGTCGCGTCCGCCGCCTCCGGTGGTGCCGTGGAGCGGTCAGGGCTCACCGCCTGGCCGTCCGACGACCTGCCGCAGGTGCTCGACACGAAGCAGGCGGGTGGCGTGATCCGCGCGTACCCGTCCCTCGTGGAGGAGGGCGACGGCCCGAAGGCGACGGTCGGCGTCCAGCTGCTCGCGACGCCGTCCGACCGGGCCGTGCGGATGCCCGCCGGTGTCCGGCGGCTGGTCATGCACGCGGTGCCCTCGCCGGTCTCGTACATCCAGTCCCACCTGACCGCGCAGGAGAAGCTCGCGCTCGCCGCCAGCCCGTACCCCTCCACCGCGGCGCTCTTCGACGACGTCCTCGCGGCGGTCGTGGACGCCGGGATCCGCCGGGCGCACCCCGACGGGCTGGTGTTCACGAAGACCGACTTCGAGTCCGTGCGCGACACCGTGTCCGCGACCGTCGTCGACACGATGTTCACCGCCGTGTCCGAGGTCGCCGCGGTCCTCGCCGCGCACCGGGCCGCGGAACGGTCGCTCAAGCAGGCGAACTCGATGTCGCTCCTGCCGGCGCTCACGGACATGCGGCAGCAGATGGAGCGGCTCGTCTTCCCGGGGTTCGTCTCGGTCGCCGGACTCGATCGTCTCCGGCGCATCCGGGTGTACCTGCAGGGCGTCGACGCACGCGTGCAGAAGCTCCTGCAGAACCCCGGCCGAGACGCCACGTGGATGCGCGAGGTCACCGTCGCGACCGACCGGTACGTCGACGCGGGCGGCACCTTCCCGCTGGCCGTCGGAGCGCACCCCGAACTCGTGCACGCCCGCTGGATGCTCGAGGAGTTCCGGCTCAGTCTGTTCGCGCAGGAGCTCGGCACCGCCGAGACGGTCTCGCTGCAGCGCATCACGAAGGCCCTGGCCGCCGCCCGCTGATCCCGCTAGCCTCGGGGCATGGTGGGGACGACGGCGGGGCCGGAACGGGTGCAGGCGCGGTACGGCAGGGCGATCGAGCGCGGGGACGGGCGGGACTTCCCGTACTACGACGGTGATCCGCTGCCGTTGTCGATCCTGCAGTGGGTGGCGGTGATCGCCGCGTGTGCCGTCGGGTTCCTCGTCCTGAGCTTCACCCCCGCGACGGACAACGTCCAGTCGCTGGTCCCCCGGTTCCTCTTCGCCGCGATCCCCCTCGCGGTGTTCATCGCCTTCACCCGGCGGCACTGGTCGCGGATCTTCCAGCGGACCACGGGGCGGGACGTCCTCACGATGGTGGGGTTCGCGGCGGCGAACCTCATCGTGACCTTCGCGGTGGGCATCGTCGTCAAGTACGTGTTCGGCGCGAACTCGAACGGTGCGACGGACGGCATCCACGGCGCGGGCGAGGTGACGGCCTTCTACGTCGGCACGGCGATCCAGCTGTTCGGCGAGGAGCTCTTCTCGATCCTGCCGTTCCTCGCCGTGCTGTCGTTCTGCGCGCGCGGCGGGATGTCGCGGAAGGGCGCGATCCTCGTGGCGTGGCTCGTGACGGCGGTCTGGTTCGGCGCCGCGCACCTGCCCACCTACGGCTGGAACCCCGTCCAGGCGTTCCTCGTCATCGGTGTCGCACGGCTCGTCCTGACGCTGGCGTACATCCGCACGAAGAACATCGCCGTCAGCACCGGCGCGCACATCATCAACGACTGGGTCCTCTTCACCTTCGCCATCGTCACGGCGGGAGCACTCCTGTGATCGGCACACTCGACGTCATCGTCCTCGACTGCGCGGACCCTCGCGCGCTCGCCCGCTTCTACGCCGAACTGCTCGGCGGCGAGATCGTCGGCTTCGACGAGGAATGGGCCGAGGTGGCCCTGCCCTTCACGGACCACCGGCCGATTCTGGCCTTCCAGCAGGTGGCGGAGTACCGCGCCCCCGAGTGGCCCGGCCAGGACGTCCCGCAGCAGAGCCACCTCGACGTGAAGGTCGACGACCTGGACGCCGGCGAGACCGCGGTCCTGGCCATCGGGGCGACGGCGACGGGCTCGGGGACGGACACGTTCCGCGTGTACCTCGACCCGGCCGGGCACCCGTTCTGCCTCATCCGTCCGAACGACTGACGGCTCGTGACGGGCATCCGCGCGGTCCTGTTCGACCTGGACGGCGTCATCCGGCACTTCCACCCGGAACACGTCGCGGCCATCGAGCGCGCGCACGACCTGTCCCCGGGAACGATCGAGGCGGTGGCGTTCGCCGCACCCCTGATCGACGAGGTGACGACCGGCCGGATCACCCGGGCCGAGTGGGTCCGGGCCGTCGGCGAGCGCATCGGCGACCATGACGCCGCCGAGGCCTGGGGCCGACAGCCGTTCACCCCGGACGCCGAGGTGCTGGCCCTCGCGGACGAGCTCCGTGCCGCCGGGTACACGACGGCGGTGCTCACGAACGGCACGGACGGCATCCCGGCCGAGGTGACCTCGTTCGGCCTGCACGACCGGGTCGACGCCGTGTACAGCTCGCACGAGATCGGGTTCGCGAAGCCCGACGTCCGGGCCTTCCGGCACGTGCTCGACGCGCTCGACCTCGACGGACCCGAGGTGTTCTTCACGGATGACTCGGAGTCGAAGCTCGCCGGGGCCGTCGAGCTCGGCATGCGGGTCCACCACTTCACCGGGGTCGACGGACTCCGTGCTGCCCTGCGCTCGAGCGGCATCGACGTCACCGACGGGCCCGGTGGATCCACCTACCGGGCCCACATCGACCTGCTCGCGGAGGCGGTCGACGGGTTCGAGGCGGTGCTCCGGTCGGGCGACCACAGCGCCGTGGTGCCGTCCTGCCCGGGGTGGACGCTGGCGGACCTCGCCGGGCACCTGACGGACGTCCACCGCTGGGCCTTCGGTCAGGTCACCGGAACCGAGCCGGACGACCCGGAGCCCGCCGACCTCGCCGACCGGTTCCGCGCCGGCGCGGACCGCCTCGTGGCCGCGCTCCGCGCGCGCCCCGCGGACGCCGCGTGCAGCGCGATCTACCCACCCGACACGGCCGGCACGTGGGCACGACGGCAGCTGCACGAGACGACGATCCACCTGTGGGACGCACAGCAGGCGGTCGGGGGCGAGCCGCGCCTCCAGGCCGACACCGCGGCCGACGGCGTGCGCGAGGTGGTCGGCGACCTGTACCCGCGCCAGGTGCGCCTCGGCCGCGTCGACCCGTTGTCGGAGACCGTCGTGTTCCGGTTCCCGGATGCCGACGGCGAGGCGGAGCTCGTCGGGACGGCAGATGCCGGACCGGCAGTCCGGGTGACGGGGCGGGCGGAGGACCTGCTGCTCGTCCTCTGGGGCCGGCGTCCACTCGACGCGGTCGCCGTGACGATCGACGGGGACCGTTCGGCACTTGACCAGGCGCTCGCGACGAAGCTGGTCCCATGACCGAGCTCCGCCCCGTCGACCTCGACCGCTGGCCCCGACGCGAACACTTCGAGCACTACCGCGACCGGGTGCCCTGCACGTGGGAGATGACCGTCGAGCTCGACGTGACGGACTTCGCCGAGACCGTGCGCGCCACGGACCGCCGCACGTACGCGTCGCAGATCTGGGCGATCGCCTCGGTGGTGAACCGGCACGCCGAGTTCCGGATGCAGCTGCTCGACGACGGCTCGCCCGCCGTCTGGGACGTGGTGCACCCGATGTTCACCGTGTTCCACCCCGACACCGAGACGTTCTCGGTGCTGACCGTGCCGTACGACGACGATCCGGCGCGCTTCCACGAGGCCGCGGTCGCCACGATGGAGCGCTACCGGGACGACCACCGGATGTTCCCGCAGGAGGACCGCCCGCGGAACGTGTTCGACATCTCGACCCTGCCGGGGGCGTCCTTCACCGGGTTCGCGCTGCACGTGCGGGACGGCTGGGACCACCTGCTGCCGATCTTCACCATCGGCCGGTACCGGTTCGTCGAGGGACGCACCCTGATGCCGCTCGCCCTCCAGGTGAACCACGCGGTCACGGACGGCTTCCACGGGTCCCGGTTCGTCGACGAGCTCCAGACGGTGCTCGCCGAAGCGGGGTGGCTCCGCCGCTGAACGCCCCTGGTGCCCGCCGCCGCGGTCAGGTCCGGAGTTCGGTCCGCCGCGGCTTCAACCGCTCGGGGGCGTCGGTCGCCGTCGTCCACTCGCAGGTGAACGTCCCGCGGTAGCCGAACAGGAACCCGAAGACGCGGTTGTGCACCTCGAGGTCGACGTGGAACGCCTGGTCGTCGTCCGACCACCACTCGTGGAGGGTCGCGCGACCGCTGAACAGCATCGGGAAACGGAACGCGATCGGCCCCTCGTAGAACCGCTGCGCGTCCGAGGTCAGGACGAGGCCACCCCGGTCGTCGACGGTCAGGTCGAGGTCCACCGCGAGGTGCTGGTGGGAACCGAGGTAGTCGAGCACCCGGCCGTCGACGAGCACCATCGTGGCGTCGAACCGAGCGGTCCGCCCGGGCTTGGTCGTGTAGGTCCGGACGAACGTCACCGTCTCGCGGCCGTACCGGTCGCGGTAGGGGTAGTTCTCGATCGTGAACGGCACGTCCGTCCCGACGTCCGGGACGAGGATGTTCCGCAGTCGCCCGATCTGCAGGAACGGCACGGTCCACCACGGTCCCCGGCGGATCGACGTCATGACGCCGCGGCCGGTGCACGCCTCGGCGGCGTCGAGACCGACGCCGAACCTGCGGCGCATCTGCGGGTGCAGCCGCTGGAAGTCGGCGCCGAGCGCCTCCTCGAACACCGAGCTCATCGGTCGCCTCCCGGGTCGGGCAGCGCTGCCAGGGTGGCGGGCGCGTCGTGCAGCTGGTCGCCTCGCCGGGTGCCACCGACGGGCGCGCGGCGGGTCCTGGAGGCGCGGGGCCGGTCCCGCCGCCACGGCTGCAGCACCGAGGTGAGCGGCCAGGCCTCCGGCTCGGCCCCGCCTTCCAGCCAGATCCGGAGCCGGTCGAAGCTCCACGCGGTCGCCCAGCCGAGGAGCGGCCGGACCACCAGGTCGAGCGCGCCCCAGCCGGAGTCGTAGTCGTAGCCGGTGACGAACCGGGTGCGCCCGTCGTCGGTCGGGACGTACCGCCAGTAGCCGCGGCCGGCCCGGATCGGCGACAGCCGGTCGTCGGTCGCGAACCGGAGCGCCGACGTGCGGGTGCCGTCCGCCCGACGTCGCTCGCCGATGCTCACGCCGGTGCCGTGCACGTCGTGCACCGGGGAGCGCCGGACGTACGTGAAGCGGGCGGCACCGTCGGGGTCCGCCGGCTCGGGGACGATCTCGGAGAAGCGGACGTCCCACCGGACGTGCTGCTCGGGGTCCTGCGTCGCCGCCCACACCCGGTCGACGTCGGCGTCGATGACCGTCTCGACGTAGATGCCGCGCTTCCCCACAGGGCTGAGCGTAGGGCACGGAGCGCGCCGGGTTCGGGCAATCCGCACGACCCGTGACCGTTCCGGTTCGCGATCCCCGGGTTCCGCGAACCGGAACGGTCACGACCGGAGGCGGATGCGAACGTCCGCGAGCCAGCGGGGTCCGGTGGGGGGGGTGGACGCGCCGGCTGCGGGACGGGAGGCGCGGGGCGGGGCCGACCCGCGCCTCCCGTCCGTCAGCAGCCGCGTCAGGCGGCGCGCGCCTCCAGCGCCTGCTCGTACTCGCGGCGGATCGCGTCGCCGCCCCGGCGGCGCCAGTCGCGCACGGTCGCCCGCCACGACGATACCGTCGCCCGCCCGAGCAGCACGTCGTTGATCGCGTTCGTCGCGAACGTGCCGACCGCCGGTCCCTTCGTCGAGTTCGTCGGCGAGTACAGGCCGTAGACGGGGTTCGGCAGTCCGCGGTCGAGCCAGGACGCCAGCGACTCGTACACGGTGTCGGTCATCGTCGGGTTGCCCGCGTAGTAGAGCGGCAGCGGGCACTCGGTGAAGTACTGCAGCGGGAACTCGCCGAGCGCGGTCTCGCTGTTGCCGGTCTTCGTCAGGACCGGGGCGCCGTCGCGGTACTCGAAGTCGCGCCCCTCGATGCCGAACTTGCGGTAGGTCCAGGCCTCGGTGCCGAACGGCGACGCGCACCAGTTCAGGACCTCGAGGAGCATCCGCACCCGGGACTCGGAGCCCGCGGCCACGGACGTGATCGTGTTGTTCGGATCGCCCAACCAGGGCTTCGCAGCGCCTCCCGACGGTCCGACGAACGGGGCGATCGTCAGCTCGAACCCGGAGCCGGGCGTGGCCTGCTGCAGGAGTCCCGGGATCGCGCTGTACGTGTCGGACAGCATCAGCGCGGAGCCCTGCACGAACCAGACCTTGCCGTTGTAGGCCGTGACGCTGTCGGGGTGGACGAGGTCCTCGGCGATGAGCCGGCGCGACACGTCGAGGAGCTCCACGTACTCCTCGAGCTCGTACATGTGGGTGAGACGCCCGCCCTGCTCCTGCCACTGGTTCGGCAGGCCGAGCATCGGCGCGAGGATGCTCGTCGGCACCGAGGCCAGGGCCCACCGGTTCGCGTGCGGGTCGGAGACCTGCCGGCAGAGCTGCACGAACTCGTCGACGCTCGAGAACGACGGGTCGACGCCGAGCCGCTCGAAGCGGTCCTGGCGGCGGTGCAGCGCCTGCGAGGTCAGCGGCCCGCGGGGCACGGGGACGCCGTAGATGCCGCCCGAGAACACCGTCCCGCGCCACGACGCCGCCGGCAGGTTCGCCAGGTACGGGTAGTCGCGGACGCCGCTGCCGGAGAGGTACGGGCTGAGGTCGGCGGCCTTCGCCTCGAGGAACTGCGGCAGGTACGAGAACGCCTGGTTGATCGTGAAGACGTCACCGAGGGTGTCACCCGCGACCTGGGTGGCGAACTTGTTGCCGAAGTCCGCGTTCGGGGTGATCGTCAGGTCGAGGTCGATCCCCATCCGCTCGTCGAGGCCCTGCCAGTACGGGTTGCTCCCCTTCGACGGCGGGACGGGCGAGTTGGTGGGCACGCTGCCGTGCACGGTCGAACCGTCGCCGGGCTTGCCCCTGGTCGGCACGAGGGTCGCCGGGATCTTCCGGAAGGCGCTCGGCATGAGCGGGCTCGTCTTCGGCAGGACGGGCTCGGGGCCGCCGGTCCACGGGACGTAGTCCGGCAGCTGGACGGCCTTGTTGATGGCCCGGACGTCGGTGGACCGGGTCACGGTCGAGCAGCTGGCCAGGAGGGTCGTGGCGGCGATCCCGAGTCCGCCCGCGACGAGCGCACGGCGGCTGATGGAGGTGGTCATGGTCAGCCCTTCACCGCGCCGGTCAGGACACCCTTGGCGAAGTGCCGCTGCAGGAACGGGTAGACGATCAGGATCGGCACGATCGAGACGACGAGGATCGCCATCTGGATCGAGGCCTGCGGGGGCAGCGCGTCGGAGGACGTGCCGAGATCGGCGCCGCCGAGCTGCGCGTTGTTGATGACGTAGGTGCGCAGCACGAGCTGGAGCGGCCACTTCGCGGTGTCGTTGATGTAGAGCAGCGCGTTGAAGAAGGCGTTCCAGTAGCCGACCGCGTAGAACAGGCCGATCACGGCGAGGACGGCCTTGGACAGTGGGAGCACGATCCGCCAGAAGACCTGGAAGTCGCCGGCGCCGTCGATGCGGGCGGACTCGATGAGCTCCTTCGGGATCGCCATGAAGAACGACCGCATCACGATGACGTTGAACGCGCTGAGGGCCGTCGGGAGGATCAGGGCCCAGTACGAGTCGAGCAGCCCGAACTCCTTCACGACGAGGTAGTTCGGGATGAGCCCGGGCGCGAACAGCAGGCTGACCAGCACGAGGCTCAGGACGAATCCGGAGCCGTACGACCCCGGACGGCTCAGGGCGTAGGCGAGCATCGCGCTGACGAACAGGCTGATGAGCGTCCCGACGACGGTGATCCCGATGCTGACGAGCATCGCGCGGGTGACGACGCCGCCGGCGAAGATGCTCTGGTACGCGCCGAGGTCGAGTCCCTGCGGCCACATCACGAACCCGCCGGCGTCGTTCACCTGGGCGACGGGCGCGAGGCTGGTCGACACGATGCCGACGAACGGCAGGATGACGACGAGGCAGATCACGAGCAGGACGAACCCGGTGAGCAGCCGTCCGGGCAGCGGGGGTGCGTCCGGGCCACCGCGGCGGCGCTTCTTCGTCCGGGGGACGGTCACGGTGTGCGTGGCGGTCACTTCGCCTCCTTCTGGTAGACGCCCGCTTCGCCGAAGACGTGCGCGAGCTTGTTGGCGCCGAGGACGAGCAGGACGCCGACGACGCCCTTCACGAGCCCGACCGCTGCGGCGACGCCCCACTGCCCGCCGAGCACGCCGTTGTTGTAGACGTAGGTGTCGAGGACCTCGCTCGCGGCGCGGCCGACGGCCTGCTGCTGCAGGAGGATCTGCTCGAACCCGACGGTCAGGGAGTCGCCGAGCCGGAGGATGAGCAGCAGGATGATGATGCCGCGCATGCCGGGCAGCGTGACGTGCCAGAGCTGCCGCCAGCGACTCGCGCCGTCCATCTTCGCGGCCTCGTACAGGCTCGCGTCGATCTGGCTGAGGACCGCGAGGAACAGGATCGTCGCCCACCCGGTGTCCTTCCAGATCACCTGGCTGGTCAGCAGGGCGATGAACCCGTTCGGGTTGCCGAGGAAGTCGATCGCGTCACCGCCGGCCGCGCGGATGGCGTTGTTCACGAGTCCGGAGCCGCCGAGGATCTGCTGGAACACCGCGACCACGATCACCCACGACAGGAAGTGCGGAAGGTACAGCACCGACTGCACGACCTGCTTGATCCGCTCGGAGAGCAGCGAGTTGAGCATGAGCGCGAGGATGATCGGCGCCGGGAACACGAACACGACCTGCACGAGCGTGATGAGCAGCGTGTTGCCGAGGGCGCGGAGGAACTCGGGGTCGCCGTCGAAGATGACGGAGAAGTTCTCGACGCCGACCCAGGGGCTGCGGCCGAGCGGCACGAAGGGCAGGTACTCCTGGAACGCGATGAGGTTCCCGAGCAGCGGCAGGTAGTGGAACCCGAGCAGGAGCGCGACGCCGGGCAGGCCCATGAGCAGGAGGACGCGGTCACGGCGGATCCGCTGCCACGTGCTGCGCCGCCGGAGCCCGGGGTCGGGTGGTGGTGCCGCTCCCGGGTCGCGCTGTGCAGCGGTCCTCGTGCGGTTCGTCGCACGGTCGTCGAGCTTCGTCACTCGGTGGCCCCCTCCGTTGGATTCCTGGAGCGACCCTGGCGGTGACGGCAACCGTGCGGCAACCCGTTGCCAAACGTTTCCATCGTTGTAACGGTCCATCGGGACGAAGCCGGGTCGCATCGCCGCACCGCGTCCGGCGGACCTCTACGCTGGCTCCATGACGCTGCAGTCAGCACCCCGACCACGCCGGCGGATCGGACTCGTGGGCGCCGGCGGCATCGCGGTCGCGCACGTCCCCGGGCTCCTCCGCCTGGGCGACCTCGTCGTGCACTCGCAGGACGGTGCGCCCGCGCTCGCCGCCGCCTTCGCGGACGAGGCCGCACGGGTCGGCAGCACGATCACCGTCGCCGACTCGCTCGACGAGCTGCTCGCCGCGGTCGACGTCGTCGACGTGGTCGTCCCGACACCGGCCCACGCCACCGTCGTCCGCGCGGCACTCGCGGCGGGCAGGCACGTCGTCTCCGAGAAGCCCCTCGCCCGCACCGACGCCGACGCCGACGACCTCGTCGCCCGGGCGGCGGACGCGGGCCTACAGCTCTACCCGGCGCACGTCGTCCGCTGGTTCCCCGCGTACCGGCGCCTGCACGAGGCCGTCACCACGGGCCTCCTGGGCGACCTCGCCGTCCTGCGCTTCTCCCGCTCCGGGGCGTTCCCGACCAGAGTCGCGTGGTTCGGCGACCGGGCACAGTCCGGCGGCATCGTGATGGACCAGATGATCCACGACCTCGACATCGCCCGCTGGGTCGCCGGCCCGATCACCAGGGTGTCCGCCGTCACCGTCCGCACGGGCGACGACGAGCACCCGGTCGAGGCCGCGCACGTCCTCCTCACGCACGCATCCGGCGCGATCAGCCACGTCGCCGGACTCTGGGGACCACCGCACCTGGCCTTCAGCACGGAGTACTCGGTGACCGGGACGCTCGGCAGCCTGTCGCACTCGTCCCTCGCCGAGGAGGACACCCGCGCCGACCTCGCGACCCCGACCGCCGTCGACGGGTTCCTGCCGGCCGTCGACCCCGCCGAGGACCCGTACGCCCTCGAGCTCGCGGACTTCGTCGCCGCGTTCGACGGCGGGCCGCTCCCCCGCGTCAGTGCGGCGGACGGTGCCGTCGCGGTGCGCCTCGCCAACGCCGCCCTGGCGTCGATCGAGTCCGGGCAACCCGTGGAGGTGACGCTGTGACCCTCCGCGTCGGCGTCCTGTCCTTCGCCCACACGCACGCGATCGGGTACCTCTCGGCGCTCGCCGCGATGCCCGACGTCGAGGTGCGCGGGACGGACCCCGGCGGCGTCTCGACCGGCACGACCCTCGGCGAACTCCGCGGCGCCGACCTCACCGGAGCGCTCGGCGTCGACCACGCCGACACGGTCGACGACCTCCTCGCCTGGGGACCGGACGCCGTCGTGGTCACGAGCGAGAACGCGCGGCACCGCGAGTTCGTCGAACGGGCAGCCGCCGCCGGCGCACACGTGCTCTGCGAGAAGCCGCTCGCCACTTCGTGGGAGGACGGCCTGGCGATCCGCGACGCCGTGCAGCGCGCCGGGGTCACGCTGATGATGGCCTACCCGGTGCGGTTCGCGTCGGCGTTCGACCGGTTGCGGGCCACGCACGCCTCGGGCGCACTCGGCACGGTGTTCTCGGTCCGCGGCGCGAACAACGGCATGCTGCCGCTCACGCGCGACTGGTTCACGGACCCGGCGCTGAGCGGCGGCGGCGCGATCGTCGACCACGTCGTGCACGTCGCCGACCTCGTCGACGGGCTGACCGGCGCGCGACCGGTGTCCGTCACCGCCGTCGCGAACCGCGTGCTGCACGCCGAGCGCGCACGGGCCGAGACGGCCGGGCTCGTGACGGTGACCTACGACACCGGGATGGTCGTCGCGATCGACTGCTCGTGGAGCCGCCCGGACACGGCGCCGGCGTGGGGCGGCCTGACGCTCGACGTCGCGGGGACGGGCGGCACGGTGTCGGTCGATTTCTTCGGCGCGGCGGCCAGGGGGCTCGACGCGGTCGGCGGCCGGCCGATCGAACTGCGGTACGGGGCGGACCACGACGTGCCGATGCTGCGGACGTTCCTCGACGCGGTGCGGGACGGCGTGCAGCCCCAGCCCGACGTGCGGGTCGGGTTGCGGACGCTGTCGATCGTCCTCGCGGCACAGGAGTCGGTGCGGACCGGCAGGACGGTGCCCGTCCCGACGGCGTGAGCGACGCGTCGCCCGGCGACCCCACTGCGGACGGGAGGCGCGTGGCGGCCCCGACCCGCGCCTCCAGTCCGTCACATGGCCGGCCGGGAGGCACGCGACCGGCCCGACCCGCGCCTCCGGTCCGCCACCCGGCCGGGCGGGGCATGCTGGACGCATGACCCTCGAGGAGTACGCCAACTCGTTCGGAGCCGCTGCCGATGCGTACGAGCGCGGACGGCCGGGGTACCCGGACGCGGCGGTCGACTGGCTCCTGCCGGCGGACGCCCGACTCGTCGCCGACGTCGGCGCGGGGACCGGCAAGTTCACGCGGAGCCTCGTCGGACGTGCCACGGAGGTCGTCGCCGTCGAACCGGACCCGGCGATGCGCGAACGGCTCACCGCGGTGCTGCCCGACGTGCGGGCGCTCGCGGGGACCGGCGAGTCGATCCCCCTCGCCGACGGGAGCGCCGACGCCGTGACCTTCGCGCAGGCGTGGCACTGGGTCGACCCGGTGCGGGGGTCGCAGGAGGTGGCCCGGGTCCTCCGCCCCGGCGGCGTGTTCGGTCTGGTGTGGAACGTCCGCGACGAGACCCGGCCCTGGTCCGCCCGGATCAGTGCGATCCTGTCCCAGCCCGAGTCGCGGGTGAGCGTCCAGAGCGCGCCGGTCGTCGGAGCACCGTTCGACGACGGCGCCGTCGAGCACGAGCGATTCCCGTGGGTGCACGAGCAGGACCGGTCGGCGTTCCTCGACATGGTCGCCTCGCGCAGCTACGTCATCGTGCTGCCGCCGGACGAGCGCACCGCCCTCCTCGACCGGGTCCGGCGCGTGCTCGACGACGATCCGGAGACCGCCGGGAGCGCGACCGTCCCCGTCGGCTACACCACGTACGTGCACCGGTACGTGCGTCCCTGAGCCGCAGCCGCGCTACGCTCGTGGCGATGCGCGCGACCGTGCGGGACGTGGCTGCCCTCGCCGGGGTGTCGCCGAAGACCGTCTCCAACGTCATCAACGGCGGTGTCGTGGTGCGCCCGGAGACCCGCGCACGGGTCGAACAGGCACTCGCCGAGCTCGACTACGTGCCGAACCTGTCCGCCCGGGGTCTGCGCAACGGACGCTCGGGCGCGATCGCCCTGACGCTCCCCGAGATGGCCAGCGCCTACTCGGCCGAACTCGCGCAGTGGTTCGTCGAGCTCTCGCGGGAGCGCGGCTGGACCGTGCAGCTCGACCAGACCGCGAACGACCCCGCCCGCGAGCGCGACCTCGTCTCGCGTGCCCGGGCGCACCTCGTCGACGGGCTGATCCTCAACCCGGTGTCGCTCAGCGCGAGCGTCCTCGCCTCGACCGAGGGGCTGCCCCCGACCGTCGTCATCGGCGAGGTGGAGCCCGAGCACGTCGACCAGGTGCACGTCGACAGCCGTGCCGCGGCCGAGCAGGTGACGTCGTACCTCGTCGAACGGGGCCACCGTCGGATCGCGATCGTCGGTGCCGCCCGTGACGTCGAGGCCACCGCGACGAGCGAGTTGCGGGAGCGCGGGTACCTCGCGGGCCTCGCGGCGGCGGGCATCGGTGCGGACCCGGAGCTGCGGGTCCCGCTGCCGGCGTGGTCGACCAGCGCGGCGGCGTCGGCGTTCGCGGCGTGGCTCGACGAGCACCCGCTGCCCGACGCGGTGTTCGCGTTCACCGACTCGATCGCGTTCGGGGTGCTGCATGTCCTCGCCGCGCGTGGTGTGCGGGTCCCCGAGCAGGTGAGCGTGATCGGGTTCGACGACGTCGACGGGGCCGCGTACGCGATCCCCGCGCTGAGCACGGTGTCGTTCGACCGACGGGCGTTCGCGACGGCGGCGCTCGACCTGCTCACCCGGCGGATCGAGGACCGCGAGGCTCCGCCCGAGACCGTCGTGGTGCCGCACCGGATCGTCGAGCGCGCGAGCGTCGCCACGCGCTGACCGGGGCGGGCGGGTCCGGCGTACGCTCCGCCGCATGACCGCTGCTGACCCGTCGATGCCGACGCTCGCCGCCACCGTGCTGCAGTCGCCGGACCCCCTCGCGCTCGCCCGGTTCTACGGCGCGCTGACCGGCTGGACCGTCCACGAGGACGACCCGACCTGGGCGCGCATCCGCCCCGAGGACGGCCCGGGCCTCTCCGTGCAGTACGAACCCGCCTACGTGGCGCCCACGTGGCCCGGCACCGAGGACGCCCCCGGCATGCAGCTGCACCTCGACTTCCAGGTGGAGGACCTGCCGGCGGCGGTGACCAGGGCGGAGGGGCTCGGCGCTCGGCAGGCGGCGTTCCAGCCGCAGGAGGACGTCCGCGTGCTGCTCGACCCCGACGGACACCCGTTCTGCCTGTTCCTGCCGGGCGCCTAGGACTCAGGCCGGGGTCGGGCCAGGCCGGGGCTCGGCCGGGGTCGGGCGAGGCCGGGGCTGGGCCGTGCCCGGGTGGTCCGGATCCGCCGCGGCCAGCACCGCCGCACGCGTCCGCGGGTCGCCGAGGATGCGGAAGTGCCCGCCGACCGGGACCCGCACGTTCGTCGCTCCGGCGAGCGCACTGCCCTCGGGGATGAGCGTGTCGAAGACGCCGTACACGCTGGTGATCCGGGCGTTCGCGTCGAGCTCCCGTGCGAGGCCGGCGAGCACCGGGTCGCTCGACCGGAATGCCCGCAGGTGCCGGACGGGTGCGAGCCGCGCGTACCCGGAGCCCGCGAACGGCGTCGACACCGCCACCATGCGGTCGATCCGCCCGTGGTCGTCGAGGCGCGTCATCGCGTACTTCCCGATCAGCCCGCCCTTGCTGTGCGCGACGAGCAGGACGTCGCGGAGGTCGTGCTCGTCGAGGTACGCGAGGACCTCCGCCGCGGACTCCGGCACCGGTCGCAGGTTGTGCCGCAGCACCGGCAGCACGTGCACGGGGTGTCCGCGGTCGTGCAGGGCGTCCATGAGCGGACGCATGAAGTGCCAGGTCTCGTAGACACCGGGCACGACGACGACGGGCTGGCCGTCGCCGCTCCGGTAGTCGTCAGCGGTCGTCGGTCCGAGGCTCCGCACCTGCCAGCGGATCGCGTACCACCAGTCGAGGACGGCCCACCGGGTGCGGCGGAGCAGGGAGACGCGGACGGGAGGCGCGGTGCGGTTCGTGTGCGTCCCGTCCGTCCCCGACGTGGTCGCCTCGGTCACCGCAACCCCTCGAGGGTCTGCGCGCGGCGGAACTCCCCCACGAGCCGCGCGAACGCCACCGGCTGGCGCTCCTGCACGTGGTGCGGCCCCGGCAGCTCGACGAACGCACCGCGCGGGGCGGTGGCGGCGACCCGGGCGGACCAGTCGTGGCGTGCGATCGGGTCCTCGGTGCCACGGACGACGAGCACCGGCTGCGCGAGCTCGGCGACGGTGTCCTCGAGCCGGTAGCGGAGCATCGGTCGGAGTTCGGGCACGTACTGCCGCACGCTCCGTAGGTAGTCGGTCACGAGGGCGGCGTTCATCCGGGCGCCCTCGACGAAGCCGTCCCGCCCGAGGTCGAGCGCCTGCGTGAGCAGCCGACGACGACCGGCGGCGATGACCGGGCCGACGAGCACGACCGAGGCGACGACGTCCGGGTGCCGACGGGCCGCCTCGGCGACGACCTGCGTCCCCATCGACTGCCCGACGAGCACGAGGTCCCCGGCCCCGCGGGACCGCACGGCGCGGACGACGAGGTCCCCGAGTTCCGTCATGGTGAGGCTCCGACCGGCCGCCGCGAGCCCGCCGAAGCCCGGCAGGTCGACGCTCACGGTCCGGTGCGTCGCGGCGAGCGCCCGCTGCGACCGTGCGAACGACCGGTGCGACATCCCGATGCCGTGCACGAGCACGACCGTCGGGGCGAGGGCGTCGTGCACCCTGCCGGCCGGCGCGAGGGTGTGCAGGCGCACGGGGAGCCCGTCGATCCGGACGGTCTCGACTCTCGCGCGCACGATGCGAGGCTACGCGGACGGCGCTGTGCACAGTGACGCACCAGCGTCGTCATCGCCCACGCATAGGCGACCGGTCTGTACTCGTCCTCATGACCGAGCGCACCCCCGTGAACCCCGAGTCCCGCGAGTCCCACGACGACGTGGACCCCGCAGCCCACCAGCCCACCACGCCGTACCCCGCCAGCCCAGCCGGCTGGGGCGCCGCACCGACGCCCACATCGACCGCGACGCTCGACGCCCCGGCGCCGGCGCCCGAGCACCCGTACGCGACACCGGCCCCTCCCGCGGGCTCGTGGAACCCGGGCGCCCCGAACGGCGCGACGCCCTGGTACGGATCCGCGGCGACGCCCCGGCGCGGGCGCGGCCCGCGACCGCCGTGGTTCTGGCAGGTGCTGGCCGTCGGGGTCGGCCTCGCGGCACTGCTGGTCGGTGGCGGCATCGGCTTCGCCATCGGACACGCGATCGGCGGCGGCACGAGCCAGTCCACGACGCAGGTGCCGGGCACGAACGGCGGCACGAACCAGTTCCCCGGCGGCGGCACCGGACAGTTCCCGGGCAACGGCACGCAGGGCGGGACCGGGACCGGGACCGGCACCGGCACCGGCACCGGCACCGGCACCGGCACCGGATCGGACACGAGCGGTTCCTCCGCGAACGGCTGAGGGCTACGCTCCGACCATGCGCAAGGTCACCGCTGGACTCTTCACGTCGGTCGACGGCGTCGTGCAGGACCCGTACACCTTCCAGTACGACTCCTTCGACGACGAGCTCGGTGCGGGCATGGGCGCGTTCATGGCCCGCACAGACACCGTCCTCCTCGGCAGGAACAGCTACCTGGAGTGGTCCGAGTGGTGGCCCGCCCACCCCGACGATCCCTTCGGCCAGTGGATCAACCCGATCGAGAAGCACGTGGCGTCCACCACGCTCGGCGACGACCTGGCGTGGGAGAACAGCACCCGGATCACGGGCGACGTCCCGGAGTTCGTCCGAGGGCTGCAGCAGCGGGACGGCGCCGACATCGCGGTGTGCGGCAGCGTCACCCTCGTCCGCAGCCTGCTGTTCGCGGGGGTCCTCGACGAACTGCAGCTGATGGTGCACCCGGCGATCGCCGGCTCGGGCCGCAGGCTCTTCGAGCCG
Source organism: Curtobacterium sp. NPDC087082 (assembly GCF_044745045.1). Lineage (NCBI taxonomy): Bacteria > Bacillati > Actinomycetota > Actinomycetes > Micrococcales > Microbacteriaceae > Curtobacterium > Curtobacterium sp. NPDC087082. The sequence continues at coordinate 548,955 of NZ_JBIUZN010000001.1, read as the reverse complement.
ACCGACCCGCCCACGCGCCTGCGCTTGGTCGACAGCACCGTGACGAGCAAGGGCAACGTCGTGAGCACCTACGCACGGCTCGACGCCTGACGGAGGCGCACCGCGCCTCCACGCCGTCGAACGACTGTCCGAACCGCGCGTACCCTCGGTGGTGACCATCTCACCATCCGAGGAAGCCGGAGTCAGCATGCCCCAGGACACCCGCCCGCACGTCGTCATCGTCGGCGGTGGATTCGCCGGTGTCGCGGCCATGCGCGAGCTCGCCGACGCACCGGTGCGGGTCACCCTGGTCGACCGCCACGTCTACAACATGTTCCAGCCGCTCATGTACCAGGTGGCGACCGGTGGGCTGAACGCCGGCGACGTGACGTACTTCCTCCGGAGCCTCCGCGCGAAGCAGAGCAACGCCGAGTTCCGGCACGGGCTGCTGACCGGCATCGACCCGGTCGAGCGGGTCGCCGAGATGTCCGACGGCGAGCACCTGCACTACGACTGGCTGATCCTCGCGAACGGCGTGAACACGAGCTACTTCGGCACGCCCGGCGCGTACGAGTACGCCTACTCGATGTACTCCCGCTCGCAGGCGCTCCGCATTCGCGACGAGCTGTTCACCCGCCTCGAGGAAGCCGCCGCCAACCAGGGCCCCGACGAGATCAAGATCGTCATCGTGGGCGGCGGCGCGACCGGCGTGGAGATGGCCGGTGCGCTCGCCGAACTCCGCGACCAGGCCCTCGTCGGCGCGTACCCGGAGATCGAGCGGGGCAACATCTCGATCACCCTCGTGCACCGCAGCGGCGAGCTCCTCAAGCCGTTCGCCCCGCGGCTGCGTCGGTACGCGGCCAAGGTCCTCCGCAAGCGCGGTGTCGTCCTGCGCCTCAACACCGGCGTCTCCGAGGTCAAGCCCGACGGCGTGATGACGGCCGAGGGCGAGTTCATCCCGGCGTCGCAGGTCATCTGGGCGACCGGTGTGGCCGCCCACAAGGAGGTCTCCGGCTGGGGCATGCCGCAGACCCACGGCGGACGCATCCAGGTGAACGACGACCTCAGCGTGAAGGGCGTCGAGCGGATCTTCTCCGCCGGTGACATCGCCGCGCAGGACGACGCCCTCGCGCAGCTCGCCCAGCCGGCGCTGCAGGGCGGACGGCACTCGGCGCGGCAGATCGTGCGGCTCATGGCGGGCAAGCCGACCGAGCACTTCAAGTACTTCGACAAGGGCACGATGGCGACGATCGGCACGAACGCCGCGGTGGCCCAGCTCCGTGGGGGCATCACGATGGTCGGGCCCGTGGCCTGGGCGGCGTGGGTGGCCGTGCACATCGCGTCGCTGCTCGGCAACGGCAACCGGCTGTCGACGCTGTCGCACTTCTTCGTGCGGTACCTCTGGTTCATGCGGAAGCGGGCGATCCCGATCGTCGGCGACGTCCGGCCCGTGCGGCCGAACGGCGACCGCGAGCCCGAGCCCTGGCAGATGCAGAAGGCGGAGTAGGCGCGCGGGGGCGCCGCGCGCCCTGCGCGCGCCGCGGGCGCCCCGCGCCCCGCGCGCGCACTTGGTGAGCAGAAACGGTCGGGTCCGGAGACGGGACCCGACCATTTCTGCTCACCAAGGGCGCGGTGGTCCGGACCGGCGACGGCCTGGAGGCGCGGGGCGGGGCCGCCACGCGCCTCCAGGCCGTCGGTGGGTCGCGCTACGCCACCCGCACGTCGGAGTAGGCGCCGGCGGCGATGTCCTCGAGCAGCCCCGGCCCGGTGGGCTCCCACCCGAGGAGCTCGCGCGTGGCCTCGGACGTCGCCGACATCTCCATGCCGAAGAACTGCCCGATGAACCCGAAGTGCGACAGCGCGTCCTGCGGATCGATCGAGGTCACGGGCAGCCCGAGGGCGTCGCCGATGGCCTCGGCGATCGCCCGGGTCGGGATCGCGGTCTCGGCGACGGCGTGCAGCTTCGTGCCCGCGGGTGCGTGCTCGAGGCCGAGCCGGACGAGCCGAGCGGCATCGGTGACGTGCACGGCGGCCCAGCTGTTCGTGCCGTCGCCGATGTAGCCGGACTCACCCCGCTCCTGGGCGGCGGCGACGATCGCGGCGATGAAGCCGTGGTCGCCGGTGCCGTGCGTGGTCGGGCTGAAGCGGGCCGCGATGGTCCGCACGCCCTGGTCGACGAAGTCGAACCCGCGGTTCTCGCTGCCGCCGCGCATGCTGTCCGGGCCGACGAACGGGTTGGGGTCCGCCTCGGTCGAGGGGCGCCCCTGTGCGAGTCCGGCGACGCCCGAGGCGACGACGAACGGCCGATCGGTGCCGACGAGCGCCTCGCCGATGGTCTCGACCGCGGCGCGTTCGCTGGCGTTCGTGGCGGCCGGGTTCGCCCAGTCGTGCTTGTTCGCGAGGTGCAGGACCCCCTCGGACGCGGCGGCCCCGCGGCGGATGGCGTCGAGGTCGTCGAGGTCACCGCGGACGACGGCGACGCCCTTCGCCTCGAGCGCGGCGGCCGACGAGTCGGAGCGGGCGAGGCCGGTGACGGTGTGTCCGGCGGCGAGGAGCTCGTCGACGGTGTGGGAGCCGATCCATCCGGAGGCCCCGGTGACGAACACGTGCATGTGCTTTCCCTTCGCAGGTGTCCACGGCGGTGATGTCATGAACTGACATCACCGTAGCATTCGATGTCAGTCGCTGTCATCAGTAGACTGCGGACATGGCGAGATGGCAACCCGGGACCCGTGAGCGGCTGCAGGCCACTGCCCTGCAGCTCTTCGCGGAGCAGGGGTACGACGAGACGACGGTCGCCGAGATCGCCGCCGCGGCCGAGGTCACCGAGCGCACCTTCTTCCGACACTTCGCCGACAAGCGCGAAGTGCTGTTCGCCGGGCAGGACGACTTCCTCGGCATGTTCACCACCCCGATCGAGGCAGCACCAGCCGGCACCCCGCCCTTCGACCTCGTCCGGCTCGCGCTCGACGCCAGCGGCGCGTTCTTCCCCGACGAGCGCCGCCCGTGGTCGCGCGCACGCCAGGGCATCATCGACGGCAACCCCGCACTCGGCGAACGGGAGCTCGGCAAGCTCGCGACCCTGAAGGTCCGACTGGGTGAGGTCCTGCGCGACCGCGGCGTCCCGGAGCCCGCCGCGACCATCGCCGCCGAGACCGCCGTCACCGTGTTCCACCTGTCGTTCGCGCAGTGGATCGCCGACGACGAGGACCGCCCGTTCGCCACCATCGCCCACGAACGACTCGACGCCCTGACGACCCTGGTGCACCCCGGTCGTTGAGACGGCTCTTACCTTCCGCGAGCATCATGTAACGATCCGGTCACGGCCCGACGGCCCGTGACCCCATCGACAGCATCGCGCAGGAGGCGTCCGTGGCCATCACCACGACCTCGCCGGAGCGGACCCGCACGACATCCGCACCGGCCGACACCGACGGCAGGCACGCACGACCGACGCCCCCGCCGCCGCTCACGAACCGTGCTCCGGCGCTCGACGGGCTCCGGACGGTCGCGATCCTCATCGTGATCCTCTACCACCTGCACGTGCCGCAGTTCGAGGGCGGGTTCATCGGCGTGACGGTGTTCTTCGTGCTCTCCGGGTTCCTCATCTCGACGCTGCTCCTCGGCGAGCACCGCCGCACCGGGCGCATCCGGCTCGGCTCGTTCTGGACGAAGCGACTCCTCCGCCTCTACCCGGCACTGCTCGCGCTCGTCATCGTCGGCCTCGCGCTGTGGAACTGGGTCGGCGACTACAAGGGCGCCTCGTTCTCCCCCGGCGAGGCGGCGTTCATCGCACTGAGCTACACCGGCAACCTCTTCCGCTCGTACTGGGACACCACGCAGGGCGTCTTCGCGCACACGTGGAGCCTGTCGATGGAGGAGCAGTTCTACCTCGTCTGGCCCCCCGTCCTCGTGCTCCTGTTCGCACTGCGGTCGCGTCGGCGCTGGCTGATGACCGGGCTCGGCGTCGTGATCGTCGGTGCCGCAGCGGCGTCGTGGCTGAGCTACCGGACGCCGAACAGCGGCGCGACCCCGGACGTGTACTTCTCCCCCGTGCTCGGCGTCGTGCCGCTGGCGACCGGGTGCCTGCTCGCACTGCTCCTCGACGACGAGCGCTTCCGGACGTGGGCCTCCGGGATCGCCGGGCACGTCGGCACCTGGCTCGGCATCGGCCTGCTCGCCGCGGTGCAGTTCTGGATCGACGACGACTGGACGCAGCACGCCTGGTCGTTCGGCGTCGTGCTCCCGGTGACCGGGCTGATCTCGGCGCTGCTCATCGGTGGGCTGGTGTCGGTGCGGTCCCCGCTGTCGGCCGCGCTCGCGTGGACGCCCGTGTCGTGGTTCGGTCGTCGCGTGTCGTACTCGGCGTACCTGTGGCACCCCGTGGTCATCGCGCTGCTCGGCACGTTCGCTATCGGGGCGTGGGGCTCGGTGTGGCTCGTGGGGGCGGCGCTGCTGGTCGCGGTCGGGGCGGCCTACGCGGTCGAGGTGCCGGTCGAGCGACTGCAGAAGCGGTTCCGTGAGGCCCGGCGACTGGTCGCCGCGGACCGGTCCGCGCGCGAGACGGCGGACGCGACCGCCTGACGGACGGGAGGCGCGGGTCGGCCCCGTACCGCGCCTCCCGACCCACGGTCTGCCGGACGCGACACGACCGACGGTGCGTGCACCGCGCCTCCCGACCCGCGGCCTGCCGGACGCGCGAGGACCGACGGCGGCCGCACCGCGCCTCCGGGGTCCGCGTCAGCGGGTGCGACGGCTGCGTCCGACCAGCAGTCCGACGGCGCCGACCACGAGCACCAGCGCGACGACCACCGGCAACCGGAAGGCGAGCTCGGTGACGATCCCGGCGACGCCACCGCCGCCGAGGAGCACCCGACCGGCGATCCCGAGCACGGCGAGGACGACGATCGCGCCCGAGGCCACCACGACCGCGGCCTCCGACCGAGCGACCGGTGGCATCCGACGCGGTGTGCTCCGTCGCCACCACACCACGGCCGCGACGACGAGCCCGAGCAACCCGAGCACGCTCGAACCGTCCTGCACGCCGGCCCAGACCGGGTAGGCCGCCGGGCCCTCGCGGAGGAACGGGATCGCCTGCACCGCCCACCCGGCCTGGTGCGAGAACGCGTCCCACACGACGTGCGTCACGCTCCCGACGAGACAGGCGACGACGACCGCGACCGCCCGGCGGACCGGCCGGTCCCCGGCACGCGGAGGGGCCGACCAGCTCGCCGGCAGCCGCTCGCGGACGCCGGGCACCGCCTCCGCCCACGCCGGCCGCACCAGGTACCACCAGGCCACGAGGACGACCAGCGCGACCACCAGGTCGATCGTCACGACGCCCACCCACGAGTGCGCCACGACGTAGGGCGGCAGGAACGGCGCGAACAGGACGGCGTCCGGCGCCATGGCTCCGACGGCGACCGCCGCGACGGGCAGCGGGGTCCGGCGGGCGGCCAGGGCGACGACCGCGTGGCTGACGGTGAAGGGCACGACCCCAGCATCGCGGACGGCCCCGGTGGAGCGCTTCGGTCGAGCGGATGACCCCGGGTGCCGATCGGCTGGGTGGGCGCTGCGTCGACCGTCCGTAGGCTCGGGCCGTGACCACGGAGCGCGTCGACGTCCTCGTCGTCGGCGGTGGGCCCGTCGGCCTCTTCGCCGCGGCGATCCTCGCGGCCCGCGGGCTCGAGGTCGTGGTGTGGGAACGGCGCGAGGGTGCGCCGACGGGCTCTCGCGCGATCGGGATCCACCCGCCGTCCCTCGACGCGTTCGCGGCGATCGGGCTGGACGGGCCGGTCCTCGCGGAGGCCGTCCGGGTCCGCCGAGGGGTCGCGCGCAGCCGTGGCCGGGAGCTCGGCGCCCTGACGTTCGACCACGCGTCGGCCACGCACCCGTACGTCGCGACGCTCGACCAGCACCGGACCGAGGCCCTGCTGCGGGAGCGTCTCGCCGCGGCAGCGCCGGACGCGCTCCGGACCGGCACGGTGCTCTCGGCGCTCGAGCGGCACCCGGACCACGTCGACGCGGTCGGGACCGGCCCCGGCGGCGCGGTGGCCGTGCGGGCCCGGTTCGTCATCGGGGCGGACGGCTCGCGGAGCACCGTGCGGGACCTGCTCGGCATCGCCACCACCGGTCGCGACTACCCGGACCGCTACGCGATGGGGGACTTCGCCGACGTCGAGGACCCCGCTGCCCGGACGGACGCGCTCGTCGACGTCGGACCGGCCGGCGTGGTCGAGTCCTTCCCGTTGCCCGGCGACCGTCGTCGGTACGTCGTGCTCCTGGCGTCCTCGGACGATCCGTCGCCGAGCGCGGCGGACCTCGCGGCGATCGTGGCGGCACGCACCGGTGTCCGGCCGGACCCGACGTCCTGCAGCATGCGCAGCGGGTTCGGTGTCCGACGCCGGGAGGCCGAGCGGGTCGGCGTCGGCCGTGTCGTCCTCGCCGGGGACGCGGCGCACGAGATCAGCCCGATCGGCGGGCAGGGCATGAACCTCGGGTGGCTCGACGCGGCCGAACTCGCGCCGCTCCTCGTGGAGGCGGTCGCATCGGGCAGCGCCGGCCCGTGGCCGGAGTACGCGCGGCGGCGGCAGGCGGTCGCGCGACGGGCGGCGCGGCAGGCGGAGGTGAACATGGCGCTCGGGCGTCCGTTCGGCCGTCCGCTCGGCAGGGTGGGGGCGGCCGGACGGGAGGCGCTGCTCCGGACGGTCCTGTCCCTCCCGACCGCGGATGCGCTGGCCGGTGTGTACGCGATGCGGTGGGCGTGACGGGTCGCGGGAGCGCGGGGGCACTGCTGCGTGCGCGCTGGCTGGTCGCGCGGGCGGGGCGCGGGGGCGCCGGTCAGGCGACCAGGCGGGCGCCGGCGAGGCCGAGCTCGACGACGAGCACGAGCGACGACGCGATGACGAGTCGGAACAGCACCCGCGATGCCCGCCCGGCCAGCACGAGCCGCACCCCGAGGCCGGCGAGCGCGACGACCACGACGGTCCCGAGCACCGCGAGCACCACCCCCGCGCCCCGGACCGGATCGTCCCCGAGCACCTGACCACCGAGCACGAGCAGCGCCGCCACGACGAGCGACCCGAACGCCGTGACGCCCGCGCCCCGGAGCCCGAGCCGGTGCGGGAACCCCCGGACCCCGGTGGCCGCGTCGTCGACCAGGTCCGGCAGCACGTTCGTGCAGTGGATCGCGACGCCGAACACCGCCCCCGTCGCGATCGCCCACCACGCCGGCCAGTCGCCGTCCGGCCCGGCCGAGACCGCCACGACCGGGAGCAGCCCGAACGCGACCACGAACGGCACGACGGACCAGACCGACCGCTTGAGCCCCGCGTCGTAGGCCCACCCCGCGGCCACGAGCACGAGGTGCGTGACGGCGGCGACCGGCCCGAGCAACACCGACAGGACGACGGACGCCCCGGCGGTACCGAAGGCCGCGCGACGGACCGTGCCGACGGCGATCGACCCCTGCGCCACGGGCTTGTCCGACCTGCCGACCGCCCGGTCGCGATCGGCGTCGATCCAGTCGTTCGCGAGCCCGATCGAGAGCTGCCCGGCGACGACGGTCAGGGCGACGAGGACGACCGTCCACCACGCGTGCCCGACCGCCACGGCGATGACCGTCGCGAGCACGGTCACGGTGACGGTGGGCCCCGGGTGCGACGACGCGAACAGCAACCGTGCGGTCGAGGCCCTGCCGGTGTCGCTCACGTCGTCAGCGTACGCAGGGCCGGCTTCAGGAGCGTGCCGGGACCTCCGCGCCGAACCGGTCGACGAGCTCGCGCTTGAGCACCTTGCCGCTCGGGCCGAGGGGCAGCGCGTCGAGGACGTGCACCGCCCGGGGGTACTTGTAGGCGGCGATCTCGGCGGCGACGAAGTCGATCAGCTCCTGCGGCGTCGCCGTCGCCTCGGCACGGAGCACCACGGCGGCCTCGATCTCCTGCCCGTGCAGCTCGTGCGGCACGCCGAACACCGCGGCCATCGTGACGTCGGGGTGGGTCGCGAGGACCTCCTCCACCTGCCGCGGGTACACGTTGTAGCCGTTGCGGATGATCATGTCCTTCGTCCGGTCGACGATCGTCAGGTAGCCGTCGTCGTCCTTCGTCCCGAGGTCACCCGTCCGGAACCACCCGTCGACGATCGCGGCGGCGGTGTCCTCGGGACGGTCGAGGTACCCGTTCATGAGGTTGTGCCCGCGGATGACGAGTTCGCCGATCTCGCCGTGGGGCAGCATCACGATCGCGTCGTGCTGCTCCGGGTCGGCGATCTCGACGTCGACGCCCCACACCGGGGTGCCGATCGTGCCGGGGCGTGGCGGCCGTCCGACGTGGTTGAAGGTCGCGACCGGCGAGGTCTCGGTGAGGCCGTAGCCCTCGTGGATCGGCGCGTCGTAGACGTCCTGGAACCGCTCGAGGACCGCCAGGGGCAGCGAGGCGCCGCCGGAGATCGCGTACCGCAGCGTCGGACGGGCATCGGAACGGGTCGCCGCGTCGAGCAGCGCCATGTACATCGTCGGGACGCCCATGAAGATGCCGCACCCGTGCTCGACCATCGCGGCGAGCGCCGTGTCGCCGTCGAACTTCGGCAGCATGACGATCGTCGCGCCGACCCGGAAGCCGGTGTTCATCGTGCAGGTCTGCCCGAAGGTGTGGAACAGCGGCAGGGCCCCGAGCAGGACGTCCCCGCGGTGCATGTCGAACGTCGTCATCAGGTTCGTGTTGACCTGTTCGAGCAGCGAGAAGTGCGACCCTTCCGCACCCTTGGGCTTGCCGGTGGTGCCGCTCGTGTAGAGGATCGTCGCGGTGTCGAACGGGTGCCGGGGGACGTAGGTGTCGAGCGGCTCCGCCTGCTCCGCGAGCGCTTCGAGCCGGTCCGGGGAGTCGGCCGGGGCGAGCACCGTCACCACCTCGACCTCGGCGAGCTCGGCACCGGCCGCGCCCTCACCGAGCAGCGGTGCGGCGCAGACGAGCAGCGCGGCGCCGCTGTCGCGCAGGACGTACTCGATCTCGCGTCGCTTGAGAAGCGCGTGCACGGGGACCGCCACGGCGCCGAGCGCGAGGGTCGCGTAGTAGACCCGCGGGAAGTCCTCGACGTTCGGGACGAGCATCGCCACACGGTCGCCCGGTCCCACGCCGCGGGCCCGCAGCGCACCGGCGTACGCGAGCGTCTGGCTCCAGAGCTCGGCGTAGGTGGTGTGCCGGTCCCCGACGATGACGGCGACGTCGTCCGGGTACCGCGCTGCGGACTCGGCGAGGATCGCTGCGACCGAGGCGGTGGCGCTGGTGTGGTGGGTGGCGGTCATGACCGGTCTCCGTCTCCGTCGACGACTCCGTGGACGACTTCTCGGCCCGATCCTACGGCCGCGGTCGCTCCCGGATCCGGCCCCCGTTCAGGCGGGAGCCCGCACGCCCAGACGTCGCCGACCCACCACGCCCGACGCCAGCGCGATGCCGAGCAGCACCACGAGTCCCCCGACCGGCTCGTTCCACCGGACGTGCTCGCCGAGGACCAGCACGCCGAGCACCACCCCGACCACCGGCGTCAGGTAGGTGACCGTCGAGGCGCGACCCGCTCCCCACGCCTGCACCAGCCGCGTGTTCCAGGCGTAGGCCAGCCCCGTGCCCACGCACCCGAGCGCGACCATCGCCCCCACGATCCTCCAGTCCAGCCGTACCGGACCCGTGGCGATGACGGGCGCGACCAGCAGGAGCAGTCCGGAGGCCAGCGTCAGCTGCACCGTCGCGAGCGTGACCGGGTCGTACGCGCTGCCGACCGCCACCCGGCGCAGGTACGCGAGGCCGATGCCGTAGCACGCGGTCATCCCGAGCAGCGCGACCTGCCCCGGCACGCTCGCCAGGACCTCCGGGTCCCCGATGACGTTCCACGGACCGACCAGTACCAGGACGCCGACGATCCCGAGCACGATGCCCGCGACCTGCCGTCCGCGGAGCCGCTCGGACGGCACGAGCACCGCGAGGGCCGCCAACGTCATGATCGGCGTCGTCGCGTTGTAGATGCTCGCGAGACCGGACGGCACGGTCTGCTCCGCCCACGCCATGAGCGACGACGGCACCGCGTTGAGGAACACCGACACCACGAGCAGGTGTCCCCAGACCCGTGGCTCCCGCGGCCAGCGCCGGCGGGTCGCGAGCAGGACCGCGACGAGCGTGAGCGCGCCGAGGACCGTGCGCACCGTGGCGACCTGCTGCGGTGCGAGCCCGTCGAGCCCGATCTTCGCGAACAGGAAGCTCGAGCCCCAGGTCAGTGCCACGAGGAGGTAGAGGACCGCGTTCATGTCGCCTAGTGTCGACATCCTCGGCGCATGCGGCAAACGCATGTCGCTCATGAACGGATGAGGAAGACGCATGACCGTCTCGGTGCCCCAGCTGCGCGCGTTCGTCGCCACCGTCGACGCCGGCTCCTTCACGGGCGCGGCGTCCACGCTCGGCGTCGGGCAGTCCGCCGTGTCGCACGCCCTCGCGGGGCTCGAGCGCGAGGTGGGCGGTCCGGTGGTCCGGCGCGGGGCGGCCGCCGTCACGACGCCCCTCGGCGACCGTCTGCTGGCCCACGCCCGCAGCGTGCTCGCCTCCGTCGAGGCCCTGGAGGCAGTGGTCCGGCCCGCCACGGCGCGCGGCACCGTGCGCCTCGCGGCCGTCCCCACCGTCTGCCAGGGCCTGCTGCCGCGGCTCCGCGAGCTGTGGGCGGTGACGCTGCCGGACGTCGACGTGCAGGTCTACGAGGGCGACGACGACGAGATGCCCGAGTGGCTCGAGGCCGGCACGGTCGACGCCGCCGTGCTCGTCGACCCGACGCCGGTGCCACCGGGCGGTGTGGTCGTCGCGCAGGACGAGATGGCCGCAGTGGTCCGCCGCGACCACCCGCTCGCCGACCTCCCCGCGCTGACGCTCGACGACCTGCACGAGGACGGCCTCGTCGCGGGCGGTGGCGGGTGCGAGCACCAGATCCAGCGGCTGCACGAACTCGACGGGCAGCCGTTCCGGTACGCCCACCGGGTGCGGGAGATGAGCACCATGTTCGGGATGATCGAGCGGGGCGAGGGCGTGTCCATCGTGCCGACGCTCGGGCGGGTGATGCTGCCGCCGGACCTCGTCATGGTGCCGATGGCCCGGCGACTCTCACGGACGCTCGTGCTGAGCGGGCCGACGTCCCGCGAGTGGCACCCGCTGGCGAGGGCGCTCGTCCACGCGGTCTGACCCGGTCCCGCAGGTTGCATTTGCAAGTGCAACCGCCGTACGGTGGCAGTGGACTGCACACCGCAGCCGTACCGACGAACGGAGGCCGCCATGCACGCCGTGACCACCACCGGTCGAGCGGTACCGATCGACGAGGTCGCGCGGCACGAGGCGGCGGACGTCGTGTCCGCAGCCGGCGACCGACGGGTGACCGCCGTCACGATGGCGCTCGACGACGGCTCCTCGATCGCTCTCCCCAGCAGACTCGGCACCTTCCTCGCCGACCTCGTCGAGAGCATGGCCGGCGGCGCAGCCGTGTCGACGAGGGTGCTCCCCGACGAGATGACCACGACCGTCGCGGCCGACGTGATCGGGGTCTCGCGGCCGACCCTCGTGAAGATGATCGATCGCGGCGAGATCGCGGCGCACCGCGTGGGTACGCACCGGCGCCTCCGACGCGACGACGTCCTCGCGGCGCGCGCTGTACGACGGCGCGTGCGTCAGGCCGCCGCACAGGAGCTCCTCGAAGCAGGCGAGGCGTTCGACTGACACCGCGCGGACCGCTACGGTGTGAAATGTGATGCTCCAGCGGGTGTTCGTCGACGCGAACGTGCTCTGCAGCAGGACGCTGCGCGACTGGACCTGCCTCCTCCGGCTCCGCACCGACGGGATGTTCCAGCTGCACACGACGGAGGACGTGCTCGCCGAGACCGTCCGGACCCTCCGCCGGAAGCACCCCACGCTCCCGGGCGGGGCGGTGACCCGACTGCGCGCAGCGGTCCTCGGCGCGGTGGACGAGCTCGTCGAGGACTTCGACGCCACGGTGGCGTACGGCGGACCGGACCCGGACGACCGCCACGTGCACGCAGCCGCCGAGGCATGTCGCGCCCACGTCCTGCTCACCGACGACCGGGGGTTCGCCTCGGACGACGCCGCGAACGACGAGGTGTACCGCTCGGACGACTTCTTCGTGCTCGTGGACGACTCGGCACCGGCGGCGGTGCGTGACGTGGTGCGTCAGCAGACGCGCTACTGGGCATCACGTCCGGACGAGAAGCGTCGCGGGCTCGCCGACGCGCTGCGCGACGCGGGGTGCCCCGCGTTCGCCGCCCGGGTCGAGTCACACCTGCGGGTCCTCGCCGGCGGGGAACGGCCCGCACCGGAGCGCATCCGCTGACCCGGTACGGAGGCGACACCGGCAGGATGGGACGATGGCCGAGACGCACGTGAAGACCTTCGCCTCCCCCGACGAGGCCGCCGCCGAGGCAGCCGGTCTGGACTGGCTCGCCGAGGCCGAACCCGACGGCGGCACCCGGATCGCCCGCGTGCTCGGTCGACCCCGCCCGACGGTCATCGACCTCGAGCTGATCCCGGACGGTTCGCCGTCGACACGGCAGGCCGAGCGGTTCGGCCGGTCCCTGGCGCACACCCACGCCGCGGGCGCTGAGCACTGGGGCGCGCCGCCGTCCGGCTGGCCGACGGGCACGCCCCTGCGGATGGGACGCTCCCGCACGCCGTTCGTCGCCGCGGCGGACGCACCGGCGACCTGGGGCGAGTTCTTCGCGGAGTACCGGATCCGCGACTTCGTCCGCCGCATCGTCGACGCCGGCGGGTTCGACCACGCCCAGGCAGCGGTGTTCGACCGGGTCGCCGACCGGGTTCAGGACGGGACGCTCGGGTCCCCGCAGCCGAAGCTCGTCGGGGACCGGCCGGCGAGGCTGCACGGCGACCTCTGGGCGGGCAACGTGCTCTGGCCGACGGAGGCGGAGCCGGTCGACGGGACGACGCCCACGGGAGCGGTGCTCATCGACCCCATCGCGCACGGCGGGCACGCCGAGACGGACCTGGCGCTCCTCGGGCTCTTCGGACTCCCCCGGCTCGAGGCCGTGCTCGCCGCCTACGACGCCGAGTCCCCGCTCGCCGCCGGGTGGCAGGAGCGGGTCGAGCTGCACCAGCTCGCGCCGCTGCTCCTGCACGTGTTCCTGTTCGGCGGCTCGTACACGGGGGCGGCCCTGCGCGCGGCGCAGCGGTACGCGTGAACTGCGCGCCGCGCGTCTTAGGGCGCGCATAGCCGACGCAGGGTGACAGTCGGGGAACGCCCGGAATCCTCACTGCCATGACCACGTACCCGATACCCGTGACCGATCGACGCGAGACCGCGCGCACCGACGCGCGGGATCGGCGCCGCAAGCCCGTCGCCCGCCTGTTCCTCGGCGAGCGCGAGGACGCCCGCTGGCTCCGGCCCGCGTTCTGGGCGCTCCTCGCCGTGACCGCCGTGGTGTACCTCTGGGACCTCAGCGTCTCCGGGTACGCGAACAGCTTCTACGCCGCCGCCGTGCAGGCCGGCACGAAGTCGTGGGAGGCGTTCTTCTTCGGCTCCCTCGACTCGTCGAACTTCATCACGGTGGACAAGCCCCCGGCCTCGCTGTGGGTGATGGTGCTGTCCGCCCGGCTGTTCGGCTTCTCGAGCTTCAGCCTCCTGCTCCCCCAGGCCCTCATGGCCGTCGGGTCCGTCGCGCTCGTGTGGGGCACGGTCCGCCGCACGCTCGCCCGGCTCGGGGCCACCACGGCGAACGTCGGCGCGCTGCTCGCGGGCTTCGTCGTCGCGGCGACCCCGGCCGCCGCGCTGATGTTCCGGTTCGACAACCCGGACGCGCTGCTCGTCCTCCTCATGACCGCCGGCGCGTACTGCACCGTGCGGGCGCTCCCGAGGGGCAGCTGGAAGTGGATCGCCCTCGCCGGGGTCGCCCTCGGGTTCGCCTTCCTGACGAAGATGCTGCAGGGGCTGCTCGTCCTGCCGGCGTTCGGCCTCGTCTACCTGTTCGCCGCTCGCACCACCTGGGGCAGGCGCGTCGTCGGCCTGCTCGTCGCCGCCGGGTCCCTCGTCGTCGCCGCCGGCTGGTGGGTGGTCGCCGTGTGGCTGTGGCCCGCCGAGTCCCGCCCCTACATCGGCGGCTCGACGAACAACACCGTGCTCGACCTCGTGTTCGGCTACAACGGCCTCGGTCGGATCTTCGGCGGCTCGGGCAACGGCGGCGGAGGCGGCGGCATGACCGGCGGCACCGCGGGCGGTTCGTTCGGCGGGTCGACGGGTCTGAACCGGCTGTTCTCGTCCGAGATGGGCCTGGAGATCTCGTGGCTCCTGCCCGCCGCACTCATCGCGCTGATCGTCGGCCTGGTCGTCGTCGGCCGCCGTCACCTGGCCGACCCCGCCCGCGCCGGACTCGTGCTCTGGGGTGGCTGGCTGCTCGTCACCGGACTCGTCTTCTCGTACATGTCCGGCACGATCCACCCGTACTACACGGTCGCGCTGGCCCCGGCGATCGCCGGGCTCGTGGGCACCGGCGGCGCGCTGCTCTGGCACGCACGGGAGCGCTTCACCGGCCGCATCGGCCTCGCCGCCATGATCGGCGTCACGGCCTTCTGGGGCTGGTGCCTGCTCAACGAGAACCCGACGTGGCTGCCCTGGCTCCGCTGGGTGATGCTGGCCGGCGGCCTGCTGTCGGCAGCGCTCGTCGTGATGGGCAGCGTGCCGTCGCTCCGCAGGCTCGTCACGATCGGCGTCCTCGCCGGCACCCTGTTCGGGCTCAGCGGCACCACGGCCTACGCCCTCGCCACGACGACCGTCGCGCACTCCGGTTCGATCCCGAGCGTCGGTCCGGCGGGCAGCAGCTCCGGTGGGATGGGCGGCGGTGGCACGGGTGGCATGCCAGGAGGCGCGGGTGGACCCGGCGGATCGACCTCCGACTCCGAGACTGGCGGCTCCAGCACCGACGGCGGCTCCCAGCAGGGTCCCGGCGGGACCCCGCCGGAGGGCATGACCGGCGAGGCGCCCGGCGACTCCGCCGGTGGCACCGCCGAGGGATCGACCGACGGCGTCCCGAGCGGCATGGGCGGTGGCGGGTCGACGACCTCGTCGGCGTTGCAGAAGCTGCTCGAGGCGTCCGACGCCAAGTGGGCCGCGGCCGTCAACGGCTCGCAGTCGGCAGCACAGCTCGAACTCGACACCGACACCGCCGTGATGGCGATCGGCGGCTGGTCGAGCGACCCGGCGCCGACGCTCGCCGAGTTCCAGGCGTACGTCGCCGACGGGGACATCGGGTACTACGTGTCCTCCGGCTCGGGCGGCGGCGGCATGGGCGGCGGATCGTCCACGGCGTCGGCCATCCAGGAGTGGGTCGCGGCGAACTACGAGTCCACGACGGTCGGCGGCCAGACCGTCTACGACCTGAGCAGCACGAAGTGATCGACGACGAGGGCGCGGTGGATAGGCTCGCGGACGTGACCGGGCAACCGCTGCAGCGCACCGACGGCTCGCCCGTCCGCGCCCTCGTCGTCGACGACGAGCACGCCCTCGCGGACGCCGTCGCCCTCGCGTTCGCGGGCGACGGCTGGGAGGTGCGGGCCGTGCACCGCGGGCGCGACGTGCTGTTCGCCGCCCGGGACTTCCGACCCGACGTGGTCGTCCTCGACGTGATGCTCCCGGACATCGACGGGTTCGAGGTGCTCGAACGCCTCCGAGACGCCCGGGACGACGTGCGGGTGCTGTTCCTCACGGCGCGGGACGCCCCCGAGGACCGGCTCGCCGGACTCACGGGCGGCGGCGACGACTACCTGACGAAGCCCTTCGGCATCGACGAGCTGCTCGTCCGGGCGCGGATCCTGGCCCGGACGTCGCCCCGGGTCACGGCCGTCGGGAGTCCGGCCGCGACGAGCGTCGGCGACCTCCGGCTCGACGAGGACGCCAGGACGGTCACGCGCGCCGGTGAACCGATCGACCTCACCCCGACCGAGTACGAGCTGCTGCGGCACCTCGTGCGGAACGCCAACCGCGTGCTCTCCCGGGAGCAACTCCTGGCGAACGTCTGGGGGATGGACTTCGGCACGTCGTCCAACCTCGTGGACATGTACGTGTCGTACTTGCGGAAAAAGCTCGACGCCGGACGCGAGCCGATGCTGCAGACCGTCCGCGGAGCTGGGTACGTGCTCCGGCCGACGACGTGAGCCGACCGCGGACGGCGAGCCGCGCCTCCCGGGCCCGGAACGGCACCGACCGTCGGCGGCGCGTGCCGTCGCTGCGGTGGCGGATCGTGGCGGCCGTGGCGCTCCTGCTCGTCGCGACCAACGTCGTCGTCGGAGCGGTGACGGTCGTCGCGTTCCGCGGGTACCTGGTCGACCGGCTCGACGCGGAACTCGCGACCGCGGCCGAGCGGACCGTCGGCGGACCGGACGGCGAACGGCCACCGCCCCCGTCGACCGGTACCGGCTCCGGCTCGGACCCGGACAACGCGTTCATCGGCGCTCCCGGACAGTCCGCCGGCACCGTCGTCGCGATCCTGCGGGACGGCGCGACAGTCCTCGGCGGGTACACGGACAGCAGCGGCCGGCAGCACGGGCTGTCGTCGGCGCAGGAGGCGACCCTGTCGCGCATCGCCAGCGACGGCGACCCCGTGACGGTCGACCTGGGGAAGCTCGGCACCTACCGGGCGCAGGCCGTCGGCGACGACGGCGACGTCTTCGTGACCGCGCTGCCGCTCGGTGACCTCGACGCCGCCATCGCCCGCCTCCTGCTCGTCATCGGTGTCGTGACGGTCGTCGGGCTGCTCGTCGCGGCCTGGGCGTTGACCCTGCTCGTCCGGCGATCGCTCCGCCCGCTCGAACGGGTCGCGGCCGTGGCGTCCGACGTCACCGAGCTCGACCTGGAGCGCGGCGACACGGACATCCCGGTGCGGGTCTCGGCCGGGGACCTCGCGGCGAACCGCGAGGTCGAGCAGGTCGGCACCGCGCTCAACCGCCTCCTCGGTCACGTCGCCCGGGCGCTCACGGTCCGACGCGAGGCCGAGACGGGCATGCGGACGTTCGTCGCCGATGCCTCGCACGAGCTGCGGACCCCGATCGCGACCGTGCGGGCGTACGCCGAGCTCTCGGCGTCGTCGGACGACCCCGACGCGGTCCGCCGCAACGTCGACCGGATCGGGCGCGAAGCGGTGCGGATGGGCGACCTCGTGGAGGAGCTGCTCCTGCTCGCACGGCTCGACGCCGTCGCCCTGGCGTCCGGCCCGGCACCGGCGCGCGAGCCGGTCGACCTGACGTCGATCGTCGTCGAGGCGACGATGGACGCGCGCGCGACCGCACCCGGGCACCGGTGGACGTTGCAGGTGCTGGACGACCACCCGCTCGTGGTGTCCGGGGACGCGGCGCAGCTGCGCCGGGTCGTGACGAACCTGCTGGCGAACGCGCGGACGCACACGCCGGAGGGCACGTCCGTGGTGGTCTCCCTGCAGCGGACCGGCGACGTCGTGCGTCTCGTGGTCGCGAACGACGGACCGGTCATCCCCGCCGAGGTGCTCCCGACGCTGTTCGACCGGTTCACCCGCGGCGAGGCGTCACGGTCCCGCGAGCACGGCACGAGCGGCCTCGGGCTGGCGATCGTCCGGGCCGTCGTGACTGCGCACGACGGACTCGTCCGGGTCGCCTCGGAGCCGGGACGGACGGCGTTCACGGTCGATCTGCCGGGTCGGACACCGGACGCCGGCTGACCGGGCTGGTTCGCTCGGGAGCGGCCGAGCAACTAGGTTCGGACGGTGCCCTCACGACTGTCCGCACTCGCCGGTGACCTCCGCATCCGGGCAGGAGTGGCGGCCGTGGTCCTGCTCTGGGCCCTCTACCAGTGCTTCTGGAACATCGGCGGGCCCAACATCACCGGCGACGAGGACATCTACCTCCGCGCCGGGTGGCAGTACGTGCACGGCGACTTCTCGTTCAACCGCGAGCACCCCCCGACCGCGAAGTACCTGTTCGGTCTCGCGCAGCTCGTCGCCGGGCAGGGGCCGATCGGTCCGCGCGTGCTCGTCGCCCTGCTGACCTTCGGCGTCGGCGTCGCGCTGTACTGGTGGCTGCGGCGCGAGATCGGCTACTGGGGCGCCCTGCTCGCAGCTGCCCTCTGGTGGCTGACGCCGCGCGGTGGTGCCGGTCCGCGCGTCGACCGTCTGGCACTGCTCGACCCGGTGATGACCGCGTTCGCGGTGCTCGCCGTGGCCACGGCGTGGGTGTGGATGCGCGGCGACCGGTGGTGGCTCGCGCCCGTGTCCGGTGCACTGATGGCCCTGTCGGTGACGTCGAAGGTCTCCACCGTGGTGCTGCTGCCGGTGTTCCTGCTGCTGCCGGTGCTGTTCCGGGCATGGCGTCGCCTGCTCGTCGGCGGCGCGACGTGGGCGGCCGCGTTCGGGCTGGTGTTCGTCGTGTCGTACGTGCCGATGGGGATCCGGTCCGCGATCCGGTACATGATCGAGTTCCAGGAGGGGCAGAACACCACCGGGCACCCGATCACCATCGGCGGCACCGTCTACCGGTTCGCCCCGTGGTGGGCGAACCTGCACTTCATGGAGGCCGGCACGGGGGTGCTGCTGCTCGTCGTCCTCGCGGCCGGGGTCGTCGCGGCGCTGGCGATCCGGGCCGACCGGCTCGTCGCGTACGTCGGCATCGCCCTGGCGCTGCTCGTGGGCTTCTACGTGGTCGTCGCGAAGATCGCGCTGCCCACGTACTACTCGGCGTGGATGCCGTTCCTGCTCGTCCTGGCCGCGATCGGGCTGGCGCGACTGCCGCGTGTGCCGGTGCGGCGGGCGGTCCCGGTCGCGACGGCGCTGTCGCTCGTGCTGGTCGTCTCGCTCGTCGTGCCGTCCGTCCGGCTCAGCCAGGACATCGCGCGCCAGCACCCGACGGGCATCGCGCTGCTCGGGGACTACCTCGAGGAACAGCACGTGCCGGACGGCAAGATCCTGTTCGTGTCGGCGACCCCGGGGCTCTTCGTGCCGTACGTCGCCGAGCGCGGCACCACCCGGGCCGACCAGGGGCCGTACGTCGCGATCGTGGTCGGGAACGACCGACGCTTCCCGCCGTCCGGTGCCGTGACGCAGCTGTTCGACTCGGAGCGGTCGCGGTTCTCGGTCGCCGAGGTCGGCGGACTCCAGGTGTGGCTGCCGAAGGACGGCCGGGTCGTCCTGCAGTCGGGAGCGCTCACCGTCCAGGGCTGACCCGCAGCTCGGCTGCCGGTGGGCGCGCGGCTGGCAGCTCGGCAGCCGGTGGGCGCGTGGCCGGCGCGGAAGCCGTCGGTGCCGTCGGTGCCGTGGCACACTGGACGGGAACGGACGGGGGCCCGCATGCCGAACGACTTCGCACGACTGCCGGAGCGGCCGCGCGCCGACGACCTCGTGGTCGAGGTGCCCGCGTTCGAGGACGACCGGCCCCAGCCCGAGCCCGCGCCGCCGGCCGCGGCCCCGGAGCTCGTCGCGGCGACCGAGTTCGCCCGGACGTCGCACGCGCCGGCCACGATCCGGCGGACGCAGGTGCGCGCCGGGGTCTGGATCGCGGGCGTCCCCATCGCGGTGCTCGTGGTCATCGCGGTCGTGCAGGTGCTGTTCGCGCGCTGACCCGCTGCGCGCTGTCCGCTCCGTGCTGCACGGCCACGGGTGCGCGCTGTCCGCTCCGTGCTGCCCGGCCACGGGTGCGCGCTCTGACGACGACTGCTCGTGGTCCACCGTGCGCAGTCGTCGTCGGACTGCGCACGGTGGCCGCCCGCGCGTTCTTAGACGCGGCACAGCAGGCTGCTGCGGTCCCCGTATGCCCGGTCCCGAGCATGTGCGGTATGACGGAGACGAACCACACCCTCGACATCGACATCGTCGTCCCCTGCTACAACGAGCAGGACACGCTCGCCGCCCACGTCCGCCGCTTGCACACCTTCTGCCGGACGTCGCTCCGGAACACCTGGCGCATCACGATCGCGGACAACGCCTCGACCGACGACACCGCGCGCATCGCCGACGACCTCGCCGCGATGCTGCCGGACGTGCACGCGGTGCACCTGCCGGAGAAGGGCCGGGGCCGTGCGCTCAAGGCCGTCTGGGCAGCGTCGCCGGCCACCGTGCTGGTCTACGTCGACGAGGACCTCTCCACCGACCTCGCCGCGCTCGAACCCCTCGTCGCCCCGCTGCTGTCCGGGCACTCGGACGTGGCGATCGGCACCCGGTTGGCAGGTTCGTCACGTGTGGTGCGCGGCGGGAAGCGCGAGTTCATCTCCCGCTCCTACAACCTGCTGCTCCGCACCACGATGGGGGTGTCCTTCTCGGACGCGCAGTGCGGCTTCAAGGCGATCACCCGGCAGGCCGCGGAACACGTCCTGCCCCTCTGCGAGGACGACGCGTGGTTCTTCGACACCGAGCTGCTCGTGCTGGCCGAGCACGCCGGACTGCGGATCCACGAGGTCCCGGTCGACTGGGTGGACGACGTGAACTCGTCGGTGCACATCGCCTCGACCGCGACCGAGGACCTCAAGGGGATGTGGCGGGTCTCCCGCGGGCTCGCGACCGGACGGGTGCCGATCGGCGCGGTGTACGACGCCATCGGCCGCCGTCCGTTCACGCCGCCGCACGTCGGGATCGTCGGGCAGGTGCTGCGCTTCGGGGCGATCGGCGTGCTGTCGACGATCGCGTTCGCCGTGCTCTACGCCCTGTTCCGCCCGGCGATCGGTGCCCAGACCGCGGACTTCCTGGCGCTCCTGGTCACCGCGATCGGCAACACGGCGCTCAACCGACGCTTCACGTTCGGGGTGCGGGGTCGTGCCGGCGCAGGGCGGCACCACGTGCAGGGGCTGGTGGTGTTCGGGATCGCGTGGGCGATCACGTCCGGGTCGCTGGTGATCCTGCACTCGGCGGCACCGGGATCGTCGCACGGTGCGGAGATCGTGGTGCTCACGGCCGCGAACCTCGTGGCGACGCTGGTCCGCTTCGTCCTGTTCAAGGCGTGGGTGTTCCGGTCCCGGCGTCGTCCGGAGCTCATCCGCCCGGGCACGACCCCGGCGGCGGACGCGAGCACGGCGGCGACCGAGCCGATCGCGGTCGACGAGCGCCACGCCGCCTGACGCCGGCGGCCCGGCCGCCCCGCGGCCGCGCGCTCGCACAACCGAAGTCACTCCGCGCCACGGGGATCCGCGGCGCGGAGTGACTTTCGTTGTGCGGAAGCGAACCGCGCCGCACGCCGGCCGCACCCGCGCCGCACGCCGCGCCGCACGCCGCGCCGCACCCGCGCCGCACACCCCCGCCGCGCCCGCGCCGCGCACCCCGGCCCCGCGGTGTTGCGCGGGCGGTATACCGCGCCGTAGCATCGCCTCACCGCACCACAACCCCACAGGGCCCGACTGCCACCATCGGTCTGCCCGCGGCGAGCGCTCCACTGATGCAGCCTGGCCGTCCGCTGCCGGCAACGCCCCACTGGACCTGCACACGTGAACCCCTCCTCCTTCGGTCTCTACGACCCTGCCCGCGAATCGAGCGACTGCGGCGTCGGTTTCATCACCCGACTCGACGGGACGCCGAGCCACGACGTCATCCGCAAGGGCGACGAAGCGCTGTGCGCCATCCCCCACCGCGGCGGCAAGTCCGCCGAGGGTGTCGGTGACGGCGCGGGCGTGAGCATCGACCTGTCGGTGGAGTTCTTCAGCGCGATCACCGGCGAGGAGCTCCGCGCGGGCCACTTCGGCGTCGCGAACTGCTTCGTGCCGAGCGGCGCAGGCCCGGCTGCGGACGCCGAGCGCGCCCGTGCGCAGCAGACCGTCACGGACGCCATCGAGCAGCAGGGCTTCGAGCTCCTGCTCGTCCGAGACGTCCCGGTGGACCACTCCGTCGCCCGTCCCGAGGCCGAGCAGTACCAGCTGCCGATCGTGCAGTGGGTCTTCCGTGCCCCCGAGGCCTGGACCCGCGCCGAGGTCGACGCCGCCGCCAACCGCGCCCTCCTCGCGATCGAGGCGGTGTCGTACGGTCAGGCCGCCGCCGACCGCGCCGAGCACGCCGCCCTGTACCCGCTGTCGCTCAGCGCCCGGACCCAGATCCTCAAGGGGCGGCTGAACTCCGGCGAGGTCATCGGGTACTTCACCGACCTGCGTGACCCGCGTCACTCGGTCCGGACGCTCTACTTCCACACCCGGTTCTCGACGAACACCGAGCCGCACCCGACGATGGCGCAGCCGTTCCGCCTGATGGCGCACAACGGCGAGCTGAACACCGACCGGAAGAACCGGCTGTCCGACGAGGCCCTCGCCCGTGCACGCACCCGCAGCATCGTCCGCCCGCCCGGCCAGTCCGACTCGAGCCGCCTCGACCAGACCCTGCAGAGCCGGGTGTTCGACGACGGCCTCGAGATCGTCGAGGCCGTGGTCTCGCTCATGCCCCCGGCGTGGGAGAACGACCGCACCCTGACCCCGGCGGTGCGGGACATGCTCGAGTTCTTCTCGCTCTACGAGGAGAAGAACGACGGCCCGGCCGCCGTGATCTTCAGCGACGGCGACGTGGTCGGCGCCCGGCTCGACCGACTGGGCCTGCGCCCGCTGCGCTCGGTGCAGACCGCCGAGTACCTGATGGTGTCGTCCGAGGCCGGTCAGGTCGAGTTCGAGCCGGAGGACGTCGTGCACCGTGGCCGGATCGAGGCGGGCGGCATGCTCGTCGTCGACCACCGCACCGGCACGCTCATGCGCACGCGCGAGGTGCTCGAGATGCTCGCTGCGCGCAAGCCGTACGGGACGCTCCTCGACGCCGCGCGCGTCAACCTGGACGACGTCCCGGCGCCGGAGTACCAGCGCACGACGACCACGCTCGGCTACGAGGGCGACCTGTCGCTCGCGGGCCGCTACGTGGCGTACTCGCTGAACCAGGAGAGCTTCCGGTTCATGCTCGACCCGATGCTGCAGAACGGCTCGGAGCGGATCTCGGCGATGGGCTACGGCAACGCCATCAACGCCCTGAGCGACACCGAGGGCGGCATGGCGAAGTACTTCTCGCAGCGCTTCGCCCAGGTGACGAACCCGCCGCTCGACTCGATCCGCGAGGCCGACGGCATGTCGATGCGCGTCGCCCTCGGCGCGAAGCCCGACGGGACGGGTTCGGCGACGCGGCAGCTCGTCGTGGAGTCCCCGATCCTCGGGCACCTCGACATGGTGCGCCTGCGCGAGCAGGACATCGTGCCGCTCGAGCGCTTCGACATGCTCTACGTGCCGGTGCTCGGCGACGAGCAGGCGAACGCCGACGCGGTCCGCACCGCGACCGAGCACCTCGCCGACGCCGTCGCCGCCTTCGCCGAGCGCACCGGCGGCATCGCCGTGCTCACCGACCGCAACGTGTCGTCGACGCACGCGCCCCTCCCCGTCATCCTCGCCGTGGCCGCCGTCAACCAGCGGCTCATCGAGACCGGCCTGCGCCTGCGGATCTCCGTCGTCGCCGAGTCCGGTCAGCTGCCATCGTCACACCACGTGGCGACGGCGCTCGGCTTCGGCGCCGCAGCGGTGTACAGCCTCTCCGCACGTCTCCGTGCGGAGGAGAAGTACCCCGCAGCGCCCGCCCCGGCCGGCGAACTGACCGCGACCGACCTCGCCCTCAAGCGCTTCCGGAAGGCGGCCGAGAAGGCCCTCGCGAAGACGATGGGCCGCGTCGGGCTCTGCACGGCCGAGAGCTACATCGGCGGTGAGTTCTTCGAGCCGAACTACCTCGACACCCGCGACGACCTGCTCGCCCGGGTCTTCCCGCACATGCAGGCCCCGGTCGGCGGCGTCGGGTTCGCCCGCATCGCCCAGGCCGCGACGGACTGGCACGAGCGCGCCCGCACGGTCGAGTCCGAGGGCCAGGTGCCCATGCTCGGCCTCTTCAAGGAGCGCTCGGACGGCGCCGGGCACTCGTTCGGCGTCGCGAGCGTGCGCGGCTTCGGCGGCATGACCGAGGAGCGTCCGGCCTTCGAGCGCTCCGGCGACTCCGAGGCGCTGCGGCTCCTCACGCTCGGACAGCTCGACGACGCGTTCGGCATCACCGACACCGCCTACCGGAACACGGGCTACGACCGGCTCAGCGACGCCGAGATCGACGCGCACCGGATCACCCCGGGCTACGTCACGTTCCTGCAGACGACGCACGACGAGCGCTCGCGCCGTCCCGCGGCCCTCCGCGACGTCCTCGCGCTGCCCGCGGACGTCACCGGCATCGACACGGCAGAGGACTTCGCCCGCGAGCTCGGCCGCTTCTCGACCACCGGCAACGCGAGCGTCACGGTGCGCGGGCTCTCCGGCTCGCGTCCGGCCGACGACGGGGACCTTCCTGGAGGCACGGCTCGCTTCCGCCTCGAGCTCACGTCGACGGGGACCACGGGTGCACTGCGCCACGCGGCCCTCGCGGACGGCCTCGCGCTGCTGCACCCCGGCCAGGTCGACGTCGACTCCGTCGACGACACCCAGGTGACGCTCCGCGCCACCGGCTCCGCCGTCGAGCTGCTCGCACTGCTCGACCACGCCCCGGCGAGCGTCGCGCTCGACGAGGTCCAGCCGGCGCACGAGATCACCCGGACCCTGGCGTCCGGCGCGATGAGCCACGGCGCGCTCGTCGCGACCGCGCACGAGGCGGTGGCGCACGGCACGAACATGGTCGGCGGCATGTCGAACAGCGGTGAGGGCGGCGAGCACCACTCCCGCTACGGCACGATCCGCGGCTCGCGCATCAAGCAGTTCGCCTCGGGGCGGTTCGGCATCTGGGCGGGCTACCTCGCCGACCCGATGCTCGAGGAGCTCGAGATCAAGATCGGCCAGGGCGCGAAGCCGGGCGAGGGCGGCCAGCTGCCCGCGCCGAAGGTCACGGTGGACATCGCCGCGGCCCGTGGTGGCACCCCCGGCGTCGAGCTCATCTCGCCGCCGCCGCACCACGACACGTACTCGATCGAGGACCTCGCGCAGCTCATCCACGACTGCAAGGCCGCCCGCGTCCGGGTGATCGTGAAGCTCGTGTCCTCCGAGGGCATCGGCACCATCGCGGTCGGCGTCGCCAAGGCCGGCGCGGACGTCATCAACGTCGCGGGCAACACCGGTGGCACGGGCGCCGCGGCCGTCACGAGCCTGAAGTACGCCGGCCGCTCGGCGGAGATCGGCGTCGCCGAGGTCCACCAGGCGCTCGTCGCGAACGGCCTCCGCCAGAAGGTCACGCTCCGCTGCTCGGGCGCGCACCAGACCGGTTCCGACGTGGTCACGAGCGCGCTGCTCGGCGGCGACAGCTTCGAGTTCGGCACGACCGCGCTCATGATGCTCGGCTGCGTGATGGCGAAGAACTGCAACGTGAAGTGCCCGGCTGGTCTCACCACGAACGCCGAGGCGTTCGAGGGCGACCCCCGCGCGCTCGCGCAGTACCTGCTCAACATCGCCCACGACGTGCGGCAGATCCTCGCCCGCCTCGGCCTGCGCTCCCTGCGCGAGGCCCGCGGTCGCACCGACCTGCTGCAGCTCCTCGACCACCCGGCGAGCGTCGGGCGCCTCGACGTCCGGGCGCTCCTCGCGCAGGTCCCCGAGAAGGTCGTCGAGGACCCGGAGTACCTCGAGAAGGACTTCCACACCGACGACGCGCTGCTCGAGCGGGTCCGCACGGCCCTCGTCGACCACGAGCAGGCGCACGTGCTCGTGCACGGCGTGCTGCTCGGCAACAGCGACAAGTCCGTCGGCGGCCAGCTCGGCATCGACGTGGAGCGCCTGCTCAACCACGAGCTGCGCGACACCGACCTGTCCGGGCACCCGGCGATCACCACGGACGACCGCGGACGCCGCCGACTCGTCGACGGCGCGGTCACGATCCGCACGCTCGGGTCGGCCGGGCAGTCGTACGGCGTGTTCAACAACGACGGCATCGTGCTGGAGCACACCGGCACCGCGAACGACGGCGTCGGCAAGAGCCAGAGCGGTGGCCGGATCATCGTCCGCGCCCCCGGTGGCGGCAGTGCCGGACAGGGCGGCAACGTCCTCGTCGGCAACTTCGCACTGTTCGGGGCGACCGGTGGCCGCACCTTCGTCGAGGGCGAGGCCGGCGACCGGTTCGCCGTGCGCAACTCCGGCGCGACCGCCGTGGTCGAGGGCGTCGGGGACTTCGGCTGCGAGTACATGACGGGCGGTGCCGTGCTCAACCTCGGCACCTTCGGCAAGGGCCTCGGGAACGGCATGTCCGGCGGGTTCCTGTACCAGTACGACCCCTCCGGCGAGGTCACCGAGCGCGCGAGCACCGACTCGCTCCTCGTGTTCCCGGTCACCGACACCGAGCGCGGGGCCTTCCACGAGGCAGCGGCGCGCCTGCTGCTCGAGTGGCACCTCGAGGCGACGGGCTCGGCGCTGGCCGAGCGTCTGCTCGCCGAGTGGGAGACCACCCGCCGGCACGTCTTCGTCGGCATGCCCCGGGCGCTCCTGCTCACCCAGGACGCCGGCGAGATCCTGGCCGCGGCGAGCCGGAACGAACTGCTCGACGAGCTGGCGACCTCGATCGCGACGGACAAGCTCCGCGCGTTCAAGGTCGACTACCGCGACCAGCGCGCCGTCCTCGGCGGCCGTGCCCCGTCGCTCGGCGACCAGGGCGACGACATGTTCTCGCTCCTGTCCTCGTACACCGTGCTCGGCGTCGCCCAGGACCTCGCGCTCGAGCGGGTCCCCGGCGCGGCCGGCCCGAACGACCCCCGGGTGACCGAGGCGGTCAAGAACCTCATCCTCACCGAGGACTTCTTCGTGAAGCAGCGCGTCGTGAAGTACCTGCGCGGCACGCTGGACCGCTTCGCGGACGACGAGCTCGCCACCCTCATCGCGATCAAGCGCCTCGACGACTACAAGCGCGCGCTCACGCAGCGGAACAACCGCAGCATGGACGCGCCGGGCACCACCGGGTGGATCATGCACCAGAACGCCAAGAACGACGGCCGCGTCCGCGAGGCCCGCTTCGACGAGCTGCTCGCGAACGCGGCGCTCGAGGACATCGCCCGCCGTGCACCGCAGGCGCCGACCGAGGCGGTGTCCGCGTGAGCCTGCTCCCCCCGACCGGATCGCTGATCCCGGTCGACGCACCGTTCTCGCAGGCCCAGGAGTCCTGGCTCGCCGGGTTCATCGCCGGCATCGCCGCCGCGGGCAAGCGGGCCTCCGGCGGCGCCCCGACGACGACGATCGACGTGCTGTTCGGCACGCAGACCGGCAACGCGGAGTTCCTCGCCGACGAGCTGGTCTCCGGCGCGAAGGCCCGCGGGCTCGGCGGTCGTGCCACCGCGCTCGACGCCGTCACGCCGGAGCAGCTCGCCGGGATGTCGCACGTGCTCGTGGTCACCTCGACGTACGGCGAGGGCGAGATGCCCGACAACGCCGGACTGTTCTGGGACGCGATCCAGGCGACCACCGTGCCGCGGCTCGAGGGACTGCAGTACGCCGTCCTCGGGCTCGGCGACACGAGCTACGACGAGTTCTGCCAGGCCGGCAAGCTCCTCGACACCCGGTTCGAGCAGCTCGGCGCCACCCGCATCCACGACCGCGTCGACTGCGACGTGGACTACGAGGACCCGGCCGCGCTCTGGACGGCCGCGGTGCTCGACCGTCTGGCGGCGGAGGCGGGCGTGCAGCCCGGCGCGACCACGGCGGTGGCGGCGGCCGGTGCGACGACCGCGGCCGGCGGGGCGGGCGCGAGCCGTGCCTCCAGGCCCGGCGCCCAGTGGAACAAGCGCAACCCGTACCCGTCGACGCTGGTCGAGAACCGGCTGCTCTCCTCGCCGCGCAGCGCGAAGGAGATCCGGCACTACGAGTTCGACCTCGGCGACTCCGGGATCGAGTACTCGGCGGGCGACGCGCTCGCGGTCGTGCCGGTCAACGACGAGGTGTTCGTCGGCGAGCTGCTCGAGCAGGTCGGCGCGAACGGCTCCGAGACGCTCGACGGCCGCCCGGTCACCGAGGTCCTGCGGACCGACCGTGAGATCCGGACGCCCTCGAAGGACCTCATCGCGGACCTCGTCCAGCGCGCACCGTCGTCGGAGCTCGCCGCCGTCGTCTCGCACGGTGACAAGCACGAGCTCGACCGCTGGCTGTGGGGCCGCGACGTGCTCGACCTGCTCCGCGACGCCGGACCCGCGGCACCCGGACTCGACGAACTCCTGCCGAACCTCCGGCCGCTGCAGGCGCGCCAGTACTCGATCTCGTCGAGCCCGCTCGCGCACCCGGACCGCATCCACCTGACGATCGCGTCCGTCCGGTACGGGGACCCGCACCGCATGTACGCCGGCGTCGCGTCGACGTTCCTCGCCGACCGGGTCGCCCCCGACGGCACCGTGGACGTCTACCTGCAGCCGAACGCGTCGTTCGGGGTACCAGCCGACCCGTCCGCGCCGATGATCATGGTCGGCCCGGGGACCGGCATCGCACCGTTCCGCGGGTTCCTGCACGAGCGTGCGGTCTCCGGGGCGACGGGCCGGAACTGGCTGTTCTTCGGCGACCAGCACCGCGACACCGACTTCGTCTACGAGGACGAACTCACCGAGCTGCAGGAGCAGGGCGTCCTGGACCGCCTCGACCTGGCGTTCTCGCGCGACCAGGCCGAGAAGGTCTACGTGCAGACCCGGATGCTCGAACACGCCCCGGAGCTCTACTCGTGGCTCGAGGACGGCGGACAATTGTACGTGTGCGGTGACGCCTCACGGATGGCGAAGGACGTCGAGCAGGCGCTCCTGGCCGTCATCGGGAGCCAGCGGGGCAAGGGCGAGGACGACGCGCAGGCGTACCTCGCCGACATGCGGCGCGGCAAGCGCTACGTCCGCGACGTGTACTGAGCGGCGCGCGCGGCCGGTGCCACGCCCGTCGCCCCGGTGCGGAACCCGAATCCACGACCGGGGCGACGGCGAGGGGGCGCTGTGGGCCGGGAGGCCCCTGATCCGGGACTCCTCGCGCGTCGCGTGGTTCCCCCCTCCGACCGCGGAGCCACCGTCACCGGCTCCCTGGGCCGGAGTCGATCACTCGCGCGGTACGCCCACCGTACTCAGACTGCACGGACGTGCGCGACCCGTTGACCGTTCACGGACAGTGTGCTACCCGGCGTCGTCGGTGCCGGAGTCGTCGTCCGCGTCGCCGGGCACCACCGCGCGGGACCACGCCGAGTCGTCCGCCGTGCTCGTGTCCGACGGCTCCGGGGTGAGCACGAGACCGGAGCCCGAGGTGGCTGCGGCGTACAGGTCCTCGAGCCAGCTGCGGTTGATCCGGGGCACCCGGCTGCCGGAGAACTTGAAGTGCAGGCTCACGTTCGGGTGCATCCAGATGGTGCTGCGCCCGTTGCCGTGGACGGCGTCGTCCTTCCACGAGAACGCGAACCGGTGCTCCCGCCGGAGCATGTTCACGATGACGATCTGCAGGTGTGTGAGCGCTCGGTCGTCGATCCGGAGGTCGAGCGGCTCTCCGTCGTAGATGAGCTGACCCATGGGTCCTTGTACACCGCGGGGGTTGTGCGGCGGGCAGGACCGTCGTAACGTACAACCAAATGGTTGCACGAACCGAACCGAGCGATGCCGAGGTCGACCGGGTCTTCCACGCCCTGGCCGATGCGACCAGACGCGACATCGTCCGTCGCACCCTGGTCGGCGAGGCGTCCGTGAGCGCACTCGCGGACGCCTACGCGATGTCGTTCGCCGCCGTCCAGAAGCACGTCGCCGTCCTCGAAGGAGCAGGACTCGTGACCAAGGAACCCCGGGGCCGCACCCGCATCGTGCGCGCCGAGCCGGGACAGATCGATCGCGTCCGTGGGCTGCTCGACGGTTACGCGGACCTCTGGCGCGGCCGGATCGACCGGCTCGACGCACTGCTGGGAGCAGACCGCGCGCCGCGCGGCGACGACCGAACGCAAGGGAGCCACTGATGCCGACCACGTCCGTCCACACCGACCCCGAGGAGCTCACCATGACCCTCGTGGCCGAGTTCCCCGTCCCCGTCGAACGCCTCTGGGCAGCGTTCGCGGATCCCCGGCAGCTCGAACGCTTCTGGGGTCCGCCCGGGTTCCCCGCCACGTTCACGTCGTTCGACCTCCGTCCCGGCGGCGTCGCCCACTACCGGATGACCTCGCCCGAGAACGAACGGTTCCACGCACTCTGGCAGGTGTCCGAGGTCGACGAGCCCCGCCGGATCGCGTTCCGCGACCTGTTCTCCGACACCGAGGGCACGGTCGACGACTCGCTGCCCGCGAGCGAGACCGTGCTGTCGTTCGACACCGTCGACAGCGGGTCACGGGTGACGGTGCTGACGTCGTTCGCGTCCTCCGCCGACCTCGACGCCATGCTCGAGATGGGCATGCTCGACGGCTACGAGCAGGCGTTCGGGCAGCTCGACACGGTGCTGGCCGACCTCCGCGAGTACGCCCTCGGCCGGGGCACGGTCACCGAGATCGTGGACGACACCCACGTGGCCATCACCCGCGCGTTCGCGGCGCCGCGGCACCTGCTCTGGCGTGCGCACACGGAGCCGGAGCTGATGCGCCGCTGGCTGCTCGGCCCGGACGGGTGGGAGATGACGGTGTGCGAGAACGACCTGGTCGTCGGCGGCTCGTTCCGGCAGGCCTGGGCGCCCGTCGGGGACACCGAGGGCGAGGCGTTCGGGTTCGAGGGCGAGAACCTCGTCATCGAGCCGGAACGCCGCATGGTCACGACCGAACGGATGACCGGTGCGCCGTTCCCGGCCAACGTCAACGACCTGCAGCTCGACGAGGCCGAGGGCGTCACGCTCATGACGCTCCGCATCACCTACCCCGACCGGGAGCAGCGGGACATGATCCTCGCGACCGGCATGACGGACGGCATGGAGACGAGCTACCAGCGTCTGGAACGCGAGGTCCTGTCCGCAGCGGCGTGAGTCGTGACGGACGGGAGGCGCGGTGCCAGCCGGCACCGCGCCTCCCGTCCGTCAGTCGGTCGCGTCAGGGACGCGCGCTCACGTCAGGGACGCGTCGCCTCGTAGCGGCGTGCGCCGCCGCGCACCCCGGCGAAGCGGTACGGCGCAGCCGTGACCCGCGGACGCTCGACGTCCTCGCTCGTCGCGGCACCCGCGGCGTGCAGCTCGCGGTAGGCGTCGACCGAGAGCGGCACCCGGGCGGCGAGGAGCTCGCGGACCCGACCCACACGGCGGTGCTCGCGGTACGCCGGCTGCACGATGCCGGTGATGAGTTCCCCGACGCTGCCGGACCCGTAGCTGAACAGGCCGATGCGCTCCCCGGCGAGGTCGTCGTCGAGGTCGAGCAGTGCGGCCAGCCCGATCCAGAGCGACGCCGTGTAGGTGTTGCCGGTCTGCTTGTTGTACGTGAACCCGAGGGCGAGCTCGGACTCGTCGAAGGGCACCCCGACGTGCTGCGTGAGCTTCCGGTGCGCCTTGAGCGCCATCTTCGTGAACGGCTGGTGGTGGACGAAGCGCACGATGTCCTCGTACGCCGGTCCGCCCTGCCCCGCGAGGTCGTCCCACGCCCCGACGAACGCGTCGACGTAGGCGCTCACGGACAGGCGGCCGTCGACGAGTGCGGTGGAGCGGTCGTTCGGCCGCCAGAAGTCGTCGACGTCGGCGGTGAAGACGCCCGCGGCCGGCTCGACCTCGATGAGGTCGGGGTCGGCGGCGATCAGGATCGCGGCGGCGCCGGCACCCTGCGTCGGCTCGGCGGCGGTGTCGACGTCGTAGCGCGCGACGTCGGCGGCGATGACGAGCACGCGCTCCCGCGGAGCCCGCGCGACGATGCCGAGGGCGAGCTGGACGGCAGCGGTCCCGCCGTAGCAGGCCTGCTTCAACTCGACGACGCGGACGTTCTGCGGTAGCCCGAGCAGGCCGTGCACGAACACCCCGGCGGCCTTCGACTGGTCCACGCCGGACTCGGTGGCGAAGAGCACCGTGCGGATGCCGTCGGCACCGTGGCGGTCGATGAGCTCCTTCGCGGCGGCGGCGCCCATCGTGACGATGTCCTCGTCGGGAGCGGGCACGCTGAACGCGTCCTGTCCGATGCCGACGTGGTACTTCGCCGGGTCCACCCCGAGGCGCTCGGCGAGGTCGTCGAGCTCGAGCACGTGGTGCCCGGTCGCGACGGCGAGGTCGTGGATGCCGATGCGGGTCACGCTGCACCTCCGGCGGGCTTCGCGCCGCGACGTTCCATCGCGACGTGGGCGGCCATCAGCTCGCCCGGGTTGGTCTGCGCGGCGAGCAGGGAGAGTTCCCCGCACAGGACGGTCGCGGCGCAGAGGGCGGCGAGCCGGCGTGCGTTGGCACCGGGCTCGCGGTCCTCGCGGCAGCCGAGGCGCACGAGGGCGTCCTCGACGACGGGCAGGTCCCCGCCCTTGCCGTTGCCGACCGTGCCGACGATGAGGTGCGGGAGCGAGGTGGCGAAGTACAGGTCGCCGTCGCGGTCCTCGGCGCTCGTGATGCCCTGGGACCCCTCGACGATGTTCGCCGCGTCCTGCCCGGTGGCCAGGTAGAAGCCGAGGAGCATGTTCGCGTAGTGGGCGTTCGCGGAGCGGATGGCCCCGGCGATGGTCGACCCGACGAGGTTCTTCGCGACGTTGAGCTCGGCGATGCGTGCCGCGCTCGACCGGAGCCGCTTCTCGACGACCTCGCCCGGGATGACGATCTCGGCGACGGTGTTCCGGCCGCGTCCGCGGATGCCGTTCACCGCGGTGGCCTTCTTGTCGGTGCAGAAGTTGCCCGAGACGCTGACGTACCGCAGGCCCGGCTCCCACGCGAGGATCGCCGGCAGGAGCTTGTCCGCCGCCTGCGTGACCATGTTGTGCCCGGAGGCGTCGCCGGTGGTGAACGCGAAGCGCAGGAACAGCAGGTCCCCGACGATCTCCGGGTGCACCTCGATGAGCTTCGCGAAGCGGCTCTGGCCGGCGACGATCTGCTCGAGCTCGTCCTGCCGGGCGAGGATGCGCCCGGTCGCGAGGTGTGCCGCGGCCGCGCTGTCGGCACGGACGACGACCGAACGGGTCATGCGCTCGTCCACGACGGTCGCGACGATGCCGCCCTCGACCATGCGCGAGATGCGGGCACCGCGGCCGACGGACGGCCAGAGCGGCGACTCGTACGTGGCGAGCGGCACCTCGTGCTCGCCCTCCACCGCGTTGCCGCTGATGCGGATCGGCCCCACCCACTTCGTGGGGATCGGGGTCAGCAGGTCAGTCATCGACGCTCCCTTCGGGCGCTTGCACCGCGACGCTGAGGTGTCTGATGTCGTGCGCCTCCCAGGCGCGGTGGATGCCGGCGAGGTCGGTGTCCGCCGGGACGAGCGCGATGCCGCAGTCGCCGCCGCCGGCACCGGACGGCTTGGCCGCCCCGCCCGCCGCTTCGACGACGTCGCACAGGGTCGCGAGTCGCTCGGTCTCGATCTGCGAGCCGACCGACGTGCCGAGGCGCTGGAGCAGCCCCCGGGCGCGTCGGAGTGCCCCGAGGGTGCGCTCGGCGTCGCCGGCCTGCAGACCGACGGTGAGGTCGTCGACGCAGGTGCGACTCTCGTCGAGGAACGCCTGGTAGCCGCCGTTGCGGTGCCGACGGACGACACCGACGAGCTTCGTGGTCGAGGCCGGCGAACCGGTCCAGCCGACGAGCAGCTCGAGGTTCTCGGGGGCGGGCAGCCGCTGGACGTCGAAGCCCTCCCACGCGTCCGCGTCGCCGAGGATCTCGGTCACAGTGCGGGTGTCGAGCTGCGCCGCGAGCCGTTCGCGGTCCGGTGCGCTGTAGCGGAGCCAGCCGCCGAAGGTGCTCGCGGCGAGGTCCCCGCCGGATGCGCGCGGGTTCACCCGGATCGTGGCCAGCAGGGCGACCTGGAAGCGCTTCCGCTGCGAGAGCCCGAGTCCGTAGAAGCGGTCGAGGGCCCCCACCGTGGCGACGGTCACCGCCGCGGAGGACCCGAGCCCGAACTTCCGGCCGCTCGCGTCGTCGAGCTGGCTGTGGATGCGGAGGTCGTGGAACCGCGGTGCGATGCCCTGCTCGGCGCGGAGCTTCTCGACGAGGTCGATCGTCGCCATCACGTAGTCGTACGGGTGGTGCTCGGTGTCGAGCGCGATGCCGTCCTCGGCGCGGGTCCAGGTGAGCGGGAGGTGTCCGTACTCCTCGGAGTGCACGCTGCCGGCGCCGTGGCCCTCGCGCACGCGCGCGGTGATGGCGCGGTCGAGGGCGATGATGACGGACGGCTGGCCCGGCTCGACGACGGCGTACTCGCCCGCGACGAACAGCTTGCCGTGGGCACGGAACTCGATCACTCGGCGGACTCCTCTGGTCGGACGACACCCGGTGCGGGTGCCTCCGGGTCCTGCGTCGCAGGGACTTCGGAGCCGAGCAGGCGCGCGCCTGGTCCGGTACCGGACTCGATCACGTCGCCGAAGCCCGCGAGCGCGGACGCGACGGCGCCCCGGTCCTCGGGCTTCGTGAGCACGACGACGTTCGGGCCGGCGTCCGCGGTGGCGTACGCCTCGACCCCGGCGGCACGGAGTTCGGCCACGGCGTCGAACACGGCGACGCTGCGGGCGTTGAGGTAGCGGATGGGTGGGAAGGCACCCTCGATCGTGGCGTGCATGCGGAGGGCGTTGCTCTCGGTCAGCTCGCCGATGCGGGTGAAGTCCCCCGCGGCGCAGGCGGTGAGCATGTCCCCGACGGTCTCGGTGGTCGAGGTGACCCAGGCGGGGTAGAACGGCGACGTCGCGATGGTGCGCCGCATCGCCTCGCGCGAGCCGATCGCCTTCGGGCCGGCGTCGATCGTCACGACGACCATGGCCATCGGCGGCGCGGGGATCGGCTCGGCGTAGGAGCCCTCGTCGTCGCCGGCGTGCCAGACCGCCACGCCACCGGGGATCGACCGCGTGGCCGAACCCGAGCCGCGTCGGGCGAGCCGGGACAGGTCGCGCGCGGAGAGGTCGAGACCGTACGCCGCCGCGGCCGCGGTCGCGAGCGCCGCGAACCCCGAGGCGCTCGAGGCCAGTCCGGCTCCGGTCGGCACGGTGTTCTCGGACACCACCGACGCCCGCGCCGAGGACCCGGCGAGCTCGCGCACGAGGTCGAGGAACTGCGTGACCCGCACGAGCGCCCCGTCGGTCGAGACCGAGCCGTTGAGGGTGAGGGTGTCGTCCGCCGTGTCCCCGACGGTCACCGACGTCGTCGTCGGGAACACGTCGAGTCCCATCGAGACGCTGCCGGTCGCCGGCAGGGCGAGGGAGGCGTCCGCCTTGCCCCAGTACTTGACGAGGGCGATGTTGGGGTGCGCGACGGCGGTGGCGGTCATCAGGCGCGGTCTCCGATCGTGGTGGTCCAGGTGGCTGCGGCACCCGCGCCGCGCAGTGCGTCCGCGATGCGGTCCGCGTGGTCGACGTCCGTGGCGAGCGCGATGACGCACCCGCCGCGGCCCCCGCCCGTGAGCTTCGCGCCGAGGGCGTCGGCCGCACGTGCGGCGCCGACGAGCCGGTCCAGGTCGTCGCTCGACACGTCGAGGTCGCTGAGCAGCTCGTGCGCGGCGTCCATCGTGGCACCGAGCGCCTGTGCGTCGCCGTCCACGAGCGTCGCCCGCGCGCGTCGGGCGAGTGCGCCGATCCGGTCGATCACGGCGCCGGTGCCGTCCGGGTCGGCGTCGTGACGGGCACGGACCGCGGAGACCGCCTCGCGCGTGTGGCCGGGGACCCCGGTGTCGGCGACCACGAAGGCGAACCGGGCGCCGAGCTCGACCGGCTCGATGCGGCCGCCCTCGAACCAGACCGGTGCGTCGGCGACGACCCCGCGGGCGTCGAGTCCGGACGGACGGCCGTGGGCGACCCGCTCGCACTCCTGGATGAGTCCGTGGTGCGCCTCGGCGTCGAGCGTCTCGCCGAGTGCGTCCGCGACCGCCGCGGTCACCGCCGCTGCCACCGCCGCGCTCGATCCCATGCCGCGAGCGGTGGGGACCTCGCTGTCGACGCGCACGTGGAAGCGGCGGTCCGTCACGCCGAAGTGCCGCAGCGTGGCGGTGACCGCGGTGACCGTCGGCATCACGGCGGCGGGGGCGAGGTCGAGCGGGCCGGTGTGCACGGTCGACTCGAGGTGGTGTCCCTCAGCGTCGTCGATCGGCGTGACCGTCGCGACCACCACGGCGTCGATGACCGGCAGGACGAGCGCGGGTGCGCCGTACACCACGGCGTGCTCCCCGATCAGGATCGTCTTGCCGTGGGACGACGCCCTACCGGTGCGGCGGGTGGGGCCGGCTCCAGTGGTCGCTGAGTTGTCGAGGTCGTTGGTGGTCATCGTGGGTCACGTCAGCCTAACCGTCCCGGCCATGCACGCGCTCGACGGTGTCCGTACCCCGCCCGTGAGCGCGCTCCACGAGGTCGCCGTTCCGGGCGTACGGTGATCGTCAGCATGCTGACTACCCGAGGAGCCGCCCCGTGAGCACCCACCACACCCCCGACCGCCGACGCTGGGCCGGACTCGTCGTCATCAGCATCGCCGTCTCGCTCATCATCGTCGACTCGACCATCGTGAACGTCGCGATCCCGAGCATCGTGGCCGACCTCGACATCGGTTCGACCCTGGTGCAGTGGGTGCAGGAGAGCTACACCCTGGTCTTCGCCGCGCTCCTGCTCGTGTTCGGCTCGCTCGCCGACCGCTTCGGCCGACGGCGCCTGCTGATCGTGGGCGTCACGGTGTTCGCGCTCGCCTCGGTCCTCGCCGCACTGGCCCCGACGGGCGACCTGCTCGTGCTCGCCCGCATCGTGCAGGGCGTCGGCGGCGCGATGGTGCTGCCAACGACCCTCTCGCTCGTGAACGCCACCTTCACCGGCCGCGAGCGCGGGATCGCCTTCGCCGTCTGGGGCTCCACGATCGGCGGCATGGTCGCGGTGGGCCCGCTCCTCGGCGGCTGGCTGACGACGGACTTCTCGTGGCGGTGGGCGTTCGGCATCAACGTGCCGCTCGGCATCGCCATCGTCGTCGGCGCGTCCCTGACCGTCCGCGAGTCCCGCGACACCGTGCACGCCGGCCGGATCGACGTCGTCGGCGCCGTCCTCAGCGTCGTGACGAGCGCCTCGCTCGTGTTCGGCCTCATCGAGGGACGCACGTACGGCTGGTGGTCGAACGCCACCCGGCTGACGGTCGGCGACTGGACCTGGCCCGGACCGCTCTCCCCGATCCCGTACGCGTTCGCGCTCTGCGTCGTCGCGGGCGTGGCGTTCGTCCTCTGGACGAGGCGGCGACAGCGCGCGGGCCGCTCCACGCTCATCGCGCTCGACCTCTTCACGATCGGGTCGTTCCGGAACGGGTCGATCGCGGCCCTCATCGTGTCGCTCGGCGAGTTCGGCATCATCCTGTCCCTGCCGATCTGGCTGCAGAACGTGCTCGGGTACTCGGCGCTGCAGACCGGGTTCGTCCTGCTCGCCCTGGCCATCGGGTCGTTCGTCGCGAGCGGGTTCGCGGCGACGGCCGGCCAGCGGATCGGCGCGCTGCGGATCGTCCGGATCGGCATCGCCGCGGAGATCGTCGGCGTCGCGGCGATCGGCTTCGTCGTGACCTCGTCGACGCCGTGGTGGGCGATCGTGCCGTGCCTGTTCGTCTACGGGTTCGGTGTCGGGCTCGCGACCGCGCAGCTCACGAGCGTCGTGCTGCGGGACGTCCCGGTCGAGCGCAGCGGCGAGGCCTCCGGCGCCCAGAGCACCGCCCGGCAGATCGGGTCGGCGCTCGGTATCGCGGTGCTCGGGACGGTGCTGTTCACGTCGACCGGCACGCTGCTGCAGCACCGGCTCGAGGACGCCGGGTCCTCGAGCGCGGCCGCGTCGCAGATCGCCGACGCCGTGGTCGCGTCCTCCGGCGGGTCGATCGCGGCACTCACCGAACAGAGTCCGACGGCAGGAGCCGCTGCGGCCGAGGCGTTCAGTGACGGCACGCGCGCGGCCGCCTGGTCGGCCGCGGGCTTCCTGGTGCTCGGCCTCGCGGCGACCCTGCGCCTGCGCAGCCGCCCCGAGGACGGTCCGGAGGGAGCGAGAGGTCCGGTTGTGCACAACTGAGTTGCGTGCAATCCTTGTGGCATGCCCGTGACCGACGAGATGGTGTGCTTCTCCCTCTACGCGGCGAGCCGTGCGACCACACAGGCGTACCGGACCCTGCTGGAACCGTGGGGGCTCACCTACCCGCAGTACCTCGTCCTCGTGACGCTGTGGATCGAGGGCGACCAGACCGTCTCCGGTCTCGGCGACCACCTGCAGCTCGACTCCGGCACCCTCTCGCCGCTCCTGCGCCGCATGGAGCAGTCGGACCTCGTCCGTCGCGAACGTCGCAGCACCGACGAGCGGGTCGTCACGATCACGCTCGGCGACCGCGGCCGCTCGATCCGCGGCGAACTCGCCCACATCCCGTCGACGATCGCCGCCGGGATGGGCCTGCCCGACGAGCACGCCGCGACGGAACTCATCGCGACGCTGCACCGGCTGACCGAGACCATGCACGCCGCTGCGACGCCGAACCGCGCCGCCGCGGACCACTGACCCCACGAAGGAAGGAACACCATGGAAGCCCTCTACACCGCCGAGGCCCTCTCCACCGGCGCCGGCCGCGACGGCCGCGTCGCCACCAGCGACGGCTCGTTCGCGCTCGACCTCGCGATCCCGAAGGAGATGGGTGGCTCCGGCGCCGGCACCAACCCCGAGCAGCTCTTCGCCGCCGGGTACGCCGCGTGCTTCCACTCGGCACTGCAGGGTGTCGCCCGCAGCCAGAAGGTGAAGATCGCCGACTCCTCCGTCGGCGGCCGCGTGCAGATCGGCCCGAACGGCGAGGGCGGCTACCAGCTGGCCGTGCTGCTCGAGGTCGTCCTGCCCGGGCTCGAGCACGACCAAGCACAGGCCCTCGCGGACGCCGCGCACCAGGTCTGCCCGTACTCGAACGCGACACGCGGCAACATCGACGTCACCATCACCGTCTCGGAGGACTAGTCCATGAGCACCACCCCCACCACCATGCGCGCCGTCGTCCACGAGACCTTCGCCGAGCCGGCCGAGGTCCTCGGCGTGCAGGAGCGCCCGGTCCCCACCCCCGGCACCGGCGAGGTCCTCGTCCGCACGGTCCTCTCCCCCATCCACAACCACGACCTCTGGACCGTCCGCGGCACGTACGGCTTCAAGCCCGAACTGCCGGCGGCCTCCGGCACCGAGGCACTCGGCGTGGTCGAGGCCCTCGGCGAGGGCGTCACGAACCTGCAGGTCGGCCAGCGCGTCGCCGGCGGGGCGTTCGGCGTCTGGGCCGAGTACTACACCGCGAACGCCGCCGGGCTCGTCCCGGTGCCCGACGCGATGCCCGACGAGGCCGCGGCCCAGCTCGTCTCGATGCCGTTCAGCGCGATCAGCCTGCTGCACTCGCTCGACCTGCACGAGGGTGACTGGCTGATCCAGAACGCCGCGAACGGTGCGGTCGGCCGCATGGTCGCCCAGCTCGGCGCCGCGCGTGGCATCAACGTCATCGGGCTCGTCCGCCGCGCCGCCGGCGTCGAGGAGCTCCGCGAGCAGGGCATCGAGCGCATCGTCGCCACCGACGCGGACGACTGGAAGGACCAGGTCGCCGCGATCACCGGCGGTGCGCCGATCGTCGCGGGCGTCGAGTCCGTCGGTGGCAAGGCCGCCGGCGACATCGCGAGCGTCCTCGGCGAGAACGCCACCCTCGTCGTGTTCGGCGCGATGGCCTCCCCCACGCTCGAGATCCCGTCCGGCAAGGTCATCTTCGGCCAGCTCACGGTGAAGGGGTTCTGGGGCAGCGTCGTCAGCAAGACGATGCCTGCTGAGACGAAGGGGCAGCTCTTCGGCGAGCTCATCACCCGCGTGCTCGACGGTTCGCTGACGCTCCCCGTCGCGGAGACGTTCGCCTTCGAGGACGTCCGCGACGCGGTCCGCGCCTCGGACACCGCCGGCCGCGTCGGCAAGGTGCTCCTGCGCCCGTAGACGCGACAGCACAACGGACTGGAGGCGGGGGGGGGGCGGGGGCCCCCCCCCCCCCCCCCGGCGGGGGGGGGGGGGGCCGGCGGGCCCCCCGCCTCCAGTCCGTTGTGTCGGTCGGTTCTACCGCCGTGCCTGCTTCGCGGGGACCGTGAAGATGTTGCCGGTGGTGACGCCCTCCTCCACCTCTTCGAGGGTTCGGCCGCGGCTCTCCGGGACGAACTTCCAGATGAAGAGCAGGGCGAGCACGCCGACGATCGCGAAGCCGAAGAAGGTCCCGGTGATGCCGGTCGCGGCGACGATCGTCGGGAAGTACAGCCCGAGGAACGCGTTCGCGATCCAGAGGCAGAACACCGCGATGCCCATGCCGAGCGCACGGATCTGCGTCGGGAAGATCTCGGACAGGATCACCCACGTGGCGATGTTGAGGAACGTCTGCATCGAACCCACGAACGCGACGACGAGGAACAGGATGACCCACGGGCGGGCCGGGTTGCCCTCGACGAGCGTCATCGACGCGATGCCGATGAGGAAGTGGCAGACCGTCGTCAGCGAGTAGCCCAGGATGAGGGTCGTGCGCCGGTTGATCTTCTCCATGTTGTAGATCGCGATCACGCCACCGATGACGGCGATGATCCCGGGGGCGATGTTCGCGATGAGTGCCGCCGACTGCTGGAAGCCCGACTCGATGAGCACGGTCTGGCCGTAGTACATGATCGAGTTGATGCCGGTGAGCTGCTGGGCGACACCGATGCCGGCGCCGATGAGCACGATGCGGATCAGCCACTTGTTGCCGAGCAGGGTGCGCCAGCCGCTCTGCTGCTGGACCTTCGACTCGAACTCGTTCGAGCGCTTGATGTCCTCGAGCTCGGCCTCGGCGCGCTCCTTCGAGCGGATCTGCCCGAGGACCTCGAGCGCCTCGTCGTTGCGGCCCTTCGACGCGAGCCAGCGCGGCGACTCGGGGACGCGCAGCATGCCGACGAACAATGCGATGGCGGGGAGCGCACAGACGGCGAGCATGACGCGCCAGACGCCGTTGCCCTCACCCCAGAGGTTGCCGATGATCGCGTTCACGACGAAGGCGGCGAGCTGCCCGATGACGATCATGAGCTCGTTGCGGCCGGAGAGCGATCCACGGATCTCGTACGGGGCGAGTTCGGCGAGGAACACCGGGACGACCGTCGACGCACCGCCGACCGCCAGACCGAGCAGGACACGACCGACCACCATCACGCCGAACAACGGCGCGAACACGCAGATCAGCGTGCCGACGAAGAACGTGACCGCGAGCAGGATGATCGTCTTGCGGCGACCCCAGCCGTCCGCGATCCGGCCGCCGAGCATGGCGCCGATCGCGGCACCGAAGAGGAGCGAACTGGTGACGACGCCCTCGGTGAGGTTCGTCAGGCCGAGCTCCTGCTTCATCGGCAGGAGCGCGCCGTTGATCACGCCGGTGTCGTAGCCGAAGAGCAGACCACCGAAGGTGGCGACGAGCGCGAGGACGCCGAGGCGGCGGACGTGCGGACCCTGTCCGACGGGCGGGAGCGGGACGCTCGGGGCTGTCGGTTTGATGTCGACCATGCGGGTGACTCCTTCGTCAGTGATCAGGCTGCATCGCTTGGAAGGATCGTAACCCGAATCCATGTCCTGTCAATCGGTCATGAGGACAACATGACGATTGGATCGCTCCACGAAAGTCCTGGTCAGCGATCATTCGTCGTGTCGGCCGGCGCGTCGAGCACGTCCCCCAACGAGGCCATGTCCGCACCGTGGTCCGTGTAGCGCCGGACCGTCCGTCGCGCCGCGGCGCTCGCGGCACCCGAGAGTCGTGGGTTCTTCCGTGCGGCGTCGGCGACGCGTCCGGCGTGCCCCGCGGTCGACAGCAGGATGTTCGCCAGGGCCCGCGCGTCACCCGGTTCCGGCACGCCCGTGACCGTCCACGCCGTGCGGACCTGTTCGTCGGGCGTGACCCCGCGCCGCGTGCCCATCCGGTGCCAGTCCGAGAGCGAGCCCTCGGTCCGGGAGGCGGCACGGTCGGCCTCTCCCGCCCGCCGGCGGTCGGCGTCACGCGCGGCGTCGTCCGCGGCTTCGCTCCGCTCGATCCGGTCGACGAGCCCGTCCGCCCGCTTCCGGACGAGTTCGGCCCGTTCGCGGGCGGCGGCGTCGTCACCGCCGGCTTCGGCGATGCGGGCGGCGTGCGCGGCAGCCGCCGCGGCGAGGATCTCCGAACGCTCCATGCTCCGACGGTAACCCGTGCGGCCGACAGCGCCGCACACGA
The DNA here is from genome assembly GCF_044745045.1 of Curtobacterium sp. NPDC087082. Taxonomy (NCBI): domain Bacteria; kingdom Bacillati; phylum Actinomycetota; class Actinomycetes; order Micrococcales; family Microbacteriaceae; genus Curtobacterium; species Curtobacterium sp. NPDC087082. Next base: position 506,760 of record NZ_JBIUZN010000001.1, on the reverse strand, counting down.
ACCGCGCGCACGGGTTCCGGATAGCCTCCAGCCAGCAGCGGCACCTCGTGCGCTCCCGCACGGTCAGCCGACGACCACGAACGGAAGTGGACGACCATGGCAGGACTCGACGACCTCCTCGGGGCGATCCCGATCGGCGACATCGCGAAGAAGCTCGGCATCGACGAGGCGACCGCGAGGAACGCCGTCAGCCAGGCGGTCCCGGCGCTCGTCGGCGGGCTGCAGAAGAACGTGGAGAACGGTGGCGCAGCCTCGCTCGACAAGGCCCTCGACAAGCACGCCGCGAAGCCGGACCCCAGCACGATCGACGACGTCGACGAGGAGGACGGCAACAAGATCGTCGCCAACGTCTTCGGCGGCAAGCAGCAGGACGTGGCGGCGGCGCTCGGCAGCACCGGCGGCGGCGTGGACCTCGGCGGGATCATCGGCAAGGTGCTCCCGCTCGTCGCGCCGATCGTGCTGAGCAAGCTCGGGAACCAGAAGGCGGCGACGCAGTCGGGCGGCGGCGGGTTCGACATCGGCGGGCTGCTCGGGGGCTTCCTCGGCGGCGGCTCCGGTGCGGGCGGCGCGGCGGGCGGCGGCAAGGGTGGCGGCGGCCTCGACGTCGGCGGCATCCTCGGCAGCCTGGGCGGCCTGCTCGGCGGCGGCAAGAAGTAGCGCGGCAGCGACGGCCGCCGGCCGCAGGGCGACCAGCAGACGGACGGGAGGCGCGGTGCCAGCCGGCACCGCGCCTCCAGTCGGTCAGGTGCGTGCGTTACTCGCCGCGCAGCTCCAGGTACTTGGCGATGAGCGCCTTCGTCGAGGAGTCCTGCGCGTCCAGCGCAGCCTGGTCACCGTCGACCGCCGGGGCGATCTGCAGCGCCAGCTGCTTGCCGAGCTCGACGCCCCACTGGTCGAACGAGTCGATGCCCCAGATGGTGCCCTCGGTGAACACGATGTGCTCGTACAGCGCGATGAGCTGGCCGAGGACGCTCGGGGTGAGCTCCGGCGCGAGGATCGACGTCGACGGCTTGTTGCCCGTGAACGTGCGGGCGGAGACGATGGCCTCGTCCGTGGTGCCCTCGGCGCGGACCTCGTCCGCGGTCTTGCCGAACGCGAGCGCCTTCGTCTGCGCGAAGAAGTTCGCGAGGAACAGCGCGTGCACGTCCTGCCCGGGCTGCACGGCCTTGCCGTCGCCGGTCTCGTCCTTGAGCGGACGAGCGGGCTTCGCGACCGTGATGAAGTCCGTCGGGATGAGTCGCGTGCCCTGGTGGATGAGCTGGTAGAACGCGTGCTGGCCGTTCGTGCCCGGCTCGCCCCAGAAGACCTCGCCGGTCTCGGTGGTGACGGGCGAGCCGTCCCAGCGGACGCGCTTGCCGTTCGACTCCATGGTGAGCTGCTGCAGGTACGCGGCGAAGCGGTGCAGGTACTGCGTGTACGGCAGGACCGCGTGGCTCTGCGCGCCGAGGAAGTTCGTGTACCAGACGTTGAGCAGGCCCATGAGGACGGGGACGTTCTGCTCGAGCGGCGTCGTGCGGACGTGCTCGTCGATGGCGTGGAAGCCCGCGAGGAACTGCTCCCAGTTCTCCGGGCCGATCGCGATGACGACGCTCGTGCCGATGGCGGAGTCGACCGAGTAGCGGCCGCCCACCCAGTCCCAGAAGCCGAAGGCGTTCTCCGGGTCGATGCCGAACGCGGCCACCTTGTCGAGCGCGGTCGAGACGGCCACGAAGTGCTTCGCGACGGCGTTCGACTTCTCGTCGTCGGAGGCGTCGGTGAGGCCGAGCCGCTCCCAGAGCCACTGCCGTGCGAGGCGGGCGTTCGTGAGGGTCTCGAGCGTGCCGAAGGTCTTCGAGGCGACGATGAAGAGCGTGGTCTCGGGGTCGAGGTCCGCGGTCTTCTCGTAGATGTCCGCGGGGTCGATGTTCGAGACGAAGCGCGCCTCGAGCCCGGGCTGCACGTACGGCTTCAGAGCCTCGTAGACCATGACCGGGCCGAGGTCGGAGCCACCGATGCCGATGTTCACGACGGTCTCGATGCGCTTGCCGGTGACACCGGTCCAGGACCCGTCGCGGACCTTCGTGGCGAAGGCGTAGACCTTGTCGAGCGTGGCGTGCACGTCGGCGTCGACGTCCTGGCCGTCGACGACGAGCGCCGGCGAGGCACCCTTCGGGCGGCGGAGGGCGGTGTGCAGGACGGCGCGGTCCTCGGTGGCGTTGATGTGCTCACCGGCGAGCATCGCCTGGAAGCGCTCGGCGACGCCGGTGTCCTTCGCTACCTGCAGCAGGTCCTGGAGGATCTCGTCGGTGACGAGGCCCTTCGACAGGTCCACGGACAGGTCGGCGGCCTGGAACGTGTAGCGCTCGGCACGACCGGGGTCGGTGTCGAACCACCCTCGCAGGTCCGGGGTGAAACCGTCGGCGATGCCGGCGAGCTTCTTCCAGCCGTCGGTCGATGTGGGGTCGACGGGAGCGGATTCGGTCACTTGGGTCCTCCTGGGATCACCTTCAAGACGTACAAGCCCGCGGGTCACCGCAGCGCTGCGTCGCGGACCGTCTTCGAGCGTAGCGCCGTCCGACGGGTGGCGCGCACCGCCGGACGGGAGGCACGGGGCGCGTTCGCTGCGCGCGTCACCCGGGCAGCGGGGTGAAGCGGCGCAGGCGCAGGCTGTTCGTCACGACGAACACCGACGAGAACGCCATCGCGGCACCCGCGAGTACCGGGTTGAGCAGCCCCGCCATCGCGAGCGGGATCGCCGCCACGTTGTACGCGAACGCCCAGAACAGGTTCCCCTTGATGGTGCGCAGGGTGGCCCGGGACAGCCGGATCGCCTCGGCCACGACCGTCAGGCGGCCGCTGACCACCGTGATGTCGCTCGCTGCGATCGCCGCGTCCGTGCCGGCCCCCATCGCGATGCCGAGGTCGGCAGCGGCGAGGGCTGCGGCATCGTTCACGCCGTCGCCGACCATCGCCACGCTGCGCCCCTCGGCCTGCAGGCGACGGACGGTCTCGAGCTTCGAGGCCGGGGTGGCGCGGGCGTGCACCTCGTCGATGCCGACCGCGGCGGCGACGGCTCGGGCAGCGCCCTCGTTGTCGCCGGTGAGCAGCACCGGGTGCAGGCCGAGCTCCACGAAGCGCCGGACGGCGTCCGCTGCCTCGGGCTTGACCGTGTCCGCGACGACGACCACGCCGAGCGCACGTCCGTCCGTCGCGACGACGACCGCCGTGCCGCCGTCCGCCTCGGCGGCCCGGACCGTCTGCGCCACGGCGTCGGGCACCGTGATCGCCCACGACGCCTCGAGCCACGCGACGGTCCCGACGAGCACGACCTCGCCGTCGACGACCGCCTGGACGCCGGCGCCGGGCGTCGCGGTGAACTGCGTCGCACCGGCGACCTCGAGCCCGCGGGCCCGTGCGGCCGTGACGATCGCGCGCGCGACCGGGTGCTCGGAGCCGTCCTCGACCGCGGCGGCGAGCCGGAGGACGGCCGCGTCGTCGGTGTCCGGCGTGCCGGTGACCGAGCGGAGGGCCATCGACCCGGTAGTGACCGTGCCGGTCTTGTCGAGGACGATCGTGTCGACGCCGCGGGTCTGTTCGAGGACCTGCGGACCGCCGATGAGGATCCCGAGCTGCGATCCCCGGCCGGTCCCGACGAGCAACGCGGTCGGGGTCGCGAGTCCGAGCGCGCAGGGGCAGGCGATGATGAGCGTGGCGACCGCCGCGGTGAAGGCCGCCGTCAGGGAGCCGCCGAGGACGAGCCACCCGACGAAGGCCAGCACCGCGAGCCCGATGACGATCGGGACGAAGACGCCGGACACCCGGTCGGCGAGGCGCTGGACCTCGGCCTTCCCGGTCTGCGCGTCCTCGATGAGACGACCCATGCGGGCGAGTTCGGTGTCGGCTCCGACCCGGGTGATCGTGACGACGAGCCGTCCGCCGACGTTGATCGTGGCGCCGGTGACGTCGTCGCCCGGGCGGACCTCGACCGGCACGGACTCGCCGGTGAGCATGCTGAGGTCGACGGCCGACGAGCCCTCGCGCACGGCGCCGTCGCTCGGGATCCGCTCCCCCGGCCGCACGACGACCACGTCGCCGACGACGAGCGAGGCGGCGGGCACGCGGGACTCGGTTTCACCGCGGAGCACCGTCGCGTCCTTCGCCCCGAGTTCGAGCAGGGCGCGGAGCGCGGCCCCGGACTGCTGCTTCGCGCGGGCCTCCATGTACCGCCCGGCGAGGATGAACACGGTCACGGCGGACGCGACCTCGAGGTACAGGTCGCTCGCCTCGGGATCGGTGGCGAACCACGAGAAGGTCATGTGCATGCCGGGCATCCCGGCGTCACCGAGGAACAGCGCGTACAGCGACCACCCGAACGCGGCGAGGACGCCGACGCTCACGAGGGTGTCCATCGTCGCGGCACCGTGCCGGGCGTTCACCCACGCAGCGCGGTGGAAGGGCAGGGCGCCCCACACGGCCACGGGGGCGGCGAGTGCGAGGGCCAGCCACTGCCAGTTCGGGAACTGCAGCACGGGCACCATCGACAGGACGACGACGGGGACGGCGAGGACGGCGGAGACGACCAGGCGCTGCCGGAGCGCCGCGGACGCATCGTCCTCGCGCGGAGCGGCGGGGTCGTCCGGTGCGGGCGGGGCGGGCACGGATGCCCCGTACCCCGCCGACTCCACGGCCGCGATGAGCGCGCCGGTGTCCGAGCTGCCGGAGACCGTGGCCTTCTCGGTCGCGTAGTTCACGGTCGCCGTGACGCCGGGGAGCTTGCCGAGCTTCCGTTCGATGCGGTTCGCGCACGAGGCGCACGTCATCCCCGTGATGTCGAGTTCGACTGCGCCGTCCGTCACGACCGCACGACCTCGTAGCCGGCCTCGGTCACCGCGGCGCGGAGCGCGTCGGACGCCACCGGGGCGTCGGACGTCACCGTGACCTCGGACGCACCGCCGGGGACGAGTCGCACCCGGACGTCGGACACGCCGTCGAGCTCGGTGAGTTCCTCGGTGACGCTCATCACGCAGTGGTCGCAGGTCATGCCCTCGACGAGCAGCAGTTCGGTGTTCATGGTGGTTCCCTTCAGGAGCGGACGAGTCGGGCGATGGCCTCGCTGGCTTCGCGGACCTTGGCGTCGGCAGCCTCGCCGCCCTCGGCGACGGCCTCGGCGACGCAGTGCTTGAGGTGGTCCTCGAGCAGCGACAGGGCGACACGCTCGAGCGCTCGGTTCGCTGCGGAGATCTGGGTGAGGACGTCGATGCAGTACGTCTCGTCCTCGACCATGCGGGCGATGCCGCGGACCTGACCCTCGGCTCGGCGGAGTCGCTTGAGCAGGTCGTCCTTGTCGCCGATGTAGCCGACGTGTTCGTGCATGCTGGCCTCCGTCATGGTCAATACGGTACCCCCCTAGGGTATTCCCGAGCACAGAGGATGCAACCGTGGCAGGATGCGCCCATGACCGAGGCGGCGACGAACGGCTTCCGCAGGCTGCGGTTCGCGGACGCCGACGGCTCGGACTACTCCGACATCTTCGAGGCCGAGTACCACGGCTCGGACTTCGCCTCGGACACGTTCGCGACCGAGGACGCCCGCTACGAGTACACGGTCGTGGGCGACGACGACCTGACGCTCCGCACTATGCGCGCCGAGGGCGGGAAGCGCGGTGGCGTCATCGGCCCGCGGGACGACCACGTCGTGTTCTGGCTCACCAGGGGCCAGCTCGAGATGCACTTCGCGGACCGCTCCCGCGTGGTGGAGCCCGGGAACCCGTACATCGCCTCGGCGTCCGAGGCCTACCGCTTCGAGTCCACGGGCACGGTCTACAACGGCGTGCACATCGCCGACCGGTTCCTCCGCACGGTCGGGCGGGACCTCGGCTTCGCCCTCCCCGACGGCCCGCTGCTGTTCGAGCAGCAGGACGAGGCCGTCGCGCGCCAGGAACCCCTCCGCCACCTCGTCCGCGAGATCGGCCCGATGCTCGTCGACGACCGCGTGCTCGGACCGATGCGGACGGCACTCAACCGGCGGCTCGCCGTCGTCGTCCTCGACACCTTCCCGATCCGGAACCGCGGATCGGACGTCCCGGTGGCGAACCGTCTGCGGGACGCGGTGCGGTTCATCGAGGAGCACGCCGCCGAACGTCCCTCGGTCCCCGAGATCGCCGTCGCGTGCGGGCTCAGCCAGCGGGGGCTGCAGGACGTCTTCGCGAGAACGCTCGACTCGACCCCGCACCGGTTCCTCCGCGACCACCGGCTCGACCGCGTCCGACGCGAGCTCCTGCACTCGGACGGCGACGAGAGCGTCACCGAGATCGCCCGACGCTGGGGCTTCACGAACCACGGTCGCCTCGCCGGCGCGTACCGCGACCGGTACGGCGAGGACCCGGCCACGACGCTCCGCTCGTCGCGCGCCGCCAAGCCGGGCCGCGCCTCCTGGCGGCTCCGCCGAGCCGTCGAGTTCATCGAGTCGCACCCCGACGAACCGGTGACGCTGCAGGCGATCGCCGACGCGGCGGGCGTGCGTCCGCGCCGGCTCCAGCAGCTCTTCCGGGAGGAACGGGGCGAGTCCCCGATGGCGGCCGTACGGTCGATCCGTGGTGCTGCAGGGCGCAACCAGTCGGACGGAATCAGCGCGGTCCACTGAACGTCCCACCAGCCGGGGTACGGAAACGCAGGCATCCGGCGGTGTCTCTGAAAAGTTCCTGAATCCGATCACCCCCGTGTGACGAACGTCTGGTGGGCCCCGTCTCATCCGTGAACAGCAACCGCTGGGAACGCCCGGCGGGTCAACGGAAGGAACGAACATGGCTGACACCACGACCACCACGACTGCTTCGGCTGCGACGGCTTCGGCGGTCGCTCGGAACACGGGCACCCACACCGGCGGCGTCACGGGCAAGACCGTCATCGACGACACCGTCGTGTCGAAGGTCGCCGGGATCGCTGCGCGTGAGGTCAACGGGGTGCACTCCCTCGGCAACGGTGCCGCGCGTGCGATCGGCGCGATCCGTGACGCGATCGGCCAGCGTGACTTCGGTCAGGGCGTCAAGGTCGAGGTCGGCGAGAAGCAGGTCGCCGCGGACATCGTGATCGTCGCGGAGTACCCCGTCGCGCTGCAGCAGGTCGCCGACGGCGTCCGTGCCGGTGTCGCCCGTGCCCTCGAGCAGATCGTCGGCATGGAGGTCGCCGAGGTGAACGTGACCGTGCAGGACGTCTTCATCCCGGGTGACGACGACGACAAGGACGACGAGAAGAAGGAAGCGCGAGTCGCATGAGCAACACACTGATCGGAGCCCTCATCGGGGCGATCCTCGCCGTCGTGGCGCTGCAGTTCGGCTTCTGGGGCTTCGTGCTCGTGGTCGTGTTCGGTGCCGTCGGGGCCCTCGTGGCCGCGCTCGTCACCGGCCGCATCGACCGGGGTGCCCTCGCCGACGTGCTGACCGGACGCCGGAGCTCCCGGTGAACGCCGGCCCGGACGTCCCGGGCCGCGTCGAGATCACCGCTCGCGCACTGACCTCGCTGGCGCGGGCCGTCGCAGCCGAACGGCTCGGCGCCCCCGCCAAGCGGGTGCGCGTCGGTCTCGGCGACACCTCCGGCGCGCTCGCGCTCGACATCACCGGCCCCATCGCCGCGGGCGACGACATCGTCACCCGCACCGCCCGGGTCGCCGACGAGGTCAAGGGCCGTGTCGGGGAACTCACCGGCCGCCGCGTCGGCAGTGCCCACATCGAACTCACCGGGATCGTGCGCGAGCACCGGTCCCGGATCGCCTAGGAGGCCATCATGAGCAACGGTTCCGTCGAACGACGCATCCGTCGCCGGAGCGTGCACCGCTCCCGCTCGACCGCCGTGGCGGTGTCGCTCGTGGTGCTCGCCCTGGTCGCTGCGTGGATCGGCACCGAAGCGGTCCTCGCCGCCATCGGCCGGCCCCCGCTGCTCGCCGACCCGCAGACCGTCGTCGACGCCGCGCTCCGCCCGGACGCCGCGTTCGTCACGATCGCCGAGGTCATCGCCGTGGTCCTCGTGGTCCTCGGTGTGGTCCTGATCGTCCTGGCCCTGAAGCCCGGCCGGCAGCACCGCTCCGTCATCGACCACGACCGTGGTGCCGTCGTCATCGACACCCGCATCCTCGCCTCCACCGCCGCGAACGCCGCGGGGATAGCCGCCGGTGTCCCGGAGGGCAACGCCTCCGCGACCGCCCGCGGACGCTCCACCAAGGTCCGTGTGGTTCCCGTCAGCGGGATCCCGGTCGACGACGCCGTCATCCGCGACGCCGTCCGGGACCGCCTGTCGGGGCTGGACGAACGCTTCGGCCGACGCGTGAGCGTCACGGTCGAGGAGAAGGGAACCCTCGCATGACCAAGAGCAACCGGACCCTGAACCGGATCATCCTGTTCGTCCTCGGCCTCGTCGCGGTCATCGTCGGCATCGCCATCGGCGCGGGCGTCCTGCCCGCCGTCCGCGACGCCGTCGAACCCTACGCGACCCTCCCGAACCGGCTGAGCGTGCCGGCGTCGTCGCTGTGGATCATCGTCGCGGCCTGCGCCGTGGTGATCGTCCTGGCGTTGGTGTGGGTGTTCACCCGCGGAGGCGGCGGCACGTCCGTCGCCGTCCGGGAACGCTCCGGCGACGACCAGGTCACCGTCAACGTCGCCCTCGTCCGCGACGTCGTCGACCACGAACTCGACGGCGTCCGCGACGTCATCAGCGCCCGCGTCGACACGTACCTCGTCCGACGCCAACGCGCCGCACGCATCCGCGTCGCGGTCCGCCGCGGCGGCGACGCCGTCACCGTCCTCACCGCCGTCGACCAGGCCATCACCGTCCTGGACCGCACCCTCGGCCGGCAAGTCCCCGTCCTCGTCCACCTCACCGGCGGCACCCGCTCCACCCTCGCCAAATCCACCCGCGTCCACTGACAGCCGTCAGGCGGACGTGAACCGGGCCTCCGGGTCCACCAGATCACCACCCACCGGGCACGCGCCCGACCGAAGAAAGGACCCGTCATGGGACTCGACGACAAGATCAAGAACGCTGCTCAGGACCTCGCGGGCAAGGCGAAGGAAGCGGTCGGCAAGGCAACGAACGACGACTCGAAGGTCGCCGAGGGCCAGAAGGACCAGGCCGCCGCGAGCGTCAAGCAGACCGGCGAGGACGTCAAGGACGTCTTCAAGAAGTAGGACGCACGAACCGTGTCGGGGCACTCGCCTGTCGAGTGCCCCGACACGTTCCGGCGGACCGAACGAGGAGGAACCATGCAGCACGACCCGAATGCGCACACACAGGTCACCGAGGTGGCCCTGCCCGCGGAGCTCACGCAGCCGCTCCCAGACGACGCGAGCACCGTGGCGATCGTGGCCCGGACCGCGGCGGAGACCGCACTGGGCGTCCCTGGCGTGCACCACCTCGGCGGGATCGCCGCCCGCGCCGCCGACCAGTTCCGGCAGCAGCTCGGCCGCAGCGCCGGCACCGCTGGGGTGCAGGTCGACGACGAGGACGGCGCGCTGGGCGTGCGGGTCTCCGTCGTCGTCAGCTACCCGCACCCGGTGATCGCCGTCGCGGACGAGGTCCGCAAGCAGGTGACCGCGGCCACGCGCCAGGTCTCCGACGTCCCGACGTCCGTCGACGTCCGCGTGCTGGACGTGCACGGCCCGTTCGACGACGAGCAGTCGCCGCTCGGCCGCGCGGCAGAGGCCACCGGCGACGCGGTCAAGCAGGCCGCGACCGCCACCGCCGACGCCACCAAGCGAGCCACCGACGCCACCGGTGAGGCGCTCAAGGAGGCCGCGACGGTCACCGCGGACGCCACGAAGCGCGCCGCGACCGCCACGGCCGACGTGACGAAGCGCACCGCCGAGGCGACGGCCGATGTCGCTCGACAGGCCGCCGACGCCACCCGCGACGCCGCGGAGGCCACCGTCGAGCAGGCCGGCAAGGCAGCCGATGCCACGGCCGACGCCACCCGCCGTGCGGCCGACGTGACCGCCGACGCCACGAAGCGCGCCGTCGACAGCGCCGCCGAGACCACCGGCAACGTCCGGGACGCCGCAGCGGAGGCGCTCGTCCGGTCCTCCGAGTTGGCAGCGGACGCCGCTGACTCGGCGAAGGACGCCGCGGCCGGCGCACGTGACGCCGTCGTCGACACCGTGACCGAACCTGCTGCCACCGAGGCCGCGGCGCCCGCGGATCGTGCCGCTGCGGCTGCCGAGGCAGCGGAGGACGCTGCCGACGCCGCGGAGGACGCAGCCGCAGCAGCGGCCGAGTCAGCCGACGCAGCCGCACAGGCGGCCGCTGACGATGCACCGGCCGGGTCGGACGCACCGGCCGGGTCGGACACCGACGCGCAGGCCGGTCGGCACCGCCAGGACCGCTCGTGACCACCGCGTGGTCGGGCAACCGCCGGACGAAGGTCCGGCGGCCCCGCCCCCGCGGCGTCTGGATCGCGAGCGGCATCGGCGTCGTCCTGGTCCTCGGGACGCTGCTCGGTGCGTTCCTCCCCCTCGTCGGGTTCCTCGGCGGGGTCACTGCCACCACCGCCGGACTCGTCCCGTTCCCGTTCGTCCGGGTGACGATCGTGGCGCTGCTCGGGGCCGTCGTGGTCCTCGGGCTGCTGCTCCTGGCGTTCACCCGGCGCCACACCACCACGGCGACGATCGCCGTCGTGCTCGCCGTCCTGGTCAGCATCGCCGTGACCGCGGTCCCGGTCGTCCTGGTGGCCGTCGGTTCGGCGGACCGTGCCGGAGACGTGTGGCCCATCGTCACGGAGCTCTGGAACCGCTTCACCGGCTGAGGTCCTCGGCCGCCCGCACCACCATCGAAGGAGTCCCCATGCGCAACCGCATCATCCTCATCGGCGCCATCGTCTTCATCGGGTTCTGGTTCGGCGCGCGCGCCACCCGCCCCGTGAACAAGAAGTCGAAGACCCAGACCGCGCGCGAGCTGTGGAACGACCCGCGTTCGCGGAAGGCACGCAAGAAGCTCGGCAAGAAGATCGCCAAGGCGACCAAGCACTGACACCACCGGAGGGGGGGGGGGGGGGGGGGGGGGGGGGGGGGGGCGGGGGCCCCCCCCCCCCCCCCCGCCCCGACCGTGGTCTCGCTCTCGTGCGTCGGCCTGATCAGGCCTGCACGTCGCCCCGCCACCCGGTGTCGGTGGGCGCCGACTCGACGCGATCCTTGTAGTTCTGCAGGTCCTTCTTGATGGCGTGACCGCCGACGCCGACCGCTGCGCCGAGCTTCTCGAGGAAGCCGGACGGCTCCCAGTCGATCTGCGCGGTGACGCGGGTCTCGTCATCGGACAGCTTGTGGAAGGTGACGACGCCGGCGTGGTCGGTCTCGCCGTCCTTGACCGTCCACGCGACCCGCTCGTCGGGGTGCTGCTCGGTGATGAGGGCGCGGAACTCGCGCTCCTGCCCGGCGACCTTCACGGTCCAGTCGGTGGTCTTGTCGTCGACCTGGACGATCTTCTCGACCTCGTCGAGGAACTCGGGGAACTCCTCGAAGCGGGTCCACTGGCCGTAGGCAGCTGCGACGGGGACGTTCACGTCGACGGTTTCGATGATCTGAGGCATGACCCGGACGGTAGGCGGCCACGGCTGGGCGCCGTACAGGGGCGTGTCCCCCGGGGCGCACTAGTGTGAGGGAGATGACTGAGCACGGGAAGCACGCGTTCCACGAACGGGACGAGCACGGCATCCTGGTGCGCCCGGCCCTGGCGTCGGACGTCCCGCACATCCAGCGGCTCATCTCGCCCTACGTCGACCGGCGGATCCTGCTCGGCAAGGAGAACGTCGCGCTCTACGGTTCGATCCAGCAGTTCCGGATCGCCGAAGGCCCCGACGGCGTCCCGATCGGGTGCGGCGCGCTCGCCGTGTTCTGGGACGACATCGCCGAGGTGCGCACGCTCGCCCTCGACGCCGACTGGATCCACAAGCGCGTCGGCCACCGCATGCTCGAAGCACTGGAGCACGACGCCCGCGAACTCGGCGTCGCCCGCATCTTCTGCCTGACGTTCGAGGTCGACTTCTTCACGAAGCACGGGTACCTCGAGATCGGCGAGAGCGTCGTCTCGCCCGAGGTGTACGCCGAGCTCGTCCGGTCGTCGGACGAAGGGGTCGCGGAGTTCCTCGACCTCGCACGGGTGAAGCCGAACACGCTCGGCAACACCCGCATGCTGAAGATCCTCTGACGCTTTCGCCTGCCCTCCGGCGGGGTTCCCTCGTCGGGCTCGTGCCGTTGTCTACCCTGTGCGCATGTCGTCGTTCCGTCACCCCGTCGGGCCCGAGAAGCCGGGCGTCTACTGGCGCCGTCGTGCGATGGTCATCGGGGTGCTGCTGCTGATCGTGGTCGTCGTCGTGCTGATCGTGGTCGGGCGGGGTGGGGCGTCTGCTGACCCGGGTTCTTCTCCCGCTTCCGCCTCCGCATCGTCTGCCGGGCCGGCGTCGTCGCCGCGTGCCACGCCCTCTGCAGCCGCTTCGCCCTCGGGATCGGCCTTGCCCTCGGGGTCGGCCTCGCCCTCGCCCTCGGCCTCGTCTTCGTCTTCGGACTCGGCCAAGGACGGGTCGACGTGTGCCAAGGAGCAGATCGAGCTCACGCCCGTCGTCGACAAGACCTCGTACGGCCCCACCGAGGACCCGAAGATCGCGATGTCGATCAAGAACACCGGGTCGAACTCGTGCCACATGGACCTCGGGTCGTCCCAGCAGGTCCTCACGATCTCGTCCGGCGAGGAGCAGTACTGGTCGTCGAAGGACTGCCAGACCGGTGGGACCAACCAGGACGTCACGATCAAGGCGGGGCAGACGCTGACCACGCCGGCGATCGCCTGGGACCGGACGCGGTCGTCGACGTCGACGTGCGACTCGTCACGGCCGTCGGTCACCGGTGGGGGTGCGAGCTACCACCTGGAGGTGGCGGTGGGAAACATCGAGTCGAAGGCGTCGGTGCAGTTCATCCTCGGGTAGTCCGGCGGTGCTCACCGGCTACGATGAAGGCAAGTGGATTGGGAATGCCCGGTCGGCGTCAACCCCCGGATCTCCGGGGGTTTTCGCTTGTCGCGGGGGTGTTCGCTTGGCAGGAGGAGACCTCGAGGCCACGGTCCTCGGTGCTGTAACCGTGTCGTGGAACGGGAACGGGCCCGTCGTCACGAGGACGACGGGCCCGTTCGGGCTGGAGGAGATCAGCCGATGACGGAGATGTTCTCCGCCTGCGGGCCCTTGCGGCCCTCGGTGATGTCGAACTCCACCTTCTGGTTCTCCTCGAGCGACTTGTAGCCGTTGCCAGCGATCGCGGAGAAGTGAGCGAAGACGTCAGCGGAGCCGTCGTCCGGGGCGATGAAGCCGAAGCCCTTTTCGTTGTTGAACCACTTGACGGTGCCGGTCGATGCCATGATGGCGTTCCTTACTTTCTTGCCAGTCGACATCTGCAGTCGACTGCCTTGCGATGCGGTATTCGCTACCGCCGATCCACCGACGGATGTCGTCAGATCGATGCGTCCTGCGGGCATGGGGCCGGTAGAACGGGTTCGGGGCCAGGCGGCCGGGGAAGGCCAGTGACCGATGGCGCTCGAGGTGCTGTGCACCGGAAGAACGATGGACTCCCGCCGAAGCGGTTGGTACCAATCTACAGTCTTGTGGCCACAAGGGAAGAGCCGAAGTCGCCGAACGTCCATGAATCTGGTGGACTGGGTCCCGATGGCAGACAAGGAACAGCGTTTCCGGAGCGAACAGCTCGAGGCGGCGCTCGAGAAGCAGGACGTCGCGGCGGTGGCCTTCGCGCTCCGCAACGACATCGTGATCGTCCCCCGGCTCGTCACCGGCAAGAAGGACATGCAGGTGCGGGTATTCGGGCGTGAGGGCTCGGACAAGCGCATCCTGCTGCTGTTCTCGTCGGCGGACGCGTACACGGCGATGGTGCCGGACGAGAAGGTCCGGCAGGTGATGGTCTACGACGGGCCGCGGCTCGAGGCGTTCATCGCGGCGCACCTGGACTCGCTCGAGGGCGTCTTCTTCGACATCGCAGGCCCGCACACGATGCAGGCGACGGCCGAGGACCTGCTGGCGGCGCTCCGAGCCTGACTCGCGCTTGCGTGTGCGTCGTTCGGCGGCGTGTCGCACCGCCGGCTCTGCGGTGATCAGTGCTGCCGTGATCGGTCAGAACGCTCGATCGAGTTCGCGCTCCCGCTCGTTCGCGGCCAGGGAGAACGCGACCCGCAGTGCTTCGCGGAGGTGCTGGGCGTCCGCGCCGAGCACGGTCGTGAACCCGAGGCGTGCGGCTTCGCTCGCGCGCTGCTTCGTGCCCGTGGTCGGACGGATCTCGCCCGCGAGGCTGATCTCGCCGACGGCCGCCAACGTGTGCGGGTACGGGCGGTCGCGGGCAGCACTCGCGAGGGCCAGTGCGATGGCGAGGTCCGCGCCGGGCTCAGTGAGCTTCATGCCGCCCACCGTGGAGACGTAGACGTCGGCATCCGACAGCTTCAGGCCCGCACGACGTTCGAGCACCGCGAGCAGCATCGCCACGCGTGAGGAGTCGACGCCGTTCACGACCCGGCGCGGCTGGGGTGCCGAGCTCGGGACGACGAGCGCCTGCACCTCGACCGGGAGCGCTCGGCGTCCCTCGAGCGCGACGGTCACGCACGTACCGGACACCGGCGCGCCGTTCTTCGACATGAACAGGCCACTGGGGTCGGGGACCTCGTGGATGCCGTCGCCGGCCATGTCGAAGCAGCCGACCTCGTCTGTGGGGCCGAAGCGGTTCTTGAGCGCGCGGACGAACCGGAGCGCGGTCTGCCGGTCGCCCTCGAAGTGGCACACGACGTCGACGAGGTGTTCGAGCAGTCGGGGTCCGGCGATCGTGCCGTCCTTCGTCACGTGGCCGACGATGAGGACCGGGAGCGCGCGGTCCTTCGCGACGCGGATCAGCGTGGAGGCGACTTCGCGCACCTGCGACGTACCACCGGCGATGCCGTCGATCGAGCTCGACGAGATGGTCTGCACCGAGTCGGCGATGAGGAGGTCCGGCTTGACCTGGTCGATCTGCCCGAGGATGACGCCGAGGTCGACCTCGCTCGCCAGGTAGAGGTCGTCGTGCATCGCCCCGGTGCGTTCGGCGCGGAGCCGGACCTGGTCGACGGATTCCTCGGCGCTGACGTAGAGCACGCGCTTGCCGGTCGCTGCCGCTCGTGAAGCGACCTCGAGCAGGAGCGTGGACTTGCCGACGCCGGGTTCGCCGGACAGCAGGACCGCCGCACCCGGGACCACTCCGCCGCCGAGGACGCGGTCGAACTCGCCGATGCCGGTCTGCCAGCGCTGGACCGTCGTTCCGCGGGATTCGGTGATGGGCCGTGCCACGCGGTTGCCGGTGACCGCCACCGAGGTGGTGCCCCGGACGCTGGCGGTGGCCGCGGTGGAGTCCTCGACCGTGCCCCAGGACTGGCACTCACCGCAGCGGCCGACCCACTTGATGCTGGTCCAGCCGCACTCGGTGCAGCGGTAGAGGGACTGAGCGCGCGCCATGATCGCCAGGCTAGGCGGTGCCGCCGACATCACCCGCGCGGTCGTCCGGACCGTCGGGTCGCGTGTCGGGTCCGGCGTCGGGCAAGGTGACCGACCCGGTCATGCGCTGCCGAAGGCGGTCGATGCGGCCGGGGCGCTCGGCGTGGTCGAGAGCCTCGGCGCCCTCGGTGTCCTGCTCGGCCCGGGCGGTCGCCACAGCTCCGGCTCCGGCGCCGAGGTCCTCGGCTTCACGGGCGGACAGGTAGTGCCGGATCGCGGCGACGACGTCGACCCGAGCATCGACCGCGGGTTCGAACGCGCTCGCCCAGATCTCGTACCCACGGTCGTTCGGGTGGAAGAGGTCGCCGTAGCTGTTGAAGAACGTCCGGCGCAGACCGACCCGCTTGGTGATGGTGTGCAGCGGCGCGACCGTGAGCCCGAACTCCTCCGCCACCCGGTGCACGATCTCGTTCGCCACGGCGACCTTGCGCTCACGGTCCGGGACGAACATGCACGGCAGCTCGGCGACGATCGCATGCGACGGGACCGCGCCGTAGATGTCGCGGATGTTCCGCTCGAACTTGTCGGGGTGGAAGTCGGCGATGTCGTTCGCGCCGATCGACACGGTGCAGATGTCGGGCGTGTAGTTGCGGAGCTTCGGCAGCTGGTCCTTCCGAGCGCCCCACGTCGTCGAGCCGGACACGCTGAGGTTCACCACGCGGACCGACGACCGGGAGCGGTGCCGGATCCGACGGGCGAGCAGTCCCACGTACCCGCGGTGGGGTTCGCTCGCGCCGACGCCCTGCGCTGCCGAGTCACCGATCGCGAGGTACGTGATCTGCCCCTCGTGCTGCAAGCGCTCGCGCCACCAGTCGGCGTGCACGGGCAGCAGCTCGCCGACGCGACGGGCGGCGGCGCGTTGGCCACGGACGCCGGCCCGGGCGCCGAAGGCAGCGCCCCCGAGGACGGTGAGGCCGCCGACGACCGACGACAGCAGTGCGATGAGCGTGCGAGATCTCATGCGGTGGACGTTACGCGGACTTCTTCGGGACGCGATCCGTCTCGACCGGGCCGTGGACGGGCGTCCGGGACCGGCCACCTGTGGAGGGGGAGTCGACGCGCGGTGGTGCGTCGCGCCTCCTGGATCGTGTAAACTCTTTCCCGGTACCGTGTCCGAGCGGCCGAAGGATCATGTCTCGAAAACATGTGTGGGGGCAACTCCACCGTGGGTTCAAATCCCACCGGTACCGCCAACGCGAAGAGCCCCAGATCCCCGTAATAACGGGGATCTGGGGCTCTCTTGTTTCACTCCGGCGGCTCTGCCAGTAACCAGGCGGTAACTGAGCTTCTCGCAGCAGTTGTGAGCAACCGCAACCACAGGATGCTCGATGGCGAGGGTCGACCCGACCCGCGTCGATATGGAAGTCGCTTGCCGGGCGCCAGATGCCGCCCCCAAAGTCGACCCCGAGCAGTAGGTAGCTCCACTCCGCAGGGGTCCCGTGCAGGAGCCAACCGCGTACAGCGCCAGACACCGGGCTTGTCCCCGCGCAGAAGAGGTGTCGGTCGAACGGAAGTATGTGCTCCGCGGCAGATCCAGTCCGCCGAGCGGGTTCCGATAGTAGGGGGCAGATTGCCAGTACCAGGGCTGAGCCGGGTCGAGCCACAGCTCGTTCCTGTCGATAGTCCCCACTGCGGGCGCATCCACCGCCTCACCTGACCCTCAAAGGAGCAGCCATGCAGATCACCTTGTCGACCGTCGAGATCAACCTCGACCTGACCACCCTCGTGCCGCAGATGATCGTCATCTGGATGTTCTTCCAGTCGCGCTTCGACCGGGAGAAGGCCACGCTGAAGTGATGGGCACGACCACACGCACCGATAAGGAAGTCCGCTCCTTCGCCGGAAGCCTCTGGAAGGGCATCGAGCAGGGTGCCGATGCGCTCGCAGTCGAGATCCGCACCAGGGATCTCGACTGGGAAGGGCAGATCGATCCAGACTTCGTGCTGTCGCAGATGATCGCGATGAACCTGTTGGCGGTCGGCGACCATGCGCGAAGCATGAAGACCCTCATCCTGAGTCCGAAGCTCGGACCGTCGTCGGCCACGATTGCCCGAGGCGCAGTCGAGTCGCTGGCACGGATCCGCTGGGTCACGATCGGTGCGACGGCGGACGAGGTGCGTGTGCGTGCGCTGTCGGTTCTGCACTCGGACGTGAACAAGTCAGCGTTCGCGACTGAGTTCGTCGGTGTCGAGGGGGAGCTCGATCGCCGCGAGTACCTCGACCTCGTGACGGCGCAGAAGCGAGCGATCAACGCAACAGCCCCAAGCTGGGCGCTCGGCACCGCGGTGCGCGAAGCCGCGGCGGACGCGTGGGGCAACGCGGATCTGGACGAATGGACCCCCTACTCGCAGCTCTCCTCGTTCGCCCACGGCATGATGCCGGCGCTCGGCGCGCTCCTCGTAGATGGCCAGCTGCGGCTTCCGCGTCAGGAGATCGTGAACCATGCGGCGTTCGTTCTCGGCATCGCAGATCGCGCCGTCCATGTTTTGGGACGCTGTCCGCTCCCGCTCCTCCCTGATGGGACCGTGGCACAGCTCTGGGAATCGATCATTTTGAGACTCGAGCCACTCCGTCGCCAGCTTGCCGAGGAGGATAACGGCGACCGTCCGTTCCGAGTGCAGGGCTGACCTGGCAGCCCCTAGCCCTCCTCATGCTTGGCGTCGTGCTGCGTGCACGACACACCGGGGAAGATGGCGGCGGAGAGGCTGACCCCTGCGCCGAAAGGTTGCGTTAAGGGCCATTATCGTCGGTGTGAGTCGCACCCCTTGAAGTGACCTGATGCTGCGTCTGTCTGCGGATGCGGACGGGTGGCTTGCAGAGCAACTTGTCGCGATGAAGGGCAACTTGTCGCGCTTGCAGATCAACCTGTTGCGCCCCCGCCGCGGGCCGCTCCTCAGCACAGCGGGTCTCATCGCTTCGTGAGAGGAAGCGGGGCTGACTAGGGTGAGCGCCATGCGAACGTGGGACTTCTACCTACCTGACGAGGAGGTCGTTGCGACCGCTTGGGGGAAGCAGCTCACGGGCAACCCTCTCAACGGAGCGATGCTCGAAGAGCTGGCGCGGCGGCCCCAGACTGGACGGTCAGATCTGGAAGTGGTGGTCCCGCTGGCTCGCCTCGCACATGACGAGTACGAAGCCCACGGAACAGGTGGCACCGCACTCCCGAACGAAGATTCGCGTCTTCTCCTTCGCACCCTGCGGGCGGTCCTAACCCGGCTCGGGATCGACAGCTTCAATCCTCCCTTCCGGGACTTCGACAGCTTCAAGAAGTACTGGAAGGCGAGCGGGGCAGCCAACAGCTACCAAGCGAGACGCGACCTCCTCGAGGAGGAGTTCGGCCCCTTGCACCAGCTTCTTGATGCGAGGGAGAGCAACTCGTTAGCCGGTGTCCTCGCTGACCCGATCTCCCCGAACAAGGTGACAGGGTGGCAGCGTGTCGATGAAGAAGTGAACGAGATGCGGCGTCACTTCCAGTCGGCTCGAACTGAGCAGGACTACTCGAACGTCGGCAACGACGCTGTCGCCGCGCTTGAAGCGCTCTCCGCGGCGGCGTACGAGCACGAACGCCACGGTGAGCCGGGCGTTGACGAGCCGCCGGTGCCGAACACGAAGGCCCGGCTCGGCCGTGTGGTTGACGTCGAGCTGCCGGGGTCCGAGAGCGCCGAGCTCCGGAAGGTCGTTCGCGCAGCGATCGAGCTCGCGCAGGCGACCAAGCACCGGAGGACCGGCGACCGCCGATCGGCAGGGATGGCGGCCGACGCGGTGCTGCTGGTGGTGAACCTGGTGCGCCGCGCCATCGAGCCGGCAGGCTGAGGACCCCAGGCACATGCTGCAGTGAGCCGCTACCGGCCGCCCCTCGCTACCGTGGGCCGGTGAGCTTCGACGCATCATACCGATCAGCCCTCGTCCGCGCTGTGCGCGACGCGTGGGAACGACGCCTGCGTCTGGTGCACATCACGATCGCGGACGAGGACGGCGACGGCTACCCGTCCTTCGACGTCGACCGCTGGATCATCGAGGTGCGCGTGCCGCTCACCGATGACGAAGCGGAGGCGGCCACCGTCGCGCGGGTGACGGCGTTCACCGTCCGTGCGCCCAACGACGTCGACGAGATCGTCGAGGCGCTGCAGACCTCGGACGCTCAGGGCTCGTACCCGTCTGTGGTGACGGGCACCGATCCGAACGGCGGACCGTTCGTCAGCCTCGTCGCCGGCGCCACCGAGGTCCTCGAGCGCGACGACCTGCTGATCATCGACCGCCTCGAGGTCGACGCCGGCGTCGAGGATCTGCCGCTCTTGGTGCCGGCCATCATGACCGCGGCGCAGAACGGTTCCGCCGGGCGGACGGCAGCCTTCGTGCTTGCCGACACGGCGCGGTGGAACGTCGCGCTGTCCGACGACGACCTCGAGGCGATCAACCTCGCCCAGTGGGCAGACACTGGCGTGCTCGTCGGCGTCAACGCGGATCCGCACGAGGCTCACGAGCGGGCGGCAGACCTGATCGCTGCGCGAACCGCGGAGGACGCACCGACGCCCGGATCCCGTCACGGCAAGACCTGGGTCAGCGAGATCCTCGACCGCGCAGCGGAAGAGCCGGCTCTCGCGGTGCCGTTCGCGCTGCCGCCGGCGCTCCCGGCGAACATCTGGGCTGGCGCACCGGCGGGACTCCTGCACGTCGACGCCGATCGGGACACCGGCACGCTCTCCATACAGACCGACGACGGAGAGTTCGAGGTCGTCGGGCTCCCCGGCAACGCACCGCAGCTCGTCGGCGCCGCGGTCGGCACTTCGATCCCGACGCAGGCCTGGCTCCGCGCCGTGCACGAGCGGTGGTGGACGTACCAGCCGGCTCTTTTGGGGCGCGGGGCTCGAACACCTGCGACCCGGCGACTCTCGCAAGTGCTGGTTCGTCGGCGCAGTGGGCCGCGTCCGTGCCGCCGAGCAAGAAGTTGCAGCCGAAGCGCGCATGCGCGGCGACGAGGTGCCGCCGGCCATGCCCATCGTGACTCCGCACGATCTGCGGCACACGGCGGCGTCGCTTGCGATCAGCGCCGGCGCGAACGTGAAGGCTGTGCAGCGGATGCTCGGCCACTCGTCGGCGGCGATGACCCTTTGACCGGTATGCGGACCTGTTCGAGGAAGACTTGGACTCCGTAACTGACGCGTTGCACACCGCCCGGAACGCCCGCTTGCTGAAGGATTCCTCGCCCACTCAACCGGCGACGGCACTTCCAATTCTCTCCTCCGAGAAGGACTACTACCTCGGCTCACCAGCGTCCTGAGAGCCGTACGGCGGCAGCAAGTAAGCCGTGACACGTGCGGGGAACGGCAGAGGCAGCCCGAGTCCGCACAGATCGTCAGACGTAGCGTCACTGCGAGGGACGCAGGCGTGCCGCTGCCGCCGTAGTCGGGACGCGCAGAACCTGGTGCCAGTCTGAGGCGAAATCCGCACCCAGATTCAAGCGTGTTACAAGACCTCGAAGGTTCTCCCAGAAAAGCTGCCGCATGTCTATGGGAGAGCGTTGCAGTCGCTCGGCCATGCGCTGCTCAACTTCGGCGACAGCACCTGGTTTCCTAGGATTTCGGCTGCGTCGATCGCCATCCGGGTGGTCCGTCTCCGCTAAAAGTCGGTCTTGTGGGATCCGGCCAAGAACGTTGCTGGACACCATCGCAGGCGGCATTGAGAAGCTGCAACCCAGCCGAACGGCTTCATCGGTTAGTTCTGCGGATCCGGTCCACCAGTGCAGCACAATGCCGTCGACCGGGGTGAGGTGTAGAGCCCGAATGACGTGTAACTGCGCGCCGGCGCTATGCACACTGACTAGCCGTGGGGTGTCCTGCAGCACTTCGAAAATGCCCCGCAGGGTGTGAACCTGCTGTCGCATCGGCACCCGGCTGCTTGCGTCTAGGCCAACCTCTCCGACTAGAGGTGTCCGGTCGATTGCAGTCCGGAAACGCGACTGGGTGAATGCGTTCACAGCGTCTGTCCTACCGGGGTGCACGCCGACGCCCCAAAGGAGCCGCGGGTCGGCGCGGTCCTTCACAGCATCGAACTCGTCGAGGCTTCTCGTCATCGCGAAGACGTAGGCCCCCAGCTGACGAACCGCCGCGACCGTGATATTCGGGTCGACGTGAGCATGCACGTCTAGCGGCGGTGGCAGCTTCGGCGCCCCGTTCCGCGTTGTCTGACTGCTGCCAGTCATGGCACCCGCGCCGGCTCCTCGCCCGGCCTATCGGTAGACACGCCGACGGCTGCGCGAAGTTCGCTTCGGCCACGCTGGCAAAGGGCGGCCACGTCCGCCAGGCGCAGCGCTGGGGGAATCTGCAGCGGCAGTAGGTCCCGTTCGCCGAACGGTTCGTTGAGGAAGTCCCGCATCGCCGGTAGTACTGATCGTTCCGCCAGCCACGCGATCTGCGCCGGTGTGGTCGGCGAGAAATACGGAGTGGTGTCGGTCAAGCCTGCGGCGAGAAACGATGCCTTCCGAAGGACGCAGCCGAAGCATTCGCCGCACGCTACGTTGGGCGAGAACCCCCAGCTGCGAGTACCGCTGTGGGAGCACGATGACGTGGCGCTGAGGTACTCGCTTGCTGTGTCGGCGCCGACCTTGTTCCGGACAGCGGAGAACATCTCTCCTTTTGTCCATGACGCGTACGGGTTGATCACGTCGTGGTGTGCGCCCACCCTGGCGAGGATGTCGGCGAGGTCGCTGAGGAACTTTGGGTGCGTGGTCTTCGTCGATAGGCTGCCGCGACGACTTCTGGACAGCGGCGGGTTGATCGACGCGTATCCGTTCTCGGGAAGCCACAGCGGCACCCGGTGCGCGGAGGCGACGGCGAGGCCCAGCGCGATGAACAGCAGAGACCTGGACCGGGTCGAGTTTTCCCTGCCGTAGTGGGCACGCGTCGGAGCGGTCCGGCCGCGGGCAAGGTTCACCTTGACGTGATCGGCGGTACTGCTGGGGACGAGTTCCTCGATACGGGACGCGATCTCTGACTGCACCGGCGACAGATTTGTCGAGGACCAGTGCGACACCAGGATCTGCTGCTCGTTCCGGCCGGCGAGCTCACGTGCGGACAACAGCGCTCCAGAGGCCGAGTCAGCGCCGCCGCTGAGGAGCACGACCCGTGATGCGTCGATGCCAACGGTCGCGATGGTCTCGGTCGGCCCATGCCTGGTGTGGAACTGTAACCGCCATTGATCACCGGTGAGGAACCCCAGAAGCGTGCCAAGTCTGTCGCCGACGCGTTCCCACACCTCGGCTTCGAGGACGTCGACGTGAAGATCAAACTCGCGCCGGTTCCAACGGGACAGGCTGCCGGAACGACTCTGGGAGCGGTCCGCAGCGAGTACGGCGGCCGCGATGCGCACCAGGTCGATGTTGCGATCCTGCACCGCCCCGAGACCACCGAGCAATGGGCCCACGCTGGAGTGGAAGTACGAGGTAGAGCCGGCGTGATGCCAATAGAAGGTGTGGTCGGCGTCGACGGTCTCGGCGCCATGGCCGGTGTGGTCGTTGACGTCTTCGGGTGGCGCTTCGACGGTGAGGGCGTAGGCGACCATCAGATCTCCCCGGTTCGGTAGATATGCCGCAGGGATCGTAATCCGCGTTCGATCGCGTCGGCGATCCGATCCGGCGCGGTGCGTTCCTCGGAAAGCTCGGCGCGCGCGGCGAGTTGATTGCTCGTGTCGTAGACGGCATCGATGAACTCCGCCCGGGAAGTCGCGTCAGTGGAGCTGACCTCTCCGGATTCGGAGATGAAGATCTCAGCGATCATCACTCCGATAGCGTATTCGGCCGTCGCTGCGGCGGTTGGCGGAACCGGGTTCTTCACGTCGTCCAGCACCCAGTCCAGGAGATGGCTGGCGATGTCACGCTGTTCCTCGGTCGGGATGTCGCTGCTGGTCTGCGCGTCGCAAACGACGTCGAGGATGGCGCGCGCCATTTCGGCTTGAGAGGGCAGCGATTGCAGCTGATCGAAGTCAAGCCCTGCCTTTTCCAGCGCGGCACGATCGCCCTCACGGAACGCCCGTGCGAGGGCCGCGGCTCGGCCCGCGGTAGAGGCGTACTCCTGGGCGACGCGGCGGGGTCCACTCTGCTTTCCGCTGCCCGAGGTCCCGCTGCCGGTTGGTGCGTCGCCGACCCGCCGCCCGAACAGGGGGATGTTCAGCGCCTGCCCGACTACCCGCTGTGGCATCGGCCTGCCATGCGTTTTTGCGCGGTCCTTCGCCCACTCGCCGATACCATCGCGAAGGTCACGGGCGGCTTTGCTGGTAGAGCCCTTGTATGAGGAACTGGTGCCCACGTCAGAAGCCAGACTTCGCGAGCTCGACAGCATTGACGAGCTCCTGCTTGCCGCTGGCGCGGGCCATCGCCTCAAGCGCAGCGACCAGAGAGGGCGGATCGTCGCGGCGGAGCTGCGTGAGGCCACCCGGCTTGAGGTCGCCGGGTTTGATCCGCTTCACTCCGGTGATCACGGCCGTCACCGCGTCGGCGCGCAGGCGAGCGATCCGCAGCATTGAACCGACGCCGCCGGACTGCAGACCCGGCTCGTCGACGATGACACCGGCGATGTGGCCGATGAGCCGTGTCGTCTCCTGCGTGGATAGAGCCGCCAGAACTTCGTCCGAGACGCGGCGTGCTTCGGCAGGGGACCTCGACAGCAGCTGTGTCGCAACGTCGCGGATCGATTCGGGCAACCCTTCAGAGCTGAGGAACACGTTGGTGAAGCTGGCCGCGAGGACCAGGTACGGGGCAATGTCCTTCCCTCCGAGTGACGGCGACAGTCGCGCCCACCGGACGAGACCGCCACTGAATTTCTTTGCCGACGCCGTGTCGCTACTTGGGGCAGTCGAAGTGTCACTGTGAGTATCAGCGCCGCCATCCGCGTTCCTGTCGAGCACGTCGTCGGAAGCGTCATCGGCCTGCACGCCGCTCGCAGAACTCGCGTTATTCGGCACCTCGTCGGTGACCGCGGGACCATTGTCAACGGCGTGGGATGGGGTGCCGGCCTGAGTTTCGAGGGCAGTGATGTTTGACCTGAGGGTCTGCTCGCGGAGCCAGCCGGTTACTTCCTGGAAGTCCGCGGGGAAGTACTGCTCGAGCACCATCAGCTTTGCGATTGTTGCCGCGTCCAGTGTGATGCCGCGTTTGTCTGCGATGCTCAGCCGCACGGACAGGTCGTTGAGGAATCGCTTGATGCGACGCGGGTTGCCTTTTGTTTTTTCGTGCACAATCGGGCGGATGCGAATGGCAACGTTGCGATGCTCAAGGAACGCGTCGCGTTGTAGCGAGGTAACCTGGTCCAACCACTCGCCAGACCGACGGGCCGTCGAGACGTCTCGGATGATTTCGGCGTACTCCTCAGCGCCGACGAGTGTGCGAATCTGTAGTAGCACCAGGTATGCCTCGGCGTCGAAGTCACTCAGCGCCGGCACTGGAACGGAGGTCTGCACGATCTTGTGCAGGTAGAGCCGAGCTGGGGACTCCTCCTCGGCGTCCTGATTCCCAGGGAACCGCGTGGCGATTGCTTCAGCGACGCGCTCCTCGTCGGCGGCGAGCACGAAGGACATCTTCGGCACTGACAGGAACAGTCGAATCGTCTCCAAGACCTCCACGACCGTGTCGGGGAGGCACCGATCAAGGTCGTCGACCAGCACGACGACGTTGCCGATTTCCGCGAGGGCATCGGACGCGAGCAGCGACTCGAACTCGGCGCGAAACTGCACCATGTCCGTGATCGGTTCAGGCTCGTCCTCTTGTTCCGGCGGTTTGATTAGATCGAGCACGCCTTGTAGTGAGGGAACGGTAACGGTCACGGCGGAGGTCGCCGCGAGTCGCAATGCTTTCGTCCAATCCACTCGGCGCATCAGTCGTCGGATCACGCTCCGGGACTGCTCTCCGAACCCCTCCTCCGGTAATGCTTTTTCGAGCGCGGAAAGGATCTCTCCGATCAGTGATTCTTTAACGCCCAGCTGCGGGTCGTAGCGCCACGGATCGGTCTCAACAACCAGGACGTTCTTGTCGCCGTCGCGTAGCTGCGCCCCGATGATCCGCAGCACCGAGGTCTTCCCGCTGCCCCAGCTGCCGGAGAGGCCGAGCGCCACCGGGTCCAGTCGTGGGTCCAGCAACGCCTCAACGACGGTCGACGCGACCGCGTCGAAAGAGAGCAGATCGACATCGCTCGGCTCGTCCAAGAACAGCGGATACGCCTGCGGGCCCGTTCCGTCGCTATCGATGGCCATCTCATTCCCCTCGTTGGGCCCGTCCGGCGTCTTTGAAGAGGACGGTCCGAGCCATCCTCACACAGGTTGATCAGGAGCTAGGGCCCTCAAACGGGCTACGCCCAGCCTGTTTGTGGGGAACGAGCGCAGAGCCGGTCTGCGGCGTGATGCGTCAAGGGATCTGCCTCGACCTCGAGGAGCCCGCTGTTATCGATGTGTTCACTGACTCTGATTCCTCTCGGTACGAGATGGTTTAACGGTTGGCCAACGCCGCTGTCGGAGATGGTGCTGGAGTACGCGTCGAGGGCCGCAGGCGAAGCAGTCCGCGGCATCTCTGCAAGTGAGCGGTCATGCTCATCGACATCGAGTAGTGGCCGAGCGGCAGGCAGCGAGTTCATGTGACGTCCGATCAGTGTAGGAAGAGGGTGAGCCTGGCCGTCCGTGAAAGTAGAGCGATACGTTCGCACCGCTCTACGCTGGGCCCGTGCGCGCTCGAGGATGACCTGTTCTCCTGCCGGTGACCCTGGTGACCGTTGCCCGATCGAGCGCTTAGCCCTCGAGCGATCGTCGCATTTCGCCTCTAGCCCCGCTGCAAGCGTTGCGGTGACCGAGCAGTAACGGAGTGTCGGTGGCGAGCGGTGGGAAGACGGGAGCGACCGCGTTCAACTTCCCCGTCCATTCGGGAATCCAGTCGCTTGGCTGTTGTGCTGGGGCCTTGGCCTATGGGTTCAAATCCCACCGGTACCGCCACAGAAAACCCCCGTTCAAGCGGGGTTTTTCTTCCTTCGGGGAGTTGCTCTGTTGCGCATCTGGTGCGCTCCCCTGGGTTTACCACTGCGGACCCTAGCCGCCTGCTCCTTAATAGCGTGGATTCGAGCGCGACCCTAAACCCGCAGGCGAAGAGCCAACCGCCGTGCGGCTCCCTATCCACGGAAAGCGAGCAGTGCTCGCTTGCTGTGATCTTCGGGGTGGGGACTGACATGACAAAAGGGCTGAGTCCCAACTGTGGAGCCCTGCGAGGCGGCCGCGCGGAAGGAGCAGCGTGGCTCGTGAGGCGACGACCGAATATCGAATCCTCTGCGGCATTAATTGCATTAGTACTCAGCCAGGCTGACGGTGACGCCGCCGTCGGGCCTCACGCCGGCCGGAACCGCCGCTCCACCGCTGCCGCGACCGCAGCCACGTCGACCTCCCCGTCGAGCGCAGCGAGCCGCTTCGCGATCTTCCCCGGCCAGCAGACCTCGACACCGCGGACGATGAACGACCCGCCGACGAGCGGCCAGTCCGCGCCGACGAAGCAAAGCGCGCCGTGCACGGGCACCGGGTCGACGAGCTCCCGCACGAGAGCCACCTGGCGGAGGACACCGTCCACGAGCTTCGTCCCGTCGCCGCCGACGACGAGCTTCTCCACGCGAGGACGGAACAGTCCACCCTCGACGACCAGCCGCGGCCGCTTGCCTCGGTAGTGCTTGGCGTCGACGACCCAGACACCGGCCCGGGTGACGACGATGTGGTCAAAGTTCGCGCGGGAGCCGGGGATGCGCCGGTCGTGGAGCACCACGACGTGGTCGGACGCGATGGCGTCGAGTCTCCGTCCGACCTCAGCCTCACCGACGGCGCCGGACCTCCACGCCGCGGTGCTCTGCCGCTCGCTCGAGAGTGCGACGGCGATCGTGCCGATCCGCCCCTCGCCCCACGTCGAGCGGATCGTCGCCTCGTCGCGCGCCCTGCGGCGGTCGTACTCGCGCTGCGCGGACGCGCCAGCGCCGGTCGTGTGGTCGGTCCCCATGGATCCATCCAGGCAGACAGCCTGCCTCGTCCACGAGCCCCAGTGCGAGGCGCGCGAGCGACACGACGGGACGGTCGGACCACCGGACAGGAGGCGCGACACCGGACGCCAGCCGCGCCTCCAGTCCGACAAGCGGTCACGCTGGTCCGCGCGCGCCGGCGGGGCGCAGAGTGGAGCGATGCCGACATCCGCACCCGAACCCGCCGTAGCGCCGCAGGCCGTGCGCCTCCTCGGCGAACCCTGGGGCGACACGTCCGGCCGCGGCCGCCCCTACGCGAAGGACCCCTCCGTCATCCGGTTCGGCGGCCGGTACCTGCTGTACTGCTCCCTCCCGTCGGCGAGCGACGACGAGCCCGAGGGCTGGTCGGTCGGCATCGCCGAGAGCGACGACCTCGTCACGTGGCGGACCGTGGCCGTGCTGCCGCCGTTCGGGGAGTACGACCGCAGCGGTGCGGCAGCGCCCGGCGCGGTGGTGATCGACGGACGCGTCCACCTGTTCTTCCAGACCTACGGCCGGGGCCGCGAGGACTCGATCTGCCACGCGGTCAGCGACGACGGCCTGACCTTCACGCCGAACCCGGAGAACCCGGTGTTCCGCCCGACGGGGGAGTGGACCTGCGGCCGAGCGATCGACGCGGACCTGGTGGTCGCGGGCGACTGGCTGCTGCTCGGGTGGGTGACGCGGGATCCGACGATGACGACGCAGCTGTTCGGGACGGCACGAGCACCGCTGGAGAGCGCGTACGGCCGCGCCGACTGGGAGCAGCTGTCCGTCGACGGCCCGGCGCTGGCCCCGGAGCTGCCGTGGGAGCAGGACTGCATCGAGGCGCCGGCGCTGCGGTGGGACGGCGAGACGTTCACGGTGTTCTACGCGGGCGCCTACAACAACCAGCCGCAGCAGATCGGGTGGGCGACGAGCCCGGACGGCCGGACGTGGACGCGCGGGTCCGACGAGCCGCTCGTGCCAGCGGGGCCGGAGGGGGCGTGGAACCACTCCGAGTCCGGCCACCCGGGCTTCTTCCGCGACGAGGACGGCCGCGAGTACCTGTTCTTCCAGGGCAACCCGGACGACGGACACACGTGGTTCATCGCGGCGACGGAACTGGCGTTCGTCGACGGTGTGCCGGTCGTGCGGACGGACCCCGTGGGCTGACCGGCTCGGCTGCCTCCGCGGAGCGGCACCCGGGTCCCGAGCGGCGCTAGGCGGCGCGGACCACGGCCCGGCAGCTGCGCAGGAACGAGGCGGCGAGCTGTTCCTCGCCGTCGAGGTAGCCAGCGACCATGGCGCCGTCGCGCAAGAGCATCAGGTCCGCGGCGATGCCGCTCGGGTCCGGCAGGTGCAACGGCTGGACGATCTGCTCGAACGTGTCCTTGCACCACGTCCGGTGCTGGTCGACCGTCCGGCGCACGGCGCTCGCCGGGTCGGGGTACTCGGCCGCTGCGTTGATGAACGGGCAGCCGCGGAACCCCGGTTCGCAGGCCATTCCCCCGAGTGCTCCGGCGATCAGCTGGAACGCTCGGTCGGGATCGCCCTCGGCGTGGTCGATGGCCGCCCCGATTCCGTCGCGCTCCTGCTGGGCGCGTCGTTCGAGGTGCGCGACCACGAGGTCGTCCTTGCTCTTGAAGTGCCGGTAGAACGTCACCTTCGTCGTGCCGGCCCGTTCGATCACGCGGTCGACGCTGACGGCGCGCAGCCCCTCTGCGTAGAACAGCTCGGTCGCCGCCTCGATGAGCCGTTCGCGCATGGACACCTTCACCGCACCGATCATATTCGCTCTCGCCGCCGCTCTTGTACTTCCCAGGATCGCCCCCTACGGTCTGTAGAGTGACTAGTCATTCTACTTGTCACGTCGGCACCCGGCAAGGCTCGCTGCTCGCCGACGACCCCACCCTCAGAAAGGCCCTCGGATGTCCTCCACCACCGCTCCTCGCTCGACGGGGATCGCGGCGACGCTGCGCACTCTCTACGCGGTGCGCTTCGCGTTCCAGCTCGTCTGGGCGATCGTCCTGATCCTCACCGCCTCGGCGGGACTCGGCCCCGTGAGCATCGTCCTGCTGCTGCTCTACCCGCTGTTCGACGTCGCCGCAGCGGTCATCGACCACCGCGCCTCGCGTGCGACCGGTCCCGCTCCGCTGCTGTACGTGAACATGGCGCTCAGCCTGCTGACCGCGATCGGTCTCGGTTTCGCGATCGCGTCCGGCGTCCCGGCGGTCATGGTCGTGTGGGGCCTGTGGGCGATCACCGCCGGCGCGGTGCAGCTGATCGTCGCCCTCCTCCGTCGCCGCCTCGGTGGCCAGTGGCCGATGATCCTCAGCGGGGGGATCTCCGTCCTCGCCGGTGCGAGCTTCGTCTTCGGCTCCTCGGGTGCGACGTCGGTTGCCGGGATCGGCGGGTACGCGATCCTCGGCGCGGTCTTCTTCCTCGTCTCCGCCATCCGCCTCCAGCGTGCTGCGAAGGCGGACCGAGCATGAGCGCCCGCGAGTACGACGTCATCGTCATCGGCGCAGGCCCCGTCGGCGAGAACGTCGCGGACGGCGCGGTGAAGGGCGGCCTCAGCGTCGCGATCGTCGAGTCGGAACTCGTCGGCGGTGAATGCTCCTACTGGGCGTGCATGCCGACGAAGGCACTGCTGCGTGACGTTGCCGCACTCCGCGCCGTGCAGCACCTCCCCGCTGCCGCCGCCGCGGTGACCGGCACGCTCGACCCGGCGGCCGTCCTCGCCCGACGGGACCGGTTCGCCTCGAACTGGGACGACGCCGGACAGGTCTCCTGGCTCGAGAGCGCCGGCATCGACCTGGTCCGTGGTCACGGCCGCATCTCCGGTCCCCGCGCGGTGTCCGTGACCGCTGCGGACGGGACCACGCAGGAACTCTCCGCTCGGCAGGCCGTCGTCGTCGCGACCGGCACGAGCGCTGCCGTCCCGCCGATCCCGGGCCTCGCGGACGCCCGGCCGTGGACGAGCCGCGAAGCCGTCGCCGCCGACCACTTCCCCGACCGCCTCGCGATCATCGGCGGGGGAGTCGTCGGTACCGAGATGGCGACCGCGTACAGCGCGCTCGGCTCGACGGTCACCTTCATCGCCCGCGACGGCGTCCTGCCGAACGTGGAGCCCTACGCTTCCGAGCTGGTCATCGCGTCGCTCGAGGCCGCCGGGGTGCGCGTCATGATCGGCGCGTCCCCCGAGCAGGTCAGTCGAGACGCCGACGGCGCCGTGCACACCACGCTCGCCGACGGCGAGACCATCGTCACCGACGAGGTGCTGGTCGCCACCGGCCGGAAGCCCAACACCGCCGACCTCGGCCTCGAACTGGTCGACCTCGCTCCCGGCACCTGGCTCACCGTCGACGAGACCCTCCGGGTCCTCGACTCCGACGGGAACCTCGTCGGCGACGGCTGGCTCTACGCCGCCGGCGACGTCAACCACCGTGTGCTGTTGACGCACCAGGGCAAGTACCAGGCCCGCGCCGTCGGCGAGGTCATCGTCGCCCGCGCAACCGGCGCCGCGGTCGACGACGCCCCGTGGGGTCGCCACGTTGCGACCGCCGACCACAGCGCCGTCCCGCAGGTCGTCTTCAGCAGCCCGGAGATCGTCTCCGTCGGGCACACCGTCGCATCAGCAGCCGCCGCCGGCATCGCAGCGCGCGCCGTCGAGTACGACCTCGGCGCCGTCGCCGGCGCAGCACTGCACGCCGACGGCTACCAGGGCCGCGCCAGCCTGCTGATCAACGACGCAACGAACACCGTCGTCGGTTTCACCGCAGTTGGTCCCGACACGACCGAACTGGTCCACGCTGCCACGATCGCGATCGCCGGCGAGGTCCCGATCGACCGCCTGTGGCACGCCGTCCCCGCCTACCCCACCATCAGCGAGGTCTGGCTCCGCCTCCTCGAGACCGCCGGCCGCTGACCCACCCACTCACGACACGAAGGAACGCCGATCATGCCCACGAAGATCACCCTCATCATCGACAACCCCGAGGACCCGGCTGCGTTCGAGTCGACCTACGCGCAGATCGACAGCGCCGCCCGGCAGCTGCCGGAGCTCCGCCGCGCCGAGTCCGCGAAGGTGTGGCCGAAGGAGGACGGGACCCCGACTCCCGCCTACCGCACCCTCGACCTGTACTTCGACAGCTACGAGGCGGCGTCCGCGGCCGTGACCACCGCGACTGCACAGGACCTGTTCGGTCGGCTGGTCGGTTCCGGTGTCCCGTTCACCGGACTCTTCTCGGACATCGAAGCGGAGTAGTCGCTCCGGCGCGGCCGTCCTGTCCGGCCGTCTCGTCCGGCCGTCCTGTCCACAGGGACGGGCCTCGGGTGAACGCCCGGGCCCGTCCCGTGTCAGGCTTGTCGAGCTCCCCTCCCGCCCAACCAGGAAGGCCCCGGATGCTCGAGCTCCCGGCCGTGTTCGAAGTCGGCTCCCTGATCGCCATCGTCGCGATCCTGCTGGCCGACCTCCTCGTCGTCGCGCGGCGTCCGCACGTGCCGACGCTCAAGGAGTCCGGCCTGTGGGTGGGCCTCTACGTCGGCCTCGCGCTGCTGTTCGCCGTCGCGATGTTCGTCTTCGCCGGTGGGGAGCCGGCCGGGCAGTTCCTCGCGGGCTGGCTGACGGAGTACAGCCTGAGCATCGACAACCTCTTCGTGTTCGTGATCCTCATGGCGCGGTTCTCCGTGCCGAAGGCGATCCAGCAGGAGGTGCTCATGCTCGGCATCATCATCGCGCTGGTCCTGCGCGGCGTCTTCATCCTGCTCGGCGCCCGCCTGATCGAGGACTTCTCGTGGATCTTCTACCTCTTCGGGGCGTGGCTGGTGTGGACGGCGATCCAGCAGCTCCGTGGCGAGGACGACGACGATGACAAGGACAGCCTCATCGTGCGGCTGCTCCGGCGTCGGATCCGCATCACCGACACCTACGACGGCATGAAGTTCCGCATCGTGCAGGACGGCGCACGGCACTTCACGCCGCTGCTGGTGGTCCTCATCGCGATCGGGACGACCGACCTGCTGTTCGCGCTCGACTCGATCCCGGCGATCTTCGGCATCACCGAGAGCGCGTTCATCGTGTTCACCGCGAACGTCTTCGCCCTGATGGGCCTGCGGCAGCTGTACTTCCTGCTCGGCGGGTTGCTCGAGCGGCTGGTCTACCTCAAGTACGGGATCGCGGCGATCCTCGCGTTCATCGGCGTGAAGCTCGTGCTGCACGCACTGCACGGCAACGAGCTGCCGTTCATCAACGGTGGGGAGCACGTCGAGTGGGCGCCGGAGATCGGCACCGGGGTGTCGTTGCTGGTCATCGTCGTGGCGATGGGTGTGGCGACCGGGGCGAGCCTGCTGCGGATGCGCCGCGAGGACGAGTCGCACGACGAGGTCTCCCGCGACGCCGGGACGGCGTAGCGGTCCTGCACCGCGCCCGTCGCGCGCGTCCGGCGGTGGACGCACCACGAGACGGACTGGAGGCGCGGGTCGGGCCCGCACCGTCCCTCCAGGCACGGCCGTCACCCCGCTGGCGCGGTGCGCCGGAACCGGCTGGTGGGGTCCGCTAGCGTCGACACCGGACCCCGCCACCCCCTCACGAACCGGATCGAGCAACGATGCCTGACGTCCACCGCCCCGCCGACGACCGCTACGAGCGACTCCCGTACCAGCGCGTCGGGAGGAGCGGCCTGCTCCTGCCCCGCATCTCCCTCGGGCTGTGGAACAACTTCGGCGCCGACCGAGCGCTCACGACGCAGCGCGACATCGTGCTGCACGCGTTCGACCGCGGGATCACCCACTTCGACCTCGCGAACAACTACGGCCCGCCGCCCGGAGCCGCCGAGGAGCAGTTCGGTCGCGTCCTCGAGTCGGACCTCCGACCGTTCCGCGACGAGATCGTGGTGTCGACGAAGGCCGGCTACGACATGTGGCCCGGTCCGTACGGCAACTGGGGCTCGCGCAAGTCCATGCTCGCCTCGCTCGACCAGTCGCTCGGGCGCCTCGGGCTCGAGTACGTCGACGTCTTCTACTCGCACCGGCCGGACCCCGAGACCCCGATCGAGGAGACCGTCAGCGCCCTCGTGACCGCGGTCCGCTCGGGCAAGGCGCTCTACGCCGGCATCTCGAACTACGACCCGGCGCAGACGGCCGCCGCGGCCGAGGTGCTCGCCGCCGAGAACATCCACCTGCTCATCCACCAGCCGCGCTACAACATGTTCGACCGGGTCCCCGAGGACGGGCTCTTCGACGAGCTGCTCCGGCTGGGGACCGGCGCGATCGTGTTCTCCCCGCTGGCCGGTGGGCTGCTGACGGACCGCTACCTCGACGGCTCGGTGCCGGTCGGGTCGCGGGCGGCGGAGGGGCGCTGGTTCGGCGCGGACCGGATCGACGACGAGTACCTGACGACCGCGCGCGCCCTGAACGACATCGCCGTGTCCCGTGGGCAGACGCTCGCGCAGCTCGCCATCACGTGGGTGCTCCGGCAGCCGGCGGTCACGTCCGCGCTCGTCGGGGCGTCGAGCGTCCGGCAGCTCGACGGGACGCTCGACGCACTCGAGGGTGCGCCGCTGACCGACGAGGAGCTCGCGGCCATCGACGCGCTGGTGCCGCGCGGCTGAGTCCGGGCGGCGCGCTGGCCGCGGGGCTGCGTCCGGGCCAGGATGGTCCCATGACGGACCACGCCGAGATGATCCACCCCGACGTCGCACCGAGCGGACCCGGGTGCGTCGAGTGCGACGCCACCGGGTCCTGGTGGGTGCACCTGCGCCGGTGCGCCGCGTGCGGCCACGTCGGCTGCTGCGACGACTCGCTGGACACCCACGCCACCCGGCACTGGGAGGCGACCGGCCACGCGGTCATCCAGAGCTACGAGCCCGGCGAGACGTGGTCGTACGACTACCGCGACCACTCCACGTTCGAGGGCGTCGAGCTCGCGGCGCCGACGAGCCACCCCGTGGAACAGGCAGTCCCCGGGCCGGCGGATCGCCTGCCCGGGGACTGGTTGGAACTGCTCGGCGGGTCGCGCTGACCCGCCGCGTCCGATCAGGACGCGCTAGCTCGCGCTGACGGCCTCGTCGCGGCGCGGGAGCGTCCAGCCCGGGCGCACGAAGTGGCACGTGTAGCCGTGCGGGTGCTTCTCGAGGTAGTCCTGGTGCTCCTCCTCGGCCTCCCAGAAGTCGCCAGCGGGCTCGACCTCGGTGACGACCTTGCCCGGCCAGATGCCCGACGCGTCGACATCGGCGATCGTGTCGAGGGCGACCTCACGCTGCTCGTCGGTGGTGTAGAACACCGCGGAGCGGTAGCTGCGGCCGACGTCGTTGCCCTGGCGGTCCTTCGTCGACGGGTCGTGGATCTGGAAGAAGAACTCGAGCAGGTCGCGGTAGGAGATCTGCGACGGGTCGAAGACGATCTCGACCGACTCGGCGTGGTCGCCGTGGTTCCGGTAGGTGGCGTTCGGGGTGTCGCCGCCGGAGTACCCGACGCGCGTGCTGATCACACCGGGACGGCGACGGAGGAGCTGCTGCGCTCCCCAGAAACACCCGCCGGCGAGGATGGCGGTTTCGGTGGTGGTCATGGTGGCCTCCTGGGTTCGGGAGTGCCGCTGGCTGCGGCACCGTGTGGTGCAACCGGCGGGGCCGGTCGTGTGTTCCCGCGCTGCGTCAGGCGGTGGTGTCCTCGAGCGCGTCGAGCGTCGCGACGTCCTCGGCCGACAGCACGAAGTCCACGTCGGCGTTCGCGGCGATGCGGGACGGCGTCGTCGACTTCGGCAGCGGCAGGACGTCCTTCTCGAGCAGGTAGCGGATCGCGACCTGGGCGACGCTCTTGTCGTACTTCGCCGCGATCTCGGCGATCTGCTCGTTGTCGAGGAGCCC
Source organism: Curtobacterium sp. NPDC087082 (assembly GCF_044745045.1). Classification (NCBI taxonomy): domain Bacteria; kingdom Bacillati; phylum Actinomycetota; class Actinomycetes; order Micrococcales; family Microbacteriaceae; genus Curtobacterium; species Curtobacterium sp. NPDC087082. The sequence goes on along the minus strand of NZ_JBIUZN010000001.1, from coordinate 471,377 downwards.
ACCGGTGGCGAGCGGGGAGTACCCCTCGGTGAGGATGTCGTGCTCGCGGTCGAAGGCCGTCGTCTCGTCCTGCGTGTTGCCGATGAACCAGCGGATCTGGTTGGCGTGCGGGACGACGTCGGTGCGGCCGAGCAGGTCCTCGAGGTCGGCGACGGCGAAGTTCGAGACGCCGATGCTCTTCGTCCGGCCGGCGTCGTAGACCTCCTCGAGGACCTTCCACACCTCGACGTTGCCGTCCCGGTGGTCCGACCCCATGTCGCTCCAGGGCCACGGCGCGTGCACGAGGTACAGGTCCACGTGACCGAGGTCGAGGTTGCGGCTGGACTCGTCGAAGGCCTCGCGCGCGCCGGACGCGGTCTTGACCTCGGCCGGGAGCTTCGTGGTGATGAAGAGCTCGTCGCGCGGGATGCCGCTGTCGCGGACCGCCTCGCCGACGCTGGCCTCGTTGCCGTACGCCAGTGCGGTGTCGATGTGGCGGTAGCCGGCGTCGAGCGCGGCCTTGGTGGCGTCGTAGGCGTCGGCGCCGGACGGGATCTGCCAGGTGCCGAACCCGATCTTCGGGATGTGCAGGCCGTTGGACAGGGTGAACGTGTCGATGAGAGCGGGCATGCACCGGACAGTACGCCGCGCGGACGTCGGTCGGGTCGTCTACCATTCGAACACACGTTCGAACGAGGAGGGCGAGATGATGCTCACGCAGGAGGTCGCCACGCTGTGGTGGGACCGCGGTGTGCCGGTCCGGATGGTCTGGCGCGAACGGCGGTGGCGGGTCTCCGACACCCCGACGCGGCTGACGGCGACGGCGGAGTACCTGCCGTCGGCGGTGACGCACGCGCCGGAGTACACGGTGGGCTGGCGGTTCCAGGTGAGTGCGGACGACGGCGAGGACGACGTGGTGGTCGTCGACGTCGCGCCGGACGGCACCGGGTGGGTCGTCGCGCGGACGTGGCGCTGACCGGCGCTTCGCGATCCGCGCGGGCGTGTCAGGCGCTGCCGCGCCAGACCACCTCGGTGGGCAGGACGAACCCGCGCGGGGTGTCGTCCGTCCCCGCGATCTGCTCGAGCACCTGCCGTGCCGCGTGCTCGCCCAGGGTCCGGGCGGGCTGCCGGACGGTCGAGAGCGGCGGATCGCACCGGAGTGCCCACGCGCTGTCGTCGAAGCCCACCACGCCGACGTCCCCCGGGACCGACCGACCGGCACGCTGCAGGACGTCCATCGCGCCGGCGGCCACGGCGTCCGACGCCGCGAACACCCCGTCGACGTCCGGCGCCCGGTCGAGCAGCTCGCGCATGCCCTCGACCCCTGCGGTGTAGCTGAAGAGCGGGTTCCGCGCGACGAGCCCGGGGTCGAAGCGGTCGCCGAGCGCCGCGGTGAACCCTGCCAAGCGATCCTGGCCGGAGTCGCGGTCGAGGCCGGACGCGAGCATGCCGATGCGTCGGCGGCCGGTGTCCACGAGTCGGCGGGTGATCTGCTCGGCCGCGGCGCGGTTGTCGATGCCGATCCACGACGTGTTCGGCGCGTCGGACGGGTGGCCGACGAAGCACGCCGGCAGCCCGATCTGCTCGATCGCCCGGGTGACGGGATCGCCGTCGCGGGCGGAGAGCACGATCGCGCCGTCGACGAAGCCGCCGCGCAGGTACTCCACGACGCGCTCGTTGTCGCGGGCGGAGTCGACCATGATCGTGACGAGCTGCTGGTCCGCCTCGGACAGGACGGCGTTCGTGCCGATGAGGATGTTGCCGATGTTCGGGTCGTCGAGCACCTGGACGCTCGGCTCGTGCACGATGAGCGCCACGGCGCCGGATCGCCGGGTGACGAGACTGCGTGCGGCGGCGCTCCGCACGTAGCCGACGCGGCGGACGGCGTCCTGCACGGCTTCGCGGGCCCTGGGCGACACGTACGGTTCGTCGTTGAGCACGCGGGAGACGGTCCCGCGGGAGAGTCCGGCCTCGTCGGCGACGTCCTGGATCGTGGCGCGGGAACGGGCGGACATGCGGCAACGATAGCGGCTGGCCACCCGCGGATCGGCGGTCGGACGGCGTCGAACCACGATCGCGACGTCGAACCGGGGCGTCGGCGCTGGTTCGATGTCGGAAACCTGGTTCGGCACGGTCGTGTTGACACGGCGGGAATTGTGTCGTTTACTCTGGGAGCGCTCCCAGAACCCTCCGACCCCGTTCGGTCGGTGCGGACTGGGAGCGCTCCCAGAACCTGGGTGACCTTCGCCGTCGAAGGGGTCGTTCGCGACCGGACGGTGCAGCGCCGCCCCGATCAGCGAGGACCCGACGTGACCACCACCACCCTGCCGACGGCCGCCACCGGCGCGCTCGGGCTCGGCTCGACCGGCCTGGCGTTCGGGTGCGACTACAACCCCGAGCAGTGGGACCCCGAGGTCTGGGTCGAGGACGTCCGCCTCATGCGCGAGGCCGGCGTGAACCTCGTCGCGATCAACGTCTTCGGCTGGTCGCACGTCGAGCCGCGCCGGGGCGAGTACGACTTCGCCGCGCTCGACCGGGTCATCGAGCTCCTGCACGGCGCCGGCATCGGGGTCGACCTCGGCACCGGGACGGCCTCCACCCCGCCGTGGCTCACCACCGCCCACCCCGAGGTCCTGCCGGTCGTCGCCGACGGCACCACCCGCTGGCCCGGTGGACGCCAGGCGTTCTGCCCGAGCTCGCCGGTGTACCGCGAGCACGCCCTCGCCCTGGTCCGCGCCACCGCCGAGCGCTACGGCGACCACCCTGCGGTCAAGCTCTGGCACGTCTCGAACGAGCTCGGCTGCCACAACGCGCACTGCTACTGCGACGTCTCGGCCGAGGCGTTCCGCACGTGGCTCCGCGCCCGGTACGGCACGGTCGACGAGCTCAACGCCGCGTGGGGCACCGCGTTCTGGAGCCAGCGCTACTCCGCGTGGGAGCAGGTCCTGCCGCCCCGGGCGACCCTGTCCTTCACGAACCCCGGCCAGACGCTCGACTTCGACCGGTTCTCGTCCGACGAGCTGCTCGCGCACCACCGCGCCGAGGCCGAGGTGCTCCGCAGTCTGAGTGACAAGCCGGTGACGACGAACTTCATGGTCGCGGCGCACATCACCGCGCTCGACTACTGGTCGTGGACGGCGGACATGGACGTCATCGCGAACGACCACTACCTCGACCACCGTCTGCCCCGACCGCACGCCGAGCTCGCCTTCGCCGCCGACACCACGCGCGGGCTCGCGGGCGGGGCGCCCTGGCTGCTCATGGAGCACTCGACGGGCGCGGTGAACTGGCAGCCGCACAACGTCGCGAAGGCACCGGGGGAGATGCTCCGGAACACCGTGGCGCACATCGCCCGCGGTGCCGACGGGGTCTGCTTCTTCCAGTGGCGAGCGTCCGTCCAGGGCAGCGAGAAGTTCCACTCCGCGCTGCTCCCGCACGCCGGGACCGACTCCCGCGGCTGGCGTGACGTCGTCGAGCTCGGCGACCTGGTCGAGCGGCTCGGCGAACTGCGCGGTTCCCGCGTCGTCGCGGACGTCGCGCTCGTCTTCAGCTGGGAGAACCAGTGGGCGGCCGACCTGGAGGCGCACCCCACCACCGCGCTCCGCTACCTGGAACAGGTCCACGCGTTCCACGGCGCGCTGTGGGACCTCGGCGTGACGGTGGACGTGGTGGCACCGGGTGCGCCGCTCGACGGCTACGCCGTCGTGCTCGTCCCGGAGCTCTACCTGGTGCGCGACGAGCACGCCGCGGTCGTCGCCGACCACGTCGCCGCCGGGGGTCGGGCGGTCGTCACGTTCTTCAGCGGCATCGTCGACGAGCGTGACCGCGTGCGGACCGGCGGGTACCCCGGTGCCTTCCGTGACCTGCTCGGTGTGCGGGTCGACGAGTTCCTGCCGCTCGCCGCCGACGCGCACATCGCCCTGTCCGACGGCTCCACCGGCACCGTCTGGAGCGAACCCGTCGAGCTCCGCGGCGCGACGAGCGTGCTCGACTACGCCGCCGGCCAGCTCGCCGGCTCGCCCGCGGTCACCCGCAACGCGCACGGCGCCGGAGCCGCCTGGTACGTCTCCACCGTCCTCGCCGCCGACACGCTCCGCGGCCTGCTCGGTGACGTCCTCGCCGAGGCCGGCGTCGCACCGGACCCCGCCGCGCAGCCCGGCCTCGAGGTCGTCCGACGCCGCGACGACCAGCACGAGTGGGTGTTCCTGCTCAACCACACCGACCAGCCCGTCGAGCACCACGTGACGGGCCACGACCTCGTCGCCGACCGACCCCGGACCGGCACCACGACCATCGCCCCCGGTGGCACCCAGATCATCCGCACGGACAGGAAGCGCCCATGACCACCACAGCCCAGCGACCCCGGGTCGCCCGACGTCGACGCGGCGGGGGCTTCCGGTACCGCCGCGCGATCGCCGTCTTCGTCACGCCGTTCGCCGTGCTCTTCACCGCGTTCTACCTCGTCCCGATCCTCTACGCCGTGTGGCAGTCGCTGCAGAAGATCGAGCGCCAGGGGACCTTCGGTGCGCCGACGCAGGTGTTCGGCGGACTGAGCCAGTACGTGCTCGTGTTCCAGAACAGCGAGTTCTGGGGCTCGATCCTCCGCGTGCTGCTCTTCGGTGTCGTGCAGGTGCCGGTGATGCTCGCCCTCGCACTGGTGTTCGCGCTCCTGCTCGACTCGCCCCTGCTGCGCGGCAAGCGGTTCTTCCGCCTGGCCTTCTTCGCGCCGTACGCGGTGCCCGGCGTCATCGCCGCGATCATGTGGGGCTACCTCTACGCGCCGAACCTCTCGCCGTTCTCCGCCGTCACCTCGAAGGTCGACCTGCTCGGCTCCGGCACCGTCCTCTGGGCCGTCGCGAACGTCGTGACCTGGGTCTACGTCGGCTACAACATGCTCATCATCTACTCGTCGCTCCTGGCGATCCCGACCGAGATCTACGAGGCGGCGAAGCTCGACGGGGCCTCGCAGTTCCGGATCGCCTGGTCGATCAAGATCCCGATGGTGGTGCCGGCGATCGTGCTCACCGCGGTCTTCTCCGTCATCGGCACCCTGCAGCTGCTCACCGAACCGACCGTGTTCCGCCAGTTCACCTCGACGATCTCGTCGACCTTCACGCCGAACATGCTCGTCTACTCGACCTCGTCGGTGCCCAACTTCAACCTCGCCGCCGCGTTCTCCGTCGTCCTCGCGGTCGCGACCTTCGTCCTGTCGATCGGGTTCCTCCGACTGACCCAGCGGAAGGCTGACCAGTGACCGTCAACGCACCGAGCCGACGCGACGCCGTGCGGACCGCCGGCCGACCGCTCGAGCCGAACCGCGCCTCCAGGCCCCTGCAGCACGGTGCGCGCGGACCGCGCGAGAGCGTCATCTCGCGCAGCGCCGCGATGCTCGTGATGGGCGTCTTCACGATCTACTTCCTGCTGCCGATCTTCTGGCTGTTCGTGTCGTCGACCAAGACGACCGCGAACTTCAACACGACGTTCTCGCTGTGGTTCAGCGCCTCGTCGGTGCAGGACTTCGTCGCGAACCTGGGCGAGCTGTTCACCCGGCAGGACGGCGTGTACGTGCGCTGGATGCTCAACAGCATCGCCTACGCCGGTGTCGCCGGGCTCATCGGCACCGTCCTGTCGGCGATGTGCGGCTACGCGCTGGCGAAGTACCGGTTCCGCGGACGCGAGGCCCTCTTCAACGTGTTCCTCGGCGGCGTCCTCGTGCCGGCGACCGCGCTGGCCCTGCCGCTGTTCCTCATCTTCAGCCAGGTCGACCTGACGGACACGTTCTGGTCGGTCTTCCTGCCGAGCATCGTCAGCCCGTTCGGCGTGTACCTGTCGCGGCTGTTCGCGGCGTCGAGCGTCCCGGACGAGATCATCGAGGCCGCCCGCATCGACGGCTCCGGCGAGGTCCGCACGTTCTTCACCGTGGCCGTCCGGCTCATGTCGCCGGCGCTCGTGACGATCTTCCTGTTCCAGTTCGTCGCCATCTGGAACAACTTCTTCCTGCCGCTCGTGATGCTCCGCGACTCGTCGCTGTTCCCCGTCACCCTCGGCCTCTACACGTGGAACTCGAGCGTGAACCAGTACCCGGACCTCCGCACCCTCGTGCTCATCGGGTCGTTCGTCTCGATCATCCCGCTCCTCGTCGCCTTCCTCTCCCTGCAGCGCTTCTGGCGGTCCGGCCTCGGCGCCGGCGGCCTGAAGTAGCGCCAGACCGCGGCCGACCGGCCCGCCCGACCGCGGCCGACCGGCCCCCTCCTGACCAGCACCACCGACCCCACTCACATCCCGAACGGAAACAGCATGAAGACAACGAAGTTCCTCAGCGTCGCCGCCGTCGCGGTCGCCGCGACCGTCGCCCTCGCCGGCTGCAGCACCGGCGGCAGCGGCGCCGGCTCCGGATCCGACACGGCCGCCGCGAGCTGCAAGCCGTCCAGCGGCAAGGTCACCCTCGACTTCACGACCTGGGTGCCCAACATGGACAAGGTCGTGGACATCTGGAACGCGGAGCACCCGGACATCCAGGTCAAGGTCTCCATCGTCGCGAACGGCAACAGCGGCACGTACCAGAACTTCTTCAACCAGCTCAAGGCGAAGCAGGCGCCGGACATCGGTCAGGTCGAGTACGACACCCTGCCGGCGTTCCGCGTGCAGGGCGGCCTCGAGGACATCGGCGCGTGCTCCGGCATCAGCGCCGCGAAGAAGGACTTCTCCGACGGCCTCTGGAACCAGGTCACGTTCGGTGAGTCGAAGTCGGTCTACGCCGTGCCGCAGGACTCCGGTCCGATGGCCCTGTACTACCGCAAGGACCTGTTCGAGAAGGCCGGCCTCGACGTCCCGAAGACGTGGGAGGAGTACGCCCAGGACGCCGTGAAGATCAAGGCGCTCGGCGGCAACATCACCAACTTCGCCAAGGGCGACGTCAACCAGTTCGCCGGGCTCGTCTCGCAGGCCGGTGGCCAGTGGTTCTCGAACTCCGGTTCGGACTGGACGGTGGACCTGACCGACAGCGCGTCGAAGAAGGTCGCCGACTACTGGCAGGACCTCATCGACAAGAAGCTCGTGAACACCCTGCCGAGCTTCACCGACCAGTGGAACAGCGCCTACGACAAGGGGCAGGACTGGACCTGGGTCTCGGCCGTCTGGGGTGCGAACACCATCTCGAGCGGTGCGCCCTCGACCTCCGGCAAGTGGGCCGTCGCGCCGATGCCGCAGTGGACCGCGGGTGAGTCGAAGTCCGCTGCCTGGGGCGGTTCGTCGAACGTCGTCTTCGCGGGGAGCAAGCACCCGGCCGAGGCGTCGGAGTTCCTGGTCTGGCTGAACACCTCGAAGGAAGCACTCGCCGCGCTGAACAAGGAGGCCAACCTCTACCCCGCCTCGTCGACCGGCGCCGAGCTGCCGGCACTGACCGAGGGGCTGCCGTTCTACGGGAACCAGAAGATCTACGAGGAGTTCGCGACCGCGGCGAAGGACATCCAGCCCTTCACCTGGGGTCCGACGATGACGCAGACCTACTCCGACGTGTCGGACGGCTTCGGGCAGGCGGCGTCCGGGCAGGGCACGCTCCTCGACGCGCTCGAGTCGGGGCAGTCGAAGACCGTGGCGGCGCTGAAGGCGCAGTCGATCCCGGTGAAGGGATGACGCGCGGGTCCTGACGCGCGCCCACGACGGACGGGAGGCACGGTGCCAGCTGGCACCGTGCCTCCCGTCCGTCATGGGTGCGGTGTCAGCGCATCGCCTCGCCGGCCGACCCGTACAGGCCCGTCGCGAGGTCGGTGAGCACCGCGAGCAGGCCGCCGGCGTGCGTCCGGTCGACCTCGGCGAGCACCTGGGCATACCGCTTCCGGTGCTCGCGGACGACCCGCTCGCCCTCGGGCAGGAGTCGCAGCAGCGAACCGCGGCGGTCGTTCGGGTTCGGCGCGCGCTCGAGCAGGTCGGCGGCCGTCATGCGGTCGATCATGTTCGTCACGGCGCCCGAGGTCAGCCCGAGGTACCCGGCCACCTCGGTGGGGGTGGAGTAGCCGGTGTCGCTCACGAGCACCAGGGCGCGCAGGGCGTTCTCGTGCACGCCGGCCCGCGCGCTGAGCTGTCCGACGAGGCTCGCGTTCGCGCGCACGACCGCGTCGAACGCCGCGATGAGGTCGGCCGCGTCGGTCGGGTCGGTCGGCGGCGCAGGGGTCACGGGTTCCTCGCTTCGGGTCGGGTGCGGTGGCGTCCCTCGCACTGGGGTCAGTATACGAGTGGTCAATTTGATGAATGACTGACTATCTTGATGATCGAAGCAAACGAGCCCGAGCCGATTGCTCCTCCACTTCCCTGAACGCCCGACCGAAGAGGTTCCCGTGTCCGACAAGCTCCGCACCTCCGCCCTGAAGCGGATCCGATTCGCCCCCGTCGCACTCCTCGCGGGCATCTTCGCCGCCGTGCTGCTCTCCCTCTCGCTCACCGGCACCCTCTCCGGGTTCGCCGCGAGCATCACCAACAGCAGCAACACCGCAGCCAGCGGCACGCTCACGATGCAGGAGCAGAACGCCGGCGGCACCGTCACCTGCACGAGCACCGACGGCGGCTCGGTCTCGACGAACTCCGCCACGTGCTCGACGATCAACAAGTTCGGCGGCAGCACCACGATGACGCCCGGCAACACCGTCACGACCGCGATCTCGATCAAGAACACCGGCACCGCGAACGCCTCGACGTTCACGCTCACCCCGGGCGCCACGTGCACCCAGTCGGCGAACGGTTCGGTGAACGGCACCGCGACCGACCTCTGCGCGAAGATGAACCTCGTCATCTCCTCCGGCTCGACCACGGTGTTCAGCGGCACGCTCGCCAGCTTCAAGGGTGCGGCCGCCTCGGCGTTCACGATGCCCGCCGCACCCGCCGCCGGAGCCTCCGTGCCGTTCACCTTCGCCGTCACGCTCGACTCCTCGGCCGGCAACACCTACCAGGGCCTCGCCGCCTCCGTGCCGATGACCTGGACCTTCACGGCCTAGCCACCCCGACCGGCGACGCTCGACCGCCCCCCCTCCGGTCGAGCGTCGCCACCCATCACCCCACCCCGCCCCCCCACCGCCCAGCCGCACACGACCGGAGCAGCAGATGAGCCAGACCGCCGCCATCCCGCTCAGCGGCACGCTCGACCGTCCGCTCCTCGGCGGGCACACCGCCACCCGCTTCGAGACGGTCCTCGCCTGGACGGTCGCCGCGGTCGCCGTCGTCCTCCTCACCGCCGCCGTGCTGTTCCTGTCCGCCGGTGGGCGGTGGTTCGTCGTCGAGACGCCGTCGATGGGCGAGGCCGCTCCGGTCGGCACGCTCGTCCTCGACCTGCCCGTGGACGTCGCCACCCTGCGCGTCGGCGACGTCGTCTCCTTCGAGACCGCGGCGAACCCGGGCGTCGTCTACACCCACCGCATCATCGACGTCGACGCCGCCGGACTGCACACCCGCGGTGACATCAACGGCGCGACCGACCCGTGGACGCTCACGCAGGAGAACGTCATCGGTTCCCCGGTGCTCCTCGTCCCGAACCTCGGGTGGCTGTTCCGGGCAGCGCCGCTCCTGCTCATCGGCACGCTGGTGATCTGGACGCTCACGAGCGTGTTCACCGACCGGGTCACCCGCACCTGCCTCCGCATCGCCGGCGGTGCACTCACGCTGTCGTACGCGGCCTTCATCCTGAAGCCGTTCGTCAACGTCACGACCATCACGAACTCGGCCACCCACGGCGGCGTCGAGGCCACCATCGTGTCCTCCGGCATGTTCCCGGTCCGGGTCGAGGCCCGTGGTGCCGAGAGCGTCCACCTCGTCGACGGGCAGGTCGGGCACATGGTCATCCGCGAGCTCACGAGGAACGGGCACTACCAGCTCACCTCGAACATCGATCTCGGGCCGGTCGGGTGGGGACTCCTCGTCGTCGCCTGCCTCGTCCCGCTCGTGCTCTGCCTGGCCGTCGGTCGGGTCGAGGCGGTGCGTCCCTCGTGAGACTCCGCCGCCTCCGTGACGGTCGGGTCGTCGCCCTCGTCCTGGTCCTCGCCGTCGCCGTCGTCGGCCTCGCCAACGCGTTCGCGCCGACGCGGTCCGCCTTCAGCGCCGTGGTCGCGAACACCGGCAACAGCGCCGCGACCGCGCCCTACTTCACCTGCGCCGCAGCGGTCGGCGCGGACACCTCGACCGCCCTCTTCGCCTACCGCCTCGGCGAGGCCTCCGGTTCGACGACCGCCACGGACTGGTCCGGCAAGGGCCTGAACGGCACCTACCAGGGCTCGATGACGGCGACCACGCCGAGCCCGAACGCCTGCCCGCGTGACGCCGGGAGCTCGTACGCGCTGAACGGCTCGACGAGCTTCGTCTCGACGCCGCGGTCGTACGCCAACCCGACCACCTTCAGCGAGGAGGTCTGGTTCCGCACGACGGTCGCCGGCGGCATGCTCGTCGGGTTCGGCAGCAACCAGGTCGCCGCCTCCGGGCAGCACGACCGCCAGGTCTACCTCAACACCGCCGGGCAGCTCGTCTTCGGCACCTACAACGGGACGACCCAGGTGGTGACGTCACCGAAGGCGTACACGGACGGCGCGTGGCACCACGTGGTGGCGACGATGTCCGCCGGCACCGGCATGCGGCTCTACGCGGACGGTGCCCTCGTCGCGTCGAACGCGGCCTTCACGACGCCGGAGAACTTCACCGGGTACTTCCGGGTCGGGTACGACACCGTGTCCGGGTGGCCCGGGCAGCCGTCGAACTTCGCCTTCACGGGGTCGATGCGGTACGCGGCGGTCTACGGCTCCGTCCTGTCCGCGACCCAGGTCGCGAACCACGCGGCGGCGGGTCGCTGAGACGACGACGGACGGGAGGCGCGGGGGCCCCGGGGCCCCCCCCCCCCCGCCCCCCGGGCGGGGGGGGGGGGGCGGGGGGTGGGGGGGTGCCCAGTCGGTGGGGACCCCCGGCCGAAAAACGCCCGTGGCCGGGGTGTAGCCCGGCGGGGGGT
>NZ_JBIUZN010000001.1:332883-460407 GCF_044745045.1 Curtobacterium sp. NPDC087082 | reverse complement strand
GGCGGGCCCGCCCCCGGGGCCCCCCCCCCGGGGGGGGGGGCGGCCCCCCCCGCGGCGGGGGGGGGGGGGGGGGCCCCGGGGCCCCCGCGCCTCCCGTCCGCCTGTCCGTTCGTCGGGTCCGCGTCGTTACGCGATCGCCATCTCGTTGGGCACGCCGGGCAGAACGTCGCTCGAGGCGATGGTCTCGCCGGTCGTGAGGTCGACCGCGTGGACCCGCCGCTCGGCAGGGTCGGTGACGTAGGCGACGTCGCCGGCGACCTTCAGTGCCGGGTGGGCGTCCTGCCACTCGGCCGGTCCCTCCCACGGGTCGATCACCGGGAAGGAGTCGAGCAGCTCGCCGGACGTCGTGTCGAAGGTGTGCAGCGCGCCGTCGTCCCCGAGCACGACGGCCTCGTCCTCGGGACCACGGGCGAGGTCCCGGAACGTGTAGCCGACGCCGTCCGGCACGTCGGCGACCCGGTAGGAACCGGATGCCGCGTCGATCAGGGCGATCTGGTGGAGGAGGTACCCCTCGCTGTCCGGGTCGTCGTTGTAGTCGCCGAGCGCGATCGAGGACGTGTCGGTCGTGAACAGGTTGCCGGTCCGGCCGTACTCGGTGGGGGCGTCGAGCTTCGTGAACGCGCCGTCGTCGTACACGAGTGCCCCGTCGGTGCACCCGAAGACCGCGACGTCGCCCTGGACCGCGCCCTCGCCGTGCACGTTCGGGCACTCCTCGGAGCGGGTGGTCTCCTTCCCGTCCGCGTCCAGCGCACGGACCCCGCTGCGGGACTCCTCGTCGCCGATGGTGGTGAGCAGCGTGCCGTCCTCCAGCACGATCGCGACGCCGTGGTGCGCGGCCTCGGACTCGGTCGTCTCGGTGTCGGGCAGTTCGGCGCCGTCGAGTTCGGTGTTGTCGAACGTCGTCACCTGGCCGGTGCCGTCGGCGAAGAGCGCCGTCCGGTCGCCGTGGACGACCGCGTGGCCCCCGGTGTCGGCGGGGAAGACCGCGTCGGTGAGGGCCGGATCAGCCGCGGTGTCGAGCACCCGGAAGCCGCTCGGCACCGTGACGAGCACGTGCCGTCCGTCACCTGCCGGGTTGACGCGGGTGAACCCGTCGACAGCGTCGTCGGTCAGGACGCGCAGGTCGTCGTCGAGCACGAGGAGGCCGCCGTCGTACGTGAGCGTGATCCGGGTGCCGTCGGCGCGCTCGGTCGCGGTGCTCGTCGGCTCGGAGGGGGAGGGGTCGGCGGCGCAGCCGGTGAGGGCAAGGGCGGCCGCGCTGAGCAGGGCGGCCGGCAGGGCCGCGGTGCGCAGGGACTTGGTCGTCGTCATGCAGAACACTGTACTGATTCTCATTCTCAATTACGAACCGACAGTCCGTCGACGATCGCCTCGGTGTTCGACCGCATCATCCCGAGGTAGGTGGACGCGGGTCCGTCGGCCGTGAGCGACTCGGTGGCCAGCGGGCGGATCTCGACGTGCACGTCGACCTCGTCCGCGAGGACCTGGGCCAACCGGGCCGGCTGCGAGGCATCCGCGAAGACGGTCGGCACGCCGGCGTCCGCGATCGCGTCGGCAAGGTCCCGCAGGTCAGCCGCGCTGGGCGAGGCGAGCGTCGTCCCGCTCGGGATGACGGCTCCCACCACCCGGAAGTCGTACCGGTCGGCGAGGTACCCGAAGACGTGGTGGTTCGTCACGAGGGCCCGCTGCCCGGGGCTGAGCGCGCCGAAGGCCTGCTGCATCTCCCCGTCGAGCGCGTGCAGGGCGTCGAGGTAGTCCGCGGTGCCGGTCGCCTGGACGCCCACGTCGCGGAGGTCGTCGTCGAGCGCCTCGACGACGTCGACCATCCGTGCGGGGTCGGTCCAGAGGTGCGGGTCCGGGCCGCTGTCGTCCTCGGTCGTCCACTCCAGGGCGTCGACCGCGTCGCCGGCCGTGAAGACCGGGACGCCGTCGTCGGCCGCGGCCCGGACGTGCCGGGACACGCCCTCCTCGAGGTCCAGTCCGTTCTCCACCACGAGGTCGGCGGTGCGGAGTCGCGCGGCCTCCTGCGCGGAGACCTCGAACGAGTGCGGGTCCGCTCCGGCGGGCATGAGCACCATCACCTCGGCCGCGTCGCCGACGACCTCCGAGACGACGTCGCCGAGGATGTTCGTGGTGACGGCGACGAGTGGCCGGTCCTGCCCGGGAGCAGCGGTGCACCCGCTCGCGCCGAACGCGACACCCACCACGGCGAGGACCGTGACGACGACGGCCCGTGTGCGTGCCCGCGTCACAGTCCGACCTCCGCGAACGCGGCCGGGGCCACGCCGAGGTCGATGGTCCGGGCGACCCGCGCGCCGTCGGCGAAGTCGATCTCGTGCACGGTCCCGGTCCCGCGGTCGGCCAGGTAGGCGCGGTTCGCGTCGAGCTGCAGCAGGGGCGGGGCGTCGTCGGCGACGAGCGGGTCGGTCGCGACGATCGCTCCGGTGGCGAGCGTGTGCACCACCACCCGCCCGGTGTCGTCGACGCCGACCACGTGCTCGTCGGCGTCGTCGACCGCGGCGACGGCGCGGAGTGGGCGCTCGGTCGGCACCAGGCGCCACGAGTGTTCGCGGCTGTCGAGCAGCCAGAAGCCGGCGTCACCGGCCAGGCCCGCGACCGTCGGTCGTCCGGCGCGGGCTGCGAACGAGGTCGGCCGTTCGGCGCCGCCGGGCAACGGCACCGCCGTCGCGCCGTCGTCGTCCACGACCACCGCGCCGTCGGAACAGCCGACGACCGAGCCGGCCCGGGTGACGATGCCTCCGGCCGGGTCGGTGCACGCCGCCTCGGTGCCGGTCGGCGAGCCGTCGGCGTCGAGCACCCGGACGACGTCGTCGGACGCGGCGACGAGGCGGTCTCCGTCGGGGAGCAGGACCCGTGCGTCGATCCGGGTCCGTTCCTCGACGGTCCCCTGGCCGAGCGCGGCCCGGTCGAGGACGACCGCCTCGTCCCGCTCCGGCCAGGTGATCGTCGTGGTCGTCTCGGAGGAGTGCACCTCGACCGGACCGCCCCCCGCCATCGTGCCGACGACCCGCGGCTCCGCCGCGTAGTAGTGGGTGTGGTCGCCGTGGTCGACCGTCCAGGCGCCGCCGTCCACGATCGTGGTGCGGCTGTCGGAGCTCGTCACGAGGAACCGGCCGTCGGTGGCGGAGTGCGTGGGCACGTCGACGTCGTCGAGCGCGGTCGTCTTGCTGCTGAGCAGGTCGTGCAGCGCGGTCTCGCCCGTCCCGGAGACGGCCAGGAGGCGCAGCTGCGGTTCCCGGGATTCGCTCGCCCCCTCGACGAAGCCGTGTGGCCGGGCGGTCGCGCTGGGGTCGCCGGGGGCCGTGCCCGACGAGCAGCCCGCCGTCGCGACGGTGAGTCCGACGACGAGGCTCGTGGTGAGCAGGGTGCGCGTGGGAGCGCGCCGGGTGGAGTGGGTCATGCTGCCTCTCGAGGTGCTGGTACTGCTGTCGGTGGTTCTGTCCCGGGGGTCCGGTCGCGGGCCCGGGTGCTGAGCGACGCGGCCGTGCGCGAGAGGCCGACCCCGGCGACGGCGACGGCGGCGATGCTCGCTCCCGCGGCGGTGCCGAGGTGCCACGAGACGAGCAGCCCGACGAGGACGGCCGCGATGCCGATCCCGGCGGCGAGCACCATCGTCGAGCCGACGTGCCGGGTCCACGCACGGGCGGCGGCTGCCGGGGCGAGGAGCAGTCCCACGACGAGCAGCGTGCCCACCGCCCGGTACGAGGCGACGACCGCGAGCGTGACGAGCCCGACCAGCACGATCTCGGCGGTCCGTGGGCGGAGGCCGAGGGTCGCGGCCTTCCGGACGTCGAACGCCGCTGCCGTGAACGGACGGTGGAAGAACACCGCGGTCCCGAGCGCCACCGTGACGGCGATCGTCAGGCCGGTGAGGTCCGCACGGGTGACGGCGAGGACGTCACCGAACAGGATCGCGGTGACGTCGGTCGCGAAGGACCTCGAGGAGGAGACGATGATCACCCCGAGAGCGAGCATGCCGACGAACAGGAGCCCGATCGACGTGTCGTACGAGAGCCGGGCCCGACGGCGGAGTGCGCCGACCCCGAGCACCATCACCGCGGCGCTGGCGGCGGCGCCCAGCGCGACGGGGAACCCGGTCAGCGAGGCGATCGCGACGCCGGGGAGCATGCCGTGCGACAGCGCTTCGCCGAGGAAGGCCATGCCGCGGACGAGGACCCACGTGCCGACGACCGCGCAGAGCACCGCCGCCAGTCCGCCGCCCACGAGGGCACGGACCATGAAGTCGACGGAGAGGGGATCGGTCAGCCAGGTCACGGTCGGAGACGCTACATGAAAATGACTATCGATACTGATAGTGTCCTCAGGTGCCCACGACGACCGACGCCGCCCCCCTCGACGTCGCCGGACTCGTCGTCCGACGCGGCGACCGAACCGTCCTCGACGGGGTCGATGCGACCTTCCCCGCCGGTGCGGTCACCGCGCTGACCGGGCCGAACGGCTCCGGCAAGTCGACGCTGCTCGACGCGCTCGCCGGGGTCGTGACGCCGGATGCCGGCGCGGTGACGCGCCGCACCTCCGTCGGCGTCGCCTACGTGACCCAGTCAGTTCCGCCGAGCGCGCTCCCGCTCACCGTCCGTGCCACGGTCCGCATGGGCCGGTGGTCCGGCCGTCCGTGGTGGCGACCGCTCGTGCGTGCCGACCGCGACGTGGTCGACGAGCAGCTCGACCGGATGGGGATCGCTTCCCTGTCGGACCGGCCGCTCGACGAGCTGTCCGGTGGGCAGCGTCAGCGGACCCTCGTCGCGCTCGGACTCGCGCAGCGGGCGGGGGTGCTCCTCGTCGACGAGCCCACGGCCGGGGTGGACGCCGAGTCGGGTCGGCTCGTGGTCCACGCGCTCGCCGACGAGGCAGCGTCCGGGGTCGTGGTCGTGCACGCCACGCACGACCCGACGGTCATCGCCGGAGCGGACCGGGTCGTCTGGCTCGGCTGACCGTGGCGGCGCCGTCCGTCGGGACCGTCAGGGGCAGGCGACGGCGACGGAACCGGTCGCGGTCGTCTCCGCCGGAGCGGCGGCACTTTCCGGAGCGGGGGCCGCGGGAGCGGCGACCTGCGCCGGAGCGGTGGCACCTGCCGGAGCGGGGGCCGCGGGAGCGGCGACCTGCGCCGGGGCGGCACTCGAGCGGCGCGCACCGAGCGTGACGAGCACGATCGCCCCGACGACCGCGACCCCGCCGGCGAGCCAGAAGTCGACGGCCAACCCGAAGGACGACACCGCGGCGCCGCCGAGCACCGACCCGGCCGCGATCGCCAGCTGGATCGTCGTCACGAACAACGCGAGCCCGGTCTCCGACCCCGCGGGAGACGACGTGGACATCCAGGTCTGCATGCCGAGCGGCAGTGCTCCCCACACGAGGCCCCACACGACCAGCAGGACGAACACCCCGACGACCGAGTGTGCGAGCAGCGGGAGCAGGACGACCGCGCCGGCGAGGACGAACTTCGCGGAGCCGATCGTGCCGAGGACGCTCCGGCCGAGCGTGAACCCGGCGACGAAGTTCCCGACGATGCCCGCGATGCCGAAGACCAGCAGCGCGATCGTCACGGTGTCCGCGCCGACCCCGACGAGGTCCTGCAGGTACGGCGCGATGTAGGTGTAGGCGGCGAACTGCGCGGTGAAGAGGAACGCGGCACCGATCAGGCCGACCCGGGCCCTGCGCACACCGAGCAACGACGCGAGCGTGCCGAACCGGACGCGCTGCTGGGCGGGGATCCGCGGGAGCATCGCGAGCTGCAGGCCGAGCGCGACGAGCCCGAGCACGCCGCCGATCACGAACGCCAGCCGCCACGTGGCGAGGGATGACACGAGTGCGCCGAGGGGCAGGCTGACGACGGTCGCGACCGAGACGCCGGCGGTGATGAGGGACGTGGCGCGGATCACGGACTCGGGGCGGACGAGGCGTCCGGCGATCCCGGCGCCGATCGCCCAGAAGCCGCCGATGCCGACGCCGAGGAGCATCCGGGCCACGAGCAGTACCCAGAACGAGGGCGCCACCGCAGCGAGTGCGTCCGCGACGACGAGCAGCACCGTCAGGCCGACCAGGACGACCCGGCGGTCGAGCGCGGACGTCCACACCGTGACGACCGGTGCGGCGACCGCTCCGACGAGGCCGGTCGCGACGACCATGAGCCCCGCGGTGCCGACACCGACGTCGAGGTCGGCGGCGATGGCCGGCAGCAGGCCGATCGGGAGGAACTCGGACAGGACGAGGACGAACGATCCGAGTGCGACGGATGCGACGCTGAGCCACCCACGGCGCGTTGCTGACGAGGTCATGCGGGCGTCAAGCACGCGCCCGCGCGGTCCATTCCCGCGTGACGGGTCGGGTCAGGCGTCGAGGGCCCGGCGCGCGGCGGCGACCACCTCGGCGTCGGTGACGAAGTGCGCGGAACCGTCGTCCGCGCCGCCCATCGGCACACCAGCGTGGGCGCTGTCGGCGGCGGGTCGCTTCGCCGAGAGGTGCACGGCGGCGGCCCCCGTCGCGACCAGGGCGGGGACGTCGGCCGGGATGACACCGGCGCCCGCCATGACCTGCACGGGCCCGGCGGCGTCGACCATGCGCGTGATGGTCGCGGCACCGGCCACCGCGGTGGGCGCGGCCCCCGAGGTCAGCACCCGGGTGAACCCGAGGTCGGCGAGGGTGGCCGCGGCGGCGACGGGGTCGGCCGCGTGGTCGATCGCCCGGTGCAGGGTGACCTCGGCGGTCGCGCTGACCGAGCGTGCGGCGTCGACGAAGCGCCGGAGGGCGTCCTCGTCGAGCGTGCCGTCCGGACGCAGGGCACCGACCACGACGCCCGCTGCCCCGGAGCGCAGGACCGTGCGGACCTCGCGCACCATGAGGTCGACCTCGTCGGGGGTGTGCACGAAGCCGCCGGGACGACAGCGGACGAGGGCGTGCGCGGGGATGCCGGTCTCGTGGGTCGTCTCGACGAGCGCCTGGGACGGCGTGAGGCCACCGAGCTCGAGCCCGACGCAGAGCTCGACACGGTCGGCGCCGCCGTCCCGTGCGACGATCGCGCCGGCGGGTGAGGTGACGGCGATCTCGAGGGCGACGGGGGCGGCGGTGGTCACGCGATGGCTCCGAGCGGTTCGTTCGACGGCGGGATGATCCGGGCGCCGAGGTCCGGCGCCGACGGGAACACTCGATCGTAGGGGAACATCGGCCGGACGATCCTGTGGTGCCCGAGCCGCTCGAGGTCCTGGTCGACCCCGCCCGGCGTCAGCGCGAGCATCCAGTCGGCAGCCATGTCGAAGAGCTCCGGTTCGAGGTACCCGATCTTCACGATCACCACGTCGGCGTCCCGCGGGGCGAGGTCGAGGTCGGTGAAGTCGTGCTCGTGGTGGTACGGCTTGCGGAGCTTCGTCAGGATCGCGAACACACTGCCGACCTGCAGCACCACCTCGGTCTCGGCGTCGCGGTCACCGTGCTTGATCGCGTGCACGCGGCCGGTCATCGTGATCGGCCCGGCGTGGACGGCGTCGACCGACGCCCCCGCCGTCACGGTGACCGTCGCACCGACGCCGGCCTCCACCGCCGCCGCGACGGCCGCGGGGCCGGGAACGCTCGCGTAGATCACCGTCGGGCCGTCGGGCTCCGCGAAGGCCGGGTTCGCCAGCACCTGCGTGAGCCCCCACGTCATGTCGCCCGAGCCGCCGGCGGTCGGGTTGTCGCCGGAGTCGGACACGAAGAACGGCCTCGCGGCGCCCGGTGCGAGCGCAGCGACGATGCACTCGTCGAACGTGCCGGTCGGTGCGACGAACACGAAGTCCTCACGCACGTCCCAGAAGGCCCGCGCGAGTCGTTCGGCACCGGCGGCGACGGCGTCGGCGTCCCAGCCCGTGACCACGGTGACCGCGCGGTCGCGAGGCTGGTCCGCCCAGGCGTACCCGACCCAGATCGCGGCGTCGAGCACGCCCTCGGTCTGCTCGACGAGCGGCACCTGCGCGTACAGGGACGCCGCGGGCTCGAGGCGCGTCGAGGTCTGCTCGCCGGGCAGGAGCACGGGGATCGGCACCCAGGCCTTCACCGGGCGCTGCTGCCCGACCGGTCGGGTGGTCAACACGTCGACCAGGTTCCGGACGGCGCGCTCCTTCGTCTCGAGGGCGTCCTCGTGCGGGGCCATCCGGTAGCAGGTGACGAGGTCCACCTGGTGCGCGAGCTCCGCCGTGACGTTGCCGTGCAGGTCCATCGACGCCGACACGATGACATCGGGACCGATCACCGCGCGGATGCGGCCGAGCAGGTCGGCCTCGGCGTCGTCCAGGCCCTCGACCACCATCGCGCCGTGGATGTCGTACCAGAGCCCGTCGACGTGCTCGGCCTCGACGATCGCCGCCAGCCGCGAGACGATCTCCGCCGCGAGCGACTCGTACGAGTCACGGTCCACGATCCCGCCCGGCAGCGCGTGCCCGATGAGCGCCCCGCGGAAGTCGGCGTGCGCCGACAGCGGCCCGAGGAAGTCGTAGCGGGCCACGACCTCCTCCCCGCGGTCCGGGTGGAACGCCGGTGCGTGGGTGCGCGTCGGCGTGAACGTCGAGGTCTCGATGGCGAGACCGGCGATCGCGATGACCGGGCGGTGGGTGGCGGGTGCGGTGGACACGGGCTCAGACACGGACGTTCCTGTTCCTGGTGGTGGACTGGGGGATGGGCGCGGACAGTTCCTCGAGCGACGCGGCGAGGCCCCGCTGCAGGGCGAACTGACCCGCCCCGACGAGCCCTGCGTCCGCGCCGAGCGAGACCGGCTCGATGACGAGGTGCTGCGTCATGAGCGGGTGGCAGCTCTCGTACAGCTGGCTCCGCACGGCGGCGATGAACGGGTCGAGGGTGGAGAGGATGCCGCCGAGGTACACGGCGTCCGGGTTGAAGAAGTTGACGTTCGCGGCGAGCACCTCGCCGAGGTACCGGCCCGCGAGCCGCACGGCCCGGGTCGCCTCGGGGTGGGCGTCCGAGGCCAGGCGGACCACATCGGCGGTCGAGGAGACGTCGACCCCGGCGTCCGACAGGATCCGCACCAGGGCGGCTCCGGACGCGACGGTCTCGAGGCACCCGGTGTTCCCGCACGAGCACGGGGTGTCCCCGGCGGCGTCGATCCGGACGTGGGTGATGTCCCCGGCCGAGCCCGTCGCCCCGCGGTACAGCCGACCGTCGATGACGATCCCGGCCCCGATCGCCGAACCGGCCTTGATCGTGATGGTCTGCCGCCGGCCCGGGTCCTGCACGGTCTGCTCGCCCGCCGCCATGCAGTTCGCGTCGTTGTCGACGACCGCCGGCAACCCGAACCGCTCGGTCAGCCACGACGCCACCGGGAACCCGTTCCACCCCGGCATCCGGCTCGGCAGGTCGACCACGCCGGCCTCGACGTCGACCGGGCCCGGGAGGCTGAGGCCGACGCCCCGCAGCCCGTCGCGACCGCGCTCGTCGGCGAGCCGCTCGAGCAGGGCCGCCAGCCGCTGGAGTCCCGCGGTCGGGCCGTCGGAGAGCGCGAACGGGACGTTCGCGACCGACTCGAGCGCGCCTCCTGGCAGGACGATGCCGATGCGCGCGTGCCCGCCGCCGACGTCCGCGGCGACCGCGTACTCGTCGACGCCGCCGATGCGGAGCACCTTGCGGGGACGGCCGCCGGTCGAGACGTCGGTGCCCTCCTCGGCGAGCAGCCCGTGCGACAGGAGCTGCGCGACCACGTGGGACACGGTCGAGGGGGCGGCGCCGAGCAGCGCGGCGATCTCCGTCCGACTGGAGGCCTGCCCGGACGCGACGAGCTCCAGGACGCGGGCGCTGAGGTCCGGCACGACTTTCTCCAATCCGGGCGGAACACGGCGGGTGACCACCGACTGCCGCGAGCCTAACCGGCAGATCGACCGGTCCACCCTTTCGTCCGAACGGCAGAAACGAACTATTTACACGGAGATGTTTGTTTTTCCAACGGCTTTGGACATTGACTGTCCCCGTGCCGCTCGGCACGCGTGCTCCACACCCCGAACCTCCCACGCACCAGGAGACACACATGACCAAGCCCCGTCGCTGGGCGCTCCTCACCGGAGCCGCGATCGCCGTGAGCGCGCTGCTCGCCGGCTGCTCCGGGGGCGGCAACGCCTCGTCCGGCAGCAGCTCCGACACGATCGACTACGCACTGCCGGCCAACTTCACGCCGAACTGGATCCTCCCGATCGGCACCGCAGCGCACCTCAACACGAACAACGGCTCGATCGCGCAGTCGCTGTACGAGCCGCTCGTCGCCTACGACGGCTCCACCGGCAAGATCGCGTGGAACAAGGCCGGTTCGGTCGCGACGGACGCGACGTTCGCGAGCGACTCGAAGAGCGTCACGGTCACCCTCGGCGACCGGCACTGGTCCGACGGCAAGCCGATCACGAGCCGGGACGTCGAGTTCTGGTTCAACCTGATCAAGGCGAACAAGGACGAGTGGGGCTCCTACTCGAAGGGCAAGGCGCCGGACAACTGGACCTCCTTCACGGCCGACGACGACACGCACTTCACGATCACGTTCGACAAGGCGTACAACCCGGACTGGATGCTCGCCAACCAGCTGAGCCACATCATCCCGCTGCCGCAGCACGCCTGGGACAAGACGAGTGCGAGCGCGAAGGTCTCCGACGCCGACGAGACCACGTCCGGTGCGAAGCAGGTGTGGAAGTACCTCAACACCGCCGCCGGCAAGATCTCCGACTACGCCAGCGACGACCTGTGGAAGACCATCTCCGGGCCCTACGGCGTGAAGACGTTCACCACGGCGGGCAAGGTCACCCTGACGGCGAACACGAAGTACGACGGCGGCGAGAAGCCCTCGATCACGACGGTCAACCTGCTGCCGTTCACCACGACGGACGCCGAGGTGAACGCGGTCCGCTCGGGCGAGGTCGACTACGGCTACATCAACGCCACCGACATGGACCAGAAGTCGTCCTTCACGTCGAAGGGCTACGACGTGCAGCCCTGGACCGGCTGGGCGATCACGTACATGCCGTACAACTTCAACAACCCGGACATGGGCGCCGTCTTCAAGCAGCTGTACGCCCGCCAGGCCGTGCAGATGTCGATCGACCAGACCTCGCTCTCCAAGGTCGTCTTCAACGGCACCGCCACCTCGACCTACGGGCCGATCCCGCAGGCGCAGGAGTCCGACTACGTGTCGAGCACGCAGAAGGACAACCCGTACCCGTTCAGCACGAAGAAGGCCAAGGCGCTGCTCGAGTCCCACGGGTGGGCGGAGCAGGGCGGCACGATGGTCTGCACCGACCCTGGTACGTCCGACAGTCAGTGCGGCGAGGGCGTCAAGCAGGGCACGAAGTTCACCATGAACGTGCTCTCGCAGTCCGGCTCGACGGTCACCGACAACATGATGAGCGCGATCCAGTCCTCGCTCGCGAAGACCGGCATCGGCTTCACGATCAAGACCGCGCCGGTGTCGAGCGTCCTGTCGCAGACCCCGACCTGCACGAGCGACGAGGCCAGCTGCGACTGGGACCTCTCCTTCTTCGGCACCGCGGGCAGCTGGTACTTCCCGGCCTACCCGACCGGTGAGTCGCTCTTCCAGACCGGCGGTTCGGCGAACTTCGGGTCGTACTCCAACGCCGACGTGGACAAGCTCATCGACGCGACGACCACGTCGCCCGACGCCACCGCCGTGCAGGACTACAGCGCCGCGGTCGCGAAGGACCTGCCGGTGATCTGGCTGCCGAGCCCGGACTACCAGATCTCGGTCGTCAAGCAGGGGCTGACCGGGTTCGACCAGGACTCGCTCGCCAACTTCCACCCGGCCCAGTGGAAGTGGTCGAAGTAACCACCTGACACCCTCTGGAGGCGCGGCGCGGGTCCGACCCGCACCGCGCCTCCCGGGGCCCACCGCACCAACCCAGACGACGGAAGCCGCATGACCACAGCTCTCTACCTCACCAGGCGCGTCCTGCAGGCGCTCGCGGTGATCCTCATCGTCACGATCGTCGTGTTCTGCCTGCTGCACGCCCTGCCGGGCGGGCCCGCCCGCGGCGTGCTCGGCGTCTCCGCGACGCCCGCGCAGATCGCCGCGTTCAACACGGCGCAGGGGCTCGACCAGCCGCTGCCCGTGCAGTACCTCCGGTTCCTCGGCCGCCTCCTCACCGGCGACCTCGGCACGTCGTACACGCTCAACGAGCCGGTCTCGCAGCTCATCACGGAGCGGCTGCCGAAGACCCTCGTCCTCACCGGGATGTCCGCGGTGCTCGGCATCGTGCTCGCGATCCCGGTCGGCATGTGGCAGGCGGTCCGGCGCAACGGCGCGGTCGACTACGCGGCCACCGCCCTGGCCTTCGTCTTCTACTCGACGCCCGCGTTCTTCCTCGGGCTCGTCCTGATCATCGTCTTCAGCCAGCAGCTGCCCTGGCTGCCGTCCCAGGCGCCGAGCGGGAACACCCTCGCCGAGGTCTTCCAGGACCCGGCCGGGCTCGTGCTCCCCGTCGTCACGGGTGCCCTCGCCATGATCGCCGTCTTCAGCCGGTACATGCGGGCCTCGACGCTCGAGAACCTGCAGGAGGACTACGTCCGCACCGCCCGCGCCGGCGGTGCCTCGACCGCGGCGATCCTGCGCCGACACGTGTTCCGGAACTCGCTCACCCCGGTGGTGGCGATGCTCGGGTACTACCTGCCGGTGCTGTTCGGCGGGGCGCTCGTCACGGAGCAGCTGTTCAACTACCCCGGCATGGGGCTCCTCTTCTGGAACGCCGCGCAGACCTCGGACTACCCGACGCTCCTCGGGTGCGTCCTCGTCATCTCGATCGCGACCGTGGTGGGCACGCTGCTCGCCGACGTCGCGCAGTCCTTGATCGACCCCCGAGTGAAGGCAGGCCGCGCATGACCGCACAGCTGGCACCCGAAGCCCCCGGAGCGGCATCGCTCGTGCAGCCCGTCGCCGCCACCGGCTGGCGCCTCGCCGTCCGCCGCTTCCGCCACAACACCCTCGCGGTGATCGGCCTCGTCGTCATCGTCGTCATCGTGCTGTTCTGCTTCGTCGGCCCGTTCCTGTACCCGACCGACCAGACGCACACCCAGCTCTCCCAGGCGAACCTCGCCCCCGGCGCCGCGCACCTGCTCGGCACCGACGCCGTCGGGCACGACGTGCTCGGCCGACTGATGTTCGGCGGCAAGGTATCGCTGATAGTGGGCATCGCCGCCGGCGTCCTCGCCACCGTCGTCGGCACCCTCTGGGGCTCGATCGCCGGGTACGTCGGCGGTTGGGTCGACGCGGTGATGATGCGCGTGGTCGACGCCGGCATCGCGATCCCGGCGCTCTTCATCCTGCTCGTCATCTCGGCGATCACGACGCCCGGTGTGTGGGGACTCATCGTGATCCTCGGCTTCGTGTCGTGGCTCGTGCCCTCCCGGCTCATCCGCGCCGAGACGCTGACGCTGAAGAACCGCGACTACGTGCTGACCCTCCGCGCGATCGGCGGGTCGCACGCCCGCGCGATCGGCCGCCACCTGCTGCCGAACTCGGTGTCCACGATCGTCGTCGCCGCCACGTTCCAGGTCGCCGACGCGATCCTCCTCGTCGCCTACGTCTCGTACCTCGGGTTGGGCGTGCAGGCACCCGCGACGGACTGGGGTGGCATGCTCTCGGCAGGACTCACCGCCGCCTACTCGGGGCGGTGGTGGCTCATCGTGCCACCGGGTCTCGCCGTGATCCTGGTCGTCTGCGCGTTCAACGCCGTGGGCGACGGGCTCCGGGACGCCTTCGACGTGAGGGGCCGTTGATGTCCATCCTGACCACCACCGACCTCGGGGTCTCCTTCAGCACGGAGTCCGGCACGGTCGACGCCGTCCGCGGGGTCTCCCTGCACGTCGAACCCGGTGAGACGCTCGCGCTCGTCGGGGAGTCCGGTTCCGGCAAGTCCACCGTCGCCCTCGCCGCGATGGGGCTGCTGTCCGGCAACGCCGCCGCCACCGGCAGCGCGGTCGTCGACGGCCACGAGATCGTCGGCGCCGCCGAGCCCGCCCTGCGTTCGCTCCGCGGCAGCACCGTCTCGATGGTCTTCCAGGAGCCCGCGACCGCCCTCGACCCGCTCACCCGCGTCGGGGCGCAGATCGCCGAGGTCATCCGGAACCACGGCGACGTCTCGGCAGCTGATGCCGCGGCACGAGCCGTCGACCTGCTCGACCGCGTGGGCATCCCCTCGCCCGCGCAGCGCGCCAGGGCGTTCCCGTTCCAGCTGTCCGGCGGCCAGCGGCAGCGCGTGGTCATCGCGATGGCGATCGCGAACTCGCCGAAGCTCCTCATCGCCGACGAGCCGACGACGGCCCTCGACGTCACCGTGCAGGCGGAGATCCTCGAGCTGCTGCGTCGCCTGGCGGCGGACACCGGCACGGGAGTCCTGCTCGTCACCCACAACATGGGCGTCGTCGCGGACTTCGCGGACCGGGTCGCGGTCATGCTGCAGGGGTCGATCGTCGAGACGGGCTCCGTCGAGGACGTCCTGCTCCGGCCGCGGCACGAGTACACGAAGCGGTTGCTCGCGGCGGTGCCGCGGCTGGCCGTGGCCGAGGCCGGGGCGTCCGCCGCGTCCGGTGCGTCCGGCGTGGCCGTCGCGTCCGGTGCGTCCGTCGCGGACGGTTCGGACGGGAGGCGCGGCGCGGCCCCGGTGGTCGACCTGCGGGACGTCTCGGTGACGTTCGGGCGCGGGGCGCGCGCCGTCCACGCGCTGCAGGGCATCGACATCGCCGTGCACGCCGGCGAGACCGTCGGCCTGGTCGGCGAGTCCGGTTCCGGCAAGTCCACCGCGGCCCGGGTCGCGCTCGGCCTCGTCAAGCCGACGTCGGGCAGCGTGCACCTGTTCGGCTCCGACCTGCGGACGGCGCGTGGTCGCGACCGCCGAGCGCTCCGGTCGGGCATCGGCGTCGTGCTGCAGGACCCGGTGGCGTCGCTCGACGCCCGGATGTCGGTCGCCGAGTGCATCGCCGAACCGCTCGCCGTGCACCGTCGCGGCATGTCCTCCGCCGACCGTCGGAAGCGCATCGACGAGGTCCTCGACGCCGTCCGGCTGCCCCGGACCCTGGCGTCGCGTGCACCCCGGGAGCTCTCGGGCGGACAGCGGCAGCGCGTGTCCCTCGCCCGGGCGCTCGTGCTCTCGCCGCGGTTGCTCGTCGCCGACGAACCGACCAGTGCGCTCGACGTCAGCGTGCAGGAGACGGTGCTCGAGGTCCTCCGCGAGCTGCAGGACGACCTCGGGTTCGCGTGCCTGTTCGTCTCGCACGACCTCGCCGTCGTGCAGCAGTTCGCCGAGCGGGTCGTCGTGATGCGCCAGGGCGTCGTCGAGGAGCAGGGCACGACGGGTGCCACCCTCATGCACCCGACCACCGACTACACCCGACGGCTGCTCGCCGCCGTGCCCGTCCCCGACCCGGTGGTGCAGCGGCGACGCCGGACCGAGCGACTCGCCACCCTCGGGGCGGTGACCGCGTGAGCGAGGTCGTCGCCGGCGTCGACGTCGGCGGGACGAACACCAAGGTGGTCCTCGCGACCCCGGCGCTCGAGGTGATCGACCGCATCGACCTGCCGACGCCCGCCCACGCGGGTGGCGCCGCGATCGTGACGGCCGCCCTCGGTGCCGTGACGGACCTGCTCGACCGGCACCGCGCCTCCGTGACCGGTGTCGGGGTGGGCGCTGCCGGCGTCGTCGACGCGAGCACGGGGACGGTGCTCGTGACGGGCAACTCGTTCACCGGCTGGGCGGGTTACGGCGTGACGGACGCGGTCACGTCAGCCCTCGGCGTCCCCGCGACGCTCGACAACGACGTGAACGCGTTCCTGCTCGGCGAGGTCGCCGCCGGTGCCGTGGCGGGGGAGCCGGACGTGCTCGGCATGACGCTCGGGACCGGGGTCGGCGGCGCGCTCGTGCTCGGCGGCTCGCTGTTCGCCGGGCCCCGCGGTGCGGCGGGCGAGATCGGCCACGTCCCGGGCTTCGGCGACGCGGTGTGCACCTGCGGGCAGGTCGGCCACCTCGAGACCATCGCCGGAGCACGCGGCATCGCCGACCGCTACGCCGAACGGACCGGGCGCCGGGTCACCGTCCGCGAGGTCGCCGACGCCGCACGCGCCGGAGACCCCGACGCCGCCGCGGTGTTCGAGACCGCCGGCTGGGGGCTGGCGCGTGCTGCCCTGCTGACGGCGGGGATCCTCGACGTGACGACCATCGTCATCGGCGGGGGGATCGCGCGGTCCTGGGACCTGCTCGAGCCGGCCATCAGCGCTGCCATCGCCCTGGAGCCGCCGGTGAGCGGGGCGCCGATCCGGCTGGCCCTGTCGTCGCTGGGGTCCGACGCCGTGGCGCTCGGTGCCGCTGCGCAGGTACGGGACCTGGTGCTCGGGAGCGCGCCCGCGCGCTGAGGCGACCGCTTCCCGGAACGACGAGGAGCCGGCCTGGACCACCTGATCGCGTGGCCCAGACCGGCTCCGGTCGTGGGTGCTGTCGACGGGAGGACCGCCGACGGTCGGGTCAGACCCGACGGGCCCCGACGCGGGGGAGCAGCAGCCCGAGCACGATCATCGCGACGGCGAGCACCAGGTGCAGGACGTTGTCGGCGCTGTTGAGCGGCACGAAGTTCGCCGGGTCGGCCATGCCGGCGGTGAACAGGCCGTAGACGAACAGGACCGCGTAGACGATCCCGCCGACGAGCAGGTAGAGCCGAGCGCCGCGAGCGCTGCGGGCCGCGAGGAGCCCGACGACGCCGAACAGCAGGTGGACGATGTTGTGGAGCACGGACACCTGGAACGTGCCGAGCAGGAGTGCCATCGAGCCGTGGCCGGCCACCGACATCGTGCCCATGTCCATCGTGAGGCCGGGGATGAACCCGGCGATGCCGACGATGAGGAAGACGATCCCGAAGACCAGGGCGCCCTTCTGCGTCCAGGTGGAGCCGTTGGCGGTGCGGTTCGTTGCTGCGTTGCTGGTCATGATGCGACCTCTCTCTCAACGAGGGCCGGAACGCCGGTGCGCCGGTCCGGGCGCTCATGACGCCCACAGTGCATTCGGAGCATGTGCCCGGTCGGTTTGCAGCCGACCGTGTGGACCTGCCCCGTCTGTGCTCTGGCCGGCGCTGGGGCCTGAGCCGTCGCGGAGGGGACGCCGGGCATCGTGGAGCGCATGAGCCAGTACGACAAGCGCGACCCGAACACCCTCTACCCCGCCCCGCCGTACCCGGAGCAGGAGCAGTCGCTCCCCGGGGCCGCGTGGAAGATGGACCCGAAGCCCGACCACGGCGAGGAGAGCTACGTCGGGCTCGGTCGCCTGAAGGGCTTCCGGGGCATCGTCACCGGCGCCGACTCGGGCATCGGCCGCGCCGCCGCCATCGCACTCTCCCGCGAGGGCGCCGACCTCGTCCTCTCCTACCTGCCCGACGAGCAGGAGGACGCCGAACAGGTGCGCGACCTGCTCGAGGGCGAAGGGCGTCGTGCGGTGCTCTTCCCCGGCGACATCTCCGACGAGCAGTACTGCACCGACCTCGTCCAGAAGGCCGTCGACGAGTTCGGTGGCCTCGACACCCTCGTCATGGTCGCCGGGCGGATGGACAGCAACGACGACATCCTCACGCTCACGACCGAGCACTTCGACTCGACCTTCAAGACGAACATCTACTCGCTCTTCTGGCTGACCAAGGCCGCCGTGCCGCACCTCGAGCCGGGATCCACGATCGTCACCACCGGGTCGATCCAGGCGAGCACGCCGTCCCCGGACAAGATCGACTACGCGGTGTCCAAGGGCGCGATCAAGCTCTTCACCGAGGCCGTCGCCCAGCAGCTCGCGCCGAAGGGCATCCGCGTGAACTCGGTCGCTCCGGGACCGGTGTGGACGCCCCTCCAGCCGGGGTCCGACGACGCCGAGACCGTAGCGCACTTCGGCGAGCAGTCGCCGTTCGGCCGCCCTGGTCAGCCCGCCGAACTCGCTGCCGCGTACGTGCACCTCGTCAGCCCCGAGTCCAGCTACCAGTCCGGGTCGACGATCACCGTCGCCGGCGGCACCCCGGCCTTCTAGGAGGACACGATGAGCGGGACGACACACGTGGTCCTCGTCGCCTGGGACGGCGACGCAGCCGACCGGTCGGCGCAGGCCGATGCCGTCGTGCGCGAGCACCTGCCGCGGATCGACGGCGTCGAGTCCGTGCGGTCAGGCGAGAGCATCAGCACCGAGGGGCTGGAGGGCGGTTTCGACTGGATGCTCGTCGTCCGGTTCCGGGACCGCGCGGCGCTCGCCGGGTACCTGCCGCACGAGGAGCACCAGCCCGTCGCCGCGTACATCCAGGGCGCGAGCGAACGCGTCGTGGTCTTCGACGTCGAGGACTGACGTCGGGGTGGTCGTCGGGCGTGCCGATCAGCGCGACCCGACGACCGCCGTCCGCCGGGCCATGGCGTTGCCCGATGCGCGCACGAGCACGGCGATCACGAGGAAGCCGACGAGCAGCGCCGCGCAGTACAGCGCGACGCCGCCGTACCCGCCCACGCGGGCCGGGTTGAAGAACGGGTAGGGGTAGAACCCGACGATCGCACCGCGGACCAGCGTGTAGGCGGTGTAGACCGCGGGCACGATCGCGGCCGCCCAGACCATGGTGAACGGCTGACGGTGGCGGGGACGGTCCACGAACCAGTCGACCACGACGGCCGCCGGGATGATCATGTGGTGCACGACGTTCACCCACGGCAGGAGCTCGCCGAGGTCGGCACCGGCCAGCAGCGTGTTGAACACGATGCCGACGAACGCCAGGTAGACGACCGCGGCGCCGCGCGCGACCTCCCACCCGCGCGACGACGGGACACCCCGCAGGAGCCGGACGGCGCCGATCACGAACACGGTGCTGGCGTAGAGGTTGCCGAGGATCGTGAAGTAGCTGAAGACGCTCACGAGGCTGAAGTCCACCCGTACGCTCAGCACGACCTGGGTGACGACCCCGGCGACGGACGCGGCCGCGAGCGCGAGGCGGACGGCAGCCAGGACGGTCGTCTTCATGGCGCCACCCTACCGATCGCCGGGACTCCCGGACGGATCGGTCACCCGACGAGCGACTGCGTTCCGAGCACGACCGCCAGCGCCAGCCGTTCGGCATCGGCGCTCCCCGGCTCCGCGGTGTACGCGAGCACCGTCAGGTCATCGGTCGCGATCCGCAGGGTGTCGCAGTCGAGGGCGATCCGGCCCACCGCCGGGTGCTCCACGACCTTCCGTCGGCCGGAGCTCCGCGGCGGTGCGGTGTCGCCGGCGTCCCACAGCTCGACGAACCGCTCGCTCGCTGCACGGAGGTCCCGCACGAGCTGCCGCAGCCCGCGGTCGAGCGGGTACCGGGCGACCGCGAGCCGGAGCTCGGCGACGACCGAGGCCTCGAACGCCCGCTGCTCGGCGTCCGAGTGCACCGCCCGGCTGCCCGGACCGACGAGGTGGCGCCACGCGGTGTTCCGCTCGTGCCCACGGAGCGCACCGACCGGCCCCATCAGCGCGTCGTACGGCCCGTTCGCGGTGAGGATCGTGCCGGCGGCGTCGAGCACCGCGACCGGGGTGTCCGACAGCCGGTCGAGCAGCCGCTGCACGCTCGGCGGGATGCGCGAGGGCACGACGTCGGCGCCCGGGGCGGCGTGCCCGGCGAGCCGGAACAGCAGCTCGCGCTCCGCGTCCGCGACCCGGAGCGAGCGGGCCAGCGCCTCGACCACCTGCGCGGACGGCGAGGTCGCCCGCCCCTGCTCGAGCCGTGTGAGGTAGTCGGCCGAGATCCCGGCGAGGGCGGCGAGCTCCTCGCGACGGAGGCCGGCCGCGCGCCGACGGCTCCCCGCGACGACACCGACCGTGTCCGGCGCGACGTGGTCGCGCAGCCGACGGAGGGTGCGGCCGAACTCGGTGTGTTCCACGGCTCCAGTCTGCGACCCGTCGAGCCCGCTGTCCTGGGTCCAGCAGTCCTCCGACAGCGGGACGGCTCCCCGAGGGCGCTCGCCGGAGCGACGCTGGGGCCATGACAACGACATTCGTCACCGGGGCCACACGCGGCCTCGGCAAGGAGACCGCCCGCCAGCTCGCCGCCGCCGGCCACACCGTGTGGATCGGCGCCCGCGACCTGGACACCGGCCACGCGGTGGCCCACGAGATCAGCACGGGACCGAACGCGGTCCGTGCCGTGCAGCTCGACGTCACGGACGACGCCTCGGTCGCCGCGGCGTTCGCGACCATCGGCGCTGCCGGCGGGCTCGACGTGCTGGTGAACAACGCCGGCGTCGGCAAGCTCGGGCTGGACGGACCGGAGGCACTCGAGGTGTTCGACACGAACGCCGTGAGCGTCGTGCGGACCACCGAGGCGGCGCTGCCGCTGCTGCGGTCCTCGGCAGCCCCGATCGTCGTGAACATCTCGAGCGCGCTCGGTTCGTTCGCGGCCAACCACGACCCGGAGAAGCCGGCGTCGCAGTACCAGGCGATCGTCTACGGCGCGAGCAAGGCGGCGGTGTCGATGCTCACCGTGCAGTACGCCCGTGCCGTGCCGGAGGTCCACTTCGTCGCGGTCGAGCCCGGGTACACCGCGACCGAGTTCGGGGGTGTGCCGAACCCGCACGGCCGTCCGGTCGAGGTCAGTGCGGCGACGGTCGCCGCGGCGGCCGCCGCGGGCCCCGACGGTCCGACGGGTGTCTTCCTGGAGGACGGTGCGCCGCTCGGATGGTGACCATCCGACGAACGGGAGGCGCGGGTCGGGCCCGCACCGCGCCTCCCGGCCCGCAGGTCCCTACGATGAGGACGTGGCTGACGCGACCGAACCGACCGTCCTGCTGACCGCCTTCGAACCGTTCGGCGGCGACGCCGTGAACCCCTCGTGGGAAGCCGCGCAGCGGCTCGCGGCCACGTGGGACGGACCGGCGACGCTCGTCGTCGAGCAGCTGCCGGTGGTCTTCGCCGAGGAGCGGTCGCGGCTCGCGGCGGCGATCGCAAAGCACCGTCCCGCCGTCGTCATCGCGACCGGGCTCGCTGCCGGACGGGCCGCGGTGACACCGGAGCGCGTCGCGATCAACGTCATGGACGCCCGGATCCCGGACAACGCGGGCGCGCAGCCGGTGGACGAGCCGATCGACCCGTTCGGCGTCCCGGCAGCGTTCAGCGGACTGCCGATCAAGCGGATCGTCCGGGACGTCCGAGCGGCCGGGGTCCCCGCTGCGGTGTCCAACACGGCGGGGACGTTCACCTGCAACCAGGTGTTCTACGAGCTCATGTCGTTCGCCGACCGCGAGGGCTTCCGCGCCGGCTTCGTGCACGTCCCGGCCACACCGGACATCGCCGGGGACGGCCCCTCGCTCGACCTCGACCGGATCGTCACCGCGCTCGACGCCGTGGTCCGCGCCGCGCTCGACCCGGCGCCGGACATCGTCGCCGAGGGCGGCACGGAGTCCTGACCCGCGTCGCCGTCGTCGTCGGTCAGATGAACTGGCGGAAGTTCGTCGACGCGAGGTCGAGCAACTCGTCGCCGCGGCCGGACAGCACGGTGCGGATCGCGTAGAGCGTGAAGCCCTTCGCCTGCTCGAGGGTCACCGCCGGCGGCATCGAGAGCTCCTGACGGTCGGCCTTGACCGACACGAGCGCGGGGCCGTCGTGCGCGAGGGCGGCGGCGAGCGCGTCCTCGAGCTGGTCGGACTCGTCGACGCGGAAGCCCGCGATGCCGATCGCCTCGGCGACCTTCGCGAAGTCGGGGTTCTGCAGCTCGGTGCCGTAGGTGACGAACCCGGCCGCCTTCATCTCGAGCTCGACGAAGTTCAGGGACGAGTTGTCGAACACGACGATCTTCACGGGCAGCTTGTTCTGCACGATCGTGATGAGCTCGCCGAGCAGCATCGCGAGACCGCCGTCACCGGCCATGGCGATGACCTGCCGGTCGGGGAACGCCGCCTGCGCACCGATCGCCTGCGGGACCGCGTTCGCCATCGTGCCGTGCACGAACGACCCGATCAGCCGCCGGTCGCCGTTCATGGTGAGGTACCGCGACGCCCACACGACGGGGGAGCCGACGTCGGGGATGAACACGGCGTCCTGGTCGGCGAGCCGGTCGAGCGCGCGCGCGACGTACTGCGGGTGCAGCGGCTTGTGCTTGCCGGCCGGCACGGCCAGGTCGTCGAGCTTCGCGCGGGTCTTCGCGTAGTGCTTGCGCGCGTCCTCGAGGTGCTTCGTGGGGTGCGACCCGGTGAGCAGCGGGATGAGGGCGAGCGCCGTGTCCTTGACGGTGCCGACCAGGCCGATGTCGACCGGGTGCCGCTTGCCGAGCTGTTCGCCGCGGATGTCCACCTGCACGTGCTTCGCCTTCGCGGGGAAGAACTGCTGGTACGGGAAGTCGGTGCCGAGCATGAGGACCACGTCGGCGTCCTCCATCGCGCGGTACCCGGAGGCGAAGCCGAGGAGCCCGGTCATGCCGACGTCGTAGGGGTTGTCCCACTCGATGTGCTCCTTGCCGCGCAGGGCGTGCACGATCGGGGCCTGCAGGCGTTCGGCGAGGGCGATGACCTCGTCGTGGGCACCCGCGACGCCGGCGCCCGCGAGGATGGTGACCTTGTCGGCGCCGTTGAGCAGCTGCGCGGTGCGCTCCAGCTCGGCCTGTGCGGGGATGATCCGCGGCTCGGCGCGCTCGATGGTCGTGACGCGGGGCGCGACGGCCTCGGCGAGGAGCACGTCGCCCGGGATGACGAGCACGGCGACGCCGCGCTTCTCGACCGCGGCGCGCATCGCGATCTCGAGCAGGCGCGGCATCTGGGACGGGTCGGCGACGTACTCGACGTAGACCGAGCACTCGCGGAAGAGCTCCTGCGGGTGGGTCTCCTGGAAGTAGCCGGAACCGATCTCCGCCGTGGGGATGTGCGCAGCGATCGCGAGGACCGGCACGCGGGAGCGGTTCGCGTCGTAGAGGCCGTTGATCAGGTGCAGGTTGCCGGGACCGCAGCTGCCCGCACACACGGCGAGGTTCCCGGTCAGCTCGGCCTCGGCGGAGGCGGCGAACGCGGCCGCCTCCTCGTGGCGCACGTGCTCCCACCGGATCGTGCCGTCCTTGCGCAGCGCGTCGGTGAAGCCGTTGAGGGAGTCCCCGGGGAGACCGTAGACCCGTTCGACGTCGTTCTGACGGAGGGTGGCGACGATGTTCTCGGCAACGGTTGTCATGCCTTCGTGTCTAGTCCTGGCGGCTGATCCCCGCCGTTCACTGAGCGACCTCTGATCGTCCGACACCGAACTCGGGGCCGCCCGGACGCCGCACCTGCGACGATGGGCGGATGTCCGACCACGATCTCCGCCCCCGCCGACGAGCGTCCGACGAGTACGGGATCCTCGACCGGAGCCGCTACCCGCTCGCGTCGGTGGCGATCGCCGTCGTCGCCGTCGTCCTCATCACGATCGTCGGGTTCACCCTCGGCACGGTCGACGTCGGGCTCTCGAAGGCGCTCAACGGGCTGCACACCGGCGCCCTCGGGGCGGTCACGACGGCGGTCTACCACGTCATCAGTCCCGCCCCGGCGATCGGGATCACGGTCGTGGTCGTCGCGGTGATCTGGTGGCGGACCCGCGACCTCCGCCCGGCGCTGGCGTTCGGGGGCACGATCGCGATCACGTGGGTGCCGTCCGCCGTCGTCAAGGAGATCGTGCACCGGGCACGTCCGGACGTCGCCGTGCTGCCGCACCCGTTCCCGGTGCAGCCGGACCCCGGCTACCCGAGCGGGCACACGGTCTACATCACCGCGTTCGTCATCGCGCTCATCTGGCTGCTCCGCGACACCCGGTGGCACCGCCTGGCGCTGGGGCTCGGGGTCGTGGCGATCGTCGTCGTGTTCTTCGCGGTGTCGATCGACGCCGTGCACTACCCGACGGACGCCGCCGCGTCGATCCTGTGGGCGCTCGCCGTCGCGCCGGGCGTGCGGGTGGTGTGGGTCGACTGGCTCATGCCGAAGATCCCGTTCCTGCGACCCCGGGGTCCTGCGGCGCAGCGCGAGGTCACGCGCTGACGCCGCGCCGACCGCGCGCGGCCAGGAGCGCCACCACGGCGACCACCGCGGCCGCGAGCATCACGACCGCGAGCGGCGCCGCCGTCCCCTCGCCGCCGATGCTCACGAGCGGCGACACGAGCGCCGCGAGCCCGAACTGCAGGGCGCCCAGCACCGCCGAGGCGCTCCCGGCAGCCTGCGGCACCGCCCCGAGCGCGAGTGCGGTCGCGTTGCCGAGCACGAGGCCGAGCGACCCCACGGCGGTGAACAGCGGGACGGCGAGCCAGAACACCGGTGCGGACGTGACGACGAGCAGCGCGAACGCGACGGTCGAGGCCAGCACGAGAACGATGCCGAGCGCGAGCACCCCGGTGACCGATCGGGTCGCCGTGAGCTTCGCCGAGAGGATGCTCACGCCCATCAGTGCGAGGGCGTTGCAGCCGAACGCGAGACCGTAGCCCACCGTGCCGAGCCCGAGCATGTCCTGGTACAGGAACGGTGACGCGGAGATGTACGCCATCATCACGGCGAACGCGAAGCCGAACACCGCGGTGTACCCGACGAACGTCCGGGAGCGGAGTGCCCGCAGCGGCGAGCCCGTCGTGCCGGACGCCCGTCGCTCGGCACGCAGGGCATCGCGGCGCGAACGCAGGTGCGTCTCGCGGACCACGGCGAGCACCGCGACGAGCATGAGGACCGACAGGCCGAGCACGATGGTGAGGAGCCCGCGCCAGCCGATCGGCCCCGTCAGGAGCCCTCCGAGCAGCGGCGCGACCACCGGGGCGACCCCGCCGACGATCATCATGAGCGAGAACGCCCGCGCCGCCGGCTTGCCCGTCGCGAGGTCGGAGATCACCGCGCGACCGATCACCATACCGGCCGCGCCGCCGAGGCCCTGCAGCAGCCGGGCGACGACGAGCACGCCGACGTTCGGCGCGAGCACGGCCGCGGCGCTCGCGAGCACGCACAGTGCGGCACCGGCGAGGAGCGGCGGCACCCGGCCGAACCGGTCGGACAGCGGCCCGAAGACGAGCTGTCCCGCGGTCACGCCGACGAGGAACGCGGTGAGGGTGAGCTGCACGGTCGTCGCCGACGCCTGCAGTTCGGTGGTCATCTGCGGGAAGGCCGGCAGGTAGAGGTCGGTCGCGAAGGGCGCGACGGCGCTCAGCAGGCCGAGCACGAGCAGCAGGCCGGTGGTGATGCCCTGCTGCCGGGTCGTGGGTGTCGCGGCGCGCGCGCGGATGGAGCCGGTGTCCGTGGTCATGATTATGAAAGCATAACTGATGCGCGACGTCGGTAGGGTGACGGCATGGGATCCGCGCCGTCCGACGACCTCCTCGCCGAGCTCGCCGACGTCGTGCTCCGGATCTCGCGCGAGATCGACCCGCACGGTGCGAGGTCGCTCGACATCGTGCCGCTCACCGGCACCGAGGCCCTCGTGATGCGCTGGGTCGACCGGAACCCCGGGTCGACGCCGAGCGCGGTGGCCGAGGCGACGGCCCTCAAGCGCAGCAACCTCAGCGTCGCGGTCGGGTCGCTCGTGGCGAAGGGGATGGTCGAGCGCCGGCCCGACCCGGACGACGCCCGGACCGTGCAGCTGTACTCGACCGAGCTCGCCGCGGGCAGCATCGAACGGCTGCACGCGCACTGGGCCGGCATGCTCCGGCAGGCGCTCGGGGGCGACGACGAGGGTGTGGCGACGACGTTCGCGACGCTCACGCGCATCGACGGCCACCTGCGCGACGCGACGCGCTGACCGCGACGCGACCGGTCGACGGCCTGGAGGCGCGGGTCGGGCCCGCACCGTCCCTCCTGGCCGTCAGACGGTCCGGTCCGGCACCTCGTCCGCGATCGGCAGCAACCGCCGGGCTCCGTGCCCCTCGGCACCGAGCTCGTCGCCCGGGTTCATCACGAGGCAGGCGTTCAGCGACACGCAGCCGCAGCCGATGCACTGCGTCATCTCCTCCTGCAGGCGCTCGAGTTCGAGCTGCCGGGCGCGGAGTCGTGCCCGCCACCGTTCGTTCAGGCGGTTCCAGTCCCGCAGTGAGGGCATGCGGTCGGACGGCAGCGTCTCGAACTGCTCCGCGACCTCGCTCAGCGGGATCCCGAGCCGTTTGGCGACCTGGATGATCGCGATGCGCCGCTCGACGTGTCGTGGGTAGAGGCGGGTGCCGCCGGCGGTGCGCTCGGGGTGGATGAGGCCCTTGCGCTCGTAGAAGTGCAGGGCCGACGCCGCGACCCCGGTCCGGGCGACGACCTCGCCGATCGTGAGGAGGTCGGTCGGGCTCGGACGCGGGATCTCCACCATGGTCGAGATCCTACGACGCGGAAGTCGTCGAGACCGCGTGACATAGCAGTTGACATGAGAACTGATGTCCAATATGTTGTGTACCACGAGCCGCGAGGGGCGGCTCCCGACCCGGAGGTCCGACCATGACCACGATCCTGCAGCCCCGCACCGCCCGCACCACGACCGCCCGTCCGGTCGCTCCCGCACGGACCACCGGCACCGCCGACGCGACCGGCGTCACCGGCATCACCGGTGCCGCCCGCCAGGCGCTCGCCCTCGACGGCGTGCTCGGCCGGCTCGAGCGCACGGCCGCCCGGCTCCCGCACGCACTGGCGCTGCCGGTCATGGTCGCGCACGCCGCGGTCAGCACGGTCGCGTACCGCTGATCGCCTCCCGCTGACGGGGACCTCGTGTCAGTGGGCGAGGACGCGCCCGCGGAGCCGCTCCCGGCTGAGCCCCGGCAGCTCCACCCCCGTGTCGCGTTCCAGCACGTGCGTCCCCGGCGGTACGACCCGGTCGATCGCGTCGAGCACCTCGTCGTCGAGCACCACCTCGGCCGCCTGCACGTACGCGTCCACGTGCGAGAGCGTCCGCGGACCGATCACCACGCTCGACACGTCCGGGTGGGTCAGCGCGAAGCCCACCGCGAGCTCGAGCAGGGTGAGCCCGGACTCGTCCGCGAGGTGGCCCAGGCGGTCGGCGACGTCGAGCTTCCGGCGGTTCGTCGGGGCGCCGATGTCGTACGCGTGCGGCTGCTCCACCACCCGCGGCGACCGGGGCTGCACGGTGCCGTTCCGGTACGCGCCCGCGAGCCAGCCACCCGCGAGGGGCGCGGCCGCGAGCACACCGAGCCCGAACCGTCGGGCGACCGGGAAGGTGGTCCGCTCCGCCGTCCGGGTGAGGATCGAGTACGGGGCGTGCGTCGCGCTGGCACTCTTCCCGCCCGACCGGAGCCACTGCGCCTCGACGAGCTCCTCGGCCGGGAAGCCCGGGATCCCGAAGGCGCGGATCTTGCCCTGGGTGACGAGGTCGGCGAGCGCGTCGAGGGTCTCGTCGAGCGAGGTCGCCGGGTCCGGGTGCGCCGGCTGGTAGAGGTCGATGACGTCGGTGCCGAGCCGTTCGAGACTCCGTTCGACCGCGCGGAACATCCACCGCCGTCCGTTGCCGTGGTGCGACGGGTCCCGGTCGACCGGGTCCCCGAACCGCACCGCCAGGAACACGTCGTCGCGGCGGTCGCCGAGTGCGGCACCGAGGACGGTCTCGGCGAGGCCCGCCCCCTCGGCGTCGGACACGTCCACCGCGGTGACCCCACGCCCGAGCGCCTCGTGGACGAGTCGGACGGCGTCGTCCACGTCCCGCTCGGCGACCGTCGACACGGCACGGCTCCCCAGGGTCAGCGCGCTGACGGGAGCCCCCGTCCGCCCCATGCGTCGCTGTTCCATGGCGGCCACGATAGGAGGACGCCTGTGGCACCGGGCCCCGGGTGACGAACCGTTACCGCTGGTACCCTGGGGCCGCTCCACCAACACGCAGTGTGTATCTACCGGCCGTCGGCACCCCGACGGACAACGGCGGCACCCGATGGGTCCGCCCCAGGAGATCCCCGGCCGGGCCGAGAAGGCACACCTCCATGCTCCACACCAGTTCCACGGCGCCCGCGCCCGCCACCACCGACGACCGCTCGCTCGTCGCCCACGCCGGACGCTGGTACTTCCCCGTCGCGTTCGTCGCCCGGCTCCCCTTCGCGATGATGGTCGTCGGCGTGCTGACGCTCGTCGTCTCCGCGCGCGACTCCGTGGCGCTCGGCGGCGTCAACTCCGCGTCGGTCGGCATCGGCGCCGCGGTCTTCGGCCCGCTGGTCGGTGCCGCCGCGGACCGCTTCGGCCAGCGGAACGTACTCGTCCCCGTCGGCCTGGTGAACGCCGTGCTGCTCGGGGTGTTCCCGTTCGTGGTGGACGGCACCGCGCCGGACGTCGCCGTGCTCGCGCTCGCGTTCTGCATCGGGGCCTCGGCGCCCCAGGTCGCCCCGATGTCCCGGACCCGGCTCGTCGCGATCATCGGGCAGCGGATGGCCCCGGCACGTCGTGGCAAGGTCCTCAGCGGCACGATGGCGTACGAGTCCGCGGCCGACGAGACCGTGTTCATCATCGGCCCGTTCCTCGTCGGGATCCTCGCGAGTGCGATCGCCCCGTGGGTCGCCGTCGCCGGTGCCTCCGCGCTGACGTTCGTCTTCGTCACGGCGTTCGCGCTGCACCCGACCGGCAAGCTCGTCGTCGGCTGCCACGAGGAGCTCGAGCAGGCACCGGCCCGTCAGCTCCTGCGGCCGCGGCTCGTCGTGGTGGTCCTCGGGATCCTCGGCGTCGGCCTGTTCTTCGGCTCGACGCTCACCGCGCTGACCGCCTTCATGGAGACCCACGGCGAGCCCTCGCAGGCGGGATTGCTCTACGGCCTGATGGGCATCGGCTCCGCGGGGCTCGCCCTCGGCTCGGCCGCGTTCCCGCGCGGGTTCGCCCTCGGGTGGCGGTGGCTCGTGTTCGGCGTCGTGCTGCTCGGCGGTGCCATCTGGTTCTCGCAGGCCGGTTCCGTCGTCGCCGTGGGGGTCGTGCTCGCGGTGATGGGGATCGGGATCGGTCCGACCCTGGTCGCGCAGTACAGTCTCGGTTCCGACCGTTCACCCGTCGGGCGCTCGGCCACCACCATGACGATCCTCGGTTCCGCCGTGATCGTGGGGCAGTCCATCGCGTCGGCGATCACGGGCGACGTCGCCCAGCAGCACGGGGCCGACGCCGCGATGCTGCTGCCGGCCGCGTCCGCGGCGGTCGTCGTGCTCGCCGCGGTGGCGAACCTCGTGCTGTCGCGTCGCGCACACGCGTGACCGCCTGACGGCCTGGAGGGA
The DNA here is from genome assembly GCF_044745045.1 of Curtobacterium sp. NPDC087082. NCBI lineage: Bacteria > Bacillati > Actinomycetota > Actinomycetes > Micrococcales > Microbacteriaceae > Curtobacterium > Curtobacterium sp. NPDC087082. The sequence continues at coordinate 431,220 of NZ_JBIUZN010000001.1, read as the reverse complement.
CGGTGCGGGCCCGCACCGCGCCTCCAGGCCCGTACCCGGTCACCGACCCCAGTCGAACACCTGGACCGTCAGCTCGTCGTTCCCGGTCCAGTGCTGCTGGTGGATCGTGAGCTCCCAGAGGATGGAGTGGTAGTCGATCGTCCGCGTCCAGTGCCCGGTGCTGTCCGCGCGCATGTTCCCGAGCCCGTTGCCGGGGGTCGGCCCCGGGTTGAAGGTCAGGGTGGCATTGGGCGCGGCGGTCCCCGAGATCGTGAGCGGTGAACCCGGCTCGTAGTCGACCTCGGACGTCACCTCGATCGGGACGCGGATCCCGGTCGCGATGAAGGTGGCATCGATGCTCTCGGAACCGATGCCCTCGGCGGTCTGGCGGACCTGTGCACGCAGCCGTGGCCCCTGGAGTGCCGTCGACGTCGTCAGCGACCAGCGCCCGGAGTCCGCCACCGTCGTCGTGCCGATGACGGCGCCGTCGGCGAGGAGGTCGAGCGTGGCGCCGGGTGTCCCGGTGCCGGCGACGGTGAGCGGCTCGCCGTGCTTGAACACCGTCCGCTGGTAGGTCAGGTCCGCGTGGTGGCCGAGCAGCGTGAACCGCTCGCGATCGCGGAACGAGCAGTCGGGACTCGTCTGGGTCACGAGCACCGTGTACTCGTCGGCCGTGGCGCGGAAGGCCGGGACCGACCAGTTGCCACGGTCGTCGGCCTGCACGAGTTCGGTCGGCACACCCTCGCCGGAGACGCCGATCAGGGAGCCGGGGATCGCGGTGCCGCGCAGCGTCACCTCGGTCCCCACCCGGTAGGTCCGCGGCGTCTCGAGGACGATCGGGTCGTGCACCGCACCGGGGTCGTCGTTCGCGAAGTCGACCGCGACGGTCTCGGAGCGGTCCGTGCCGACGTGGTACTGCGTGATCGTCAGGGTGAGCGTCGGCTTGCGGATCGGCCGCACGCTGGTGATCGTCCAGTTCCCCGCATTGTCCGCGCGTCCCAGCGACCAGGTGCTGTCGGGATCGTTCCGGTCGGTGAACTGGACCGTGGCGTTCGGCGTCGCCCGGCCGGAGACGGTCAGGAGCTGGCCGTAGGTGTACGTCGTGTCGGACGTGATCGCGAGCGGTGCGAACTCGCGGTCGGCCTCGTCGTTGACGAACTCGACGTCGAGGCTCTCCTCGATCCCGAGGTCGGCGTGCACCTGCTCGAAGTGGATGGTGACCGATCGCTGGTGCACGGCGGGTGACGTCCAGTTCCAGACCCCGGTGTCGTCCACGCGGAAGCCGATCGTGGTGCCCGGCCGCACCGGGTCCGTGATCACGAGGACGGCGCCGGGGGTGGCGCGACCGGTGATGGCGATGGGCTCGCCGAGCGTGTAGGTCCGGTCGGACGTGACCTCGAGCGGGACGGGGGTGACCTCGTCGGTCGCCTTCGTGTCGGCTGCCGCTGTCGTGGTGGTCACCGAGGGTTCTGCCGGGACGGCGGTGGCCGGTATTGCTGGTGCCGAGCCGAGGGCGAGGCCGACGGCGGTGGCTGAACCGACGGCGAGGGCGAGGACGCGATGGTGCAAGGGTTTCCCTTCGGGGAGTGGGGGCAGGGAGCGGGCGTGACCGGGCCCGCGGCATGGGTGATGCCGCGGCCCCGGTCATGACGGACTCAGCTCACGTCGCGCAGCGTGTGGTCCACGCTCGAGAAGCCGTCGGCGATCCGGAGCGTGTAGTCGCCGCCGACGTCGCTGGCGTCGAACACCCAGCTCCACGCTCCCTCGTCGTCGGCCACGACGCGGTCGAGGAGGAAGTCCCCGACCGTCGAGATCTCGAGGGTCCGGCCGGGTTCGGCGTGCCCGGAGACGAGCACGTGCTCGTCACCGGGGCGGTAGGTGTCCGCGCTCGTGACGGTGATCTGCGAGACGGGGACGGGCACGCTGACGTCGCGGAGGGTGTGCTCGACGGTGTTCCACCCGTCGCGGATCCGCAGGGCGATGTCGCCGCTGTACCCGGACGTGTCGAACTCCCAGCGCCAGTCGCCCTGGTCGTCGGCCTCGGTCTCGCCGAGCCGCCAGCCGTACGCCGACTCGATGACGATCCGCCGGCCCGGTTCCGCGGTGCCGGCGACGACCGTGTCGGGTCCGGGGTCGTACGTGTCACCACTGGTGACGACGAGGCCGGCCGTGGGCGGGCTGACGTCACGCAGGGTGTGGTCGACCGAGGTGCGGCCGTCGCTGATCCGGAGCGTGTAGTCGCCGCCGATGTCGCTCGCGTCGAACGTCCACTGCCAGTCGCCGCGGTCGTCGGCGGTGGTCTCGCCGAGCAGGAAGTCGCCGGTCGACGAGAAGGTGATGTCGCTGCCGGCCTCTGCGGTGCCCGCGATCAGCACGTCGCCGCCGGGCAGGTACTCGCCGGGGCTGGTCACGACGAGCTGCGCTGCGGCGGGCTGGACCGCCGCGGCGGGTGCTGCGGTCGACGCGGCGAACGCGGCGGGTGCGACGAGGGTGCCGGCTCCGACGCTGATGGCGGAGGCGACGCAGGTCGCCAGGATGACGGACAAGATCCGCATGGTGGTCTCCGATCTCTGTGAGGTGGAGACTCAAATGTCACATGCGCGATCTGAACGGCTCACACTCGTCAGGCGTACCGACGACGGGCGAGCGCGGTGGTCACGACTCCGTGTCGTCGACCAGCAGGTCCTCGTGGCGGTAGTCGTCCGCCCGCAGCCCCGCGCGGGCGATCATGTGTGTCGACACCGGCACGAGGAACAGCTGGAACACCATGATCGGCAGGACGACCCACAGCGCCGTCCACGTCCACACGGCGACGACGATCGCGGCGAGGGCGAACGCCAGCCCGAGCACCTGCGGCTTCGCCATCGCGTGCAGCCGGACGAGCGGGTCGGGGAACCGGACGATCCCGACGCCGGCGCCGAGCGACAGCACCGCCCCGACGAGCAGCAGCCCGACGGCGATCCACGCGCGGACCCCGGCACCGTCGATGAACCCCTGGATGATGTCGATCACTGGGGACGCTCCTGGTCGTCGGCGTGCTCGGGCGTGGTCACGGTCAGCCCCTCGTCGGACGGATCGGAGGACGGGGTGACCGCACGGGCGACGGCGATCGTGGCGAAGACGCTCGTCGCGGCGATCACCACGAGGACGGGCACGGCGGTCAGGTCCCGCCGGATCACCATCGCGGCGCCGATCACCACGAGCGCGGTCGTCAGCACCATGTCCGAGCCGATCATCCGGTCGAGGATGGTCGGGCCCCGCACGATGCGGAGGACGGCGAGCACGAGGGTGGCCCCGAGCAGCGCGAGCACCAGGGCGATCGCGATGCCCATGACGACGACTGCGGCGCTCATCGCGTGACCTCCGGCAGGGGTTCGGACAGTTCGGAGAGGTCCTGCTTCGACCCGAGCGCCCGGATGACGAGCGTCTCGATGCCGAGGGCCTCACGGCGGGCCGCGTCGACCTGTTCGACCCGCTCGGTGTCGAGGACGTGCAGGAGCAGCCGGCGGCGTCGCAGGTCGACGTCGGCGACGTACGACCCCGGCACGAGGGAGATCGCGAGCGTCGCCAGGGTGAACGTCATCTCGGAGGTGGTGTGGAGCTGGACGAGCGTGATCGAACTCCGCCGGACCCCGCGTGGGCGGAGCGCGACCCAGGCGACCCGGAACGAGGCGAGCACGACCAGCCCGGACCACACCACCAGGAACCACGCGGCGTGCGGGATCGAGAACCGGGCGGACAGCGGCACCGGCGGCAGCGGGAGCAACTGCGTCACGAGCAGCGCGACGACGATCCCGCACAGCAGGGTCAGCGGCGTCCACGAACCCCAGAGCAGCGCCCAGAGCACGGTCAGCCCGGCGACGAGCGGGACGTCGTAGCGCCACGCGACGGCGATGCGCCGCGCGTTCGTGATCCGCCGGGTGCTGTCCGCGGTCATCGCGTCCCCCCGAGCACGGCCTGCACGTAGCGGTCCGGGGACTCGAGCGACTCCGCCGCTCGGGTCGCGTAGCCGTACAGCGGGCCGGCCACGACGGTCAGGGCGACCGACCCGAGGACGGCCACGGTCGTCACGCCGACGAGCATGCGCGGCAGCTTCACGCGCGTGGGGGCTTCGCCGACGCCGTCCTGCGTGGCCGTCGGTGCGGTCTCCGGACTGGAGGCGCGACTCGCGTGGGGTGCGTCGGTGACCGTCACCGAGCCTCCTGGGTGGAACGCCTTGCCCGTGTCCTCGGACACGGTCAGCGGCGCCGGTTCCGGCGACCGCAGGTGGGCGTGCGGCTCTGCGGTGCTCGCGTGCGGGGCAGCTGCCTCGGCCGCGGGCTTCGGACGCCAGAACGCGGCGTCCCAGACGCGCATGAGCGCGTACAGGGTCAGGAGGCTCGTCACGACACCGGCGGCGATCGTCGCGTAGGCGAGGGGCGAGCCGTCGATCGCCGCGGCACGGAAGAGGCCGAGCTTGCCGATGAAGCCGGAGAACGGCGGGATGCCACCGAGGTTGAACGCCGGCACGAGGTAGAGCGCGGCGAGCAGCGGGGCGGCCTTGAGCAGCCCGCCGAGCGATCGGGTCGAGGTCGTGCCGCCGACGCGTTCCATCAGCCCGGAGACCAGGAAGAGCGTCGTCTGCACGACGATGTGGTGGACCGTGTAGAACACCGCGGCGGCCGTCCCGGCGACCGAACCGAGGCCGACACCCATGACCATGAACCCGATGTGGCTGATGAGCGTGAAGGACAGCAGTCGTTTCACGTCGGTCTGCGACACCGCGCCGAGCACGCCCACCACCATCGTCAGGATCGCCACGATGAGGAGCACGGTGTTGAGCTGCGGTCTCGGGAAGATGATCGTCTCGAGCCGGATGATCGCGTAGATGCCGACCTTCGTGAGCAGGCCCGCGAACACCGCCGTCACCGGTGCCGGCGCGGTCGGGTAGGAGTCCGGCAGCCAGAACGCCAGCGGGAACACGGCGGCCTTGATGCCGAACCCGATGAGCAGCATCGTGTGGAGGAGCAGCTGCACGTGCTCGGGCAGGGCAGCCATCCGCTCGCTGATCTGGGCGATGTTGACCGTGCCGGTGGCGCCGTACACGAGGCCGATCGCCGCGAGGAAGATCGCCGACGCGATGAGGCTCGTGACGATGTACGTGGTGCCCGCCCGAACGCGCTGCTCGCTGCCACCGAGGGTGATGAGCACGTAGCTCGCCACCAGCAGCATCTCGAACGCGACGTACAGGTTGAAGAGGTCCCCGGCGATGAAGGAGTCGAGCACGCCGGCGGCGAGCACGAGGTACGTCGGGTAGAAGATCGTGACCGGCGCCTCGCCGTCGTCGGCCGCGAGCCCCTGTCCGATCGAGAAGAGCAGGACGACGAGGAGCACGCTCGCGCTCACGGTGAGGAGCAGCGCGCTCAGCCGGTCGACCACGAGCGAGATGCCGTACGGCGCGTCCCACCCGCCGACCTGCACCACGATCGTGCCGTGCTGGTCGACGAGCACCATGAGGGTCGCGGCGACGGCCAGGGCGACGACGAGCACCACGACGGTGATCGCGCGCTGCAGCTTCTGGTGGTTGAGGAGTCCGAGCGCGACCGCGGCGCCGAGCAGCGGGACGAGGACGAGGAGCGGGACGAGCCAGGTCATCGGGTCGCCTCCTGTTCTGCGTCGGTGGTGGTCTCGGGGTCTTCGTCCGCGGGTTCGTCGCGTTCCCGACCGATCGCGACGTCGGCCTCGTCGACCTCGACCTCGTCGGCGCGGGAGAGCTTCCACGAGCGGTGGATGAGGGCCAACAGGAACGCGCTCACGGCGAAGGTGATGACGATCGCGGTCAGGGCGAACGCCTGGGGGAGCGGGTCCGTGATGCCCTCGGAGCTCTTGCCGATCGGCGGGTTGCCGGCAGCACCGGACATCACGAGGAGCAGCAGGTTGAGGGCGTTGCCGAGCAGGAGGAAGCCGAGCAGCATCCGGGTCAGCGAGCGTTCGAGGAGCAGGTAGACCCCGCAGGAGAACAGCACCGCCATCGCGATGACGAGCACGAGGGTGACGGTCACGTGGCGCTCCCTTCCGGGGTGGGGGCTTCGGTCATGTCCTGCACGGGCGTCGAGGCGTCCTCGAGCCGCTGCCGGTCGACCTCGGCGCCGAGGCTGCGGAGGACGTCGAGCACGAGGCCGACGACCACGAGGTACACGCCGATGTCGAAGAACGTGGCGGTGACGAACTCGACGTGGCCGAGCACCGGGACGGTGGCCTCGAAGAACTCGGAGTACAGGGCTTCCCTGCCGAAGAACATCGGCACGAGGGCGGTGATCGCGGCCGTGGCGACGCCGAGCCCGAGCAGGCGTCCGGCCCTGACCGGGGCCGCGGCGCCGAGCTCGGCCGGGCCACCCGCGAGGTACCGGGCCGCGAGGGCGATGCCCGCGACGAGACCACCGGCGAACCCGCCGCCCGCCGCGTTGTGCCCGGCGAAGAGCAGGTAGACCGACAGGACGATCAGGCCGTGGAACAGCAGGCGGACGACGACGTCGAGCAGCGCCGAACGGCCGGTCGGGATCGCGGCGCTCGTCGGCAGCCAGGCGCGGGGCTCGCCGTCCGTGCGCTCGTCGCGGTCGGCGGTCAGCCGGGCCGGCAGGTCGCGGAGGCGGGGGAGCGTGTCCTCGCGGGAGTTCACGAAGATCAGGCTCGCGACGCCCGTCGCGGCGGCGACCACGACGGTCAGCTCGCCGAGGGTGTCCCAGCCCCGGAGGTCGACGAGTGCCACGTTCACGACGTTCAGGCCGTGCCCGAACGAGCTCGTCAACGCCGGCAGGTCCGGCCAGAGCGGCTCGGCCGTCCGTGCCGACGCGGCGACGACGACCACGATCGCGAGGGTCAGCCCGGCGAGGCCCGCGAAGAGCGCCCGCACGACCCGGAAGCGGGACGGGTTCGCGGTGGCGATCCGCGGGGGGAGCCGGCGCAGCACGAGCACGAACGCGATGAGCGTCACCGTCTCGACCACGAGCTGGGTCAGGGCGAGGTCGACCGCCCCGTGCAGCACGAACAGGACGGACATGCCGTACCCGGTCACGCCGACCAGCACCGCTGCGGCGAACCGGGTCTTGGCGGTGAGGACGGCGATCGCGGCGATCGACATGACGAGGACGACGGGGATCTGCCCCCACGAGTCGGCGAACCGGACGTGGAACGCCCACGGTCCGCCGATGACCAGGTTGACGAGCGCCCCGGCGACGAACACCGACAGGATGACGGTCAGGTAGTAGGGGAGCGAACCGCGCTGGACCCCGGCGGTGAGGCCCGTGGCCACCCGGTCGAGCCCGCGCATGAGGTGCCGGTAGATGCTCGACGCGCTGGGGGAACCCGCGAGGCGGTGCTGGAGCGCCTCGACCGGGCGGCGCAGGGCGAACAGGGCGAGACCGCCGACGAGCGTCACCGCGGAGAGGCCGAGCGCCGGCTCGAGACCGTGCCAGAGCGCGAGGTGCGGGACCTCGCCGGGGAGGGCGGCGGCGTGCGCGGCGGGCTCGATGCCGTGCGCCACGAGGGGCGTCGCGAGGCCGAGCGCGAGACCCGTGAGCGCGAGGACCGACGGGACGACGCCGAGGCCGTGCAGGCCGTGCGGTTCGGTGTCGGGCACGCCGGGCTTCCGGGCGAAGGCGCCCCACAGGAACCGCAGCGAGTAGGCCACGGTGAGCACCGAGCCGATCGTCACGCCGACGAGCGCGAACCACGCCCACCCGGCGTCGGGGCCGTGCAGCGAGTCGATGAAGCCGGTGAGCACGGCCTCCTTCGCGACGAAGCCGATCGTCGGCGGGATGCCCGCCATCGACAGCAGCGCGAGGACGGCCACGACGGTGAGCCAGGGCATCCGGCGTCCGAGGCCGCTCAGGCGCGCGAGGTCGCGGGTGCCCGTGACGTGGTCGATCGCCCCGACGACGAGGAACAGGGTCGACTTGAACGCCGCGTGGGCCACCAGCAGCGCCACCCCGCCGAGGGCGACCTCGGGCGCACCCCACCCGGCCGCGAGCACGAGGAACCCGAGCTGGGCGACCGTGCCGTAGGCGAGCAGGAGCTTGATGTCGGTCTGCCGGAGCGCACGGTACCCACCGATGAGCATGCCGAGCACCCCGAGCACGGTGATGGTCTCGCGCCACCCGCCGAGGAGCGCGAACGCGGGGGCGAGCCGGGCGACGAGGTAGATGCCGGCCTTGACCATCGCCGCGGCGTGCAGGTACGCGCTGACCGGGGTCGGGGCGGCCATCGCGGCGGGGAGCCAGAAGTGGAACGGCACGATGGCGGACTTCGTCAGCGCGCCGAGCAGGACGAGCACGACGGACACCGAGACGATCGTCCCCGACGGAGGGTCCTGGACGATCCCGGAGAGCGACGTCGTCCCGGCGGTCACCGACAGCACCACGAGACCGGCGAGCATCGCCAGACCACCGGCGGTGGTGACCACGAGCGCCTGCATCGCCGCCGCGCGACTCGCACGCTTCACCGAGTCGTGGCCGATCAGCAGGTAGGAGAAGACCGTCGTCGCTTCCCAGAGGACGAACAGCACGATGACGTCGTCGGCGACCACGAGCCCGTACATCGACCCGGCGAAGGCGGTGAGGACCCCGGCGAACCGACCGAGTCCGGGTTCGTCCGGCCCGAAGTACGTGGCGCAGTACACGAGCACGAGGGCACCGACCACGCTCACCACGAGGGCGAGGACCCACGAGAGGGCGTCCATCCGCAGGGCGATCGCGAGGTCGAGCTGCGGCACCCACTCGAACCGCTCCGTGACCGCGCCGTGCAACGCCGGACCGGTCTGCGCGACGGTCAGGACCGCGGCTGCTGCCGGTGCGAGGGCCGCCACGTAGAAGACGCGGCGGCCGAGGACGGGGGTCAGGGCGGGGACGATCAGGGCGACGATCGCGAACGCGACGAGGACGATGACCATCGGGCACCTCCTCGGGGTCGGGCTGCAGTCCGGCTCACTGGGCCCTCACAGCCTACGGAGAAGGGGATGTGGAGTTCCTGAGTGGGCGGACAGGGAGGCCGATCGATGATCAGGCTTCCAGCACCACTCTGCCCGTCGACCCACCGACCTGTCCGGCCCAGGCCGCCTCGACCTCCGCCATGCGCACCGCCGTCGCGTCCACCCGGATGGTCCCGTCGGCGATCGCCGCCACGATCCCCGGGAGCTCCGCGACGAACGCCGCCCGACCGACGGAACCCTGGCCGCTCCCGACGATGGTCAGGCCGGACGCACGGAGCGCTGCGGAGGGGATCCGCGCCTCCTGGCCCGCCGTGGAGCCGATCGCAACCCAGTCGAGCCGGCGTCCGCGCTCCTGTCGCGCCGTGACGAGTGCGCGCATGACGTCCGCGGCGGGCTGGCCCCACACGTAGTCGATCACGACGTCGACGTCCGCGGCTGCCGCACCGACGGCGTCGACGTCGTCGAGCGGGACCACGACGTCCGCGCCGAGTGCCGGCAGCGCTCCGAGTCGGGTCACGTCCCGTCCGCTCGCGACGACGTGCTCGGCGCCGAGGTGCTTCGCGACCTGCACCGCCGCGGAGCCGGAGGCGCCCGTCGCGCCGAGTACGAGGACACGGCTGCCGGGCGCGAAGTCGATGCGGCGTCGGAGCGCGACCCACGAGGACATCACGGGGTTCGCGCCGGCGGCGACCGCGACCGGGTCGGCACCCTCGGGCAGGACGACGCTCGCCCGCGGGTCCACGGCGACCCGTTCGGCCATCGTGCCACGGGTGTCGCTCGCGACGGCGAAGTAGCGGAGCGTCCCGTCGGGGAACCGCCCGACCGCGTCGACGCCGGGGACGAGGGGGAGCGCCCCCTCGCTGGTGTAGTGCGAGCCGTCGGCCTGGGACCGCACCCGTGGGTGGAGTCCGGCGGCGACGACGTCGACGACCACCTCGTCGGCGGTGGGGACGGGGTCGGTGAACTCCTGCCAGACCGGGGTCCGGCCGAACTCGGTGACGACGGCTGCGTGCATGACTGCCTCCTGAAAGGTTCGTGTTACGAACAAAGTAGTTCGTAACACGAAGTGAGTCAAGTAGGCTGACGGTATGCAGGAGATGACGGAGGACGAGCGGCTCGTCGACGCCCTCGGCGAGAGCGCGTTCCGGACGATGGGTGCCCTGACCGGCATCGCGGCGGACGCCGGGCTGTCGCTCACGCAGCTGCGGGTGCTCGCGATCCTGCGTGACCGGCGGATGCGGATCGGAGACCTGGCGCAGTACCTCGGCCTCGAGAAGTCGACGATGACCGGGCTGGTGGCGCGCGCGTCGGCCAAGGGGCTGCTCGGGCGGGTGCCGAACGCCGAGGACGCCCGGGCGGTGGACGTCGTCATCACCGATGCCGGGCTCGACGTCGCCCGATCGCTCGAGGCGGCGATCCGGGAGTCGCTGGTGCCCTTGACCACCCGGTTGTCCGTGGGGGAGCGGGAGGAGCTGCGGGTGTTGCTCGAGCGGATGCTGCGCTGACCTGATCACGTATCAAAAATATTTGCATATGAAATGTTGCATTGCTACCCTGGAACTCGTGCCCGACCGGGTCCGAGAACGAGAGGTGAGTCGATGCGCACCATGGAACGGATCTTCCGCGACACGATCGCGGTCAAGGAGCGGGTCCTCGACGACCACGCGCTCCTCGCCGCCGCCGACGACGTCGCCGCTGCGATGGTCGCCACCTACCGCGACGGCGGTCGCGTGTACTTCTGCGGCAACGGTGGCAGCGCCGCCGACGCGCAGCACTTCGCGGCCGAACTGAGCGGTCACTTCATCTTCGACCGACCGCCCCTCGCGGCCGAGGCACTGCACGGCAACGCCTCGCACATGACCGCGGTCGCCAACGACTACGACTACGAGAGCGTCTTCGCCCGGGCGCTGACCGGCTCCGCCCGTCGGGGCGACCTGCTGGTGGCCATCAGCACTTCGGGCGACTCCGCGAGCATCGTCCGCGCAGCCGAGGCCGCACGGGTCAACGGGGTCTCGGTCGTCGCCATGACCGGTGCCGGTGGCGGCGCACTCGCAGCCCTGGCCGACATCGCGCTCCGCATCCCGTCGAACGAGACCGGCCGGATCCAGGAGTCGCACATCGTCTTCGTCCACGCGATCTCGGAGCGCGTCGAGCACGTGCTCTTCGCCGACGAGTACAAGCTCCCCGCCGAGCGCTCCTGCGCCTTCGAGTCCGCCGATGTGGCCGCTCTTCCTCGACCGTGACGGCGTGGTCAACCGGCGGATCGTCGGTGACTACGTCCGGAGCATCGAGGAGTTCGAGTTCCTCCCGGGGGCGCTCGACGCGCTCGTGTCCCTCGCCTCCTGGGCGCCTCGGATCGTCATCGTGACGAACCAACAGGGCGTCGGGCGCGGGATCATGTCGGCCCGTGCCGTCGACGAGGTGCACGCCGAGATGACCGCTCGGGTCGCCGCCGCCGGTGGACGCATCGACGACGTCCTCGTCTGCCCGCACCTCGCCGGTACCTGCCGGTGCCGCAAGCCGCTCCCCGGGATGCCGCTCGGCTGGCTCGCCGACCACCCCGAGGTGGATCCCAGCCGCTCGGTCATGGTCGGGGACTCCGACTCCGACATCGCGATGGGACGAGCCCTCGCCTGCCACACCGGTGGGTGCCGGACCGTCCGCATCGGGGACGAGGACCCCGCCGCAGCCCAGTCCTTCCCCTCTCTCGCCGCGTTCGCCGCGTCGATCGCCGACACCCGCCCGAACGGAGATCAGCCATGCACACCATCCGCAGTCGCGCACCCCTCCGCCTCGGCCTCGGGGGTGGCGGGACCGACGTCTCGCCCTACTCCGAGCAGTTCGGCGGCCGCGTCCTCAGCGTCACCATCGACCGCTACGCCTACGCGACGGTCTCCGTCGCACCGTCCGGCGTCGAGTTCCACTCGCCGGATCGGCAGTGCACCGGCCGTGCCGCGCACGCGGACCTCGACGCGCTGCTCCCCGACTTCGCCCTCCACGTCGCGGTGTACCGACGCATGATCCGTGACCACAACGGCGGTCGCGACGTCGCGCTCCGGCTCGCCACCGAGGTCGATGCACCTCCGGGGTCCGGGCTCGGTTCGTCCTCGGCGCTCGTCGTCGCGATGGTGCAGGCGATGGCGGAGTTCCTCGGCGCGAGCCTCGGGCAGTACGAGCTCGCCCGCACCGCGTGGGAGATCGAGCGCGTCGACCTCGGGCTCGCCGGCGGCTGGCAGGACCAGTACAGCGCGGTGTTCGGCGGCTTCAACTACATGGAGTCGGACCGCGAGCGCGTGGTGGTGAACCCCCTCCGCATCCGGCGCGAGGTGCAGGCGGAGCTCGAGGCATCCCTGCTGCTCTACTTCGGCGGGGTGTCGCGTGACTCGGCCGTGGTCATCGAGCAGCAGCAGCGCAACGTCGTCGCGGGTCGCGAGGACGCCCTGGCCGCGACGCACGCCGTCCGGGCCGAGGCCGAGCGGATGAAGAACGCGCTCCTCGTCGGCGACGTGCCGGACTTCGCGATCGGCCTGCACGAGGGATGGTCGGCGAAGAAGCGCACCGCGTCGAGCATCAGCAACGCAGCGATCGAGCGCGCGCACGAGGTCGCGGGCCGACACGGGATGATCGCCGGCAAGGTCTCCGGCGCCGGTGGCGGGGGCTTCATGATGCTCGTCGTCGACCCGGAGCGGCGGCTCGAGGTGACGCGGGCGCTCGAGTCCGAGTGCGGCGGGATCGTCACCGGCGCCCACGTGACCCACCACGGCGTCGAGTCGTGGTCGGTCGCGAAGGCGGTGCGGTGATGCAGGTCGTCGTCCTCGCCGGTGGGCTCGGCACCCGACTCCGCGGTGCGGTCCCGGACGGAACGCCCAAGCCGATGGCCCCCGTTGCCGGTCGGCCGTTCCTCGAGTGGCTGCTCGAGGACTGCGCGCGAGCGGGGGCGACCGAGTTCGTCCTGCTCGTCGGGCACCACGCGGCCGTCATCCGTGACCACTTCGGCTCCGCGTTCGACGGCGTCCCCGTCCGGTACTCGACGGAGACCAGCCCGCGTGGGACAGGCGGAGCGGTCCGGGACGCCCTCCCCCTGCTCCGTGATCGCTTCGTCGTGATGAACGGCGACACGTACGGCGCCGCCGAACTCCCGACGCTCCTCGCCGCGCTCGACGGCGCCGACTTCGCGATGACCCTCGCCACCGTCCCCGACGTCGGACGGTTCGGTGGGGTCGACACGGACGGCGCGCGCGTCGTGGCGCTCCGCGAGAAGGGATCGACGGGGCGGGGGCGGATCAACGCGGGTGTCTACGGCATGCGCAAGCAGTTCGTCGAGGCGTTCCCGACCGACCCGTTCGTCTCGTTCGAGCGCGACGTGATGGAGGTCAGGATCCCGGAACTCCGGCCGCCCTTCGTCGTCGGGGGTGCGACCTTCTTCGACATCGGGGTCCCGGACGACCTGCGCGCGGCCGACGCCTGGTTCCGCGAGCGCTGACGGACGAACGGGCCGTGGGACAGCGTCCTCAGCGCCCGTGCGCCCGCGCCGGGATCTGGGTCGCCAACTTGCCGCCGGACACGTCCAGCAGCGTCCCCGTGACGTACCCGGCAGCATCGCTCGCCACGAACACGAGCAGGTCGGCCACGTCGTCGGCCGTCTCCCACCGACGGAGCGACAGGGTGTCGAGCAGGCGGTCCTGGGCCTCGGCGGGCATCGTCGCGAAGCCGTTCATCGCCGTCGGCACCATCCCCGGGGCGTACGCGTTCACGGTGATGTCCCACGGGCCGAGCTCCGACGCGAGTACGCGGGTGAACGCCACGACGGCCGACTTCGACGCCGCGTAGGCAGCGCTCCCGACACTCGGCACGATCGCCGCGAACGACGCCGCGTTGATGATCCGTCCGCGCCCGGCGGCCTGCATCACGGGTGCCACGGCCTGGCTCATCAGGAAGGTCCCGCCGAGGTTCACGTCCATGCAGCGGCGCCAGTCGTCCCACCGCAGGTCGGCGACGACTCCCTCGACGTTGATGCCGGCGTTGTTCACGAGCACGTCGATCGTGCCGTGCCGGGCGACGACCTCGTCCACGGCGGCGCGGACGGACTCGGGGTCGGCGACGTTGCAGCGCACCCGGTCGACCGGCAGCGCGGCGCCGGCGGCGGCCTCGTCCCCGGCGGCGGCCCTGTCCCCGGCGGCGGGCGCGTCCGCGGCAGCGGGTTCGTCGAACGCCAGGTCGAGCGCGACGACCCGGCACCCCTCCGCGTGGAACCGCGCGGCGATCGTGGCACCGATGCCGCGCGCGGCTCCGGTCACGACGACCACGCGGTCGGTCAGGTCGAGGTGCATCGTCGCTCCCGTCGTCGGTGCGGCCGTGGTCCGGTCGCAGCAATAGGCATACTATTCCCCCATGAACGACGCACGCGTGCTCTGGATCACCGGCGGCGGCAGCGGCATGGGAGCGGCGAGCGCTCGTGCGGCCGCCCGCGACGGCTGGACGGTGGTGCTCAGCGGACGCCGGGCGGACCGGCTCGCCGCGGTCGCGACCGCGATCCGCGACGACGGCGGGACGGTGGACGTGCTGCCCCTCGACGCGAACGACCCGGAGGCCGTCGCCGCTGCCCGCGACACCCTGCTCGCGCAGTACGGGCGGCTCGACGGACTGGTCCTCGCCGCCGGGCTCAACAGCCCCCAGCGTCGGTGGGACGACCAGTCGCTGTCGGACTTCCGCGCCATCGTCGACACCAACCTCACCGCCGTCGTCACGGTCGTCGACGCGGCGCTGCCCGCGCTGCGCGAGTCCGGCGGGATCGTCGTGGTCGTGTCCTCGTACGCGGGCTGGTCGTTCCAACCCGGGGCCGGGGTCGCCTACTCGGCGTCGAAGACCGCGCTCGGCTCCGTCGTCCGGACGCTCAACCAGCAGGAGGCCGGGCACGGCGTCCGAGCGACCCACCTGTGCCCGGGTGACGTCGCCACCGACTTCCTCGACCAGCGCCCCTCGGTGCCGGACGCGGCCGCACGCGCGGTCATGCTCCAGCCGGAGGACATCGCCCGCTCGGTCTCGTTCGTGCTCGAGGCCCCGTCGCACATGCGCGTCGACGAGCTCGTGGTCAGCCCGGTCTCCCAGCGGTGATCTTCGACCGGGTGCTCGACGGGCTCGGCGCCGCAGTCGTCGACGGATCGCTGCCGACCGGGCACCGAGACAGCATCGACGGGTTCGTCACCCGCACGGGCTCGAGCCGCAGCATCGTCCGCGAGGCCGTCCGCGTCCTCGTCGGCCTCGGCCTCCTCAGCGCCGGTCGTCGCGTCGGGCTCCGAGTCCTGCCCGCGTCGGAATGGGACGTCCTCGACCCGCGCGTCATCAGCTGGCGGCTCGCCGGTCCGGAGCGTGGGGTCGTCCTCGCGGAGTTGCGCGCGCTGCGCCGCGCGGTCGAGCCGGTGGCCGCTGCGGCCGCCGCCGGGCGCGCGTCCGACGCGTCGCACCGTGCCGACCTGGAGGCGCTGCTCGCCGCCGCCGACCGCCTCGCCGCCGCCACGGGTCCGGACGACGCGGCCACGTTCCTCCAGGCAGACCGCGAGGTCCACCGACTGGTGCTGGAGCTGTCCGGGAACGCGATGTACGGACGGCTGCACCGCGTGGTCGCGCGCGCACTCGACGACCGGGCGGGCATCCGGCCGGACGCGACGGACGTCGCACTGCACGGGACGGTGGTGCGGGCGATCGCGGCCGGGGACGCGGACGCGGCGGCCGACGCGATGCGTTCGATCCTCGACCGCACCTGAGGGTCAGCGGACGACCCGCCAGCTCTCGCGGCTGCGGACGAAGTAGTCGGCCTGCAGCGACTCGAGGCTCGGACCCTCACCCTCGATCGCCGCGTCGATCGCTCGCTCGTACGCCGCTGCGTCGCCGCCGGCCGCCACGAGCCCGGAGTGGTCCGCGCCGAACAGGTCCTTGAGGAAGTCGGTGTCCTCGCCGACCGTCGGCGTGCCCATCTCGAGCGCGCGGACGGTCACCCCGGACTGGAAGTACTGCCGGTACGTCAGCAGGTGCACCCATGCGCTGCCGAGCAGGTCGTCGAGCTCGTGTTCCTCGACGAAGCGGTTCTGGACGGTCCATCCGGGGACGTCGGGCCACCCGCGACCGACGATCGTGGTGTCCCAGCCGCGGGCACGGAGCCGGGGGCCGAGCGCCGCGAGCAGGTCGAGGTTGCGCACCGGCTTGAACTGCCCGGCGACGAGGATCGAGGGGCGCGCGGTCTTCGGGACCCGGCGCCCGGTGGCGAGGATCGGGTGCAGGACGTGTTCGATCCGGTGGTGGGGCAGTGCCCGCCGTGCGATCCGGAACGCGTGCGGGTTGGACACGAGGACCGTGGGGCGGTGCGCTTCCGGTGCCGCCGCGGCCCAGCGCTGCGACCGTTCGGAGTGGCCGTACTGCTTCCGCAGGGGCGAGGGGTCGTGGAGCATCACGTAGCGGGGGCCGTGCGGGGACGACCACAGCCGGGCTTCGAGGAGCCCGAGGCTGGGCCAGGACTGCATGACCGGTCGGCGTTCGGCCCGCTGCTGTCGGATGTTGTGCACCGCGTTGGCGAGCATGCGGGCCTTGCCGAGCGCGCCGGGCATGCCCTCGACCGGACGGGACCAGGGTGCGAGGGTCGCGGAACCGCCCGCGCTCGCGAAGACGTCCTGCAGCTCGCGTTCGTAGTGGTGCTGGACGACCGGGATCGGGTCGCAGAAGAGCAGGTCGATCACCGCTCGCCCCTGCCCGCCCCGAGGTCGGTCGTGGTGTTCTCGTCGTTCATGTCGGCCCCTTCGATCATTGTCAATGTATCACATATCAATTAGTATGTCTTCGAACCCGATCGAGAGGCCAGGATGAACGAGCACCGGAACCGCGCACGGACGACGGCGATCACGAGCATGCGGATCGTCCCGGAACTCCGGGCCGCGCACATCGAGCGACACCGACTCGGGACCCCTGCCGAGCTGCTCTACCTCGACACGAACTACGACCTCGCGGGCACGCCGCTCGTCGCGGGCATCCGACGCGTCACGATGCCGGGTGCGCTGCGGCGGTTCCTGCGCACCGCCGCCACCACGCTCGAGGTCCCCGAGCCGTACTGGATGCGCTTCTGGCCGAAGCACCTCGGGCTCGTGCTCGGCTTCAAGGCGGCGGGCGTGCTCCGGCGCCGCCGGCACCGCGTCGTCACCTACGCGATGGAGAACAACGCCCTCGCGACCCTGGTCGGCGGGCGGCGTCGGGTCCCCGGGTGGGCCGTCCGGGCCGTCGCACTCCTCATCGGCGGTGTCGCGCGCCTCACCCTGGACCGCATCTGCTTCGCGAGCGACGCCGCCCGGGTCGCGTACGCACGACTGCCGTTCCTGTCGGGGGTCGACCAGCGCACGACGCTCGAACTCCCGCGGGCGAACGACACGTCGGTGTCCGCCGAGCCGCTCTCGTGCGTGTTCCTCGGGGTGCTCGAGGAACGCAAGGGGCTGCGCGGGCTGACGATGGCGTGGGCTGCCGTCGAGGAGGCGCTCCCGGACGCGCGGCTCTCGATCGTCGGCCCCGGGCCGCTGCAAGCCGAGCTCGAGGCGTGGGCAGCGCGCCGTCCGGACAGCCGGACGGTGCTCGGACGGTTGCCCCACGGCGAGGCCGGCGCGCTGCTCGCGTCGAGTTCCGTGCTGGTGGCCCCGTCCGTGCCCGACGGTCGGTGGATCGAGCAGATTGGCCTCCCGATCAAGGAGGCGCTCGCCGCCGGGCTGACGGTGGTCACGACGGACCAGACCGGTCTGGCGCCCTGGCTCGTCGCACACGGGCACGAGGTCGTCGACGTCGACCCGTCCGGGCTCCCGGAGCGGCTCGCTTCGGCGCTCGTCCGGGCGCTGCGGAACCCGCTCGATCGTGACGAGGTCCGCGCCGCCCTCCCGGACCGTGACGGACGACTTGTGGCCGACGCGTGGTTGCACGAGCCCGTCGTGGGCACCTCGTCGGCAGCCGGTGCACCCGAGGCCGACGGGTAGGGTCGATCCGCGGCCGAACTCCGACCGCGCCGCACCGCGGATCGTGTTCGAAGGAGAGCACATGTCGTTCACCGATCT
Organism: Curtobacterium sp. NPDC087082; assembly: GCF_044745045.1. Classification (NCBI taxonomy): domain Bacteria; kingdom Bacillati; phylum Actinomycetota; class Actinomycetes; order Micrococcales; family Microbacteriaceae; genus Curtobacterium; species Curtobacterium sp. NPDC087082. The sequence continues at coordinate 413,196 of NZ_JBIUZN010000001.1, read as the reverse complement.
CGTCCCCGACCCCGGCGCCGTCGAGCGAATCGCGACGGGCAGCACCTGGGCCGAGGGGCCGTGCTGGATCCCCGCGAGCCGGACCCTGCGGTGGTCGGACATCCCGGGCGACCGGATCCTGCAGTGGCACGCCGACTCCGGCGAGACGTCGGTGTACGCGGAGGGGGTCGAGTTCACGAACGGCCGCACCCTCGACCGCGACGGCAGCGTCGTGCAGTGCTCGCACGGGAACCGACGGGTCGAGCGCGACCGGGACGGGGTCGTCACGCCGATCGTGGACGCGTGGGACGGCGTCCGGCTGAACTCCCCGAACGACGTCGTCGTCGCGCGGGACGGCAGCGTGTGGTTCACCGACCCGGCGTACGGCATCACCCAGCCGCGCGAGGGGCACCCGGGCGAGCGGGAGTACGGCGACCACTGGGTGTTCCGCTGCGGCCCGGACGGTGCGGACCTGCGGCCGGTCGCCACCGACCTCGACGAACCGAACGGGTTGGCGTTCGACCCGACCGAGCAGGTGCTCTACGTCGCGAGCTCGTCCGGCGACGACCCGGTCATCCGGGCGTACGACCGACGCGGCGACCGGGGCGACCTGCTCAAGAACGGTCGCGTGTTCGCGCGGTTGGAGCCCGGCGAGGGTGCCCCGGACGGCATCCGCGTCGACGCGCACGGCAACGTGTGGTCCTCGTCGCACCGGGGCGTGGTCGTGTTCGACCCGGACGGCACCCGGCTCGGCGAGATCGCGGTCCCCGAGGTCACCGCGAACCTGTGCTTCGGCGGCGACGACGGCACGACGCTGTTCCTCGCCGCGACGACGTCGATCTACCGGATCGCGACCACGACCCGGGACGCCGCCGCCGAGTAATCCGCTCTTCCGTCACCTGGAACTGCAATGTAGAATATCATTGCAGTCATCAGGTGAACGAGGGAGCGGGTATGTCCAAGCGTGCGGCGATCATCGGGACGCGCGGGTACCCGTCCTACTACGGCGGGTTCGAGACGGCCGTGCGGCACATCGCACCGCACCTGGCCGACGCCGGCTGGGACGTCACGGTCTACGGCCGTCCCGGACAGGAACGGGTGGACGATCCGTCGCTCGACCACCGGGTGACCCGGCGCACGACCCGTGGCCTCGAGTCGCGGTCGCTCTCGACCCTCACGTACGGCCTGACCGCCGTGTTCGACACGATCCGACGACGGCCGGACGTCGCGCTCGTGATGAACTGCGCGAACGGGTACTGGCTCCCGCTCCTGCGGCTCGCCGGCATCCCCACCGTGGTCAACGTCGACGGGATCGAGTGGGAGCGCGCGAAGTGGGGGCGACTCGCCAAGGCGGTGTTCAAGACCGGCGCCCGGGCCACCGCACGGTTCGCCGACCGGCTCGTCTTCGACGCCGACGCGATCGGCGACTACTGGCGTCGCGAGTTCGGCCGCTCCGGCGTGATGATCCCCTACGGCGGCACGGAGTCCGACGTCCTGCCGCTGCACCCCGACGACGCGCACCTCGCCGGGCGACCGTTCGCCCTCGTGGTGGCGCGGTTCGTGCCGGAGAACACGGTGGCCGAGTTCCTCGTCGCCGCGGAGCGCATCGCCGAGCGCCACCCGGTCGTCATCGTCGGGTCGACGGGCTACGGCGGGGAGCTCGACACCGCCGCGCAGGACCTCGCCGACCGGAGCCCGGACGTGACCTGGCTCGGCCACGTGTCCGACGACGACCGGCTCTTCGCACTCTGGCAGCACGCCGGCGCGTACTTCCACGGGCACAGCGTCGGCGGCACCAACCCGGCCCTCGTGCAGGCGATGCACTGCGGGGCGCCCACCGTGGCCCGCGACACCGTGTACAACCGCGAGGTCCTCGCCGGCACCGGCGTCCGGTTCGTCCAGCCCGACCCCGGCGCGATCGCCGATGCCGTCCTCGACCTGCTCGCCGACCCCGTCGAGCAGGAGCTGCTCCGGGGCAGCGTGCGTGACCGGGCCCGCTCGGCGTACACGTGGTCGGGCGTCTGTGGCGCGTACGAGCACGCCCTCGAGCAGCAGACCCGCGGCGTCACCGTCCGGAAGGCGGCCGCTGCCGTATCCTGACTCGGCCATGCAGTGCGACTACTTCGACCGCGGGGTGTGCCGCTCGTGCACGCTCATGGGGCAGCCGTACGCCGAGCAGGTCCTCGACAAGGAACTCCGCACGCGCGAACTCCTGCACGACGCGGTCGAGGCCGCCGGGGGTCCGGGTTCGGTCGAGTGGCTGCCCGCGATCACCAGCCCCGAGTCCGCGTACCGCAACAAGGCGAAGATGGTGGTCGGCGGGACCGTCCAGCACCCGACGGTCGGCATCCTCGACCACCGGCAGCGCGGGGTGGACCTGCGGCACTGTGGCATCTGCACGCCCGGGATCCAGCACGCGCTCCCGATCCTCGCCGGGTTCATCGCGGACGCCGGGCTCATCCCGTACGACGTCGCCAGCCGTCGGGGCGAGCTGAAGTTCGTGCTCGTGACGGAGTCGCCGGACGGGGAGCTCATGGTGCGGTTCGTCCTGCGCTCCGAGGGACAGCTGGCGCGCCTCCGGCAGCACCTTGCCGCGCTCCACCGGGTGCTGCCGAACGCCGTCGTCGTCACCGTGAACCTGCTCCCGGAGCACAAGGCCGTCACCGAGGGGGAGCGGGAGATCGTGCTCACCGAGCGGGAGACGCTCTCGATGCGACTCGGTGACGTCACGATGCACCTCCGCCCGCAGAGCTTCTTCCAGACGAACACGCACGTGGCCACCGAGCTGTACGCCCAGGCCTCGGCGTGGATCGACGAGGTGGCGCCGGCGTCGATGTGGGACCTCTACTGCGGCGTCGGCGGCTTCGCCCTGCACGCCGCCCGCCCCGGTCGCGCGGTGACGGGCATCGAGACCAGCCGCGAGGCCGTCCGGTCGGCGGCGCAGTCGGTGCGCGAGGCCGGCCTCGAGGGCGTCCGCTTCGCCGCGGACGACGCGACCGAGCACGCGCTCCGTGCCCGTCCCGACGCCGTCCCCGAGCTCGTCGTGGTCAACCCGCCGCGGCGCGGGATCGGCGAGACGCTGTCGACCTGGCTCGAGGAGTCGGACGTCCGGCACGTCGTCTACTCGAGCTGCAACCCGGTGACCCTGGCGAAGGACCTCGTGCGGATGCCGTCGCTGCGCCTGCGGCGCGCGCGGGTGCTCGACATGTTCCCGCAGACGGGCCACCTGGAAGCGGTGACGCTGCTGTCCCGAGGGTGACCGACCGGCGGACGGGAGGCGCGGGTCGGCGCCGCCACGTGCCTCCTGGCCGTCATTGCCAGGGAATTGCCAAGGTGGCGTACCCGGGTCCGCCGCGATGACCATGCCCATGGGGATCCACGCGTACAGGTTCTGTATCGCGAGACATAGCACCAATGGGTAGAACCGTTTGTCTCGGTTTGATAACGGTGAAGAGTTTCCTATGGTGGCCGACCGAGGCGCCACCGGCACGAGACCACTGCCCCCGGTGGCGCACCCCACGACACGACCGCGATCGGTCGGGACGGGCAGTGGCGATCGGCTCTCGATCCGTGGTCCCGGTGGAGCAATCAACCATGAAGAAGCTTTCTCGTACCCGCACCATCGTCGGTGGCCTCGCCTTCGCAGGCATCGCCGCGACGGGTGTCGGCCTCGCGGCGGCGCCCGCGAACGCAGCATCCGGCTCGACCTGGGACGCCCTCGCGCAGTGCGAGTCCGGCGGCAACTGGGCGATCAACACCGGCAACGGCTACTACGGCGGCCTCCAGTTCAACCTCGGCACCTGGCAGGCGAACGGCGGCACGGGCAACCCGGCCTCCGCGAGCCGTGCGACCCAGATCGCCGTCGCCGAGCGTGTCCTCGCCTCGCAGGGCTGGGGCGCATGGCCGGCCTGCTCCGCCCAGCTCGGGCTGAGCGGCACGACCGGCGCCGCCCCGCAGGCCGCCGCTCCGGCTCCGGCTCCCGCCGCCCCGACCCAGCAGGCTGCCCCGCAGCAGCAGGCGCCGGTGCAGCAGGCCGCCCCGCAGCAGGCCGCGCCGTCGACCCCTGCCCCCGCGACCGAGGCGGCTCCGGCTGCCCCGAGCAAGCCCGCGGCCGTCAAGACGAGCGGCAAGACCTACACGGTCGTGTCGGGCGAGACCCTCGACAGCATCGCGACGAAGCTGCACATCGACGGCGGCTGGAACAAGCTCTGGGCCGCGAACACGTCGACCATCGACGACGCGAACCTGATCTACGCCGGCCAGGAGCTCCAGCTCCCCGCCTGATCGTTCCTCCGATCGACAGGACGCCCGGTGACCGTGTGGTCACCGGGCGTCGTGCTGCGTCCGGCTACTGCGGGTTGTCGGCCAGCCACCCGGCGACGTCGTTCGACCGGAGCGCCTGGGACAGCGACTGCACGGCGATGGTGTTCACCGCGACGTAGGACTGTCCGTCCGCCGAGGTCCCGCCGCCCGCGGTCGGCATCGTGAACGTCCGCAGGTCCGACGGCCGGACGTCACGCAGGGACCAGCCGAGGTCGACCATCGTGCCGACGGTGAGGCCGGCGTCCACCGACAGGTACTCGCTCGTCGCCCGGACGAAGTCCTGCACGCGCCCGGGGTTCGTGAGGGTGTCGCGCGAGAGGAGTCCGTCGACGATCCCGCGCATGAACGCCTGCTGGTTCCGGACGCGGGTGTGGTCGGCGTCGGCGAAGGCGTACCGCTCGCGGACGAACGCCAGGGCCGCGTCGCCGTCGAGGTGGTTCGCGCCGGCGGTGAACTCGTGCCCGCGGGCCGAGAACGCCGTCCGTGACTGCACCGTCACCCCGCCGAGCGCGTCGGTCATGCCCGAGAAGCCGGCGAAGTCGATCTCGGCGACGTGGTCGATGCGCACGTCGAGCAGGCGTTCGACCGTCTGGACCGTCAGCGGGACCCCGCCCCAGGAGTACGCCGCGTTGATCTTCGCGGTGCCGTGGCCGGGGACCTCGACCCACGAGTCGCGCATGATCGACATGAGGTACACGGCCCGCTTGTCGGCCGGGACGTGGGCGAGCATCAGGGTGTCCGAGCGACCACCGGCAGCGCGGTCGCCGTCGGGGTCGGCGCCCTGGCGGGAGTCCGATCCGATGAGCAGGATGTTCTGCGCGCCCTCGGTCGGAGCAGGGCGCGCGCCGGTCGGGAACGGGTCGGCGAGGACGTCGGCGTCGAAGCTGCGGACGAGGCCGGCGATGAAGAGGCCGGCGACGACGGCGAGCACCGTGGCGACGGCGACGAGCGAGCCGGCGGTGCCGAGGACGGCGACGAGGAACGGGCGCTTCCGGCGGCGTCGGCGCCGCTTCCGGCCGTTGCTGCCCCGGCTCCCGCTCCGGCTCGAGCCGCTGCTGTGGGGCCTGCGGGCGCTCGATCCGCTCCGGGGTGCCCGCGGTGCGGGGGCGTCGGTGCCCGCGTCGGTGCCCGCGTCGGCGCCAGCGTCGGCGGCGGCGATCGATGCTGCCTGCGCTGCCGCCTCTGCCAGTTCGGCCGCATCGGCTGCTTCGGCTCGTTCGGCGGCCTGACGGGCTGCTCGGCGCTCGGACATCGGGTCTCCTGCGGGTCGGGTCGGTCGTGCTACCGACTCCGCGAGTCTACCGTATGTGGTATATCAACCGCTAGGTGTTCGGTTCGGCCGGTGCTTCTCGAGCAGCAGGGTCAGGGCGCCCCGCAGTGCGGCGTCGTCCGGCAGGACGTCACGCTCGATGTGCCGGGCGGTCTCCCACGCCTCGCGCCCGTGCTCCGTCACGGTGACGATCCGCCGTCGCCGGTCGTCCGGGTGCGGCGAGCGTTCGACGAGGCCGTCGCGCTCCATCCGCTCGAGCGTGCGGGACATCGTCTGCGGCTGCACGCGTGCCGTCCGGGCCAGGGTGTCCGCGCCCGTCGGGCCGGTCCGCACGAGGATGTCGATCGCGATGAGCGCCGCGTGCGGGAGGCCGATTGCTCGCAGACGCTCGTCCCAGTCCCGTTCGATCGCCCGGGCAGCGGCGGAGAGGAGACGCCCCAGCGGCCATGCGTCGGGGGTGTCGTCCATGACCCGAGTCTACGGATCCCGTTCCTTCGAGCTCTCTAGTAATCAGCATGCTGACGATTGGAGTACGCTCACGGACGTGTCCCGCTTCCTCCGCATCGTTCTCCCCGCGCTCGTCATCGTGGTCTGGCTCGCGATCGCCTCCGTCGGCGGTCCCTTCTTCGGCAAGATCTCCGAGGTCTCCACGAACGACCAGACGTCGTTCCTGCCGGCATCGGCGGACGCCACCAAGGTGCAGGAACGCGCGTCCGAGTTCCGGCAGGCGTCGGGCGCCCCGGCGATCATCGTGCTCGAGCGCGACGGCGGCCTGACGGCTGCTGATCAGCGCGCCGCGACCACCCTGGCCCAGCGGCTCGGGGACCGCGACGACGTGCAGGGCGTCAGCCCGGTGATCCCGAGCGAGGACGGCGACGCGGTCGAGATCGTCGCCACGCTGACCCAGAGCGCGGACACCGGTGACGCCGTCGAGGCCGTCCGCGCCGACGTCGAGGACGCGCTGCCGGCGGGGGTGCAGGGCTACGTCACGGGTCCGGCGGGCTTCACCGCCGACCTCACCGAGGCCTTCGCGGGCATCGACGGGCTGCTGCTCGGTGTGGCGCTCGCCGCGGTCTTCGTGATCCTCATCATCGTCTACCGCTCACCGCTCCTGCCGATCCTCGTGCTCGGTACCGCGACGTTCGCCCTGTGCGCGTCGATCCTCGTCGTGTGGTGGCTCGCCAAGGCCGACATCGTGACCGTGAACGGCCAGGTGCAGGGGATCCTGTCGATCCTCGTCATCGGCGCCGCGACCGACTACGCGCTCCTCTACACCGCACGCTTCCGCGAGGCACTGCGCGACCACCGCACCGGGTGGGACGCGACGAAGGCCGCCCTGCGGGGGAGCCTCGAGCCGATCCTCGCCTCGGGCGGGACCGTGATCGTCGGTGTGCTCTGCCTGCTGCTCTCCGACCTCAACTCCAACAAGGCACTCGGTCCCGTCGCGGCCATCGGCATCGCGTTCAGCCTCCTCGCCGCGCTCACCCTGCTGCCCGCGCTCCTGCTGGCGTTCCGGCGCGCGGCGTTCTGGCCGCTCCGCCCGAAGTACGGCAGCGCGCACCCCGTCCTCACCGGGCCCGATGCCCGTGGGCTCTGGGCACGGGTGGGTCGGCTCGTGGCGCGCCGCTCCCGTGTGGTCTGGATCGTGTGCACCGTCGGGCTCCTCGCGATGGGCACCGGCCTCGTCGGACTCAAGGCGGACGGGGTCCCGCAGAGCGACCTGGTCATCGGGAGCTCGCAGGCGCGCGACGGTCAGGACGTGCTCGCGGACCACTTCCCGGGCGGGTCCGGCAGCCCGGCACAGGTCATCGGCGCCGCGTCGAGGACCGACGAGCTCGCCGCCGCGATCACCGGCGTGGACGGCGTGGACAGCGTCGTGGCGGCCGCGAAGGACGCACCGTCCGGCACCGTCCCCGTGACGACGAGCGGCAACCCGGGTGGCACCACCGGTGTGACCCCGACCGTCTCCCGCGGCGACGTCCTCCTCGAGGCCACCCTGTCCGACCCGGCCGACTCCGACGCCGCCGAACAGACCGTGCGTGCCCTCCGCACGGCGGTCGAGCGGGTGGACCCCGGCGCGATCGTCGGCGGCGCGACCGCGACCGCCGTCGACACGAACGACACCGGCATCCGGGACCGCACGCTGATCATCCCCGTGGTGCTCGCGGTCATCCTGCTCATCCTGATGCTGCTGCTCCGGAGCATCGTGGCGCCGCTCGTGCTCATCGGCAGCGTCATCGTGTCCTTCGCCGCGGCGCTCGGCGTCGGTGCCCTCGTGTTCGACCACGTGTTCCACTTCCCCGGGGCCGACCCGAGCGTCCCGCTGTACTCGTTCGTGTTCCTCGTGGCGCTCGGCGTGGACTACAACATCTTCCTCATGACCCGGGTGCGCGAGGAGGCCCTGCAGCACGGTCCGCACGAGGGCGTCCTGCGCGGGCTCGGGGTCACGGGCGGCGTGATCACCTCGGCCGGGGTCGTCCTCGCGGCGACGTTCGCGGCGCTCGGCGTGATCCCGATCCTGTTCCTCGTGCAGATCGCGTTCGTGGTCGCCTTCGGCGTGCTGCTCGACACGATCGTGGTCCGCTCGCTGCTCGTCCCGGCGCTGGCGTACGACCTCGGGCGCCGGGCCTGGTGGCCGTCGCGCCTGTCGCGTCCGTCCCATCACATGTGACACGCTGGGCGCATGCCAGTTCCTTCGACGCAGCCCGCCGCCGAGCGGAAGCTCCTCCGTGACACCGTGCAGGACAAGATCCGGGACGCGATCATGGACGGCACCCTCGAGCCGGGCGAACGGCTCAACGACGACGACCTCATCGCCTGGCTCGGTGTCTCCCGCACCCCCATCCGTGAAGCCCTCGCCGAGCTCGCCCGTGCCGGACTCATCGAGATGGCGCCGAACCGGTACACCCGCGTCGCCGCACCGACCAAGGACGAGCTCCTCGACGCCTACCGCACGCTCGGCGTGATCTACGGCGGTGTCGCACGCCTCGCGACGCCGCGCTTCACGGACGCGCAGCGCAAGAAGGTCGTGAAGACCCTCGACGACGTCACGGCGCAGGTCGAGGCCCGGCACCAGGGCGAGGTCGCCCAGCACGGCGCGGACATCTACGCGATGTGGGCCGACCACTGCGGCAACCCGTCGCTCGAGCAGCTCTGCAAGGCGACGACGGACGGGCTCGCGTTCAAGCTGCGGGTGCCGGAGCTGGCCGAGCTGGTGCCGGCCGAGGTCGTGCTGCCGGAGCTCGAGAAGCTCAAGGCCGCCGTGGTCGTGAAGGACCCGATCGCCGCCGAGCTCGCCATGGAGGCGATCCACCTGCTGCCGTCGCGCGACTGACGCGACGAGCGCGACCGACGCGACCACCTGACGGCCAGGAGGCGCGGTGCGGGCCCGCACCGTCCCTCCCGTCCGTCAGTGCGCGACCGCGCTGATCATGCCGAGGCCGACGCTGATGCGGTCGGCCACCTCGATGAGGTCCTCGGCGAGCGACGCGGTGTCGCGGTCCCGCAGCTGCGTCACCCGCCCGGAGATCGACAGCGCCGCGACGATGCGCCCCGACGCGTTCCGGATCGGTGCCGCGATGCAGAACCGTCCGAGCGCGACCTCTTGGTTCTCGACGCACCAGCCGCGCTTCGCCGAGGCCTCGAGGTCCGCCGTCAGCGCGTCGTGCGACGTGATCGTGTGGTCGGTGTAGCGCGCGAGGTCCGCGCCGAGCAGGGCCTCCCGCTCGGCCTGTGACAGGTCGAGCATGAGCGCCTTGCCGAGCGCCGAGGCGTGCAGCGGCTGCCGCATGCCGATCATGGTGTGCGACTTCGGGGCGAGTGAGCCCTCGAAGTGGCAGAGGTAGATGCACGCCGCGTCGTCCTGCACCCCGACGTTCGCGGTGAGGCCGATGCGGTGCGCGAGCTCCTGCGCGGCGGCCCGGCTCTCGCGGTGGACGGGGTTGTGGTTGAGCCCCTGGCTGGCGAGCTCGAGGACGGCCCGGCCGACGGAGTACCCCTGCGACTCGGGGTCGCGTCGCACGTACTCGAGCGACTCGAGCGTGGCGAGGAGCCGCCCGGTCGTCGACGTGCCGAGGCCGATCGCCCGTGCGATGTCGGAGGCGCGCATCGCCCCGTCGGCGGCACCGAGCGCGCCGAGGACCGCCGCGGCGCGCTCGATGCTCTGGTTCGGAGGGGTGGTGGCCATCCGCCCATTCTGTCCCGTGGAGTCGATCAGGACACCGTGACACCGCTGACGAACTGGTTCGTCCGCACCTGTGCCGTGGTGAGGGGTGCGCCGCCGAGCACGACGTCCTCGAAGGCGACGTCCGACACCCCGTGCGTCGCGTCCCACCCGGACAGCGTCACCGTGTCGGCCGTGACGTCGGTGAAGTCGCGGATCGTGATGCCCGTGATCCTGCCCCGCTCGTCGCGGTACCCGGTGTCGTTCGAGTACTGACCCTTGAGCACCTGCAGCACGATGGCCTGCCCGCCGACCGGCTGCGACTCCACGTGGAACCCGTCCACGGTGACGTCGGAGACCGTCGCCCAGTCCTGGACGTCGAACTTCAGGGCGACCTCCTTCGCGCGGAGGACGTACGACTGCGTGATGGAGACGTCGGTGAAGACCTCGGTCTCCATGGACGAGCCGAACCGGACGGGGTTGCCGCCGGTGACGTTCCAGAACGTGGTGTCGGTCGCGTGCAGCCCACGGGTCTCCGGCTCGCCGTTCGTGGCCGCGTCGAGGGCGTGCCAGCCGAAGCCGTCGTCACCGCTCATCACGAAGTTGTGCTCGACGGTCATGTCCTGCACACCGTCGGTGTCGATGCCGTCGTTGTTGATGAGCGTGCCCATCAGGTTCAGCCAGGACACGTGGATGCCCGAGGAGCGGATGTACAGCGTCTGCCACCACTGGGCGTTGCGGACGCCGATGCCGGACACCGTGATGTCCGAGCTGTCGTGGAAGCGGATCGCCATCGTCTTGTCGGTCCGCGACGTGTCCGAGCCGGCGTCGAGGATCCCGCGCCCGAGCACGTGCACGCCGGTGACGCCGTCGCCGTCGATGCGCCCGTGCACGAGGGCACCCGGCGCGAGGTAGACCGTCTGGCCCGACACCGGGCGGATCACGCCGGCGTCGTGCTCGCCGGGCCCGAAGTACAGCACGTCGGGGTCCGACACGGACGGCACCGCGGTCTCCGACGGCGTGACGAAGAGGAACAGTGCGCGGACGCCCGGGGTCTCGATGACGAGCGGGTGCGCGTCGCGGATCGTGAAGGTCACAGTGTCGCCGGCCCGGGTCGTGGCGATCCCGAGCGTCCGGGGCGTGACGACCGGGGTGGCCGACGCGGCGAGGCCGGGCATCGTGACGCTGACCGTCGCGGTGCCCGTCCCCTTCGCGAACATCGCGACGTCGTGCGAGGTGCCGCTCACGGACTCGGCCTTGACCGGCACGGCGGCCCCGTTGACCGACACCGTGTGCGCGGTGGCGGTGGGCGACGTCGGGTTCCCCGGGTTCGCCTGGATGCTCGCGGTGCCGGCGGCGACCGCGGTGCCGGACGCGACGGCCGGCGGCCCGACGACCCCGACGGTGGTGAGCGACAGTGCGACGGCCGTCGCGATGGTCAGTGCGCGCAGGCGCATGGCGATCTCCCTTGATCGTGGTGGTGCTGCGGGTGGTGCGGTGGGTCAGTAGACCTTCACGGCGCTCGCCGACGCGAACGGTGAACCGTTCGTGGCGGTCACGACGACGCGGAGCGAGGCGGTCCGCGTCGGCGGGACGTCGTGCACGCGGTGCCGGTGCCGGTTGTCGGTGACGGTCGCGAGTCCCTGCCACGATCCGTCGACGCACGCCTCGATCCGGTAGTCGCGGGCCAGGGTCGGGACCGCGTCCCACGGCGTGCGGTGGTGGTGCAGGTTGATGAGGTCGGCGTCGACGTCGTCGTTCCAGACGATGCGGACCTCGCGGACGTCGACGGGCTCCGCCCAGTCGAGGGTGAGGGTCGCCGCGCCGTCGTCCGGCTCCGACGACCACAGGTGCGGTCCGCCGAACGGGCGCTGGTAGCCGTCGGAGACCCGGGAGGCGCGCCACGCGTCCGACGCGTCGGCTGCGGTGAACGCGAAGGAGCGTCCGCGCAGGGCCCGCGCCTCCCAGTCGGTGACCGGCTGGTCGGCCTCCTCGGGGATGTGGTCGTCGAACTGCTCGTCGTCGGCCGTGCGGGCGCGGAGCGCGAGGACGCCGTACGGGTGCCCGTCGGTGAGGACCAGGCGCACGCCGGGGGTCCGGCGGACCACGACCACGGCGTTGCACGGCTCGTCCGGCCGGAACCCGAGGTCGACGGCCGCCTCGCCCGCCCCGGCGGGGACGCTCGCGGTGTGCGTCGACACGTGCGCGATCGGGGCGTAGTTCTGCGGCCGGCCCGTGGTCCAGAGCTCGATCGTGACGTCGGTGTCGTGGTCGGCGACGGTCCGGAACGCGACGGAACCGAGCACGGGGTCGACCGGCACGACCAGCGCCGCGTCGCGGTCGAGCGCGAAGGTGTCCGCGGTCGCCCACGGGGTGGTGTCGAGCCGGACGAGTTCGCTGCTCGCGCTGATCCGGGCGCGCTCGGCGAGGTCCGCCCCGTCGTGGGCCCGGACGCCGATGAGCGGCGCGTCCTCGCGGAGGAGCGTCTGCTGCAGCATCGCGACGTGGTCGGTGCCGAGCTCGCGCGGCGTGAAGCCGTGGCGGGCGGCGAGGTGCGCGGCGGTCCCGGCGGCCTGGCCCTGGGTGGCGCAGGTGGCCATCACGCGGGTCGACCCGAACGCGACGTGCGACGCGGAGATGTTCCGGCCGGCGAAGAGCAGGTTGGCGACGTCCGCCGAGTAGAGGGAGCGGAACGGGATGTCGTACGTGCCGTCCGTGTACCGCTGCTGCGCCCCGGCCGTCTCGGCGTAGACGCCCTCGACCGGGTGCAGGTCGATCGACCACCCGCCGAACGCGACCGTGTCCGGGAAGGTCCGCTGCGAGAGGAGGTCCTGCTGGGTGAGGGTGTGGTCGCCCACGAACCGTCGGTACTCCCGCTTGCCCGGGATCGCGCCGACCCAGTCGAGGGTGAGCGAGTCGGCGTCGAATGCGCCGGAGTTCTTGATGTGGTCCCAGATGCCGTAGACGACGCCCCACAGCTCGTCGCGGATCCGTTCGTTCTCGGTGACGGTGTCGAGCTCGCCGCCCCACTCGATCCACCAGTAGTTGCAGCCGTTGTCCCCGGTCTTGATCGCCCGGTTCGCCAGGATCGGCGTCGTGCTGAGGTCCTTCGCGATCGACGGCGGCACGAACTTCTCCGGGCGGCCGGTGTCGTGCGTGGAGAAGAAGATCGAGCTGCCGAGCAGTTCGTCGTCCGGCCGTTCGGGCGCCCACTCCTCGCCGTGTTCGTCGCGGCCCTCGCGCCCGATCCGGTACGACGCCCCGGCGAGGGCGCCGACGAGCCCGTCTCCCGTGCAGTCGAGGAACACCGGGGCGGTGAACGTCGTCTCGATCTCGGAGCCCATCGTCCAGCCGGTGACGGACGCGATGCGCGGTGCTCCCGTCTCGTCGTCCACCGTCGTCACGGTCCGCACGTCGGTGTTGAGGTGCAGGTGGACGTTCGGCTCGGCGCGCACGAGGTCGAGCACGACCTGGTCCCAGTAGATCGCGTTGCCCTGCGGGTTCCGGTACTGGTTCTCGAGGAACAGCTCGCCCATGATCCCGGTCTCGCGGGCGAACCGCTGCGTGCCGTGGGCGGTGGCGCCGACGACCCACACGCGGATCTCGCTCGAGGAGTTCCCGCCGAGGACCGGGCGGTTGGTGACGAGGGCGACGCTGGAGCCGAGGCGGGCGGCGGCGACGGCGGCGCTCACACCGGCGAGGCCACCTCCGACGACCACGACGTCGTGGTGCTGTTCACGGGACTGCATGGCGGCGACGGTATCACTTGCTGGCGATACTTTCCCACTGTGTGGCAAAGTGTGCCCGACGAGTGCTATCGTCAACCAACTCTCGACAACGAAGTGTGAGGTCTCCCCATGAGCGACGGAACCCAGACGCGCACCAGCGCCGACGCCGCCAACGCCCCCGTCCCGGACGTGTTCGGCGACGACGCCCGCCGCCGGAGCATGCGGAAGGTGATCGTGGCGGCCGGCGTCGGCCACTTCGTGGAGTGGTTCGACTTCGGCCTCTACGGAACCCTGGCGACGGTCATCTCGCTGTACTTCTTCAAGCAGGGGGACCCGCAGGTCGCGCTGCTCTCGGCCTTCGCCGTGTTCGGTGCCGGGTTCGTGATGCGTCCGCTCGGTGGACTCTTCTGGGGTTCGCTCGGCGACCGGGTGGGGCGGAAGACGACCCTCGCGACGGTCATCCTCATCACGAGCGGCGCGACCGCGGTGATGGGCATCCTGCCGACGTACCAGAGCGTCGGGCTGCTGGCGCCGATCCTCCTCGTCGTGGTGCGGCTCGTGCAGGGCTTCGCCGCCGGTGGTGAGGGAGCGGGGGCGACCACGCTCCTCGCCGAGTCCGCGCCCTCGAACCGACGCGGCTTCGTCACGAGCTTCATCGACGTCTTCGGCTTCGCGGCGTTCATCGTGGGTGGCGGCCTGGTCTTCCTGTTCACGGCGATCGCGGGCGACGGCGCCCTCGAGTCGTGGGGCTGGCGCGTGCTGTTCCTCATCGCGCTGCCGCTCGGGCTCGTCGGGCTCTACCTCCGCTCGAAGCTCGAGGACACCCCGGAGTTCCGCGCGCTCAAGGCCAAGGGCGACCTCGCGAAGAACCCGCTCCGGCGATCGCTCCGCACCGGGTGGAAGGCACTGCTCTTCTGCGTCGGGTTCGTCGTCCTCAAGGCCGTCGGGCACTGGATCCTGCAGACGTTCATGCCGTCGTACCTGCAGGCCGACCTCGGCTACTCGCCGCTCGTGTCGTACGGCGTGGTCGTCATCGGGTTCATCGTGATCGCCGGACTCGTGCCGTTCTTCGGGCTGCTCTCGGACAAGATCGGCCGGAAGCCCGTGATGCTCGCCGGCTGCGGCGGCTTCCTCGTGCTCACCTACCCGACGCTCATGCTCATGAACGCCGGCAACTTCTGGGCCGCCGCCGGCGCGATGGTGCTCCTCGGGCTGTTCATGGCGGCCTTCGACGGTGCGGTGAGCGCTGCGATGGCCGAGCTCTTCCCGACCGCGATCCGCTACGGGTCGATGGGCATCGCGTACAACATCAGCGTCGCGCTCTTCGGCGGGATCACGCCGTACTTCGCCACCTGGCTGATCACGGCGACGGGCAACACGTTCGCGCCGGCGTTCTACGTGATGGCGGCCGCGGCGATCACCGGGATCACGGTGCTGCGGGCGCGGGAGACCAACAAGGGCAAGCTCGCGTCCTGAGACGTGACCGAACACGGACGGGAGGCGCGGTGCCGGCTGGCACCGCGCCTCCCGTCCGCCGGTGGGTCACGGCGGGATCGCGGCGACCTGCCAGGACGGTTTGATGTTGTCGGCACACACGCCGGTTATGGTTTCCGGGTGACGAACGAGCCCGAGCAGACGACCGGTCGTGGCCGCCGCGGCTTCACGCCACCGCGGCACGGCCGCCAGAAGCGACGTGGCGGGGTGGTCCTCCCCGCCGTCGCGGGCGTGCTCACCATGGCCCTCCTGCTCGGCGGCGGCTACGCCGCGTACGCCTACGGATCGCTGTCGAACGGCGTCACCAAGATCAACGCGATCACCGGGAGCACCGCGACGAAGGACGACGTCGACGGCCAGGCGCAGAACATCCTGCTGGTCGGCGACGACCACCGCCCGGACAACGCGACGCCGGAGGAGATGGCGGAGCTCAGCACCGAGTCGGACGGCGGTGCGACGAACACCGACACGATGATCGTCCTGCACATCAACGAGGACGGCTCGCAGGCGACGATGATCTCGTTCCCGCGTGACTCGTACGTCGACATCCCGGGAGTCGGCAAGGGCAAGCTCAACAGCGCGTTCTACTTCGGCACCCTCAACGGCGGCGGGGACACCGGGGGCGCGAAGCTGCTCATCAAGACGATCCAGAACCTCAGCGGCCTGACGATCGACCACTACGTGCGCGTCTCCCTGCTCGGCTTCTACCAGGTGGTCAAGGAGCTCGGGCCGGTCGACGTCTGCCTCAACAACGCCGTCAACGACCCGTACTCGGGCGTGAACCTGCCGAAGGGCAAGTCCACCCTCGACGCGAAGCAGGCGCTGTCCTTCGTCCGACAGCGGCACGGGCTGCCCAACGGGGACCTCGACCGCAACGTCCGGCAGCAGTACTTCCTCTCGCAGGAGGCCCGCAAGGTGCTCTCCGCGGGGACGCTGCTCAACCCGATCAAGATGGGCAACATCCTCAAGGCGGTCGGCGGCTCGATCCAGACCGACACCGACCTGGTCAACCTGGCGACCCAGATGCGGAACCTGCGACCAGGCAACATCCAGTCCGCCACCATCCCGACGCTCGGCACTCCGACGATCACGGTGAACGGAGCGCCGCTCTCGATCGTGCAGGTCGACGAGGTGGGGCTGCCCGCGTTCGTGCAGGGGCTGGTCGGTGAGCCCGCGGAGTACAGCAAGGCCGGGCGCGCCCAGCCGGCGAGCACCTCGGTCACCGTGCTGAACGGCAGCGGCGTGACCGGTGCGGCGGGCGCCGCCGGGACCGTCCTCACCGCGCGCGGCTTCCAGGTCGGTGCACCCGGGTCCTCCGACCTGACGAAGACGACCCAGGTGCAGTACCCGGCCGGCATGGAGAAGCAGGCGAAGGCGGTCGCGGCCGTCGTGCCCGGTGCCGTCGCGGTGCGGACGAACGCGGTCACCGGCGTGACGCTGGTGCTCGGGTCGGACGGCAAGACGGTGACCCCGGTCGCCGCTGCCGGTGGTGCCGCCTCGAGCCCCGCTGCCGGCTCCGGATCGTCCGATGCCGGTTCGACCGGATCCGGCGCTGCGGCTTCGAAGCCCGCGGCCTCGAAGCCCGCCGCGCCCGAGCCGAAGCCGTCGTCGACCGACGTGAAGAGCTACGGCAAGGCAGGCGTCTGCATCAACTGACGCCGGAGCCGGTCGCGTGCCGGCGGATGGTCGTGATCGCGGTGTCGAGCCCGATCGCGAGCGGGCGGACGTCCCGCTGGACCTGCGCCAGGAGCAGCCCGCCCTGCAGCGCCACCATCACGGTCGTCGCCAGCGCGGCGGGGTCGGCGTCCGGTCCGAGCAGCCCGCGTTCGCGCATCGTGCGGATGCCGTCGTGGAACCCCTGCTCCCAGCGGGCGAAGCCGGCGGCGACGAGGTCGCGGGTGTCGGCGTCGCGCTCGGCGACCTCGGTCCCGAGGGACCCGAGCGGACAGCCGCCCACGCAGCCGCCGGCCTCGGCATCGGCGACCGTCCGGTCCCGCCAGCGCTGCCAGGCGTCCCACGTGGTGAGGTCGCCGTAGTCCGGCCCCTGGTGCGCGATGATCGCGTCGGTCTGCTGCCGGACGACGTCGCGCACGAGCTCCTGCTTGTCGGCGAAGTAGTGGTACATCTGCGACCGTCCGACCGTGGCGGCGGCGCCGATGTCGTCGAGCGTCGTCCCCGAGATGCCGCGCGTCAGCATCAGGTCGGCCGCGGCGGCGACGATCCGACTCCGGGTCGCCAGTCCTTTCGACGTCGTGCGTCGAAGGGTCTTCGGGGTGTGTTCGGGGCGCATGCTCAGAGTGTACTTGCGAGTACATTTGCAGTATGTGACATTCAAGTCGTGAACGACGAACTCCTCGCCAAGCGCGACGAAGAACGCATGCTCCTCCTCGCGGTGGCCGCCGGTGACCGGGCCGCCTTCACCCGGCTGCACGACCGCTTCCGACCGCTCGTCGAGCGGTACGTCCGCCACCAGCTCGTCGATGCGTGGCAGGCGGAAGAGGTCGTGCAGGACGTCTTCCTCGAGATCTGGCAGATCGCCGACCGGTTCGACCCGGCGCACTCGGCCATCGCGTGGATCCGCACGATCGCGCAGCGCCGGGCGATCGACCGGGTCCGGAAGAGCCGGGCGGACCGCGACCGCGACCTGCGGATCGGCACCAGGGACGCCGACCTCGTGGACCACTCGAGCGTGGAGCGGGCCGAGAGCGTCCTCGACCGTGCCGAGCTCCGCCGCGCCGTCGCCGCGCTCCCCGGGCGCCAGCGCGACGCCGTGGTCCTCCGGCACCTGGTGGGGATGACCGGGCCCGAGGTCGCCGCGCGGCTCGGGGTCCCGGTCGGCACCGCCAAGACCCGGGCGCGCGACGGGGTCATCGCACTGCGGCGGGTCATGGTGCCCTGAGCGTGCCCGTCGGTAGGTTCGACGGGTGAGCAACGCAGCGCGTCCGATCACCCTGATGACCTACAACGTCAAGAACCCGGATCCGGCCCACGACTGGCCCGCCCGGTTGCCGGTACTGCTCGACGTGGTCCGGCGGCACGACCCCGACCTCGTCTGCGTCCAGGAGGCCTTCGCGCACCAGCTGGACGACCTCCGTGCCTGTCTACCCGACCACGGCGACGTCGGCCAGGGTCGCGAGGGCGGCACCGCCGGTGAGCACGCGGCCGTCTTCTTCCGTCGCAGCCGCCTCCGGCCGATCGACGAGGGCGCCTTCTGGCTCTCGGACACCCCGGACGAGCCCGTGTCGAACACCTGGGGGAGCCTGTTCCCCCGAGTGGCGAACCACGCGCGGTTCCTCGACGCCGAGGGCGAGGCGTTCACGCTCCTGACGACGCACCTCGACCACGAGGTCGGACCGCACGGGGACGACGTCCGGGCACGGAGCGCGGCGCTCATCGTCGAACGACTCAGCACGGCGGACGGCCCGGTCATCGTGGCGGGGGACTGCAACGAGCCGGCCGGAGCGGGACCTGCGTCGCGGGTGCTCGTCGAGGCCGGGTTCGAGGACGCCTGGCTGGTCGGTGGCGACCCGGCGGACCGGACGGCGACCTTCAACGACTGGCAGCCGCCGGTCGACTCCGGGGAGCGCATCGACTGGGTGTTCACCCGGGGGATCGTCGGCGTCGACCGGGTCGTCATCGACCACGACGGCCCGGAGACGTGGTTCGCGAGCGATCACTTCCCGGTGGTGGCGACGCTGCGGGTCTGACCGGGGCCGGTCAGCAGGTGCGCTTGGCGTGCACCGGCATCGGCGACCCGAGCACCGTGACCGTGGTGTCGTCGGTCAGGGCGGAGACGCCGTTCGTCCCGAGGTCGGCGGCAGCGGACTCCGTGTCCGTGTCCGTGTCGGACGGCGTGCTCGTGTCCGTCTCGGTGCCCGTGCCGCGGCTGTCGGGCGGGCTCGCGGCGTCGTGCTGCGGGGCCCACCCGGGCTCGAGCAGGAGCTGGAACGCACGGGCGTCCGCGGAGCCGAACGACATCCGGTCGGACTTCGAGGCGTCCCGGATCGCCGTGCGGATGTCGTCGCCCACCTGGACACCGTCGGGTCCGGTCAGTTCGACGTCGCCGCCGAAGCGGGACCGCACCGTCTCGCGCAGGATGCGGATCTCCACCGCGTTGCCGGCAGCGGCCGGGGACGTCAGGGCAGCCACGCGGACCGCCCCGCCCCACGTGTAGGTCGTCCCGGCGGGGAAGCACGCGCCGCCGTCCCCCTCGGCCGTCTGCGTGCGCGACGCGGTGCCGAGCAGGCGGTTCAGCAGGCTGACCGTCGTGCGGGAGTCGCGCATCGACGCCTCGGTCACGGTCTTGTCGCCGCGCCGGAACACGAGCGATTCGGCGTCGAGCTCGATCGAGTCGACCCGCTTGAGCTTCGCGTTCGTGACCCGGACGGGCTCGTGGTGCACCGGGTCCGGACCGAGCTCGGCCGCGCTCGCCGGGGTCGCTGCGACCCCGGTCCCGACCGTGCCGTCGACGGCGACCGTGCCGGCCGAGAAGGCGAGCACGGCGGCGCTCAACGCCAGCACGGTCCGGAAGGTCACCACTCGACGGTACGACGCCCGACCCGTCTGGACGACGGGTGTTACCGAATCGGGGCCTGGTCGTCACCGGACCGTGACATTCGTCGGTGACGCGTCACGAGCCCTCGGCGGGCCCCACCGACGGGAGCCTGTCGGCCGAACGGGGGACAGCCTCCTGGACGGTGCGGGGGCACCGCGTGCGTACCGTCGGCGGCATGACGGACCAGCAGATCGACCAGTACAGCATGCAGGACCCGACGAAGATGTACGCCGACAAGAAGCCCGACGAGCAGTACCTCGAGGGTGCCGGCACCGACGAGGAGATGGCGGAGAACGTCCCGGCCGACCACGGCGAGGACACCTACCGCGGCTCCGGTCGACTCACCGGCCGCAAGGCGCTCATCACCGGCGGTGACTCGGGCATCGGGGCCGCCGTCGCGATCGCCTACGCACGAGAGGGTGCCGACATCGCGATCTCGTACCTCCCCGAGGAGCAGGAGGACGCCGACCGGATCATCGCCCTCGTCGAGGCCGCCGGTCGCAAGGCCGTCGCCCTGCCCGGTGACATCACCTCGCTCGCGACCTGCGAGCAGCTCGTGGCGGACGCCGTCGAGCAGCTCGGCGGGCTCGACATCCTCGTGAACAACGCGGGCAAGCAGCAGAACGTGTCCTCGATCGAGGACATCTCGGACGAGGAGTTCGACGAGACGTTCAAGACCAACGTCTACGCGACGTTCCGGATCACGAAGGCGGCCGTGCCGCACCTGCAGCCGGGATCGACCATCATCAACACGACCTCGATCCAGGCGTACGCGCCGTCACCGCACCTGGTGCACTACGCGGCGACGAAGTCGACCGTGAACAACCTCGCGAAGGGCCTCGCCGCGCAGCTCGCGCCGAAGGGCATCCGCGTGAACGCCGTCGCACCGGGGCCGATCTGGACCCCGCTCCAGCCCGCCGGTGGTCAGCCGCCGGAGGCCCTGCCGTCCGCCGGTGAGCAGACCTACCTCGGCCGCTGGGGGCAGCCGGCCGAGCTCGCGCCGGCGTACGTGTTCCTGGCGAGCGGCGAGTCGTCGTACGTCGTGGGTGAGACGCTCCACGTCGACGGGGGCATGCCGACGCCGTAGTCGCGACCCGGCGACGGACGGGAGGGACGGTGCCAGCTGGCACCGTCCCTCCCGTCCTTCCGTCAGTCCGTCAATCGGTCGTCAGCAGGGCGCGGCGCAGGTGCGCGCCAGGCGCTCGAGCAGTTCGCGCGCGGACAACGCCGCGGCCAGCTCGACCTCGACCGGGTTGATGCCGACGGCCCGTTCGAACGCGCGGCGCCGGGCCTGGTCGGCGATCGGGACCTCGGGGCGCTGCGGGAGCGCGGCGATCGCCCGGGCTGCGGCGTCGAACGCACCGGTCGGCCGCCCGAGTTGCTCCCACATGGTCCGGACGTCGTGGGCGACCTGATCCGGGTCGCCGCCGAACTCGAAGCCGGCCGAGGCCATGGTCGCCAGTCCCTGCGCGGTGGGGTCGTTCGGGGTCATGACGGCATCGTCACACGGATGACCGCGAACGCGCTGCGAACCGCGTCGCTTGTCCCCCGACATGCCGACACCCGGACCGGGGATTCTGGTGTCCCCCGATCTCCGTTTGGATGGACCTGCCCCCAGGGGCGACGCGGACAGGACGTCCGGGGACCGACGGAGGGCACGATGCTCGAACACACCAGCGCGGACACGCAGGCGGCAGCCGCCGCGGCCGCGACCCTGCACCTGCGGATCACGATCGTGGGGGCGACCGTCGACCTGCTGCGGGACGTGCCCTTCCACGAGGCCGATGCGGGACTCGTCGCCCAACGACTGGGGATCACCGTCGAGGAGCTCCGGCAGCACTTCCCCTCGTGGGACGGACTCGTGCTCGCCGCCGTCGACCGGTGGAACGGCGGCCGCATGGACGAGGTCGCGCGCGAGGTCGGGGACGGCTCGACCGTCCAGCTCCTGCGCGGGATCGTCGCGTCGAACGCCGAGGACCCGGCGCTCATGCGGCTCCTCGTGGCGCTGCTCTCGGTCGCGGGCAACCCGGCGCACCCCATGGCGTCGTACCTCCGGTCGCGCTACCAGCTCTTCTACGCGCAGATCAAGCGCGGCCTCGAGCACGACATCGCGGTCGGTCGGGCACCGCACACGATGGACCCGCGCCGAGGGGCCGAGCAGCTCATCGCGCTGTACGAGGGACTCCAGTTGCAGGCGTTGCTGCGGTCGGACCTCGACCTCGTGCCGGCGTTCGACCGGGCCGTCGCGCGGCTCGAGCGGGGCTGGATGGAGCGGTACGAGCCGCAGGCGGCCCGGCGGCTCTCGACGTGGAGCGACGGCGGCTGGGAGCTCTGACGCCGCGCCGCGGTGCTCGGCGTCACGCGGCGGTGCGCGTTCTCACGGGCTGGGCGACACTTCACGCGCGTCGCGGCCCGTGAGATGTCGCTCAGCCCGTGAAGTCGCCGACCGACCGACCGACCGGCCGGCCAGCGCGGCGGCGCCCGTCAGCGCGGGCGCGGCCCCCGCGGCACCGAGCCGTTGCCGGGGTCGTAGCCCGAGTCGCGGATGACCTTGATCGCCGTCGTGTCGTTGTGCACCGAGTGCACGACCACCCGCCGGGACCGCCGGAGCGCCCGCCGTGCCCCCGGCGTCGCCACGAGGCCGCCGAGGACCAGCCCCGCCCCGATCGCCAGCGCGACCGAGACCGCCGCGACGAAGTCCAGCGCGGCACTCGACGATCCGGACATGAAGTTGAGCAGCGCGTTCGACACCGCGACACCGGGCAGCAGGGCGCCGCAGAACGCCGGCACGGAGATCGCCGCCACCGCCGTCCGCATCCGCGCGGCCGCGATCGTCGCGAGGACGCCCAGCAGCACGGCGGCGAGGAACGTCGCGCCGAGCAACGGGATGCCGAGCTCCCGGAGGCCCCGCAGCGCGGCACCGGCGGCGACCGAGAAGACCACCGCGACCGGGATCACCCGCGCGCTGGCCTGCTGCACGAAGCAGTTCGCCGCGGCCGACACCACCGTGAGCAGCAGTGACGCCCACAGCGGCAGCGTCTGCGTGACGATGCCGGACGGGTCGACCTCGATCCGGAGCCACTTCGTCACGGCGATGCCCGCGGGCACCCCGACCACGATCGCGGCGATGACGAGCCCGATGTAGAACGCCCGGGCCACTGCCATCGCCCGGAACCCCGATATCGCGTCCTGCGCCCAGGTGACGAGCGACGGGTGCGGGAGCAGGAGCACCACGAGCGCGGCCACCATCGTCGCCGCCTGCCCCGGGTGCAGCACACCCGCCCAGATCGCGAGGGTGCCGATCGCCGACGCCACCGCACCCTGCGCACCGGAGACGAAGAACTGCGGGAAGCCCCGGCCGGTCAGCCACCGGCCCGAGACGATGATCCCGAGCATGAGCACGAAGGCACCGAGTCCGGCACGCCAACCGCCGCCGGCCTGCATCGCGATCGAGATGCCGAGGATCGACAGCCCCACGTCGGCCGTCCACCGCGGCCAGCGCGGCGGGAGCCGGAGCACCGCGACCAGGGCGCTCACGGCAGAGGTCATGTCGCGCTCGTCGTGGACGAGGTCGTCGACGATCTGGTTCGCCCGCGCCAGGCGGTCGAGGTCGGATCCGTCCGACTGCACCGTGCGGACCTTCACGAGCGGCGGGTGGTCGGCCGGTGCGTACTGGATCGTCACCGAGCTGCCGGAGAAGTCGAGGTCGAGCGGCGCCAGGTTCCACTTCGTCGACACCGCCACGACGGCCGTCTCGACGCTGCGGGTGTCCGCACCGGACGCGAGCATCACCTCGGCGAGGTCGAGGCAGAAGTCCACGATCTGCACCGGCGAGTACTGCTCGAGCGGTCGGGTGTCGGGGACGACCTCTTCGTAGATGGTGCCGCGGAGGCGTGCCCGGGCGTCGCGGATGTCGTGCTGCGCGAGGCTCCGGACGCGTGGCCGTGGTGGACGCCCGGGTCTGGCTCCGGGGAGGGACTGCTCGGCCATCACGCCATCGTGCCAGGCGCGCTCCGCCGAGTCCGGACGCGCGCTGAACGCCTCAGCGCGGGCGACGGACGCTCAGCCGACCGGCGGCGAACGCGGAGACCACGGCGCCCACGACGACGAGCAGCTGCCCGACGACCCCCTGCCACGAGCTGGTCCCCGCGACGAAGGCGTAGTCCGACAGCGGGGCGTACGCGAACCACCCGAACGCGGCCGGCGGCGCGGAGGCCGCGACCACGAGTCCCGCGACCACGGCGATGAGCCCCGCCCAGAACGCGATGCCGGTCGGGGTGGCGAAGAGACGTCGGATCACGTCGGCCAGCGTACGTGGTGACGGACGGGAGGCGCGGTGCCCGCCGCCCCCGCGCCTCCAGTCCGTCATCAGGTGACGGCTCCTGCGTTGCTCGCCTACTGCTCGAACGTCGCGTGCAGCGTGATGTCGACGCCGGTGAGTGCCTTGCTGACGGGGCAGGTGGCCTTGGCGTCCTCGGCGGCCTTGAGGAAGGCCGCCTCGTCGATGCCGGAGACCTCGCCGTTCACGGTGAGGACGATGCCGGTGAGCTTGAACCCGCCCGCGCTGTCCGGGCCGAGCGAGACGTCGGCCTTGACGTCGAGGGCCTCGACCGTGCCGCCGGCCTCACCGAGGACGGCGGAGAACTGCATGGCGTAGCACGCGGAGTGCGCGGCGGCGATGAGCTCCTCGGGGCTGGTGGTGCCGTCGGCGTCCTCGGCGGCGCGCTTCGGGAACGAGACGTCGTACGTGCCGACCTTCGAGCTGGAGAGCTCGACCTGGCCGGTGCCGTCCTCGAGGCCGCCGTTCCAAGCAGTGCGTGCGGTGCGCGTGGGCATGGCCGCTCCTTTCGTGTGGGGGATCGGTCCCGATCGGGACCGCCGACGCCGAGTCAATCAGAGAACGACCGTTCTCGCATCGGCTCTCGGGGAAGACGCAGGTCTGCCCGACGATCGGGCGCATGGGGGACAGTGTGGTCAGCCGACCGCGTCTTGGCGGTGCCCGCTTCGACCACGGGCTCTTCGCCGGTCGTGCGGCGGTCCGGCCGGATGCGCAACACGTGTCGCCCTGAACGACGGGTGTAATCTGGAGGGCGTTCAAAGGAGACCCACCATGCGCGCCGTCGTGTTCGAACAGTTCCAGACGTTCCCGTCCCTCACGGACGTCCCGAAGCCAACCCCGGGTCCGGGGGAGGTGCTCCTCAAGGTCGCCGGTGCCGGTGCGTGCCATTCGGACGTCGCCGTCTACCGCGAGTTCCAGGCGGGGCAGCCGGGCGCGCAGCAGCCCCCGTTCGTCCTCGGGCACGAGAACTCCGGTTGGGTCGAGGAGCTCGGCGACGGCGTCTCCGGCTTCACGGTGGGCGACGCCTACCTCGTCTACGGCCCGGTCGGCTGCGGGCACTGCTCGTACTGCTCGAAGGGGCAGGACACCTACTGCGAGAACGCCGCCACGAACCCGTACATGGGCATCGGCCTCGGGCGCGACGGCGGCATGGCGGAGTACGTCACCGTGCCGGCGCGCAACCTCGTGCCGCTCGGCGACGCCGACCCGGTCGCCGCCGCACCGCTCAGCGACGCGGCCCTCACGCCGTACCACGCGATCAAGAACTCCCTGCCGAACCTGGCCGGCGGCGGCAAGTACGCGCTCGTCGTCGGACTCGGCGGCCTCGGGCAGATCGCCGTGCAGATCCTCACGGCGCTCACCGGTGCGACCGTCATCGCGACGGACATGAAGCAGGACGCCATGGACCGCGCTGCTGCCCGCGGGGCGATCACCGTGCCGGGCGGCCCGGACCAGGCCGCTGCGATCCGCGAGATCACCGGCGGCCGCGGGGTGGACGCCGCGTTCGACTTCGTCGGGGCGACGCCGACGATCTCGGTCGCCCAGGCGTCCATGGCCATCGGCGGCCGGTTCACCGTCGTCGGGATCGCCGGTGGCACCACCGAGTGGAACTTCTTCCGGACGCCGTACGAGTCGACCATCACGAACACGTACTGGGGCACCATCGAGGACCTGCACGAGGTCGTCGCGATGTACCGGGCGGGGCAGATCGTCCCCGATGTCGAGCGCTACGCCCTGTCCGACGCGCTCGAGGCGTACCGGAAGCTCGAGGCCGGCGAGCTCTCGGGCCGCGCGGTGGTCGTTCCGACGCTCTGACCCACTCACCTCGGGGCGGTCAGCGTCCGGCGGCGTAGCCCTGCGCGCCCCGCGAGTTCGCCGCAGCGCCGAGCACGCCGGTCGCGGGGTCCCGCGTCACGCAGGACAGTCGACCGAGCGCCCAGTCGCCCGCCCGGGTGACGACGTGCCCGCGGGCCTCGAGGCCGGCGATCACGTCGTCCCCGAGGCGGTCCTCGACCACGAGCCCCGCCGGCTCCCACGTGCGCGGCCAGAACGACCCCGGGAACGACGTCGTGTGCAGCGCGGGGGCGTCGATCGCCTGCTGCGGGGAGTACCCGCCGACGATCCACCGCAGCAGGAACAGCAGCTGCCACTGGTCCTGCTGGTCACCGCCGGGTGAGCCGAGCGCGGCGACGGGTTCGCCGTCGCGGAGCACCAGCGTCGGGGTGAGTGTGGTGCGCGGGCGCTCGCCGGGGCGCAGCGTCGACGCCGTGCCCGGTTCGAGCCAGGTCATCTGCAACCGGGTGCCGAGGCAGAAGCCGAGCTCGGGGATCGTCGGGGACGACTGCAGCCAGCCGCCGGACGGGGTCGCGCTGACGATGTTGCCCCAGCGGTCGACGACGTCGATGTGGCAGGTGTCGCCGCGGGTCTCGCCGTCCGGGGCGACGAACGGCTCGCCGCGGTCCTCGACGGGAGCGGCGGGAGCAGCAGGCGCGGCGGGTGCGGCAGCTGCGCCGGGTGCGCGGTCCCGAGCGACCTGCACGGTCGGTTCGCCGAGCCCCGCCGCGGCACCGGTCGCGTACGACGTCCGGACCGGCGGCATGGCGTGCACGACCCCGTCGACCGTCCCCGGACGCAGTTCGGCCGACGCACGCTCGCCGATCAGTGCCCGGCGCGCGTCGGTGTACGCGTCCGAGAGCAGCACGTCGAGGGGGACGTCACCGTCGCCGTAGAACGCCTCCCGGTCGGCCAGCGCGAGCTTCAGGGCCTCGGCGATCGTGTGCGCGCCGAGCTCGGTCGAGGGGTCGAGCCGGGCGTCGTCGAGCGGTTCGAGCAGCCGGAGGGTCTGCAGGAGCGCCGGGCCCTGACCCCACGGGCCGGTCTTCGCGATCGTGCAGCCGCGGAACTCCGCCGTCGTCGCGGGTTCGTAGGACGCCCGGAACGCGGCGAGGTCCGACGCCCGGATCACCCCGGCGTGGTCGGTCCCGGACGCGTGCCGGTGCGGTTCGCGGACGAACCGGTCGATCGCCTCGGCGACGAAGCCCTCGGCCCACTCGCCGCGGGCGGCGTCGATGCGGGCGGTCCGGGTGTCGGCGTCGGCACCGGCGGCGACGAGCCGCTCGAACACCGAGGCGAGCGCCTCGTTGCGCACCAGTTCCCCGGGGACGGGCACCGCGCCTCCTGGCAGCCACTGCGCTGCGGAGGTGGGCCAGTGCTGCCGGAACAGGTCCCGCACGGCGGTGATCGTCCGGACCACCGCGGGCGTGACGGGGTGGCCGTCGCGTGCGTAGCCGACCGCCGGTGCGAGCACGTCCGCGAGTTCCCACGTGCCGTGGTCGCGGAGCAGCAGGAGCCAGGCGTCGACGGCGCCGGGGACGGTTGCGGCGAGGGCACCGGAACCGGGGACGAGGTCGAGGCCCTCGGCGCGGTAGTGCTCCGGCGTCGCGCCGGCCGGGGCCGGACCCTGCCCGACGAGCACCGTCGGCGTCCGGTCCGTGGCGGTGGCGAACACCGCGGTGAGGTCGCCTCCGGGGCCGTTCAGGTGCGGTTCGACGACCTGCAGGACGAACGCCCCCGCGACCGCTGCGTCGAAGGCGTTCCCGCCGCGCTCGAGGACGGACTGCGCCGTGGCGGTCGCGATCCAGTGCGTGGCCGCCGCCGTGCCGAACGTGCCGCGGATGTCCGGGCGGGTGGGGTGTGCGGTGGGCGGCGTGAACGCGGGGTTCGGCATGCTCCCATCTTCCCCTTGCGCCGATGTCGGCGTGTGTTCATACTGAACCCAGCGGTTAATTAACTGCACCGTTCACCGAGGAGGCGACGATGGAGACCGATCGCACCGACGCCGTCCTGTCGGCGCTCGCCGACCCCATCCGTCGCCGCATCGTCGAACGACTCGGCAGGGGCGAAGCCACCGTCACCGACCTCTCGGCACCGTTCGACGTCAGTGCGCCGGCGATCTCCCGGCACCTCGGCATCCTCGAACGCGCCGGCCTCATCACCCGCGAACGGCACGGCACCTGGCGCACGTGCCGCCTCCGGCAGGAAGCCGTCGACGAGCTCGGCACCTGGGTGGGCCGGTTGCGGCCCGACTGGGACCGCCGGTTCGACAGCCTGGAGGCGCTGCTCGCCTCCCAGCGACCGCCCGCCCCGGTGGGTGGCGCGTCCACCGCACCGACCGTCACGTCCGTCGACCACCAGGAGCAGTCATGACCGAACAGTTCACCGCCCACGCCACGCACCGGTTCGCGTACCCCGTCGCGGACGTCTACCGCGCCTTCGTCGACCCCACCCTGCTCGCGCTGTGGTTCGGGCCGCTCGGCTTCCACGTCCCGGCAGCCACCGTCGAGGTGGACGCCCGGGCCGGCGGGGCGTGGAACCTGACGATGGTGAGCAACGACAACCCCGAGTGGACGTCGCCCGTGACCTCGGTGCTCGAGCAGATCGAGGAGAACCGGATCATCGTCGGCACCTCGACCGCCCAGGGGATCCCCGGGATCGAGGACGGGACGCCGCTGTCCCTCACGCTCGAGTTCGCCGAGGACGGCGACGGCACGATCGTCACGCTCACCCAGGGCCCCTTCCCCGAGGTCATGCGCGACATGAACATCGCCGGTTGGACGCAGTCGTTCCACAAGCTCGAGGCGCTGCTGGGGTCGCCGAAGGAGTTCCTCCAGGCCCCGTGACGACGGCCGTTGCCCCCGGAACTGGGGTTGTCCGGTCCGGGCAACGGGGTTGTGGACTCGTCACGAAAAGGTGACCATCGTTCGGCGGCGTGTCGAGAGCACGTCGCCGAACGGCCGCGCAGGGGCTCGGCCGGTTCCAGATCAGGGGTTCCATGACCAGCACACCGTCCTCCGTCGCGCACGCACGCCGACTCCCTCGACTCGCCGCCGCGGTCGTGGCCATCGCCGTCGTCGCCGGCGGTGTCGTCGGGATCGCCGAACCGGCGTCCGCCGCCGTCGTCCACAAGGGCTCCGTCCCGGCCGGCACGACGCTCCAGCCCGGCGATTCGGTGACCTCGCCGAACGGGCAGTTCCGGCTGATCCTGCAGGGCGACGGCAACCTCGTCGAGTACGGCGTCGGGAACCAGGTGCTCTGGGCATCGAACACCTCGAACCAGCCCGGCGCGATCGTGACGATCGGCCGCAACCGGGCCGTCGACCTGCTGCGGGGCGGGAAGCGGATCGTCCGCTGGGCCTCGGCCGGCACCGCGCAGTCCACGTCGTTCGCCGTCCGCGCCGACGGCACGATGGGGCTCTACTCCGGCAAGACCGCGATCGTGAACTGGACGAGCCAGCAGGGCACCGTCCCCGCCGGCAACTCGATCTACTCCGGCACCGTGCTCAGCTCCGACACCAGCGGTGCCCGTCGCCTCTCCATGCAGGCCGACGGCAACCTCGTGCAGACCGTGAACCGCAAGGTCGTCTGGCAGTCCGGCACCGCCGGCCACAAGGGCGCGTGGGCCGAGCTGCGCAAGGACGGCAACTTCGCCGTCGTCGGCCGCGACGCCGCCCAGAAGAAGGTCACGCTCTGGAACTCGCGGACCGGAACGGCCGGCGCCGGCACGCTCATGGTGCAGGTGGACGGCAACGTCGTGCTCTACGGCGGCAAGGACACCCGGGTGTGGTCGACGAAGCCCGTCACCGGCATGATGTGGCCGGTCGCGAGCACGAAGATCTCCGGGCGCTACGGCGACGATCGCGGGGCCGGACACGTCCCGCGCTACCACCAGGGTGCCGATGCCCCGGTCGCGGTGGGCACGCCCGTGTACGCCTCCGGGACCGGCACCGTGACGAGCACCGTCGCGAACAACGCCTCGTACGGCAACTACATCGTCGTGACCTACGGGAACGTCACCGTGCTCACGGCGCACCTCAGCAAGATCGAGGTCAAGCAGGGGCAGATCGTGTCCGTGCGCAGCGAGATCGGGCGGTCCGGGAACACCGGGCAGTCGACGGGGCCGCACGTGCACGTGGAGACGCGGCGGGCGGGGTCGCTCTTCGATCCGTTGACGCTGCTGCACTTCCGCTGACGCAAGCCGCTGGTGTCGTCTAACGCGCTTGACTTGATGCGTCAAGGGCGTTAGACATATGCTGTGAAGCGTCAGGCGGTCCTCAAACGAATCAAGATCGCCGCGCGCAGAGCAGGCCTGGATCATCGTGAGGTCGAGTTGACCAACCACACGGGTGTGATCGTCGGGAGTACTCGGAGCACGATCGGGCGGCACACCGAGATCGCAGACGGCACTGCGCGAGCGTTCTTCAAGCAGTTCGAGCAGGAGCTCGGAAAGGGGTGGTGGCGATGACCTACACGTCACACGCGCACCGAGACGGCGGTTGGTGGGTCGTGCAGAACGACCAGCATCCGGGCGCCATCTCGCAGGTCAAGCGACTCGACCTCGCCGCCGCAGCGCAGCGCGAGGCGATCGCGTTCGTGGCGGACGTCGACCAGACGGACGTCGTGGTCGTCATCCGCGCTGAGCTCGAGCCGGCCCTCGCCCGATCCCTCGAAGAAGCGACCGCGCTCCGGGCAGAGGCCGAAGCCAAGGAAGCGCGTGCGCTCTCCCTCCGCCGGGCGATCGCCGTGGCGTTGCAGGGTGACGGGATGACCTTGCGCGACATCGCGGTCGTGCTCGGCGTCTCGTACCAGCGCGTGCACCAGCTGGTGCACGAGGACGACTCTGCGGTGGCGGTCGCCTCCTGACGGCCGAGCCGTTCCTCCAGCGCCGTAGGGTTGTCGGGATGGAGAAGCGCGGCGGCCGGGTGCTCGTGTTGGTGGCGATCGGGGTGGTCGCGGGGGTGCTCTCCGGCCTGTTCGGCGTCGGCGGTGGGGTCATCGTCGTGCCGGCACTGATGGCGTTCCTCCACCTCGACCAACGTCGGGCATCGGCGACGTCCCTCGTGGCGATCGCCCCCGCGGCCGTCGTCGGTGCGATCACCTACGCCGTGCAGGGCGAGGTGCACTGGTTCGCGGCCCTGACCCTGGCGGTCGGCAGCGTCGTCGGGGCCCCGATCGGTGCGCGGCTCCTCCGTGCGCTCCCGCTGCGGGTCCTGCCGTGGATCTTCGTCGGGTTCATCGCGGTTGTGCTCGTCTCCCTGTTCACGACGGTGCCGACGCGTGGCGGCGACGTGCACTTCGGGGTCGTCGAGGCGATCGTGCTCCTGCTGCTCGGGCTGCTCTCGGGCGTGCTGTCGGGGCTCGTCGGGGTGGGTGGCGGGGTCGTCATCGTGCCGGGGCTCGAGGTCGTCCTCGGCGCGGGCGACCTGCTGGC
Organism: Curtobacterium sp. NPDC087082; assembly: GCF_044745045.1. NCBI lineage: Bacteria > Bacillati > Actinomycetota > Actinomycetes > Micrococcales > Microbacteriaceae > Curtobacterium > Curtobacterium sp. NPDC087082. Next base: position 382,079 of record NZ_JBIUZN010000001.1, on the reverse strand, counting down.
GAAGGGCACCTCGCTGCTCACGATGGTGCCGACGTCGGTCTCCGGCACGGTGGCGAACCTCCGCCGCCGTGCGGTGGAGCTGCGCGTCGGCCTCACGATCGGCATCACGGCCGCGATCTGCTCTCCAGGAGGCGCGTGGATCGCCCGCCTCGTCGATCCGCAGGTGGGCACCTGGCTCTTCGCCGCGTTCCTCGTGGTGGTCGCGGTGATCGTCCTGCGCCGTGGGCGCCGGGCCGTGCCGCGGAACGAGGCGACGGACGGGGAGGTCGCGTGACGCGCCTCCAGGCCGGTGGTGGACGGAACCCGGCGGATGCGGAGGCCGTGCTCGCGGCGTTCGCACGGACGACCGGTGACGTGCCGGCGGCGCGACGCGTCGCGCGGCAGTTCGCCGACCTCGACGAGGGCGAGCGGTCCGCGCTGCTCTGGAGCGAGGACGCGGGGGCACGGCTCGTCGCGGTCCTCCTGATGGTGCAGGCGATGCGGGAGCACCCGGACCCGGAGCTGACCGACGAGTACCTGTCGGCGGCGAAGGCGGAGCGCTTCGACGACACGGTGCTGGTCGACCTCGGGGCGGAGGAGCTCGTGGGCGCCCCGCTCGTCGGCGGCTCGACCGGACCGCTGTTCGCGCTCGTGAAGTCCGACGTGGCGATGGTCCGGCGGATCGCTCTGGTCGCGACCCTGGCGTTCGTGAAGCAGGGCGACGCCGAGGTGCCGCTCGCCATCGCGGGGCGACTCGTGCGGGAGCGGAGCGACACGGTGCAGTCGGCACTCGGGTGGGTGCTGCGCGAGACCGGCAAGCGGGCGTCGGAGGACGCGCTCGTGGCGTTCCTCGAGCGGCAGGGGCGGTTCCTCAGCCCAGCGGCGCGGTCGACGGCGACGGAGCACCTGCCGACTGCCGAACGCGACCGGTTGCGCGGCTGACGCGACCGGTTGCGCGGCTGAGGCGACCGCCGGCCGTCCGTCGGACGCGGCGAGTGCCCTCAGTCGGACGCGGCGAGTGTCCTCAGTCGGACTCGGTGGGCTCCGCGAAGAACGTCGTGAGCGACACGACGACACCGTCGCGGACCTCGACGACGTCGATCCCGCGCACGGCGGGCGCCCCGACCGGGCCGAAGCCCCACGCGAGTGCGCCGTGCGTCTCCGACACGTAGCGACGCCCCTCCTCGACGAACTGGAAGGCGCCGGGCACGGTCTCGAGGAGTTCGGCGGCCTTCTGCTCGAGGGCGTCCCAGCCGACGGCGGTGCCCTCCGGGTCGGTGAAGGTCACGTCGGGGGAGTACGTCCGCTCGATCGCGGCACGGCGGGAGGCGGCGTCGCGGTTCCCGAAGACGTCGTGGAGGTTCGCGGTCAGCAGCTCGGACACGGTGGCCATGCCCGGAGCCTAGCCTGGGGGCATGCACACCGAGGTGCCCCGACCCCGCATCGATCCCGCACTCGTGGAACGGCTCGTGGCCGCGCAGTTCCCGCAGTGGTCCGGGCTGCCCGTGCGCGAGGTCGATCCGCAGGGGTGGGACAACCGCACCTACCGGCTCGGCGGCGAGCTCGCGGTCCGGCTGCCGAGCGCCGCCGGGTACGTGGCGGCGGTCGAGAAGGAGCAGCGGGTGCTGCCGTACCTCGCGTCTCGGCTCGACGTCCCGGTGCCGGAGCCGGTCGGCCTCGGTGTCCCGGCTGACGGGTACCCGTTCCCGTGGTCGGTCCGGCGCTGGATCGACGGCACGGTCGCGCTCCGGGCGACGGACCTCGACCGACGGGTCCTCGCCGCCGACGTCGGCGCGGTGCTCCGGCAGCTCCGGGCCGTGCCGGCTGGGGACGGGCCGGTCGCCGGGGCGCACTCGTTCCACCGGGGAGCGCACCCGTCGCACTACGCGGCCGAGGTGGTCGCGGCGCTCGACGCGCTCGGGGACGCCGTCGACCGCCGTGCCTGCGATGCGGTCTGGGACGCTGCAACCGCCTCGGTCTGGGACGGGCCCGCCGTGTGGTTCCACGGTGACGTCGCCCCGGGCAACCTGCTCGTCGGCGCGGACGGCCGGCTCTCCGCGGTGATCGACTTCGGCACGTGCGGCGTCGGCGACCCGGCGTGCGACCTCGTCCTCGCGTGGACGTTCCTCGACGGCGATGCCCGCCGGGACTTCCGTGACGCGGTGGGTCTCGACGGCGACACGTGGGCGCGTGCTCGGGGCTGGGCGCTCTGGAAGGCGCTCATCATGCTCGCGGGGAGCGCCGGGCCGGGGGACCGGAGTGAGCACGAGGCGGTGCTGCGGGCGGTCCTCGCCGATCCGGTCCACACCTCAGCGTGAGAACACGTCGTCCAACGTGTACGTCCCGAGCCGACGCTGCCGGACGAGCGCGCCCAGCCGGGGGAGCGCGTCGATCGTCCCCGGGAAGTTCGCGTGCCCGATCACGATCCGGCCCGGCGTGAACCACTGGTCCGCGAACCCGACGATCTGCCCGGCACCGATGTCGCCGGAGTCCGCGAGGGTGCCGTACCAGAGCAACGGCGTGGTGTAGCCGACGCGTGCGGCCACCGCGTCGACCCGGGCGTCGTGGTACCCGAACGGCGGCCGGAAGTACGGGCGCGCGTCGACGCCGAACGTGCGCTCGATGAACTCGTGGTTGCGCGTGAGTTCGTCCTCGACGGCCTGGTCGCCGAGCTTCGTCAGCGCCGGGTGGTCCCAGGTGTGGTTGCCGATCTGCACCTGCCCCGACTCGACGAGGGGCCGGAGCGCGTCGGCGTGCTCCGTCCAGGAGGGCCGCGCCCCGTTCACGAAGAACGTCAACCGGGTGCCGGTCGCGGCGGCGAAGCGGGCGTAGGCACCGACGACGTCGGAGGACGCTCCGTCGTCGACGGTCCACGCGATCCCGGGCGTCCCCGCCGGTAGTCCGGTCACGGTGCCCGCCGGGAGCGGCGTCCTCGAGATCGTCGGCTGCACCCACGTCGGTGTCGGCGTCGGAGTGGGCGTCGGCGTCGGGGAACGCGTCGGGGTCGGTGGGTGCGTCGCGACGGCCTCCCGTCGTGGTCCGGTCGGCGAGCAGGCGGAGAGCGCCCCGGCGGCGAGCAGGGCGCCCGCTCCGGCGAGCAGGGAGCGGCGGGTGGTGCGGTGGTCCATCGGCACCAGCTTCGGTCGACCGGCCGGTCGGGCGCATCGGCTGGCGGGACGATCCGGTTGGCCGGTCGGCCACCGGGCGCGAGCACGGGACTGCGCACGGCGACGACGAGTGCGCACGGTGCACGGCGCGCAGACGTCGTTCCGATGCGCACCTCCGGCAGGCGGCTGACGCGGGACCCGGGGTCGCCGCGGGCGGGCCAGGAGGCGCGGGTCGCGTCCGCCACGGAACGCGCTGACCGGACGGGGCTGGGAACGCACCACGGGGCGGGCGGGTACCGACGTGGGGAGACGAGCCGCGCCTCCTGGCCGGCCCGAAGCGACCACGAGAGGAACGCGACGTGCGCGCACTGACCTGGCAGGGCACCGAGAAGGTGTCCGTCGAGACCGTCCCCGACCCGACCATCCAGGAGCCGACCGACGCGATCGTGCGGATCACCTCGACCGCGATCTGCGGCTCCGACCTGCACCTCTACCGGGTGCTCGGCGCCTACATCGACAAGGGCGACGTCCTCGGCCACGAGCCGATGGGCATCGTCGAGGAGGTCGGTTCCGCCGTCACCAACCTCAAGGTGGGCGACCGTGTCGTCGTCCCGTTCAACATCTCCTGCGGCCACTGCTGGATGTGCCGCAACGGCCTGCAGTCGCAGTGCGAGACCACCCAGACCGCCGAGTACGGGACGGGCGCCTCGCTGTTCGGCTACACGAAGATGTACGGCCAGGTCCCCGGCGGACAGGCCGAGTACCTCCGCGTGCCGCACGCCGACTACGGACCCATCGTCATCCCGGATGACGGCACGCCCGACGACCGCTGGCTGTTCCTCAGCGACATCCTGCCGACCGCCTGGCAGGCCGTGCAGTACGCCGACGTGCCCGAGGGTGGGACGCTCGCGGTGCTCGGCCTCGGTCCGGTCGGACAGTTCGCGGCCCGGATCGGTGCGCACCTCGGCTACCGGGTGCTCGCCGTCGACCCCGAGCAGGTCCGCCGCGACCTCGGAGCGAAGCACGGTGCCGAGGTGTTCGACCTGACGAAGGACGTCGTGCCGCAGCTCATCGACCTGACCGACGGTCGCGGTCCCGACGGTGTCGTCGACGCGGTCGGCATGGAGGCGCACGGCAACCCGGTCGCCGGGTTCGCGCAGCGCGCCGCCGGACTCCTGCCCGACGCGATCGCGCAGAAGGCCATCGAGGTCGCCGGTGTCGACCGGCTCGCCGCCGTGCACGCGGCGATCGACCTGGTCCGCCGTGGCGGCACGGTCTCGCTGAGCGGTGTCTACGGCGGTCGAGCGGACCCGATGCCGATGTTCACGCTGTTCGACAAGCAGATCACCGTCCGCGAGGGACAGTGCAACGTGAAGCGCTGGATCGACGACATCATGCCGCTCGTGCAGGACCCGTCGGACCCGCTCGGCACGCTCGACCTGACGACCCACCGGGTCTCGCTCGAGGACGCCCCGCACATGTACGAGGTGTTCCAGAAGAAGGAGGACGGCTGCGTGAAGGTCGTGCTCGACCCCGCACTGGCCGCCGCCTGATGCGGATCGTCGTCGTCGGCGCGACCGGCAACCTGGGGACCGCCGTGCTGCGGCGGTTGGCAGCGGTCCGTGCCGAGGGCACTTCCGTCGAGGTCGTCGGGATCGCTCGGCGGCTGCCGGACCTCCGTGCCGAGCCGTACGAGACGGCCGTCTGGCACGCCGTCGACATCGGCGCCCCGGACGCGGTCGGTCAGTTGGCCGCCGTGTTCCGGAGTGCCGACGCGGTGATCCACCTCGGCTGGGCCCTGCAACCGACGCACGACATCCCGGCGCAGTACCGGACGAACGTGACCGGGACCGCCAACGTCCTCGAGGCCGTGGCGCGCGTCGGCGTCCCCCAGGTCGTCGTCGCCTCGTCCGTGGGGGCGTACCGCGGGGTCGACGTGGACGGCAAGCGGACGCCCGTCGACGAGGAGTTCCCCGTCACCGGCATCCCGACCGCCACGTACTCGATCCACAAGGCCGAGAACGAGGCGGCGATGGACGCCTTCGCCGCTCGCCACCCGGACGTCGTGGTGACCCGGCTCCGCCCCGGACTTGTCTTCCAGCGCAGCGCCGCCGCCGAGCTCCGCGGACTGTTCCTCGGACGACTCGTGCCGATGTCGATCGTCCGGTGGATCCGCTGGGCGGTCCTGCCGTTGCCGCTGCCGTTCGTGTTCCAGGCCGTGCACGCCGACGACGTCGCCGATGCCTTCTGGCGCGCGATCGACCGACGTGCCGGCGGGGCGTTCAACATCGCTGCCACACCCGTGCTCAACCCGCCGAGGATGGCGCGGGCGTTCGGGATGCTCGGGGCGATCCGGGCGCCGATGTGGCTGATCCGCGGGCTCGTCACGCTCACGTGGCGGCTGCGGTTGCAGCCGACGGACGCGGGGTGGGTGGACATTGCGGCCCAGGTGCCGATCATGCGGACCGACCGGGCGCGGTCGGTACTCGGATGGGAGGCGCGGCACACTTCCGAGGAGGCCTTGCGGGAGCTCGTGGCCGGGTTCGCGGACGGGGCGCGGGTGCCGGGGTCGGGGCCGTTGAGCGGGTGAGGGTGGCCCCTTCGCGGGGCAGCGTGCGGTGGCTGGCGCGGGCTACGATCGCACCACCAGTCCACGAGGGGGCCCGATGATGTTCGCGATGCTGTCCAGCCCGATGGCCTCCGGCGAGTTCGAGGGGCCGGACGTCTCGCAGTTCGGCAGTGACGGCAGCGGCGGGTTCGGGGGTTTCGGCGGGCTCGGCGACTTCGGCGCGTTCGGGGTCCTGTTCGGCGTGGGCTCGGCCGTGATCGGCCTCGGGTTCGTCGCGATCGTCGTGACGATCATCCTCCGCAGCGCCCGGATGGCGAAGCGGGGCCAGAACCCGTTCACGATGGAGGAGGACCTGGCGTACCAGGCCATGCAGAGCCGGACGCTCGCGCCCGAGAAGTCGCTCGAGCAGCGGCTCGCCGAGCTCGACGACCTGCGCGCCCGCGGCGTCATCTCGGACGAGGAGCACCGCACCGCGCGCACCGAGGCCCTCCGCGGCTAGCCTGGGCGGGTGCTGCAGCCCATCGACCTGCTCGGGGAGTGGACCCTGCGCCGCACGGTCCACGACCGGCGTGCCGGGGTCGACGGCCTCGTGACCGGGACGACCACGTTGACACGCGCGGCCCCGGACGAGGTCCGCTGGGACGAGACCGGCACGATGGCCTTCGACGGGCGGACCGTCCCCGTGGCACGGACGCTCCGGGTGCGCCGGGGCCCGGACGACCGCTGGACCGTGCACTTCGCCGACGGCCGGGTGTTCCACGACTGGGTCTGGGGATCGGCGGTGTCGCACGCGTGCGCGCCCGACGACTACTCCGGGGTGCTCGCCGGGGACGCCGATCGGTGGACGGTCCGGTGGGAGGCGCACGGTCCCGCGAAGGACTACGTCCTCGACAGCACGCTGCGACGTCGGTCCAACGCGGCAGACTGAGCGCATGCCCCGCAGCTCCGGTACCGACGCCCCGCGCATCACCCTGACCGAACCGACGGACCTCGACGACTGGACGCCCGGCCCCGGCGACGTCCTCACGGGCGACCGGATCGAGGGGAAGCGCATCGACGTGTTCGACCTCGCGGGGGAGCGGCTGCCGGACCTCGAGATCGAGGAGTCGGTGATCGGCACCCTCCGGGCCGACGGCGCCGACCTCCGGGGACTGCGGGTGCGTGACTCGGTCGTCGAGACGCTCGACGCGCCGGTGCTCCGGGCGTCGAGCAGCTCCTGGCGCGAGGTCCGGATCGCCGGCGGCCGCATCGGTTCCGCCGAGCTGTACGACGCGGGGCTGAACGGCGTCGAGTTCGTCGGGATGAAGCTCGGGTTCGTGAACCTCCGCGGGTCGACGCTCACCGACGTGGTGTTCCGCGACTGCGTCGTCGACGAGCTGGACATCGCCGATGCCCGACTGCTGCGGGTGTCGTTCGAGGGGACGAGGATCCGCGCGGCCGAGGGCTCGAACACCCGGATCGAGCACGTCGACCTCCGCGCCGCCGACCTCGACCGGGTGGAGCGGCTCGAGGGGTTCCGCGGCGCGACGATCGCCGCCGACCAGCTGTACACGCTCGCGCCGCTCCTCGCTGCCCAGGCGGGCTACCGCGTCGACTGACCCGCCGGCGCGGACGCGGTCGCCAGCGCGCGCGCCAGGTCCGCCTGCACGAGGTCGCCGTGCACCGCCGCGCCCGCCTGCGTCCCGGCCGCCGCCGACGCGATGACGGTCGCCATCGGCGCCGCCACGTTCCCGGCCGCGTACACGCCCCGCACGCTCGTCTGCCCGGCGGCGTCCACCGTCAGGGCACTCGCGTACCGGTGGTCTCCCATGAACTGATCGGTGGCCTCGAGCCCGAGTCCCTCGAGGAACCCGATGCGCGCCTCCGCCGTGCTCGCGGCGGCCAGGGCGTCGAGCGCCACGAACTCGCCGGACCCCAGCGAGACGCCGGTGAGCCGATCACCGTCGGACACCACGTCGCGCACCGGTCCCGTCACGACCCGGACACCGCGGGCGGCAAAACCGGCCAGGGTGGTGTCGTCGACGAGCGCCGGGTCCGTGACGAAGGCCGTCACGTCCTCGCTCAGCGCGCGGAACATGAGCACCTGGTGCGCCCCGATCGGCGACGTCACGAGCACGCCGATGCGCTGGTCGCGGATCTCCCACCCGTGGCAGAACGGGCAGTGCACCACACCGCGCCCCCACTGCTCGGCGAGGCCCGGGACCTCCGGCAGGACGTCCACGGCGCCCGAGGCGACGACCACCCTGCGTGTCGCGACGACCGCGCCCGACTCCAGCGTGACCGAGAAGCCGACCGGGTCGACACCGTCACCGTCCGTGGCGGCCGCGGCCACGATCCTCCCGGTCGTCATCTCGACGCCGTAGGCGGCCACCTCGTCGCGGCCGACCGAGCCGAGCTCCGCTGGCGAGGCGCCCTCGCGCCCCAGGTAGTTGTGGACCCCCTCGGCGCGGGCATTCCGCGGCTCGCCGGAGTCGACGACGAGCACGGACCGTCGCGACCGGCCGAGGACGAGTGCTGCTGACAGGCCGGCGGCTGCTCCGCCGACCACGATGACGTCGTAGTGATCACGCATGCCTGCATCCTGCGGACCCACGCGCCCAGACGGCAAACATCCTTGCCGGTCTGGCAACATGGTCGGCATGGCGACGGATCGGGAGGAACGGATCACCTCGCGCACGACGGCCGAGGTCGTCGACGGGGTCGGCCCACGACTGCGCGCGCTGCGGACGCGCCGTGCCGTCACGCTCGCGGCGCTCGCCGCCGAGACCGGTATCTCGGTGTCGACGCTGTCGCGGCTCGAGTCGGGCCAGCGGAAGCCCACGCTCGAGCTCCTGCTGCCGCTCGCGCGGGCGTACCAGGTGCCCCTCGACGACCTGGTCGGGGCGCCTCGGACCGGTGATCCGCGGGTGCACCTCGCGCCGGAGCTGCACGGCGGCCGGGTGGTGGTGCCGCTCACCCGACGGACCGGCGGCGTGCGCTCCTTCAAGCAGCTGATCCCGCCGGAGCCCGCGAACACCGATCGGTCCCTCCGGACGCACGAGGGCTACGAGTGGCTCTACGTGCTGTCCGGACGGCTCCGGCTGCTCCTCGGCGACCGTGACTTCGACCTCGGGCCGGGCGAGGTCGTCGAGTTCGACACGCACACGCCGCACTGGGTCGGGAACACCACGGACGCGGTCACCGAGGTGCTGTGCCTGTACGGGCCGCAGGGCGAGCGGGCGCACATCCGGTCGCGGCCCGCCGACCGCTAGAAGACGTGTGCGATGACGTCGTCGAGGAGGCCCGACGTCGGCGTGTTCGACTGCTGGACGTGGATGCCGACGTCGCCGCGGGTGTAGTACGTGTCGCCGTCGGTGACCGGGTACTCGGCGTTCTGCGTGATCTTCTGGCAGCGGTACCCGTAGCCGTCGAGGGAGCAGTCGTACCCGTCCAGTGCCGTCTTCAGGTGCTCGTACGCCTTCGTCGAGTCGACGGTCGCGACCCGGATCGACAGGAACGAGATGTCCGCCCGCGGGTCCTTCCAGACGCAGGAGAGCTGCTTGCCGTCCGGCTGGAGCACCGGGGTGAGGTCGTCCTTCGGCACCACCACCGGGTCGCCGACCACCGTGGGGTCGTTCAGGGGCGAACCCGCGAACGAGGAGTCCCACTTGCCCGCCGTGATGAGCGCCGCGCACGAGTCCGGGATCCGGCCGGCGTCGTCGTCGACCCCGGGCACGGGGGTGATCGTCGAGGTCGGACGCGGGGTCGAGCCCGGCGTGGTCGGCGAGGCGCTCGGAGCCTCGGCGGACGTCGTCCCGGTCGGGGCAGGGTCGGCGCCGGTCGAGCCCTGGGCGCAGCCGGTGAGGGCCAGTGCTGCGATCGCGATCGCCGTGGTCCCCGTGGTCGTCATCCGTCGCATGTACTCCCCCTGGTGCCGCGATCACGGGCCGGTCGGCGGCCCCGCAGCCGACCGTAGTCGTCGGCGTCCGCGGACCGATCCGATCGTCATCGGATCGTGTCCGGGGCGGTTCCCGCCGGCGATGGGAGGATGACCGGGTGACCACGCCCACCGTCCCGCTCTTCCTCGACTGCGACACCGGCGTCGACGACGCCCTCGCCCTCACCTACCTGCTCGACGTCCCGCACGTCGACCTCGTCGGCATCGGTACGGTCTCCGGCAACACCGACGCGGCGACCGCGGCCGTCAACACCGCGGCGCTGCTGGCCCTGTGCGGCCGGACCGTGCCCGTCGCGGTCGGCGCGCACGACCCGATCGGCGGCTCGTACGGCGGCGGCGCACCGCACGTGCACGGGGCGAACGGCATCGGCGGGGTCGACCTCCCGCCGGGTGTCGCGGCCGCGGAGGACCCCGCCGCCGAGCTCCTCGTCCGGCTGGCCCGTGACCACGCAGCCGGTGACCGGAAGCTCGACGTCCTGGCCATCGGGCCGCTCACGAACCTCGCCGTCGCGCTCGAGGCCGAGCCGCGTCTGCCGGAGCTCGTCGGCACGCTGACGATCATGGGCGGCGCCGTGTGGGACGCGGGCAACGTGTCGCCCACCGCCGAGGCGAACGTCCACAACGACGCCGAGGCCGCCAGGCGGGTCCTCCGCGCCGGATTCGACCTCGTGCTCGTGCCGCTCGACGTCACCCGGCAGCACCGCTTCGACGACGCCGACGCCGACCGGTTCACGGCGGCCGGCGATCCGCTCCGGGTCGCGCTCGGCACCATGCTGCGCAGCTACGTCGACTTCTACGAGTCGGTCGACCACGTCCGTCGCGCACCGCTCCACGACCCGCTGGCGGCGGCAGTCGCGGCGGGCGAGGTCGAGCCCACGGTCCGGACGACGCCGCTCGACGTGGTGGTCGGTGGGGCCGAGCACGGCCGGACGGTCCCCGCTGCGGACGGGCCGGCGGTCCGTGTCGTGGTGACGGCCGACGACCGTGCGGCGGACGTCATCCGCGAGCGCATCCTCCACATCGGCACGGTGTCGAGCGGGTCGGTCGGGCGCGACGGCGTCGGTCGGTAGCGCAGCGGCACGCCGTGGTCGCGCGGTCTCAGCTCCGCCAGACCACCCGCGGAGCCAGCAGGCGGTGTCCGGTCGACGCGGGCAGGACGGTCCGACCGGCGCCCATGAGCAGCTCGATCGCGGCCGCGGCGACCTCGACCAGGGGCTGCTCCACGCTGGAGATGCCCACCGCCTCGGCCACCGGGGTGTCGTCGTAGCCCACCACCGGCACCGCCGCCCCGAGCGCGAACCGGGCTCCGAGCGCGAGGGTGTCCGACGCACAGACGAGCGCGTCGAACCCGGCGCCGTCCTCGACCGCCGCCGCGACCGTGCCGGTGGCCGCGGTGACGTCGTCCTCGCACGTGAGCCCGGGATCGTCGGGCAGCCTGGCCGCGCGCATCGCGTCCCGCCAGCCCCGTCGGCGCTCGTCACCCTGTCCGGACGGGCTCGGCCAGCCCAGGAACCCGATCCGGCGGTGCCCCTGAGCCACCAGGTGCTCGGTCGCGACGTGCACGCCCGCGTACCCGTCGACGTCGACCCAGGGGTGCGGCGCGGCGTCCATGTCCGGCAGACCCCACGGCCGGCCGAAGGTCACGAAGGGGATGTCCCGGGCGCCGAGCCACGCCGCGCGGGGATCGCCGTGGAACGTCGAGGTGAGGACGAACCCGTCGACGTCCGAACCCTCGACCAGGCGTTCGATGTGGGCGAGTTCGTCGTCGACGTCGGTGGCGGTGAAGAGCAGGATGCGCATCCCGCGCAGGTCGGCACACTCGACGAGCGCGTGCAGGAAGCGGTCGAGCACAGCGCCGGAGATGCCGTGCACCGGTTCCAGCCGGACGCCGAGCGTGGAGCTCTGGCGGGTGCGGAGCCGACGGGCGGATGCGTGCGGCCGGTACCCGAGGTCGTCGATGGCGGCCCGGACCCTGGTGAGCGTCGCGGGGCGGACGACCTCGGGCCGGTTCAACGCGTTCGACACCGTCTGCCGTGAGACGCCCGCGGCGAGGGCGACGTCGGCGACGGTGGCGGGATGCGACATGGGGTTCACCGTAGCGCCTCGCAGGTGTATGGTCGACTCGTTTGATCGATCAAATTTGAACGATCGAAGTACTGCACTCGACGAGGAGTCCCCCTGATGCAACGACGCACAGCACGCATGCTGACCGCGGGAGCGATGGCGCTCACCGCAGCTCTGACCCTCTCCGCCTGTGGCTCCGGCTTCTCGGGCTCGGGCGGCAACGGTTCCGGCGGTGGCGCCGCGAAGCTCACCTCGAGCGACGACCCCCTCACCGTCCTCATCGGCTCGTCGGGCGACGCCGAGACCGCCGCCGTGAAGAGCGCCGCCGCCGCGTGGTCGAAGTCCTCGGGCACCGGCGCGACGGTGCAGCCGGCGAACAACCTCGACCAGCAGCTCGCCCAGGGCTTCGCGGCCGGCAAGCCCGCCGACGTGTTCTACGTCAGCACGTCGTCCCTCGCCGGGTACGCCGCGAACGGCTCGCTGTTGGCCTACGGCGACCAGCTCGAGGACACGAGCGACTTCTACCCGACGCTCACGAAGTCGTTCACCGTGGACGACCAGCTGTACTGCGCGCCGAAGGACTTCTCCACCCTCGCGCTGTTCATCAACACGAAGGACTGGAAGGCCGCCGGGCTGACCGACAGCGACGTCCCGACCACCTGGGACCAGTTGCGGACGGTCTCCGAGAAGCTCACCCGCGACGGACGGGTCGGACTCACGACCAGCCCGCAGATCGAGCGTCTCGGGGCGTTCATGACCCAGGCCGGCGGTGCCCTGACGAACAGCGACCAGACGAAGGCGACGGTCGACTCGGCCGCGAACGTCGAGGCCCTCGACTACGTGAAGGGCCTGCTCGACGACGGCTCGATGAAGTTCTCGAGCGACCTCGGCGAGAGCTGGGGAGGTGACGCGTTCGGCAAGGACAAGGCCGCGATGACCATCGAGGGCAACTGGCTCACCGGGGCGATGTCGTCGAGCTACCCGAGCGTGGACTACAAGGTCGTCGCCCTGCCGAAGGGCCCGAAGGGTGCCGGCACGCTGCAGTTCACGAACTGCTGGGGCATCGCGAAGGACTCCCCGAACCAGAAGGCAGCGCTGTCCTTCGTCGAGAAGATGACGAGCACCGACCAGCAGCTCGCGTTCGCGAAGGCGTTCGGTGTGATGCCCTCGGTCGAGTCGGCCGCCGGCACCTGGAAGCAGGAGTACCCGCAGTACGCCGCGTTCCTCGACCAGGCGGACGCCGCCCAGGGCCTGCCGAACGCGTCCGGGACCGCCGACGTGATCGCCGACTTCGACTCGAAGCTCGGCAGCCTCAGGACGACCGACACCAAGACCCTGCTCGAGGGCGTCCAGAAGAACATGGCCGCCGCGCTGAAGGGCTGACGGACGTGTCCCGGAAGAACCGTGCCGAAGCCGTCTCGGGCTGGCTGTTCACCGCGCCGACGATCATCGTCCTCGGCCTGTTCCTCGCCGTGCCGGTGGTCATGGCGGCCTGGGTCAGCGTGTCCGACTGGCGGGGTGTCGGCAGCCCGTTCTCGTCCGACGTCTCCTTCGTCGGCGGGCAGAACTACGCCAAGATCCTCGGCGGCGGAGGCCTCGACGAGCAGAACTTCGGCACCGCGCTGCGGAACAACCTCTGGTACGTCGTGTTCGTCGTCCCGCTGCAGACCGCCGTGGCGCTCGGGCTCGCCCTGCTCGTCAGCGGTCGGGCACTGCGCGGGCGCGGGTTCTTCCGGACCGCGTTCTACTTCCCCTCGGTGACGAGCTCGGTCGCCATCACCGTCCTCTGGCTGTTCCTCTTCTCGTCGACGGGAGCCGTCAACAAGATCATCAGCTGGGCGGGGATCAACGGACCGAACTGGTTCAACGAGCCCACCGGCCTGTTCCACCTCGGCGCAGGCACACCACCGGCCTTCCTCGCCGACCACACGATGCTCGGCATCTCGTGGTGGGAGTGGCTCGCCGGTCCGTCGGTCGCGATGACCGCGTTCATCCTGCTCGCGGTGTTCACGACGAGCGGCACCTTCATGCTGCTGTTCATCGCGGCGCTGCAGAACCTCTCGCCGGAGGTCGACGAGGCAGCGATGATCGACGGCGCCGGGTCCTGGACGCGGTTCTGGCGGGTCACCCTGCCGCAGCTTCGCCCGACGCTCTTCACGGTGCTGACGCTCGGGCTGATCGGGACGTGGCAGGTCTTCGACCAGATCTACACGGGCACGAAGGGCGCCCCGGCGAACACGACGCTCACGCCGGCGTTCCTGTCGTACACGTCCGCGTTCCAGAGCCAGCAGTGGGGCGTCGGCGCAGCGATCGCCTTCATCCTGTTCGGCATCATCGTCGTCTTCACGCTGCTGCAGCGGTGGGCGCTGCGCGACCGCCTGGTGTCCCGCCGGCGGATGCGGTGGATCGAGAAGGGGAGCACACGATGACCAGCGCACCCACCCCGGCGACCGCAGGCGGCGGGACCGAGCCGACCCGCGCCTCCAGGGCGGCAGTGCCAGGAGGCGCGGTGCCGGACCTCGGCGCCACCACCGTCACGCAGGCACCCGGCCCGGGCCGGCGGCCACGTCGGCTCACGCCGCGGAGCGTGGTGCTGCTGGTGTTCGGCGTCCTGATCGCCGTCGTCTACCTGCTGCCGTTCTACGTCGCGATCGTGAACGCGTTCAAGACCGACCAGGACGCCTCCCTGCACCCGCTGGCGCTCCCCGTCACCTGGACCGGCGCGGCGTTCCAGACCCTCTTCGAGAACTCCGACTTCGGGATCTGGGCGATGAACTCGATCATCGTCGCGGTCTTCGTCACGCTCGGCCGGATCTTCTTCGACTCCCTCGCCGGGTACGCGTTGGCGCGATTGCGGTTCCCGGGTCGCCAGACCGTCTTCGCCCTGCTCATCGCCGTCATGGCGGTGCCGGGCGTGGTCCTGCTCATCCCGAAGTTCCTCGTGATCAACCAGCTCGGCATGTACGACTCGTACTCGGGCATGATCGTGCCGTTGCTCGTGGACGCCGCCGGGGTGTTCATCATGAAGAACTTCTTCGAATCGATCCCGGTGAGCGTCGAGGAGCAGGCGAAGATCGACGGTGCCGGCACGTTCCGGACCTTCTGGTCGGTCGTGCTCCCGATGGCGCGTCCGGCCGTCGTGACGATCACCATCCTGTCGTTCCAGGGCTCGTGGAACGAGCTCGCGCACTTCATCGTGTCGACCTCGTCGCCCGACCTCACCACGCTCACGAAGGGCGTCGCATCACTGGCGTCGGGCGCGCTGAGCGCCGGGAACCAGTTCCCGGTCAAGCTCGCGGCGGCCTTCGTCATGACCATCCCCGTGGCGGTCGCGTTCTTCGTGTTCCAGAAGCGCATCATGAACGGCAGCGACGGGGCGGTCAAGGAATGAGCACCCCGACGTGACCGCCACCGAACCCACGATCCTGGCCACCTGCGGCGGTCTGGTCGGCGGCGAGTGGGACGACTCGGCCTACGGTCCGCTCCTGTTCGAGGCCGTCCGGCTCGCCCGCGTCCCCGCCGGTCGGCCGCCACGCGTGTTGCACGTGAACACCGCCGGCGGCGACCAGCGGACCGTCGAGGGGGCAGAGCTCTCAGCGGCCCGTACGGCCGGTGTCGAGGCGTCGCACCTGCGGTTCTTCCCGAGACGGAACGTGCCGTCCCTGCGCGACGCCGTCCTCGGTGCGGACGTCGTCTGGGTCTCGGGCGGCTCCGTGGTCAACCTCCTCGCCGTGTGGCGTGCCCACGGTCTCGACGAGGTCCTGCGTGAGGCCTGGGGAGCCGGGGTGGTGCTCGCCGGTGGTTCGGCCGGCGCGCTCTGCTGGCACACCGGGGGCGTCACGCAGAGCCACGGCCCGCAGCCGTCGGTCCTCGCCGACGGACTCGGCTTGGTGTCCGGCTCGCTCGGTGTCCACACCGACTCGGACCCGGACCGGTCGCCGGTCTTCCGCGCGGCCGTCGCGGCGGGGGACCTCCCGGCGGGCATCGAGCTCGACGAGGGCGTCGGCGTCGTCCACCGTGGGCGCTCGGCCACGTTCGTCGAAGCCGTCACCGACCACGACGGAGGCGGCGCGGTGCGCATCGCCCGTGCCCCCGGCGACCCGACCGGCATCCGTGCCGAGCCCCTGCCCGTGCGTCGTCTGCCGGACGCACCCCGATCCGTACCGAGCTGGACACCCAGCGCCTGGACCCCGTCCCCCGAACCCGTCGACGAGGAAGCCCCATGACCTCCACCACCACGAACACCACCACCGCTGCTGCCACGACCGCCACGCTGCAGCCCCTGCTCCACGACGAGGTCGCCGTCATCGCGGCACCGACGCAGGCATGGTCCGGTCGGGACGGTGCCATCGGCGCGAACCCCGTGCACGGCTACTGGACCGGCGACCAGCGGTTCGTCTCCGCCGTGCGCGTCAGCGTCGAGCACTCCGCGGTGGAACCGGTCGCCGTCGTGCCCGCCGGTGCCCGCGAGGTCGTCTTCACCGGACTCCTGCGCGGCCTCGACGGTACCGGCGCCGATCCGGACGTCCGCCTCGACCGGCGTCGGACGGTGCGCATCGACGGGGTGGCGGAACGCCTGCGCGTCACCGATCGGCTCCAGGGGCCCGGCGCGAGCACCGCGGAGCTCGTCGTGACCGTCAGGCTGACCCCGGACGCCGCCGGGATGGACGCGGTGAAGGCCGGTCACGGCCCCCAGCCGGTCCCCGCCGACGCCTCGGAGCAGACCGCATCGTGGACCTCGGGCTCCGTACGGGTCCGGCTCGACGCCCCCGGAGCATCCGTCCGCGTCGAGGACGGTGACGTCGTGCTGCGCTGGCGGACGGAGCGCGCGCACCAGGTCGACCTCGCGTGGGACTGCTCCGTGGAGACGCCCGACGCCGTCGTCACCGGCGTGACGACCCCGCGCCCGTTCGACGTCCCGGCCGGCGTGCAGGACGACCGGCTCCGGCGCTGGCTGGAGCGTGCCACCGACGATCTCGACGCACTCCGGCTGGCGCGGCCCGAGGGCGAGTTCATCGCGGCCGGCGCCCCCTGGTTCTTCACCCTGTTCGGCCGCGACGCGATCTGGGCCGCCCGCTTCCTGCTGCCCGTCGACACCAGCACCGCCGGGGGCACCCTCCGGGTCCTCGCCGCGCTGCAGGGCACCGCGGACGACCCCGCGACCGCCGAGCAGCCCGGCAAGATCATGCACGAGCTGCGCCAGGCGTCCCTGCCGGTCGACAACGACGAGATCTCCCTGCCACCGCTCTACTACGGGACCGTCGACGCGACGGCGCTCTGGGCGTGCCTGCTCCACGACGCCTGGCGTGCGGGGCTCCCCGACGCCGAGGTCGAGGCGCTCCTGCCGACGCTCGAACGCGCCCTGGCGTGGATGCGCGACCACGGCGACGCCGACGGCGACGGGCTGCTCGAGTACGTCGACGAGTCCGGCCGAGGGCTGGCGAACCAGGGCTGGAAGGACTCCGGGGACAGCGTGCAGTGGCGGGACGGCACCCTCGCCGACGGCCCGATCGCGCTGTGCGAAGTGCAGGGCTACGCGCACGAGGCCGCGGTGCACGGTGCCGACCTGCTCGATGCGTTCGGCCGTCCCGGCGGCGACGAGTGGCGTGCCTGGGCCGCTCGCCTGGCCGATCGCTTCCGCGACGCCTTCTGGGTGGCCGACGACATCGGTCGGTACCCGGCGATCGCCCTCGACGCCCGCAAGCGCCCCGTCGACTCCGCCACGAGCAACATCGGCCACCTGCTCGGCACCGGCCTGCTCACCCCGGACGAGGAAGCCGTCGTCGCAGCACGCGTCGTGAGCCCGGACCTGGCGAGCGGCTTCGGCCTCCGGACGCTCTCCACGACCGCCGCCGGGTACTGGCCGCTCAGCTACCACGGGGGCACCGTCTGGGCGCACGACACCGCCGTGGTGATCACGGGCCTCGTCCGGTCCGGACACCACGACGAGGCCCGGATCCTGTCCGAGCAGCTGCTCGCCGCGGCGGTGGCGTTCGACTTCCGGATGCCCGAGCTGCACGCCGGCGACGACGCGTCCGCCGTCACACGTCCGGCCCCGTACCCGGCCGCCTGCCGCCCGCAGGCCTGGAGTGCCGCCGCCGCCTTCCCCGTCTGGGTGGCGCTCCGGTAGGCCGCCGTCGCAGGACTCCGGTAGACCGCCGTCGCAGGACTCCGGCGGTACGGTCGAGGGCATGACGACGACCCCGGACGACCTCGCCGAGGAGCTCCGCGAGTCGATCGGCCGGATCGTGCGGGCCACCCGGGCACTCACCGACGAGCTGCCGCAGGCGCAGAGCGCGAGCCTGGGCCTGCTCGACCGGCAGGGGCCGCAGACCATCGCCGAGCTCGCGCGGGCCCGCGGCGTGAAGCACCAGGGACAGTCGCGGACCGTCGCGGAGCTCGAGGAGCGCGGCTTCGTGGAGCGAGGCGTGTCCGACGGGGACCGGCGGGTCTCGGTGATCCGGCTGACGGACTCGGGCCGCACGGTCATGCTCCGGGAACGGAGCGCCCGAGCCGGGGCGTTCGCGTCGGTGATCGGCTCCGAGCTGTCCGAGGCCGAGCGTGCGGCACTCGCCAGGGTGCCGGAACTGTTCGACCGCATCGCGGCGAGACTCGAACGGTGAACGCCCTCTCATCCGGATCGACCACGTCGATGTACAACACTGTTGTAGACTCGTCGACATGGAGCTGACGAAGTACAACCACGCCACCGTCGTCCTCGAGCAGGACGGCGCCACCCTCGTCATCGACCCGGGCACGTTCACGCCGGAGGGCGCCGACCTCGCGACGGCCGCCGTCGCCGTCCTCGTCACCCACGAGCACTTCGACCACTTCGACGTCGACGCCGTCCGTGCCGCCCTCGCCACGAACGACGCCCTCGTGGTGCGTGGGCCCGCCGCGATCGTCGACCAGCTCGGCGCGCACGACGGCCGCGTCGCCGCGGTCTCCGCCGGTGACGCGTTCGAGGTCGGCCCGTTCTCGGTGCAGGTCTTCGGTGAGGAGCACGCCGTCATCCACGGCGACATCCCGACGATCGCGAACGTCGGCTACCTCGTGAACGGCGCCGTGTTCCACCCCGGCGACGCCTACCTCGTGCCCGGCGTCCCGGTGCAGACCCTGCTGCTGCCGACCAGCGGCCCGTGGACGAGCACCGCCGAGGCCGTCGACTACGTCCGCGCGGTCTCCCCGGAGCACGCCGTGCAGATCCACGAGGCGATGCTCAGCGAACTCGGGCAGCAGTCCGCCGCGCGGTTCCTCGGCCCGGACGGTCTCGGACCGGTGCCGGTGCAGATCCTGCCCGCCGGCGAGTCGATCACCGTCTGACGGACGTGACGCGCCCCTGAGAGGTGATCCGCGCCTCCAGGGCAGGGTGGAGGGATGCCCGACGCACCCTCCACCGCCGTCCTCTTCGACATCGACGGGACCCTCGTCGACTCGAACTACCCGCACATCGACGCCTGGTGGCGGGCGTGCACGGCAGCCGGAGAGTCCGTCGACGCCTGGCGGATCCACCGCGCGATCGGCATGGACTCGGCGAAGCTGCTCGAGGAGCTGCTGCCGGACGCTACCGACGAGCAGCGCGACACCGTCAAGCAGTTCCACACCGCGTACTACGCCGAGCAGATGCCGCGGTTGCGGCTCCTCCCGGGTGCCCGTGAGCTGCTCCGGTCCGTCGCCGAGGCCGGTCACGCCGTCGTGCTGGCCACGAGCGCGCCCGAGGACGAACTCGTGCGCCTGCGCGAACTGCTCGACGCCGAGGCGTGGATCACCGCCGTCACGAGCTCGGAGGACGTCGAACAGGCCAAGCCGGACCCCGGGATCATCGAGGTCGCTCTCCGGAAGGTCGGCGTGTCCGCCGATGCTGCGGTGATGGTCGGCGACGCGATGTGGGACGTCGAGTCCGCCGGACGGGTCGGTGTGCCCTGCGTCGCCGTGATGACGGGCGGGATCGGCGGCGACGAGCTGCGCCGGGCCGGGGCGGCCCGGGTGTACGACGACGCGGCAGCGGTCCTCGCCGACCTGCGGGCGGGCCGGGGCCCCATCGCGGACCTGGCGAGCGGCCCCGGGGGAGTCGCCGGCAGCGGGGCGGGCGCGTGAGCGTCCGCGGCGTCGACCACATCGGACTGACCGTGCCCGACGTCGACGCGGCCAGCGCGTTCCTGGTCGACGCGTTCGGCGCCGAGGTGCTCTACGACACGCTCCCCGCGGACCAGCCTCCGAAGGGCGGCGCGGCGACGACGTCACGCCTCGGTGTCCCAGGAGACGCCCGTGAGGTGCGGATCCGGATGCTCGCGCTGCCCGACGGCCCCGGCATCGAGCTGTTCGCCTTCGACCACGTCGAGCAGGACACCCCGGCGGTGCCGTCCGACCTCGGGTGGCAGCACCTCGCGCTGTACGTCGACGACCTCGACGCCACGCTCGACCGGGTCGTGGTCGCCGGTGCGACCGCGCTCGGCGCACCCCGCCCGCTCCCGGGGCCCGAAGCCGGCGACCGGAACCGGTTCGTGTACGTCCGCACCCCGTGGGGCAGCACCGTCGAGCTCCTGACCTACCCCGATCCCCAGCCCTACGAGGAGCACACGTCGCGCCGACGCTGGCATCCGTGACAGGATCGTCGGTCGTGATCACGATCGAACGCGTTCGGTGGGACGACCCCCGTGGTGTGGCGCTCCGCGCCCGCATGGACGAGGAGATGCACGAGCGCTACGGCGCCGCGAACGGCGACGAGGACCCGGCGGTGACGGCCGAGCGGGGCCGGGCGCTCGCCGTGGACCCGGCGACGATCATCACCTCGATCCTCGCGATCGACGAGGACGGCGAGGCCCTCGGGCACATCGCCGTCCGGCGCCTCGGTGACGAGGTCGAACTGAAGCGCCTCATCGTCCTCGCCGCCGCCCGCGGGAAGGGCGCGGCCACGGCGCTGCTCACCGAGGGGGAGCGCGTCGGGCGTGAGGAGGGCGCCGCGCGGCTCATCCTGCAGACCGGCGACAAGCAGCCCGAGGCCGTGGCGCTCTACGAGAAGACCGGCTGGACCCCGATCCCGGTGTACGAGCCGTACGCCGCGACGATGCCGTGGTCGTTCTGCTTCGAGAAGGCGCTCTAGCGGTACCCCACTTCCGCATTGCACTCTCAGCCCGATAGTGCAATTCTTGTCCGGTGAGCACCACCGAGCGCACCCGCGCGCTGCGCCGACGCATGATCGTCGAGGCACGTCGGGCGACCATCGAGCACGGGCTGCACGGCTTCACGATCGAGCAGCTCTGCGAGACGGTCGGGGTGTCCCGGCGGACGTTCTTCAACCACTTCGCGTCGAAGGACGACGCCGTGCTCGGCATCGAGATCAACGCGGACGTCGAAGCCATCGACGCGTACGCCGCCGGCGGTGTCGTCGCGGCCGACCTCGAGCCGCTGGACTCCATCGTCGCGCTGGCGATCGACCAGTTCCACCGGGCCGGCATCGACCGCGCCGACGAGGTCCTCGTCCGCGGGGTCTTCGAACGGGAGCCGGCGCTCGTCGCCCGGTTCCTCTCGGCCACCGACGTGCAGCTCGGCCGCATCACCGACGCCGTACGAGCGCGGTTCGGTTGGGGCGACGCCACCGACCGCCGTGCGCGGCTCGTCACCGAGGCCGCCGCAGGGCTGCTCAAGGTGACGGCGGAGACCTACTTCGACGACGCGTTCGACGAAGCCACCGGCCCCGCGTTCGACGAGCTGCTCACCCAGAACCTCCGCCTGATGAGGGCGGCCATCACGACCGGACAGGACACCACCGAATGAGCGCCACCGCGCCGGGCACGACCAAGCGTGCCCGCCCAGGCTCCGACGGACCGCTGCTCCTCACGCAGCGCCGGATCTGGATCATCTTCTCCGCGCTCATCGCGGGGATGCTGCTCTCCAGCCTCGACCAGACCATCGTCTCGACGGCGATGCCCACCATCGTCGGCGAGCTCGGCGGCGTCGCGCACCAGGCGTGGCTGACGACCGGGTACCTGCTCGCCTCGACCATCGTGATGCCCGTGTACGGCAAGTTCGGTGACGTCCTCGGCCGTCGCAACCTGTTCCTCATCGCGATCGCCCTGTTCACCATCGCGTCGGCCGGTTGTGCGTTCGCCGGCGACTTCACCCAGCTCGTGGTCTTCCGTGCCATGCAGGGCCTCGGCGGCGGCGGCCTGATGATCCTGTCGCAGGCGATCATCGCGGACATCGTGCCGGCCTCCCAGCGCGGCAAGTACCTCGGCCCGCTCGGTGCGATCTTCGGCCTCTCGGCGATCGGCGGCCCGCTGCTCGGCGGGTTCTTCGTCGACCACCTCACCTGGAACTGGGCGTTCTACATCAACATCCCGGTCGGCATCGCCGCGTTCTTCGTGGCGTGGTTCGCGCTGACCCTGCCGAGCAAGAAGGCGACGAAGCGCATCGACGTCCTCGGCGTGCTCTTCATGTCCGCCGCGACGACGTGTCTGGTGTTCTTCTCGGAGTTCGGCGGCAGCAAGGACCACGGTTGGGACGCCCCGGAGACGTGGGCCTGGTTCGCCGGTCTCGTCGTGTCGGCAGCGCTCCTCGTGCTCGTCGAGTCGCGTGCGGCGGACCCCGTCCTGCCGCTGTCGTTCTTCCGGAACCGCACCTTCCTGCTCGCGACCGGCATCGGCCTCGTGCTCGGCATCGGCATGTTCGCGGCGATCGGCTTCGTCCCGACGTTCCTGCAGATGGCGTCCGGCACCTCGGCGGCGGTCTCGGGTCTCCTGATGCTGCCGATGATGGTCGGCCTGATCGGGACCTCGATCGCGTCCGGCAACCTGATCACCAAGACCGGTCGCTACCGGATGTTCCCGATCATCGGGACGATCCTGGTCGCCCTGGCGATGCTCGCGATGACCCAGCTCGCGGCGGACACCCCGATCTGGCTCATCTGCGCGTACCTGTTCGTCTTCGGTGCGGGCCTCGGCCTCATCATGCAGGTGGTCGTCCTCGTGGCGCAGAACGCGGTGCCCGCCGAGCAGGTCGGTACCGCCACGTCGACGAACAACTACTTCCGCGAGGTCGGCGCCTCCCTCGGGACCGCCGTGTTCGGTGCGCTCTTCACGGCGCGGCTCACGACGTCGCTCACCGACGTGTTCCGCGGCGCCGGCGGATCGGCGACCGACGCTGCGTCGTCGGCGGGCAGCATCGACCCCGCGACCGTGGCGAAGCTGCCGGAGGCGGTGCAGGACGGCATCGTGAACGCGTACGCCGACTCCCTGGCGCCCGTGTTCTGGTACCTGCTGCCGTTCATCGCGGTGGCCTTCCTGCTCGCGCTGTTCCTCCCGCAGATCAAGCTCTCCGACACGGCCGGCATGGTCGCCCGTGGCGAGGCCGTCGGCGGAGCCGAGGCCGACGAGCTCGAGCGTGCGCAGCGCGCGGGGCACACGGCCGGCGCGGCCGAGCCGCAGCCGGAGCCCGAGCCGGCCGATGCCGGTCCGGACCGTTCGGAGCGCTGACCGCGCGATCCACGAAAGCGACAGTCCCCCGCAGGATCCCTGCGGGGGACTGTCGCTTTCGGCGGCACGGACGTGCCGCGACGGCGCCGATCTGTCGCTCCGGCGGGGTGGTCCGGACCACCGCCGGCCAGGAGGCGCGGTGCCAGCTCGCACCGCGCCTCCCGTCCGCGACGGCGCGCGCCCACCGCGCCCCGCTCGCGAAAGCGACAGGCTGCCGCCGGATCTCGGCGGGCACCTGTCGCTTCCGCGGGGTGATCGCCGCGCGGTCGCGGCACATCGTCGCTCTCGCGGCACGAACCGCCGCGGTCCGCGACCGCGCGCGGCGCCCGCGCGCAGCCGCGGCGCGCGCTACGCGCCCGTGCTCGCGCGGCGCACCAGGCGCGTGGGGAGCGCCGCGGCCTCCGGCGCGGTGCCGTCGAGCGTCGCGAGCAACCGCAGCGCCGCGGCCCGGCCGAGGTCCGCGCCGGGGAGTGCGACGCTCGTCAGGGCCGGCGCCGTGACCGAGGACGACGGCAGGTCGTCGAACCCCGCGACGGCGAGTTCGCCGGGGACCGCGATGCCGAGCTGCCCGGCGACCCGCAGCACCCCGTACGCGAGGGTGTCGGCGGCCGCGACGACCGCCGTGACGTCGTCGTCCTGCCAGGCCTCGAGGACATGTTCGGTCGCCGAGGCCGCGGCGTCCACCGTGAGGTCGGCGCGGGCGGTGACCTCGGAGACCTCGATGCCGACGGCCGCGCACTCCTGTTCGAAGAGCTCCCGACGGACGCCGAACGTCGCAGCCCGCGAGGTCCCGTCGAGGTACCCCACGCGCCGGTGGCCGCGCTCGTGCAGGTGGGCGACGAGCTCGTGGACACCGGGGGAGAGGTCGTAGTTCACGGCCTCGGGTCCGCCGGGGGCGTCGAGCAGCACCACGGGGACGGTGGCGGTCATCGTCTCGTCGGCGGCGGGCGCGTCCACGAGGATGCCGGCCGGGCGGAGCCGCTCGAACCGCCGGACGTCGGCGGCCACCGGCTGGGCCCCGCGCTCCGTGACGGAGAGCACGAGCTGGAAGCGGTCGCCGACGGTGTCGCGCACGCCGCGGATCACCTCGGCGAAGAAGGGGTTCGACAGGTCGGGGGCGATCAGGACGACGAGGTCGCCACTGCCCCGCGCGAGGGAGCTGGCAGCGTGGTCGACGACGTAGCCGAGCTCGTCGACGGCGTCGCGCACCCTCGTGGCGATCGGCACCGAGACCCGGCCGCGGTCCTTGCCGTTCACGACGAGCGACACCGTGGCGATGCTCGTCCCCGCGCGCTCGGCCACCATCGCAGCGGTCACACGACGGCCGGGGGCGGCGGAGGATGGCACGCGTCGATGCTACCGAGCGCGGACCGCGCAGTTCGGGTCCGCCGCCGATGACTTGACGTCAAACGCTTGACGTGTTTCCATGTCAAACGCTTGACGTGCCGCGGGAGCTGATCCTCGCCGCGGATCCCCACCTCGTCGAGCCTCGACCTGCTGATCCCCGAAGAAGTGGAGCGCCCCGCGTGCCCGAGAAGATCATCCTCGACTGCGACCCCGGCCACGACGACGCCGTCGCGATCCTGCTGGCCCACGGCAACCCGGACATCGAGCTCCTCGCCGTGACGACCGTCGTCGGCAACCAGACGCTCCCGAAGGTCACCCGCAACGCCCTCGCCGTCGCCCGCATCGCCGGGATCACCGGGGTCCCGTTCGCCGCCGGTGCCGACCGTCCGCTGCTCCGCGAGATCGAGGTCGCCGGTGACATCCACGGTGAGAGCGGTCTCGACGGGCCGATGCTCCCCACCCCGTCGTTCGAGCTGGACGAGCGGCACGCGGTCGACCTCATCGTCGAGACCGTCATGGCGCACGAGCCCGGCACGGTCACCCTGGTGCCGACCGGCGGCCTGACGAACATCGCCCTCGCGGCCCGCAAGGAGCCCCGCATCGTCGAGCGCGTCAAGCAGGTCGTCCTGATGGGCGGCGGGGTGCACGTCGGCAACTGGAGCCCGGTCGCCGAGTTCAACATCGTCATCGACCCCGAGGCCGCCTCGATCGTCTTCGACGCGGGCTGGGACGTGGTCATGGTCGGCCTCGACCTGACGCACCAGGCGCTCGCGACGCCCGAGGTCGCCGAGCGCATCGCCGCCGTCGGCACCGCCCCGGCGGCGTTCGTCGGCGAGCTGCTCGACTTCTTCGGCCAGACCTACAAGGACGCCCAGGGCTTCGACGCCCCGCCCGTACACGACCCCTGCGCCGTCGCGTACGTCATCGACCCGACCGTCGTCCGTGCCGTGAAGGTCCCGATCCACGTCGAGACGCAGGGCACCCTGACCCTCGGCATGACCGTCGCCGACTTCCGCGCGCCCGCGCCGGCGGACTGCCGCACGAGCGCCGCGACGGAGCTCGACCACGGCCGGTTCTGGGACCTCGTCGTCGACGCCCTCGAGCGCATCGGCGAGACCCCGGACACCGGCTGGACGCCCCGGACCGCAGCCACCACGACCACCACGGAGCACTGACCCCCATGACCACCACATCGACGAAGAAGTCGATCGGCGCCCTCACCGCCGCACTACTCGCAGCCTGCATCGCGTTCCAGCTGAACGCGAGCATGCTCAGCCCCGCCCTGGTCACGATGGCCCGCGAGCTGCACACCGACGACGCCACGATCGGCCTGTCGCAGACGCTGTTCTTCACCCTGGCGGCGCTGTTCTCGCTGTTCCTGCCGCGCCTGTCCGACATCGTCGGCCGCAAGCGCGTCCTGCTCGGCATGCTCGCGGTGATGCTCGTCGGCAGCATCGTGGCGGCGCTCGCGGTCAACGTCCCGATGCTGTTCGTCGGCCGCATGATCCAGGGCGTCACCGGCCCGGTCGTCCCGATCGGCCTGCTCATCCTCCGCAACGAGATCGCCGACCCGAAGCGCTACGGCGCCGCCCTCGGCCTGCTCACCGCGGTGAACGGCGGCATCGCGGGCGTCGACGCGCTCGCCGGTGGGTGGATCGCGACGCACTTCGGGTTCCGCGGGATCTTCTGGGTCATCGCGATCGTCACCGTCGTCGCGGCGCTGATGGTCGCTGCGTGGGGCGTCGAGTCGAAGCCGTCCGCCGGCACCCGCATGGACTGGTGGGGTGTCCTGCCGCTCGTCGTCAGCGTCGGCGCACTGCTCACCGCGTTCAACGAGGCGGGCAAGCTCGCAGCCGCCAACTGGGGCCTCGTGGTCGGTGGCATCGTCCTCGCCCTCGTGGCCTTCGGCGTCTTCTGGGCGGTCGAGTCGCGGGTGCGCGAGCCCCTCGTCGAGACACGGTTCCTCAAGCGCCGCGCGACCTGGGCGCTGCTCGTCACGACCCTGCTCACCATGACGGGCGTGTTCGCGGTCGTGAACGGCCTCGTCACGAGCCTCGCGCAGAACCCGGACGCGGGCTTCGGGATGGAGGCCGACCTCGCCTCGCTCGCGTTCCTCACCCCGTACGCGCTGGTCGGCTGGATCGTCGGACCCTTCGCCGGCCGGCTCGCGCCGACCCTCGGCTACCGCGCCGTGCTGCGCGTCGGCCTGGTCGGGAGCATCGTCGCGACGCTCGTCATGGCGTTCGTCGGCGTGCACTCGCTGCCGGTGCTCATCGCCGCGACCGTGCTGATCGGCATCACGTACGCCGGCATCGCGAACATCATCCTGAACGGGCTCGGCATCGTGCTCTCGCCGGAGTCGAACCCCGGCTTCCTGCCCGGCCTCAACGCCGGTGCGTTCAACCTCGGTGCCGGCATCAGCTTCGCCGTCCTGCCGGCCCTGCAGATCGCGCTCGGGACCGGCGGGTCCGCGGGCACCGCCGGGTACTCCGGTGGCATGCTGCTCGGTGCCGTGATCACCTGCGCGGCACTCGCCACGTCCTTCCTCATCCCGCGCCCGGCCTCGGCCGAGACAGGAGCCGCCGCATGACCGGCATCGTCGTCGTGGGGAGCCTCAACGCGGACCTGGTGGTCCGCACGGAGCGCTTCCCGAAGCCCGGTGAGACCCTCCAGGGGTCCGACCTCGCGATCCTGCCAGGCGGCAAGTCCGCCAACCAGGCGGTTGCTGCCGGGAGGCTCGGGGGCGCCGTGCGCATGATCGGCGCGGTCGGGGACGACGGGAACGGTCGACTGCTGCGCGACTCCGTCGCGGCGGCGGGTGTCGACACGACGCACGTCGCCGTCCGGGAGGGCGTGGCCACCGGGACCGCCGTCATCACCGTCGACCGCGCAGGGGAGAACACCATCGTGATCTCCGCCGGCGCGAACGGCACGCTGACCCCGGACGACGTCCCCGCCGATGCCCTCGACGGTGCCGGCGTGCTCGGTCTCTGCCTCGAGGTCTCGATCGACGTCGTCCTGGCCGCCGCCCGCGCAGCGCACGCCGCCGGGGTCACGGTGCTCACGAACCTGTCCCCGTTCGGTGCCGTCCCGGCGGAGCTGCTCGAGCTGACCGACGTCCTGCTCGTCAACGAGCACGAGGCCGCCGAGCTCGGGGAGCACGGCGTCCGACGGTCGATCGTGACCCGGGGCGGCTCGGGCTGCGTCGTGCACGACGGTGACGCCGAGCCGGTGTCGATCGACGCCGTCCGGGTCGACCCGGTGGACACCACGGGCTGCGGCGACGCGTTCATGGGTGCGGTGGCGCTGCGCCTCGCCGCCGGGGACCCGCTGGTCGAGGCCGCGCGGTTCGCGGTCGGTGTCGGGGCGTACGCCGCGACGAAGGCGGGCGCGCAGGCGTCGTACCCGACCACCGCGGAACTCGAGGCGTTCCTGCGGGGCTGAACCGCGCCTCCTGGGCCGTGCCCGTCCGACGGGGCCACTAGCGTTGTGGCATGCGCGTGGGAGTCCTCGACATCGGGTCCAACACCGGCCACCTGCTCGTGGTGGACGCCCACGGCGGTGCCGCCCCGCTGCCGGCGTCGTCGTTCAAGCAACCGCTGCGCCTCGCCGAGCACCTCGACGACGCCGGCGCGGTGACGGAGGCGGGCGTCGACGCCCTGACCTCGTTCGTCGCCGACGCCGTCCGCGTCGCCGAGGACCGCGGGTGCGAGGACATGCTCGCGTTCGCGACCTCGGCCGTCCGTGACGCCGTGAACTCCGACGCGGTGCTCGCCCACGTCGAACGGGCGACCGGGGTCGAGCTCGCCGTGCTGTCCGGCGGGGACGAGGCGCGCTTGACGTTCCTCGCCGTGCGGCGGTGGTTCGGGTGGTCCGCTGGTCGCCTGGCCGTGTTCGACATCGGCGGTGGGTCGCTCGAGATCGCCGGCGGAGCGGACGAAGCGCCCGACGTCGCGTGGTCGATGCCGATCGGCGCCGCCCGGCTCGCCCGGTCGTACTTCGCGGCTGGGACCCCGACCGAGGACGACGTGCGCCGGATCCGCCACGAGATCCGGGTGGAGATCGCCCGCGACGCCGGGCTGCTGCTGCGCGCCGGGCGGCCGGACCGTGCCGTGGCGACCTCGAAGACGTTCCGGTCGATCGCACGGATCTGCGGCGCGGCGCCCTCGGGTGCGGGGCCGCTCGTGCCGCGCGCGCTCGACGGCGACGTGCTCCGCGCGAAGCTGCCGGCGCTCCTGACGATGTCGGTCGCCGAGCTGGCCGAGCTCCCCGGGGTGTCGCCGAGCCGGGCGCACCAGGTGGTCCCGGGAGCCCTCGTCGCCGAGGCCTGCCTCGACATCTTCGACCTGCCGGCGCTCGAGATCTGCCCGTGGGCGCTCCGCGAGGGCGTGATTCTCGAGCGGCTCGACCAGCTGTCGGTGCTCGGCTAGCCGTTCCTCGGCGGTGCGAGGAGCCACGGGCGGATCATCCGCGTGACGAACGGCAGCACCCAGAACGTCATGATCGGCGTGAGCACGAGCGTCGTGACGAGCACGCGCGGCAGCACGGGGAGTGCGCCGAACGCGGGGACGAGCCAGCTGACGAGGTACGTGAACGCCAGGTTGACCGGGAAGAACCCGAGCCAGATGCTCACGGCCTGCTTCCACCGCGGCGGTGCGCTCGACGCCGGGGCATCGGCCGGTGCGTCGAACCACCCCTCGATCCCGGTGCGCTTCTCGACACGGGACTCCACCACGAGGTCACGGCCGAGGTCGAGCCACCGCAGCCGGTCGTCGGAGTTCTCCCACGTGGCGAGGGAGTCGTGGTCGGCGAACCGGTAGAGCATGTGCCACTCACGGCTCGTCGCGTGCGAGCGGACCCAGCCCGAGCCGAGGAAGCCCGGGTAGCGGTTGGCGAGGTTCACGCCGGACTGCACCCAGCGGGTGACGTCGGGGATCCGTTCGGGTTCGACGAGTCGGGTGATGGAGACGGTGACGGGCGGGCCATCGGTCGCGGGTGGCGACGACAAGGCCCCAGGCTCTTCTGGAGTCATGCGTCAAGTCTGGCCGACGCGTGTTTCCTGCTCGTGTCGCGCGGTCCGGCTAGCTGGCCTGCTTCTTGGCCGCAGGCTTCTTGGCGGCCGGCTTCTTGGCGGGTGCCTTCTTCGCCGGGGTCTTCTTCGCGGGTGCCTTCTCGGCCGGGGCCTTCTCCGGTGACTCGTCGGCCGTGGAGTCCTGCTTCGTGGAACGGGACCCGCTCCGGGAACGCGACCCCGTGCCTCCCGAACCGGACCGCTTCTTGTCCACCGACGCGCGCAGGGCGGCCATCAGGTCGATGACGTCGCCACCCTCGTCATCGTCGTCGTCCTCGGCGCGCTCACCGAAGGTCTTCTCGGTGTCGATGTCGTCGCCGGACTCCAGCTTCGCGTCGATGAGCTGCTGCAGCTCCACCTGGTAGGCGTCGGTGTAGCGGTCGGGGTCGAAGTCCGTGGACATGCTGTCGACGAGCGACGACGACATCTTCAGCTCGTTCGCGCTGACCTTCACCGCTGCGTCCAGGCCCTTGAAGTCGGCGGCACGGACCTCGTCGCCCCAGAGCAGCCCCTGCAGCAGGATCACGTCGTCGTTCACCCGCAGGACGCCGAGCCGAGTCTTCTGCCGGAGCGTGAACTGCACGATCGCCAGCCGGTCGGTCTTCGCGAGGGTCTCGCGCAGGAGCACGTAGGCCTTGGGGGAGCGGGAGTCGGGCTCGAGGTAGTAGGACTTCTCGAACATCATCGGGTCGACCTGGTCGACGGGGACGAACTCGAGGACCTCGATCTCGTGCGACTGCTCCTCGGGGAGCTGCTTGAAGTCGTCGGCGGTGAGCACCACCGTCTTGTCGCCGTCGTCGTAGGCGCGCTGGATGTCGGCGTACTCGACCTCGTGGCCGAACTCGCAGACGCGCTTGTACCGGATGCGGCCCTTGTCCTCGTCGTGGACCTGGTGCAGCGACACGTCGTGCGTCTCGGTCGCCGCGTAGACCTTGATCGGCACGTTGACGAGCCCGAACGCGATGGAGCCCTTCCAGATCGACCTCATGGGCACATGATGCCCGTCGGGACCTGCACGTGTGCGATCTTCGTCGTCATGTGAAATACTGAATATGACGTTCGATCGCGAAAGGTGCCTCATGACCGCTCTCCGCCCCAGCCCGATGCGCCGTCGCGTCCGCGGCCGCGTCCTGCTCATGCTCTGCGTGATGTACGCGATCGCCTACATCGACCGCACCAACATCTCGACCGCCCTGCCCTACATCAAGGACGACCTGGGCCTCACGGACACCATGGCGGGCTACGTCGTCGCGGCGTTCGCGCTGCCGTACGCGTTTCTCCAGATCTTCGGGGGTGCGATCGGCGGTCGCATCGGACCGCGCAAGATGCTCGCGATCGTCGCGGTGCTGTGGGGCGTCGCGACCCTGCTGACCGGCTTCAGCGTCGGACTCATGTCGCTGATCGGTGCGCGACTGCTGCTCGGGCTGACCGAGGCGGCCGCGTTCCCCACCGCCACCCAGGCGATGAGCAAGTGGATCCCGATCGACCGGAACGGCTTCGCACAGGGCATCACGCACTCGGCGGCCCGCCTCGGCAACGCACTCGCGCCGCTCATCGTCGCCGGGCTCATCATCGTGGCGGGCTGGCGCAGCTCGTTCCTCGTCGTCGCCGCGCTCAGCGTGATCTGGGCCGGGCTCTGGTGGGTCGTGTTCCGGGACCGCCCGGCGGACCACCCGAAGATGACGTCCCAGGAGCTCTCGGAGCTCGGGGAGCTGCACACCCCCGCCGGTGTGGCGGACCGCGTGAAGACCCCGTGGAAGCAGCTCGTGCCGCAGATCCTCCCCGTCACGTTCGTCGACTTCGGCTACGGCTGGACGCTCTGGGTGTTCCTGACCTGGCTCCCGACGTTCCTCAGCGACACGTACGGTCTCGGCATCGGCGGCTTCGCGCTGTACACGTCGATCATCCTGCTCGCAGGTGTCGTGGGCGACACGGTCGGCGGCATGCTCAGCGACCGGATCGTCGCACGGGGTGGGGACGTCCGGCACGCGCGACGCGTCATCCTCGTCATCGGCCTCGGCGGCGCCCTCCTCTGCCTCACCCCGCTGCTCTTCGCGCAGAGCCTCCTCGTCGCGACCGTGGCACTCACGCTGTCGTTCTTCTTCCTCGAGCTCTGCAACGCCAACCTCTGGGCCATCCCGATGGACGTCGCGCCCCAGTGGTCCGGTGCCGCGTCCGGGCTCATGAACACCGGGTTCGGCATCGCCGGCGTCGTCTCGCCGATCGCGTTCGGCGTCCTCATCGACGCCTCCGGCTGGGTCGCGCCGTTCGGGCTCTCGATCGGCCTGCTCGCCGCGGCGATCGTCGTCGCCTGGTTCATGCACCCGAAGCGCGTGCGTATGGTCGACGGTACCGTCGTCGTCGGCGGCGCAGCGGCCGCGACGACCGAGACGGTGTCCCGGTGAGCCGCGAGCTGACCCTCCGTGCCCTGCTCGCCGAGCGTGCCCGCGCGACCCCGGCCCACCCCTACCTCGAGGACGCACGGTCCGACCGGGTGCTCGACCACGAGACGCTCGCCCGCGCCGTGAGCGCCTGGGAGCGGGTCTTCGACGGCCTGGGCATCGCCCCGTCGGGCGCCGTCCTGGTCGACCTCGGCGACCCGCTGTCGTTCGCCGTGGTCCACCTCGCGGCGATTGCGACCGGGCGTCGGTCCGTCCCGGTGGACCCGGGGCAGCCGGCGTCCGAGGTGGCCCGGTTGGGATCGCTCATCGGCGGGGCGTCGCTCGTCGTGTCCGACCGCGAGGAGCGTTCCGCACTCGACGGGGTCCCGGCGGCGCGGGTCGGCAGGGACTTCGGCCCGGTGCACGTGGTGCGTGGTCCCGTGCCCGGCAGCGACCCGGACGCACCGGGGGAAGGGTCGGCGGTGCTCTTCACCTCGGGTTCGACCGGCACGCCGAAGGGGGTCGAGATGCCCGAGTCGCAGCTCCTCTTCGTCGCACGGCAGGTCGCACAGCACAACGGCCTCACGCCGTCCGACCGCGGCTTCAACTCGCTCCCGCTCTCGCACGTGAACGCCGAGGTCGTCGGGCTGCTGGCGACCCTCGTCGCCGGGGCGACCCTCGTGCTCGATCGTCGCTTCCACCGCACCGGGTTCTGGGAACTCCTCGCCGAGCGTCGGGTGACCTGGCTCAACGCCGTGCCGGCGATCCTCGCGGTCCTCGTCAAGACCGGACCGCTCGTGTTCCCGCCGGGCCTCCGGTTCGTCCGCAGTGCGTCCGCTCCACTCCCGGAACCCGTCCGTGCAGCACTCGGCCACGTCCCGCTGGTGGTCAGCTGGGGGATGACCGAGGGCGCGTCGCAGATCGCGGCCACCCCGCTCGGTGCGCCGGCCCGACCGGGCAGCGTCGGCGTCCCGGTCGGCTCCGAGGTGCAGGTGCGGGACGAACACGGCAACGTGCTGCCCGCGGGCGACGTCGGGTCGCTGTGGGTCCGCGGCGAGGGGATCGTCCGGTCGTACCTCTGCGGACGCGCGGCCGAGCGGTTCGACGCCGACGGCTGGCTCTCCACGGGCGACCTCGGCCACGTCTCGGAGGACGGGTGGGTCTGGCTCGTCGGGCGTGCGGACGACGTCATCAACCGCGGCGGTGAGAAGGTCTACCCGGCCGAGGTCGAGGACGTCCTGCTCGGGGACCCGCGGGTGCTCGAGGCGGTCGTCGTCCCCCGCCCGCACGAGGTGCTCGGCAGCGTCCCGGTCGCCTACGTCGTCGTCCGGCCGGACTGTGACACCGGCGCCGCCGTGCTGCACGCGGCACTCCTCGAGCGTGCCGAGGCAGAGCTCGCCCGGTTCCGCCGCCCGGTGGAGGTCTTCGTCGTGCGGGACCTCCCGCGTGCGTCGACCGGGAAGGTCCGGCGGGTCGAGGTCCGCGCGATGGCACAGGGCGCCTGAGCGGACGGGTTCTCCACAGATCCCGCTTCGCTGAACCGCGGTGGCCGCGGCGCGAGCACCATGGGCGCATGAGCCAGCTCGACAAGCAGGACCCGCGCGACCAGTTCCCCCGTCCGCCATTCCCGGCCCAGACGCAGCAGGGATCCGGACTGGCGAGCGCGATGGACCCGGCACCGGACCACGGCGAGACGAGCTACCTCGGCACGGGCCGCATGCCCGGTTACCGTGTGCTCGTCACCGGGGCCGATTCGGGCATCGGACGGGCAGCGGCGATCGCGATGGCGAAGGAGGGCGCGGACGTCGCCCTGAACGCCCTGCCCGAGGAACGCGACGACCTCGAAGCCGTGCGGGACATCGTGGGCGGCCTCGGGCGGAAGGCCGTGCTGCTCCCCGGCGACCTGACCGACGAGGGGTTCTGCGACACACTCGTGCGCGACGCGGTCAGCGAGCTCGGCGGACTCGACGCCCTGGTCCTGGTCGCCGGCCACCAGAAGGTGCACGACGACGTGACGGCACAGTCGACCGAGGACTTCGACCGCACGATGAAGGTCAACCTGTACTCGCTGTTCTGGCTGGTGCGCGCGGCGGTGCCGCACATGGCGCCCGGCAGCGCGATCGTCACGACGAGCTCGGTGTCCGCGTACCAACCGCAGGACCGGATGATCGACTACGCGGCGACGAAGGCCGCCATCATCACGTACACGAACGGGTTGGCGCGACAGCTCGCGGCGAAGGGGATCCGGGCGAACACCGTCGTCCCGGGCCCGGTGTGGACGCCGTTGCAACCGATCAGCTACCCGGGCGACGAGATCGCCGCCTACGGGCAGGACACACCCTTCGGCCGACCTGCACAGCCGGTCGAGCTCGGCAGCGCGTACGTGTACCTGGCCGGCCCCGAGTCGTCGTACACGTCGGGGACGACCCTCACGGTGGCGGGGGCGACCGGGGTGGCGCTGTGAGTCCGACCTCGCGCAAGACCGTGGTCCTGGTGGGGGACCGCCGCATCGCCCTGACGAACACCGACAAGGTGCTCTACCCGGAGACCGGCACCACCAAGGGACGCGTGATCGAGTACTACGAGCGGGTCGCGCCGTGGATGATCCCGCACGTGAAGGACCGCCCCGTGACCCGGAAGCGCTGGGCGAACGGCGTCGACGGCAAGGTGTTCTTCGAGAAGAACCTGCCGGACTCCGCGCCCGACTGGGTCCGGCACCACACCATCCACCACGCCGAGCACGACAACGAGTACCCGATCGTCGACGACCTGCCGACCCTCGTGTGGATGGCGCAGCAGGCCGCGCTGGAGCTGCACGTGCCGCAGTGGCGGTTCGGCCCCCGCGGCGGGCAGCAGAACCCGGACCGGCTCGTCCTGGACCTCGACCCCGGCGACGGCGTCGGGCTGCCCGAGTGCGTCGAGGTCGCCCTCGCAGCGCGCGAGATCCTGCACGGCATGGGGCTGGACCCGTACCCGGTCACGTCCGGGTCGAAGGGCATCCACCTCTACGCCGCGCTCGACGGCGGGGCTTCCACCGCACACGTCTCCGAGGTGGCGCACGAACTCGCGAAGGCGCTCGAGCAGGACCTACCGGACCTCGTGCTCTCCTCGATGAGCCGGGCGGAGCGGACGGGCAAGGTGTTCGTCGACTGGTCGCAGAACAACGGCAACAAGACGACGATCGCGCCGTACTCCCTGCGCGGCCGTGACCGGCCGACGGTCGCCGCGCCGCGCACCTGGAAGGAACTCACCGAACGCGGGCTCGCGCAGCTCACCCTGGACGAGGTCCTCGAACGCCTGGAGGAACGCGGCGACCACCTGCACCCGGTCGCCTCCGCCTCGTTGGCGGTCGGACGGGACGACCACGGTCACTGGGACAGCGACCGGACCCAGCAGGCGAACGACGCGGAGCAGCCCGCGCGCGACCGGCTCGCGGCGTACCGCGCCAAGCGCGACGCGTCGAAGACCCCGGAACCCGTGCCCGAGGACGCGCCGACGGTGCGGAAGGACGGCACCCCGACGTTCGTCATCCAGGAACACCACGCCACACGCGACCACTACGACTTCCGGCTCGAGCACGACGGGGTCCTGGTCAGCTGGGCGCTGCCGAAGGGTGAACCCACCGACCCGGGGAAGAACCACCTGGCGGTGCAGACCGAGGACCACCCGCTCGAGTACGGCGCGTTCGAGGGCACGATCCCGAAGGACGAGTACGGCGGCGGGACGGTCACGATCTGGGACGACGGCACGTACGAGCTCGAGAAGTGGCGCGAGGGCGAAGAGGTCATCGTCACCCTGCACGGCCGGACCGGGGGCGCTCGCCGACTGGCGCTGCTGCACACCCGCGGGCGGGGTCGTGGGCGCGACGGCGACGAGAAGAACTGGCTCATCCACCGCACGAAGGACCAGCCGGACCGTCTGGCGGACGGCGGGGACGGGGCGGGGACGAGCCGCGCCTCCCGACCTGCACCCGCCGGCGGCGACCCGACCTCGCGCATCGACCGGACGGCCGCGTCGGACACCGCTCCGGCTGACCGCCGTACGATGCAGGCGACCCTCGCGAAGGGCGAGCCGACGCTGGACGAGTCCGACTGGGCGTTCGAGATGAAGTGGGACGGCATCCGCGCGCTCGCGACCGTCCGGGACGGTTCGGTGACACTCCGCAGCCGCAACGACAACGACCTGACGGTGCAGTACCCCGAGCTCCAGGAACTCGGCGACCGCGCCGGGGTGGACGGCGTGTTCGACGGCGAGATCGTGGCCCTCGACGATCGGGGGCGGCCCTCGTTCCAGCTGCTGCAGAACCGGATGGGACTGACGAAGTCGCGCGAGGTCGAGGCGGCACGGCGGGAGACGCCGGTCCGACTGCTGCTCTTCGACGTGCTCGAGGCGGACGGGCACGAGCTCACCCGCCTCGGGTACGACGCGCGTCGCCAGGCGCTCGAGACGGTGGTCGAACCGGGCGGTGCGATCGACGTCCCGCCCGCGTACCAGGGCGACCTCGCCCGGGCGATGGCGGCCTCGGCGGAGCAGGGACTCGAAGGGGTCGTCGCGAAGAAGCGGACGTCGAAGTACGCCGAGGGTCGGCGATCAGAGGCGTGGCTCAAGCTGAAGCACCACGCCACGCAGGAGGTCGTGGTCGGCGGGTGGAAGCCGGGGAGTGGTCGGCGTGCGGGTGGGGTCGGCTCGCTGCTCCTCGGCGTCCCCGGGCCGGACGGGCTCGAGTACATCGGGAAGGTCGGCACCGGCTTCCGCGATCGCGACCTCGACGAGATCGGTGCGACGCTCGCCGCGCTCGAGCGGAAGACCTCGCCGTTCGTCGACGTCCCACGGCCCGATGCCCGCGACGCGCACTGGGTGACGCCGAAGCGCGTTGGGGAGGTCGAGTTCGCCGAGTGGACGTCGGACGGCCGGTTGCGACAGCCCTCGTGGCGCGGGTGGCGGGTGGACAAGGACCCCGGGGACGTCGTCCGGGAATCGTGAGCATGCATCCGCATGGGGTCAGCCCGGGGCGAACTTCCGTCCCCCGTTCCACCCTCGACCGGGGGACGAATCGGGGTCGATCCCCCGGGATTCCGGTACGGGCTGTTACGTTCGCCGGGACGAAAGGGCGCGAGCATGAGCGCGAGCAAGTACCTGCCCCCGTTCACCGCGGAGGAACGAGTCACGATCGCAGGGGACCGATCGGCGCGCACACCCGTGGACCCAGGGGTCGCGGTGACCGAGTCCGAGGTGACGTACGCGGACTTCCTCGGTGACGAGGTCGACGAGTAGGTCGGGGACGACGGTCCACGCAGTGCTCGCTCCGCGTGGTGATCGACCCCGACGCCGCGGGCTGGGGGAGAAGACGGCCCGTGCGCCGGATCAGGGGACGCACGGGCCGCCGTCGGGGCGCCGTGACCGGTCGTTCAGGGATGACCGGTCACGACGCGCTTCGCACCAGGCACGCACCGCGCTCCTGGTAGACCCGTACGTAAGACGTGACGACGACCGCGATCGTCACGCGAGAACCGAAGAAAATCGACGAGGAGCCGACCCTGAGCGACGCTGACGCCCTGGCGTCCCTGTCGGACGCCTCCCTCGTCGCGCGCAGCGCCGACGGCGACACGGTCGCGTTCGGGGTGCTGATCCGCCGCTACGGCCCGCACATGCGCGCCTACGCCGCTCGGATCCTCGGACACGGCGACGGCGAGGCCGAGGACGCCGTGCAGGAGGCGGCGCTCCAGGCCTGGCAGCGCATCGACCGGGTGGACGACCCCGACCGTGTGCGGAACTGGCTGTTCCGGATCGCGGCGAACAAGGCGCTCGACCGCCTCCGTCGGCGGCATCCACACCTGGACCTCGAAGCGGTGGTCGACTCGGCCGACGACCGCCCCGTCGACGAGGTCGTCAGCACGCGGCTGCAGGTCCAGGAACTCGCGCGTATCGTGCAGGCACTCCCGGACGCGCACCGTGCCGTCTGGGTGATGCGGGAGATCGGTGGGGCGTCGTACGCCGAGATCGCCGAGGCGACGGGGATGCCGCAGGCGACCGTGCGCGGGGTGCTGGCGCGGGCACGACGTCGTGTCCTCGAGCAGATGGAGGGGTGGCGATGACCGACGACGAACGGTTCGGCGCGTTCACCCTCGAGGAACTCTCCGACTACCTGGACACCGACCGCACCCCGGCGCGGCCGGACATCGACGGCGACCCCGAGGCGGCCGCCGCGTTGGTGCGGCTCGAGTCGCTGCGGACGGCCTCGCGAGACCTGCTCGACGCCGAGGCCGCGGAGGCCGCCGGGGCCAACGCCGGTTGGATCGCCAGCGTGCTCGCGTCGGTGCGGACGACGGCGCACGCGGGCCGGGACATCCCCGTCCCGGACGACGACCCCGCGTCGACGCTCGTCGTGACCGAAGGCGCACTCCGCGGACTCGTGCGGGCTCTCGGCGACGAGGTACCCGGCGTGGTCGTCCGACGGACCCGGTTCACGGGCGACGTCGGGACGGCCGGCGGATCGGTCGACGTCGAGGTGTCGATCGCCGCGAGCGCCGACGGGCCGGTGCACCTCCGCGCCGAGGCACTCCGGTCGATCATCGAGGACGCGCTCGCGGCGCACGCACCCTTCGTGGTGCGGTCGCTCGTGGTGCGGGTGGCGGACCTCATCGAGGGAGGACGACCGTGACCGACGACGTGCGCAGTGTCTCGCGCGGACTGACCGCGGTCGTGCTCGGGGTCCCCGGGGTCCGTTCGGTGCTGCCACCGGGGCCGAACCTCGCCACGCTCGTCCGCGACGTCCACTCGGTGCTCGACCTGCCCCGAGACGGTGGCGCGGTCCTCGTGCAGGACCGACGCGAGGGCGCCCGGATCCGCGTGGTCGTGACGACGGACCGGCGGGTCCCGACGCTCGGGCTCGTCCGGAGCGTCCGCGACGCGGTGGTCGCCGAGGGGACGGCGTTGCTGGGACGTCGACCGTCGGACGTCACCGTGCGGGTCGTCGAGATCGACTGAGCGCCCGAGACCACCGGCCGGGGAAACTCAGGGAGCGGGCGCGGGACCGTCGGCGGGCTCGGCGTCGTCGGCGACCGGGAGGTCCTCGTCGATGAGGTCGTCCTCGTCCGGTTCGACCACCTCGGCCGCAGCAGCCTTCGCCTCGTCGATGGACTCCTGGGAGCGGCGGAGCAGGTCGTCGTCGTGTGCTGGCTGGTCGGTCATGCCGGCGACGCTACGCCGGAGCTCCTGAGTCGGCATCGCGGCGACGGTCGCTCGGCGGGGGAGCAGCCGGCGGCTCGAAGTCCACCGCCGAGGTCGGCGCCGGGGTCGTCGGCATCGCGGGGACGGCGGGCGTCCCGAAGGCGTCGGCGGCGTCGAGCACCGCCCGGGTCGCCGCGGCAGCGGTCCGGAGGGCGTCCCCGATCGGCATCGCCCGGTGTGCTGCCGTCCGCACCTCGACGCCCCACGGCTCGTCGAACCCGAGGTCGCGCACGGTGCGGACGAACCCCGGGACGTCCCAGGCGCCGGCGCCGGGCAGGTGGCGAGCTTCGCGGGCCTCCTCGGCGAGGGTCATGCCCGCTGGCGTGTGGAGCAGGCCGTCGCTCAGCTCGACCGCGGCGAGCGACGCCGGCGCGACGCCCTCGCGGATGGAGGCGAGCGTGGACCCGCCGCGCAGTGCGTGCATCACGTCGACCAGGAGCCCGCCGTTCGGGTGACCGGCGGCGGTGACGAACCGGGACGCGCGCTCCACCGTCGGCAGGTTCGACCACGGCTCGGGCTCGAGGACGAGCTGCGCACCGACCTTCGCGGCCTGCCCGGCCAGTTCGTTCCAGTCGTCGACCATGGCGGACGGCGAGACGCCGGGCAGCGTGACGTCCGCACGCGCGACGACCTGCCAGGCGCTCAGGGTCGCGGCGGCCTCGAGCACCACACCGCGGTCGGCGTCCTGGTCGGTGGTGTGGTTCGAGCAGGTCCACCAGCGTTCGAGCGGTCCCAGCTGGACCCAGACGATCCCCGCACCGTCGAGCATGCGGCGGAGGGTGGCGAACCCGATCGTCGCCCGCACCTCGTGCAGGTCACCGAGCGACAGCGAGAGTCCGGCGAAGCCGGCAGCACCGACGGCGTCGATGCGCTCGCCGATCGGTTCGGTCCCGGCCCATGTCCAGGACGTCGCGAGCAGGTCGTGTTCCTGCACGGCGGCACCTCCGTTCTCCGGACACGCCGCCCCGCCCCGTCGCGGTCGGGTGTCCCCAGTGTGGCGACACCGCGCACCCCGCAGCGGCATCGAGACATTGCTACTCGGTGGTGCTGCGTGCCCTCCCAGGCCGCCGACACACGGGGGAAACGCGTGGGGTCACACGATCACGGTCCGGACCGAGCCCACGCCGGCGATCGTGCCCTCGAGGAGGTCCCCGCGGGCGAGGACCCCGACACCGTCCGGGGTGCCGGTGAACAGGAGGTCGCCCGGCGCGAGGGACACGAACCGCGAGAGCTCCGCGATGGTCTCGGCGACCGACCAGATCTGGTCGGCGAGGTCCCCGGACTGTCGGAGCTCGCCGCCCACCCGCAGCTCGATCGTGCCCGAGGTCGGGTCGACATCGGCGGCGGGGACGATCGCGCCGACCGGGGCCGAGGCATCGAAGCCCTTGGCGGTGTCCCACGGGCGGCCGAGCCGCTTCGCCTCGGCCTGCAGGTCGCGCCGCGTGAGGTCGATCCCGACGGCGTAGCCCCAGACGTGGTCGAGGGCCGTGTCGACCGGGATGTCCGTTCCGCCGCGACCGATCGCCACGACGAGCTCGACCTCGTACTCGAGGCGCTCCGTGACGGACGGGTACGGGGTGTCCGCGTCGTCGGTCACCACCGCGCCCGCCGGCTTCGTGAAGAAGAACGGCGGCTCGCGGTCCGGGTCGTGGCCCATCTCGCGTGCGTGCGCGGCGTAGTTGCGGCCCACGCAGAACACCCGCCGGACGGGGAAGCGTCCGCCGGTGGTGGTGGGGACGGTCGGGAGGGTCGGGGCCGGGATGACGAGGTCGCTCACCCGTCCAGCGTGCCACCGGCAGCGCGGTGCTCGGTCAGCCCTCGCTGATCGAGGCCTCCCACCGGAGCTTCCGTGCTCGTGCCCGTTCCTGTCGTTCGCGCCACTCGATCCGCATCTCCGCGAGTCGTTCGAGGTCACCGGCCGCACGGACGAGCGGCCCGTAGTGCGGGTGCGCGAGCAGGCTGGGGGTCCGGCGTTCCATCCGGTCGAGTCGGGCCTTGAAGGACGCGTCGTCCTCATCCGAGATCATCGTCGGGTCGTTCCTCTCTGCCGCGGAGCCGTCGCGCGGCGGTCGTCTCGTGGTCGTCGAGCGCGCGCTCGACCCACTTGTCGTCGTCGGTGACCCAGGTCCGGGTCATCAGGGCATCGGTCATCAGAGCGGCCGCGTCACGGCGCCGCTCATCGGCCGACAACGCCCGCTCGACCACCCACGACCAACGCTGCCACCAGTGGTCCCGATGCCCCAAGAACTCTGTATTCCGCCGCCTGACGCGACAGGACCGGCCACGCGCCGAGCGTGACCGGTCCTGTGGAACGTGATCCGCGCCTCCTGGATGTGGAGGAGTGCGCGGACGCGCGTCAGTTGCCGGGCGCAGCCCCCTCGGTCTCCCCCTCGCCCGGGTCGCCACCCGTGCCCTCCGATGCCGCCTCGTCCTGCGGCCACCCCGAGAACCGCCACGCACCGACGCTCGGGTGGTCCTCGCCCTTCGTGTACGCGTACTCGCGGGCCGCCGTGCGGGCCTCGGACAGCCGCGTGCGCAGCGCGTCGTGCGCCGACGCGTCCACCCGGGTCAGGGCGTCGTGCGCGAGCGCGAACCGGTCCATCTCGTTGCGCATGAGCATGTCGAACGGGGTCGTGGTCGTGCCCTGCTCGAGGAACCCGTGCACGTGCAGGTCGTCGTGCCCGTTCCGGCGGTAGGTCAGTTGGTGCACGAGGGACGGGTACCCGTGGAACGCGAAGACGGTCGGGGTACCGGGGAGGAACAGTTCGTCGTAGCGCTCGTCGGGGACCGGGTGCTCGTGCTTCCGGGGGTCGCCGATGGACAGCAGGTCGACGACGTTCACGACACGGACGCCGACCTCGGGAGCGTGCTGGCGGATGATGTCCGCGGCGGCCACGGCCTCGACGGTGGGGACGTCCCCGGCACAGGCGAGCACGACGTCGACGCGACCGACGGTCTCCTCGGTGCCGGCCCAGTCCCAGACCCCGAGTCCCGCGGCGACGTGCTCGACCGCGTCGGGCAGCGACAGGAAGACCGGCTCGGGGTGCTTGCCGGCGACGATCACCTCGATGCGGTCGGTCGTCTCCAGTGCGTGCGCGGCGACGGCCAGCAGGGTGTTCGCGTCGGCCGGCAGCTTGATCCGGACGAGGTCCTGCTGCTTCGACGCGACGACGTCGAGGAACCCCGGGTCCTGGTGCGAGAAGCCGTTGTGGTCCTGGCGCCAGACGTGCGACGACAGCAGGATCGACAGGTTCGAGACGGGTGCCCGCCAGTCGATGTCCGTCGAGGACTCGAGCCACTTCGCGTACTGGCCGACCATCGAGTCGATGATGTGCGCGAACGCCTCGTAGGTGTTGAGGACACCGTGGCGGCCGCTCAGCACGTAGCCCTCGAGCATCCCCTCGAGCAGGTGCTCGGACAGCACTTCGGTGACCCGACCGTGTGCGCCGAGGTGCTCGTCCCCGACGCCACGCTGGGCACGCCAGACGCGCGACGTGACGTCGAAGACCGCGTCGAGCTTGTTCGACACCGTCTCGTCCGGGCCGAAGAGCCGGAAGGACGAGGGGTTCCGCTGGATGAGTGCAGCGAGCCAGGGGCCGAGCGTGCCGGTGGCGCTCGCGTCCTCGCCGACGGGGACGCCGAACTCCTCGAGCCCGGGGCGGTCGAGTGCGGTGCGGAGCCGGCCGCCGTTCGCGTGCGGGGTCGCACTCATCCGCAGGTCGCCGGTGGGTCGGATGGTGGTGAGGATGCCGATCGGCTGGCCGTCGTCGTCGAACAGCTCCTCGGGGCGGTAGGACCGCATCCACTCCTCGAGCTGCCGGCGGTGGTCGTCGTCCTCGCGGACGGCGGGCAGGGGGACCTGGTGGGCGCGGAAGGTCCCCTCGACCTGCTGGCCGTCGACGACCTTCGGGCCGGTCCAGCCCTTGGGCGTGCGGAGGATGATCATCGGCCAGCGCGGTCGGAGGTCCGCAGCACCGGCCGGCTGCCCGGCGGCCGCTCGCTGCGCCTGGGCGCGGGCCGCGGCCTGGATGTCGTCGATCGTCGCG
Organism: Curtobacterium sp. NPDC087082; assembly: GCF_044745045.1. NCBI lineage: Bacteria > Bacillati > Actinomycetota > Actinomycetes > Micrococcales > Microbacteriaceae > Curtobacterium > Curtobacterium sp. NPDC087082. The sequence goes on along the minus strand of NZ_JBIUZN010000001.1, from coordinate 338,874 downwards.
AGTGCACGCCGGAGCGCACCGTCGAACAGGGCGTGCACGGCGAACGGGTCGTCGTCGACGCGGGCGGAGTCGACCACGATCGGCTCGTACCCGAGCCCGCGGAAGTAAGCGTGCAGGTCGTCGTGGGGGATGCGTGCGAGGACCGTCGGGTTCGCGATCTTCCACCCGTTCAGGTTGAGGATCGGCAGCACGGCGCCGTCCGACACCGGGTCGAGGAACGTGTGCGCCTGCCAGGACCCGGCGAGCGGCCCGGTCTCGGCCTCGCCGTCGCCGACGACGCACGCGACGACGAGGTCCGGGTTGTCGAGTGCCGCTCCGTACGCGTGCGCGAGGGAGTAGCCGAGCTCGCCGCCCTCGTTGATCGACCCCGGGGTCTCGGGCGCCGCGTGCGAGGGGATCCCACCGGGGAAGGAGAACTGCCGGAAGAACTGCCGCAGCCCGTCCGGGTCCGGCGTGATGTCCGGGTAGAGCTCGCCCCACGTGCCGTCGAGCAGCGCGTTCGCGTTCATCGCGGGACCGCCGTGACCGGGCCCGCAGATGTACAGGAGCTGCCGGTCCGTCTCGGCGATGAGCGCGTTGCAGTGCGCGTAGACGAGGTTGAGCGCCGGCGAGGTGCCCCAGTGTCCGAGCAGCCGGGGCTTCACGTCGTCCGGCGTGATCGAGCGGTCGAGCAGCGGGTTGTCGAGCAGGTAGATCTGCCCGACGGTGAGGTAGTTCGCGGCGCGCCACCAGGCGTCGATCGCGCGGATCCGGTCGGTGCTCGAGGGGGATGCGGGGGCCATGCCCCCACGGTACGGAGGCGGTCGCGGGGGAATCCCAGAAAAACTTCCAAACCGTTCGGCAGGGGGTGCCGAATGCATGTCACAAGGGCAAACGCCCAGGGCGCTCTCCGGTCACGAACGGCCGGGCCACAGCAAGCACACAGCACGGCGCGTGCACAGGAGCACGTCGCCACCGGCCGGAGCCCCCGAGACAGCAAAGGACCCAACCCATGCGCAAGTCCCTGAAGACCTCCATCACGCTCGCCACGACGGGTGCGCTCGTGCTGGGTGGTGCCGCGTTCGGCATCACCTCGGCGCAGGCCTCGACCCCGTCGGTGCACACCGTGTCGTCGTCCTCGTCGAAGATCCCCGGCCCCGTCGCGTCGGTGCCCGAGGTCCTCGGTGGCGACACCGCAGTGAAGCTCGACTCCGGCTTCACCGACGCCCTGACCGCGCTGAAGCTGACCCCGGGTGTCTCCGGTGACGCCAAGCTCGCCGACGGGTCCGTGTCGTTCCCGATCACGTCCGGTTCGGTGACGTACTGGTCGCCGGACGGTGACTACCGTCCGTACGTGCAGGGTCTGCTGAACCACGACGACTCGGGTCTGACCCTCACCGCCGGTGAGACGACGGTCACGCTGGAGAACTTCGTCGTGAACCCGGGCTCGTCCAAGCTCTACGGTGACGTGCTGGTCAACGGCAAGGTCGCGGTGAACAACGCGTACCTGTTCTCGCTGCACGGTGGCACGCTCAAGCCCCTGCAGCTCGAGGGTGACAACGCGATCCTGACCGGCACCACGGTGCACGTCTCGGGTGACGCCGCGAAGCTGCTCAACAGCACCTTCAAGACCGACGCCGTGAAGTCCGGCCTCCTCGTCGGCACCGCCACCATCACCGCCAAGATCAAGTAACGCTTCCACGCCAGGGACGACCGCAGCACCGCGCCACGAGCGCGGTGCTGCGGTCGTTCCCGTGTCCGGGGGCGGTCCAGGAGGCGCGGATCACCTCACCGACGTCGGCGCCACCACCGCCGGGGTCGGTCCGCCTCGGCAGCGGCCCGGTCCGCGGCCGCCTGCGCCTCGGTCGCCAGTCGCTCCTGCCGACGCGCTCGCCAGCCGGCGACCTCGGTCTCGACGTCACGGAGCGGGGTCACCACCGGCGGCCCACCGAGGAGCTGCCGGCGGGCCTCCTTCACGCGGGCGTTGAAGTCGTCGAGCACGTCACGGACGTCGGGCTCGGCGGAGAGGGCGTCGAGGTGCTCGTCGAGCTCGGCGTCCTCCTTCCGCAGCGCCAGGGCGGGCGGGGCGATCCCGGTGATCTCCTCGCGCTCGATCTTCGCCTTGATCCACCAGTCGGGGTCGTGGCGTCCGTCGTTCCCCGGGAGCCGCTTGCCGTGGTACGGGTTGCCCTCGAAGACACCCCGACGCTCGGCCTCCTCGATCTGGGCCCGAGCGTGCGCCGCGACGTCGGCCGCCTTCAGGAGCCGACGCTCCTCGCGCACCTCGTCGGGGTCGAGGGAGCCGCGTTCGATCTCGCTGTCCACGAGCTGCTGGTACCGGTAGCGGGCGGCCCGTCGCAACCGGTCCATTCGTGCATCGACGTCGTTCATGACCCCTCCATGATCACTCCCCGGAGCGCTCCTCGCCAGCGACCTCCTCGATCGTGAGCGCTGCCTGGATGAGCGCCAGGTGCGACAGCCCCTGCGGGATGTTGCCCATGAACGTGCCGTCCTCGCTGATCATCTCGCTGAACATGCCGACGTCGTTCGCCTGCTCCACCATCTCGTCCATGAGGTCGCGGGCGTCGTCGACCCGTCCGACGCAGGCCATCGCGGCCGCGAGCCAGAACGAGCACGCCACGAACGGCGACTCCTCGGACTCCATGCCCGAGTACCGGTACACGAGCGGGCCGTGCTGCAGCTGCTCCTCGATCGCCCGGATGGTCGACTCCATGCGGGGGCCCCGGTCGAAGGCGCTCATCGCGTGCAGCAGGATCGACGTGTCGAGCTTGTCGGAGCCCGGGTACATCACGTAGTACCCGCGTTCCTCGTCCCACCCGTGCTCGGCGACCCACTGCTCGATGAGCTCGCGGTTCTCGATCCACTTGTCGCGCGGCCCGTCGATCATCCCGGCCTCGTGCAGCTCGGCCGCGGCGTCGAGCGCCTGCCAGCAGCCGATCTTGCTCGAGACGTAGTGCTGCGTGTCCTGGAGCTCCCACATGCCCGAGTCCGGCTCCTCCCACCGGTGGCAGGCGTCGTCGGCGAGCTCCTGCAGGACGGCGGCGGTCTTCCGGTCGAGGACGTTGCCGGCGCGGACGTACTGGCGCAGGATCTCGAAGACGTCACCCCACACCCCGAGCTGCAGCTGGTCGCCGGCGCGGTTCCCGATGGTCACGGGGCCGATGCCGTTCCAGCCGGGGACGTCGCGCTCCTCGACGCCGTCGCTCTTCGAGCCGTCGAGCTCGTAGAAGATCGGCATGTCCTCGTCGTGCTCGGCGATCGTGCGCATCACCCAGGACACCGCGGCGTGTGTCTCCTCGCGCAGCCCGAAGCGGGTCAGCGCGTGCACCGTGTACGACAGGTCGCGTACCCAGGCGAACCGGTAGTCCCAGTTCTTGCCGCCGGTGCGGTCCTCGGGCAGGCTCGTCGTCGGAGCCGCTGCGATCGCGCCGGTCGGCGAGAAGATGAGCAGCTTGAGGGCGAGGGCGCTCCGCTGCACCGGCTCGGCCCACGGCCCGTCGTACGAGAACTCCTCCGACCAGGTCGCCCAGTTGTCGATCGTCCGGTCCATCGCCTGGAGCGCGCTCTCCGGCCGGGGCATGAAGATCGGCTCGTCGTGGGTCCCGACGATGGTCAGGATGTGCTTCGAGCCCTCGGCCGTGGTGAAGCGGCCGGAGAACCGGGGGCCGTCGTCGTGCACGGGCTCGAAGCCCTGCTCGACGATGGCGATCGTGATGCCGTCGATGCCGATCACGGCGCCGTTCGCGGTGTCGAGACGTCTCGGTTCGGCCGTGTTGAGCAGGGTCCCCGGCACCACCGCCCACTCCATCTCGACCGTGCCGTCGACACCCTGCACGCACCGGGCGACCTCGGCCCAGGGCAGGCGTCCCGCGACGCCGGTCACCATCGCGTCGGTCACGGTCACGGAGCCCGATGCCGTGGTCCAGGTGGTGACGAGCACGTTCGTGCCCGGCAGGTACTCGCGCGAGACCTCGGCGTCGGCGTCGACCGGCCGGAGGGCGATGTGTCCGCCGTGCTCGGCGTCGAGGATGCTCGCGAAGACCGGCGGCGAGTCCATCGAGGGGATGGGCAGCCAGTCGATCCGGCCGTCCCGCGCGACGAGCGCCACCGTCCGACCGTCGCCGATCGCGCCGTAGGACCGGAGCGGTGCGTAGCCGTCGGTGCGCTCCTCGTCGTCGATCACGTCAGGGGTGTCTCGGGTCCGCTCGGTCATGCTCCCAGCCTGCCCGCGCTCTGGGCCCGACCATCAGGCGGGCGTACCCCGCTGTGGAGGACGCCCGCCGTTCCTCCAGGCTGTGGAGAACCGGCGACACGCCCGGGGTGACTTGTGCACCCCGGGCGTGTCGCACTACTGTCGTCCTCCTGCCCATCGGCAGGACCGCCCGTCCCGGGCACCACCGGAAGGACCGCGCGTGCGCACCGTGCAGCACCACGAACAGCGAGTCGAGCTCCAGCTCGACACGCTCCTCGTGCTGCCCGAACAGCGCAACCCGCAGCAGTCCGACCGCTATCCCGCGTAGGCACGCGACGTCACCCGACGCCCCGTGCCCACCCGGCCCGGGGCGTCCTCTCCACGACGCTGCCCTCCGAACGCCACGCCTCGTGGTGCCGGACGGCAGCAGGACCTCGCCCCGGACCGTCACCGAAGACCGGCACGAAAGCGAGACGAAGCAATGGAGAAGATCACCGACCGGCTGCTGAGCTGGGCCTCGATGCTCGAGGACAACACCGAGCAGCAGGCCCGCACGACCGCTCGCATGCCGTTCGTGTTCCCGCACCTGGCCCTCATGCCGGACGCCCACCTGGGCCTCGGCGCCACCGTCGGGTCGGTCATCCCGACCCTCGGCGCGGTCATGCCGGCAGCCGTCGGCGTGGACATCGGCTGCGGCATGATCGCGGTCCGGACCCAGTTCACCGAGGCCGACCTGCCCGACGACCTGCAGGAGCTGCGCGAGCAGATCGAGCGGGCGATCCCGCTGTCGGCCGGTGCGTCGAACCGGAAGATCGTCGCCACGGCCGAGCCTCGGATCGCGGAGCTCGAGACGATGGCCGAGGGCGCCGGGTTCGACCCCGCAGGAGTGCACGGCGGCTGGCGCAACCAGCTCGGCACGCTCGGGTCCGGCAACCACTTCATCGAGGTGTCGCTCGACGAGGCGGACCGCGTCTGGCTGTTCCTGCACTCCGGGTCGCGGGGCGTCGGCAACAAGATCGCCCAGCGGCACATCGCGGTCGCCAAGAAGGCCATGCAGCGCTGGTGGATCGAGCTGCCCGACCCCGACCTGGCGTACCTGGTCGAGGGGACCCCGGAGTTCGACCGGTACATCGCCGAGCTGCGGTGGGCGCAGCACTTCGCGCTCCTCAACCGCGAGGAGATGATGGACCGCGTCGTGCGGCAGCTGTCCGAGGTCGTCGGCACGCCGGTCGACGAGCGGGAGCGGATCAACTGCCACCACAACTTCACACAGCGCGAGACGCACTGGGGGAAGTCGGTGTGGGTGTCCCGGAAGGGTGCGATCCAGGCGAGGGCGGGGCAGCCCGGTCTGATCCCGGGGTCGATGGGCACCGCGTCGTACGTCGTCGAGGGCCTCGGCAACAAGCCGTCGCTCGAGTCGTCGCCGCACGGTGCCGGTCGGCTGTTCTCGCGGAGCGCCGCCCGGCGGACGTTCACGCACGACCAGCTGCGCGAGGCGATGGTCGGCATCGAGTACCGCGACACGGACGCGTTCCTCGACGAGATCCCGGCGGCGTACAAGCCGATCGACCAGGTCATGGCCGACGCCTCGGAGCTCGTGTCGATCCGGCACACGCTGCGGCAGGTCGTCAACGTGAAGGGCGACTGACGTCGCCGTCACGCCGGGTCGGGAGGCGCGGGGGGGGGCCCCCCCCCCCCCCCCCGCCGGCCCCCCCCCCCGGGGGCCCCCCCCCCCCCCGCCGGGCGCCCGGCGGGGGGGCCCCCCCCGGGGGGGGGGGGCCCCGCGGGCCCCCGCGCCC
>NZ_JBIUZN010000001.1:267934-332873 GCF_044745045.1 Curtobacterium sp. NPDC087082 | reverse complement strand
GCCCCCGGGGGGGGTCGTCTTTACAGGTGTGGGGCGACTCCGGGCGCCGCCCCGGGGGGGGGGGGGGGGGGGGGGGGCCCCCCCCCGCGCCTCCCGTCTGCCAGACGGCCGGGTGTCACCGCCCCTGCCGGACAGGGCCCGTTCCGTCGGGCACGCTCGATGGGGTGAGTGAACAGGCGGAACAGGCGGCCCGGAAGACCGGTCGTGGAGCGAAGCGCGTGGCCGACAGCCGGTGGTTCGAGCTGACGGCGCGCGCCGGGTTCGTCGGCAGCGGCATCGTGCACCTGCTGATCGGCTACCTGGCGATCCTGCTCGGTGTCGGCAACGCCTCCTCGGGCAGCGAGACCGACCAGTCGGGTGCGCTGCAGCAGCTCGCCGCGGTCCCCGGCGGGGTCGTCCTCCTGTGGATCGTGGCCGTCGGCTGCGCGGCGCTGACGCTCCGGCTCGTGGTCGAGGCCGTGGTCGGCGGGCGGACGGACAGCGCCCGTGCCTGGGGCAACCGGTTGAAGAACGTCGGCAAGGCCGTGGTCTACGGGCTCATCGCGTACTCGGCAGCGTCCTACGCGGTCGGAGCCGGCACGAGTTCGAGCGGGTCGTCGCGGAGCGCTGCGGCGAAGGCCCTCGCGACCCCCGGCGGCGTGTTCCTCCTGCTGCTCGTCGCCGCGGTCGCCGTCGCGATCGGCGTCGGCCTCGTGGTGATCGGCTGCCGGCGCTCGTTCTGGAAGCAGCTGGTGCGCCCGCGGCAGCCCCTCGACCGTGTCGTCACCGTGCTCGGCGTCGTGGGGTACGTGCTGAAGGGGATCGCCGTGGTGGTCGTCGGCGTGCTCATCGCGGTCGCGGGCATCCAGAGCGACCCCGACCAGGCGACCGGGCTCGACGGTGCGTTCGACGCGCTGCGCTCGATGCCGGGCGGGGTGTTCGTGCTCGTCGCGATGGGCATCGGGTTCCTCGCGTTCGGCGTCTTCAGCTTCTTCCGCGCCCGCTACGCCCGCCTCTGACACGGACACGGTGGACGCGCGCGGAGGCGGCACCGGTAGACCGGTGTCATGAGCAGCAGCGCGACGACCGGACCCGTGACCGTCTTCTCCGACGCCGGAGCCGTCCTCGCGGAGAGCATCGTGTGGGACCCCGGGACGAACGAGCTGCGGTGGGTCGACATCACCCTCGGCACCCTCACCACCGCGGACGCCCACGGCACGACCACGTCCACCGTGCAGCTGCCGCCCCCGCTGGCGAGCTTCCAGCCCCGCGCGGGCGGTGGGTTCGTCGCGGCCCTCGGCGACTCCGTCGTCGTGACGGACGCCCAGGGCGTCGTCGAGCGCGAGATCGCCCGGGTCGAGCTTGCCACGGACGGCCTCCGGTTCAACGAGGGCAAGTGCGACCCGTTCGGCCGGTTCCTCGTGGGCAGCATGAACCTCACCACGGGGGAGCCGGACGGTGCCCTGTACTCGATCGAGCCGGACGGCACCACGAGACTCCTCCGCGGCGGCTTCGGCGTGACGAACGGCATCGAGTGGTCGGAGGACGGCACGGTCATGTACGTCACCGACACGAGCGCGTCGACGATCTACCGCGGGTCGTACGGCCCCGGCGGGGAGCTCGGCGAGCTCGAGCCGTTCGTCGTCGGGTCCGCCCACGACGGACTCGTCCGCGACGACGAAGGCTGCTCGTGGAGCGCGGTCTACGGCGGCGGTCGGGTCGAGCGGTACGGTCCGGACGGGTCGCACCTCGAGACCGTCGAGCTCCCGGTGCCGAACGTGACGTCGGTGGCGTTCGGCGGCCCGGACATGTCGACGCTGTTCGTCGCCTCGGCGCGGGAGAACCTCACCGAGGAGCAGCTCGTCGCGCACCCGCACTCCGGTGCCGTCCTCGCGGTGCCGACGCGGGTGCACGGGTTCCCCGCGAACACCTTCAGCGGCTGACGGGGCGCCGACGGCGGGATCGGGGGCGCCGCAGGTATCCTGGGCGATCGCCCGAACCGAGGAGCGACGCCCGACCCGAGGAGACCGAAGTGGACGACGAGCGCACGGACGCGACACCGGACCCCGCGAAGCGACTGGGCGAGGCCGAGAACGCCGACGTCACGGTCGAGGTCGACCGGGTCGCGGTCGACGGTACGTACGTGCGCGTCAGCTCCGTCGGCGAACCCGGCGACCGCGCCTTCCTGCTCGTCGCGGGGCTCGGCATCGCCGCCACCTACTACGAGCGGCTCGCCCCGCACCTCAACGAGAACGGCCCCGTGCACGCCCTCGACCTGCCCGGGTTCGCCGGTGTCCCGCGATTCCGCGGGAAGGTCTCGATCGAGCGGTACGCCGACGCGGTCGAGAAGGTCATCGACGACCTCCGGCTCGTCGACCCGGTGCTCGTCGGCCACTCGATGGGCACCCAGGTCGTGACCGAGGTGGCAGCGCGTCGTCCGGACATCTCCGACCTGGTGCTCATCAGCCCGGTGGTCGACTCGCACGCGCGCACGGTCCGGCAGTCGGCGTTCCGGTTCCTCCGGTCCACGCTGCACGAGCCGGCGGCCGTCCGCTGGCACGGCATCACGGCGTACGCCCTGTGCGGCTGGCACTGGTTCTCGAAGGTGCTGCCCCGGATGATCGCCTTCCCGATCGAGGAGCGTGCCGCCCACGTGCAGGCACGGACGCTCATCGTGCGCGGGGAGCACGACGCGATGGTCCCGCGGGACTGGGTGCGTCGGCTCGCCCGGGTGTTCCCGTACGCGGTGCTGCGCGAGGTCGTCGACGGCGCGCACTCGGTGATGCACGCACAGGCGGACGCGGTTGCGCGGCTCGCGGTGGACCACGTCGCCGGCCGGCTCCCCGACCGCGGCGTGTCCTCGCTGCAGCGCGTCCGCGACGACTCGACGGCGTCGGACCTGTCGCGGCTCGGCCCGCGCGAAGCCTGGATGCTCGTCAAGTCGCGCTTCGTCGAACTGCTCGGCATGGCGAAGAACGACGACGAGACGCTCGAGGCGGCGAAGTCCGCGCACGCGGTCGCCATGGCGGACGGCGACGACCTGCCGGTCGACCCGGCGGATCGCCGCGAGATCGTCGACGAGGTGGCTCCGGAGACCCGCAAGGCGGGCTGATCCCGCGGACCGGCCCGCGGGCGGACGCGACCGACTGGAGGCGGGGGGGGGGGGGGGGGGGGGGGGGCCCCCCCCCCCCCCGCGGGCCGGCCCCCCCCCCGGGGGGCGCCGCCCCGCGCACGCCCGCGGGGGGGGGGGGGGGGCGGGCGGGGGGGGGCGGGGCGGCGGGCGGGGGGGGGGCGGGGGGGGGGGGGGGGGGGGGGGGGGGGGCCCGCCCCGGCGGGGGGGGGCGGGGGGGGGGGGGGGGGGGGGGGGGGGCGGGGGCCCCCCCCCCCCCCCCCCGCCTCCAGGGTGGACGCGACGCTACGGCGTGATGCGCCCGATCAGCATGTCCGGCGTGAGCGCGTGGGCCTCGGCGAGGACCTTGCGGGCCTCGTCGGTCTTGTCCCAGACGTTCCAGAGCAGGACGCCGCGCACGAGGTCGTCGTCGTCGAGGTAGTAGACGACACCTGTGACCGTCGGGTCCTGCCAGTCCTCGACGGTGCGCAGCTTCGTGGTGACCTGCCCGACCGCCTCGTACCCCATGTCGAAGACGTCGGAGTAGAACATCGGCGTGTGGTCGTAGGTCTCGTCGGCGTCGGCGAGGTTGCGCCCCGCCTGCCGGCCCTGCTGCTGGGCGTTGTCGACGTGCTCGACCCGGCGCGTGCCGAGGATCCGGTCGGGGTACTCGGCGACGTCGCCGGCGGCGAACACCGAGTCGTCGTCGGTGAGGAGCGTCGAGGAGACGACGATGCCGTCCCGGACGGTGAGCCCGGCGTCGGCGGCGAGCCGGGTCGCCGGTTCGATGCCGAGTCCGACCACGACCGCGTCGGCGGACACCTCGGACCCGTCGTCGAGGGTCAGCGTGACGCCACCCTCGTGCTCGGACCCGTGGTCCACCCGGCGCCCGAGCCGGAGCTCCACGCCGTGGTCGACGAAGCGCTGCTGGAACGCCCGGGCGAGGTCCGCCGGGAACATCCGGCCGCCGACGACCTCGTCCGGGTCGACGAGCGTCACCCGGGCGCCGTTCTGCACGACGCCGGCCGCGATCTCGGTGCCGATGTACCCGCCACCGACGACGGCCACGTGGGCCCCGGCGTCGGCGAGCTCACGGAGGCGTCGGTAGTCGGTGGCGCTCCGGTAGTCGAGCACCCGGTCGGACGGCGACAGCCCGGGGAGCCCGCGGGGCTTGCCGCCGGTCGCGAGGAGCAGTCGCTCGTAGCCGTGGGTCTGCCCGTCCGAGGTCGTGACGGTCTTCGCCGCGCGGTCGATCGCCGTCACCACGGTCCCGAGCACGAACGTCGCGCCGGTCTCCTCGGTGTGCAGGTCGACCTTCTCGTCCCAGCTGAAGTCCGGGTCGGTCCACAGCTTCTTCGAGAGCGCCGGCCGGGCGTACGGCCGGTCGACGTCCTCGCTGATGATGCCGATCGAGCCCTCGGCATCGAGTTCGCGGACACCGCGGGCAGCGGCGTCGGCGACCATCCCGCCGCCGACGACGAGGTAGCGGAAGTCGGTCATGGCGTCTCCTAGATCGTTGCGACCGAGCCGGAGTCGACCCGGTAGTTCGAGCCGTTCACGAAACTGGCGAGGTCGGAGCAGAGGAACGCGATGACGTTCGCGACCTCCTCCGGCTCGCCGCGACGCTGCAGCTCCGAGTACGGGCGCTCGTCGTCGAGGAACGACGCGATCGCCTCGTCGAAGGTCTGGCCGGTTTCCTCGGCACGCTTCTTCATCATCGCGTCGGTCATCGGCGTGTAGATGAACGCCGGCGACACGGTGTTCACGAGCAGGCCCTCCTTCGCGTAGGTGCGGGAGAGGCCCTTCGCGAAGGACAGCACCCCGGCCTTGGCCGCGCAGTAGGGGAGCTCGTCGTCGTACGGCTGCGACGCGTCCTCGGACACGAGGTAGACGATGCGACCCCAGCCGCCCTGGCGCAGGTCGCCGATGAACTCGCGCGTGATCCGCACCGGCCCCATCAGGTCGACGTCGATGGTGTCGAGCCATCCCTGTTCGTCGATCTCGTGGAACAGGCCCTGGGCGCCCGTGACGCCGGAGGACTGCACGAGGATGTCGATCTCGCCGACGGCGTCGCGCACCCTGGTGTGCAGGTCGGCCAGGCTCGCGGCGCTCGTGACGTCCGCGGCGAAGGCGTGCAGCCTGCCGTACGGTGCGTCGAGCTGGTCGGCGCTGTTGTCGAGCTGCGACTGGTCGAGGTCCGACACGACCACGGTCGCACCCTCCGCGAGGAGGATGCGAGCCGTGTTCCAGCCGATGCCGGAGTCCGCGCCGAAGACCAGGGCGGTCTTGCCCTGGATCCCGAGGTCCACCTGGTGGCCGCTACGCGTGCGCCGAGGCGTCCGCGACCGCGGGCGTGGTGGCCGAGGCGAGCGGGGTGCTCGGTGCGCGGTTCTCGGCCGAGACCATCCACGCGAGCTGCTCGAGGCGCTCGATGAAGCCGTGCAGCAGGTCGGCCGTCGTCGGGTCTTCCTCGTCGACCTCGTCGTGGACGTCGCGCATGGTGCCGGTCGCCTGGTAGAGGCGGAGCGTCACCTGGTCGATGGCGTCGTGCGTGGTGATCTCGCCCTCGGGGAACTGGTCGAGGTGGCTCGACGCCGCGACGGTGCTCGAGCGGCCGTCCGGGACCGCGTACAGGGCGCGCATGCGCTCGGCGGTGTCGTCGGCGAACTCACGTGCGGCGTCGACGATCTCGTCGAGCTGGAGGTGGAGGTCCCGGAAGTTGGTCCCGAGGATGTTCCAGTGGGCCTGCTTGCCCTGCAGGTGCAGGTCGATGAGGTCCACGAGGACCGCCTGGAGGTTCTTGGCGAGCTTGTCCGATGCGTGCATGATCGGTTCCTTCCGCGTTGGTGACCGGTACCAGACCGGTCTACGCGGTGCGGCAGGACGTCCGCTCAGAGGACGCGTCCCCCGTGGACCGATCAGTGCGTGACGGCGGGGTCGACCTGGTCGACGGCGGAGCGCATCTGCTCGAGGAACACGGCGACGACGCGGGCGTCCTCGGGGGAGAGTCCCTCGGCGATGCCCATCATCCGACGGTGCATGATGCCGAGGGTCGCGCGGACCTCTTCGTCGGTCTCGGTGGTCGGGGTGATCACGAGCGCGCGGCGGTCGGTCGGGTGCGGGTCGCGGCGGACGTGGTTCGACTTCACGAGGCGGTCGATGAGGATCGTGGTCGAGGCCGACGAGATCTTGAGGTAGGCCGCCAGGTCCTTCGGCTTCACGGTCCGCCCGGCGCGCTGCGCCTGCAGCAGGAAGCGCACCGCGAGCAGGTCGGTCTCGCCCATGCCCATCGAGTCGCGGGTGCGTCGACGCATCGCGGTCTCGGCGGCACGGTACCGGCGGAGGGCGTTCAGGACGGTGACGCCCCGCTGGGTCGCGTCGTCATCGGGGAACCAGTACCCGGACGCTTCCGTGATCTCCTGCGTGGACATGGCGTTCAGGGTAGCCCGTCTCGTTGCTAGAGCGTCTAGGGATCTCACGGGATGCGGTCTCCCGCACCCGTGGACGGACGGGAGGCGCGGTGCGGGCCCGCACCGCGCCTCCCGTCCGTCGTCACGTGCGTGACGTCGTCAGGCTGCGGCCTGCTCCTCGGTCGCCTCGGCGAGCGCGGTGAGGGCGCCCTGGACGAGCGTGGTGACCTCGGCGTCCTCGCGCGGGTGGGTCTCGGCGAACCGGACCACCGACTGCGGGATGGCGACCTTGACGTCCTCGAGGACCTTCGCGCCGGCGATCCCGGCGACCTTGCGGGCGTCGTCGTGCGCCCAGACGCCGCCGAACTGGCCGAAGGCCGAGCCGATGACGGCGAGCGGCTTGCCGGACAGCGGCGAGGCGCCGAACGGACGCGAGCCCCAGTCCAGCGCGTTCTTCAGGACGGCCGGGATGGTGCCGTTGTACTCGGGGGTGACGAGCAGGACGGCGTCGGCGGCGGCGATCGCGTCGCGGAAGGCGACGGCCGAGGCGGGCGGGGTGTCGCCGTCGATGTCCTCGTTGTAGAAGGGCAGGTCGACGATGCCGTCGAAGGTCGACAGCTCGATGCCCTCCGGGGCGTGGTGCGCAGCCGCCTCGGCGAGCTTGCGGTTGATGGACTCGGCGCGGAGGCTGCCGACGAGGGCGAGGACGTTCGTCATCGGGGATCCTTACTGGTTCTGTGACGGAAAGGTGTCATCGACAACCAATGCGTGCGCGTGGACCCCTATTCCCGGTCCGGTGGATCGTCGGTACGTTGGCGACGTGAGCACGCTTCGGACGCCGGCCAGCACGCCCCGTACGACCGACCCGGACTGGTGGCGGAACGCCGTCGTCTACCAGGTCTACCCGCGGAGCTTCGCGGACACGGACGCCGACGGGCTCGGCGACCTCGCGGGCGTGACGAGTCGCGTGCCCTACCTGGCGTCGCTCGGCGTCGACGCGGTCTGGCTGTCGCCGTTCTTCCCCTCCCCGCTGGCGGACGGCGGCTACGACGTCGCCGACTACCGGGACGTCGACGATCGCCTGGGCACGCTCGACGACTTCGACGCACTGGTCCGTGCGCTCCACGAGCACGACATCCGGCTGATCGCGGACATCGTCCCGAACCACACCTCGGACGAGCACGCGTGGTTCCGTGCCGCGCTCACCGCGGCCGCGGGTTCGCCGGAACGCGCTCGCTACGTGTTCCGGGACGGTGCCGGTGCCGACGGGTCGCTCCCGCCGAGCGACTGGGTGTCGAACTTCGGCGGCAGCGCCTGGACCCGCGTGCCCGACGGCCAGTGGTACCTGCACCTGTTCGCGCCCGAGCAGCCGGACCTCGACTGGTCGAACCCGGAGGTCCGTGCCGACTTCGAGGACACGCTGCGCTTCTGGTCCGACCGCGGGGTCGACGGCTTCCGGGTGGACGTCGCGCACGGCCTGGCGAAGGACCTGTCGACCCCGTACCGCCCGTCCGACGAGCACCACCTGCCGCTCGACGGCTCCGACCCGCTCTACGACCGCGACGAGGTGCACGAGATCTTCGCGGCGTGGCGCCGGGTGCTCGACGAGTACGACCCGCCGCGAGCCGCCGTGGCGGAGGCCTGGGCGCCCGCGCCGCGCCGCGTGCTCTACGCCCGGCCGACCGAGCTCGGGCAGGCGTTCAACTTCGACCTGCTCGAGGCGCCGTTCGAGGCCGCGGCGTTCCGGGGCATCATCGACCGGAACCTGTCGGCGTCGGCGCAGTCCGGCGCGTCGAGCACCTGGGTGCTGTCGAACCACGACGTCGTCCGGCACGCGACCCGGTACGGCCTGCCGGACGGCACGGACACCGATGCGTGGCTCATGACCGACGGCACGACACCGTCGCTCGATCGTGCACGGGGGCTCCGGCGGGCGCGGGCGGCGATGCTGCTGATGCTGGCGCTGCCCGGTTCGTCGTACGTCTACCAGGGCGAGGAACTCGGGCTGCAGGAGGCCGCGGCGATCCCGCACGAGGCGCTGCAGGACCCGAAGTGGATCCGCACCGGGCACACCGTGAAGGGGCGGGACGGGTGTCGCGTGCCGATCCCGTGGACGACGTCCGGGCCGTCGTTCGGGTTCGGGGCGGTCGCACCGCACCTACCGCAACCGGCCGACTTCGGGGCGTCCTCGGTCGAGGCGGAGGACGGCGACCCCGGGTCGACCCTCTCCCTGTACCGCGCGGCGACCGCTGCCCGACGGGACCTGCAGCGGGGCGAGGACCTCGCGTGGATCGAGGCGCCGGACGGGGTCGTGGCGTTCGCGCGGCACGACGGGTGGCGTTCCGTCACGAACTTCGGGACCGAGCCGGTGGAGCTGCCCGCCGGCGAGGTCGTCGTCTCGTCCGGTCCGCTCGGCGACGGGGTGCTCCCCGGGGAGACCACCGTCTGGTTGCGCTGAGCCGGACTCTTCCTCCACAGCCAGGAGGCGCGGGGACGCGTTCCACAGATCGGCCGACGCCCGCCTGACGGGGACCCTCCGGTCGCGACGATCGGGGCATGACAGCTCCCAACACCCCGCCGGGCGGTCGACCGCCCGCCAGGTCACGCCGGCTCCGCCGCGTCGCGGCCGTCGCGTCCGTCCTGACCGCGCTCGGTGTCCTCGCGGCACCCGGCCTCGTGCCGTCGGCCTCCTCGGCCGACGAGCTCGCCTTCCCCTACGAGAACCAGTTCTCCACCGCTGCCGGCGGCGCCCTGCACGGTGACGCGGCGATCGTCGACGGGCGGCTCCGGCTGACCGACGACGTCAAGGACCAGGCGGGGGCGTGGTCGATGCAGGACACGTTCCCGTCCGACCTCGGGCTCGAGATCGAGTTCAGCTACGCGATGTACCGCGACGTGGACGACCCGGGTGCCGACGGCCTGCTGCTGTTCCTCGCGGACGGCGCCGCCGAGCAGGGCGTCGGGTCGTTCGGGGCCGGGCTCGGGTACGCGTGCCGACGCGAGACGTCCCAGGGCGGTGGCCTCTCCTGCGACCTGCCCGGGGTGCCCGGCGGCTTCGCGGGCATCGCGGTCGACCACTACGGCAACTTCTCGACGCCGATCAACTACTCCGGCCCCGGGGCGCGGCCGGACACCGTGTCGATCCGCGGCTCCGGCGACGGGGTGCTCGGCTACCGCTGGGTCGGCGCGGCCCCCGCGCCCGGTGGCACGGAGACCGCCGGGGCAGCGCTCCGGAAGGTCCGCGTGACCCTGCTCCCCGGGGACGCCGGGGAACTCGCGGTCACCGTCCGGCTGCAGGACGGGGACCGGATGCGGACCGTGCTCGACCGGGTCCCCCTGCACGGCGACGGCCAGGCACCGCTGCCGAGCACGCTCCGCCTCGGGTTCGCGGGGGCGACGGGCAGCCACGTCAACGTGCACGAGGTCGACGCCCTGCGCGTCTGGACGCCGACGGACGTCGCCGTCACGCACGACCTCGCGCCGAGCGTCCCGGCGGGTGCCGACGTCGAGTACACGGTGACCGCACGGAACGCCGGCGTGAACGCGTCGGACCCGAGCGCGCTCGAGGTCGACGTGCCCGACGCCCTGCGCGACGCCACGTGGACCTGCTCGGCGGCCGCTGGGTCGTCGTGCGGGACCGAATCGGGCACCGGCGACGTCGCCACCGACCTCGGCCTGCCGCGCGACGGGACGGCCACGGTGACGATCCGCGGCCGCACCGCCGACGATGCCGAGGGCACGCTCGAGAGCGTCGCCACGATCCGACCGGCGCCCCGCACCGCCGACACGAACGAGGACGACAACACCTCGGCGGCGAGCACCACGGTCGCCGCCCGGGTGGACGCGCACGTCGAGACGGACAAGTCCGTGTCCCCCTCGACCGCGGTCGAGCCCGGTGACGAGGTCGAGTACACGATCACCGCCCGCAACCGGGGCCCGGGTACCGCCGAGGACGTCGGGGCGATCGACGAGCTGCCGAGCGCGATGCGCTTCGTCGGGTCGCCGGACCACTGCACGGCCGAGGGGCAGGACGTGACCTGTCGCTCCGGTGCCGCGCTCGCCGCGGGGGAGACCGTGTCGTTCCGAGTCCGGGCGCAGCTCGACCCGGCGTACTCCGGGGACGGGTCGGACGTGGTGAACGTGGCGACCGCGACGTCGCCGAGCGATCCGGACGGCGGCGACCCCTCGCCGGGCGTCGGGATCGTGGTGGTCCCCGGCGGAGAAGGCGGTGGTGACGGCGGCGACGGCGGCCCCGACGGGCCGGGTGACGGCGGGGACGCTGACACGGGTCCGCGCGACCCGGCGCCCGACGACCGCGGGGCCCGTCCCGCCGGCGACGGTGGAGACGGCGGGGACGCCGGGCCGGCCCGGACCGGAGCGCTCGCCTACACCGGCACGGAGGACCTCGGCGTGGTCGCGGCGGTGGCGGCCGTCGGTGTGGCGGCCGGGGCGACGTGCTGGTGGCTCGCGCGGCGGCGTGCGCGCCGACGTGCGGCGGAGGACGAGGTCGGGTCGACGCCCCGCTGACCCCTCGCTGACCCCTCGCTGACGCCTGCTGGTTCGAGCATCCTCAGCGGCCGATCGCCCCGCGCGGTCGGCCGCTGCACCGTGCGGCGGTAGGATCGAACCACGATCCGCATGCCCGAAAGAGGTCTCGTGTCCGACTCCGTGGACGACTCCGGCCAGCGCGCGCGGTACTGGCCGATCCCCGTCCTCCGGGCCGTGCCAGCCGCGATCGTGGCCATCGTCATCACCTTCTCGTCCAACCACGCGGCGGGCTACGGCCTGCTGCTGTTCGGTGGATTCGCGGCGGTGGACGGACTCGTGCTGCTGCTCGCGGGCACGACGCGGCTCCCGGCGGACGGACGGTCGCGCCGGACGACCCTCCTGCAGGCGGTGATCACCCTCGTCGCCGCGGTCGCCGCGTTCGCGTGCAACGGCCTCGGCCTGCCGGCGTTCATCGCGGTCGTCGTCGCCTTCGCCGTCCTCACCGGGGCGCTCGAGCTCACGCAGGGGCTCCGCGCCCGTGGGCGTTCGCCGTTCGCGCGCGACTGGACGACCGTCGGCGGCCTGACGCTGCTGCTCGCCATCGCCTTCCTGGTGACGCCGCCCGACTACTCGCAGGAGCTCGGCGGTGTCGAGCGGGTCACCGGCACACTGGACGCCTCGATCGTCCTCGTCGGCCTGCTCGGCGCCTACCTCGCCATCACCGCGGTCTTCCACGTGATCGCCGGCCTCTCGCACAAGTGGGGAACGGCGGCCCCGGCCGCAACCCCGGACGGAGCACCACACGCATGACCACCCCCAGCCGTCGCGACCGCCTGCGCCCGGTCGAGCTCCTCGGGATCTCCGCGATCGTCGCGGTCTTCACCGGGCTCGTCGTGCTGCTCGCCACGCGTGAGCTCCAGCTCGCCGCGATCTTCCTCGGCATCGCGTTCATCGTCGTCGTGGTCGTCCTCGCGATGCTGCAGCTCGCGTCGACGAGCGACCAGGACGACAACGACATGCTCGGTGGTCACAAGACCCCGGGTGAAGGAGACGGCAACGACTTCCACTGAGTCGGAGGCCGCCCCCGCGGTGCCGTCACGGCGGCCGTTCCAGGGCGACCCGGGCCTGCCGCAGCGGTACCGGCACCGGTACCTCATCCTCGCGGTCTGCTGCATGAGCCTGTTCATCGTCTCGATGGACGCCACCGTGGTGAACGTCGCACTGCCCTCGATCGGGCGTGAACTCGGCAGCTCGATCTCCGGGCTGCAGTGGACGATCGACGCCTACACGCTCGTCCTCGCCAGCCTGCTGCTGCTCTCCGGCTCCACCGCCGACCGCATCGGCCGCCGCACCACCTTCCAGATCGGGCTCGCGCTCTTCACGGTCGGGTCGCTGCTCTGCTCGCTCGCGCCCGGGGTGGGCTGGCTCGTCGTCTTCCGCATGGTCCAGGCGGTGGGCGGTTCGATGATGAACCCGGTCGCGATGTCGATCATCACGGCCACCTTCGACGACGCGAAGGAGCGTGCCCGTGCCGTCGGCGTCTGGGGTGCCGTCGTCGGTGTGTCGATGGGGCTCGGTCCGCTGGTCGGTGGCGCGCTGACGGACACCGTCGGCTGGCGCGCGATCTTCTGGATCAACGTGCCGATCGGCATCGCGGCGATCGTGCTGACGTTCCTGTTCGTCCCCGAGTCGAAGTCGCCGAAGCCCCGACGGCTCGACCCCGTCGGCCAGGTGCTCGTGATCGTGCTCCTGGCGACGCTCGTCGGCGGGCTCATCGAGGGGCCGCGGCTCGGCTGGACGTCACCGGCCGCCCTCGGGTTGTTCGTCCTCGCCGCAGCGTCGCTCGTCGTGCTCGTCGCGGTCGAGCGCCGCCGCCGCGAACCGCTCATCGACGTCCGGTTCTTCCGGAGCATCCCGTTCTCGGCCGCGGTCGTCACCGCGATCGGCGCGTTCGGCGCCAACGGGGCGTTCCTCTTCCTCAACGCGCTCTACCTGCAGGAGGCCCGGGGCATGTCGCCGTTCCAGGCCGGCCTGTGGACGCTGCCCGCCGCGGTCGCGACGATGCTCGTCTCGCCGCTGTCCGGGCGTCTCGTCGGCTCGATCGGCACCCGGGTCCCGCTCGTCCTCGCCGGCATCGGCGTCGGCGGCGCCGGGGCGATCCTCACGACGATCGACGCCACGACACCGATGTGGGTGCTCGTCGTCGCCTTCGTGCTGTTCGGGTTCGGGTTCGGCATGGTGAACGCGCCGATCACGAACACGGCCGTCTCGGGCATGCCCCGCGCGCAGTCCGGGTCCGCTGCGGCCGTCGCGTCCACGAGCCGGCAAACCGGGGTGTCGCTCGGGGTCGCACTCGCCGGCACCGTGACCGGCGCGAGTGCGGTCGCGACCGTCGGTGCCGGGTTCGCGGTGGCCACGCACGCGATGTGGTGGATCGTCGTCGGGATCGGAGCGGGGATCGTCCTCGTCGGGTACCTGTCGACCTCGGCTGCGGCGAAGCGCTCGGTCGCCGGCATCGCGCACCTGCTCGACGCCTGAGTCGCTCGGGCGACCGACACGCCCGGGATCACGTTTTCGCCACGGTCCTGTCACGATCGCGCGTGCAGCCGACACCTCTGGAGTGAAGGAGGTGGGATGTGGACGTGACGACCGGCACCGACACGGACGAGGCGATCGTCCGTGCGATGGCACGGGGCGACAAGAGCGCGCTCGCCCGGGCGTTCGACCGGTACGCCGCGACCCTCACCCGCTACGCCTGGGCACTCGTCGACGACCGCCAGGACGTCGAGGAGGTCGTGCAGGACGCCTTCCTGACGCTCTGGCAGCGTGCCGAGACCCTCGAACTGCCCGCGGACACGATGCTCCCGTGGCTGCTCGTCGTGTGCCGGAACCACGCGTTCAACACCGGCCGGAAGCAGGCCCGCCGTCGCGCCGACGAACTCCCCGAGCAGCTCGCCGCACCCGAGGACCACGCCGAGGCCCGTGAACGCCTCCGCTGGGTCCGCGACGAGATCGCCGCGCTCCCCGAGACCGACCGACGCATCTGCGAACTGTGCCTCCTCGAGGGACACTCCTACGCCGAGGCCGCCGAGATGCTGGGCCTCAGCGTCGGTGCGGTCACGCAGCGGGTCTCCCGCTCCCGACGCCGACTCAAGAAGGTGGTGATGCACGATGAACACTGAGCCCCCCGAGGGAGACGACCTGCAGCGCATGCTCGTCTCGATGAAGCAGAACGTCCTCGAACGTGCCACCCCGCGTCCGAAGCGGCGTCGGTTCCGTCCGGGCATCGCGCTCGGCGTCATCGGCCTGCTGGCGATCGGCACCGCGACGGGCGCCGTGGCCCTGTCGCTGTCGCAGCAGGAGACGCCCGTCGCCGCGCCGACGACGAGCCGCGCACCGGAGCCCGCACCGTCCGCGACGACCCCGACGTCCGCGCCGATCACGCAGCGCCCGACACCGCGTCCGACCCCGACGCCGGTCAACACGACGGCGACGATCCCGACCGACTGCCGTGCGCTCGTCCCGGCGTCCGACTACGACCGGTTCTTCGGCGACGTCCCATTGCAGCGGGTGCTCCCGGTCGCGGAAGGGCTGCCCGCTGAAGCCACGCCTCCGCCGGTGGCGGGTAACGGATCGGGACTGCCGGAGACCGACCTGTACTGCCTGTGGCGTGATCCGGCTGCGGACATCACGGGGCTCGCCGTGACGATGGGCCACGGCACGCCGGAGGAGCTCGCGAACGGCGAGCGCAGCTACTACGAGGGGTGGTCGCCGACGTGCGAGGAGTCCGACGGCATCCGGATCTGCCGGCAGACCAGGCCCGATCCGCAGTACGGCACGGACTGGAGCAGAACCCGCTACGTCCGCGGCGACACCTGGTTGGAGATCGACCAGGCCAACTTCCCGACCGACAACCTGCTGGGTGCGATCGTCGGGGAGATCTGGGGGGACTGACGGCCTGGAGGCGCGTGGCGGGGACGACCCGCGCCTCCAGTCCGTCGGTGGGGTACGACCGGGATCCGGCCGCTCAGCCCGGCTGCGCAGCGACGTCGACGCGCGCCGCCACGATGTCGCGCGCCAGCGTGCGCACCGCTCGGTTCGGCTCCGGACTCGTCCGCATCGCGAGGCCGATGCGCAGGGGGTCGACCTCGTCCTCGAGTTCGAGCACCGCACCGTCGTGGCGCACCCCGGAGTCAG
The DNA here is from genome assembly GCF_044745045.1 of Curtobacterium sp. NPDC087082. Taxonomy (NCBI): domain Bacteria; kingdom Bacillati; phylum Actinomycetota; class Actinomycetes; order Micrococcales; family Microbacteriaceae; genus Curtobacterium; species Curtobacterium sp. NPDC087082. Next base: position 317,690 of record NZ_JBIUZN010000001.1, on the reverse strand, counting down.
GGACGACGCCGACACCGAGGCCGGCCGACGCGAACCGGATCACCGCGGGCATGTCGTTCATCTCCGCGACGATCCGCCGCCGGATCCCGAGCCGCTCCAGCGCGGTGTCGAGGATGATCCGGTTGCCGAAGCCGTGCGCGGTGTCGATGAACGGCTCGTCGGCGAGCTCGGCGAGCGAGACCGAGCGACGACCGGCGAACCGGTGGTCGGCGGCGGTGAAGACCCGGAACGGCATCTCCCGGAGCGGCGCCACCTCGACCCCGGCCGGGACCGCCGGCAGGCCCGTGTAGGCGATGTCGAGCCGCCCGGCGACCAGGTCCTGCACGAGCCCGGTCGTCCCGGAGGGCGAGGTCATGAGCTCCACCGCGACCAGCGGGTGCCGCTGCCGGAACCGTCGCAGCACGCCCGTGAGGTCGACGATGTCCATGCTCGTGAAGATGCCGAGCCGGACCCGTCCCCGCAGGTCGGCGTCGTCGACGGTCGCGAGGTCGTGCATCCGGTCGAGGGACTCCAGTACGGCGCGGGCGTGGGGGAGCAGGTCCTCGCCAGCGGTCGTCAGCACGAGGTGCCGTCCGGTGCGGTCGAACAGCCGGACCCCGAAGCTCCGCTCGAGTGACGCGATCCCCGCGGACACCGTGGACTGCGCCGCCCAGAGCCGTTCGGCGGCGCGGGTGACGCTGCCCTCGGCGGCGACGGTGACGAACTGTTCGAGCAGGCGGGTCTCCACCGGCTCAGTATCGATCAGGTCGATGGACGACATCAAGAGGATCCGTTGGACTCGATGGGTGTTCGGCGGCACGATCGGAGCATGTCAACCGCCACCGCATCCGCTCCCACGTCGTCGACCGTCGCCATCGCGAGCGAGCGCGTCGCCGCCCCGCGTGGACGACGAGCGCACACGCGCCGTCGGCACGGCGTCGGGTTCTGGGCCGTGGCGTTCGCGTTCCTCGCGGTGATGGCGTTCGCGACCGTGCCCGCACCGCTCTACGTCATCTACCAGGCACGCGACGGCTTCCCGACCTTCACGACGACCGTGGTCTTCGCGGCGTACGGCGTGGGCGTCGTCGGCTCCCTGTACCTCGCCGGACACCTCAGCGACGTGCACGGACGGCGCCCGCTCATCCTCGTGTCGGTGGCGCTCGAGCTCGTCGCAGCGGTGCTCTTCCTGCTCTGGAACGACGTCAGCGGCCTCATCGTCGCCCGGCTCGTGACCGGCCTCGGGGTCGGGCTCCTGACGGCGACGGCGACCGCGCACCTCGGCGAGCTGCGGGTCCGGGCGACGGGCTCGCAGTCGTCGGCCGGCGGGGCGGGCGTGGTCGCGGGGGTCGTGAACCTCGGCGGGCTGTCGCTCGGCGCCCTCGTCGGTGGAGCGCTCGCGGAGTTCGTCGGGCAGCCGCTCATGGTGCCCTACGTCGTGTTCGTCGTGGCGCTGGCCGTCGCGTTCGTGGTGGTGCTCGCCGCCCCGGAGACCGTCGACCGTCCCACGTCGCCCGTGCCCTACCGCCCGCAGCGACTGCAGGCGCCGGAGGGGCAGGCCGGAGCGTTCTGGACCGCCGGCACCGCCGCGTTCGCCGCGCTCGCGGTGCAGGGACTCTTCACCTCGGTCGCGCCGACCTTCCTCGGGACGACCTTCCACGTGACCGACCGGCTCGCCGCCGGAGCCACCACGTTCGGGGTGTTCGCCGCGAGCGCGGTGTCGCAGATCGTCTTCGCCCGGCTGTCGCAGCGGGCGCAGATCCGCCTCGGGATGGTCCTGCTCGTCGCTGGTCTGGTCGTCCTGGCCGGTGCCGCGGTGGTGCTGCAGGTGGCCGGGTTCATCGGTGGCGGGGTCGTCGCGGGAGCCGGTGTCGGGCTGCTGTTCCGCGCGTCGATCGGCAGCGCGGGCGCCCTCGTCGGCCCGGAACGTCGCGGCGGCGTCCTCGCCGCGACCTTCCTCATCGCCTACGCCGGGCTGACCGTGCCGGTGGTAGCGGTCGGGGCTGCGCTCCTCGTGCTGCCGACGCTGCCCGTGCTGCTCGGGTACGTCGTGTTCGTGGCCGTGCTGGCCGTCGTCGCCGGGACCCGCCTGGCCGCGCGGGCCTGAGCACTGGTCCGCGTCCCGCGCGTCGGCCGCGTTGCGCGTTCGACTGCGTCCGCGGCCGGTCCAGGAGGCGCGACACCCGTCCGGCATACTGGGCGCGTGTCCCAGAAGCGCAACCGTTCCGTCATCACCGGCGTCGCCGCCGTGCTGGCCGCCGGCCTCGTGGCCGGTGGCGTCGCACTGACGGCGCAGCGCGGTGCCGACGACCCGGTGCTCGGGGGCACGGCGGCCAGCGTCGTCCCGAGCGCGACCGCCGGCGGGGGCACGACGAAGGACGGCACGGTGACGATCACCCGCACCGGCCCGGACCTGCCCGGCGACGCCGTCCTCGCCCGCTGCGACACGAGCACCCGCGAGACCGTGGCCCGGTACGACACCGAGGCGCTCCGCACGGTCGTGCTGCAGTGCGGGAACTCCGGCCAGGGCTACGAGCACATCCGTGTCCGCCACACCGCGGACTGGGAGGACGTCGTGACCGGCCACGGCTCCCGGGACTGGGACGACGCCATGCTCACCGCGGTGCAGTCCGCCCTCGAGGCACCGGCGACCGGGTACCCGCAGGACGCCGGCGACGGCAAGGTCTGCTTCGCCGCTCCCGTGCGGTTCGACGACGGGTCTCGCCCCGCGGCCGAGCCGTTCGTCCGCGTGATCGTGTCGGCCACCACCGACCGCGTGATCACGGCGTTCCCCACGAGCGACGGCGGCTGCTGACCTCGTCCCCGGGCGACGGTGGCGCGGCGGACACCGCCTAGGCGTGCACCTCGTGCTCGTGCCGCCGGTGCGACGCCGGCTCCAGCTGGAACGTCGAGTGCTCCACGGGGACGTCGAAGTGCTCCGCCACGCACTGCTGCAGCTCGTCGAGGATCCGCGGGGCGTGCGCCGTCGAGAAGCACTCGTCGTCCACCACCACGTGCGCGGTCAGGTTCGGCACCCCGGTCGCCACGAGGGTCGCGTGCAGGTCGTGCACGGCGATGACGTGGTCGAGTTCGAGGATGTGCCCCCGGACGTCGTCGAGGTCGAGCCCCGGGGGCGTCGACTCGAGAAGGACGTTGGCGGTCTCGCGCAGCAGCCGGGTCGCCCGCGGCAGGATGAGCAGCCCGATCAGGATCGCCGCGACCGAGTCCGCCCGCTCCCACCCGGTCAGCATGAGGACGACCGCGGCGGCGATGACCGCGACGGAGCCGAGGGTGTCGTTGAGGACCTCGAGCCGGGCGGCCCGCGAGGTGAACCCCTCGCCGGAGGCCCGCAGCAGCACGGCGTACGCCACGAGGTTGCCGACGAGGCCGATGATCCCGAACACGAGCAGCGGCCCGGAGTGGATCTCGGCCGGCACGAACAGCCGCTGGATCGCCGAGATGATCACGTAGACGCCGACGGCGAGCAGGATCGCCGCCTGCGCCGTGGCCCCGAGCACCTCGGCGCGCTGGAAGCCCCACGTGCGCTGCGCGGTCGGCGAGCGTCGTGCGAGCCGCGTCGCCACCAGGCCGATGCCGAGCCCGCCGGTGTCGACGACCATGTGCCCGGCGTCGACGAGCAGGGCGAGCGATCCGGTCACGACGGCGCCGACGACCTCGGCCAGCAGGATCGTCGCCGAGATGCAGAACGCGATGAGCAGGGCGCGCTCGGACGCGTGCCCGTGCGAGTGCCCTGCTCCGTGGTCGTGTCCCATGCGCATCATCGTAGGGATCCGCACCGACGACATGCCAGGATCGGGACGTGACCCGGTCGCCCTACGAGCTGTCCACACCGCCCGACGTGCTGGCCCGGTTGCACCCGCGACTGTCGACGTACTTCGGCGCGATCCCGCCCGGACACGTCGGCCGTGGCGAGGGCGTCTTCGACGTCGTCGGCACACCCCGCCGCTGGCTCTGGCCGGTGCTCGCGTGGTTCGCCCGCGACGCCGTCATGTTCCGGTCTGGGAACGGGACGTCCCCTTCACGGTCGAGAACCGCCCGGCTCGCGTCGGTCGTGGGCAGGCGGTCCAGGAGGGTCGGGTCGCCGTCCGCGCGCACCGCACCTTCCGCTTCCGCTCCGGTACCTGCACGATGGTCGACGCCATCACCGCCGGACCCGACGGGCTCGTCGACCACCTCGGTCGCCGTGGGCGCGTCAGCGCCCTGCTCCGGGCGGAGGTCGACGCGCAGGGGCCGGACGCGGGCGCCCTGCGCCTGGTCCGAACTCGGGCGAGTGACCCGGACTCGCAGGCTCGCCCGGCGCACCCCGCGCAACGCTGGCGCGTTGCCGCCGAGCGGGGCGCGTAGAACGATTCGATGACGATGCCGACCAGCAGCGCGTGTCCCTGGTGCTCTCGGCCCCGCTGGTCGGCACGCTGTACCGGTACGAGGGGGCGTTCCGGTACGAGATCGCGCCGGACACAGGACGGGGATGAGATGAGCGACCACAAGGGCCGCGCCGTGATCGCGGGGGCGAGCGGTTTCGTCGGGCAGTACCTGCAGGAGGCCTTCCGCGACGAGGGCTACGAGGTCGTCACGATCGGCCGCACCGGCGACGCCGTGTGGGGCAACACCATGCGGATCCGGGAACTCGTGGACGGGGCCGCACTCGTCGTGAACATGGCCGGCAAGAGCGTCAACTGCCGGTACGGGCGCCGGAACCGGGCGGAGATCATCCGCTCCCGGGTCGACACCACACTCGAACTGGCCGAGGCGATCCGCACGAGCGAGCACCCGCCGCCGCTGTGGGTCAACGCCTCGACGGCGACGATCTACCGGCATGCCGACGACCGGCCCCAGGACGAGGCGACGGGCGAGCTCGGCGAGGGGTTCTCGGTCTCGGTCGCGAAGGCGTGGGAGGACGCCCTGTCCGCGGTCGACCTGCCCGGCACCCGCCGCGTGGCGCTCCGGATGGCGATCGTGTTCGGCGACGGCAGCGCCCTCGTGCCGTTGCTCCGGCTGGCGCAGGCGGGACTCGGCGGGCCGCAGTACGACGGCCCGTGGTTCCCGACGCGCTCCCGGCTCCGTGCCGGCACCTACCACGTGAACCGGCACACCCGGGGCCGGCAGCGGTTCAGCTGGGTGCACATCGCGGACGTCCTCGGGGCGATCCGCTTCGTCCGCGACCACGAGGACATCGACGGCGCGGTCAACGTGTCGAGCCCGAACCCGTCGGACAACCGCACCGTGATGGCCACCATCCGGGACGCCGTCGGGCAACGTTTCGGGATCCCGACGTGGCGGTGGATGCTCGAGCTCGGGTCGTTCGCGATCCGGACCGAGACGGAGCTCGTGCTGAAGAGCCGGTGGGTGGTGCCGACGCGCCTGGTGGAGGCCGGGTACGAGTTCCGTTACCCGCACCTGCGCGGCGCACTCGCCGGGATCATCGCGGAGCGTCGGCAGCACCGGGGCTGAGCGCCGGCGTCGGCGCGGGCGTCGGCGGGGGCGGGGGCGGGTCGCCGAGGTCGCTCGAACTGCCGCCCCGGCCGTCGGCGGACGGCACGTCGTGCGACCTCGGCGGAGCGTCCGCGGCGTGTGGTGCGACCTCGACCGGCGACGACGCCGGGCGGACCCGCGCAGGGCGGGCCCGTGTCGGGCGGGCCTGTGCCGGGCGGGACCGTGCCGGGCGGACCCGTGCCGGGCGGGACCGCGCGGGCCGGGACGACCACAGCACGGCGGCCACCACGACGACCCCGGCCGCGATCTCCACCGCGTCCGGCACCTCCCCGAACGCCACCCACGAGGCGAACACCCCGACCACGGGCACGAGCATCGAGAACGGCGCGACGGTGCTCGACGGGTACGCCGCCATCAGCCGCGACCAGATGCCGTACCCGACGAGTGTGGCCACCAGGACGATGTAGAGCAGTCCGAGGTCCGCCGGCAGCGCCTCCGCGGTGAACGCCGTCCCGAGCGCGTTCCCGATGCGCGACGGCCCCTCGACGACGAACGACAGGACGGCCATCGGCACCGGCGGCACGATCGACCACCACAGCGTCAGGTGCAGCGGGTTGGCCGCCCCGGCCCGACGGGTCGCGACGTTGCCGATCGCCCACCCGAGCGCCCCGCACAGCGCGAGCACGACGGGCAGCAGCGCCGCCGCCTGCGCTCGGTGCACGGCGATCGCCGCCAGGGCCGCCACCGCGATCGTGACCCCGATCACCTGCCGGCCGGTGAGCCGCTCGCGCAGGAACACCCCGGCGAGCACCACCGTGAACGGCGCCGACGCCTGCAGGACGAGCGACGCCAACCCGGACGGGAGCCCCGCGGCCATGCCGAGGTACAGGAACGCGAACTGCAGGACCCCGAGCCCGAAGCCGACGAGCAGGAGCCGGCCGAAGGGGATCCTCGGACGCGGGACGAGCAGCACGGTCGGGACCGCGAGCAGCGTGAACCGCAGCGCGGCGAGCAGGAACGGCGGGAAGTGCTCGAGGGCGAGGGCCGTCGCGGGGAAGTTGAGCCCCCACACGACGGCGACGACCACGGCGAGGAGACGGTCACGGGTGCGCACGGGTCGATCGTGACCCAGCTGCACCGTTCAGCACCAGCGAAGAGTTCCGTACCGACGTTGTAGGCTCCCTGCATGGTCGGCTTCGACGTGCAGCTCCTCGCCGTGCTCCGCGAACTCGCCGAGCGGGGGAGCGTCACCGCCGTCGCCGATGCCACGCACCGCACGCCCAGCGCCGTCTCGCAGCAGCTCCAGACCCTCCAGCGCCAGGTCGGCGTCCCCCTCGTCGAACGGGTCGGCCGCGGGGTCCGGCTCACCGAGCACGGCCGGGTGCTCGCCGGGCTGGCGAGCGGCGTCGCGACGGCGATCGCCACGGTGGACGCGGCGTGGCAGGAGCACCTCGGCGGCGCGACCGGGCGGGTGGACCTCGCCGTGTTCCCGTCGGCCGCGGAGCTCCTGCTGCCCGGCCTGCTCACCCGGATGCGCGAGCACCCCGGCATCGACCTGGTGCTCGTCGACGTCGACGTCAGCGAGGACGCGTTCGGCCCCCTCGCCGCCGACCACGACGTCGTCATCGGGCACCGGCCGGACGGCGCCCCACCGGCCGGCCGGGAGGCGCTCGAGACCGTCCCGCTCCTCCGCGAGCCGCTCGACGTCGCGCTCCCGCTCGACCACCGGCTGGCCGCCCGCGAGCGGGTCCGCATCGACGACGTCGTGGGGGAGTCCTGGATCGGGGTGCCGGAGGGCTACCCGATCGACCGGGTGCTCACGGCCATGGCGGCGGCGACGGACACGCCGCCGAGCGTCGGCTTCCGGACGATCCACCTGCCCGTCATCGAGAACCTCGTCGCCGCCGGACACGGGGTGGCGCTCGTGCCGCGGTACACCTCGGGGACCCGGGCGTCCGGTCGCTTCCACCTCGCCGAGCTCGCCGACGTCCGCGCAGGGCGGCGGATCGAGGCGCTCGTCCGGCCGGACCGTGCGGTCCGCCCCGTGGTCCGGACGGTCCTGGAGGCGCTGGTCGCCGAGGCCCTGGACGTCACCACCTGAGGCGGTGACGCTGCCGGCGGGGCCGACCCGCGCCTCCAGTCCGACGCTTGGTGAGCAGAAATGGTCGGGTCCCTGCTCGGGACCCGACCATTTCTGCTCACGAAGCGAGCGCCGCGCGCCGCGCTACACGTCGAGGTGGTCGACCAGCTCGTCGGCGAGGCCCGTGTAGGTCGCCGGGGTGAGGTTCGTCAGCCGGGCCTTCGCGCCGGACGAGATGTCCAGGCCGTTCACGAACGCGACGAGCTCCGCCTGCCCGATGCGCTTCCCGCGCGTGAGCTCCTTGAGCATCGCGTACGGGTCCTCGATGTTCGACTGCCCGGCGGTGACCTCGGCGCGGATGACCGTCTGGATGGCCTCGGCCAGCACCTCCCAGTTGCGGTCGAGGTCCTCGGCGAGACGGACCTCGTTCACGGCGATCTCGCCCAGGCCACGGCGCAGGTTGTCGAGCGCGAGCAGCGAGTGCCCGAACGCGACGCCGATGTTCCGCTGCGTGGTCGAGTCGGTGAGGTCACGCTGGAGCCGCGACGTCACGAGCGTCTCGGACAGCGTGGAGAACAGCGCCGACGAGATCTCGAGGTTGGCCTCGGCGTTCTCGAACCGGATCGGGTTGATCTTGTGCGGCATCGTCGACGAGCCCGTGGCACCCGCCACCGGGATCTGCGTGAAGTACCCCATCGAGATGTAGGTCCACACGTCGGTCGCGAGGTTGTGCAGGATCCGGTTCGCGTGGCGCACCCGGTCGTACAGCTCGGCCTGCCAGTCGTGCGACTCGATCTGCGTCGTGAGGGGGTTCCAGGTGAGCCCGAGACCCTCGACGAACTCGCGGGAGAGTGCGGGCCAGTCGGCCTCGGGGTCGGCCGCGAGGTGCGCCGAGAACGTGCCGGTCGCGCCGGAGAACTTGCCGAGGTACTCGCCGCCCTCGATCTGGGACAGCACGCGCTCGAGGCGGTAGACGACGACCGCGAGTTCCTTGCCGAGCGTCGTCGGCGTCGCCGGCTGCCCGTGCGTGTGCGAGAGCATCGGGACGCTCTTCAGCTCGTCGGCGAGCTCGCGGAGCCTCGCCACGACGGCGCGGTAGGCCGGCAGCCACACCTGGTCGACGGTGTCGCGGACGGTCAGCGCGTACGAGAGGTTGTTGACGTCCTCGCTCGTCGCGGCGAAGTGCGTGAGCTCGGCGATCGCGTCGAGCCCGAGCTCGGACAGGCGACGACGGACGAAGTACTCGACCGCCTTGACGTCGTGCCGCGTCGTGGCCTCGATCTCGGCGAGTTCGGCGATCTGCTCCTGGCCGAAGGTCTCCACGACCCGGCGGAGCGCGGCCTTGTCGTCGACGCTGAGCGGCGACGTGGTGAACATCGCGTGGTCGGTCAGGAAGATGAGCCACTCGACCTCGACCACGATGCGCGCGCGGTTGAGCCCGGCCTCGGAGAGGTGCTCGCCCACCGTGTGCACGATCGGGTAGTAGCGCCCGTCGAGCGGGCTGATCGGCTGCGGGGGAAGGGGGGTCATGGGGCTCCCTGACGGACTGCCGGCTCGAGTTGGCGGAAGAGCGCCCGGCAGGCCCGTTCGACGGTCGAGAGCACTCGGTCGAACTCGTGCCGGTCCGCGTAGTACGGATCCGGTACGTCGGTCTGCTGGGGCCAGGCGTCGTCGTACCGCAGCAGGAGCGTCACCTTCGCGGCGTCGTCCATGGTCGGTGCCCACGAGCGCAGGATGCGTTCGTGGGAGCGGTCGAGTGCGACCACCAGATCGAGGTCCGGGAACCGGTCCGGATCGAACTGACGGGCGCGATGCCTGCTGCCATCGTATCCGCGCGCTGCGAGTGCTGCGATCGTGCGCTCGTCGGCGGGCTCGCCGACGTGCCAGTCGCCGGTGCCGGCGGACTCGACCTGGAACCGGTCGGCCATGCCGGCGTCCGCCGCGAGCTGGGCGAAGACGATGCCGGCCATGGGGGAGCGGCAGATGTTGCCGCTGCAGACGAACGAGACCCGGAAGGGGGCGTCGGCGTCCGGGGTCATGGGGACATCATGGCGCAGGGAGCGTCCGTCCGCGACGCTGCTGCTGTCGGGAGGCACGGTGCCGGTCCGGTCGTCGGCCCACCCCGACGGGGTGCTCGCCGACGCGTCGTCGGCCAGCGTCACGCGCGCGGGCGGTTCAGCACCGGCCGCACGAACAGCCCGATCAGCCACGCGAACACCGCGAGCACGAAGGCGCCGACGATGCCCCAGCCGAACGAGTCGACGTGCAGCCCGAAGCCGAAGGCGTCCGAGATCCCGGCGACGATGAGCAGCAGGATCGCGTTCACGACGAACGAGATGAGCCCGAGCGTGAGGATGTAGATCGGGAAGGCGACGATCCGGATGAGCGTGCCGATGACCGCGTTCACGAGGCCGAACACGAACGCCACGAGCAGGTAGGTGAGCACGGTGGCCGTGGTGCCGCCGTCGCCGAAGGGCGTGACGGAGACGCCGCTGACGATCAGCGTGGTGAGCCAGAGGGCGACGGCGTTGACGACGAGGCGGACGAGGAATCGCATGCGTCCATGATGCCCTCCGGGTCTGATGCTTGTCCTGTCGTCTGATATGCAATATCTTGTATGGATGACCTCCACGCGCGCAACGACTCTTCCCCGGGTGGCTCGACGCCTCCTCGCCGAGACGACCTCGCTCGTCGTGCTCGTCTCCCTCGGGGTCCTCGCCGTGTGGCACCTCGTCCGGACCCCGCGGTCGTGGATGCTCTTCGAGGACGGCGACTCCGTGCTGCTCGCGATCATGCGACGGTCGGTCGAGGGCGGCCTCCCCGACGACTTCTGGTACTCGCCCGTCCTGTTCGTGCAGGAGCGTCTGCTCTACGACGCGACCGGCCTCCTGTTCGGGTTGACGGCCCAGCAGGCGCTCGCGGCGAACGCCGTGGTGAACGTGGTGCTGTTCGGGCTTGCCGCACGGTTCGCCGTGGCGCCCGTCCTGCGGACCCGGTCCGTCTGGCTCCGGGCCGGCAGTGCCGTCCTCCCGGTCGCTCTGCTCACGGTGTCGGTGCTGACGGAGTCCTCGCGTGATCGGGGCTCGTTCGAGCTGGCCTCGCTGCAGCTCCTCACGACGTACTACAGCGCGACGATCTGGGCCGTGCTCGTGCTCTTCGGCCTCCTCCTGCGGTACGCACTGGCGACGAGTGTCCGGCTGCGGGCCGTACTGGTCGTCCTGGCGGTCGCCGTCGTCTCGATGGCGGTGTGGTCCAACCCGATGGTGCTGGCGTGGGTGTCGCTCCCCGCCGCGGTGCTCCTGGTGCTCATGGCGACGACGTGGTGGCGTCTGCGTGCCGACCGTGGTGCCGTGCTGCGCTCCGCCGTCGCCGACCTCGCCGGGCCGTTCACCGTCGTGGCCGCGGCCGGCGTGGTCTTCGTGCTCCGCCGCAGCGTCGCGTTCGCGGGCGTCGAGAAGCTCCGGCCCGATCGCGCCGACCAGGCGTTCGGGACGTTCGGGTCCGCGTTCGCCGATCGTGTCGCGACCCTCCCCGGACTCCTCGAGGTCGTCCTGTGGGCGGCGGTCGTGGCCGCCTGCGTCGTGGCGCTCGTCGTCCCGGGCGTCCGGCGCACTGCGGGTCCCGGCGCGGTGGCGGTCATCGCGACCGGTGCACTCGCGCCGCTCCTGGTCGTGGCCTTCGGCGTGATCGGGACCCCGTGGACCCGGTACCTCCAGCCGGTGCTGTTCCTGCCGCTGGTGGCCGTCGTGCTGGCGGTCGAGGCCCTCGTCCGGGCTCGGCGTGCTGCACGGTGGGACTCGCGCGCTCGTCGACGCGCGGTCACCCCGGGCCGGTCGCGGCCGACCCTCGCGGTGCTCGGGATCGCCGTCGCGGTCGGCGTCCCGGTGTCGGCCGGGGTCGCATTCCCGGACGTGGCCCGTGCATCGGCCCAGGCGGACCCGGACGTGCAGTGCGTCGTCGACTGGGCGTCCGCGACGGACCGCACCGGCGCCGGGGACTTCTGGACGGTCCGCGGTGTGAAGTACCGGCTGGCCGACCAGCGGCAGCTCCTGCAGGTCAACGCAACGTTCGGGGCCACGACGTGGCTGACGAACAAGCACGACTACGACGGGGTCCGACGGGCGTCGTGGGTCGTCCTCGGCGGGGAACGCCCCGGTCTCATCGCGAAGCCGGTCGACATCGTGACCTCGATCGACTCGGTCCCGACCGTGCCGGGAGCGGGTGCTCCGGAGATCACGCGGTGCGGCACGCTGACCATCGCGGACTGGGGGAAGCCCGTGGTCCCGATCGCGCCGCCGGCCGAGGTCGGACGGTGACGCCCGGCACCCGGATGGGCACCGCATCGCCGTTCTCCCGGCCGGGTAGCCTGATCCCGTGACTGACGAGCGCGTGCACATCCGGCACCCGGATGGGCACCGCATCGCCGTTCTCCTGGCCGGGTAGCCTGATCCCGTGACTGACGAGCGCGTGCACATCCGGCACCCGGATGGGCACCGCATCGCCGTTCTCCCGGCCCGGTAGCCTGATCCCGTGACTGACGAGCGCGTGCACATCCGGCCCGAGATCGCCGTTCTCCCCGCCTACAAGCAGGGGCGCCAGGCCGCGGCCGACGCCTTCAAGCTGTCGAGCAACGAGAACCCGTTCCCGCCGCTGCCCGGCGTCGTCGAGGCCGTGCAGGCGCAGACCGCGTTCAACCGCTACCCCGACGCCACCGCCCTCGCCGTCCGGGCCGTGCTCGCGAACCGCTTCGGCACCACCGTCGACGAGGTCCACGTCGCCCCCGGCAGCGTCGCGATCCTCCACGAACTCGCCAAGGCGACCTCCGGCCCCGGCGACGAGATCGTCTACGCGTGGCGCTCCTTCGAGGCCTACCCGGGCGTCGTCACGGTCGCCGGCGCGACGAGCGTGCAGGTGCCGAACCGCCCCGACGGCGGTCACGACCTCGACGCGATGGCCGCCGCGGTCACGGAGCGCACCCGCCTCGTGATCGTCTGCACGCCGAACAACCCGACCGGCCCGATCGTGACCGGCGCCGAGTTCGAGGCGTTCATGGCCCAGGTGCCCGCCACCGTGCTCGTGGTCCTCGACGAGGCCTACGCCGAGTTCGTCACCGAGCCGACCGCCGTCCGTGGCGCCCCGCTGCTCGAGCGGTACCCGAACCTCGTCGTGCTCCGCACCTTCTCGAAGGCGTACGGGCTGGCCGGACTCCGTGTCGGGTACGCCCTCGGCCCGGCGTACGTGCTCGATGCCGTACGCGCCTGCGCCATCCCGCTCTCGGTCACGGCGCAGGGCCAGGCGGCGGCGCTCGCGAGCCTCGAACGCGAGTCCGAACTGCTCGAGCGCGTGTCCGAGATCGCCGTCCTGCGGGACCACGTCGTCACGTCGCTCCGCGAGCAGGGCTGGGACGTGCCCGACGCCCAGGGCAACTTCGTGTGGCTGCCGACCGGCGAGCTGACGGCGCACGCGACGGAGCGCTTCGAGCAGGTCGGCATCATCGTCCGGGCCTTCGGGAACGAGGGCATCCGCATCTCGATCGGGGAGCACGAGGCTGTGGGAACGCTCCTCGAAACAGCACGGTCGCTTGTGGGGGACCTCCAGGCAGCCGAGTAGTCGCTGCCGCTACGCTGGCCCGCATGTCATTCCGCGCCGCGGCCCCCGCGACGACCACCGTCCGGCTCCTCGACCCCGAGGGTCGGTTCGTGGAGACCGACGAGAACGCCGAGTTCGCCGCCGCCGCGCGGGCGATCCCGGACGAGACCCTGCTGGCGATGCACCGCCGGATGGTCCTCACCCGTCGGTTCGACCACGCCGGTCACAACCTCCAGCGCACCGGTCAGCTCGGCCTCTGGGTGCCGAGCCACGGGCAGGAAGCCGCACAGACCGGTTCCGCCTTCGCCCTCCGTGCGCAGGACCACGTCTTCCCGTCCTACCGCGAGCACGCGGTCACGATGCACCGCGGCGTCGAGCCGATGGAGATCATCGCGATGTACCGCGGCCAGACGCACGGCGGGTGGGACCCGGACGAGCGCGGCAACACCCACATCTCCACCCTGGTGATCGGCTCGCAGACCCTGCACGCCACCGGGTACGCGCTCGGGCAGAAGCTCGACGGCGACGTCGGCACGGGTGACCCCGACCGCGACGCGTGCTCGATCGTCTACTTCGGCGACGGCGCGACGAGCCAGGGCGACGTGAACGAGGCGTACGTGTTCTCGGCCTCGACGAAGGCCCCCGTCGTCTTCTTCCTGCAGAACAACCACTGGGCGATCTCGGTACCGGTGTCGGTCCAGTCGCCGACCCCGCTCGTCGACCGTCCGCGCGGCTTCGGGATCCCGAGCGTCCTCATCGACGGCAACGACATCCTCGCCTCCTACACGGCCTCGGTCGTCGCCACCGACCACGCCCGCAGCGGCCAGGGCCCGGCGTTCATCGAGGCCGACACGTACCGCATCGGCGCGCACACCAGCTCCGACGACCCGAGCCGCTACCGCGCCGAGGGCGAGCTCGAGGACTGGGTCCGCCGCGACCCGATCGTCCGGTCCGAGGCGTACCTGCGCTCCAAGGGCGCGACCGACGAGCAGTTCGCCGCGTTCGACGAAGAGGGCGAGGACATCGCCGCCGACGTCCGCCGCCGCACCGTGGCCCTGACACCGCCGTCCGTCGACGTCATGTTCGACAACGTCTACCGCGAGCCGCACCCGCTGGTCGCCGAGCAGAAGGCCTGGCTCGAACAGTACGAGGCCGGCTTCGAAGGGGGCGCCCACGCATGAGCACCACCGAGCAGCTCTTCGACTACACCCTGCGCTCCCACCCGGGCGCCGGCGAGGTCCCGAGCGACCCCACCCCGACCCTGACGATGGCCAAGGCGCTCAACGCCGGGCTCGCCGCCGCGATGCAGGCGGACGACAAGGTCCTGCTGATGGGCGAGGACATCGGCGCACTCGGCGGTGTGTTCCGCATCACCGAGGGCCTGCAGGAGAAGTTCGGCCCCGAGCGCGTGCGGGACACCCCGCTCGCCGAGGCCGGCATCATCGGCACCGCGATCGGCCTGGCCCTGCGCGGCTACCGCCCGGTCGTCGAGATCCAGTTCGACGGCTTCGTCTGGCCGGGCTTCGACCAGATCACCTCGCAGCTCGCGAAGATGGCGAACCGGCTGCCGACGCACATGTCGCTGCCCGTCGTCATCCGCATCCCCTACGGCGGCCACATCGGCGCCGTGGAGCACCACCAGGAGTCGCCCGAGGCGTACTTCGCGCACACCCCTGGTCTCCGCGTGGTCAGCCCGAGCACGCCGAACGACGCCTACTGGATGATCCAGGAAGCAGTGGCCTCGAAGGACCCGGTCGTCTTCCTCGAGCCGAAGTCGCGCTACTGGCCGAAGGGTCAGGTGGACCTCGTCGACGGGCACGTCCCGATGCACACGACGCGCGTCGCCCGCACCGGCACCGAGGTCACCCTCGTCGGCCACGGCGCGATGGTCGCCACGCTCATGCAGGCGGCGGAGATCGCCGAGGGCGAGGGCACGAGCTGCGAGGTCATCGACCTCCGCTCGATCTCGCCGATCGACTGGGAGCCGCTCCTGGCGTCGGTCCGGAAGACCGGTCGTCTCGTCATCGCGCAAGAGGCCTCCGGCTTCGTCAGCGTCGGCAGCGAGATCGCCGCGACCGTCGCCGAGAAGGCGTTCTACACGATGCAGGCCCCGCCGCTCCGGGTCTCCGGGTTCGACATCCCGTTCCCGGTGTCGAAGCTGGAGCACCTGCACCTGCCGGACGCCGACCGCGTCCTCGAGGCCGTCGACCGCGCCCTCGCCTACTGACCTCCCTGTCCGAGCTCGACCAGAACGCCGAAGGAGCCGTAGTGGCCGTCGCCGAATTCCCCCTGCCCGACGTGGGTGAAGGCCTCACCGAGGCCGAGATCGTGCAGTGGCGCGTCGCGATCGGTGACGAGATCACCGTCGACCAGGTCCTCGTCGAGATCGAGACGGCGAAGTCCCTCGTCGAGCTCCCGTCGCCGTTCTCCGGCACCGTCACCGGCCTGCTCGTCTCCGAGGGCGACACCGTCGAGGTCGGCAAGCCGATCATCCGCGTGGAGTCCGACGCGCAGGTCGCGTCCGGTGCGCCGGTCGCCGGCCCAGGAGGCGCGGCACACGTCGACCAGAGCGTCCCGACCTCGCCGGACGTCACCGCCACCCCGCCGGCACCGGCCGCTCCCGCCGCCCCGGTCACGCAGACCCCCGCCGCACCCGCGCCGGTGAGCGCGCCGACCCCGCCGCGGGCCGCCGCGGCGCCCGCCGCCGCTCCCGCGCAGCCCGCAGCCGCGCCCGCCCAGCCGGTCGCCGTCGACGCCTCCGTCGTCGGCACGGACGAGTCCTCCGGCGCCGTCCTCGTCGGCTACGGCTCCGCGACCTCGTCGCCGTCCCGCCGGAAGCCGGGCGCCCGACGGGCCGCAGCGCTCGCGGCCGAGGCGAGCCGCGCCTCCAGTGCCGACGCCGCTGCAGCGGCCGAAGCCGCCACCGACCCCGGTGAGGAGACCACCGCCGAGGCGATCTCCGCCCTCGGGTCCGGCTCCGCGCGCAAACACGGCGTGGCGACGAACGTCCTCGCGAAGCCCCCGATCCGGAAGCTCGCGAAGGACCTCGGCGTCGAGCTGAGCGAGATCGTCGCGACCGGCCTCGCGGGCGAGGTCACCCGCGACGACGTCATCCGGCACGCGAAGCAGGCCAGCGTCTTCCGCAACATCGAGACCCCCGAGTGGGGCGACGTCCGCAGCGAGACGATCCCGGTCAAGGGCGTCCGCAAGGCCATCGCGACCGCGATGACCACGTCGGCGTTCACCGCACCGCACGTCTCGCTGTTCGTCGACGTGGACGCCACTCGCACGATGGAGTTCGTCAAGCGGCTGAAGTCCTCGCCGACGTTCGCGGGCGTGAAGGTGTCGCCGCTGCTCCTCGTGGCGAAGGCCGTGATCTGGGCGGTCCGCCGCAACCGTTCGGTGAACTCCACCTGGACCGACCGCGAGATCATCGTCCACCACTTCGTGAACCTCGGCATCGCCGCGGCCACCCCGCGCGGCCTCATCGTGCCGAACATCAAGGACGCGCAGGACATGTCCCTGCTCGAGCTCGCCCAGGCCCTCGAGCAGCTCACCCTGACCGCCCGCGACGGCAAGACCACCCCGGCGCAGATGGCGAACGGCACGGTGTCGATCACGAACATCGGCGTGTTCGGCATGGACACCGGCACCCCGATCCTCAACCCGGGCGAGGTCGCGATCGTGGCGATGGGCACGATCAAGCCGAAGCCATGGGTCGTCGACGGCGAGGTCCGGTCGCGCATGGTGACGACGATCGGCGCCTCGTTCGACCACCGGGTCGTCGACGGCGACGTGGCGTCGCGCTTCGTGCACGACGTGGCCTCGGTGCTCGAGGAGCCGGCGCTGCTGCTCGACTAGCCGTCACGCCCCTCCGCAGCGCGCAACAGGCCCGCTCGGAACATCCGCACGGCCAGGACCGCGTCGAGCGCGAGCGCGTCGTGGTCGCGTTGGTCGCCCGCGGCGATCGAAGCGCTCGCGAACACGACCGCACCGATGCTGGCCGCTGTCTCGAACGAGGCGCATGCTCCCAGCACGGCGCCGAACCGATCGCGGTCGACACCTGCGTCGAGCACCGCTGTGACGGCGTTCACAGCGCGATCGGCGTCCATCCTCGCTGCGTTCACCAGCACCCACGCGAAGTCGTACAGGTCCTTCTCCGCGCCCCGCCAGTACGCGGCGGCACCTTTCGCCGACAGGTAGCCCCCGATGTCGGTCATC
Source organism: Curtobacterium sp. NPDC087082 (assembly GCF_044745045.1). NCBI lineage: Bacteria > Bacillati > Actinomycetota > Actinomycetes > Micrococcales > Microbacteriaceae > Curtobacterium > Curtobacterium sp. NPDC087082. The sequence goes on along the minus strand of NZ_JBIUZN010000001.1, from coordinate 300,370 downwards.
CGTACCGGGTGACCGTGCACGACGGCATCGTGCGCGTCTCGGAGTGCGGGCCCGGGTCCGCGGAGGTTCTTCGCGCCGAGGACGGATGCACCCGGCAGGGCGATCTCACGGTCGAGGTTGTCGGCGACGTCGGCGAGGAACTCCACGAGCACGGGGTGGCCGCGGACCTCGGCGACCCATCGCCACCCGACGTTCGGTGACGCGGGGACGAAGCCGGCAGCGACGAGCGCACGCTCCAGCCAGCCGTAGTCGTGCTCGTCTCGGTCGTACTCCAACCCGAGGTCGAGCAGGAGATCGACGTCGTTGGTTCCCTGGTGCGGATCCGTGGTCTCGACGAGGTACTCGGGAACGAGGCCGCCGATGAGGACCAGTTCGGTCGATCTGGGACCGGCTGCCCGGAGGAGTGCGGCGAGCGCCTCCTCAGCGAGCGCCCGCGCGGCGTGGTCTCGCGACCCGTCGGCGCTCACGGCAGGTTCCCCAGCGCGGAGTCACGGATGATGTCCGCGGCTTCCCGCTCCCGCTCCGACCCGGTCAGGAGATCGGCGTAGATGCGGGCCGGGGAGGCGATCCGGACGTCCGCAGCGACCCGCGTCGTGTTCGCGATCGCGCGCGGTGCCACCGCGACCCGGACCTGCCCCGTCGGAGCAGGCAGCATGCCCGCCCGCTCGCCGAGGTCGCGGATGTGGTCGTCGTCCGCATCGACCACGTACGCGCTCACGCTCCTCGCCCCGGTGAGGAACGGACGGAGACGCTCGCTGCCCGAAGCGCCGGTGAGGACGAGGTCCGTCCCGAACGTCGTGAGCAAGACCCGCTCGACCCTCGCGGGTTCGCGGTCGAGGGTGTGGAAGGAGATCCAGTTCCGTGGCTGTCGGCGACTCCACTCCGACCACGAGTCGAGCATGCCCGACCCGTCGACGAGCACACGACTCCTCGGTTCCGGTCCGGGTCCGGTCCATCCGTTCTGGTCGAAGCCCCTCAGGGCGTTCGAGACCGAACCGAGCGATCGGTCTGAGAGCGTCGCGAGGCTCTCCACCTCGGGGACCCGTGTCCGTCCGTCGCCCCACCGACTGCCGTCCGCCACGATCGCGAACAACGCCTCCGCGACGTCCGCCCGCGCAGCTGACCAGCGGAACCCGACCTCCTCGGCGACGAGGCCGGGAGTCGGAGCTCGCTCCACCCAGACGGTCCCGATGTGCAGGGACGCCGACCCGTCGAGTGCGACCCAGGACGCACCGACGGCTTCGATGACCCGTCGTGACCCGTCGGAGACGGACTGCGCGAAGACGACCTCGTGATGTGCGTCGACCCCTGCGTCTGCCGACGGGGACAGCGGCTCGTTCTCGAACGCCCGGGCGACGTCCCGTGGGAACCCTGCTCCGGCCCAGCGCATCACGAGTGCCACCTCGGAGCCGTCGGGGAGCACCGCCACCGGAGCGGCCCCGTCACGCGAGATGATGTCGATCGACCCTGGAGGCAGTGTGCGCCGAAGCGCCTGCACGAGGGTCTTTTCAGTGATCGGCATATTTTCACTGTACAGTGAAATAGACGTCTTGGCTGAAAATCCCTGCTTGCGGACTCCCGCATTCGTCGCGTGGTGTTCACACGGATGTCGGTGGGCGGCGGGATGATCGAGGCATGGTCCACCAGCTCCTGATGCCCTCGCAGGAGATCCGAACGGATCGCCTCCTGCTCACCCCGCTGTCGCCGGCGGACATCGACGACGTGCACGCGGTCTTCTCCGACGCCCGGACGTGGACCCACCTCCCCGCGGGACGGCACGCGGTGCGGGCCTCGACGGTCGACCTCGTCCAGCGCAAGATCGGCGGTCGGGCACGACACGGGCTCGGCTCGTGGGCGGTCCGCGCCGCGGCCGACCACGCCTTCCTCGGCGTCGGTGGCGTGGACATGACCGCGGCCGGGGTGTGGAACCTCGGCTACCGGTTGGCGCCGGCGGCGTGGGGCAGAGGCTACGCGACGGAGATCGCGCTCGCGGCGGTGGCTGCCGCGGCGGACGTCGCTCCCGACGTCGCGGTCACCGGGCGGGTGCTGACGAACAACCCGGCCTCGGCGGCCGTGCTCGACCGCGCGGGGCTGCAGCTGGTGTGGCAGGGCTCGACGTCGTCGACGCTGCCGGACGGTGTCGAGCGGCAGGTCTGGGCCGACCGAGCGCTGTCGCGGACGCAGCGGGCCTGGCTCGTCGCGAACGCCTGACCCGCACCGGTCTCTTCACCGGTCGGGGTCGAACAGCGAGAGCGTCGTCGTCGCTCGTGTCTCCACCTCGGCCGCGTGCGTCGCGATGACCACCGCGGCACCCGATGCCGCGAACTCGTCGAGCAGGTCGAGCACCATCGACGCGTTCGTCCCGTCGAGCGCACTCGTCGGTTCGTCGGCCAGGATCACGTCCGGCTGCTTGACCAGCAGGCGTGCAAGGGCCACACGCTGCTGTTCGCCGCCGCTGAGTTCGTGCGCACGATCCGTCGCCCGCCCAGCGAGTCCGACCCGTTCCAACGCCGCTGCGGTCCGGACCGGTGTGCCACGGTGCTCGCGGGCCGGCACCCGTGCGATGTCGATGTTGGCCTGGACGGTCATGTCGGGTACCAGCCCGAAGTCCTGGAAGAGGTACCCCAGGTGTCGTCGGCGGACGAGCCGTGCGCTCCGACCACCACCGCCGACCGTGACGCCGTCGATCCGGATCGATCCGGCATCGAACGTGTCGATGTGGCCGATGCAGTCGAGGAGCGTCGACTTGCCGGAGCCGCTCGGTCCCACCAGGGCCACGATCTCACCACGACCGACGTCGAACGTCAGATCCTGCCAGAGCACACGTCGCCCGCGGCGCTTGCTGGCACTGCGTACTTCGATCATCAGGATCCGTTCCCTCGTGTTCGTGCAACGGTCTTCGCTGTCGTCGCGATCGCCGTGGCGCTGACCGTACCGACCAGCACGAGCATCCCGGCCGCGAAGGCGACGGCGACCCCCGCAGTCTGCGCGACCGGGTCGAGTGCGGAGCGCATACCGGCCCCGTCCGGGCGGAGATCCCACCAGGTGTTGATCGCGGCCACGGTGGCGACAGTGACGAGCACGACCTCGATCACCACGAGGCTGGCGTTCGCCCGCAAGAAGGGCGTTCCTGCCGCGATCCTCGCGAAGTGCGCGCGGCCGTACCGCCGGCGGTGTGCGGCCGCACCGAGTCCGGCGAGCACCGCGCTGACGATGACGGCGCTCACTACGCCGGCGACCCCGATCCCGACCGTGCGCGCTGCCTGCCGAGCTGCTTCCGCGGCCACCTGGCCCACGTCGACGACAGCACTGAACTCGCGGCCGACGTCAGACGTCCGGATCGCGCGCTCCGCAGCCGAGCGCGACCCGAACACGACATCCCCGCTCGACAACCACGAGCCGAGTTGGTCTGCGGAGAAGGCTGCAGCGGGATCCGGTACGACGACCAGGACCGCGTCGTCGAGCCACGTGCGCGACGTGGAATCGCCGGGGTAGGAGTACACCTCTTGTGCTGCGAGCCGACCGACGGTGATGTTCGAGCGTGCTGCAGCGGGAGCATCGCGGAGTTCCCACTCGGAGAGCGCCTGGACGAGTCTGCTGGCATCCACGGTGCTGCGCGGTGGCAGCCAGACGGAGACGCCCAGCTCATCAGCGGTGAGACGCTCGCCGTCGTCCGCGCGCACGTCCTGTCGATCCAGGTAGCCAGCGTCGACGAACAGCGCGGGTGCCGTCGCGTCGCCCTGCCCGGTGGACACCTCGACCGGCGCCGCGAGCAGTGCGTCCCCGCGGTCGAGCGCCCGTCCTGCGAACGCCCCGATCCGGTCCCAGTAGGGCTGCGTGTCCACCGGGCGTGGGTCCGGAGTGACCCAGAGTTGCACCGTCTCTCCTGCTGCTCGGAGGTCGCGTTCGGCGCTGCCCGATCGGACGACCGCGACGGCGCCGACGAGGTCGAATGATGCAGCGACCAGGACGAGGAGCGCCGGGAGCCGTGCGGCATGCACGACGACCAGGAGCGCCCCGGCGGGCCGGGCACCCCGGAGCGCATCGACCATCGGCACCCGACAGGCTCCGATCGTGCCGAGCGCGTGGGCGACCGCGACCGGAGCGAGGAGTGCTCCGCAGAGGATGACGAACGCCGTACCGAACGTCGTCACGTCTGCCAGCCCGTTGTGCATCCCGAGCCAGATCGCCGCGCAGGGGGCCGCGATCACGATGGCGAGCACGGACGTCCGGGCTTCCGCGAGCTCTGAGCGCACGATCGACGCCGTACTGCGACCGTGCAACCTCCGGACTGCGCACCGACGGGGAGACCCGCTGGTCCCCATCACGCACAGCGTCGAGCACCCGAGCGTCAGGGTGACGATGAGTCCGGCTGTCCGATCGACACCGTCGACGACCCCGACCCGATGGAGCAGGGGGACCCGTTCGGACGTCACCGCGTAGCCGACCTCGGTGAGCGCCTGCACGGCCGCTCGTCGAGCTCGGTCGTCGCCGAAGACGTCGTAGGTCCCGGTCGGGTCGAACTGGTCGAGGTCCTGCATCGGCCGCACGTGCGTGGTCATCGACCTCGAGAAGTCCGCGTAGCCGTCCTGGAGCCACCGTTCACCGCGACTCGCCGGAGCATCGGTGACGAGCGCCACGCGTCGTGTGGTGGGTGCCGCCCGGTCTGCCACGACGCGGACGATGGTCGCGTCCGCAACGCGTGCCACGCGGTCGAGTGCCGCAGCGACACGCTGGTTCGAGCCGGTCTCGGGACCGGCGGTGGCCGTGACCGTCGACGACGCGCCGATGAGTCCTGCTTCGCTGACCTGCGTCACCCCGATGAACGCCAGGACCAGAGCGAGGACCGGCGGGACGACGTAGGCGAGCGTCACCGATCGGATCGTCATGCCGCACTTCCCGGGAACGGCACGATCAGCAGTTGTGGTAGTACGCCTTGTTCCCGCTGCTCGCCTTCGGCGTCTTCGCCATCGCGTACTTGCCGCCCGGGACGTTCGACACTCGTTTGGACTTCTTCCCGACAGCCGTCGCGCCGTGGCACCGCTTCTCGCGGAAGTAGTTCGACCACGTGTCGTCCTTGCCGACACCCCACTGCCAGAAGCTCCCGCCCCCGCCGTCGTTCCGGGTGCCGACACCCGTGGTCGCTCCGGTCGAACCGTCTCCGGAGTCGGCGATGCTCACCCCGCCGGCCACGGGCCCCGATCCCATGATCTCGAACGGCGTGGCCGACGCCGTCGAGGCGGTCCCGGTGACCAGGCCGATCGACAGCCCGAGGCCGACGATGATCTTCGTCTTCGTGTTCTGCATCATTCCCCTTGTCTCTGCCCCTCCATGGAGCAGGCCACATCGTGACAGCGACCGAACGGCAATGTCAAACACGCAACATGTCAATATTCGCGACGACGATTGTCCGAGCCGTCGTCCCCGGTCGCGAGGGCAGCAGCACCCACGCAGAGCAGCAGGAGCACGGCGGCGACCGGCGTCACGGCGACCGGCCCCACCGTCAGCAGCAGCACCGCGACGAGGGCGACCACCGCCAGCACGACGGGCCTCACCCGAGGGCCCCGAACAGGGTGTCGGCCTCGTGCGGCAGTTCCGTGCGCAGCGACCACTGCACGGTGTTCCAGTCGTGCCCGCTCCCCGGCGCGAACGCGACCACGGTGTCCGCGCCCGCCGTCCGGGCCGCACTGCCGAGTGCCCGGGCGTTCCGACTGAACTGGTGGTCGGCGGACCCGGCCGTGAGCCAGAGCGCGTGACCGCCGAGGCCGTTCGCCCGCATCTGCGCGATCGGGGCGGCGGCCTTCCACCGGGCCACCGACCCACCGAACGCCTGGTCGGCACTGTGCCGCGGGTTTTGGTCGATCGGCTGCAGTTCGCTGGAGATCGCCAGCGCGGCGCCGAACGACCCCGGGTGGGCGGTGACGAACTGCATCGCGCAGGTCGCCCCCTGCGAGAACCCGACGAGGCCCCAGGCATGCCGGTCCGGCGTCGCGGGGAGGTGCGCGGCGATCCAGGCGGGCACGTCCTCGGTGACGTAGGTCGCGGACTTCCCGAGCGTCGAGTCGACGCACATCGGGTTCCGACCGGGAGCCGACAGCTGGTCGACCGACACGACGATCGGTGCCGATCCGTGGTGCGCGGCCGCGTAGGCGTCGAGCACGGTCCCCATCTGCCCGGCGGTGAACATGTCGCTCGGCGCACCGGGCTGCCCGGCGAACGCGAGGACGACCGGCAGGCGTGCCGGGTCCCGGACGAGTGCGGCCGGCGGCAGGTAGACGACGGCGGGGCGGGCCGGGAAGCCGGAGCGGGTCCCGGGGATGTCCACCGTCCGGACCTCGCCGTGCGCCGGGAGCGCGGCTGCTGGGGCCGCGTGCAGGTCGAGCGCCGGGTACGGGTCGCTCTGCACCACGGTGCCGAGGGTCGGGTACTTGGCGAACTCGACGTTCACCCCGAGTGCGGGGACGAGCAGCGCGGCCGGGACGAGCACGGCGGCGAGCACCCGGCGTCCGCGACCGCCCTGCACGATGCCGGTGACTGCCAGGGCGAGTGCGGCGGTGGCGATCGCGACCCACATCCGCGTGACCGGACTCAGGGCGACGCCGAACAGGTTCAGGACGTCGCTCAGGACCCAGCAGACGAGGAGCACGGCGACGGCGGCCCCGACGGCGACCACGGCGCGCAGCCGGACGGCACGCCAGGCGGACCCGGACCGCGTGTGCCGGAGACCGGGAATCAGCACCGCGACGGCGAGCACCGCGAACGCGATGTCCACCGGGACGAGCTTCGACGGCGCCTGCAGCTGGGTGGCGAGCAGCCACTCGGTCGGACTCACGAGCGCGCCGCACCCGCGGCACGGGCCTCGGCCACTGCTCGGGCGTCCGCCACCGCACGGTGCGCCTGCCGGAGCGCCCACAGGTGCTTCGGCCGCAGGCCCGGCACGTACGCCGACGCCAGGGCCCGGGCGACCCGCGGCACGTGCAACGGCGTCGGGACGACCAACCACAGGGGCTCGTGCCGCGCGCCGAACTTCTCCTTGAAGCGCTGCAGCGACCGGAACCCGTACACCGGCTCGAGCACGCGGGCGAGGAGCACCGACCCACGGACGACCAGCGACCGGGCCCCGGCGTGGGCGGCCAGCGGCGTGCCGGAGAGGCTGATCGTGGTGAGGCCGGCCTCGCGGGCACGGAGCGCGGTCCGGGCGATGAGGAACTCCATCACCCCGGGCATCCCGTCGTCACCGCGACGCATGACGTCGAGCGTGTAGCCGGTCAGCGCTCCCCGCTCGTGGACGGGCAGCCAGCTCGTGACCGCGGTGACGTGCCCGTCTGCGTCGACGGCGAGCATGAGCCGGACGTCCGGGTCGTCGAGTTCGCGGAACCCGCCGAGCGTGAAGCCCATCTCCGGCAGACGCCGATCGGCGGCCCATCGCGTGCAGATCGCCTCGACCTCGGCACGACGGTCGGCGTCGAGCGCGTCCAGTGTGGTCCACTCGTCTCGGACACCCTCGCGGTCGGCACGGTTCGACGCGGTCCGGAGGTCCTGCCGCTTCTTGCCGCGCAGGTCGAACGTCGTCACGTCGAGCACGCACTCGACACCCACCGGCAGCGCGGTCCACCCCTCCGCACCGAGGATCGCGCGGACGGGTTCGTGGACGCTCGTGAACGCGGGCACCCAGCCGTTGCGCTCGCAGAACGCGGTGAAGCCGGCGAGGACATCGGCGCGGTCGGCGGTGGCGCACGCCGGGTCCGAGACGGCGAGGGCGACCTCGCCGCGCACCCGGTAGGCCACGGCGCCGCGTCCGTCCGGGTGGGTCCAGGTCGCGTTCCCGCGCCAGGTGCCCATGTGTCCGAGGGTCCCGGCGTCGCCGTCGCGGAGCATCTCGACGAGGTCGTCACGGCGTGCACCGGCGGCCCGGAACCGCGCCCGGACGAGCCTCGGTCGGAGGAGGAGCACGGCGAGCAGCACGGCGGCTGGGACGATCCACGCGCCGAGCAGGGTGACCTGCCACTCGATCGCGTCGAGTCCGAGCCCCTGCCACTGCACCGCGTCGTCCTTGACCGGCTCGATGAGGAAGACGTCGGCGAGCACGACCGTGAGCGTCAGGAGCACGCCGATCGCCAGCGCGATGCCCGTCCGGCGACCGCGGTGCACGAGCCAGGCGGCCAGGAGCAGCAGCACCCCGACGACGACCACGGAACGGTCCGGCATCGCGTCGGCGAACGGCGAGAGCACGCCGTCCGGGTCCGGCACGATCGGGGTCACCAGGGTGCCGGCACCGAGCGCGATGAGGGCGCTCACCACGACCGTCCGTGCGGTGACGCGGGTGGTGCGGCTCTGGGGCCTGGAGGCGCGGCGCACGATCCATGCGCCGGCTGCGGTCCCGAGCAGGGTCGCCAGGGCGCGGGCCAGGTCCGATCCGTGGCCCGCGAAGAGCACGAGGGTCAGCACCACGGTCCAGAGCGCGGCGCGCGTCCGCCAGCGGCGCTGCGCGGGCATCGCCGCCGACGCGGCCCCGAGCAACGCGGCGGCGACGACGGAGGGGGCGAAGAGCGGCTGTCCGACGGCGAACTCGGCGTGTGCCTCGCCCAGCGCCGAACCGATCGTGACGGTGAGGAGGGTCGCGAGGACCCCGAGCAGCGGCGCGCCGACCCCGATCACGAGGGTCCGGAGCGATCCGAGGGAGCGCTCGGCGAGGACGGTCGTCAGGACCACCGCCACGAGGGCGAGGCACGCGACGGGCGGGTGGTGCGGGAAGTCCGGCTCGGAGTGCGCCATCCGTGCGGTCACGACGAGCGCGACCGCGACCACCGCCACGGCGACGGAGACGGGGGATCGACGGAGTCGTCCGAGGAGCGCTGCTGGTGCCACGGTCCCATCCCAGCCGATCGCCCCCGCCGGGGCATCGCTCCACGGCGTGAACCGCGATGGCCGATCGGCCAGGACGGGCTGGCTCCGAGGATGACCGTCAGACCGCCCGGGCAGCCGGCACGTGCTCCACCGGCAGCCGCAGGTGCAGTGCGAACCCGTCGTCCGGCTGCGGGCCCGACTCCATGCTCCCGCCGAGGAGCGACGCCCGCTCCCCGAGCCCGATCAGGCCGAGCCCGGACCCCGGCAGTTCGAGCCGTTCGGAACGCGCCGGGCCGTTCACGACGTCGACGAGGACGTGCTCGCCGTGGATCCGGCCACTCACCCGGACGGTGGCGTCGGGGGCGTGCTTGCGGACGTTCGTCAGCCCCTCCTGCACGAACCGGTACACCGCGCGCTGGAGCGGCTGGGCGAGGGTGTCCGGCAGGTCGACGGTCGTGCTCGTCTCGAGCCCGCTCTCGGCGATGAGCCGGGGGAGGTCGGTGAGCACCGGCTGGGGCGCGATCTCGCGGTCGGTGCCACCGGAGGCGCGGAGCACCTGCACCATCTCGCGGAGCTCCTGCAGGGTGATCACGCACAGCTGCCGGATCGTCCGGGCGAACCCGCGCTCGGCCTCGTCGCGTCCGGCCATCTGCATCGCGCCGGCCTGCACCGCGATGAGGGTCACCTGGTGCGAGACGACGTCGTGCATCTCCCGCGCGAGCAGCGCCCGCTCGCGGGACAGGGCGACGGCCGCGGCCTGCCGGCGTTCGTCCTCGCGGGCCCGGCGGGACTCGACGAGCTGGTCGGTCAGCCGCGCACGGGTCTGCACGAGCAGCCCGACGGCGAGCGGTCCGAGCGCGAAGATGAGCGCGTAGACGACGGAGACGACGATCTCGTCGAGGGTCTGCGGTGGCCCGACGAACCCGCTGAAGCCGACGAACTGGACCAGCGCGGCGAGGAGCATCAGCCACCGGCGGCTCGTGCGCTCCCCGAGGGTGAACAGCGCCACGCTCGCCGCCACCACCGCGGAACCGACGAACAACCCGGGCACCGTCAGGGCGAACGCGAGCACGGGGAAGCGACGTCGGAGCAACAGGGCGGCCGCCGCGAGCAGCGACAACCACGTCTCGAGGGCGGTCGCCCCGGAGATGTCGAGCACGGCGTCCGCGACGGCGGCGGCGATGAACAGGGCGTCGACCAGCCACCACGGTGCACGGTGGGTGCGCGCCCACCGCAGGCCGACGTCGACGAGGCGGTCGAGCCTCCCGTCGGTCGCCGCGAGCACCCGCCGGACGCGCCCCGACCGCTGCGTGTCAGCCATCCAGGAGTCCCGCCTCGGCCGCGCGCAGCGCGAGCTGGACGCGCGTCGGGACGCCGAACGCGGCGAGCAGCGACCGGATGTCCTCCTTGACGGTCCCGGTGCTCACGCCGAGCCGTCGGCCGATGTCCGGGTTGCTCACGCCGTCCGCGACGAGCCGGAGCACCGCGTGCTCCCGGTCGCTGACGGACGGCGCGGGGGCTGCCGGACGTGCCGCGAACAGCCGGGTCCGGTCGACGCCCGGTGCCAGGACGACCCCGCCGCGGGCGAGGACCCGGACGTACTCGGCGAGGCCCTCGGGGTCGGTGTCCTTGAGCAGGAAGCCGGCGGCGCCGAGCTCCATCGCCCGGCCGACGTACTCGTCGGTGTCGAAGGTCGTGAGCATCGCGACCGCCGGTGGTTCGGGGAAGGCCTGCAGCTCGCGGAGGACCTCGAGGCCGTTCACCCGCGGCATCCGCACGTCGAGGAGCACGACGTCGGGCGCGTGCGACCGGATGACCTGCACGGCGTCCACGTCCCCGGTGGTGGCGACGACGTCGATGTCCGGTGCGGCGCCGAGGATCAGCTCGAAGCCGTAGCGGACGAGCGTCTCGTCGTCGACGATCACCACGGTTGTCACGCGCGTCATCTTGTCATGCACGTTGGCGTTCCGAGGGGGACTCGCTACTGTGGCAGGCACTGGTCATGTCCGCGCATGACCACCCGCACGACCAGCGACGGAGCACGAGGACCGCATGACGAGCCGGATCACCGAGGGTGCCGAACCGAAGCACCAGCAGCTGCGGCGCATCCTCCTCGAGCTCGCCACGGTCCGGCTCGCACCCGGGGCGGCGATCCCCTCGGAACGCCAGCTCATCGCCGAGTACGGGGTGTCCCGGATCACCGTGCGCGAGGCCCTCGGCCAGCTCGTGAACGAGGGCTACCTCGAACGCGTGCGCGGCAAGGGCACCTTCGTGGCGCACCGCCCCGTGCAGTCGACGCTGCACCTGGCGTCCTTCACCGAGGAGATGCGGGCGATGGGGCACGTGCCGACGACCGTCGTGCTCGTGCGCGAGGAGCGGGTCCCGCCGTCCGACACCGCCGCGGCCCTGCGACTCGACCCCGACGTCGCGGCCTTCCACGTGAAGCGCCTGCGGATGGCCGACGGGGCGCCGGTGTCGATCGACGACGCCTGGCTCGTCGCGGACGCGTTCCCCGGGCTGCTCGAACACGACCTGTCCGGGTCGGTCTACTCGATCATCGCGACCGAGTACGGCACGCCGATCGACCGCGCGCAGCAGACCGTCGCGGCGAACCCGGCGGCGGACGACGTGGCGACGCTGCTCGGCACGAAGACCGGGGCGCCGCTGCTGGAGTTCGACCGGGTGTCGTACGCGGGGGAGCGCCCCGTCGAGCACACGCGGAGCTGGTACCGCTCGGACCGGTACCGGGTGCAGATGGAGGTCACGGCGACGGCGGCGCACGCGGTCGCGTAGCCGACCGCCGAGACTCGGCCCGGCGGACACATTCGCGACCGATCGGGCCCGAAAGTGTCCGCGGAGCCGAGTCTCGCGGCAGGGTGTCGCGTGCTACGCCTCGAACAGGGTGTCGCCGTCGCGCACCGTGGTGCCGACCGCGTCCTGCGAGATGGAGTCCGGCGCGGAGCCGAGCACGACCACGGGGCAGATCGGCGAGTAGCCGGCGGCCGAGATCACCGAGGGGGTGAACCGGACGACCGGGTCGCCCGCGACGACGGTGTCCCCCTCGGCCGCGATGAGCTCGAAGCCCTCGCCCGAGAGCTTCACGGTGTCGATGCCCACGTGCACGAGCACGTCGGTGCCCGCGGCGCCCTGCAGCGCGAACGCGTGCGGGTGCAGCTTCACGATCGTGCCGTCGACCGGTGCGACCGCCGTGACGGCACCCTCGACCCCGGTCGGGTCCACCGCGACGCCGGCGCCGACGAGCTGCCCGGCGAACACCGGGTCCGGCACGTCGGCGAGCGAGACGACCGGGCCCTGGAACGGGGTCCGGACGGCGGTCACAGCTCGTCCTGGATGTCCTGCGCGAGGTTGTCGGCGATCGGGCCGACGATGACCTGCCAGCCCGTGCCGCCACCGACGACGGCCTGCGCGCCAGCGGCCTTCAGTGCGTCCTTGTCGACGAGGTCCCCGTCCTCGACCTCGACGCGCAGGCGCGTGATGCAGCCCTCGACCTCGTCGATGTTCTCGGCGCCACCCAGCGCGGCGATGATGTCAGCGGCCTTGATGTCAGCCATCGTTTCCTCCTCGTTACGAAAACGCGTGCCGGGTTGACAGGCGTGTGGTCGCGGTTCAGACTACGGAACTGGTCATGACCGGACAGGACCGGACCTGGCGACACCGCCGAGGTTACCTGCGCTGACTGTACGACTCAACTCACCCCGACAGCTCCACCCAACGACGAGAGGACCTCCGATGAGCACCACCACTGCCACGGATGTGCCGGAGAAGAAGACCCCGAAGAAGCAGTCGCGCGTCTTCGCCAACGCCCAGCGCCTCGGCCGGAGCCTGCTCCTGCCGATCGCGGTCATGCCGGCAGCGGGCATCCTGCTCCGCCTCGGCCAGGCCGACATGCTCGGAGCGATCCCCGGCTTCGAGCAGGGCGCGACGATCATCGCCGCCGCCGGCAACGGTGTCTTCACCTGGCTGCCGCTGCTCTTCGCCGTCGGCATCGCGATCGGCTGGGCGAAGAAGTCGGACGGCACCACGGCGCTCGCCGCGGTCGTCGGCTACATGGTCATGTACCAGGTGTTCGCGGCCATGTCCCCGATCGTGCTCGACGGGGTGAAGGACGCGAACGGCAACCAGGCCACGATCAACTTCGGTGTCCTCGGCGGCATCGTGATGGGGCTCGTGTCGGCGTTCCTGTGGGAGAAGTTCCACCGGACGAAGATGCCCGACTTCCTCGGCTTCTTCTCCGGGCGCCGCCTGGTGCCGATCCTCACCGCGGTCGCCGGTCTCCTCATCGCCGTCGTGATGTCGTTCTTCTACCGGTACTTCGACATCGCCCTGACCGCTGCCGGCCAGGCCGTGGCGGACAACGCCGTCATCGGTGGTGGCATCTTCGGGTTCGTCAACCGCATGCTCATCCCGATCGGCCTGCACCAGCTGCTGAACTTCTTCCCGTGGTTCCAGCTCGGCAGCTTCACCACCGGCGGCACGACGTACCACGGCGACATCGCCCGGTTCCTCGCCGGCGACCCGACCGCCGGCATCTTCCAGACCGGCTTCTTCCCGATCATGATGTTCGCGCTGCCGGCCGGTGCCCTGGCGATCTGGCGCAACGCCAAGCCGCAGAACCGCAAGCTCGTCGGCGGCATCATGCTCTCGGCCGCGCTCACCTCGTTCGTGACCGGCATCACCGAGCCCCTCGAGTACTCGTTCATGTTCGTCGCGTTCCCGCTCTACATCATCCACGCGGTGCTCACGGGTACCTCGCTGGCGCTGGTGAACGCGCTCGGGATCCACGACGGCTTCTCGTTCTCGGCCGGCGCGATCGACTTCGTGCTCAACTTCGGCAAGGCGGACGGGGCCATCTGGCTCATCCCGATCGGCCTCGGCTACGCGGTTATCTACTACTTCCTGTTCAGTTTCGTGATCAAGAAGTGGAACCTCCGCACGCCCGGGCGTGAGGACGACACGATCGCGGAGAACACGATCGAGGCGGCCACGAAGCCGTAGCCGTCACCATGTGACGGACGGGAGGCGCGGTGTCGGCTGGCACCGCGCCTCCCGTCCGTCATCCCGCTGATACTGGTTTTGACAACCGTTATCAACTAGCCCTACGCTCGTCGACATGCACAACCGTCTCCTCGCCCTGCCGCTCGTCGCCGGCGCCGCCGCGCTCGCCCTGACGGGCTGCGCGACGTCCTCCGCCTCCGGCGACGCCTCGGGCGACGGCACCGTCCGGGTCGTCGCCTCCACCAACGTCTACGGCTCGATCGTCGAGGCGATCGGCGGCGACCACGTCTCCGTCACGAGCATCTTGGACGACCCGTCGCAGGACCCCCACTCGTTCGAGTCGAGCGCAACGACACAGCTCGCGGTGTCCAAGGCTGACCTCCTCATCGAGAACGGCGGCGGGTACGACGACTTCATGACGACCCTCGCCGACGCGTCCAGCACGAAGGCGGACACGATCAACGTCGTCGAGCTCTCCGGTCTCGACAAGGGTGGCGACACCGAGTTCAACGAGCACGTGTTCTACAGCTACCCGACGATGGTGAAGCTCGCCGACGACGTGGCGAAGCGCCTCGGCGACCTCGACCAGGCGGACGCGGACACCTTCACGAAGAACGCCGACGCCCTGACGACGAAGCTCGAGGGGCTCGAGGCGAAGACGGCCGAGCTCGAGAAGACGTACGGCGGCGAGAAGGTCGCGTACACCGAGCCGGTCCCGGGGTACCTCTTCGACGCGATCGGCCTCGACAACGTCACGCCGGACGCCTTCTCCGAGGCGATCGAGGAAGGCGACGACGTGCCGCCGGCGGCGCTCAACGACACGCTCAAGCTGTTCACGAACAAGACCGTGAAGCTCCTCGCCTACAACGACCAGACCTCGAGCCCGGAGACGGAGGAGGTCAAGAAGGCCGCCGACGAGAACGGCGTCCCGGTCGTCGGTGTCACGGAGACGCTCCCGAAGGGGGAGGATTACGTCTCGTGGCAGCAGGCGAACATCGATCAGGTGCAGGCGGCGCTCCAGAAGTGACGACCGTCTCCCACCCGACGACCGAGCGGACCGCCACTGCCCCGGGCAGTGGCGGTTCCGCCGTGCTCGAACTCCGCGACGCCGGGCTGTCGTACGGCTCCCGTGCACTCTGGTCGCACCTCGACCTCGACCTGGCGCCGGGCGAGTTCGTCGCGGTGCTCGGGCCGAACGGGGCGGGCAAGACCTCGCTCCTCCGCACGGTCCTCGGGCAGCAGCGGCTGACGAGCGGCACGATGTCGTTCCTCGGGCAGCCCGTCCGGCGCGGGCACCGCAAGATCGGGTACATCCCGCAGCAGCGCCTGATGGACGCGGGGACCCCGCTCCGGGCGCGGGACATGATCGCGCAGGGCGTGACCGGCTCCCGGTGGGGCATCAAGCCCGCGAGCCGTGCCGAACGGTCCCGGGTCGATCGCATCCTCGACGAGGTCGGGGCCACCGCGTTCGCGGACGCCCCGGTCGCCGAGCTGTCCGGCGGCGAGCAGCAGCGCACCCGCGTCGGGCAGGCCATCGCCGCCGACCCCGCGCTGCTCCTGTGCGACGAGCCGCTCATCTCGCTCGACCTCCGGCACCAGCGCGGCGTCACCGAGCTCATCGACCGGCAGCGTCGGCAGCAGGACGCCGCCGTGCTGTTCGTCACCCACGACGTGAACCCGATCCTCGACGTCGTCGACCGGGTGCTCTACATCGCCGGCGGGCGGTTCCGGATCGGATCCCCCGACGAGGTCCTCCGCACGGACGTGCTCTCCGACCTGTACGGCACCCCCGTCGACGTCGTCCGCACGATGGGGCGGATCGTCATCGTGGGCGCGAACGACGCGCACGACCACCACTGCGACGCGGACCCGAACGCCGCGACGCCGGACGACGGGCGGATCTGATGGACATCTGGTCGCAGGTCTTCTCCTTCCAGGACTACGGCGAGCTCGTCGTGCTCGTGCAGAACTCGATCTGGGCCGGCGCGGTGCTCGGCATCGTCGGCGGGCTCATCGGGCCGTTCGTCGTCGCACGGAACATGCCCTTCGCCGTGCACGGCATCTCGGAGCTCTCGTTCGCGGGCGCCTCGGCATCGCTGCTGCTCGGGGTGAACGTGGTGACCGGGTCGCTCGTCGGGTCGGTGATCGCGGCGCTGCTCATCGGGCTGCTCGGGTCGAGGGCGCGGGACCGCAACTCGATCATCGCCGTGCTCATGCCGTTCGGCCTCGGCCTCGGCATCCTCTGCCTCGCGCTCTACAAGGGCCGCGCCGCGAACAAGTTCGGCCTGCTCACCGGGCAGATCGTCTCGGTCGACAACCCGCAGCTGACGTTCCTCGTCGTCGTCGCCGCGATCGTCGTCGTGACGCTGCTCGTGATCTGGCGCCCGCTGATGTTCTCGTCGGTCGACCCGGACGTGGCCGCCGCCGCCGGGGTGCCGGTCCGGACGCTGGCGCTCATGTTCATGCTCGTGCTCGGACTCGCGACCGCGGTGTCGGTGCAGATCGTCGGCGCGCTGCTCGTGCTCTCGCTGCTCGTCACCCCCGCGGCCGCTGCCCTGCGCCTCAGCTCCCACCCGGTCGTCGTCCCGGTCCTGTCGACGGTGTTCGCCGTCGTCTCGGTCGTCGGCGGCATCTTGCTCGCCCTCGGCGGGGGGCTCCCCATCAGCCCGTACGTCACGACGATCTCGTTCGTGATCTGGGTGGTCTGCCGGATCGTCGGCGGACGCAAGGACAAGCGCGGACGCGACCGGATCGTGCGCCGCGACCAGCGTGACGGAGGCGCACCGCGCCTCCAGGCCGACGATGCGGACCACCGGTCCGCCGCCGGCCGGAAGGAAGGAGCGACCGCATGAACGCCGTGCAGAAGCCGAAGCGGAACACGTGGCAGCGCGAAGCGGTGCGCACCGCGTTGTCCAGCACCGAGGGGTTCGTCAGCGCGCAGGCGTTGCACCAGCACCTGCGGGACGACGGCTCCACGATCGGACTCGCGACCGTCTACCGGGCGCTCTCCGACCTGGCGACCGAGGGCGACGCCGACTCGCTGCAGCAGGACGGCGAATCGCTGTACCGCGCGTGCACGACCGACGCGCACCACCACCACCTGATCTGCCGGAACTGCGGCCGCACGGTCGAGATCGAGGCGGACCCGGTGGAGCGGTGGGCGCAGGAGGTCGCGGCGGCGAACGGGTTCACGAACGCCAGCCACGTGGTGGACATCTTCGGGGAGTGCGCGTCCTGCACGGCCGCGCGCACCGGCGGGCGCTGAGCGGCTACCGACCGAGCAGCCGGCGCTGGACCGGGTCGCGGCGGGCATGCGCCCGATTCGCGCGCCACTGACCGCCCATCAGGACGACCACCACGGTCATGCTGACGACGAGCAGCCCGAGCACGAAGACCGTGACCGAGGCGGTCTGGCCAGCCCACCACTGTTGGTCCGCCGGAGTCCGCTGGAGCTGGTCGCCGAGCATCGGTGTGACCAGGAACGCGGCGACCGCCGCGACGATGCGCAGGACGCGCCAGCCCTCGAAGACGAACACCCGCGCGCGGACTGCATCGCGTACCGGGTCGGCCCGCCAATCGGCGACACCCGCGCCTCCCTGCGCGAGCCGCTCGGGCAGGAGCGTCCAAGCGACGAACGCATCCACGACCGAGCGTCCCGCGCGCCAGACGTCGCGTCCCAGCAGGGCCCCGCAGCCGAGCCCCGCGAACGCGACGACGACTCCGACCAGGCGGAGGACGGCAGGGGCGCCGTCCCAGAGCGCAGCGGCGAGGCCGAGCACTCCGAGCACGGTGACGCCCCATGCCAGGAGGCCCCAGCCGAGTCGCGCGAACGAGTCGCTCTCGGCCGAGAGGGTCGCGAGTCGGCGGTTCCGGTAGGCGAGCGCGTTCAGCGCGTCGTACGGCGAGAGCGCGGAGACGTCGTACGCGAGGACCTCGCGAGTGTCCGGTCCGATGAGTCGGTTGGTGGGGATCACGGGCGCGTCGAGTCCTGCTTCGTCTGGCCGGTGGTGTCGAGGGCCACGCGGACGTCGGGTCGGTCACCCGAGTCTCGCAGGGTCGCGCTCAGGACGATCTGTGCGGCGAGCACCGACATCGGCAGGCGTTCGGCGACTGTCGGGGCGATCCCGGTCAACAGCAGGACCCGGTCGCTGTCCGCGCGGCCGTGTTCGAGCCTGACAGCGGCGTACACGACGCCGAGCGCGTCGGCGTTCGCGTGCGGGACGTTCCTTCGGAGGGCATCGGATCCTCCGGTGGTCGTGTGGATGGCGACACCAGGCCGCCCGTCGTGCGTGACGAAGGACTCCACGAGGTCCTCCGGGCCGACGCCAGCCGAACCAGCGGGCGAGTCCAGGAACCGCTCGACGACCGCCAGCAGGTCGACGTCGCCGATCGGCGGTCCGGCCACGATCGTCATCGCGAACTGCCACGCCGTGACGGTGTCGTCCGGCAACGTCGTGACCAGCAGACCGGCACTGTCGATCGTGCCGCGCGGCATCTGCTCCCGGACGCTCGCGTAGTGCTCGCGCAGCGCCTGACGGACCTCGACCGGCATCTCAGCAGGCGCCGTCCGCAGGAGCTCGTCGAACCATTGCTGCGCGGCGGCTTCGTCCTGGTGTGCGACGAGCTCGATCCAGCCGGGTGGGAGCCCCACCCAGAGCTCGTCGCCGACCTGGACGACGGTCGTCACGCGTGACCCCGGATCTTGCGCCAGCTCTCGGAGAGCGACGAGTCGTAGTAGGTGTTGCCGCCGATGAGGGACACGATGCCGTCCCTCGCGTCGGAAGCGTCCTTCGCCTTCGCGACCATGTAGCCGGTCAGGGCGGGGCCGTAGGCCGGGTTGTACGTCAGCGCGGCGGCCGCCGAGCCGGCCTGGGACGCCGCGTTCGCGCCAGCTGGCCCCGCAGTGGCGAGAGCGCCGGAAGCAACCGAGCGGAACGGACCGTTGGCCAAGGCCGGACCCGCCGCCTGCGTGAACGCACCGATGAGCTTCCCGACCGCGAACCCACCGACCAGACCGAGAGCGCCCGCGGCGAACGCTTCCTTTGCCCCGGGGCGACCGTGCAGCGCGTCCCAGCCGGACATGGCGACGTCGGCGATCGCGAAGCCGAGTGCGAACGGTGCGAGGGCAGGGAAGAAGATCGACGCGATCGAGAGCACCGTCGACGCGATGTTCACCACGCGGTGGAGGATGTCCCACCAGTTCTCCTTGACGAACGTGACCGCGTCCGCCAGGAAGTCCCCGACGCCCTCGAGCGCACCGCCGATCCGGTCGAGGAGGCCAGGGGCGTCTGGTGCCAGCGACATCGCTGTCTCGAGTGCGGCCGCCGCCGTCGTGGCGTTCGCGGTCGCCTCGGACGCAAGGTCGTGCGCGCGACGGAGGACGTCGGACAGGACGCCATCAGCCGTGTCGACGGCGGCGGAGGCGTTGCGGACGTCAGCCGCGTGGTTCGCCGCGGCGGTGGCATCGGCATCGTCTGCGAGGTCCGGGAGGTTCGCCGCACGGGTCCTCGCCGACGCCGCGGAGGACTTCGCCGCATCGGCTTCGGCTTCGAGTGCCCGTGCACGCTCGCGGTACCCGTCGAGGTTGACGACCCATGTGTCGAGCGCACGGGTGGCGCGGTCGAAGCTCGAGTACGCCTCGTGGACACGGGGTCGGAGTTCGTCGCCGACGAGCCCCTGGAACGCCGTTGCCGTCCTTCCGGACCAGTCAGCAGTGGCACTGCCGGAGACGACGCTGTCGATCCTGCTGAGCGCCTCAGTGGCGGTCCGGAGCTTCCGGACCATCTCGCGTCCGGCGTCGGGCTCGCCGGGTGCTGGGTCGAAACCAAGCGCGGTGTACTGCATGATCCCCCTCAGGACGTGGACGCGTCGGTCACTCGAACGCCGCGGCCAGCTCGTCGTCGAGGTCGCGGAACGTCGAGACGGTATCGCGGAGGACATCGCCGATGCCGCTGCTGAACTCCGCGAGCTTGTGGATGCCGTACTCCCACTCGTCGCCGAAGTCCTGGAGCTTCGCCGTGAGCGTCGCCTCGCTGGCAGCACTCGCGGGCAGGTCGGCCATGCCCTTGCACGGACCCGTGAGCAGGTCGGTGACGTCGTTGAGGTTCCCCCGGGTGCGTTCGAGCGCACCGAAGTCGATGATGAGATCGGCCACGCGACGACGGTACCAAGCGACACGCGCATCGGGAACCGCCCCGGGCGAGTAGCGTCCGCGTCATGCACGTGATCCTGGTGCCCGGCTTCTGGCTCGACGCGAGCGCCTGGGACGAGGTGGCCCCGGTGCTCCGAGCAGCGGGCCACTCGGTCGAGGCGGTCACCCGCGACGGCGACACGCTCGACGAGCAGGTGGCCGCCCTGGTCGAGCTGCTCGACGACGTCGCGACGCCGGAGGAGCCCGTGGTGCTGGCGGGACACTCCGGCGCGGGGCCGATCGCGTACATGGCGGCCGACCAGCGGCCCTCGCTCGTCGCGCACCTGCTCTACGTCGACACCTTCCCGGGGCCCGCGGGCGGCTGCGTCAACGACGAGCTGCCCGTGGTGGACGGAGTCGTGCCGCTGCCCTCGTGGGACGTGTGGGAGCCGGCGACCGTGCGGGGGATGACACCGGCACTGCGGTCGGAGTTCGAGCACCGCGCGATCCCGGAGCCCGCTGCGGTGCCGTCCGACCGGTTCCACTACGCCGACGCCGCGCGGCACACGATCCCGGCGACGGTGATCACGTGCGAGATCCCGGCGGCGGACCTCGCGACGATGGTGGCCGACCACCAGGCGTGGGCGGCGGAGCTCGTGGCGACGGAGGAGCTCGCGATCCTCGGGCTCGAGACGGGGCACTGGCCGATGTTCACGGCGCCGCGGGAGCTCGGCGAGCTCATGGTGCAGGCGCTGGCGCCGAGGCGGGCCGAGGCGCCGTAGCGCGGGGCGGGTCCGGGGCGCCCGCGCACGCGGGTGCCGCGCTGCGCTCACTTGGTGAGCAGAAGGTGTCGGCTGGCCGACCGTGACCCGACCATTTCTGCTCACGAAACGCGGCCGCCGGAGGTGCGGCGCGCCTCCAGGGCGACCCACGCAGCTGCGGCAGTTTGCGACACGCCCGGTCGTCGCGTACTCTTGACCCTTGGTTCTCCGCGTCCGCGCGGCGAGCCCAGTTGTTCCAAGCCCTCCGACCGTCGCGTACGCCGCGGTCGCGCGGTGTCCACGGCCCCTTCGACAGGGATCGCGGGCCTGGGCGGTGCGCACAACCCCCTCGCTCCGTCGCCCGGCGACGCAGCGCGTGCGCGCCAGGCAAGTGACCTTGGGTGCGGCCGGCCGGTCGCACGGTACCTCAGGAGGAAACCATGGCAGCAGTGTGCCAGGTGACCGGAGCCACCCCCGGCTTCGGACACAACATCTCGCACTCGCACCGCCGGACGAAGCGTCGCTTCGACCCGAACGTGCAGAAGAAGACGTACTACGTGCCCTCGCTTCGTCGTAACGTCACGCTCACGCTCAGCGCGAAGGGCATCAAGGTGATCGACGCACGCGGCATCGAGTCCGTCGTCAAGGATCTCCTCGCCCGTGGGGAGAAGATCTGATGGCCAAGAAGGGTCAGGACGTTCGTCCGATCATCAAGCTCCGCTCCACGGCGGGCACCGGGTTCACCTACGTGACCAAGAAGAACCGTCGCAACAACCCGGACCGCCTCGTGCTCAAGAAGTACGACCCGGTGATCCGCAAGCACGTCGACTTCCGTGAGGAGCGCTAAGCATGGCGAAGAAGAGCAAGATCGCGAAGAACAACCAGCGCGCCGAGATCATCGCGCGCTACGCCGAGCGTCGTCTCGAGCTGAAGAAGGCCCTCGTGGACCCGAACGGCTCCGACGAGTCGCGTGAGGCCGCCCGCGTCGGCCTGCAGAAGCTCCCGCGCGACGCGTCGCCGGTCCGCTACCGCAACCGCGACGCCATCGACGGTCGCCCCCGTGGCCACCTCGGTGAGTTCGGCATCAGCCGTGTCCGCTTCCGCGACATGGCCCACCGTGGCGAGCTGCCGGGCATCACGAAGAGCTCCTGGTAAGCACCAGCTTCCGCGGACGCCCCGTCACCCCAGTGGTGGCGGGGCGTTCGCCGTTCCCGGGCCGTTTCGGGGGACATCTTCGTCACATCGGTCACTTCCGCCCCTCGAGTACCCCGACAACCCCGGAAATCCGGGCGAGTCGGCAGGTTTCGTCCCTGGTGGCTGGTACGTTCGACTCCGGTTCCGCAGGGTCTCGCGCCCACCGGCACCGTGGCACGGAGCACCCGCTCCGGGCGCCGGACGAGAAGTCGTCCGACCGATACTGCAAGAAGTCCGAGGAGGACATCCATGGCTGACAAGTCCCTGAACCGCACCGAGCTCGTCGCTGCCGTCGCCGCTGAGTCCGGCCAGAGCCAGGCCACCGTCAACGGCGTCGTCGACGCGCTCTTCTCCGTCGTCTCCGGCTCGGTCGCCGACGGCACCAAGGTCACGATCCCCGGTTGGATCGCCTTCGAGAAGACCCACCGTGCCGCCCGCACCGGCCGCAACCCGCAGACCGGCGAGGCCATCGAGATCGCCGCGAGCGACTCGGTCAAGGTCAGCGCCGGCTCGAAGCTCAAGGCTGCCGTCAAGTAAGACTGCTCCCGCGCCACGAAAGGGACGGCTTCGGCCGTCCCTTTCGTCGTGCCCGGCCTGCGATGGGTCCGTGGTCGGTCCTCCACCTCCAGGAGGCGCGGATCGCCCTCCACAGGTCGCCCCGCTCGATTCCGTGGCCGGGTGGGGCAGCGCCTAGGCTTGACGGGTGAATCGGATCGCGCGCATCGCCGGCCCCGCCGTGCTGCTGCTCGTCGGGTTCGTGTCACTCCTCGTCGCCCTCGTCATCGGGGGCGGCGCGAACGCCGCGCTCATCGCCGACCCCGGCGCCGTCGTCCGGTTCGGCTTGCCGATCGCCCGACTGGTGGTGGACCTCTCCGCCGCGGCCGCGATCGGTGGTCTCGCACTCGCGACCGTCGGGCTGTCGCGCACCGCGCCCGAGTGGAACCGCGCGATCGACGTGGCCGCCGGTGCGGCGGGCGTCTGGACCGTGTCGTCGGCCGTGACGACGTTCTTCACCTTCCTCAGCGTCGCCGGCTCGAGGATCAGCATCGACGAGCAGTTCGGGCAGTCGATGGGGGTGTTCCTCACGGGGACGGACCTCGGCCTCGCGTGGCTCGTCACCGTCCTCGTCGCCGCGGCCGTCACGGTGCTGTGCTTCGCCGTGCGCTCCCGCGGGATGGTCGCCCTGACCGCGGGCGTCGCGATGATCGGGCTCGTCCCGCTCGCCCAGCAGGGGCACGCCGCGGGCACGGCGAGCCACGACGCGGCCGTCACCGCACTCGGGCTGCACCTGGTCGGCGCCGCACTCTGGGTCGGCGGACTCGTGATGCTCGTGCTGTTGCGCCCGGTGATCGACGGCGATCGCCTGGCCGTCGTCGTCGGGCGCTACTCGAGCATCGCACTCGGGTGCTTCGTGCTCGTCGCCGTGTCCGGTGTGGCCTCGGCGCAGATCCGGGTCGGGGCGCTCTCGAACCTCTTCACCGCGTACGGGGTCCTGGTGCTCGTGAAGATCGCGGCCATCGTCGCGATGGGTGTGCTCGGGGTCGTGCAGCGTCGATGGGCGATCCGCGCGCTCAGCACCGCCCCCGAGCGCCGTCGTCCGTTCTGGTTCCTGATCGTGGCGGAGCTCGCCGTGATGGGCGTCGCCAGCGGGTTCGCCGCGGCACTCGGCCGCACCGCGACCCCCGTCGACCAGGTCGCGCTGAGCAAGACCACGAACCCGTCGCCGGCCGAGTTGCTGACCGACGACGCCCTGCCGCACGCTCCGGGTGCCTGGGGATGGCTGACGGCGTGGAACATCGACCTGTTCTGGCTGATGGCCGCTGTCCTGCTCGCAGCGACGTACACCGCCGGCATCGTCCGCCTGCGTCGCGCCGGTGTGCGCTGGCCCGTGCGCCGGACGGTCGCCGCCGGCATCGCGATCGTCTCGCTCGTCGTCGCGACCTCGGGCTCGCTGCACACCTACGACCGCTTCCTCGTGTCCGCCAACGTCGGGTCGCACGTGCTCCTCGGGCTCGTCGTGCCGGCGCTCGTCTGGGCGTCGGCACCCGTGCAGCTCATCCGTGCCGCCGTGCACCCCCGCGACGACGGCAGCACCGGTGTCCGCGAGTGGACGGGCGTCCTGGTCGACAACCAGGCGGTGCGGTACCTCGTGCAGCCGTTCCCGGCGTTCCTGTTCCTGGCAGCGGCGTGGTGGGCGTTCTTCGTGACCGACGCACTCCGGTGGTCGGTCAGCGACTCGACGGGCCGCACCGTCATCGACGTCGGGTTCCTGCTCGTCGGGCTCCTCGCCGTCCCCACCCTGCTCACACCGATCGCGGTCGGCGCCCGGCGCGCTTCGATGCCCGCGGCGCTCGTCCGGATCGCCGGGGCGGTCGTCGTCGCGGCCGGTCTGGTGTCGCTCGGCATCGCGATGCGCGGGCCGCTCGGGCTCCTGCAGGCGTCGTGGTTCGGTGCGATGGGCCGGACGTGGGGACCGGATCCGCTCGTCGACCAGGCCCGCGCGGGCGCGTTGCTCGTGGTCGCCGGTGTCGCCGTCGTCGTGACCGTCGTCGTGGTGGTGCTGGTCCGGGTGCGCCGCGCCGTGGCGGAGCCCGCCGTCGACGGACCACGCAGCGACGACCGGGTGGCGACCCGATGAGCGTCGAGCTCAGTGCCGAGCAGCGGGCCGTCTTCGAGTACATCGAGCACACCCGCGACCACGTGTTCATCACCGGGCGTGCGGGCACGGGCAAGTCGACGCTCCTGAACCACCTGTCGTGGAACACCGAGAAGCAGGTCGTGATCTGCGCGCCGACCGGTGTCGCGGCGCTGAACGTCGGTGGGCAGACGATCCACTCGCTCTTCCGCCTGCCGATCGGGCTCATCGCCGACGCCGAACTCCGGCAGGGGCCGGACACCCGCAAGCTCCTCAACACGATCGACACCCTCGTGATCGACGAGGTCTCGATGGTGAACGCCGACCTCCTCGACGCGATGGACCGCTCGCTGCGCAAGGCCCGCGGGCGTCAGTTCGAGGCGTTCGGCGGCGTGCAGGTGGTCATGTTCGGCGACCCGTACCAGCTGCCGCCGGTGCCGGGCGACGGGGACGAGCGCGCGTACTTCACCGACCACTACCGCTCGATGTGGTTCTTCGACGCCAAGGTCTGGCTCGAGGCGGAGCTCAACATCGTCGAGCTCGCGACCGTCCACCGGCAGCGCGACGACGCCTTCGCCGCGATGCTGACGGCCGTGCGGCACGGGCGCGTGACGGCCGACGTCGCCGGGCAGCTCAACGCGGCGGGCGCCCGGCCCGCGCCGGACGACGCGATCACCCTGGCGACCCGGAACGACACCGTGGCGCGCATCAACAAGGCCGCGCTCGACCGGCTGCCCGGCAAGGTGCGGACCGCGCGGGCCGACGTCAACGGCGACTTCGGCGGACGGAACTTCCCGGCGGACGAAGCCCTCGAGCTGAAGCCCGGCGCGCACGTGATGTTCCTGCGCAACGACCCCGACCAGCGCTGGGTGAACGGCACCCTCGGAGTCGTGCAGACGATCCGCGACACCGTGTGGGTGGACGTCGACGGGGAGTCGTTCGAGGTCCAGCCGTCGGTGTGGGAGAAGTTCAAGTACTCCTACGACGCCGACAAGAAGGAACTCAAGAAGGACACCGTCGGCGAGTTCCAGCAGTTCCCGCTCCGGCTCGCGTGGGCGGTGACGATCCACAAGTCGCAGGGCAGCACCTACGACCGGGCGGTGATCGACCTCGGCAACCGGGTGTTCAGCGCCGGGCAGACGTACGTGGCGCTGTCACGGCTGACCTCGCTCGAGGGGCTGTACCTCACGCGTCCGCTGCGGCCGCAGGACATCATCGTGGACCTCGACGTCCGGCGGTTCATGTCCGAGGCGCCGCGGGTGGTGGCGACGGAGCTCGAGGCGGCTCCCGCTCCGGGCCCGGGCGCCGACGACGGCGACTGACCCGCCCCCGCGCGACGGCCCAGGCGCGCGACGGCCCGGACGCACGACGCCCCGCCGGCCACGAGGGGCGGGCGGGGCGTCGGGACGCGCGGGATCAGGCGCGAGCGGTGTCCGCACGCAGCGCGCGGAGGTTCTCCTTGTCGGCGCCGAACGCCGTGAGGAGCAGGATGACACCGACGATCGCGTGGAAGACGTTGTCGGTCGTGTTGAGCGCGAACACGTTCGCCGAGGTGTTCACGAACACGAAGCCGTAGACCGCGAGCACGACGAGGACGGCGCCCACGAGGACGTTCGCGTTCCGCGACCCGATCGTGTTGCCGAGCCCGACGATGAGCAGCACGGCCGCGAGCAGGACCCACAGCAGTGCCAGCGGCGGGTTGACGCCGAACGCGTTCCAGAGCATGCCGCCCTTGCGGCTGAAGAAGCCGGGGTCGCCGTCGGCGGCGAAGAAGAACCCGAGGATGCCCCAGATGAGGAGCAGCGCGCCCACGGTGAGCGCGAGACCGCGGTTCGGGGAAGCGGTGATGCTCGGTTCCTTGATGGCCACTTCGGTTTCCTCCTCGTACGCAGCCGACGCCGTGTACGTCGGTCCGGCGATGCGCGCCGGTGCGTTCGCCCGCGCGCGGCCGGTCGGTGCGTTGCCGGATCCGAAGGTCGCTGTCCCGCGGTTCCCAGGCTCCGACCGGCGTCCCAACGGTATCGTGTCGGACCCCGACCGTCCGAATCGCACGCGCGTGAACAGGCGTGCGACGACACCGACGACCAGCACCCCGAGGAGGACCAGCCCGGTGACCCGAACGCCCGAACGCAGCGCACCCGAGTCGCGTGGACCGAGCGTCTCACGGCGGTTGCGGTGGGGACTGTTGTCGGCTCTGGGGTTCGTGATCGTGCCTCTCGTCTACGCGGTGGCGGTGCTGACGCCGGTGGGGCAGCGGGTCGAGGACGCCGCACTCGGCGGGGTCCGGGAATCCGACCTGTTCTCGTCGGACACTGCCCTGAACGTCATCTCGGTACCGGTGATCCTGTTGCTCGTGGTCGTGATCGCCGCCGTCGCGCTCGCTCGGCGCCGGCTCGCAGTGGGGCTCGGAGCCGGTGTCGTCGTGCTCGCTTCGGCGGCCACCTCGACGCTCGTCAAGCGTATCGCCGAGCGCCCGGAGATCGCCCAGTCGACCACGCCGAACTCGTTCCCGTCCGGTCACGCCACGATCGCCCTCGCCGCCCTGTTCGCCGTGCTCATGGTCACGCCGCGTCGGTTCCGCCCGCTCGTCGTGATCGTCGGTGCCGCCTACGCGGTCTTCGTCGCGAACCAGACCGTGGTCTACGGCTGGCACCGGGTCAGCGACATCATCGGCGCGTGCGCGATCGCGCTCTTCTGGGTCGGGGCCGTCCGGGCGTTCGGACCACGGGTCGACCGTGGCGCGCGCGGCGACCGCGACGGCCACCGTGGTCCGCGTCGGTTGGTGACCTGGGTCCTCCTCGTCGCCACCGGGGTGACGTTCCTGGTCGGTGTCGCGGCGCTCGTGTACGGCATCTCGGGCGGGGCACACGACCACGGTGCGATCCTCGTCGCGGGCCGGATGGCGTCGAGCGCGAGCGTGCTGGCCGTCGTGACGATCGTGTGGATCGCCGACGGCATGCACCACGCGGCGCGGACGGACTCCGAGGCGCTCCCGGGCCGGTAGCCATCGCATCCGTAAGGGTTACAGGCCTGTAACGCCTCCGGACCCGACGGCCGTTGGCCGACTAGCGTCGTCCACACGCCGGCCTCGGGAGCCGGCGTGGACGGGGAACACATGCGGGTGGAGCACACCCCGACGCGGGCTCGTCGGGTCCGTGGCACCGTCGCCGCTGCCCTCGGGGCGCTCCTCGTCGCCACCGGGGTGCTCGTCCCCGCGACCTCCGCATCCGCCATGACCCAGGTCGGCGCGCCACCGACCGGCGTCCCCGGGAGCTCCGTGCAGGCCGTCGTGCAGAACCAGGCCGCCGGCACCGGGACCTGGACGATCACCGCGCCGCCCAACACGACGATCACGGCTGCGCAGTCGGTCCCGGCACCCGGGCTCGGACAGTTCACCTGCGTGCCCACGAACGGCGGGACGCAGGCGGCGTGCGGTGCCAGCACGTGGGGGACCGGCAACCAGGTCGCCATCACGATGACGATCGATCCGGCTTCGCCGCTCGGGACCGTCGCCGGTTCGTCCGAGATCAGCCCGTTCGAGGCAGCCGCGCCCTACTCGATCACGGTCGTCGCACCCCCGGCCCCCGCTGCCCCCACCATCACCGCCCCGCCCGCGGGCGACGAGTCGATCGCGACACAGCCGACGATCACCGGCACGAAGGTGGCCGGTGCGGCGGACACGACGGGAACGACCCTCGCGGCCACGATCGACGGCGAGCCGCTGTGCACGGTCGACCCGGCGACGACCCCGGACTGGTCGTGCACGCCGACCGAGCCGCTCGCGGTCGGACAGCACACCGTCAGTGCGACGCAGACGGACCGCTTCGGGCAGGTCTCCCCGGCGGCGACGAGCACGTTCACGGTCCTGGCGCCGGCCGGCCTCAGCGTGACCCAGGCCGGTGCGACGCAGCTCTACGCGGGCTTCCCGGCGATCCGGACGGTCACACTGGCCAACACCGGCGAGGGCGAGGCGCGAGGCGTCCTCCTCACCGCCGACACCGGCGGCCTGCAGGTCCCCGTGTGCGAGCTCGACGGCGCCACGATCGACTGCGCCGGCCTCGCCGCCGGGGTCGACCTCGGCACGATCGCTCCCGGCGACCGGCACGTCCTCCGGCTGACGGTCGCCGCCCGGTCCGGGACCGTCCCCGCGTCGGCGTTCACCATCACGGCCCGGGCGTCCTCCACCACCGCGGCCGTCTCACCGGTCGAGTCCGGCAGCACCGTCCGCACGATCGCTCCCGGAGCGCCGGTGATCACCGCTCCGGGCAATCGCACGTCGACGACGGAACGCACACCCGAGGTCCGCGGCCGCGGCGTCATCCCGAACGCCGTCGTGACCGTCCGGCAGGGAGAGACCGTGGTCTGCACGGCCACCGCGACGCGCACCACCTCCTTCGCCTGCACGCCGGAGCGCGCATTCGCCCTCGGCGCGGTCGCCCTGACGGCGACCCAGACGTACGGGGGCGTCGAGTCCGCGCGCGCGTCGACCGCCTTCACCGTGACGGTCGCGACACCGGCCCCTCCAGGAGGCGCGGGTGGCCTCCCCGGCACCGGCGGCGGTTCCACGGGCGGTCCCGGCGGCGCCGGTGGCGGGACCGCGCCGACCGCGCCGAGCACACCCGGCAGCTCGAGCACAGGAGCCGGGAGTGGTTCCGGCGTCGGCCAGGGGGTCGGGTCGGGAGACGTGGGCGGCAGCACCGGTCCGTCGTCGCCGCCCTCGACCACACCGCCCGCGCCGGGGGAGAGCGCCGGCAACGGCAACGGCAACGGCAACGGCGGCACGGACGACGGTCCGCTCGCGATGGACCTCCGCTTCGGCACGCAGCGCATCGTGCCCGGCACCGCGGCCGACATGCGGGGCACGCTCGGTCCGAACGCCTCCGGGGCGACCGTCGCGATCACGTTCGAGGCCCGGATCACCACCGGCATGGTCTACCGGAACGTGAACGTCGAGGTCGACGGCTCCCCGCTCGACTGCACCGTCGCCACGAGCTCGTTCTCGTGCATGATCCCGCTCGACCCCGGGCAGCAGGCGGACGTCGACGTCCGGGTGTACGCCGACCCGGTGAACGCGCCGGACACCGCCGTCCAGCAGATCTCGCTCGCGTCGAACCGGGCGTCGCAGTCCAACGCGATGACGGTGACCACGGCCGTCGCGAAGGGCGAGACCGAGGCGTCGCAGCTGGCCGACCAGATCACGACCTTCAACGCGACGGAGTTCCCCGGTGCGATGGTGCCGCTCCTCGCGATGCTGCTCTTCGCGCTCGCCGCGACCGTCGTCGGCCGGCGGGCGACGAGCGGCCCCGCCGCAGCGGCGACCGCCTCGCCGACCGGGTCCGGTCCGTCGGACCCGAGCCGCGCCTCCAGTCCGACCGCCGCACCGAGCGGTCCGACCGCCGCACCGACCGGTCCGACCGCCGCACCGACCGGCCCCACCACCGACCCGAGCCGACCCGCCACCGACCCACCGTCCGGGAGCAACCGATGACCCACACGACCGACGCCCCGACCGACGCACCCGGCGCTCCCGGCGCTCCGACCGCGAAGCGCACCCGCAGGAACCCCGCGCCGGTCATCCTGCTCGTGGCGGTGGTCCTCCTGGCCGTCTACTACGTCGTGATCGGCCTCTCCGGAGCGCTCAAGACGACGACCGCCGTCCCGGTGAGCGGGTCGAACAGCCAGTCCGGCGACTACATGACGCTGCGGATGAGCGTGCAGGACGTCGACCTCTCGAACCGGGTGATGCAGGCGAACGTCCTGCCGATCCCGCACGGCTCGTTCGAGGGCGAGAAGGCCGGCGAGATCTCGCAGCCGCTGCGCATCGAGGTCTCGAGCGGCGGGGTGACGACGAGCGTCGTGACGTTCCCTGGGCAGTCGGTGGTGGACGCGACCTCGTTGACGCTGACGCTCGACCGGGGCGACACCTCGTACCCGTTCGACCAGCCGTTCGCGAACTTCCAGCTGAGCGTGCAGGACGACGACTCCGGGGACGCCGTGCCGTTCGAGGTCGACATGTCGAACTCCGCCCGGCCGTGGGTGATGAACGCCGAGCGGAGCGCCGCCGAGGTGCAGAGCGACCGCACCCTCGTCCCGATGCAGATCGACGGGCACCGGGACACCCTGAGCGTCGTGATCGTGTCGTTCTACATCATGGCGATCCTGTTCACGACGCTGATGGCCGTCGTGACGATCGGCAGCGCGATCCTCCGGCGGAAGCTCGAGTTCGCGAACGTGATCTGGCTGAGCGCCACGCTGCTGTCGTTCCCGGCGCTGCGGTCGGCGATGCCCGGCGCCCCGCCGATCGGGACGACGCTCGACTTCGTCTTCCTCTTCCCCTGCCTGGCGCTGGTGGCGATCATGTTCGTGTGGACCGGCGCGTACATGCTGTGGCGGGAGTCGAAGGTGCTGCGGAACCGCGTGCTGGACGACGACGCCGCGTAGTCGCCGCTGGCGGGAATGCCTCGGCCTGCGGTACGTTGTACCGAGCAAGTCGATGCAAACGCATCGAAATCGCAGGCGGAGGGACTCCGCGGAAGGCGGCGCATCATGCAGTTCGGCATCTTCACGGTCAGTGACGTCACGACCGACCCGGTCACCGGCCGGACCCCCGACGACACCCAGCGGGTCCGCGACATCCTGACGATCGCCGAGCACGCCGACCAGGCCGGACTCGACGTCTTCGCCACCGGTGAGCACCACAACCCGCCGTTCGTCGCCTCGAGCCCGACGACGATGCTCGGCTACCTCGCGGGACGCACGAAGCACATCACGCTCTCGACGTCGACGACCCTCATCACCACGAACGACCCGGTGCGCATCGCCGAGGAGTACGCGATGCTCCAGGTCATCTCCGACGGCCGCATGGACCTCATGATGGGCCGCGGCAACACCGGGCCGGTCTACCCGTGGTTCGGGCAGGACATCCGCCAGGGCGTCAACCTCGCGATCGAGAACTACGCGCTCGTCCGCCAGCTCTGGGAGAACGACGTCGTCAACTGGCAGGGCAAGTTCCGCACGCCGCTGCAGGGCTTCACGTCCACCCCGCGTCCGCTCGACGGCGTCGCGCCCTTCGTGTGGCACGGGTCGATCCGCACGCCGGAGATCGCGGAGCAGGCCGCCTACTACGGCGACGGATTCCTCCACAACAACATCTTCTGGCCGATCCAGCACACCGAGCAGATGGTGGGCCTGTACCGCCAGCGCTTCGAGCACTACGGGCACGGCCGCGCCGACCAGGCGATCGTGGGACTCGGTGGCCAGTTCTTCGCGCGGAAGAACTCGCAGGACGCGATCGACGAGTTCCGCCCGTACTTCGACAACGCGCCGGTCTACGGGCACGGCCCCTCGATGGAGGACTTCACCGAGCAGACCCCGCTCACGGTCGGTTCGCCGCAGCAGGTGATCGACCGGTACGCCGCCATGAAGGACCACGTCGGGCACTACCAGCGCCAGCTGTTCCTCGTCGACCACGCCGGGCTGCCGCTCAAGACGGTGCTCGAGCAGATCGACATCCTGGCCGAGGACATCGTCCCCGAGCTGCGGAAGATCAACGAGGAGGGCCGCCCGGAAGGCGTCCCCTCGAACCCGCCGTCGCACGCCGACCGCGTGGCCGCGGCGATGGCCGCCGGCACCCTGGGCAGCGACCACGTCGCCGCCGAGGACGAGTGGACGGGTGCGTCCGTCTGATCGCGTGACCGCTTGACGGCCTGGAGGCGGGGGGGGGGGGGGGCCCCCCCCCCCCCCCCCGGGCCGGGGGGCGGGGGGGGGCGGGGGGGCGCCCCCCCCCGGCCCCCCCCCCCCCCCCCCGGCCGGGCCCGCGCCCCGCGCGGGGCGCGACCCAGGAACCCGGGGCG
>NZ_JBIUZN010000001.1:190323-267924 GCF_044745045.1 Curtobacterium sp. NPDC087082 | reverse complement strand
CCGGCGGCGCGGGGGGCCGCGCCGCCCCCCCCCCCCCCGGGGGGGGGCGGGGGGCCCGCCCCCCCCCCCCGCCCCCCCCCGCGGGCGGGGGGGGGGGGGCCCCGCGGCCCCCCCGCCTCCAGTCCGTCTCGGGTCGCGTCTCAGGCCGCGGCCGACTTCGCGGGGTCAGCGACAGACCACGGGGCCGCCCGCGCGTGAGGTGTCGCTCAGCGCGAAACCTCGTCCGCCGTGGCCTTGGCTGCGGCCGCGGACGGGCGCGACGGGTGGGCCGGGCGGGCCGGGACGAGCTTCAGGCCGACGACGCAGCCGACGATCCCGGCGATGAGCAGCAGGCGGAGCGCCGTCACGGGCTCCGCGCCGGCGGCCATGCCCCAGAGGACCGTGAGGGCCGCTCCGGTCCCCGTCCACACCGCGTAGGCGGTGCTGATCGGGATGTGCTTGAGCACGTACCCGAAGGCCCCGAGGCTCACCACGATGGTGATCGCGAAGACGATCGTCGGACGGGGCTCGGTGAAGCCGTCGCTCGCACCGAGGGCGGTGGCCCACACGGTCTCGAGCGCGGCGCTGACGAACAGGACGATCCACGGCACCTCAGCTCACCACCTTCAGGCCGACGACGCAGGCGACGAGCCCGAGCACGAGGGCGACCCGGGCGACGGACGCGGCCTCCTGCCTGCGGAGGATCGCGACGATCACGGTGAGCGATGCGCCGATGCCGACCCAGACCGCGTAGGCGGTGCCGACCGGGATCTCCTTCATGGCGAACGCCAGCCCCACCATGCTGAGTGCCATGCCGACGATGAACACGATCGTCGGCACGACCTTCTTGAAGCCGTTCGATGCGCTCAAGGCCGTGGCCCACACTGCCTCGAGCACGCCCGACAGGACGAGGACTGTCCACGCCATGACGGTCTCCCTTCGATCTCGTTCCGCAAGTCGCACGACTGTGCGACAACGAACTCCACGGTAGCACGAAATCGTACGACTGTGCGAGTATTGGCCCGTGGCCAGGAGCATCGACATCGAGGAACGACGTCGCTCCGTGTCCGAGGCGGCGTGGCGGGTCCTCGCCCGTGACGGCCTCGGCGCGTTGAGCGTGCGGAACGTCGCGGCCGAGGCCGGGCTGCCGCCGAGCACCGTCCGCTACGTCTTCCCGACGCAGTCGAGCCTGCGCGAGCACACCATCACGCTCGTGTTCGACCGCACCCGGGAACGGATCGCCGCGATCCCCGAGGGGCTGCCGACCCGCGAGCACGCGCACCAGCTCCTGCTCGAGCTGCTGCCCCTCGACGACGAGCGGGTCATCGAGCTCGAGGTGTACCTGGCGCTCGCGAACGCGGCCCTCACGGACGCCGAACTGCGGCCGGCGCTCGACCTGGTCGTGGTCGAGATGCGGGAGTGGAGCGAGGAGGTGCTCGAGCTCGTGGGCGTCCCGGCGGCCGACCGCGAGTACGAGGTCCGTCGGCTGCACGCGCTGATCGACGGGCTCGCGATGCACCTCGTGCGGCTCGCCCCGGGGGAGTCCGGCGACTGGGCGATCGACGTGCTCGACCGGCACCTCGACGGGCTCGCGCGGCGCTCACCGTAGGAGCGCGCGAGCGGCCTATCCTTGCCCGGTGACGACGACCACGCCGCCGCAGCAGCGCCCCACCGCCGCGTCCCGCTCCCGGAGCCTCACCGGCCCCGGGCTGGTGCTGCTCGCCGTCGCCGTGCTCCTCGGGATCCGCCTGCTCTCGCCGGCCGTCGGCACCGCGGGTCTGCCCGACGTCGTGCAGGACTTCCTCACGCTCGCGATCAGCGTCGTCGTCGAGTCCCTGCCGTTCGTGGTGCTCGGCATCCTGCTGTCCATCGTCGTCGAGGTGTGGGTCCCCGTCGGCGCGCTCGAGAAGGTCCTGCCGCAGCGGCCGATCCCGCGCCGGGCCGTGATCTCCCTGATCGGCATGCTCTTCCCGGTGTGCGAGTGCGGGAACGTGCCCCTCGCCCGCGGTCTCATGATGCGCGGCTTCACACCCGCCGAGGCCGTCACCTTCCTCGTCGCCGCCCCGATCCTCAACCCGCTCGTGATCATCAGCACCGCCCAGGCGTTCGGGTGGTCCGGCTGGATCCTGCCCGTGCGCATCGTCGGCGGCTTCGTCATCGCGAACCTCGTCGGCTGGATCGTCGCCGCGCACCGTCGTCCGACCGAGCTGCTGCTGCCCGCGTTCGAGGCCCGCTGCCGAGCGGCCGTCGGTGCGCCGCGGTCCCGGAACCGCTGGCGGGACAGTGCCGCGCAGTTCGGCGGCGAGACCGCGACGATGATGCCCGCGCTGTTCGTCGGCGCCGGGCTCGCCGCAGCGATCCAGGTCGCCGTGCCCCGGTCCACGCTCGTGTCGATCGGCGCGAACCCGGTGCTCTCCGTCGCGGCGATGATTCTCCTCGCGATGACGGTCTCCCTGTGCTCGAACGTCGACGCCTTCTTCGCGCTGTCCTTCGCGTCGACGTTCCTCCCCGGGTCGATCACCGCGTTCCTCATCATCGGGCCGATCATCGACGTGAAGATGATCGCCCTGCTCCGGACGACGTTCCGTGCGCGCTTCCTGGTGCTGCTCGCCGTCGTCTGCGTCCTGTTCGCCGCGACCGTCGGGTTGGTGATGAATGTCCTCGTCTGAGTCCCGCCTGTCGTCGTCCCTCGGCCTCGGGTCCGTGCTCGCGGTGGCGCTGTGCACGCTGTGGCTCGCCCTCGCCGGGCACCTCGACCTGTACATCAACCCGCGCTACTCGGTCTTCACGGTCGTGCTCGCGGCCGTCGCGGTGCCCGCGTCGGTCGCAGGCCTGGTGGTGACCGCGCGCGGACACGGGCACGATCACGACGAGGGGCACGACCACCGCTCAGGAGGCGCGGCTCGCCGCACACGGATCGTCCTCAGCGGCGTGGCCGCGCTCGTCACCATCGGGGTCACCGCCGCCATGCTGGTCCTGCCCCCGACGACGCTGTCCGCCCGCACCGCACAGCAGCGGAGCGTCGACTCGGCGACCCTGTCGAACGCCACCGGGTCGCAGGCCGCGGTGTCCCTGCTCGGCAGCACCTCGGTCGACACCTCGGAGTACGGCGTCAAGGACTGGGCCGCCCTCATCCGGCAGACGACCGACACCACGTCGCTCGTCGGCAAACGGGTCGACCTGACGGGCTTCGTCGTCCCGGGCGCGGACGGTTCCTTCACCCTCACCCGGTTCGTGATCAGCTGCTGCGCGGTGGACGCCCAACCCGTCGGGATCGGGGTCGACACCGACGGGACGGTCCCGGGTCAGGGCGCGTGGGTCCGGGTCCGCGGAGCGCTCGCCGCCAACCCGGACCAGTCGGCGGACGCCCGCATCGTCATCCGCGCCGCCACGGTGCGGGGCGTCGAGCAGCCCGAGGACCCGTATGAGTACTGAGCTGCGTGAACGCCCCCGGAACCGCTTCCGCCGTCGCCTCGCCGCGACCGTCCTGGTGTTCGTCGTCGTCGGCAGCGCCGCGGCGGTCGTCGGGTCGCAGCAGGGCCCACGGCTGCGCGACGTGTCGTACGACGCCTCCGGCCTGGTGTCCCGACCGGCACAGCGCGTGATCCTCACCGCGAACCAGGCGATCGAGCGCGTGTCGGCGCAGGACGTCCGGGTCAGTCCGGCAGCGGCCCACACCGTGACGTCGAGCGGCAACACCATCGCGGTCGAGTTCACCGGACCCCTGGCCTACGACCGCTCGTACGAGATCTCGGTCGCGGGCGTCCGGGCGCCGGGGCAGCGCGCGACCGCCGACCTCCGCACGTCGATCCGCACGGGCAGCACCGACGTGCTCGCGCTGGTCCCGGGTGCCGCCGGGAGCGAGGACCGCATCGTCCGCCGGTCCCTCGACGCCGGGGGCGCGACGACCGTGTACGAGGGGACCGGCATCTCGGAGTACGTCCGCCTCGGCCGGTCGCTCGTCGTGGTGAGCGGCACGGACGCCGGGTCGTCGGTCGACATCGTGCCGCTCGCCGGCGGGGTGCAGGACGAGGACCTCCCGGTCGAGCACCTGACGCTCCCGACCGCCGAGGGACGCGTCACCGCCCTGCACGCCGCCGACGACGGCGCCTCGTTCGGCTTCGAGTACGCCGACACGTCCACCGGTCAGTCGCGCAACGTCGGGCTCTACGTCGTGGACATGACCGGCACCCACCTGCCGACCGCGATCGACGCGAGCGGGAAGCCGAGCACGGGGGCGGTCCCGATGAGCGTCGGGCAGTGGGCCTACGTGCCCCGCACGGAGAGCGCCCTCGTCCGCACCGGCAGCGACGACCTCGTGCTCGTCGACATGAGCGGGCGGACCGACCCCGTCCGGCTGGGGAGCGCGACGTACCTGCACGGCTTCGTCGGCACCGGCACCACGGCGGTGGTCGAGACCGGCACGGGGATCGTCCGCCTCGACCTGACGGACGGGAAGCGCACCGCGCTGCGGGCACCGGCCGGCAGCACCGACGCGGCGTACCTCGGCCGGATCGCCCCGCTCACCGACGACGGCTACCTGCGCGTGGTGGGCGACGTGCGTGCCGACGGGACACTCGCGCAACGCATCGTGCGCGTGGAGGGGAGCCGCGCCTCCAGGCTGCCCGTCTCCGTCCCCGACGACGCGAGCGTCACGGCCGTCTGCCCGTCCCCGAACGGGCAGTTCGTCGCCGTGGCGACGAAGTCGGCCGGCGGCGTGCTCGTGAGCATCGTCGACGCGTCTTCCGGCGCGCTCGAGGCGAGTGTCGACGCCGGGTCCGTGGACTGGTGTACCGCGTTGCCGTCCGGCGACGAGGTCGCTTAGCGGCGGAGCGTCTGCTTCGGGTACTCCCCGAACCGCCGCAGGTACTCGCCCGAGAACCGGCCCATGTGCGTGAAGCCCCACCGCGCAGCGACGTCCGCGACGGAGACCTGACCGAGGTGGGCGGCGAGGAGGTCCTCGTGGGCGCGACGGAGGCGGACCTCGCGAAGGTACTGCATCGGCGACCGGTCGAGCGTGCGCTGGAACGCCTCCTGCAGCCCGCGGACGCTGAGGTCGGCGACCCGGGCGACGTCCGACACCGTGAGGGGCTCGTGCGCGTGGGCGTGCAGGTACTCGACGACAGCTCGGATGCGCGCGTTGCGGTGCTCGCCCCACCCCGGCGGGACCGCCTCGGCACGGAACCGGTAGAGGTCGAGCAGCGCCGACGTCACCGCGCGCTGCGACTCGTGCCAGGCCAGCGAACCGCTCCCCGAGGTGCGGAGTGCCTGCACCGACGTGGCGACCGCTCCGCGCCACCGGGTGATCGCCGCGGCCGTCGGCGGTGTGGAGCGGTCGAAGTCGACGGTGTCGTCGACGAGGTACCGCTCGGACGCGACGTCGAGCACGAGGTCGCGGTCGAGGTGCACGAGCCGCTGGTCCCAGTCGCGGTACTCGACGTCGAAGCGGCGCTCGATCGGGAACAGCGTCGGGACGCCCGGTTGCATCTGGACGGCGTCACCGCCGACGTCCACGGTGGCGGTGCCGGCGTCGATCCACTGCACGACGACCTCGCCCTCGACGGCGACGTCCCCACGGAGGGACCCGTGCATCTGCGACCGTCGGACGCTCATGCGCTCGTCGCCGATCCCCACGTAGCGGTACCAGTAGTCGCCGTCGGTGCGGCCGGAGTGCCAGGCCCGCCCGGCGTACATGCCGGCGAGGTCGGCGACCGCGGTGTCGGTGTCCGTCCCGGCGACGGACACGAGGGACGCGGGACCCTCGTCCGCCGTGCTGCTCATGGATCGAGTCTGGCGTGGGTGGCTGTGCCCGGCCCGTCAGCTGCGCCAGCCGGACGACCGGCTCGCGTTGTGGGGACAGACCGGGGGACGGACGGGAGGCGCGGTGCCAGCCGGCACCGCGCCTCCCGTCGCATCGGTGGTCGCGTACTAGGCGAGCGTCGCCGCGTCGATCACGAAGCGGTAGCGGACGTCCGAGGACAGGACGCGCTCGTAGGCCTCGTTGATCTGGTCGGCGCTGATGAGCTCGGTCTCCGGCAGGATCCCGTGCTCGGCGCAGAAGTCGAGCATCTCCTGGGTCTCGCGGATGCCGCCGATCGCGGACCCGGCCCAGCTGAGCCGGCGCGGGATCAGGGCGAACGCCGGGACCTCGAGCGGCTCGGACGGTGCGCCGACGTTGACGAGGGTGCCGTCGACCTTGAGGAGGCCGAGGTAGGCGCCCATCGGGATCTTCGCGGAGACCGTGTTGATGATCAGCTCGAAGGAGCTCGCGAGCTTCTCGAACGTCTCCGGGTCCTTCGTCGCGTAGTGGGCCGTCGCGCCGAAGCGGAGCGAGTCCTCCTGCTTGGAGGTGGTCTGCGACAGGACGGTGACCTCGGCGCCGAGTGCGACGGCGATCTTCACGGCCATGTGGCCGAGCCCGCCCATGCCGATCACGGCGACCTTCGAGCCGGGGCCGACGCCCCAGTGGTGCAGCGGCGAGTAGGTGGTGATGCCGGCGCAGAGCAGCGGCGCGACCTTCTCGATGTCGAGCGACTCGGGGACGCGGAGGACGAAGTCCTCGTTCACGACGACGGCCTGCGAGTAGCCGCCCTGGGTGATGCTGCCGTCGGCGGGGTCGACGCCGGCGTAGGTCTGGATGTTGCCCTTGAGGCAGTACTGCTCCTCGCCCTTGACGCAGTTCTCGCACTCGCCGCAGGAGTTCACCATGCAGCCGACGCCGACGCGGTCGCCGACCTGGTGCTTGGTGACGTTCTCCCCGACGGAGGTGACGTGGCCGACGATCTCGTGGCCGACGACCTGCGGGTACTGGATCTCGCCCCACTCGCCGCGGACGGTGTGGATGTCCGAGTGGCAGATGCCGGCGTAGGCGATGTCGATCTCGACGTCGTTCGGGCCGACGTCGCGACGGGTGATGGTGGTCTTGACGAGCGGCTCGGTGGCCGACGGTGCGGCGTACGCGTTGACGGTGCGCATGGTCTCCTCGTGGGTGGTGCGTCCGGGCCGGTTCCGGCCCTCCACCAGTGTGGTGGAGCGCGCCATCGGGTGGGAGGTCCCGTTGGGGCACCCCTGCACGGAATGCGGGCGTGTCGCGTGCGGGCGCCGGGCTCGCCGGGCGTCAGGCCAGGCGGGCGAGTCGCTGGCCGGCGATCCGGGCGAAGCGCAGCGGGTCGGCGAGGGCGTCGTCCGGCTCGCCCGTCGTCTGCGTGGCCAGCACGGTGAGCGAGGCGGCAGCGTCGAAGTCATCGAGCGCGGTGTCGATCGCCCCGGCCACGAGCATCGCCCGGGCAGCCGGTGCGTGCGTCGATGCGAGGGTCCGCACCACGCTCGGTACCTTGCCGGCCGCGGACTGCCCGTCGTACCGGCCCTCGCCGGTGATCACGACGTCGGCGCCGTCGAGGAGCGCCGGCAGCCCGAGGACCTCGGCGACGGCGGCCGCTCCGCCCGCCAGCGTCGCACCCCAGGCGAGCAGTCCGAACCCGACACCGCCGGCCGCTCCGGCCCCGGGGGTCGTCGGGTCGACGTCGGGGAAGCAGCGCGCCCAGTCGGCCAGCCGGGCGTCGAAGGCGGCGATCCGTTCTGGTCCGATGCCCTTCTGCGGGCCGAACACCGCCGCGGCGCCGGACGGTCCGAGCAGGGGTGAGGTCACGTCGGTCAGCACGACGGCGCCGTGCTCCGGTAGCCGGCGCATCCACGTGGTGTCGACGCCGGTGACGTCGTCGAGCAGCTCGGCCCCCTGACGCGGCCGCGGTGGGTGTTCGGGGACGGCGGGATCCCGGTGGACGAGTGCACCCAGCCCGATCAGGGCGTCGGCACCGCCGTCGGTCGAGGCGCTGCCGCCGATCCCGAGCACGAGCCCGGTCGCGCCGTCGTCGAGGGCGGCGGCGATCGCCTCGCCGAAGCCCCGGCTCGTCGCGGTGTCGGGCAGGACCTCGGGCAGCAGGGGGAGTCCGCTCGTGGCGGCGAGCTCGACCACGGCGCGGCCGTCGGGCAGCTGCAGCCAGTGCGTGTCGACGGGGGTGCCGGCGGGACCGGTGACGGTGATCGGCACCCGGACGGTCAGCGGGATCGCCGTCTCGAAGGCGTCGAGCGTGCCCTCACCGCCGTCCGCCATCGGTGCCAGGACGACCTCGTCGCTCGGACGTTCGGCGAGCCAGCCGTCGCGCACGGCCGCTGCGATCTCGGCCGCCGTCGCAGTCCCCTTGAACGAGTCCGGAGCCACCACGATGCGCACGGCACCACCGTAGCGGACGGCCGGCGCACCCCGGACGGCCCGCGCGCCCCGGACGACCCGGGCGCCTCGTGCGCCCCGGA
The DNA here is from genome assembly GCF_044745045.1 of Curtobacterium sp. NPDC087082. NCBI lineage: Bacteria > Bacillati > Actinomycetota > Actinomycetes > Micrococcales > Microbacteriaceae > Curtobacterium > Curtobacterium sp. NPDC087082. Next base: position 259,632 of record NZ_JBIUZN010000001.1, on the reverse strand, counting down.
CGGCCCGCGCGCACCGGACGGCCCGGGCGTCTCGTGCGCCCCGGACGGCCCGGGCACCCCGAACGGCCGGGCGTCTCGTGCGCCCCGGACGGCCCGTGCGCCCCGGCGTCCCGGACGGGCTGGGTGGTCCGGCCCGCTCGGACGGCAGCGGCGGTTCCGACGGACGGACGCCCGGCGCCGTCCGTCACCTGCACGGGACCCGCCATCGGCCAGCGTCGGTGACCGTTCCGGTTCGCGAGACCCGGGATTCGTGCACCAGAACGGTCACGGCCGAGACCGAACACGGACACCCACCCGCGGCGTGATCGGCCGCCGCGGGGTCAGGGGGTGGTGAGCGAGGCGAGGAAGAGCGCCTCGGCCAGGGCCATGTGTTCGATCTCGGACGGGTCGACGCTCTCATCCGGGCCGTGCACGTTCGCCGCCGGCTCGGACACCCCGGCCAGGATCACCTCGACGTCCGGGATCGCCCGCTCGAGCGTCGCGCACAGCGGGATCGAGCCGCCGCCGCCGAGCGACCCGACCGGGGCCCCGTCGTACGCCTCCGAGAGCGCCGCGCGGAACGCCGCCGACCACGGACCGCCCTCGGCACGGAACCCGGCGCCCACCCCGGTGACCCGAGCCGTCACCTCGACGCCGGCCGGTGCGCGACGCAGCAGGTGCGCGACGAGCAGCTCGCCGGCTGCCGCGGGGTCGACACCCGGCGGCACGCGGAGGTTCAGCGCGGCACCGGCGGTCGCCTGCACGGACGGCGAGGACCCCGCGACCGCCGGGGCGTCGATCCCCACGACCGTGAGGGCCGGGCGTGCCCAGACCTGGGACGCCGGGTCCGCCGAGCCGATCGGCACCGCGCCGGCGAGCAGCCCGGCGTCGGCGGCGAACCGGTCGGCGTCGTACGGCAGGCCGTCCCAGGTCTGCGAGGCGTCGAGGCCGTCGACCGTGGTGTCGCCGACCTCGTCGCGGAGCGTGGCGAGGAGCGCGACCAGCACTGCGATCGCGTCCGGCGCCGCCCCGCCGAACATCCCGGAGTGCACGGTGCCCCGCAGCGCGCGGACCCGGAGCTCGACGAACGCGGTGCCCCGGAGCGTCGTCACGAGCGCCGGCACCCCGACCGCGGCGTTCCCGGCGTCCATCACGACGGCGGTGTCCACGTGCCGGAAGTCGGCGGCGTGCGACGACACGTACTGCTCGAGGCCGTCGGTGCCCTGCTCCTCCGAACCCTCGACGACCACGACGAGCCCGACCGGGAACGCCCCGTGCACGTCGAGCAGCGCCCGGAGTGCCACGAGGTGCGTGACGATCCCGCCCTTGCAGTCGGCCGCGCCGCGACCGTAGAGCCGCCCGTCCCGCGGTGTCAGGGTCCACGGATCGCTCGTCCAGGCCGCGAGGTCGCCCGCGGGCTGCACGTCGTGGTGCGCGTAGAGCAGCACCGTCGGTGCCCCGGCCGGCGCGGGGTGGGTCGCGATGACCGCCTGCGAGCCGTCCGCGGTGGTGGCGAGTCGCGCCTCCAGGCCGAGGTCGCCGAACGCGACCCGCACCGCCTCCGCGACCCGGTGGCAGTCGTCGAGCGACTGCACGGCGGGGTCGTGGACCGACGGGATCGCGACGAGCGCGGCGAGGTCGTCGAGCCCGGCGGGCATGCGGGCGCGGACGGCGGCGCGCAGCGCGGAGCTGCTCACGAGCGCCCGATCTCCCAGATCCGGAACTCGCCGGACGCGTCGACCGACTTCGACAGCCCGGTCAGCGACTCCTGCCCGATGACGTTCTCCTGCCCGGCGAGCAGCGGGATGAGCGGCACCGACTCGGCGGTGTCCTGCTGGATCTGCTCGATCTGCTGCTTCCGCTTCGCCGCGTCCGGCTCGACGGCCTGCGACGCGACGAGGCCGTTCACCGTGGCGTCGTCGAAGTGGTTCGCGAGCAGGTTCACGTCGGTCGCGCCGTACGCCGGGGTCAGGTACGACGAGGCGTCCGGGTAGTCCTGGAAGAAGCCGAGCTGGAACACGGGGTACTCGCCCTTGCCCACGTTCCCGACGTAGGTGTCCCAGCTGGCCGACTGCAGGTCGACCGTGAACAGGCCGGTGTCCTCGAGCTGCTGCTGGATGAGCGCGTACTCGTCGTCGGAGCCCGAGCCGTAGTGGTCGGTCGTGTACTCGATCGGCAGCCGCACGGGAGTGGTCACACCGGCATCCCGCAGGATCGACTTCGCGTCGGCGCCGTCGTACGCGTCCTCGAACGCCTCGGTCGCGCCCTGGAACCCGTTCGGCACGATCGAGTACGCCGGGGTGTAGGTGCCCTGGTAGACGTCCTTCGCGATCGCCTCGCGGTCGATCGTCGCCGCGACGGCCTGCCGGATCGCCTGCTTCTGCGCGGCATCCTTCCCGGGCATCGTCTGCAGGTTGAAGGCCAGGAACCGGACCTCGCCGGAGTCGCCGTGCACGGTCTGCAGCGAGTCGTCCGAGGACAGCGACGTCACCTCGGTCGGGGTGAGCTGGCGGTAGGCGACGTCGGCGTCGCCCTTCTGCACGGCGAGCTTGAGGTCCGCGGACTTCGTGTACTGCTTGATCGTCACGCTCTTCGTGGCCGGCGCGTCGCCGTCGTACCGAGTGTTCGCGGTGAGGGCGATCGTCGCCCCGCCGTCCGCGGCGTCCTGCAGCGCGTAGGGCCCGGAGCCCACGACCCCGTCGTTCGCGTGCACCTTCGTCGCGGAGAACACCTTCGAGTCCACGATCGCCCCCGCCATGCTCGCGAGCACGTACGGGAACGTCTGGTCGTCGGCCTGCTTCAGGGTGAACGTCACGGTGCTGCCCGACGCCGACACCGACGCCATGTTGGCCAGCAGCGAGCCCGGGCCGTTCGTCGACCCGAGGGACACCTGGCGCTCGAACGAGAACACCACGTCCTTGGCGGTCAGGTCGTCACCGTTCGAGAACGTGAGGCCGTCCCGGATCTCGCACACGTAGTGCGTGCCGTCGGTGAAGTCGCAGGACTTCGCGACCTCGGGGCTGGTCGTGGTCTTCCCGGCGGGGTAGGTGAGCAGGTGCTGGTAGAGCTGCGTCTGCACCGTGTAGCTCCCGCGGTCCCAGGCGCCGGCCGGGTCGAGGGACGTCACGACGTCGGTGGTGCCGACGACGAGCCCGTCGACGGCGTCCGTGCCGGACGAGCCGGTGGACGCGCAACCGGTGAGCACGGCGGCGGCGGTGGCGGTGAGCGCGATGGCGCTGAGGAGTCGGGTCGTCATGGTCCTGAGGGAGTGGGGTGGTGCTTCGAGAGGGAGAAGCGGGCCGGGGGTGGTGGCCCGTCGGTCGCGAGGTCGGCGATCATGTCGCCGAGCAACGGAGCGAACTTGAAGCCGTGGCCGGAGAACCCGGTCGCGACCGTGACCGGACCTCGACGGTCGATCACGAAGTCCTCGTCGGGGGAGTTGTCGTACAGGCAGCTGATGAACGTCGGCTTCGTCGCGTCGACCCCCGGCACGTACCGGGCGACGTACGCCTGCAGGCGCTCGGCCTCGGCGGGCACGGGGGTGAAGTCGCGGTGGTCGGGGTCGACCACGGGGCCGGTGCCGTGGAACCCGACCTTGACGCCCTCGCCCGGGGTCAGCAGGCCGTACACGTCGTCGCCGTCGGCCCAGTGCACGAAGCTCGGCCATGCCTCGTCCGGCAGGTGGCTGGGGAAGTGGGCGGGCTGCTCCTGCGTGACGCGGAGGGCCGGGAGGCGCGCCCCGCGTTCCGCGAGCAGGTCGCCCACCAGCGTGGGTGCCCACGACCCCACGGCCGCGACCACCGAGGACGTGCGGTGTGTGGACCCGTCGGACAGCGCCACGGTCACCTCGTCGCCGTGGTCTTCGAGCCCGGTGACCCGGGTGTCGAAGCGGAGGTCGGCGAGCCCCGTGTGGTCGGCCAGCGTGAGGAACGCCTCGATGGCGCGGTCGGACCGGATCCGCCCTGCGGTCGCGTGCGTCAGGACGTGCCCCTCGAACGCGATGCCCGGCCAGCGCGCGGCGGCGGCGTCCGGGCTGAGGGTCTCGTGGGGGATGCCGGCGTCCGCGAGCGCCGTGGCGATGGCGTCGACGACCTCGGGCCGCCCGTGGTCGACGGCGCCCGTCCGGACGATCAGCTCCTCGCCCGCCGCGGCCTCGAGCGCCTCCCACAGTGCGAGCGCCCGGGTGGTCAGTGCGACGTACTCGGCATCGGCGTAGCCCTGCCGGAAGATCCGGGTGGCGCCGTGCGACGACCCCCGGTGGTGACCCCGCTCGTGCTGCTCGACGAGTACGACGCGCTCGCCGCGGAGCGTGAGGGCGTACGCGGTGGCGGCGCCGACGACCCCGCCGCCGATCACGACGTGCGTCGTCGTCCGGTCGCTCATGCCGTCGCTCCGGTTCGTCGGGCATCGGCTTCGCGTCGGGCCGGCATCATCGCCACGACGTCGGCCTCGCTCGGTGCACGGGCCGGGAAGCGTGCGGGGTCGTACCGGCTCGCGTCGCCGAGGGTGGTCGTCCCGGTGACGCTCAGCTCGGCGGCGATGCGGCCGAGACCGGGGCCGTGGGTGACGCCGGACTCGTTGTCCCCGCCGGCCACCACGAGCCCGGCGAGCTCGGGGACCGAGCCGACGATGAAGTTCCGGTCGGCGGTCATCGACACCACGCCCTGCGTCGGGGTCTCGTCCACTCCGAGCACGCTCGCCGCCGCTGGCAGGAGCCGCGCGACGATCGGGTGCACGGAGGTCCGCATGGCGTCGAGCAGGTCCGTCCGGACCGGGCGGCGCGCGGGATCGGTGCCCCGGTCCGCGCCACCGACGTGCAGCGCCTCGTACCCGCTCCCGGCGCCGTAGGTCAGGCCGCCGCGGTGCTCCCGGATCCAGAGCCCCTCGAGCTCGGGGAGCATCAGGGTCGGCAGCGTGCTCGGCAGGCCGAACGGCTTCGTCACGAGGCGGCTCGCGACCACGCGCACCGTCGGGAGCTCGCGACCGAGGGGCGCGAGCAGGGCGTTCGTCCAGCTGCCGGCGGCGAGGACGACCCGCGCGGCGTCGATGACCTCGCCGCCCGCGGTCCGGACGCCCGTGACGGAGCCGTCCCGCGCCTCCAGGCCCGCGACCGCGGTGTGCTCGCGGATCTCGACGCCCTTCGCACGCAGCGCACTGACCAGCGCGGCGGCCGTGTCGGGCGCGCTGATCTGGATGCCGTCCGGGTGCAGGAATCCGGCCGTCACGGCGGACGGGTCGAGTCCGGGGACGAGGTCGGCCGCCTCCGCCGGGGTGAGCGTCCGTGCACCGGCCGGGCGCAGCGGGTGGTCCTCGAACGGCGGGATGTGGTCCGTGCGGCCCTGTTCGGTGACCGTCAGCCAGACGTTCCCGTTGCGGCGGTAGCCCGTCGGACCGTGACCGGACTCGGCCAGCCGCCGGTAGAAGTCGATGCCGTACTGCTCGACGTCGCGTTCGGACTCGTTCCAGTACCAGGCGTACCCGGCTGCCCACTGGCCCACGAACCCGGCGCCCGCGGTCGTCGTGCCACCGGCGGCGGGGCCGCTGTCGACGAGGACGACGCGCTGCCCGAGGTCGGCGAGGTGCCACGCGGTGCTCAGACCGATGATGCCGGCGCCGACGACGACCGTGGGGGAGTCGGGGGAGGACATGACCAGATCGTAGTTGCCCGGCGTCCCCGACAGGTGTCGTGCATGACGCCGTGTGACGCCGGGCGGCCGTCAGCCGTCGAACGCGTCGAGCACCGCCGCGGCGGACCGTGCGACGAGGGCGTCGTCGTAGGCGGTGTCGGGGGCGTTGCGGGTCGTGAGGACGGCGATCACGATCGGGCCGCCGTCCGGCCGGGTCACGCGTGCGACGTCGTTCCGGATGCCGTCCGCGCCGCCGGACTTGTCGACCACCGTCCAGCCGTCGGGAGCGCCTGCGCGGACGAGGGTGTCGCCGGTCGCGTTGCCGCTCATCCAGTGCTCGAGCAGTGCGGTGTCGGAGCGCCCGAGCGTCTGGCCGTCGAGCACCGTGGCGAGCGTCGCCGCGAACGCCGCCGGGGTCGTGGTGTCCTCGGTGCTGCCGGGCTCGATCGTGTTGAGGGCCGGTTCGTCGTGCACGACCTCGGTGGTGCGGTCCCCGAGCTCCGCCAGTGCTCGGTCGAGCCCCGCGGGGCCTCCGATGCGGTCGAGGACGAGGTTCAGGGCCAGGTTGTCGCTCTGCCGGACCGCGGCCTCGGCGAGCTGGGCGACCGTCAGGCCGTCTGCGACGTGCTCGCTCGTGACGGGGGAGTGGCCGGCGGCGGCGGCGTCCGCCGCACTCCAGCGCACCCGCTCGTCCCGGTCGGCACCGTGCACCGCGCGGAGGAACTGCGCCGCCGCGAACGCCTTGAGGGTCGACGCGTAGCCGAAGCGGCGGTCGCCGTTGTACGCGACGGTCTCGCCGGTGGTGGTGTCGGTCGCGACGACGCCGACCGTGGCGTCGTACTCCCGCTCGAGGTCGGCGAGGGTGCGGGCGACGGCAGCCCGGTCGGCGGCGGTGATGGTCAGCGTCGGCGAGGACGTGGGGGTGCGCGTCGGTGACGGTGCCGTCGCGGTGCTGCTCGGGCTCCCTCCGCTGCAGCCGGTCAGGGCGAGTGCGGCGACGATGCCGGCGACGAGTGGGGCGGTGGCGCGCATGGCAGCACTCTCGCGTGCGGTCCTGGACGGTGCCGGCACGCTCCGGGGCCACACGCAGAAGGGCCGCCCGGTCGGGCGGCCCTTCGTGTCGGAGCGAGTGACGGGAATCGAACCCGCGCTACCAGCTTGGGAAGCTGGAGTTCTACCATTGAACTACACTCGCGCACCCCGCTCAGCGGGACGTCGCAAGCCTAGCGGATTCTGCGCTGGACGCCAGCCGAGTGCCCGCCGAGCGTGGCGCTGCCGACCCGCACCGCGCCTCCTGGCCGGACCCGTGTCTCCGCTGTGAGCCGGTCCGTCTGACGGACAGGTGTCGCCCCCGTGTGTACCGTCCAGGTGGATCGAGCGACCCGCGAACCCGAGGAGGACCCGGATGGTCAGACATCCCCTCATCGACGACGTGGTCGGCCCCGCGATCGTGGTCGACTCGGCCTCGCCGGTGGTGTGGCTGACCGAGGCGCTCGCCTCCCTGCTCCGTCGGGCATCCGAGTCCGGACGCTTCGTCGTCCTCCGCACCGGGCCCGGCTCCGCGCTCACACCGGCGCTCCGGCACGCCCTCGGCGCGTACGGGGCCGCGTGGGCCGTCACCGATCCCGACGGCACGCTCCGCGACGGACGGACCGGCGTCGCAGCCTCCCGCATCGAGGACTTCGTGCACCGCGGCCCCGAGCTCGTCGGTACCCCCTCGCCGGAACACCCCGTCGCGCGCGACTCGGTGCGGCAGATCAGCATCGACCTCACGCTGCGCCACCACGCCGAACGCGCGATCGACATCGGGTCCGCGATCGAGGCCCTCTGCGAGACGGTCGGCACCTGTCCGACGCGCTGGGGCACCGCCGAACCGCTCACCGTGCCGTGGGACCGCTGGGTCGTCACGCAGTACGCCAAGCACGAGGCCCCGGCGGTGTCGACGTCGTACGCCGTTGGCGAGGGCTTCTCGGCGACGATGACCGCGCACCTGCTCGACGGCGTGGTCGTCGAGACGATGTCCGCCGTGCTCACGATCCCCGAGGACGGCGCCGACCAGACGCTCGCGCCGCGGCTCCTCGACGCCGTGCACCGCGTCGCCGAGGACGTCGAACCCGTCTTCGGTGTGGTGATGCAGCGTCGTGGCGACGCCGACCACCTCGTCCGTGCCGTCTCGCATGGCGAACCCGCGCCGCTGGCGGTCGTGGTCGGGCCCGAGGCGACCGAGTTCCTCGACCGGGACGGCGTGTGGCCCCCGCCGCGCACGACCACCTCGACGTTCGGCGGCGGCGGTCTCGTCGTGCGATTCGACGACGGCTGGGAAGCGCTCGAAGCGTTCCTCGATCGCATCGACGAGGACCGGTTCCTGCAGCTCGTCGGTGGTGCCCCGCTCGACCCGGCGCACGACGAGGGCACGCTGGACGGCCACGTCGGGGACGGTTCGCACGTGTTCGGCGGTCACCGTGCCCCGTGACGTCACCCTGCTCTGCCGCGGGCCGGTGGAGACGCGTGACGTCGCCGAGGCACTGCTCCTGCACGACGAGTCCTGGGGTGTCCGGGCGCTCGACGACGGCCCGATGATGCAGGTCTGCCGGGACGCCACGCACCCCGTGATCACGGTGCTCGCGGTGCGGCGCGTGGACGCCCTCGACGAGGTCGAGCGGATCCTGCCGGACGCCCCGACGCTGTCGACGCCGCTGTGGTGGGTGGACACCGTGACGCCCGAGGGGGCGGACGGCGAGTCCGGGATCTCCGCCGCGCTCGAGGCCGCGATGGACCTCGACGCGGTCTGCATCGTCCACGGCGACTGAGCGGGCGCCACGCCGCGGACGCCACGCCGCGCGCGCCACGCCCCGTCAGTCGCGGTCGTGCATCGCGGCGAGGCGCTCGTTGTACGCCTTGAGGTCCGCGTCCCCGTCCCGCTCCGCCTTGCGGTCGAGGCGCTTCGCGTCACGGGTGTCCGACCTGACCCAGTTGCGCACGACGAGCAGCGCGACGAACACCATCGGCAGCTCGGACGCACCCCACGCGATCCCGCCGCCGGTGTGCTGGTCGGCCAGGAGTGCGGCGTCGTTCGTCTGCCCGAGCGCGTGGAACCAGTCGATCGCGAAGACCGACTCCGACGTCATGACCGCGACGCCGAAGAACGCGTGGAACGCCAGGGTCGCGAGCAGGGCGATGATGAGGATCGGGTACTGCGGTCGCTTCGGACCCGGGTCGACGCCGACGAACACCCAGAAGAACAGGTACCCGCTGAACACGAAGTGCACGATCATCGCCACGTGCCACTCGTGCGACTGCATGGCGTACTCGTACGCGGGCGTGAAGTAGAACACGACGAGGGACCCGGCGAAGATCACCCCGGCGACGGCCGGCTTCGCGAGGAACTGCATGTACCGCGAGTGCGTGAAGAGCATGAGCCACTCACGGGCCCCGCGTGAGCCGTCGTTCCGCACCGGCAGGGTCCGCAGCGCGAGCAGCACCGGCCCGCCGAGCACGAGCGGCAGGGGCACGAACATCATGAGCAGCATGTGCTGGAGCATGTGCGACGAGAAGTGGATCATCCCGTAGACCGCCGGCCCCGCCGAGGTCGTCCAGATGAACAGCGCGCACCCGAGCAGCCACGCGACCGTGCGTCCGACGGGCCACTTGTCCCCGCGCTTCCGGAGCTTCCGGACGGCGAGCAAGTACCAGCCGGCCCCGACCACCGCGAGCGCCAGCCACACCCAGTCGATGTGCCACTGGGTCAGGTAGGTCTGCACGGTCTGCGCGGGCGGGTACGGGAACCCGATGAGTCCGGAGCGGGTGTCGTCCCCGGTCTCCGGCGTCTGCGGGATCGGCGGCTGCGAGCGGGAGACAGCGACGGAGACCCCGATGGCGATCGCCATGAACACGATCTCGGCGAGGGCGAACCGCACGAACACCCGGCGGTCGAGCGGCGCGCGGAGGAGCCCCGGCACGAGCCGCCGCCGTTGGACGACCCCGGCGAGCCCGAGCAGCACGAGGATGGCGGCCTTGACCGTGATGAGCCACCCGTAGGTCGTCGTGAACAGGTCGAGCGGGCCGGTCAGGCGGAGCGACGCGTTCACGATGCCCGAGAACGCGACCGCGGCGAACGCCCACCCCGCGAGCGTCGAGTACCGCGACACGACCCGCCCGGTGGCGCCCTTCGTCCGGGTGCGCAGGACGAGCACGGCGACGAGCCCACCGGCCCAGACGCAGACGGCGACGAGGTGGACCGCGAGCGAGTTCACCGCGTTGGCGTGCTCGAGCGACCCGGCCGCGTGCCCGGACAGTGCGAGCGGCAGCAGCGCGAACAGCCCGGCGACCGTCGCCACCGCGAGCGTCGTCACCCGGGTGGCGAACGCGGCGACCACGGTCGCGACGAGGATCGCCACGGCCGACACCACGAGCGCCTGCCCGATCTCGACCTGGAACGCGAAGAGGGTGAAGTTCCGCGCGAACACCGGGTTCGTCAGCGGGACGCCGAGGGTGTTCGCCCCCGTCAGCACGATGCTCACCACGGCCGCGAGGAACCACACCGAACCCGTCGCCGCCGCCCAGCGCGCGGCGCGGTGCTGCACGCTCGACATCGCCCGGTGGTCCTTCTTCTGCGCCGGGAGCGCGAACGCCGCGACGACGAGCAGGCCGATCGTCAGTGCCGCCATGGTGTCGTGCACCACGCGCGCGACGGGCAGCCCGTACTCGACGAGGTCGCCGGCGGACACCAGTTGCTGGTTCGCGGTGAAGGCGCCGGTGAGCGTCATCCCGAGGATCGAGCACGCCACCGCGAGCGGGACGGCGACGACGAGGACCGTCGCGACGGTGGACGTGCGCGCGGTGACGGGCGCCGATTCCGGCGCCGCGCCTCCTGGCTGGGTTTCGGGTGACGTGACGGTCATGACCGTCCAATCGTAGGCGTGTGGGCCTGGAGGCGCGGCGTGCGTTGGTCCTGTCGGCTGAGCGTCTTCGGTCATCGGGCTGATGTCCAGAACACCACATTTCGCAACGATGGTGTCGACCGGGTGCAGGGGCACCCGGCGGACGAAGGGAAACACCATGCAGATCAACAAGCACCTCCGCTCCGCGGGCATCGTCGCGGCGGTCGTCGGCGGGACGTTCGCGTTCTCGACCGTGGTCGGTCCGGCCTCGGCCTCACCGCTGGTCACCGCGGTGACGTCCTCCGAGCGGCAGGTCGACGGCGTCGAGGTGATCGCGCGAGCGCACGTCGACGCGCACGCACTCGAGATCCTCCGGGACGGGGACCGGGTCTTCGAGCGGTACACCATGCCGAGCGGCGTGGTCGGCGGTGAGTGGACGATCCCCTCGACGCCGGTCGAGCCGGGGGAGTTCTCACTCGAGAGCGGTGGGAACTGGACCGACGCCAAGGTGGCGGAGGCGTTCGGCCGGGTCGGGTCGGACGTCGAGCGGGTCGTCTTCCACACGCTCGCGGGCGACGACGTCACGGCGACGATCGGCACCGACGGCTACTGGATCGTCGGGTTCCGCGGGCACGACTTCGAGGTCGACGAGGACGGGAACGGCTCCGGGTACGCCGCGACGGTGACCCTGGTGGACGGCACCTCCTACGAGGTCGCCGGCTGACGTCAGCGTCGGCACGACGACCGGTCGGTGCGCCCGGGCGCACCGACCGGTCGCGTCGTCAGACGCGGCGCTCCCAGATGCCCTCGCTCCCGACGCCCACGAACCCCACGGCCTCGTTGACGTCGAGCATCGGGCGGTTCTCCTCGGCGTTGAACGTGATGATCGAGGGTCGCCCCGGGAAGTCCTGCTCGACGCGTTCGATCCCGGCCACCTTGAGCAGCCAGCCGAGCCGGTGCCCGCGGTGCTCACGCAGCACGAGGGTGTCGCCCTGCATGACCGGCTGGTGCACCGCGTCCGGTACTGCCAGCTGCGTGAAACCGGCCAAGGTGGTGGTCGGGAGGTGTTCGACAGCGACCGTGACCATCGTGCGCGGCGAGCGTTGCAGCTGCGCCTCGTGCTCCTGCAGGCGCTCGCGCGTCCAGACGTCCTCCGGCTCCTCCATGTCGCCCTCGGGAGCGTCGGTGCTCATCCGGGTCTCGAGCAGCGCGATGCCGTCGAGCCACTGCTCCGGCGTCGGCCCGGCCCACGCGTGCACCCGGTAGTCGGGCCCGGCGGCCGCTGCTGCCCGGTCGTGGAGCTCGCGCACCACGGAGTGGTCGGCCGGCAGCGCCAGGCGACTGATCCGGTTGACCTGCCCGAAGCGCCAGCCGCGCCCGGTGAGGAACCGTGCGCCGGCTTCGTCCTCGGGCACGGCGCCGTGGCCGGTGGGCGGGACGAGGTACCCCGGTCCGGACGCCGGTCCGACCTGCCGTGACACCGCGTACGTCTTCCACTGCGTGCGACCGTCCTCGCGGGCGATGCCCTCGAGGTGCTCGGCCAGCAGCGTGCCGATGCCCCGCCGCTGGTGGTCCGGCGCGACGGCGACCGCGATCCAGCAGTTCGGGGTCCCCGGTGCCTGCTTGGTGTCGTAGGAGCCGGCCGCCACGACGTCGCCGTCGGGATCGCGCACGACGAAGAGGCGGCTCGGTGCCTCGGGGTCGAGCAGGTACGGCAGCTGTTCCTCGGGCGTCCAGAGGATCTCGGGCAACCGGGTGACGGCGACCTCGGCGGCGTTCTGTACGCGGACCCAGTCGCGGAAGGCCTGCACCGTCGCGGCGTCGTCGTCCATGGTGGCGGGCACGTCGAGTTCGTGCACGGTGTACGCGGTCATGTCGGTTCCTCCTGGCCGTGTGACGCCGCCCGACGCTGGGCAGCCTCGCAGCTTACCGGTGCCGTTCCGCTGCCGCTAGGCTCGTCGCGTGCTGCTCTCCGACCGCGACATCACCGCCCAGCTGGCCGAGGGCCGGATCGGCCTCGACCCGTACGACGCCTCGCTCGTCCAGCCGTCGAGCATCGACGTCCGGCTCGACAAGTTCTTCCGGTTGTTCGACAACCACAAGTACCCGCACATCGACCCGGCGGTCGACCAACCCGACCTGACCCGGCTGGTCGAGACCGACCCGGACGAGGCGTTCGTCCTGCACCCGGGGGAGTTCGTGCTCGGCTCGACGTACGAGGTCGTCACGCTGCCCGACGACATCGCCGCACGGCTCGAGGGCAAGAGCTCGCTCGGGCGCCTCGGCCTCCTCACCCACTCCACGGCGGGCTTCATCGACCCGGGCTTCTCCGGGCACGTGACCCTCGAGCTCTCGAACGTGGCGACCCTGCCGATCAAGCTCTGGCCGGGCATGAAGATCGGCCAGCTCTGCTTCTTCCAGCTGTCGAGCCCGGCCGACAAGCCGTACGGCTCCGCCGAGTACCAGTCGCGGTACCAGGGGCAGCGCGGTCCGACGCCGTCGCGCTCGGCGCAGAACTTCCTGCGGACGGACGTCTCCCGCCGCTCCTGACCGGCACCCGGGTGGACGTCGGACGTCAGACCACCGCGATGTACTCCCTGATCAGCGCGACGAAGCGTGGCCCGGCGATCCCGGAGTCCGCGAATCGTGCATCGGCCGGCCTGATGCTCCGGAGTGTTCGTGCGGTGTCCAGCCGGCGCCCGCTCACCGGTTCGGTGTCGAGGGCCCACCCGCCGACGGCGTCGGCACCGTGTGCATGACGGATCTCCAGCAGGTGCCCGAGGTCTGCGAGGTCCTTCGTGGAGCGGCGCGAAGCCCAGGCGTACGTCTTGAGGATCGTCGCCATCTCGACGGTCGGGACCCGGACCACGAAGCGCTCTTCGCGACCGTGGGTGTCGACCACGGTCGTGTCGACCTCGATCGGGTCCTGTGCGAGGACGACGTCGAGGCCGGGACTCGCGTCGAAGTGCCGCCCGCCGAGGTGCCGTGGGCGAAAGCGTCCGTCGAGCGACTCCACGAGCAGGTCGATCGTTCGGCCGTCCCGCTCGAACCGGTTTCCGGCGGTTGCCCGGTACCCGTCGGCGAGCAGCCTGTCGACCACGTCACCGCGGGCGGCGATCTCAGTGCTCACGCCCGCGTCAGCGTCGACGGTCCGCCGCGCCGCGAGTCCCTCCACCGGGAACGCTGTCAGGAGCAGTCCGACCATGTGGCCTCCGACGATGCGCGCGGCGCTGCGATCGGCGATCGCGCGTACTGCGTCACCGAGCGAGGCGAAAGCGAGTTCGTCGGCGACCGAGGTGCACGGGACCACCACGCTCACACGGATCACCGTTCGTCCCGCCCGTCGAGCGTGACGCGGCGCAGTGCCAAGACCGCGTCGTCGCGGTCGGGACCCCGGGAGTTGGCGACCTCCCATGCCGTGACCAGCGGATCCGTGAGCGTCGGTGCGCCGTGCGGGTCCCAGGCTCGAGCGGTCGCGAAGACGGTGGGATCTGCGGGGACGACCACCGCGAGCGTCTCGTCACCGAGTGGTGCCGTGGTGAAGCGTGCCGCGAGGTCGAGGTCGGCCTCGCTGTAGAGGACCGCGACGACCGGGCGACGAACCGGCGCGAGGGTGTCGGCGGCCGAGTCGCCGGAGACGAGCACCGGACGTGACTCGGAGCGCGCTGCCTCGACTGCCCGCTGCCGCTGGAGGTCGAGCGCGGCCACGCTCGTCCAGCGTCTGCGTACCCCCGACGGGCCCGGGTACGCCGACAGGAACTCGTCCCACAGTGCTGAGGCATCACGACCGACCCATCCTCCGGCCGTTCGCTCCACGCCGAGGCTGTGCAACGCGGGCAGGGCGAGCGCGATCGCCTGCTGGGTGACGCCCGTCTCGCTCGCGAGTTCGGACTGTGTTCGCGGAGCGCCGGTGCGCACGAGCGCTCGCATCAGCGCGAACCGTCCCCAGGGCGTGCGGCCGCGTGAGCCACGAACCGGGGCCGGAACGGGCGTCCGCGACCACTCGGTGCCGTCGATCAGTACGGCACCTTGGTCGACGGCCGCGACGATCACCCGCGGGTCAGCGAGCGCGATCGCGCGGAGGGAGGCGGTCGATCGTGGAACGACGTACAGCAGCGCTTCAGCCGCCATCGCGCCTCGGCCGAGAGTGCCCAGCTCACGCATCACGCGCGCCGGGGTCGGAGGGGTGTCGAGCGCCCGGATGAGCACGTGGCGGAGTCCCTGCCGAGACGTCAGAGTGGCGGTCCGTGACGAGGTCGCACGGACGGAGAGGTCCAGGTCGGGCACAACTGTCTCGAGCAACTCGAGCAACTCGAGGCCTCGCACGACGTCCATGGCGTGATCGTACAAGCAAAGCGGACGTCGAATGGAAAAACTTGTATTCGGCATAACGCGGCCCGCGATATCGCCCGTCGCAATCTTCTGGACGCGGCACTCCGAACCGCAGGATGTGCGTAAAGAAATGTCGCATTCTGTGTATCGTGGCCGCATGTCCGCAGTACTCCCACGACCCGCGCCGCCAGTGTCGGCAGCCGGGCTCATCCGGGACGCCCGCCTCCGCGCCGAACTCACCCAGGTGCAGCTCGCCGACCGCGCCGGCGTCACGCAGAGCGTCATCAGCACCTACGAGAACGGACGCCGCGAGCCGTCCCTCGCCGCACTGCAGCGGCTCCTGCTCGCAGCGGGGTTCACGGCCGCGATCGACCTGCACCCCGTCGAGGAACCGCCGCCCCTCCGCGAACGGGTGATGGCCGCACGGCGGGAACTCGTCGCGATCGTGCAGCGCCTCGGTGGCCGCAACCCCCGGCTCTTCGGCAGCGTGGCCCGGGGCGAGGACGGCCCGGCGAGCGACGTCGACCTGATGGTGGACCTCGATCCCGGGCTCGGCATCTTCGCGCTCATGCGGATCCAGGACGAGGCGGAGCAGCTCCTCGGCGTGCGGGTGGACGTGGTGGACGCCGCCGGCATGGGCGCCGACGCCGTCCGGGACGCGGTGCCGCTGTGAGCCGCGACGTCGGGGACCGGCTCGACGACGTGATCCGTGCGTGCGGGGTGATCCGTGCCTACGTCGACGACGACGCCCTGCCGGAGGGCCTCGTGTACGACGCGGTCCGGATGCGACTGGTCGAGATCGGCGAGGCGGTCCGGATGCTCCCGAGCGCGGTGACGTCGACCGAGCCGAGCATCCCGTGGTCGCGGGTGTCGCTCCTCGGCGAACGCCTCACCCGGCGGTACTTCGACACGACGCCGGCCGTGGTGTTCGGGACGGCCCGGGTGGACGTGCCATCGCTCTGCGAGGCGGTCCACCGCCTGCGCGCCGCGCACGCAGCGCGCGGTGACCGTCGGGGCGCGGCAGGGGCAGTGGACCTGCCGCAGTGACGGACGGGAGGCGCGGGTCGGCCCCAGCCCGCGCCTCCCGTCCGACCGTGCCCCCGCCGCGAACGCGAGACGGCCCCGTCTCGCCGGAGCGAGACGGGGCCGTCGTCGTGTGATCGGGGAGATCAGCCCTTCTTGGCGAGTGCCTCGAGGGTGTCGTTGCCCTTGTAGGCCTCGACCGCGTTCTCCTTGGTCACGAGGACCGGGGTGAGCTCGATCGCCGGGACCGTCTTGACGCCGTTGTAGTTGTTCGTCTTGTCGATCTTGGTGTCGGGCTTGTTGCCCTTCGAGAGGTCGGACACCAGGTCGATGGCGGCCTGCGCCTCCTCGGTGGTGTTCTTGTAGATCGTCGAGTACTGCGTGCCCTGCATGATGAGCGGGATCGACGCGGTCTCCGAGTCCTGGCCGGTGACGACCGGGTTCGGCTTGCCGGCGGCCTTCGTCGCGGTCAGGATCGCACGGGCGAGGGTGTCGTTCGGCGACAGGACGCCGTCGAGCTTGGTGTCACCCGAGTAGTACTGCGACAGGAGGTCCGTCATGCGGGACTGGGCGTTCTGCGCGAGCCAGCCCTTGGTCTGGACCTTCTGGAAGGTCTCCTGGCCGGACGTGACCTTGACGGTGCCGTCCTTGATCTTCGGCTCGAGGACGTTCATCGCACCGTTGAAGAACACGGTGGCGTTCGCGTCGTCCGCCGAACCGGCGAAGAGCTCGATGTTGTAGGGGCCGTCACCCTTCTCGGCCTTGAGGCCGTCGAGGAGTGCCTGCGCCTGCAGCTGGCCGACCTTGTAGTTGTTGAACGCCACGTAGTAGTCGACGTTCTTGGTGTTCAGGATGTTGCGGTCCCAGGCGATGACGGTGACGCCCTTCGCCTTGGCGGCCTTGACCTGCGAGCCGAGCTGCGAACCGTCGGCGGCACCGATGATGACGACCTTGGCGCCCTTGGTGACCATGCCCGAGATCTGCGACTGCTGGTCCGGGACGGGGTTGCCGGCGTTGGCGTACTGGATGTCGGCCTTGAAGCCGGCGTCCTCGATCGACTTCTCGAACGCGGCGCCCGCGAGCACCCAGTTCTGCGAGGTCTTGGCCGGCAGGGCGACACCGATGAGGTCGCCCTTCTTGATCTCGGTGCTCGAGCCCGAGTCCGAGCCGGAGGTGCCGCGGGCCGAGCAGCCGCTGAGGGCGAGGCCCGCGACGAGCGCCAGGCCGATGCCGGCGATGAGCTTCTTGCGCATGTGAGTGCTTTCTCTTCGTTGAGGGGTGGTGCTGTGGTGAGGGGTTCGAGCGCCCCGGGAGCCCGGGGCGCCACGTCTTTACTGGGTGTTGACCTTGTCCGGCTGGTCCTGGATGGACTGCGGCTGCTGGGCTGCCACCGTGTTCTGCTCGGTGTCCTTCTTCTGGAACTGCCGCATCATGCCGCCGATGAGCGACGGGCGGCCCTGGGACTTCGAGTAGACGTCGAAGGCGACCGCGACGAGGAGGACGAGACCACGGATGATCTGCACCTTGTTCGACTCGATGCCCATGAGCTGGAGGCCGTTCGACAGGAGCGCCATCACGAGGCCACCGATGATCGACCCGGAGATCGTGCCGATGCCACCCGCGACCGCGGCGCCACCGACGAACACGGCGGCGATCGCGTCGAGCTCCCAGCCGGTGCCGTCAGCCGGACCCGAGGCGTTCGAGTAGCCGACGAACACCATGCCGGCGACCGCGGCGAGCACGGACATGTTCGCCATGACGAAGAAGTTGACCTTGCGGGCGCTGACACCGGAGAGCACCGCGGCGCTCGCGTTGCCGCCGACCGCGTAGACCTGGCGACCGAAGATCGTGTTCTTCGTGATGAAGCCGTAGATGATCGTGAGGACACCGAGGATGATCGCGACGATCGGGATCGAGGTACCGACGGGGCCGGCGCCGAACAGGTAGGTCGCGACGAGCGTGACGGCGACGAGGACGCCCGTGCGGACGATCGATACCCACAGCGGCGGGACCTCGGCCTGCATCTTCTTGCGGCGGGAGCGGCCGCGGGCCTCGATGACGATCAGGGCGATGATCGTGGCCAGACCGATGAGCAGCGTGCCGTTCGAGTACCCGAAGTCCGGGCCGAAGTCGCCGAGGTAGCCAGCGCCGATGGCGTTGTACGAGTCCGGGGTCGGCACCGAGGTCGACTGGCCGATGATCTGGTTCGCACCGCGGAAGATGAGCTGACCGGCCAGCGTCACGATGAACGCGGGGACCCGGACGAACGCCACCCAGAAGCCCTGCCAGGCACCGACGAGGGCGCCGACGGCGAGGCCGAGGATGATCGCGGCCCATGCCGGCCAGTGCCACACGGACATCGACTGCGCGACGATGATGCCGACGAACGCCGCGACCGAACCGACCGACAGGTCGATGTGGCCGGCGATGATCACCATCACCATCCCCAGCGCGAGGATGAGGATGTAGGAGTACTGCAGGAACAGGTTGATGACGTTCGTCGGCTCGAGGATCAGGCCCTTGGTCGTGATCGAGAAGAAGATCACGATCGCGATCAACGCGATGATCATGCCGTACTGGCCGATGCTGTTGCCCTTGCCGAACAGCAGTTTCAGGTTCTTCATGAGACGAGAGCGCCCTTCCGCGCGGAGGTCATGCTGCGCATGAGCGTTTCTGGATCGGCCTGTTCCGAGGGGATGTCGGCCGTGATCTGGCCCTCGAAGATCGTGTAGATCCGGTCGGAGAGGCCGAGGAGTTCGGGGAGCTCGGAGGAGATGAGGATGATGCCCTTCCCCTCGGCTGCGAGCTGCTGGATGATGCCGTAGATCTCGAACTTGGCGCCCACGTCGATGCCGCGGGTCGGTTCGTCGAGGATGAGGATGTCCGGGTCGGTGAACATCCACTTCGACAGGACGACCTTCTGCTGGTTGCCGCCGGAGAGCTTGCCGACGTTCTCCTCGACGGTCGGCACCTTCGTGCGGAGCAGCTTCCGGTACTTCTCGGCGACGTTGTACTCCTCGAGGGAGTCCACGACGCCGGCCTTCGAGATCTTCTGCAGGTCGGCCGCGACGGTCGATCGCTTGACCGTGTCGAGCAGGTTGAGGCCGAGCGCCTTGCGGTCCTCGGAGACGTAGCCGATGCCGTGCTCGATCGCCTGCTGGACGTTGGTGACCTTGATCTCCTCGCCGTCCTTGATGATCTGCCCGCCGAGCCACGTGCCGTAGGAGCGGCCGAAGATGCTCATCGCGAGCTCGGTGCGGCCGGCGCCCATCAGACCCGCGAAGCCGACGATCTCGCCGCGCTTCACGTGGAAGTTCGAGCCCTTGCAGACCAGGCGCGAGGAGTCGAGCGGGTGCTGGACGGTCCAGTCGCGGACCTCGAAGAAGGTCTCGCCGATCTTCGGGGTGCGGTCCGGGAAGCGGCTCTCGAGCGAGCGGCCGACCATGCCGCGGATGATGCGGTCCTCGTTGACGCCGTCGCCCTTGACGTTCAGCGTCTCGATGGTCTTGCCGTCGCGGATGATCGTGATCTCGTCGGCGATCTGCTCGATCTCGTTCAGCTTGTGGCTGATGATGATGCTCGAGATGCCCTTGGCCTTCAGCCCGACGATGAGGTCGAGGAGATGCTGCGAGTCGTTCTCGTTGAGCGCCGCGGTCGGCTCGTCGAGGATGAGGAGCTTGACGTCCTTGTGCAGGGCCTTGGCGATCTCGACGAGCTGCTGCTTGCCGACGCCGATGTTCTTGATCTGCGTGTCCGGGTCGTCGGCGAGGCCGACGCGGGCGAGCAGGTCCTGTGCACGGAGCTGAGCGCTCGTCCAGTCGATGACGCCGAACTTGCCCGGCTCGTTGCCGAGGAACAGGTTCTCGGTGATCGAGAGCTCCGGGATCAGCGCGAGCTCCTGGTGGATGATCACGATGCCGGACTGCTCGGACTGCTTGATGTCCTTGAACCGGACCTCTTCGCCCTCGAAGACGATCTCGCCGTCGTAGGTGCCGTACGGGTAGACGCCGGACAGGACCTTCATGAGGGTCGACTTGCCGGCGCCGTTCTCGCCGCAGATCGCGTGGATCTCGCCGGCACGGACGCTGAGCGAGACGTCGGACAGCGCCTTCACACCAGGGAACTCCTTGGTGATCGAGCGCATCTCGAGGATCGTCTCGGGTGCGGTGATCGACCGGGTCTCGAGGCCGGTGTCGATCGGGGTTGACGCCACGGTGCATCTCCTTCTGCCGCTGCGATGCGGCAGTCCTTCGGGTGGTTCTGCGAGCGGCGACGAAGGGCACAGGAGGCCTGTGTGGACTTCGTTGTCGCGTCCGGAGTCCCGCGTCGTGACGGTCATGTGACCGTTCACATCGGCGGAACGGAGGTAATACTACGCACGCGATCGGCGCGCCTGTCAATTCGGTTTGGTCGCGTTTGTGTAACGGGCCGCGTGATCTGGCGGAACCGGGCACCGCACGTCCCCCGCGTTGGGGTACCCGGGTGGGTCGATGACGGCCTGGAGGCGCGGGTCGGCGCCGCCCCGCGCCTCCCGTCCGCGCACGGGCGCGCCCACCCCGCGCGGCCGCGCCCGCCCCGCACGGCCGTGCCCGCCCCGCACGGGCGCGCCCGCCCCGCGGGGCCGCGCCCGCCCCGCGGGGCCGCGCCCGCTCCGCATCGTGAGCAGGAATGGTCGGGTCGCGTTGCCCGACCCGACCATTTCTGCTCACGAAGGGCGGCACGGCGGCGCCCGCGCCGCGCTCAGCGCTTGCGCGGGGCGCCCGTGGAGCCGCGCACCACGAGCTGGGGCACGATGTCGATCGGCCGGAGGACGGCGTCGTCGTCGCCGGGCAGGAGCAGGTCCACGCACCGTCGGCCGAGTTCGGCGAAGTCCACCTGCACGGTCGTGAGCGGCGGCCAGAAGTGCTTCGCCTCGGGGATGTCGTCGTAGCCCACCACCGACAGGTCCCCCGGGACGTCGAGGCCGTACGAGCGTGCGGCGTGCACCACCCCGAGCGCCATCGCGTCGTTCGAGCAGAAGATCGCGGTGCAGTCCCGCCAGCGCAGGAGCTCCCGGCCGGCGTGGTACCCGAAGTCGGCGGACCAGTCGCCCAGGATCGGCGGGACGACGGGCATGTCGCGGTCGGACATCTCGCGCAGGAAGCCCTGCATCCGGGCGTCTGCCTCGATCCAGTCCTGCGGTCCGGCGATGTGCCGGACGTACTCGTGCCCGAGGTCGAGCAGGTGCGCCGTCGCGAGCCGGGCGCCCTCCATCTGGTCGACCCAGAGCGCGGTCGGGTCCTCGCCGACGCTCGAGCGCATCGTGACGTACGGCGTCCGGATCCCGAGCTCCTCGATGAGGTCGAACACCCGCTGCTGCGGCGCGATGACCACGATCCCCTCGACGTCCTGGTCGAGCAGGTGCCCGAGGCCGTCGCGGACGGCGGTGTCGGTCGGCTCGGCGATGTTGGCCGTCGTGACGGAGTACCCGCGGCTGACCGCGGCGTCCTCGATCGCCTGCATCGTCACCGCCGGCCCGTAGTGCGAGCGCTGCGCGGTGAGCACACCGATCGTCCGCGTCCGGCTGGTGACCAGTGCCCGTGCGGCACGGTTCGGCCGGTACTGCAGCTGCTCCATCGCCGCGAGGACACGGTCGCGGGTCTCGGCCCGGATCGCGTCCGAGTTGTTGAGCACCCGAGACACCGTCTGGTGGGACACACCGGCAACCCGCGCGACGTCGCGGATGCTGGGCGACCGCGGTTGCTGTGCCCGCGTCGACGCCATTGCTACTCGTTTCCTGCCCGGGGCCGTGGCACGCCCATGTGCACGTTCACATTCCGAGCCAGATCATTATGCACGCCTCCGGCATCCACGCCACCTGAGTTGTCGTTTCCCGATCCGGTGGGGTACGGTTCACGTCGTATCCGGCATATCGCCCGTACCGGAACGTACAACTGCAGATCGGCCGTCCACCCGAGGACGGCAGTCGCTCCAGACCTCAGAGAACAGCGACACCCGCAGCGCACCAGCGCTGGGGTGTCGCTGTTCTCTTTTTTGCGTCCACCGAACCCCATCCACCACGAAGGAGTGGTCTTGACCAAGGCCCGCAGACTGACGAGCTTCATCGTCCTGTCGATGACCGGCGGCGTGATCTTCCAGGTCGCGTACATCCGGTTCGTGTTCCTCGCGGACACCGCGCACGCGCTCGACCTCACCATCCAGCGCTACGGCGAGATCACGTCGGTCTTCGGCGCCGTCGCCGTGCTCATGTACTTCTGCGGGGGCTGGTTCGCCGACCGTTTCTCGCCGAAGGTGCTCATCGTGATCGCGCTCGCGGGGATGGGGATCGTCGACCTCTGGCTGTCGACGGTGCCCGGTGAGACCGGCGTCGTGGTCGCCCACGTGCTCATGGCCGTCCTCGGCATGGGGCTGTACTGGTCGTCGCTCGTGAAGCTCGTCTCGATGCTCGGGACCGCCGACGAGCAGGGCAAGCTCTTCGGCTGGCTCGAGGGCGTCCGCGGCATCACGTCGACCGTCGTGGGCTTCGTCGGCGCCGCCATCGTCGCCGCCGCGATCGCCGAGACGGGCGGGGTCCTCTGGGTGATGCGCATCTACGGCGTGCTCTGCCTGGTGTTCGCCGTGCTCGTCCTGGTCGTGGTCCGCACCGACCGGGACGCCCTCGGCCAGGTCGGACGCCAGGCCGTGTCGCTCCGGGAACTCGGGGCCGCCGCCCGCAACAAGTACACCTGGCTCATCGGCTTCTCGATCATGGCGATGTACTGCTTCTACACGCTGCTCGGCTACCTCACGCCGCTGCTGCAGGACGGCTTCGCGGTGCCCGTCGTGCTCCTCGGGGCGATCGGCGTCGTCCGCACGTACGTGTTCCAGATCGTCGGCGGCCCGGTCGGCGGCGTGCTCGTCGACCGGTGGACGAAGTCGTCGCCGGCGTTCCTCCGGTGGGCGTTCGTCGTCGCGGCGATCAGCGCCGTGGGCTTCCTGCTCCTGCCGCACGACCCCGCCCTCGTGTGGATCGCCGTCGTGCTCATGATCGTGATGTGCCTCGCGGTGTTCACCTCGCGCGGCATCTACTGGGCGCAGATCGGCGAGGTCGAGGTCCCGCTCGCCCAGCGCGGCGGCGTGATCGGGCTCGCCTCGGGCATCGCCTACCTGCCGGACGCCTTCCTCCCCGCCCTCGGCGCGTGGTGGGTCGGCGACCCGGCGAACGGCGTGCCCTCGCAGGGCGGCGGCTACACGACCATGTTCGCCGTCCTCCTCGGCGCCGCCGTCCTCGGCTTCCTGCTCACCACCCTCACCATGCGCGTCCGTGCACGCGAACTGCGGAACCGCCCGGCGCCCGACGTCGTCGTCGCCGCCTGACCCACCTCGAAAGGACCCCTCACCCCATGGACATCCGCGACTTCTCGATGGACCTGTTCTCGCTCGCTGGCAAGCGAGCGATCGTCACCGGCGGCAACTCGGGCCTCGGCCAGGCGTTCTCGCTCGCCCTCGCCAAGGCCGGCGCCGACGTGTTCGTGCCGAGCGTGGTCGACGACGACGGCACCACCCGGGCGCTCGTCGAGGGCGAGGGACGCCGGTACGAGTTCCTCGAGGTCGACCTCACCGCCGCCGACGCCCCGACGCGCATCGTCGACGCGTGCACGGAGCAGCTCGGCGGGGTCGACGTGCTCGTCAACTCGGCGGGCATCTGCCTGCTCGACGACGTCGAGGCGTTCGACCGCGCGAAGTGGGACCCGATGATCGCCGTGAACCTCACCGCGCCGTTCGCCCTCGGGCACGCCGTCGCGAAGCACTTCGTCGCGCAGGGCGCGGGCAAGATCATCAACATCGCGTCGCTGTTCGCGTTCCTCGGCGGACAGTGGTCGCCCGCGTACGCCGCGACCAAGCACGGGATCGTCGGCTTCACGAAGGCGTACTGCGACGAGCTGGCGCAGCACAACGTGCAGGTGAACGCGATCGCGCCCGGGTACTTCGCCACGAAGATCACCGAGCAGACCCGGTCGGACCCGGAGACGAACCAGCGCGTGCTCGACCACATCCCGGCCGGGCGCTGGGGCGACGTCGCCGACCTCATGGGCGCGACGGTCTTCCTCGCCTCGCGCGCATCCGACTACGTGAACGGCCACACCCTCACCGTCGACGGCGGGTACCTCGTCCGCTGACGACGGACAGGAAGCGCGTGACGGCGCCGCCACGCGCCTCCAGGGCACAGACCACCAGACCAGAGCAACGAAACACACCAACGAAGGGCTCACCACCATGATCGACTCGATCGCCACCCTCGACCGGGCCGAGATCCTGCAGCGTCTCGCCGGCATCGTCCGCCCCGAACAGATCGACACGGACGAGCAGCACCTCAAGGACGCCAGCGTCGACCGGTTCAAGAAGTACCAGTCCGTGCACGGCATCCACGACGCCCCGACCCCCGTCGCGATCGTCAACGCCGAGTCCACCGAGGACGTTGCCGCGATCCTGGCGTTCGCGGACGACAACCTCGTCAACATCGTCCCGCGCACCGGTCGCACCGGCACCGAGGGCGGCCTCGAGACGAGCGTCGTCGACACGATCGTGCTCGACTGCTCGCGGATGGACGCCGTCCTGAAGATCGACCCGGAGAACATGCAGGTCACGGTGCAGGCCGGTGTGCCGCTCCAGCGCCTCGAGGACGAGCTCCGCCTGCAGGGCCTCACCACCGGCCACTCGCCGCAGTCGAAGCCGCTCGCCCAGTACGGCGGCCTCGTCGCGACCCGCTCGATCGGGCAGTTCTCCAGCCTGTACGGCGCGATCGAGGACATGGTCGTCGGGCTCGAGGCCGTGTTCCCCGGCGGGAAGGTCCGTCGCATCAAGGCCGTCCCGCGCCGCTCGGCCGGCCCGGACATCCGCCACGTGGTCATCGGCAACGAGGGTGCGCTCTGCGTCATCACCGAGGTCACGGTCAAGCTCTTCAGGTACCAGCCGGAGAACAACGAGTTCCACGGCGCACTCGTCGACGACATGCGCACGGGCATCGCGATCCTGCGCGAGGTCATCACGAACGGCTTCCACCCCTCGGTCGTGCGGCTGTACTCGCCGGAGGACGCCAACCAGCACTTCTCGCACTTCTCGAAGGACAAGTGCGTCGTGGTCTTCGTCGCCGAGGGGCCCGCCGGCATCGTCCGTGCGACCTCGGAGGAGATCGAGCGAGTCCTCGCCCAGCACCCGCACGAGCAGGTCGACCCCGCGCTCATCGAGGCGTGGTTCGACAACCTCAACTGGGGCCAGGACAAGATCGACGCCGAGAAGGCCGTCATGCTGCGGGACGGGCAGCTCGGCTACACGACCGAGGTCTCGGCGGACTGGTCGGCCGTCGGCGACGTGTACGACGCGGTCATGCGCCGCATCCGCGAGGAGTACCCGTACGCCGGCGACCTGACGATGCTCGGCGGCCACTCGTCGCACAGCTACCAGACCGGCACGAACATGTACTTCGTGTACGACTACCGCATCGACTGCTCGCCCGAGGAGGAGATCGAGAAGTACCACATCCCCCTCAACGCGATCATCGTCGAGGAGGCGCTGCGCCACGGTGGCTCGATGGTCCACCACCACGGTGTCGGCAAGTACCGCACCCCCTGGGTCGAGGAGGAGCACGGCTCGGCGTTCGCGATCATGCAGGGACTCAAGGCGCAGTTCGACCCGAAGGGCATCATGAACAAGGGCACGATCTTCCCGGAGCCGGGCGCGATCCAGCCGGCCGCGGCCGACCCCGACACCACCTTCGGTCGCGCGACGAGCGGGCGCACCGGCGCATGACCAGGTACCTCGTCGGCATCGACAACGGCTCGCAGTCGTCGAAGGTCACGGTCTTCGACGAGCGGGGCGGGGTCGTCGCCGAGGGGCGTGTGCCGCTGCGGCCGAACCACACGCCGGCACCTGGAGTGGTCGAGCACCCGGACGACGACCTCTGGGACTCGATCGCGGCGGCGTGCCGGATCGCGATGGAGGCGTTCCCGGGCGACCCGTCCGAGATCGTCGGCGTCGGCCTCTGCACGATCCGGTTCTGCCGGGCGGTGCTCCGCGCCGACGGGTCACTCGCCCAGCCGGTCCTGAGCTGGATGGACGCCCGCGTCGGCGCGCCCTTCGTCGCCGAGCAGGACGACGTGGCGTACGTCACGACGTCCTCCGGGTACGTCACGCACCGGCTCACCGGTGCCTTCCGGGACACCGCGGCGAACTACCAAGGAGTCTGGCCGATCGACACCGACACCTGGCGGTGGAGCGAGGACGAAGCGGCGTATGCCGCGACCGGCATGCGACGCGACCAGCTGGTCGAGCTCGTCGCGCCGGGCGAGGTCCTCGGCACCGTCACGGCCGAGGCCGCGGCGGCCACGGGCCTCCCGGTCGGCCTGCCGGTGGTCGCGACGGCCAACGACAAGGCCGTGGAGGCCCTCGGCTGCGGACTCCTCGACCCGACGACGCTCCTCGTGTCGCTCGGCACGTACATCGCAGGCATGTCGGTCGGCGAGCGGAACATCGACGGGGCGTCCGACTTCTGGACGAACTTCGGCTCGGAGCCGGGCCGCTACCTCTACGAGTCCGGCGGCATCCGTCGCGGCATGTGGACCGTGAGCTGGTTCCGCGACCTGCTCGGGCCGGATTTCGCAGCAGCGGCCGACGCGGCGGGCGAGCGCGCCGAGGACCGACTGGGCCGCGAGGCCGCCGATGTCCCCGCGGGCTCGGACGGGCTGCTGACCGTCCTGGACTGGCTCGCGCCGGCCGACGCGACGTTCCGGAAGGGTTCGATCCTCGGGTTCGACGGACGGCAGGGCCGGGCGCACGTGTACCGGTCGATCCTCGAGGGCATCGCGATGACGATGCGCGACCGCGGGGATGCCATGGCCGCCGAGCTCGGGACGGCGTACCGCCGGGTGGTCGTCTCCGGCGGTGGCTCGTCGTCCGACCTGATGATGCAGATCATGTCGGACGTGTTCCAGGCGCCGACCATCCGTGTGGTGGGCGACAGTGCTGCAGGGCGCGGGGCGGCGATCTGCGCGGCGGTCGCGACCGGGGTGCACCCGTCGTTCGAGGCTGCGGCCGCGGCGATGGTCGTCGAGCGGGACCGCTTCACGCCGGACCCGTCGGCCGCGGCGGTGTACGACGCGCTGCGTGCCGTGCACGCGGACGTGACGGCGCACACCGACGAGGTCTACCGGCGGACGGCGGCCATCGTCGGCTGACGGGTGCGACGCGATCGCTCGGAGGACGGGAGGCGCGGTGTCAGCTGGCACCGCGCCTCCCGTCCGTCGCTGCGACCGTCCGTCGCTGCGACCGTCCGTCGCTGCGACCGTCTAGAGCCAGTTGCGCTTGCGGAAGATCGCCCAGAGCACGCCCATCAGGGCGAGCATCCCGAGGATCGCGACCGGGTAGCCGTACCGCCAGTGGAGCTCGGGCATGTGGTCGAAGTTCATCCCGTAGACCCCCGCGATGAGTCCCGGGGCGAAGAGGATCGCCGCCCACGAGGAGATCTTCTTGACCTCCTCGCCCTGCCGGTGCGCGGCGCGTGCGAGCTGGCGGCTCTCCTCGCCCTGCGCGAGGCTGGCGCTGGTCATGCGGCGCATCGCCTCGTTCTGCTCCTGCGACACCAGGGTCGCGTGCAGCGTCAGGGCGTTCTCGAGCAGGGCCCGGAACGAGTCCACCCGCTCGGTGACCCGCAGCGCGTGGTCGAGCACGTTCCGCAGGCGGTGCTGGACCTCGTCGTCGACGCCGTACTTGTCGGCGCCGCGGAGCAGCCCCTTCACCATCGCGGGCACCGGCTTCGTGGCGCGCTGGAAGGCCAGCACTTCGCTGAGGAGCTGGTAGATCCGCTTCGAGACGCCGGGGTCGACCTGCCCGGCGAACAGCTGGTCCTCGATGGCGTCGACGTGGTCCTGCAGGATCTCGACCACGGGGGCGTAGCCGTCGACGACCTCGTCGAGCACGGCGGCGGTGACGGCCTCGGAGCCCCGGGCGAGGAACTCCGGGTCGGCCTCGACCCGGGCACGGAGCGCCGCCAGGTCGGGACGCTCGGCGTGCCGGACGCTCACCACGAACCGGTCGCCGACGAACAGGTGCACCTCACCGAACTCGACGGTCTCGGCAGTGACGTCGAACCACGCGGGTCGGAGCACCAGGAAGAGCGTGTCGCCGTACCGCTCGAGCTTCGCGCGCTGGTGTCCCTTGCGGGCGTCCTCCACCGCGTTCTCGTGCAGGTCGAACTCGGTCGCGACGGCCTCGAGCTCGGTGTCGTCCGGGCGGAAGAGCCCGATCCAGGCGAGGTCGCCCCCGGTGGCGAGCGACAGGGTCGACGGTGACCCGACGCGACGTCCCTCGACGTAGATCGCGTTGTCGATCAGTGCCATGTGCGTGCTCCTCTCGGGAGCAGGCAGGCGCGAAGTGACCCCGGAGTGGTTCCGGGGAGGGGTTTGCTCAGCGAACGGGCACGGCGACGAGCGTCAGGGGCGGCCGGCCCGATCGAGGATGGTCACCCGACATCGCGCCTCACCTGCCCTTCTGCTGGTCCGTCGGCCGCGGTGCGCAGCCTCGTGGCCACACCCGTGACC
Source organism: Curtobacterium sp. NPDC087082 (assembly GCF_044745045.1). Classification (NCBI taxonomy): domain Bacteria; kingdom Bacillati; phylum Actinomycetota; class Actinomycetes; order Micrococcales; family Microbacteriaceae; genus Curtobacterium; species Curtobacterium sp. NPDC087082. The sequence continues at coordinate 231,216 of NZ_JBIUZN010000001.1, read as the reverse complement.
GACGGCCGACCCTACTCCGTCGAGTCGGCGGAGCCAAGTGAACGAACGCTCACATGCCCCAGACGTCGCGGTTCGACGACGCGACCGCGACCGCTCCGGCACCGAGGGCGGCCATCACGTCGGCCTTGTCGCACACCAGGCCGCCGGCGATGACCGGCACGGCGGTGTCGTCCCGGAGCCAGGTGATCACCCGCGGCATGCACCCGGGCAGGATCTCGATCGCGTCGGGTCCGGCCTGCTCGACCACGCGGGGGAGCTGGTGGTACGAGAACGAGTCGACGAGGAAGAAGCGCTGCACGGCGACGAGCCCGGCGCGCTTGGCGGCCCGGACGAGGTTCGACTTGGTGGAGAGCACGCCGTCCGCTCGGGTGTGCTCGGCGATCCACGTCACGACGACGTCCCGGGCAGCGAAGCCGTCGAGCAGGTCGACGTCCACGAGCACGGTCTTGCCGGCGTCCTTCGCCCGGGCGACGATGTCCGCGACGTCGAGGACGCTGCCGTAGAGCACGAAGACGACGCCCCGGTCGGAGGCCAGCACCTCGTCGAGCGCGGAGGCGTCCTTCACGCTGGCGATCACCGGGTCGTCGCGGAGTGCGTCGAGCACGGCGTCGGCTCCGGCCCGCGGTGCGACATCGCGTTCCGTCGTGGTCATACCGACCATTGTCGATGACGCGCCCTGACAATCGCGGGCGGGCGCGCACCGGTCAGCGGGTGATGTGCAGACCGGCCGTCGCGAGCTCGGTGAGCTGCCACCCGAGCCACGGGCTCCACGCGAACGGCGCACCGGCGACCGACTCCCGCAGCGCGGCCTCGGAGACCCAGGCGTACTCGGCGACCTCGTCGTCGGCCGGAGCCGGGACGTCGTCGGTGACCGCGCGGAAGACCGGGCAGACCTCGTTCTCGACGATCCCGGAGGCGTCGACGGCGCGGTACCGGAAGTCCGGCAGCACGAGCTCGACGTCGCGGACGGTGATGCCGAGTTCACGCGAGGCCCGTCGGGCGATCGCGTCCTCGAACGACTCGTCGGGACCGGGGTGGCCGCAGAACGTGTTCGTCCACACCCCGGGCCACGTCTTCTTGGACAGCGCACGACGGGTCACCAGGACGTCGCCGTCGGTGTTCCGCACGTGGCACGAGAAGGCCAGGTGGAGGGGCGTGTGGTCGGTGTGCACCGTGAACTTGTCCGCCGTACCGATCGGGGTACGGTCATCGGCCAGGAGCACCACGGATTCAGGGAAAGTCGTCATCTGCATCGATAGGTTAGGCCAATGAGCGAGGAAGCGGCCACCGTGGCGCACATCGACCTCGCGCTCGTCGACGACTGCCTCGAGCGCTTCTTCGCCGTGTCGTCGGCGCGCGCCGAGCGGTACGGACGACCGTCCGGGGAACTCTGGCGGGTGCTCCGCAAGGCGAGCATGGGCGGGAAGCGCTTCCGCCCGCGCATGGTCCTCACCGCCTACACCGGCCTCGGCGGCGACGACCTGCACGCGGCCGCGCACGTCGGTGCCGCGTACGAGCTGCTGCACACCGCGCTCGTCGTGCACGACGACGTCATCGACCGTGACTGGTCGCGCCGCGGCCAGCCGAACGTCGCCGGGTCCTTCCGCGACACGGGCACGACGGGCGGCCTGCCGCTGCCCACCGCCGAGCACCGCGGCATGAGCGCCGCGGTCATCGCCGGCGACCTGGCGCTCGCGGGCGCACCCCGGTTCATCGAGTCGGCCGGCGTCACGGGTGACCGACGTGCCCGACTGCTCGAGCTCCTCGACGAGGCCGTGTTCGCCAGCGCCGCGGGCGAGATGACCGACGTCGACCTCGCCCTCGGGGTGATGCCGACGGTGGACGAGGTCCTGCAGATGGAGCGTGCGAAGACGAGCGTGTACTCGTTCGAGGCGCCACTGCAGTCCGGTGCGGTGCTGGCCGGCGCCGCCGAACCGATCGTCGAGGCGCTCGGTGCCTTCGGCCGCGAGATCGGGATCGCCTACCAGATCGTGGACGACCTGCTGGGGGTCTTCGGCGACGAGGGCACGACCGGCAAGACCGTCCTCGGCGACCTGCGCGAGGGGAAGCGCACGATGCTGATCGCCCACGCCGCGACGACCGAGTGCTGGCCGGACATCGCGCCGTACCTCGGCAACCCGGACCTCAGCGAGGAGCGCGCGGCCGAACTCCGTGCGACCCTTGTCACCTGCGGCGCCCGGGCCGCCGCCGAATCGCGGATCGCCGAGCACACCGCACTCGCCCGTGCCGAGCTCGCCGGACTGCCGTACGACCTCGCCGACCGCCTGGAGGCCCTCGTGACCGAACTCGTGGAGCGCGCCCGGTGAGCCACAGCCGAACGGAGCCGCGTCCCACGACCCGGCTCCCGCTCTACGACGCCACGGCCGAGGCCGCGTCGGGCGTCGTCATCGACCGGTACTCGACGTCCTTCGGGCTCGCCAGTCGGCTGCTCACGAAGGACACGCGTGAGCACATCCGCAACGTGTACGCCCTCGTCCGGGTCGCCGACGAGGTCGTCGACGGACCCGCGACCGAGGCCGGACTCGACCACGACCTCGCCCGGACGGTCCTCGACGAGCTCGAGGCCGACACCGAGCGGGCGATCGCGCTCGGCTTCTCCGTCAACCCGGTGGTGCACGCCTTCGCCCGGACCGCTCGGGTCACCGGGTTCGGCCCGGAGCTCACGCGGCCGTTCTTCGCCTCGATGCGGATGGACCTCGAGCGGACCGAGCACGACCAGGAGTCCTTCGACCGCTACGTGTACGGCTCGGCCGAGGTGGTGGGCCTGATGTGCCTGCGTGCGTTCGTCCACCGCGCCGGCCGGCCGACGTTCGACGGCACCGTGCTCGTCGACGGGGCCCGAGCGCTCGGTGCCGCGTTCCAGAAGGTGAACTTCCTGCGCGACCTGCACGCCGACTTCGAGGTGCTCGGTCGCTCCTACTTCCCGGGGGTCGACATCCGCAGCTTCGACGAGGCGACGAAGGAACGACTGGTCGCCGACGTCCAGTCCGACCTCGACCGGGCCGCCCGCACCGTCCGGCTGCTGCCGGCCGACGCGCGGAACGCCGTCGGCCTCGCGCACGCGCTCTTCCAGGAGCTCAACGACCGCATCGCCGTCACGCCCGCCGACCGCCTGGTCACCACCCGGGTGCGCGTCCCGAACCCGGTGAAGGCCCGACTGGCCGCGCAGGTGCTCGCCGGACGTGCGCCGCTGCGGTCGCGCGCGACCCACCACCGGACGGGAGGCACGGCGTGACCCCGCCCCGCGCCTCCAGTCCGAAGGATGCCGGCACCACGACCAAGCGCAAGGTGCCCGCCCGACGTGCCGTCGTCATCGGCGGCGGCATCAGCGGACTCGCGTCCGCCGCCCTGCTCGCGCGGGACGGCTTCTCGGTGACCGTGCTCGAGCAGCGCGGGCAGCTCGGCGGCCGCGCCGGGTCGTGGGAGCAGGACGGCTTCCGGTTCGACACGGGCCCGTCCTGGTACCTCATGCCCGAGGTGTTCGACCACTTCTTCCAGCTGCTCGGCACCTCGGCCGACGCCGAACTCGACCTCGAGAAGCTCGACCCCGGGTACCGCGTGTACAGCGAGGGCTACGACGACCCGATCGACCTCCGCGCCGACAGGGAGGCGAACATCGCCCTGTTCGAGTCCGTCGAGCCGGGCGCCGGCAGACGGATGCGGAAGTACCTGGCCTCGTCCGAGGACACCTACGCGATGGCGATCCGCCGGTTCCTCTACACGACCTTCCAGGACCTCACGAAGCTCGCGGCCCCCGACGTCCTCCGACGGCTGCCGAAGCTCGCGCGCCTCCTCATCGAGCCGCTCTCGACCTTCGCCGAGTCCGCGGTCAAGGACCGCCGCCTGTGGCAGGTCCTCGGCTACCCGGCGGTCTTCCTCGGCACGAGCCCGTACGCAGCGCCGAGCATGTACCACCTCATGAGCCACCTCGACCTCGCCGACGGGGTGCTCTACCCGAAGGGCGGCATCACCGAGGTCATCTCCGCCGTCGAACGCGTCGCCCGCCGTGAGGGCGCGAAGATCATCGCCGGCGCCAAGGTCGAGCGGATCGTCGTCGAGGACGGCCACGTCACCGGTGTCGTCCACCGCGACCGCGCGGGCGCGCAGCACACGGCGCCCGCCGACCTCGTGGTGAGCGCCGCCGACCTCCGGCACACCGAGCTGCAGCTGCTCGACGCGGAGCACCGCACGTACCCCGCCGCACACTGGGCGAAGCGCGACCCGGGGCCGAGCGCGGTGCTCGTCTACCTCGGCGTCGACGGGCCCGTGCCGGGGCTGCTGCACCACACGCTGGTGTTCACCGAGGACTGGAAGGCGAACTTCGGCGCGATCTTCGGCGCCGACCGGCACGTCCCCGACCCGGCGTCGATCTACGTCTGCGCTCCCTCGGAGACCGACGCCTCGGTCGCCCCGCGGGGATCGAGCAACCTGTTCATCCTCGTGCCGCTGCCCGCCGACCTGTCGATCGGCAAGGGCGGCATCGACGGTGCCGGCGACTACGAGGTCGAGCGGATCGCCGACCGCGCCATCGACGTCGTCGCCGAGCGTGCCGGCGTGCCGGACCTCCGCGACCGGATCCGGGTCCGCCGGACGATCGGTCCCCGGGACTTCGCCGACGACTACAACGCCTGGAGCGGCTCGATGCTCGGGCCGGCGCACACCCTGAAGCAGAGCGCGTTCTTCCGCGAGAAGAACGCCTCGGCGAAGGTCGACGGGCTCTACTACGCCGGTGCCTCGACGATCCCGGGCATCGGGCTGCCGATGTGCCTGATCAGCGCCGAGGTGCTCCTCAAGCGCATCCACGGGGACACCAGCACCGAACCGCTCCCGGCACCGCTCCGGCGGCCCGGCGCCACTGACTGATGCCCGGGCTCTACCTCGCCGGGCTGCTGGTGTCACTCGTCGGCATGACCGTCCTCGATGCCCGGTTGCACCTGTTCTTCTGGCGGGCGCCGTGGCGTGCGGCGGCCGTGATGGTCGTCGGCGTCGCGTTCTTCCTGCTGTGGGACGTGCTCGGGGTCGCCCTCGGCATCTTCTTCATCGGGCCGCAGAACCTGCTGACGGGGGTCCTCCTCGCGCCGGACGTCCCGCTCGAGGAGCTCTTCTTCCTCCTGCTGCTCTGCTACACGACCATGAACCTGGTCGGCTTCGTGCAGCCCCTCGTCGCGCGGGGCCTGCGGCGGGCCGAGCGGAGCGGATCGTGACCGGCTCCGGCGCGTACGCCCTGCTCGCGCTGCCGTTCTTCGCCGCGGTCGCGGTGGTCGCCGTCGCCGCCGGGATCGTCGCCGCACGACGTGCTCGTGCCCGGGGCCGCCGCGCACCGACTGGCCGACGGATCGCCCTCGTGACCGGGCTCGTCGCCGGCATCGCCCTGCTCGTCATGACCATCGTGTTCGACAACGTCATCGTGACGCTGCGGATCGTGGCGTACGACCCGGCGCTCATCAGCGGTGCGAAGATCGGGGCGATCCCGGTCGAGGACCTCGCGTACTCGATCGCCGCGATTGTGCTGCTCCCCAGCCTGTGGGTCCTGTTCGACCGACCCATCCGGCCATCCCACGAAGAGGAACCGACCCGATGAACGCGAGCACCGCCTCCAGGCCGTCGACCCTGCGCGCCCTGTTCGTGTCGTCCCGGCCGATCAGCTGGGTGAACACCGCCTACCCGTTCGGCGCCGCGTACCTGCTCGGCAGCGGGGTCGGTGTCGAGGGTGGCGGCGGGTTCTCGCTCGTTGCGTTCCTCGTCGGCGTCGTGTACTTCCTCGTGCCCTACAACCTGGCGATGTACGGCATCAACGACGTCTTCGACTACGAGTCCGACCTGCGGAACCCGCGCAAGGGCGGGGTCGAGGGTGCCCTGCTCGACAAGAGCGTGCACCGCACCACGCTCTGGGCCGTCGTCGTCACGAACGTGCCGTTCCTGGTCGCGCTCGTCGTGCTCGGCGCGGTGTCCGGCAACGGGCCGTGGTCGTGGCTCGTCCTCGCGATCAGCGTGTTCGCCGTCATCGCCTACTCGGCACCGGGGCTGCGCTTCAAGGAGAAGCCGTTCCTCGACTCGCTCACGTCGAGCACCCACTTCGTCTCGCCGGCGATCTACGGCCTGGCGCTCGCCGGCCCGCACTGGACCGGCCAGCTCGTCGCCGTGTGCGTGGCGTTCTTCCTGTGGGGCGTGGCGTCGCACGCGTTCGGTGCCGTGCAGGACGTCCTCGCCGACCGGGCCGGCGGGATCGGCTCCGTGGCGACCGTCATCGGTGCGCGCGCCACCGTGCGCGTGGCGTTCGTGGCGTACCTCGTCGCCGGTGTCGCACTGCTGTTCTCGGCGTTCCCTGGTCCGATCGCCGCGATCGTCGTCGTGCCGTACGCCCTCAACGTGCTGCCGTGGTGGAACGTCACCGACGCGGGCGCCGAGTCCGCGAACGCCGGGTGGAAGCGGTTCCTCTGGATCAACTACCTCGCCGGGTTCATCGTGACGATGGCACTCATCGCGTACGCGTTCACGCACTGACCCGTGCCCTGACAGACTGGACGCACGCGCCGCGGGAGTCGTGGGGCGCCAGCCACGAAGGAGTGCACGCATGACGGTCCGGATCATCCACGTCGGTCTCGGAGGGTGGGGCGGCAACTGGGCCCGCACCGCCATCCCGGAGGTCACCGAAGTGGAGGTGGTCGGGATCGTCGACCCGGTCCCGGCGACACTGGACGCCGTGCGGTCGGACCTCGGTCTGCCGGAGTCGGCGGCGTTCGCGTCCCTCACCGAGGCGCTCGCCGGTGTCGAAGCCGATGCCGTCGTGATCACCGCCCCCGCCGTGACGCACGTGCCGCTCGCCCTCGAGGCGCTCGAGGCCGGCAAGCACGTCCTCGTCGAGAAGCCCTTCGCCAACACCACGGACGAGGCCGTCACCGCGGTCCGTCGTGCCGAGGAGCTCGGGCTCGTGCTGCAGGTCAGCCAGAACTACCGCTGGTACCCGGCACCCCGGGTCGTGCAGGACCTGCTCGCCGCGAGCACCGTCGGCGAGCTCTCGGCGATCAACGTCGACTTCCGGCAGTGGGACAACGACCTCGCGTTCGAGGAGCACCCGCACTACCGGTTCCCGCACGCGATGATCAACGACATGGCGATCCACCACTTCGACCTCCTCCGGATGATCACCGGTCGCGAGGCCGTCCGCGTGTTCGCGAAGTCGTCGTACCCGTCGTACAGCAAGTACCAGGACGAAGCCGTCGCCTCGATGATCATCGAGCTCGACGACGGCCTCGTGGTCAGCTACCGCGGCAGCTGGCTCTCGCGCGGCCCCCGGACGGCCTGGGCGGGCGAGTGGAGCATCCAGGGCGAGGACGGCGAACTGTGGTTCACGAGCCGCTCGGGGGAGCCGAACGCGGTGGCCGGGGACCGCGTGACGGTCCGCCGGACGCAGGACGACGAGGCCGAGGCGGTCGAGCTGCCGACGATGGCGCACACCGACCGGCAGGGCGGGCTGCAGGCCTTCGCGCGCTCGGTGTCCGGTGGTCCCGCGCCGGCGACGAGCGGTCGCGACAACCTGCGGAGCCTCGCGCTCATGGAGGCGGCGGGCCGCTCCGCGGCGTCGGGCGTGCCCGAGGACGTCGTCGTCCCGTCCTGACGCCCGGCGGGCCGGCTTCGCGAAAGCGACAGTCTGCCGCCGCGGTCCCGCGGCACCCTGTCGCTTCCGCGGCAAAGACGACGGGCCGGCCCACGGATCTGTCGCTCCGGCGGCACGGACTGGAGGCGCGGTGCGGGCCCGACCCGCGCCTCCAGGCCGCCGTCCGGTCGCGCTCCCGCCCCGCGAAAGCGACGGTCTGCCGTCGCGTTCCCGCGGCACCCCGTCGCTTTCGCGACACGGACGCCGGGCCGGCCCGCGGATCTGTCGCTTTCGCGGCACCGGCACCGGCACCGGCACCGGCACCGGCGGTGCCCGCCGGCCGCGTCCGCCGTGCGCGGACACGCCCGGGGCTGGACACGACCCCGGCCCGAGCGTGTACGAAATGGGGAATGGCCAAGGACAGTCTCCCCGAGCTCGAACTCGCGAACGTCCGCACACGTGAGGGCATCACGGACACCGTGACCGAGATCCGTCGTCGTGCGGACATCCCGGCGCGCACCCGCCTGGCGATCGCGAAGACCAAGCAGCGCTGGCACCGCGACCCCACCCCGCTCGTGGCGATGGGCGTGACCGCTGCAGCCGGTGTCGCGGCGATCGTCGTCGGCATCGCGATCCGGAACAACCCCGCCGGGCACCTCGCCGAGCCGCCCGCGTCGTCGGCCTTCACCGCGCTGCTGCCGTTCGGGGCCCGTGGTGGCGACGGCCCGGGCGCCGCCGAGCAGAGTCAGCCCGGACGCAAGGGGCGCAAGGCCCGTGCGAAGGCCGCCGAGGAGTCGCTCGAACGCGACCCGCAGCACCGCGCACGTGTCAAGCAGCGCGCCGGGATCGCCGCGGTCCAGCGCCGCGCGACGAAGAACCGCAAGCAGGCCGCCAAGCGTTCGAAGCAGGCACTGAAGGCGAGGGGGTAGTCCCGTGGCACGCGAGCAGCACAAGCCCGAACCCGACGACCCCCGCAAGCCCGACAGCCCGGCGGACCTCACCAAGCCCACGCTGGTCTACACGCTGAAGAAGACGCTCCGCGAGTTCTCCAGCGATCAGTGCACCGACCTCGCCGCGAGCCTGACCTACTACACCGTGCTCGCGCTCTTCCCCGGTCTGCTGGCCGTCGTGTCGATCCTCGGGCTCGTGTCCGACCCGAAGAAGACGATCGACACGCTGCTCGACCTCGTGAACAACATCGGGGGCGAACAGGTCGTCAGCCTGCTCCGGGACCCCATCGAGGGACTCGTGCGCTCGCCCGCGGCGCCGATCACGTTCATCGTCGGTGTGGTCGGTGCGCTCTGGTCGGCCTCCGGGTACGTCGGGGCCTTCGGCCGCGCGATGAACCGGATCTACAACGTCCGCGAGGGGCGTCCGATCTGGAAGCTCCGCCCGACCATGCTCGGCGTCACGCTCTTCACCGTCGTCCTGCTCGTCCTCGGGCTGCTCGCGCTCGTGTCCGGCCCGCTCGCCCGCAGCTTCGGCGACGTGATCGGGCTCGGCGACGCCGCCGCGACCGTCCTGAGCATCGTGCAGTGGCCGATCCTGCTCGTCATCGCGATCATCGTCGTCGCGGTGCTCTACTACTGGGCGCCGAACGTCAAGCAGCCGAAGTTCCGGTGGGTCAGCGGCGGCTCGATCGTGGCCATCCTGATCCTCGTCGTCGCCAGCGTCGGGTTCGGCTTCTACGTCGGGAACTTCTCGAACTACAACGCCACGTACGGGTCCCTCGGTGGCGTGATCGTCTTCCTGCTGTGGGTGTGGATCACGAACAACGCGCTGCTCTTCGGCGCGGAGTTCGACGCCGAGCTCGAGCGCGGACGGCAGCTGCAGGCCGGCATCCGTGCGGAGGAGGACATCCAGCTCCCCGAACGCGACACCCGGCAGATCGAGAAGCAGGACGAGAAGCGCGCGCAGGACGTCCTCGACGGCATCAAGATCCGCGAGGACGCCGACCGCCGCTGACGGGACATTCCCGGTCGGGGTCGCTACGGTTCGCCCGTGCCGTCCTTCCTCGAGGGGCTCCCGTTCTGGTGGCTGGTCCTCGCGCTCTTCGTCGTGGTGCTCTGCCGCGCGCAGGCGACCTACTGGCTGGCACGGCTCGCGGTCACCGGCGCGGCGCGGTCCCGCTGGGGCCGCTGGCTCGACTCGGCGGCGGTCCGTCGGGGTTCGGCGCTCCTCGACCGCTGGGGGCTGCCCGTCGTCACGGTCAGCTTCCTCACCGTGGGGCTGCAGACGATCATGAACGCGGCCGCCGGCATCGCCCGGGTGCCGTGGTGGCGGTACACGATCGCGATGGTCCCGGGGTGCGTGGCGTGGGCGTTCGTGTACGCGACGGTGGGGATCGCGCTGTTCTGGGCGGTGCTCGCGGCGTTCGCGGGGTCGCCGTGGGGCGTGGTCGTGCTCGTCGTGCTGGCGGCGGCCGCCTCGGTCGCCGTGTGGACGGTCCGGCGTCGTCGCCGGCTCGCCGCGGACACGTCCCGGGTCTGACGTCCAGGAGGCGCGGTGCCGGCCCGCCCCGCGGCTTCCGTAGGGTGGTGCGCATGACCGAGACCGCGCCTCCCGTCCGTCCGACCGCACTCGTCACGGGCGCGACCCGTGGGATCGGCCGGGCCATCGCGCTCGACCTGGGACGCACGCACCACGTGCTCGTCGGCGGCCGGACCGCCGCCGCCGTGGACGCGCTCGTCGCCGAGCTGCCCAGCGCGTCGCCGTTCGTGGGCGACCTCGGCGCGGGCGAGTTCCCGCCGCTGCCGGAGCGCCTCGACGTCCTCGTGCACTCCGCCGGGGTCGAGCAGGGCACGACCGTCGCGGACACCCCGCGCGAGGTGTGGGAGCAGGTCTTCGCCACGAACGTGTTCGCGGTCGCCGAGCTGACGCGGCTCGCCCTCCCGGCCCTCCGCGCCGCGCGGGGCATCGTCGTGCCGATCAACAGCGGCTCCGGGTTCCACTCCGGCCCCGGCGGAGGCGTGTACGCGGCGTCGAAGTTCGCGCTGCGGGCGTTCGCCGATGCCCTGCGGGAAGAGGAACGGGCGAACGGCGTCCGGGTGTCGAGCGTGCACCCGGGCCGGACGGACTCGGACATGCAGCGGGCGCTGACCGAGAAGCTCGGCGAGGACTACGACACCGACTACTACCTCGCGCCCTCGGACGTGGCCGACGCCGTCCGGACCGTCGTCGACCTGCCGGAGCGGGGCACGATCGAGTCGCTGGCGATCCGGCCGACGCGGCGGCGCTGACCCGCTGCGGCCAGGGGCGGGTCAGCGGAGCTCGATCCTCGTGGTGAGGTCGAGGCGGTCGAGGAACGTCTCGTCGTGACTGACCACCACGAGGGCCCCGCGGTACGCCCGGAGCGCGTCCACGAGCTGGTCGACACTCGTCAGGTCGAGGTCGTTCGTCGGCTCGTCGAGCACCAGCAGCTGCGGCGGCGGATCCGCGAGCACGAGGCTCGCCAGCGCCACCCGGAACCGCTCCCCGCCCGAGAGCGCGCCTGCCGGGCGGTCGACGGTGTCCCCACGGACCAGGAACTTCGCCAGCCGGTTCCGCACCTCGGTCGGCGGGACGTGCGGGGCATCCCGCCGGACGTTCTCGAGCACCGACAGCGCGTCGTCGAGTGAGTCCTTCCGCTGCGGCAGGTAGCCGATGCGGTCGACGTGCGGGACCGCAGTCGTGTCGGGCAACGGGTGCGCCCGCGCGCCGGGGACCCCGACGAGCTGCTCGAGCAGCGTCGTCTTGCCGACGCCGTTGTCCCCGGCGACCGCGATGCGTTCCGGGCCCTGCACGATCGTCGCCCGCCCGCGCAGCGTGATCGTCGCGATCTGCCGCGACGCCGGCACGTCCGGGTCGGGCAGCGTCACGTGGATGGACTCGTCCGCGCGCAGCCGTCCCTCTGCCTCGCGCTTGGTGGCGAGTGCGGCGGCCTCGTCCTCGGCGTACCCGGTACGGAGCCGCCCGGCGGTCTGTTCGCCGCGCTTCCGCATCTCGTTCGCGAAGATCTTCGGCATCCCCTCGGCGGCCTTCACCCCGGACCGGGCACGACGGGCGATCTTCGTCTCGGCCTCGATGCGCTGCCGCTTCTCGGTGCGGTGTCGCTGCTCGGCGACCCGGACCTCGCGTTCGACGGCGGCCTGCTGCACCGCGAGGTGCTCCTCGAACGCGCTGAAGGTCCCGCCGAACACGGTCATGCCGCCCGCGCGGAGCTCGGCGACCTCGTCGACGTGCTCCAGGAGCTCGCGATCGTGGCTGACGACGACGAGGGTGCCCGGCCAGTCGTCGACCATGTCGAGCAACATCCTCCGGGCACGACGGTCGAGGTTGTTCGTCGGCTCGTCGAGGAACGCGATCGGGAGCCCCCGCAGCCGGATGCCGGCGACCGCCACGAGGACGGCCTGACCTCCGGACAGGGTGCTCACCGGACGCTCGAGGTCGGCGCCGATGCCGAGGCCGATGCCGTCGAGCGCCGCGGCTGCCCGTTCCTCGAGGTCCCAGTCGTCGCCCACGGCGTCGAAGTGCTCCGGAGCGGCGTCACCGCCGAGGATTGCGCGGAGGGCCGTCAGGGTCGGACGGATGCGGAGGAGGTCGGCGACCGCATCGTCGTTCTGCGGTTGCAGGCGTTGCGGCAGGTGGTCGACGGGGCCGGACGTCGTGATGGTGCCGGACGTGGGGTGGAGCCGACCCGTGACCAGCCGGACGAGGGTCGACTTGCCGGCACCGTTCCTCCCGACCAGGCCGGTCCGGCCACGGCCGAAGGCGGTGGTGAGGTGGCTGAGCGCGACGGTGCCGTCGGGCCAGGCGAAACTGAGGTCGTTCAGGACGACGGACGGACTGATGGGCATACGGGTGCCTCCCCGGTGGTCGATGCTGGGCGCACGACACCGGACCCGCCACGGGAGGGCGGAGCGCCCGACGGGGCGCGACGATCACGGTGTCAGCGCGAGGGCTGAGCAGATCCGGTGATCGACAGCAATTCGTCCACTTCCGTCGGGGAGCCCTGCGTGACCGCCACCCGCACCGCCGGTCGGTCGTCCCGCACCGGTGGCCTCGCGATGACGACGAGGACCCGCCCAAGGTACGCCGGGAGTCTCCGGCCGCGCAAGGCCCTCGAGCCGTGACAGGCTGGGGGCATGCCGGAGAACCTGCTGCCGAACCCGACCGCGAACCCCGAGACGCTCCTGCCCGCCGAGCCGGAGGTGACCGCCGCCCTCGCTGCCGATGCTCCCGTCGCGAGCGTCGTGGTGTCGCACCCGGCGTCGAGCCTGGCGTGGGCACTGCTCGCCGACGAGGCGTGGGAGCGTGGGGCGACCCTCGAGTCCTACGCCTACGCGCGGGTGGGGTACCACCGTGGGCTCGATGCGCTGCGGAAGGCGGGCTGGCGCGGCGCCGGGCCGGTGCCGTGGTCGCACGAGCCGAACCGGGGCGTGCTGCGGGCGCTGTTCGCGTTGCGGCGGGCGGCTTCGGCGATCGAGGAGCCGGGCGAGCCCGAGCGGCTGACGGAGTTCCTCGATGCGTCCGACCCGGCGGCGATCCCGGCGCTGAGCGCGTAGCGCACGGCCGCAGGCGCGGGCGGTTCGTCGCTCGTCTCCGCCGGTGCGCGCACTCTGCAGGCTCGCTGACCGTTCTGGTTCGTGAAACCCGGGAATCGCGAACCAGAACGGTCACGAACCCCGCGGAACCTCCCTCCGCCTGCGCAGCGGGCTGGCTCGCGCCCGGCCGGCGCACAACGAAAGTCACCTCGAACCGCGCTTCCGCCTGGTTCGAGGTGACTTCCGTTGTGCGAGCCGCGGCGAGCCGCCGGCGGCTAGCGCGCGGCCACGGCGTGCCGCCGCGCGAGCAGCACCCACGCACCCGCGGCGAGCAGCAGCGCCGCCACGGCCCCGGTGACGAGGACGGCCGGCCCGGACACGCCCGTGTACGCCAGCACTCCCCGCGCGCTCGCCCGCTCGGCCACGGCGTCGGACGCCCCGCGGTCACCAGCGCCTGAGGCAGCGCCCGGCCCCGCGCCCGAGCCGGCCCCCGATCCCGCGCCGCCGCCCGAGCCCGAGCCCGAGTCCGCGCCCGGGCCCGGCGTCGGCGGCACGACCACCGACTCGACCGGCTCCACCACGACCCGGACGACCGCCACCACGGTCTGCCCCGCGTGCGTCGTCACCTGGTACCGCACTGCCGTCGCCGGTCCGGAGAACGACGACTCCGGGGTGAACGTCACCTGCACGCCCTCGACCGTCCAGACGCCCTCGCCGGGGACCCGGAGCCGCTTGCCGTCCGCCGAGAGCTCCGCCCCCTCGATCCCGTCGCCGCTCAAGCGCAGCGAGTCCGGGTCCGCCGAGCTCCCGTCGAGCGGGTCGTTCCCGAGGACGTCGATCGTCACCGGCTCGCCCTGCTTCGTCGTGCCCTCGTCGTCGACCGCGACGGCCTCGGGCAGGACGACCTCGAACGCGGTCCGGTCGGCGTTGTTCGACAGGTCGACGTCGGTCACCGAACCGTCGAGCGCGATCGCGGGGCGGGCTGCGTCGAGGCGGTCGCTCGTGAAGTCCGTGACGCTCTCGACGGGCATCGTGTGGAGGCCGGAGCGGGTCGTCACCGGCACCGTCCCCCGCACCGCGATCGTGACCGCACCACCGGGCGGGCCCGACCAGTCGGCGGCGACCGCACCCTGTCCCGCAGCGGCGCCGCACGTCGCCCCGGCCTCTGCACGGCACGTCCACCGCACGTCCGTCAGCGGCAGTCCCTCGGTCACCGCCACCGTGCGCGCGACGGCGTCGACCGCTCCGCCGATCGTCGCCGGCCCGTCGTTCACCGACCGCAGCTCGAACGTGACGTCCTCGCCGGGGGTGACCGGCGCGTTGGTCAGCGTGTGGGCGGTCGTGACGACGTCGGTCGGCTGCGTCGCCCGCAGGTTCCGGATCTCGTGGAACTGCGTCCGGCCACCGGTCGATGCGCTGAAGCCGAACCGCACCTGTTCCGGCAGCGCCGTGGCGGGCAGGTCGGCGCTGACGACCTCGCGCAGCTCGCCCGCGTCGGCGCCGGGGGCGGTCGGCTCGGACATCGCGACGAGCACCCGGATCCCGCCGGCGTCGGTCGGCAGCAGATCGATCTGCACGTGGCGGTGCGTGGCCGCCTCGGCCGTGGTCTCGCGGTCTTCGAGGAACCCGTCGCCGAGGTCCCCGGTGGTCGCGAGGGCCGGGTAGCACTCGCGCTCCGGACCCCGGACGGTGATCGCGTTCGGGACGACGTCGGGACGCGCGAAGTTGCCGAACCGGTCGAACCCGATCCCGACGACCCCGCCGTCGAGGCCTTCCTCGCAGGGGCGGGTGCCGTCGTGGTAGCCGAGGCCGGCACCGACGGGCCCGATCGCGTCGAGCGGGACGGCGGCGTCCTGCAGGAAGAACCCGATCCCGTCGGCGTACCCGGTGTCCGTCGTGCTCCACATCCGCTGGTCGAACTCGACCGTCAGGCCGTGGCTGGAGTCGTAGGGCGACTCGTTGTAGACGGCGGAACTCACCCGCTTCGTGTCGTCGGTCAGCCGCAGCCACCGTCCGGCGGCGCCGTGGTCGACGATCGCTGCCTGTCCGTCGTCCGTCGCGATCCGGGTCCAGCCGGCGGGCATCGTCGTGCCGACCGGCAGTCCGACGAAGGGGTCGGTGACCGGGAACGGCGCGACCGCGTGCGCGGGGGACGTCGTGGCGACCGCGGTCGCGAGGCCGCCGCCGACCACCACGAGGGCGGTCAGGGCGGCGCTCGCGACGGCGCGCCTGGGAGTGCTGTGCATGGGGTCCTCTCTGCTGGTGGAGAAGACCCTTCCGGACGCCCGACGCAGGCGCAAGGAATATGTATCAGATATACGACTTCCGGGCTGGACTCAGCCGAGCACGACACTCCACGAGAACGCCTGCGGCCAGAGCTGGTGCTCCGGCAGCACGTCGAGGCCGCACGCACGCGACCCCAGGCCGTGCTGCGCGGCGTCGAGGTACAGGTACAGGTGCTCCGACACCGGCAGCTCGTACGGGTGCATCGCGCGACCGATCTGCTGCGCGGTCCACGGCGACAGGGTGAACCCTGCACGGTGCGAGCCGACGGTCGACACGGTGAACGGCCCGACCGACAGCTCGCGCAGCGACGGCCGGTGCCCGGTCTCCTGCGGCATCGAGTACTCGACGCCGAGCGACCGCACCGGTGCCGAGAAGCGTCCGACGCGGGCGGCGTGCGACGAGTCCGCGTACGACTCGAGCGGCCCCGTGCCGAACCACGACGCGTCCGAGTCGGCCAGGGGCGCTGGTAGGTCGAACCGCACCCCGATCCGTGGCCACGTGACGTCCCACGCGCCGAACGGCACCGCGTCGGTCTGCAGCAGCAGCCCGGCGTCGGTCAGGGTCCAGCGGTGCGTGACGTCGACGCCCCACCCGCTGTTCGCCGCCGCGACGCGGACCCGCTGCTCGAGCCCGGAGTCCGTCCGCGACACCGACACGAGCCGGTGCGTGAGCCGGTCCAACCCGCGTTCCCGCCAGCGTGTGGCCGACGGGGGAGCGTCCGGGTCGCCCACGCCGTGCGTCAGCACCGGGTCGGCCGTCTCGTACCCGCCCTGCGACGCCAGACTGTCGTTGTCGGTCGGTGCGCGCCACAGCTCGAGCCGCGGCCCGGCGACCTCGTGCCCCTTCCAGGACACCAGGTCACCGCGGGCCGAGAACGTCCCGTCGCCGAGTCGGTCGCCGTCCCACCCCTGACCGGAGGCCCGTGGCACGTCCGCCTCGCGCGATGCGACGAGCGTCTGGGTGCGTGCCAGGACGTGGCCGGTGTCCGCCCACGAGGTCGGCCCCGCCAGTTCCGCCGTGACGTCGAACCACAGCTCGTCACCGGGTGCGAGCGCCGCGGTCGCGGCCTCGAGCACCTCGTCCGGCACCGGCACCGTGGCGGAGGACCGCGCCGCGACGACGCCCGGCGTGAACCGGCCCTCGTGCTCCACCACGCCGTTCCGGGACAGCGTCCAGTGGAACCGCAGTCCCGCGGTCGAGGCCGAGTGGTACCGGTTCTCGATGAGCACGGTGGTGTCCGACGCGGACAGCCGGATCGGCGCCACGACGGCCGCGAACTCGGCCAGCCCCGGCGTCGGGGTGTCGTCGGGCAGCACCAGGCCGTCCATCACGAAGTTGCCGTCGTGGACGACCTCGTGGAAGTCGCCGCCGTACGCGTAGTAAGGCCGTCCGTCGGGGGTGTGCGCGAGCAGCCCGTGGTCCCGCCACTCCCACACGAACCCGCCGTGCAGCCGCGGGTACTTGTCCACGAGGGCCTCGTACTCGGCGATCTGGCCGGGTCCGTTGCCCATCGCGTGCACGTACTCGCAGTGGATGAACGGCTTCGACCGCTGGCGAGCCGCCTCGGCCGGGCCGCAGCCGAGCAGGGGCGTTTCCGGACCGCCGCCGATCGACTCGGTCTCCTGCAGCGACGGGTACATGCGCGAGTACACGTCGGTGTAGGCACCCGTGTAGTCGCCCTCGTAGTGGACCGGACGTTCGTCGTCGCGGTCGTGCACCCACTGCGACATCGCGGCGAGGTTGCGGCCGGTCCCGGACTCGTTGCCGAGCGACCACATCACGATCGACGCGTGGTTCTTGTCGCGCTCGACGGTCCGCGCGATGCGGTCGAGGTACGCCTCGCGCCAGGCCGGGTCGTCCGACGGGTTGCCGACCCAGCCGGTGAAGATGAACCCGTGCGTTTCGAGGTCGCACTCCAGGATCACCCAGAAGCCCAGCTCGTCGGCGAGGTCGAGCACGCGGGGGTGGGGCGGGTAGTGCGACGTCCGGATGGCGTTGACGTTGTTCCGCTTCATGAGCGCCATGTCCGCGCGTGCGTGCTCCTCGTCGAACACCCGACCGCGCACGGGATGGGTCTCGTGCCGGTTCACGCCGTGGAACACCACGCGCTCGCCGTTCACCAGGAACCGATCGCCCTCGATCGACACGGTGCGGAAGCCGAGCCGCAGCGACACGGTCTCACCACCGGCGCTCCCACCGGCTGCGGTCCCGGTGGACAGCGTCGCGTCGTACAGCGTCGGGAGCTCGGCGCTCCACGGCTCGACACCCTCGACGGTGATCGGTCCGACCTCGTCGGCGGACGCCCACGAGACGTCGACGCCGAGCGCGGGCACCGTGAAGCGCACCGGGAACGCCGCATCGACGGTCGGGAACGAGATCGTCCCCGTACCGGTCGACGGTCGGCCGGACGCCGCGGTCCCGGCGCTCGCCGCACTCCCGAGCACGGCGGTCCACCCGGCGCGGACGAACACGTCGTCGATCGGGGCGGTCGGCCGCGCCAGCAGCGTGACGTCGCGGAAGATCCCGGGCAGCCACCACTGGTCCTGGTCCTCGAGGTACGAGGCCGCCGACCACTGGTGCACCCGGACGCGGACCTCGTTCGCCCCCGGTCGCAGCACGGACGTGACGTCGAACTCCGTCGCGAGCCGCGACCCGGTCGACCATCCGATGAGGACGCCGTTCACCCACACCCGGAAGTGCGACTCCACACCGTCGAACCGGAGCAGCACCCGGGCCGCGGCGTCGAAGGACGTCGGGACGTCGAAGGTGCGGCGGTAGTCGCCGGTCGGGTTCTCCTCCGGCGGGTGCGGCGGGTCGATCGGGAACGGGTACTGCAGGTTCGTGTAGCTCGGCGCGCCGTGCCCGTGCAGCACCCAGTGCGCCGGCACCGGGATCGTGCCCCACTCGTCCTCCGGCCCCGGTTCGGGCACATCCGCGACGGGCGACCACCGGAAGTCCCACTCCCCGCTCAACGACAGGGCGGGAGCGTCCGTGTGCAGCCAGGCCCGTGGGGCCAGCCGGGTGTCCGAACCGGGGGCGGTGGAGGAGAGTGCGGCGATGGTCAACCCTTGACCGATCCTTCCGTGAGGCCCCCGCGCCAGAAGCGCTGCAGGACGATGATGGCGATGACGAGCGGGATGACCGAGACGAGCACCCCGCCGGTGGTGAGCTGGTAGAACTCCGGCAGCCGGTCCACCTGCGAGCGCCAGTTGTTGAGTCCCAGTGTGATCGGGTACAGCTTCTGGTCGGCCAGCATGATGAGCGGCAGGAAGAAGTTGTTCCAGATGCCGACGACCTGGAACAGGAACACGGTGACGAGTGCCGGCGTCATCTGCCGGAGCACGATCGTGTGGAAGATCCGGAGCTCGCCGGCCCCGTCGATGCGTGCCTGCTCGAGGAGCGCCGTGTCCACCGACGCCGCGGCGTACACCCGGCAGAGGAACAGGCCGAACGGTGAGACGAGGCTCGGGATGAGCACGCTCCAGTACGTGTCGGTCAGGCCCAGCGTCGAGAACAGCAGGAACAGCGGCAGGGCCGTCGCCGTCCCCGGCACGAGCACGCCGCCGAGGATCGTGCCGAACACGAGCTGCCGACCCCGGAACTCGTACTTCGCGAGCGCGTAGCCACCCGCCGCGGCGAAGTACGTCGCGAGGACGGCGCCGACGCCCGAGTACAGGATGCTGTTCGCGATCCAGCGGACGAAGATGCCGCCGTCGTACGTGAACACCTGCTGGAGGTTGCTGAACAGCGCGAAGTCGCCGCCGAACCAGAACCCGTTCGTGGCGAACAGCGCGCCGGTGGTCTTCGTCGCGGCGATGATCACCCAGTACAGCGGGACGAGGAAGTAGATCGCGACGATGACGAGGATGCCCGTCACGACGATCTGCGACTTGCCGGAGCGGTCGAGCTTGCGGCGCTGGTGCGCCGAGATCGACGTGGTGTCCACCGGGACCGCGGTCTTCGCGGTGGCCGGCGCTTCGATGGCTTCGCTGCTCATGCGTCCGCCCCCTTCGTGACTGTGGTGCCGTGGTCCGGACCGGAGCGGCCCTGGAGGTGCGGTGCGGCCTGGGTGGTGACCGTCCCGGCCGACGCGACGCGCGTCTGGAGCGCGACCCGCGCCTCCTGGCCGTCCCGCTTCGCCCGCTTGCGGCGATCCCGCTCGTCCTTCGGCGGACGGTTCGTCAACGCGAGGAACGCGAACGACAGGATGAACGCTGCCAGCGCGATGATGACCGCCTGCGCACTCGCGACGCCGTACTCGTTGAACGCGAACGCGTTCGTGTAGGCGGCGTAGTTCGGCGTGTACTCGGTGTCGATCGCGGGGGCGACCGTGGACAGGATCTGCGGCTCCGCGAAGAGCTGCAGCGTGCCGATGATCGAGAACACCGTCGTGAGCACGAGTGCCGGCGCGATGAGGGGGATCTGGATCCGCCACGCGACCTGGAACGCGTTCGCGCCGTCGACCTTGGCGGCCTCGTAGACCTCGCCGGGGATGGACTTCAGCTGCGCCACGATGATGAGCATGTTGTAGCCGGTGTACGTCCACGTGACGATGTTCGCGATCGACCAGAGCACGCTGTTCGCGCCGAGGAAGTCTGGCTGGAGCCCGATCCCCTGCAGCAGCGACACGATCGGCGACAGGCCCGGTACGTACAGGAAGGACCACAGGATCGTCGCGATGACGCCGGGGACGCCGTACGGCATGAAGTAGATCGCACGGAAGAAGCCCGGCCAGCGGGCGCTCGCCGACTCGAGCAGCAGCGCGAGGATCGTGCAGGCGATGATCATCACCGGGACCTGCACGATGCCGAACAGCAGCATGCGACCGATCGAGGCGACGAAGCCGGCGTCCTGCAGCGCGATCGCGTAGTTGTCGAACCCGGCGAACCTGCCGACGACGCCGTCCTCGCCGAACAGTCCCTCGCGGTCGACGGTCGTGAACGACTGGAACAGCGCGCTGATGATCGGGATGATGAACGTCAGCACGAACAGGGCGAGGAAGGGTGCGAGCAGGATCCACGGGGCGCGCTTCTGGGCGACCGTGGCCTTCGTGCTCGTGCGGAAGCCGTTCTTCGGCTGCGTCGTGGTCATCGTGCCGTCCTCACGCTGAGGCCCTTGTCCTTGAAGGACTGGACGATCTCCTTCTGGGCGAGCTCCACCGCGTCGGTGAGCTTCAGCCCACTCGTGAGCTTGCGGCGGAACTGGTTCTGCAGACTCGTGAACGCCGACTGCGTCACGGGCGACCAGGACCACTCGACGTTCTGCTCCTTGGCGGCAGGGACGAAGACGTCCTCGTTGTAGTTCTGCCCGGAGAACCACTTGCTCGGCTGCTCGCGCTGCGCCCCGATGTAGTCCTTCGCGGGCGACCACCCGATGCCGCAGTACTTGATCATCGCGTCGATGCCCTCCTTCGAGGTGGTCATCCACGTGATGAACTCGAGCGCTTCCTTCGGGTGCTTCGCGTTGGCGAGCACCGCGGCCGTCGAACCGCCGATCGCGCTCGACCCGAACCCGGTGTCGCCCCACTTCTGCATGGGTGCGACCTTCCACTTGCCCTCGCCGCCCTGGACGGACTCGATGAGGGCGTCGCCCCAGCTCGCGCTCGTGACGGCCGCGATCTTGCCGCTCGCAGCCGAGGCGTACCAGCCGGGGGAGTACGCGCCGGCGCTCGTGTCGACGAGCTTGTCGTCGATGACGCCGTCGAAGAACTCGGCGACCATCAGGGTCTTCTCGTCGGTCATGTCGACGACCCACTCGTCGCCGTCGACCTTGAACCACCGGGCGCCGGCCTGCTGCGCGTACGCGGCGAAGGGGGAGGCGTCCGAGACCGGGAAGACCTCGAGGTAGTTCTGCGCGCCGGTCTTCCGGACCTTCTCGGCGAGGTCGCGCCACTCGTCCCACGTCGTCGGGGGTTCGCCGCCGGCCTGCTCCAGGAGCGCCGTCTGGTAGTAGAACCCCATGGGGCCGGTGTCCTGGGGGATGCCGTAGATGCCGTCCACGAACGAGACCTGCGCCCAGGCGGCGTCGTCGTACTTCGACTCGAAGTCCTTCGCGCCGTAGCGGGCGAGGTCGACCAGGCCGTTGGCGAGCATGAACTCGGGGATCTGGCGGAGCTCGACCTGCCCGATGTCCGGGCCACCACCGGCCGCGAGCGCGGAGTACATCTTCTGGTACCCGCCGCTGTTGCCGCCCGGGATCCAGTTCGCGGTCACCTGGATGTCCGGGTGCGTCTTGTTCCAGACGTCGCAGACCTTCTGCAGGTCCTTGAGCCAGGCCCAGTACGTCAGTTCGACCTTCTGCCCGCTCGCTGCGGCGGGGATCAGCGCCGCCTTGTTCACGTTGGTCGACCCCGGCACCGCGCAGCCGGCGAGCAGTCCGGTCGCGGCCGCGCCGAGGCCGAAGCCCAGCAGTTGTCGTCGGGAGATGGGCCGTCGGTTCGGTGGAGGCGTCATTGCCGGGACTCCGGTTCGTCGTCGAGCGGGATGCCTCCAACCCAACCACAAAACCGAGCGCAGCTGTACTTTCACGAAGACTCTGGACGTTCCCTCCGGACGTGGAACACCGTGCCCCGTCGGGGTGGAGTGTGGGCCAACACGAAACGTCGGGGTCCGTGACAGCCCCGGCATCCGTCCGAGAGGAGCTGCCATGACGTCGACCAACGCGACGAGCGAACTGCACGGGATCCTGGGACAGCGGCTGGAGGGCGGTGGGACCTGGGCCTGGGCGTACGCCGACGTCTCCGGCAACGTGGAGGACCCCCGACGGCAGGCGGCACTGAAGCTGCGTGCGGTCGAGGAGGCCCTCCGTGCGCAGGGTGCGACCGACGACGTGGTCGACCTCGTCGCCGGCGAGTTCGAGCAGGAACCCGGCGTCCCCTCGCCCGTCACCCGGTACGTGCTGGTCCACGACGGTGCGCTCGTGCTGAGCGAGGTCCTGCCCGGCCACCTGCACGGCGCGGAGTCGGTCGGCGTCGGTGCCGTCCCCGACCTCGTGCCGCTCGTCGCCCACCGGCCCGTCGACCTGCCGTTCCTGGTGGTGCACGCCGGCAAGGAGGGCGGAGCCTTCCGTGCCTACCGACTCGGCCACGCGCCGCTCGACGCGACCGGCGGTGAGCAGCAGGTCCAGGGGCGCAACGACACCCTGCACTACGCCAAGGCCGGGACCGGGTGGAAGCAGCCGCACTGGCAGCAGCACACCGAGGAGATCTGGAAGCAGAACTCGTCGGAGACCGCCGCCGCCGTGGACGAGGCCGTCCGGACACTCCGACCCGGACTGGTCGTGGTCGCCGGGGACGTCACCGCGCGGGAGCTCCTCGTGAAGGCGCTGTCGTCGGAGACCCGTGCGCTGACCTCAGTCTTCCCGGGCGACCCCCGCGCCGACGCCTCGTCGAAGCAGGCGTTCGTCGAGCACGTCGAGACCGCGCTCGCCCGGGTCGTCGCCACCCGACGCCACGACCTCGAGGACCTGCTCCGCACCCACGTCGGTCGGGGCGACAACCTCGCGGTGACCGGGCTCGGAGCAGTCGTCGGGGCGCTGCAGCAGGCGCAGGGATCGGTCGTCGCGCTCGACGCCGTGGCGGTCGGGGAGCGGACGCTCCTCGCGCTCGCCGGTGCCCCGTGGGTGGCGACGGCACCGGAACAGGCTGCCGGGACGCCCGTCATCGGAGCGGTGCCGGCGGTGTGCGCGCTCGTGCGTGCGGCGGTGCTGACGGACGCGGAGCTCGTGCTCGTCAACGCGGCGTCGCTGCCGGGCGGGGTCGCGGCGGCGGCGTTGCTGCGGTGGCCGGTGGGGCCGGCCGTCCCCGCGTGATGCGGTGAGCACCGCTTGGTGAGCAGAAGTGGTCGGGTCCCGAGAGGGCACCCGACCATTTCTGCACACGAAGTGTCCCGGTCAGGACGTGCGGGCGCGACGCCCGCCCTCCTGGGCCGGCAGGGTGAGCGCGGCGGTCCGGGGCTCGTACGAGCCGTAGCCGTACCCGTACCCGTAGCCGCCGTAGCTGAAGTCCCGGCGGTTCCGCGACCGGATCTTCGTGACCACGACGCCGAGGACCTTCGCGTCGATGCTCGTCAGGCGCTCGACGGCCGAGGTCAGCGACGGACGACGGGTCTGCTTGGCCGCCGCGGCGAACACGACGCCGCTGACCATGCCGCTCAGCACGGCGGCGTCGGTGACCGGGAGTGTCGGCGGCGCGTCGATCAGGACGATGTCGTACGCGTCGGCGAAGAGCGCGAGCAGCTGCCGCATGGACTCCGAGCCGAGCAGCTCGCTCGGGTTCGGGGGGATCCGGCCGGCCGGGAGCACGTCCAGGCTGCCCGTTCCCCAGCGCTGGATGACGTCGTCGGGCTCCGCGCGACCGACGAGGATGTCGGAGAGGCCCGCGGCGCCCTCGATGCCGAGCACGTCCGCGATCCGCGGGCGGCGGAGGTCCGCGTCGATGAGCAGGACCCGGGCGTCGCTCTCGGCGGTGGAGATCGCGAGGTTCGTGATCGACGTCGTCTTGCCCTCGGACGGCATCGCCGACGTCATCATGATCACCGGGGTCTCGTTCCCGCTCGACGAGTACGCGATGTTCGTGCGGAGGTCGCGGAAGGCTTCGGCGAGCGGACTCCGGGCATCGCCGGTCACGACGAGCGGGGTCTTCGCGTGGTCCGGGTTGAACCCGAGGCCGCCGAGGAGCGGGAGGTCCAACTGCTCGATCTCGGACGCGGCCCGGATGCGGGTGTCGAGCATGCCGCGGGCGAAGACGATCGCCAAGCCGAGCACCAGGCCGCTGATGCCGCCGAGCGCGAGGTTGTAGGTCGGCCGCGGCTCGAACGGCGTGAGCGGCACCGCGGCGTTCAGCAGCACACTGACCTTGACCGGGCTCGAGCCGTCTGCGAGCGGCTGCTCGAGCTCCACGACCGTCGCACTGAACCGATCGGCGATCGCTGTGGTCAGGTGGGCGGCTTCCGTCGGGTCGTTGCCCGTCACCGCGATGTCGACCACGTTGGACCCCCGCGCGGCGGAAGCGGTCACGCGGGCGCCGAGGGCACCGACCGTCATGTCCAGGCCTTCGTCACGGATCACCTGCTCCAGCACGATCTCACTCGTCACGATCGGGAGGTAGGAGTTCACCTTCGTCTGTGCCGCGACCGAACCCTGGCTCAGACCGGCGGCGTTCGTCTCCCCGGTCTGGACCGCCAGGTAGAGCTTGGTGGCCGCGCGGTAGACCGGATCGGACGTCGCGGTGTACGCCTGGCCGCCGGCGAGCCCGAGGAGCGTCGTCAGCGCGAGGATCCACGCTCCGCGGCGCAGCATCTGGAGGATGTCGGTCATTTCCATGGGGTCCCCTGTTCGATCGGGTCGGACTGGCGGCGGAGGTGGTCGGATCCGATGACCAGGCCGATGAGGATGAAGTAGGCGGCGGCGGAGTTCGGGCTGAGCGCCACCTCGTTGAACGTGGCGTTCAGGAGGAACGCGAGGGTCAGCCCGACCGCCACGAGCCGGGCGTTCCGTTCCGTGACGCTGCTCGCAGCACGGACCAGCGCGACGAAGAAGACGCCGAACACCACCAGGCCGATGACGCCGAGCTGGGAGATGATGACGCCGATGCCGGACTCCGACACGTCGCTCCGATCGGCGTACTCCGCCGTCGCCGCCCGACGGACGCCCGAGTTGCCGAGCCCCCGGCCGATCGGGTGGCCCGGCAGCTCGGTGAACGCCGCGAGGAACCCGTCGATGTGGACGTCGGTGCTCCCCGTCGAGCTCTCCGCCGCGAACGTGTAGAACCACACGGCAGTGCCGAGGGCCGCAATGACCGCGAGCGCCTGGACCACCGGGTTGGCGTAGGTCCGTGCCCACACCGCGACGAACACGAGGGTGCTGAGGAGGAAGCCCTTGCTCACCGCGTACGACGCCGCGGCCACGCAGAAGCCGGCGATGATCCACCGGCGGAGCCAGACCGCCGCAGCGAACGCGACGAACAGGAACGTTCCGAAGTGGACCGGGTCGGCGAACGAGGAGACCATCCGTCGAGCAGGCAGCCCGTCGAACAGCTCCGACGAGAAGAAGTTGCCCGGGAGTCCGGTGCTGTCCCGGATCCCGAGGGTCTTCGCGTTCCACAGTGGTCGGATGCCGGCGTCCTGCCAGAAGGACGTGCTGTTGAGCTCCCAGAACCCGAACGCGATCGTCACCGCCGCGACGGCGACCACACCGGTCGCGAAGACGGTGGGACGGGTCGACCGCGCGGCGAGCAGTCCGAGGAGCAGGAAGACCAGCGGTGTCACGACGTTGCGGAACGCAGACAGCGTGGCGACCATCTCGGCGCCGAACACGAGCGCGCTCGCCCAGCCCCAGGCGGTCGTGATCCCGAGGCACACGGCCGTGACCCGCACGAGCGGGTGCGTCCCCGTCCGGGACCGGGTGACGGCGAGGACCCCGAGGAGCAGGACGGCGTCCACGAAGTTGATGATGATGATCACCGGGAACGCCGCAGGGTCCATGTCCGGCACGACCGGCAGGAGGTACACGTTCTGGAAGGCCGACAGGACGATCGGTGCGAGGAGGAACGGCGTGAGGTCGGCACCACGGCGGGCCTTGAACACCGCCGGGATCGTCAGGGCGACGACGAGGGTGGCGCCGACGACCGCGAGCTGCGTGACGACGGAGAAGCCCGACGACGCCAGGACGGCCCCGATGAGGAGGACGACCAGCCCGAGCACCACTGCGGTCTCGCCCGCGAGGTTCGGACGAGTGTGAGCACCGGAACGGGGTCGACGGTCACTGCGCGTGGCGAGTGTCGTCATGTCGGCTCCGGATGTCGTCGCAGCCGACCCGAGTGGTCTGCTGGTACATCACACGATACCGAGCATCACGCTTGTGGAATAGTGACATATCAAGTGTTAGCAGAATCTTGCCAGGAAGCGCGGCCCTGGTCAGTCGTGGGAACGATCGCGCCGGGGCACCAGCGGCAGCGCCAGCAGCGGCAGCACCCCCACGATCGAGAACGACGCCGCGAACCCGAGCGCCCCGACGAGCGCGCCGACCCCGGGGCCCACGGCGCTCGCCGCGATGAACTGCCCGGTGTTCTGCGCCCCGAGCGCCCGTCCCGACCAGAACGGCCCCGCGGCCTCGGCCACCGACGTGTACGCGAGCCCGTTGTCCGCGACGGTGACGCTCGTGGCGACGACGAGGAACACAGCGGCGGCGGCGAGGTGCGTGGCGTCCACCACCGCCAGCAGTCCCATCACCACGGCGGCGCTCACCGCGACGATCCGCAGCGGGCCGACGCGCGAGGCGGCGCGGTCGCTCCAGGCGCCGACGAGGATCCTCCCGACGGCGCCGACGAACTGCGACGCCCCGACGAGCAGTCCCGCGGCCGGGGTCGACCAGCCGAGGCCGACGAGCCACACCAGGCCGTACGTGGACAGCGTGAACTGCGGCACGACGAGCAGGACCGACACCGCGTGGATCCGCCACAGGAACCCGTTCGCCCGGTACGGGTTCGCGACGTGCTCCACCGGGGCGTCCGCACGCGCGGGGCGGGGCGGGTTCGCGATGCCGATCGCGCACAGCACGGCGAGCACGGCGCACAGGACGACGGGCAGGACGAGGGCCGCGCGGATGCCGTCCGCCTCGGCGAGCTGCGGGACCGTGACGGCCGCGAGCGTCACCCCGAGCGGCTGCGACATCTGCCGGATGCCCATCGCGAGGCCGCGCCGCTCCTTCGGGAACCACCCCACCACGACCCGACCGCTCGCGGCGTTCGTCGAGGCGCTCGTCATGCCGGCGGCGAGGAACGCCAGGCCGAGCAGCACCGGGTCGCCCGCTGCCAGCCAGGCCCCGACGACCGCGAGGGTCGTGAGCACGAGCCCGCCCGCGATGACGACGCGCTCGCCGACGCGGTCGGTGATCGCACCCCAGGCGATGAGCGTCAGGACCATGCCGAACGTCGGTGCGGCGGCCAGGAGCCCGGCGAGGGTGAGCGTCGTGCCGTGGGCGTGCAGGTACGGGATGAGCAGCGCGGGGGCGGACACCACGAGGGTGCCGGCTGCCTGGGCGGCGACGCCGAGGCCGAGCATCGTCCAGGCGCGGGAGGTGGTGGTCACGAGATCGTTTCAGTGTGGAACGGATTGGTATACCATTACGGTATACCATCCGGTCCGGATCGCCGCTAGGCTGGATCGCCGTGACCGAGACGACCGATGCAGCGCCCGTGTCGCAGACGAGCCAGCTCTACGACAACCTCCGAGCCGCGATCCTCACGCTCGAGATCGCCCCGGGGGAGCGCATCTCCGAGCGGGGGCTCGAGGCGCGGTTCCACGCCTCACGGACCCCCGTGCGCGCAGCCCTGTCGCGGCTCGAACGCGAAGGGCTCATCCTGCACGAGGGTCGCTCGTGGACGGTCACCCCGATCGACCTCGACGAGATCGCCTCGCTCGCGGAACTCCGCGGCGTCCTCGAACCCGCAGCCGCCCGGCTCGCGGTGGCACGCGCGTCCGAGGAGCAACTCGCCGAGGTCCGCGGCCACCTCGACACCCTCCGGCCGACGCCCGACCAGCAGGCCGGCATCCGGATGGGCTCGACGTTCCACCTCGACCTCGCCGCGCTCGGCGGCAACCGGTTCATCACCGACGCCATCGCCGACGCACTCACCCGTCTGGAGCGCACGCGCTGGATCGAGGTGCGCACGCCCGAGGCCCGCGACGCCGCGTGGGAGGAGCACAGCGCCATCATCGACGCCGTGCGCTCCGGGGACGCGGACCGCGCGGCCGAGCTGCTCGCGGCGCACGTCGCCGGCACGAACGACCGGCTGCTGGCGTGGATCGCGCAGGAGCGCCGGCGTCTGCGGGGCGCCGGCATGGCGATCGTGGGCAGCACCGAGCGCTGACGCGACGGCCGTGCCGTGGACGCGCCCACCTGCGGAGGGCGCAGTGCGGGGCGGACCCGCACCGCGCCTCCGGGAAGGCCGCTACGGTTTCGTCGCCGCGTCCTCGGCCGCGTCGATCTGGTCGAAGATCCAGGCGTTGCCGCCGTCGGAGTGGTCGAGCAGCGCGTCGCGCACCTCGGCCTCGTCGGTGGTGAGCCGGATCGCGCTCTTGCTGCCGGACCGCGTCGATTGGGACATCGCGTCTTCTCCTGTGTGTGTGGGCACCGTCGTTGGTGCGCTTCCTCACGGGACGTGCTGAGGTCGTGACAGTGTCGCGCGCGCTGTCCGGATCGCGCAAGGGGTTTCCGTCACATGTGGGAAAGTCCCGGCTGGCACCATGCCTAGGATGGTCCGGCCGCGCGGCTCGCGGCACGACACCAGCGGACGTCGGACAGGAGGGACGGGCTTGGCCGAGCAGCGCACCGCACCTCCCACGGTCTACGACGTGGCCTCCGCGGCGGGTGTCTCCATCGCCACCGTCTCCCGCGTGCTCCGCACGCCGGACGCCGTCCGCGAGGGCACGCGCGACCGGGTCCAGGCGGCGATCCGGACGCTCGGGTACGTCCCCTCCGGGAACGCGCGGGCCCTCGCGGGCAAGCGCACCGGCGTGGTCGGACTGCTGCTGCCCGGGTTCGACGTCGTGCCGGACGAACGCCCCGACCTCGTCACGGACGGCGGCGTGCGGGTCGTCGACGACCGGCGGCACGTGACGCAGCCGTTCTCGTCCAACCTGTACTTCGACGAGGTCCTGCGCGGCGCCGAGACCGAGGCCTGGCAGCGGGGTCTGGCGCTGATGGTGGCCGCGGGGCGTGGGTCCTCGCGGGACGTCATCGTGAACGACGTCGCCGGCCGGGTCGACGGTCTCGCGGTCCTCGCCCAGACGGTGCCGGACGACCTGCTCGAACACGTCGCCCGACGGATCCCGGTCGTGGTGCTCGCCGACGACCGGCGCTCGCACGGGTTCGACTCGGTGAGCGTGGACAACGCCGCGGGCATGCGGACGCTCGGCGCGCACGTCATCGGGCGGCTCGGCATCCGGTCGTCGCTCGTGTACCTGGCGGGGCCGATCGACTCGCCGGACGACATCGAACGCTCCGCGGGGTTCCGCCAGGCGCTCGAGGACCACGGGGTGCCGGCATCGTCGGTGCGTGTCGTGCACGGCGACTTCGGGCGTGCGCGGGCCCGGGAGCTCGCGGCCCAGCTGCTCGACGGGGACGCCGTCCCGCGGGCGATCGTCTGCTCGAACGACCAGTCGGCGCTCGGGGTGCTCGACGCCGCGGGGGCGCGTGGTGTGCGGGTGCCGGAGGACCTCGTCGTGACGGGCTTCGACGGCATCGACGCGGGTCGGTTCTCGTCGCCGCGCCTGACCACCGTGCACCAGCCGATGGGGGAGCTCGGGCGCGCGGCGGTGCGGGCGATCGTGGACCGGCTGGAGCGCCGCGAGGGGCCGCCGCGGGCGATGCGCCTGCCGGTCGAGGTGCTCCTGCGCGAGAGCTGCCCGCCAGCGCTGTAGGCAGTGGCGGCTGCGCCGGTGTGCGAGGTCCCGCGTCGCCGTGTCGCCGCAGCGAGCTCCCGCGTCGCCGCGTCGCCGCAGTGTGCGAGGTTCCGCGCACCGTGGGAGGCTCGCGCCCCCGCACGCTGGTCGGAACCTCGCACACTGCGGTCCGGACCGCGCCCACACGTGCCGCCCCGCGAAACAACCCGCCCGGTTGCGCGACGCGATGTAAGCGCATACATTGTCTCCGTACCGACTCGACACGGAGGTCGACCGAGCAATGACGCTTCCCCCACAGCGCGTCCCAGCGCGCACCCCGGGCACCCGCCGGGGACGGAGAGGCCGCCTCATCGCGGCCATCGCCGGCATCGCGGTCGTGGCCCTCGCGGCCACCGGCTGCAGCATCCAGGTCCGGTCCCAGCCGGACCCGAGCATCGGCAAGGACACGATGCTCATCAACGCGGACCACGGCAACCCGCTGTTCGACCGCAACTTCAACCCGTACATCGCGAACGCCCGCACGGCGAGCAAGTGGATGTACGAGCCGCTCATCGAGATCAACCCCCTCGACGGCAAGGGCACCCCGTGGCTCGCGAGCAGCTGGGAGCAGCCGGACGCGCGCACGATCGACATGACGATCCGCAAGGGCGTCGAGTGGTCGGACGGCTCGCCGTTCAGCGCGAAGGACGTCGTCTTCACGTTCGACCTGCTCAAGAAGTTCCCGGCGATGGACGTCAAGGGCGCCTGGCAGCACATCGACAGCATCGAGAGCACGGACGGCCACGTCGTCTTCCACCTCAAGGGCGACGACGTGCCGAGCCTCAACATCATCGGTGCGACGTACATCCTCGGTGAGAAGCACTACGGCGGCGTGAAGGACCCGACGACGTGGCGTGACCCGAACCCCGTGGGGACCGGTCCGTTCGTGCTCGGCAACTACACCGACCAGCAGTACTCGATGGACAAGAACCCGAAGTACTGGCAGGCCGACAAGATCGCCATCAAGCACCTGATCCTCCCGGCGACGAACACGCAGCTCGACACCGTCACGCGCGGCTACGACTGGGCGTACTCCTTCATCTCCGACGTGAAGGGCACCTGGGGAGCGGCGTCGAAGACGAACACGTGGTGGTTCCCGGCAGGCGGCGTCATCGGTCTCATCCCGAACCTGACGAAGGCGCCGTACAACGACGTCAACGTCCGGAAGGGCATCTCCCTCGCCCTGGACCGTGACGACATCGCCGAGACCGCGTCCGAGGGCAACCTGGCGGCGGCGGGCCAGACCGGCCTGATCCTGCCGAACCAGGAGAAGTACCTCAACCCGGACATCCCCGACCAGGGCATGGTCGCGCAGGACGTCGACGCCGCGAAGCAGGCGTTCGCGAAGTCCGGCTGGACCGAGCAGGACGGCAAGATCATGAAGGACGGCAAGCAGCTGTCCATCACGATCATGACCGCGAACGGCTACTCGGACTGGCTCCGCGCCGCGCAGACCGTGCAGCGCAACCTGACGGCCATCGGCATCAAGGTGTCGATCCAGGCACCGCAGCCCGCCGGTTACCAGTCGAACATCAACAACGGACAGTTCGACATGGCGATGGGCGGCATGGGCAACGGTGACGTCTACCAGGCGTTCAACTCCTTGCTCAGCAGCGACTTCTACCAGCCGGTCGGCAAGTCGACGGTGAACAACTTCGAGCGGTACCAGAACGCCGACACGCAGAAGCTCCTCGACGAGTACAAGGCGACGACGGACACCGCGAAGCAGCAGGAGATCCTGAACCAGCTGCAGGAGATCGTGTACGACGACCTGCCCGTGATCGGCATGTACTACGGCGGACTCTGGGGCCTGTTCAACACCGGCAAGTTCGTCGGCTGGCCCAGCGCCGAGGACCCGTACATGGCGCCGCAGAACTACGACTCGGCACCGCTGCTCATCTTCTCGAAGCTGCGGCTCCGCGACAGCGCAGCCGGCCGGGCGATCATCAAGGCCGAAGAGGACCAGAAGTGAAGTACATCCTCCAGAAACTCGTCCTCTTCGTCCTGACCCTCTGGGCCGCGGTCACGCTGAACTTCGTGCTCCCGCGACTCATGCCCGGCAGCCCGACCGACGCCGCCCTCGCGAAGCTCAGCCAGAACGGCCCGGTCACCGACGCCACCAAGAAGGCCATCGAGGCCCAGCTCGGCGTCCCGAGCGGCAACCTCTGGGACCAGTACGTCAGCTACCTGCACCAGGTCATCACCCTCGACTTCGGCACGAGCTACACGTTCTACCCGCAGCCCGTCGGGGACCTCGTCGCCCAGGCCCTGCCGTACACGCTGATCCTCGTCGGCGTCGTGACGATCCTCGCGTTCGTGCTCGGCACCCTGATCGGTGTCGGCGCGGCCTGGAAGCGCGGCACCTGGCTGGACTCGCTGCCGACGCTGTCGGGCTCGTTCATGTCGACGTTCCCGTACTTCTGGACGGCGCTCCTGCTGCTGTTCTTCCTTGGCTACGTCCTGCACTGGTTCCCGACCACGGGCGCCTACTCCGCGACGACGACCCCGGGCCTGAACGGTGCGTTCCTCGGGGACGCCCTGCAGCACGCGGTCCTGCCGGCGATCACGATCCTCGTGACGAGCCTCGGCGGCTGGATCATCGGCATGCGCAACGCCATGATCAACACCCTCGGTGACGACTACGTGACCTTCGCCGAGGCGAACGGTCTCCGCGGTCGCACCGTGGCGATCCGGTACGCGGCCCGCAACGCGATCCTGCCGAACCTGACCGGCTTCGGTCTGGCACTCGGCGGTGTGGTCGGCGGTTCGGTCCTGGTCGAGCAGGTGTTCGGCTACCCGGGCATCGGCTACCTGCTGTTCAACGCCGTGATCGGGCAGGACTACCCGCTCATGCAGGCCCTCTTCCTGATGATCACCGTGTCGGTGCTCATCGCCAACTTCATCGTGGACGTCCTCTACGGCGTCCTGGACCCGAGGACGCGCCGATGACCACGATCGCAGTTCGCACGCAAGCAGAAGAACCCACCGCCCCGAGCAAACTCCGAGCCGCCGCCCGCCAGTTCGGCGTCGTCTGGAGCAACACCAAGGCCCGGATCGGCATCATCATCCTCGCCGTCTTCGTGATCGTGGCGATCTTCGCCCCGCTCCTCGCCCCGTACGGCGCGAGCCAGAACGGGTTCGCCCGGAGCGCCGACGCCACCGGCGCGCACTGGATGGGCACGACCGCCGCCGGCGAGGACGTCCTGTCGCAGATCATCTACGGCGCCCGGATCTCCGTGCTCGTCGGTGCCGTCGCGGGGTTGCTGTCCACGCTCGTCGCCGTCGCGATCGGCCTGAGCTGGGGCTACGTCCGCGGGTGGATCGCCGAGGTCATCGGGTTCATCGTGAACCTCTTCCTCGTCATCCCCGGCCTGCCGCTCATGATCGTCATCGCCGCGTACCTGCAGAACGGCGGCATCGCGGTCATCATCGCGGTGATCGTGGTCACCGGCTGGGCCTGGGGCGCGCGCGTCCTGCGCAGCCAGACGCAGTCCCTCCGCGGTCGTGACTTCGTGACCGCGGCCCAGTTCTCCGGCGACGGCGCGACGCGCATCGTGTTCCGCGAGATC
The DNA here is from genome assembly GCF_044745045.1 of Curtobacterium sp. NPDC087082. Classification (NCBI taxonomy): domain Bacteria; kingdom Bacillati; phylum Actinomycetota; class Actinomycetes; order Micrococcales; family Microbacteriaceae; genus Curtobacterium; species Curtobacterium sp. NPDC087082. The sequence goes on along the minus strand of NZ_JBIUZN010000001.1, from coordinate 197,780 downwards.
CTGCCGAACATGACGAGCCTCATCGTCGGCTCGTTCTTCGGCGCGGCCACGAGCGCGATCCTCGCCGAGGCGGGCCTCGAGTTCCTCGGACTCGGCGACTCGTCCATCGTGAGCTGGGGCACGATCCTCTACTGGGCGCAGAACTCGAACGCCCTGCTGACCGGTCAGTGGATCCTGCTGTTCGCCCCGGGTCTCTGCATCGCACTCCTCGCGATGAGCCTGACCCTGATCAACTTCGGCGTCGACGCCGTGTCCAACCCGCGACTGCGCGAAGGCGCGCGTCGCAAGCGCAAGGAGGCCACCGCATGAGCGGCTCGCGTTCCGAACCGATCGACGGCCTGGAGGCGCGGGACGGCGCCGCCACGCGCCTCCCGTCCGACACCACGAGCGCCGCGCAGGACGTGCTGCTCGACGTCCGCGACCTGTCGGTCGTGTACGAATCGGCCGGCCAGGAGGCCGTCCAGGCGGTCGACCACGTGTCCTTCCAGCTGCGGAAGGGCGAGTTCGTCGGCCTGGTCGGGGAGTCGGGTTCCGGCAAGTCGACCCTCGGCTACGCGCTGACCCGGCTGCAGAAGCCGCCGGCTCGGACCAACGGCGGCAACATCTTCTTCGGCGGCCACGACATCCGCGACCTCGACGAGGAAGCCCTCCGGCAGCAGCGCCAGGGCGGGTTCGCGATGGTGCTGCAGTCCGGCATGAACGCGCTCAACCCGGTGCGGACCATCCGCAACCACTTCATCGACATCTTCAAGGCCCACGGCCACGTGTCGCGTGATCGCTGGGACGCCCGGATGAAGGAGCTCATCGAGAAGGTGAAGCTCCCCACCGCCATGCTCGCCCGGTACCCGGGAGAGCTGTCCGGCGGCATGCGGCAGCGCGTGTCGATCGCCCTGGCGCTCTCGCTCGAGCCGCAGCTCATGGTGTTCGACGAGCCGACCACCGCGCTCGACGTCCTCGTGCAGCACGCCGTGATGGACACCATCATCGAGCTGCAGCAGTCCGAGGGCTTCACGGCCATCCTGATCAGCCACGACCTCGGCATCGTCCTCGAGGCGACCGAGCGCGTGCTCGTCATGCACGAGGGCCGCATCGTCGAGGACGGCGGCTCGAAGGAGATCCTCCGCGACCCGCAGGACGAGTACACGCAGATGCTGCTGTCGCACTACGCCGACCCGCGTGCCGAGGTCGTGAGCCTGCCGGGCTTCCCGGACCGGTCGCAGCGCGACCCGTCGGCCACCCGCCAGGAGACCACGACGTCGTTCAGCACGGTCGGCTCCCGCGAGCGCAGCGCCGCCCGCAACCCGATCGTGGTCGACCACCTCGTCAAGACCTACCCGGCACCCCGACGCGGCGAGCAGCCGGTGCAGGCGGTGCGCGACGTGTCGTTCACCCTCGAACCCGGGCAGTCGCTCGCCCTCGTCGGCCAGTCCGGTTCGGGCAAGTCGACGATCGCGAAGATGCTGACCGGCGTCGAGAAGCCGACGACCGGCACGGTCCGGTTCGGCGACACGGACGTGGCGAAGCTCGGGAGACGGGGGCTGAAGGACCTCCGCTCCGAGGTGCAGATGGTGTTCCAGGATCCCTACGCCGCGCTCAACCCGCTGCACACGGTCGAGTACACGCTGTCCCGCCCCGTCGCGAACTACACGAACCTGCGCGGGCGCGATGCCCGGAAGCGCGTGCTCGAGCTGCTCGAGACCGTGGGCCTGACCCCGGTGGAGCAGTTCGCGCAGAAGCTCCCGCACCAGCTGTCGGGTGGCCAGCGCCAGCGCGTGGTCATCGCCCGGGCGCTCGCGTCCGACCCGCAGGTGATCATCGCCGACGAGCCGGTCTCGATGCTCGACGTGACGCTCCGTGCCGGGGTGCTCGCCCTGCTCGAGGACCTCCGCGAGCAGTGGGGCGTCTCGCTCCTCTACATCACCCACGACCTGCTCAGTGCGCGCCTCATCACGGACGACATCATGGTGCTGCACGACGGCGCCGTGGTCGAACGGGGTCGCACGGCCGAGGTGCTGCAGCACCCGCAGGACGACTACACGGTGGCGCTGCTCGACGCGGTGCCGAACCCACGACGGGCGCTGCTGGCATGAGCACGCTCCGCGACTTCCCGTCCGTTCCGCCGTTCGGCCACCTGCCCACCCCCGAGGGCGTCGACGTCGTCGGCATCGACCTCCCCGTCGGCCGACTCACCGCATACCGCGTCGTGCCTCCCGGGCCGTCGAAGGGCACCGTCCTCGTCGTCCCCGGGTACACCGGCTCGAAGGAGGACTGGCGCACGTTCATGCCGCTCCTCCGGGACGCCGGCTGGACCGCGGTGGCGATCAGCCGCCGCGGCCAGGCCGATTCGGCGCGCGCATCGGGGCCGTCCGGCTACACGCTGGCGGAAGAGGCCGCCGACGTCGTCCGGGTCGCACGGCTGCTCGACGACGGCGCTCCCGTGCACCTCATCGGCCACTCGCTCGGCGGCGTGATCGTCCGCGAGGCGGCCATCGCCGACCCGAGCGCCTTCCGCGACCTGGTGCAGTTCTGCTCCGGACCGTACGGCTGGCCCTACCGCAAGGTCGCCGAGCTGACGATCCTGCACGACACCGGCGGCAACCTCCGCCAGCTGTTCGACTCCACCAACCCGCTCTGGGCGTACCGGCCCGCCGAGGAACTCCCCGACGACCCCCGGTTCGTCCGCGACCGCTTCGACGCGCACGACCCCGCGAGCGTCGTCGCCGGCGGGCACATCCTCGAGGACCACACCGACTCCTCCGCCGCACTCCGCGCCACCGGGCTCCCGGTGCTCGTGACCCACGGCGAGTGGGACGGCGCCTGGCCGATCCCCTGGCAGCGGCAGATGGCGGAGGACACCGGCGCCGCCTACGAGGTCATCCCGGAGAGCTACCACGGCCCGCAGGTCGAGAACCCGTCGGCGACGCTCCACACCTTCGACCGCTTCCTGTCACAGCACTGAAAGGCACGATCATCACCACGCTGCAGTTCCCGAAGGGCTTCCTCTGGGGTGCCGCCACCGCCGCGCACCAGATCGAGGGCAACAACGTCAACAGCAACTGGTGGGTGCACGAGCACGAGCCCGACACCACCATCGTCGAGCCCTCGGGTGACGCCGCCGACAGCTACCACCGGTACCGCGAGGACATCCGCATCGCGGCCGACCTCGGACTGAACTCCTACCGGTTCAGCATCGAGTGGGCGCGGATCGAACCCGAGCGCGGGTTCGTCAGCCGCGCCGAGATCGACCACTACCGCCGCATGGTCGAGACCTGCCACGAGTTCGGCATCGAACCGATCGTCACGCTCATGCACTTCACCGTGCCGCGCTGGTTCGAACGCGACGGCTTCTGGCGCGCCCCCGACGCCGCCGACCTCTTCGCGCGGTACACCGAGGCTGCGCTCCCCGTCGTGCAGGACGGCGTCCGCTACGTCTGCACGATCAACGAGCCGAACATCGCGGCGATGCTCGCCGGCGGTGAGGACGCGGCGAACCTGGTCGCCTACGGCCTGCCGAACCCGGACCTCGGGGTCGCCGACGCACTGCTCGCCTCGCACAAGCGCTCGCGGGAGATCCTGTCGCAGGTGTCCGGCCTGCAGTCCGGCTGGACCATCGCGACGCAGGCGTTCCGGTCGAACGGGGAGCCCGGCGCCGATGAGATGCTCCGCGAGTACGGGTACCCGCGCGACGACTGGTACCTCGAGAACGCCGCCGGCGACGACTTCCTGGGCGTGCAGGCCTACACCCGCACCTTCATCGGACCGTCGGGTCCGCTCCCGGTGGCCGACGACGTCGAGACGACCCTGACCGGGTGGGAGTTCTACCCCGAGGCCTCGGCCGACGGGCTCCGCAGCGCGTGGGAGCTCTCCGGGCACGTGCCGCTCATGATCACCGAGAACGGGATCGCCACCGCCGACGACTCCCGCCGGGTGGCCTACACGCAGGGCGCCCTCGAGGGGATCCACGCGTGCATCGAGGACGGTATCGAGGTCCTCGGCTACCAGCACTGGTCGCTGCTCGACAACTACGAGTGGGCGTCGGGCTTCCGCCCGACGTTCGGGCTCGTGTCGTGGGACCCGGTGACGTTCGCCCGGACGCCGAAGGACTCGGCGCGGTGGTACGGGCGGGTCGCCGCCGCCAACGCGCTCACGGTCTGAGACCCAGCCGGAGGGCGGACGGGAGGCGCGGTGCCAGCTGGGACCGCGCCTCCCGTCCGTCGTCAGTCGCCTTGGGGCGGCTCGTGCGCCGGCCGGTCGAACCAGGCCAGAAGGATCTCCTCCGCCCGGCGTGAGCCGCGCTCCTGGGCGATGTCCATCGCGGTGCGCCCCTCGGCGTCCTCGACCCGGACGTCCGCACCGCGTTCGAGCAGTGCCTCGGTCGTGCCGCGGTTGTCGAACCAGACGGCCGCGTGCAGCGGCGCGAATCCCCACCGCGGGTCCACCTCGTCGATGCCGGCGGGGTCCTGACCGATGCCGTCGAGCGCCAGCGAGAGGCCGCCGACGTCTCCGTGCGCCGCAGCCCGCACCGCCGGGGTCGCCCACTCGACCCAGCCGTCCGGGACCGGGCCGTGCCAGCCGTGGGCAGGGCGTGCCTCAAGCGCTGCCCAGTCCTCTTCGGCGACCGGCCGCACCTCGATCACGACGTCGCGGAAGTGGATCGCGAGCTCGCCGGTGGGGGAGACGAGCAGGCGCAGTTCCCAGACGTCGGCGTCCACGTGTGCGATCTCGCCGCGGGAGACGTGGACGTCACCGGCCAGCAGGTCGAGCGCCTCCGTGTCGGACGGATCGAGGACGGCACGGTCGAAGCGGAGGGACACCCGCGCGTGGTTCCACCGGCGCCAGAGGCCGTCCGGGGTGTCGAGCACCTCGTCGTTGCGGACGACGAACACGGCGTGGACGGTGTGGGTCGGTGTCGCGTCGACGCCGGCGTCACCGTGGCGGCCGGCCTCCTCGATGCGCCAGCTCTGGATGCGGGACTCGCTCCACGTGACGGACGCGAGGGCGGCCACGGACGGCGGGGCGTCGGTCACCAGGCGTGCGAGGTGCTCGGGGTAGCCGTCGACGTCCTCGAGGGAGACGTACCCGACGGCGGGCCAGCCCACTCGACTCCATCGCACGGTGCGAGCCTACCGGGAGAGCAGGGCCCGCACCGCGCGGAGGTCGCTGCGGCGGAGGCCGAAGAACGCCGAGACGGGCTGCCCGGTGAGCCGTCGGAGGAACACCAGGTTGCCGCCGGCCGACACCACGTTGCCGAGGCAGGTCGCGAGCGCGGCACCGAGCGCGCCGAGCACTGGAGCGAGGAGGACGAGTGCGACGGCACTGCACACCGCGGCGACCGCGAGGGAGACGCTCCGCAGACCGGGCCGACCCGCCGCTGCCAGGCCGACGCCTGCGAGCGACCCCGGCGACCCGAGGACCAGTCCGAGCAGGAGGATCGCTGCGACCGGGACGGCCTCGCGGAAGTCGGCCCCGAACAGCAGCGGGACGGCGAGGGGCATCGCGAGGCCGATCGAGATCGAGGCGAGCGTCACCGCGGCCGTGGTCAGCCGGGACGACCGTGCGAGCGCCGCCGGGTCGTTCGACGCGCTCTGGTCGCTGAACGAGACCTCGCGCACGGCGTTCGCCACGATGAGCGGCACGTCCGCGATGTTGACCGCCACCGCGTACAGCCCGAGCGCGACCGCGCCGGCGAGCGGGACCATCAGGGTCTGGTCGAGCCGGCTGAGGAGGATGCCGGACAGCGCGCCGAACCAGACCCGGCCGCCGTACGACACGAGGACCCGGGCGTCGAGTGCCTGCGCGCTCTGGGCGGAGGACCCGGTCTGGTTGCTCGCTCCCCGCAGGAGGCCGAGGTAGCAGCAGGCGCCGAGCACCGGGCTCGCGGCGATCGCGACGACGGCGAACTCGACCGTGAGCGTCCCCGCGAGTGCGAGCCCGCCGATGACCGCGAGGCGGGACCCCTGCGTGACGAGCCGTTCGATCGCGATGAGGCGCCAGGCGTGGTGCCCGGCGGCGACCGACTGGAGGAGCGCCGCGAGCAGGTTCGGCACGAGTGCGAGGGCTGCGAGCAGGATGAGTCGGCCGAGGGTCTCGTGCCCGCCGGCGAGCGTCGGCCCGAGCAGGGCCAGCACGACCGTGAGGCCGGCCCCCGCCGCGGCGCTGATGACGGCGCTGAGGAGGAACGCCGGCCGGGTGATGCCCGGGTGCCGGGCGATCCAGTGGTTGAGCGCCGCCGGGAGCCCGAGGGAGCCGAGCGCCACCGCGAGCAGCAGCGGGGCGGTGGCCGCTGCGACCAGACCACGACCCTCGGCCTGGAGCGCGTGCGCCAGGACGGGGGCGGTGGCGAGCGCTGCGATCGGTGCGACGGCGTTCCCGAGGGTCGAGAACGCGACGGCGTGGCGTTCGGTGCGGGGCATCGTGTTCCTCGGTTCCTGGTCGGCTCGGACGTGCGACCGCCCCGGTCCGTTCGGGGCCGGGGCGGTCGTGGGTGCTACTTCTTGGTGATCTCGGTGCCCTTGACGACCCAGTCGTCGAGGTGCTCGGGGTCCTCGCCCGTGTAGGAGACCGAGTTCTCCTCGCCGTCGACGGCGATCTCGCCGATGGTCGACGCGGTGATCGTGTTGTCCGCACCCTCCACCGAGAGGTGCTCGACCGGGCCGAGCGTCATGGTGGCGCCGGACTCAACGATGCGGACGGTCTCGCAGCCCTTGGCGAGTGCGTCCTTGGCCTTCGCGGCGTCGATCACGGTGAGCATGCCGTCGACGCAGTTGTTGAGCTTGTCGTACGCGCCCGTCGTGTCGGCCGCCCGGAGCTGTTCCTCGGTCTCGACGATCGTCGTCGGTGCCGGGGACTTCGCGGCGTCGTTCTGCTCGGCGGTGGAGCAGCCCGCCAGGAGCGTGACGAGCGCGGCGGCGGAGAGGGTCGCGGTGAGGAGCTTCTTCATGGGGTTCCCTTCGAGAGCCGGACTTCCCGGTACATGAAATATTAGCATGACGGTTGCGATGATGAAAGGGCGAACGGGAACAGCCCCGGCACCTGGGTGGTGTCGGGGCTGTTCGGGGTGGTGTTGTCGGGTCAGGGGACGGTGAGCTGGAAGTCCATCGTGACCTTGTTCTTGCCGGGCTCCTTGTACTGGAGGCGGACGGTGTGGGTGCGGCCGGGTTCGAGGGTGGCGGTGCCGGACCACTTGCCCTTGCCGTTGGCTTCGACGTTGTCCATGATGACGCCGGATCCGTTGGGTCGGATCACGTTGACGATGGTGTCGGTGGTGGCGTCGCCGCGGAACTCGAAGGCGGTGCCGACGGTGCTGCCCGGGGTCGGGCTGGTCAGCGCGAAGTCGACGACGGTGCGCTCTCGGACCTCGAGGGTGCGGGTGATGGTCTGCTTGTCGCGGCTGCCGGGTTCCTTGAACTGCAGGATGACGTCGCGCTCGCCGGCGGACATCGTGCCGATGCCGGACC
>NZ_JBIUZN010000001.1:9312-190224 GCF_044745045.1 Curtobacterium sp. NPDC087082 | reverse complement strand
CAGTTGCCCTGGTCGTCGGCGTAGACGCTGTTCATCACGACTGCGGGGCGGCCGGCGGTCGGGTGGATGATGTTCACCTCGGTGCCGGTGGTGGCCCTGCCGGAGACGGCGAACGTGTCACCGAGGGGAGCGGAGCCGTCCGGGGTGGTCCACTCGAACGGCACGACCTGACCGTCCGATACCCGGAGGGTGCGGGTGATGGTCTGCTTGTCGCGGCTGCCGGGTTCCTTGAACTGCAGGATGACGTCGCGCTCGCCGGCGGACATCGTGCCGATGCCGGACCAGTTGCCCTGGTCGTCGGCGTAGACGCTGTTCATCACGACTGCGGGGCGGCCGGCGGTCGGGTGGATGATGTTCACCTCGGTGCCGGTGGTGGCGGTCCCGGTGACGGCGAACGTCCGGGGGAGCGCTGCGGAGCCGTCCGGAGTCGCCCAGTTGAAGTCTCGGATGACGCCGGCTCGCACCTCGAGGGTGCGGTCGATGGTCTGCTTGGCCTTGCCGGGCTCCTTGTACTGCAGCGTGACACCCCAAGAGCCGACCGGCAGGGTGCCGATGCCGGACCATTCGCCGGAGGCATCGACGGGGGGAAGGTTGTCCATGACGACCTTCGTGCCGCTGCTGGTGTGCCAGACGATGTTCACCACGGTGCCGGTGGTGGCGCTTCCAGTGACGCTGAACGTCTCGTCGAGCGGGGTGGTGCCGTCCGGGGTGGCCCAGTTGAAGTCCTGCACGACGCCGGTGGAGACCGTGATGTTCAGCGGCTGCGTCTGGGGGGTGGTCTGGCCGGGCTCGGTGTACTCGACGGTCAGGCGGTGCAGGCCGTCGCTGAGGGTCCCGCTGGTGCCGGACCAGTTCTCGTTCGTGCCGGTGGTGACCTGGCGCATGACCTCGGTCGCACCTTCACGGATCCGGACCGTGGTGCCCGGCTCGGCCTTGCCCTCGAACTCGACGGTCGGGCCGTCGACGGTGTCGTTGTTGCTCGGGGAGGTGACCTCGAACGGACGCGTGTTCGACTCGCCCGGGTTGACCGTGATCGAGGTGGTGGTGCTGTTCGCGCCCTTGGATGCCTGGGTCGCGGTGATCGTGTTCTCGCCACGGCGCAGGTCCGCCTGGGCGGTCCAGGTGCCGTTGGTCACGGTGACGGGGGCGAGGTTCGTGCCGTTGACGCCGACGGTGACGGCCGAGCCGTTCTCGCCTCGGCCGGTGATCTGGGTGGTGCCGGCGTTGGCGGGGGCGCCGTCCTCGGGGGAGCTGATCGAGACGGCGGTGCCGTAGTTCAGGTCGACCTGGACGTTGCCGGACTCGGTCCCGTCGACGATCTGCGAGACCGTGTACGACTTCGTGCCGCCCTGCATCGGAGCGGGCACGTCCCACGTGTACGAACCGTCCGTGGCATCGGCGGTGACTCGACCGGCCTCGACCATGCCCATCTTGAACACGACGGTCGCGCCGGCCTCGGCCGTGCCCGTGATCTGCGCACGCTGCGTCCGGTCCGCAGGGAACGACCCCGCCGCCGTCAGCCGCCTGTTCGCGAACTCGCCACCGAACTCCCCGTCGCCGTTAGGGATCTGACTGATCTGGGGCACTTGCACTTGCCGAATGCCATCAGAGGAGGTGTTGGTTAGTGTCGCGAGGGGATTCAAGCGGAACTCGATCCCGTTGGGGCCCATCCGGACGTCCTGATCGGAGTCCCCGGTGCACGTATCCCAGTGGAGAAGGCCGCTCCGCGAATTGTTCGCAAAAGCTCCCCAGGGTGCTAGACAGATGTTCGTCCCTGGCTTCACCCACGGACGCCAATTCGATGTGAGCGGTGGCATCTTCTGCGACTTCTCTTGCGCCTCTGCGACCGAACCGAACTGAGTCGAGTCCGCAAAACCGCGCGTTATGCCTTTCTTCAGGCCGAACAGCGATCCTGGGTCAGTCAATGTCTTGGGTGTCTTGTTGTCGATTTCCCAGTGAGTGTTGCTCTTGCTCGAGGTCCAGTAGACGGGCGCATCGTCATCCGCGGCCTGTGCGGTGCCCGCGCCGAGGGAGAGGCCGGAGACAACGGTCGCGACGGCCAGTGCCGAAGCACCCAGGCCCCTCGCGATGCGCTTCTTCTTGCTTGACATGGTGAGGTCCCTTTCGAGGGATCGGGCCGCGTGCACTCGCTCGGGACGATCGGGTCGCCCGCGGCTCGCGGTCTTCGTGGTCGCGGGACACCCCGCTGCCATACCAAAATATCACCGAACAAACTGAAATACAACTCTGTGCGATCGAAATGACTTGAGCCATTCGGACGCAACTTTCAGCTCCCAGAGTTGACGCGCCTCCAGTCCTGAGTAGAGTTGAGTCCATCGGACGCAAGTCCAACGACTTCAGCAAGACCCGCACCAACAGAAGGAGCACCCACACATGGGACGTGCAGTAGGCATCGACCTCGGAACCACCAACTCGGTCGTCAGCGTGCTCGAGGGCGGTGAGCCCACGGTCATCGCCAACGCCGAGGGCATGCGCACCACGCCGTCGATCGTCGCCTTCACCAAGGACGGCGAGGTACTGGTCGGCGAGACCGCCAAGCGCCAGGCCGTGACGAACGTGGACCGGACGATCGCGAGTGTCAAGCGCCACATCGGCACCGACTGGACGACGGACATCGACGGCAAGAAGTACACGCCGCAGGAGATCTCGGCCCGCATCCTGGGCAAGCTCAAGCGCGACGCCGAGCAGTACCTCGGTGAAGACGTCACCGACGCGGTCATCACCGTGCCGGCGTACTTCAACGACGCCGAGCGCCAGGCCACCAAGGACGCCGGAGAGATCGCCGGGCTCAACGTCCTCCGCATCATCAACGAGCCGACCGCCGCTGCACTGGCGTACGGCCTCGACAAGGGAAAGGAAGACGAGCTCATCCTGGTCTTCGACCTCGGTGGTGGCACGTTCGACGTCTCCCTGCTCGAGGTGGGCAAGGACGACGACTTCTCCACGATCCAGGTCCGTGCGACCTCCGGCGACAACCGCCTCGGTGGTGACGACTGGGACCAGCGCATCGTCGACTACCTCGTGAAGAAGTTCAAGGACGAGCACGGCGTCGACCTCTCGACGGACAAGATCGCCAAGCAGCGCCTCAAGGAAGCCGCCGAGCAGGCGAAGAAGGAACTGTCGTCGCAGATGTCGGCGAGCATCCAGCTCCCGTACCTGACGCTGACGGCAGACGGTCCGCTCAACCTCGACGAGACCATCTCGCGCGCCCAGTTCGAGCAGATGACCTCCGACCTGCTCGACCGCACGAAGAAGCCGTTCAACGACGTCATCAAGGAAGCCGGTGTCTCCGTCAACGACATCGCGCACGTGGTGCTCGTCGGTGGCTCGACCCGCATGCCCGCCGTGGCCGAGGTCGTCAAGTCGCTCACCGGCGGCAAGTCCCCGAACCAGGGCGTCAACCCGGACGAGGTCGTGGCCGTGGGTGCCGCGCTGCAGGCAGGTGTGCTGAAGGGCGAGCGCAAGGACGTCCTGCTCATCGACGTCACGCCGCTGTCGCTCGGCATCGAGACCAAGGGCGGCCTGATGACGAAGCTCATCGACCGCAACACCGCGATCCCGACCAAGCGCAGCGAGACCTTCACGACCGCTGACGACAACCAGCCGTCGGTCGCGATCCAGGTCTTCCAGGGCGAGCGCGAGTTCACCCGCGACAACAAGCCGCTCGGCACCTTCGAGCTCACCGGCATCGCGCCGGCTCCCCGTGGCGTCCCGCAGGTCGAGGTCACCTTCGACATCGACGCGAACGGCATCGTGCACGTGTCCGCGAAGGACAAGGGCACCGGCAAGGAGCAGTCGATGGTCATCTCCGGCGGCTCGTCGCTGCCGAAGGAGGACATCGAGCGCATGGTCCGCGAAGCCGAGGAGCACGCGGCCGAGGACAAGGCCCGCCGTGAGGCCAACGAGCGTCGCAACCAGGCCGAGCAGCTCGTCTACTCGATCGAGAAGCTCATCAAGGAGAACGACGAGAAGCTCCCCGCGGACGTCAAGTCCGAGGTCCAGGCCGACGTCGACGCCCTCAAGTCCGCGCTCGCCGGCGAGGACGACGAAGCCGTGAAGACCGCCTTCGACAAGCTCAACGAGTCGCAGGGCAAGCTCGGCCAGGCCATCTACGCCCAGCAGGACGCAGGCGCCCCGGCCGGTGAGCAGCCCACCGCCGACCAGGCAGCACAGGACGACGAGGACATCGTCGACGCCGAGGTCGTGGACGACGAGGACGACAAGGACAAGAAGTAACGATGACGGATCCCAAGGACAACGTGCCGAACGAGGACGAGCCCCAGGTCGAGGGCGACGCCACGAACGCGGCCGAGCCCGAGGACCTCATCGAGGCGGAGGGGCCCGACGTCGAAGTACCGACCGACGGCCCCGCCGCCGGGGGCCCGGCGGCGGACGCGGCGAACGACCTCTCCCCCGAGGACGAGGCGCTCCTCGCCGACGCCGCCCGTGGCATCGCGGAGGACAAGCTCAGCACGGAGGACCGCGACCTGGTCGCCGAGATGCGTGCGGACATGCTCCGTGCGCAGGCCGAGCTGGTGAACTTCCGGAAGCGCGTCGAGCGCGACCGTGAGGCCAACCGCGAGGTCGCCATCGCCGAGGTCGTCCGGGCACTCCTGCCGGCGCTCGACGACCTCACCCGCGCCGAGGCGCACGGTGACCTCGCCGAGGGCCCCATGCAGGTCATCGGCCAGAAGATCCGCGGCGGCTTCGAGAAGTTCAAGCTCGTGCAGATCGGCGAGAAGGGTGAGTCCTTCGACCCGAACATCCACGAGGCGATCGTGCAGCTCCCGACACCGGGCGCCACCGGCCAGACCGTGGCGGACGTCGTCGAGCCGGGCTACAAGCTCGGTGAGCGCGTCCTCCGTGCGGCCAAGGTCGCGGTGGCGGTCCCGGCCTGAGCGCGGGGAGGAGGTAGGGATTCATGGCCAGTCAGGACTGGTTCGACAAGGACTTCTACAAGGTCCTCGGCGTCGACAAGACGGCGAGTGACGCTGAGCTGAAGAAGACCTACCGGAAGCTCGCGCGGCAGTACCACCCGGACTCCAACCCGGGCGACGCCGCCGCCGAGAACCGCTTCAAGGAGATCAGCGAGGCGTACTCGGTGCTCTCCGACAAGGAGCAGCGCCAGGAGTACGACCAGGTCCGCGCCATGGGCTCCGGCGCCCGCTTCACCGCGGGTGGCCCGGGCCAGGGCGGCGGCTTCGAGGACGTCTTCGGAGGCATGTTCGGCCAGGGCGGGGGCGGACAGCGTGTCCGCTTCGGCCAGGGCGGAGCAGGTGGCGCCGGTGGCTTCGAGGACATCCTCGGCGGGATGTTCGGCGGTGGCGGCGGCTTCGGCCAGACCACCGGCGGCTACCGCGGCTTCGGTGGGCCGACGAAGGGCCGCGACGTCACCGCGACGACGACCCTCGACTTCACCACCGCGATCGCCGGCGACACCGTCAAGCTCTCGCAGGGCAACGGCCGTCCGGTGAACGTCCGCATCCCCGCGGGAGTCGCGGACGGGCAGAAGATCCGGCTCCGTGGGCGCGGTGAACCCTCGCCCGACGGCGGAGAGGCCGGTGACCTCGTGGTCACCGTCACCGTCCGCAAGCACCCGGTGTTCGAGCGCGACGGGCAGAACCTGCGGCTGGACGTCCCCGTGACGTTCGTCGAGGCGGCGCTCGGCGCGACGATCGAGGTCCCGACGCTCGGCGGCTCCACCGTCAAGCTGAAGGTCGCACCCGGCACGCCGTCGGGTCGCGTCCTCCGTGTCAAGGGCCGCGGCGTCGCCACCAAGAACGGGACGGGCGACCTGCTCGCGACCGTCCAGGTCGCGGTGCCGTCGCACCTGACGGACAAGCAGCGGGAAGCGGTCGAGGCCCTCGCGGAGGCCCTGCCCGACGAGGACCCCCGTGCGGACCTCCTCACCAAGGCGCGCAGCTAGCTGCGCGCACCACCAGCAGTAGACCCGGCCCGGAGGCGCGGCGCGGCTCCGTCAGGAACGCGCGCCGTGCCTCCAGTCTGGTTTCCAGACCATGCGAACGACGGAAAGGAACACGCCATGACCGACATGGACGAGAACTCGCCCGTCTTCGCGATCGCGATGGCGGCGGAGCTCGCCGAGATGCACCCGCAGACGCTGCGGCAGTACGACCGGCTCGGCCTGGTCGTGCCCGGCCGCACGCGCGGCGGGTCGCGCCGGTACTCGATGCACGACGTCGCGCAGCTGCGCGAGATCGCACGCCTGGGGTCCGAGGGCGTCTCGCTCGAGGGGATCCGCCGCGTCCTCGAACTCGAGAACGAGAACCGCGCGCTCCGTGCGCGCGTCAGCGAGCTGGAGACGGCCCTCGCCGACCAGCTCATCAACCGGCCGGGCGCCCGCGTGTTCGCGGCGACCACCACCGGCGGAGCGGTGCCGCTCCGTGCCGGCATGCGGCCGCAGCGGAACACGCAGATCGTGCTCTACCGCGGGCCGCGCTGACCCGTCCCCACCGGGACCATCGGTACGCTGGCGCCGTGCCACCGGACTTCGCCGACTTCTTCCGCCGCCGCGACGACGACGCGCCGGACCTCATCGCGATCGACGGCACGGACCGCTTCATCCTCGACGAGGCGCCGAACGTGCACGGCGACGCGCTCCGGCAGCCCGGCGAGGTCGCCGTCGTCGACGACCGGTACGGGGTGCTGACCCTCGGGGCGATCACGGTGCACGGTGCGTCGGACGTCCGGGTCGTGCAGGACTCCCTCGTCGGGGTGCGTGCGCTCGAGGCCAACGCTGGCACCTTCGGACGCCGGGGCTTCCACCACCCCTCGTCGCTCGAGCAGGCGTTCCGGGACGTCCGGCTCGTGCTGCTCCGGCTGTCGAAGTCGAACGACCGGCTCGACGAGCTCGCCCGCGCCGTCGCCCGGTTCGCCGCGCCCGACGTCGTGCTGCTGTGCGGCGGGGTGTCGAAGCACATGAACCTCTCGCAGAACGACGTCCTGCGCCGGTACTTCGGCGAGGTGACGGCGTCCCGCGGCCGTGGGAAGTCGCGGCTGCTGATCGCGCAGGACCCGCTCCGCGCCCAGGCGACCCGGGCGGACGCGACGAACCCGTGGCCGCGGTCGGTGCACGTCGACGACCTCGGGATGACGCTCGTCGCGCACGGCGGGGTGTTCGCCGGGACCTCGCTCGACCAGGGCACCCGGGTGCTGCTCGACGCGATGGACGATGCGGTGCCCGGCGCTCGGACCGCCGTCGACCTCGGCTGCGGGAACGGGGTGATCGCCACCGCACTCGCGCGGCGTCGACCGGGCATCCGGGTGATCGCCACGGACGTGTCCCAGATCGCCGTGGCATCGACGATCGCCACGGCCGAGGCCAACGGCGTGGCGGACCGGGTGCTCGTCGTCCGGAGCGACGCCGGCGACGAACTCGACGAGGGCTCCGCGCAGCTCGTGCTCTGCAACCCGCCGTTCCACGCGGACACGACCGTGACCACGGACGCGGCCGAGGCGATGTTCCGGAACGCGGCCACGATCCTCCAGTCCGGCGGGGAGCTGTGGTGCGTCTGGAACTCGCACCTGCGGTACCGGCCGGTGCTGGAGCGGTTCGTGGGGGCGACGCGACAGGTGGTGCGGACGCCGAAGTTCACGGTGACGGCGTCGCGGCGGGCATGACTGCGCCTGCCGCTCTGGTTGAGGTGCGGTGCGGTGCTGTGTGGTGCGGTTGCTCGGTGACTGCGCGGTCTGACGACATCTGCGCATGGTGGACCACGCGCAGTTGTCGTCTGGGTGCGCATTCCGGGCGCGGGCGCGGGCGTGTGCGGCACGCGGGCGTGCGAGCGTGCGCGTCAGGCCCGCGCGGGGACGCCCGCTGCCCGGAGCACGGCCGCGACGTACGGCACCGAGCGCAGGTCGTGCGAGGTGAGCCGGACGAAGCCGCGCACCTCGGGGAAGGCGCGGACGCGGTCCTCGCGGCGCTTCTCGTCCTCGACGACGCGCGAGGCCGTCCGCCCGCCGCGGGTGCCCGGATCGCGGTACTTCACCGCGCCGTCGTACTCCACGACCACGCCCTGCTCCGGGAACCAGAAGTCGACCCTCGCGACGAGGCCGTCCCTCGTGCGGAACTCCCGCTGGAGCTCGGGCGCCGGTGCGCCGGCGTCGCGCAGGACGATGCGCGCGAGTGACTCACCGACCGAGTCGGAGCGGGCATCGGCGAAGGAGAGGGCGGCTCGGGCTCGGGTCCGCCCGCGTGCCGGTGCCGCGGTGATCAGGTCGTCCAGGACCTCGCGCGGGATGCCTCGACGGAGCACCTGGTCGAGGACGACGACCGCCGCGCGGTGGTCCGAGGTCCGCGCGAACGCAGCCGCGGCGGCTCCGAGGTCGAGCGTGCGGAGGTGGTGGCCGCCGACGGTGACGGTCGAGATCGTCCCCGGCGGCATCGGGCGCCGCTCGACGGCGGCGGAGCGTCTGTCGGCGCGGGCAGCGGTCGGATCGGCGACCACGACCCGGTCCGGAGCGCGGTGCAGCAGCCGGACGCCGTGCAGGACCAGCGCGGACTCGTGCGTGAACGCCGTACCGTCCGCCATCGTCGGGAGCACGGCCAGCATCCGGACGAGGTGCTGCTCGCGGTCGTCGAGGTGCTGCCACGACGACGTGTCGACGTACACACCGCGGGCGATCCGGGTGCGGTCGGAGCCCGCGCGGCGCTGGAGTGCGCGCGCGACGTCCGGGGGAGTGCGGTCGTCGACGCGTTCGATCGCGCAGTCCGGGAGCAGGATCACCGGACCAGCCTGTCGGACGCGGGGCGTGCCTCCAGGCCTGTCCACAGGGTGAGCGCGAAGTGCGCGCTGGGACGACGAATGCGCACGGCGGACCGTGCGCATTCGTCGTCAGGGTGAGCAGCTACCGGCTCGAGCCGGCACGCCCGACCTAGGCCGGGACGTAGTCGAACGTGTCCGGGTCCGGACCGGTGCGGTGCCCCTTGTCGAGCGACGAGATCGCCGTCATGTCCTCGTCGGAGAGCTCGAAGTCGAAGATCGCGAAGTTCTCCTCGACGCGGGCACGGGTGACCGACTTCGGGAAGACGATGTCGCCGCGCTGGATGTGCCAGCGGAGGACGACCTGCGCCGCGGACTTGCCGACGTTGCCGGCGATGCGGGTGATCGTCTCGTCGTCGAGCACGAGGCCCTGCGCGATGGGCGACCAGGCCTCGGTCGCGATGCCGTGCTCGCGGTCGTAGGCGCGGAGCTCGTCCTGCGTGAGGTACGGGTGCACCTCGATCTGGTTCACGGCCGGGGTGATCGTGGTCTCGGCGGCGAGGCGGTTGAGGTGGTGGGCCTGGAAGTTGCTCACGCCGATCGAGCGGGCGGTGCCGCCGCGGTAGAGCTCCTCCATCGCCTTCCACGTCGGCACGAAGTCCGACACGGTGGGCAGCGGCCAGTGGATGAGGAACAGGTCGGTGTAGCCGCCGAGCAGGTCGGCCGACTTCTTGCCGTTCTCCAGCGCTGCCTCGGGGTCGTGGAAGCCGTTGTTCAGCTTCGAGGTGACGAAGATCTCCTCGCGCGGGATGCCCGACGACGCGATGGCCTCGCCGACCTCCTTCTCGTTGCCGTACATCTCGGCGGTGTCGATGTGGCGGTAGCCGACCTCGAGCGCCGCGAGCGTCGCTTCCTTCGTCTCGGAGGGGTCGATCTGGAAGACGCCGAAGCCGAGCTGCGGGATGGTCTTGCCGTCGTTCAGGGTGATGTTCGGAACGGTCATGGTCCGAGTCAACCACCGTGCTGGCGCGGTCCATTCCGGGTGTTCTCAGCCGGGCGCGGCGTCGACCTTGCGTTCGGTATTGATATGCAACATACTGATATGGACAGTCAACCCGTTCTTGGAGGTACTCGTGCGTCGATCTACTCGGAGCCTTTCGCTCTTGCCCGTCGGGGCGGCCGCGTTGGTCGGCTCGCTCGTCGTCGGTGATGCTGCGCTCGCGGCGTCTGAGTCGACCTCGGTCCGCGCGGAAGGTGACACGATCACCGGTCCACTGCAGAACTCGAGGAAAACTACGTTCGTAGGATTGCTGGCAAACGGCGTCTGGTCAGAGCAGATGACGACCGCAGGCCAAGTGACGTATCCGGTTCCAGACGGATTGGGAATCGTTTCGCTCGACGGGACTTGTGTTCCCACGACCCAATCGCCAACGTCAAGCAACATCACGGGTGTGCCAGTAGGCGACGGATCCGCCTGTCTGAAGTTCCGATCCGAGGTGACGGCTGAGGGGTACTTCACCTTCCGAGTCGAGCATGCCGGAACGGCGAGCGACAACCGGTACCTCGGGAACGGTGACGGTTCGGCGCTCGACCTGATCGCGACAACGCCGATCACGCTGTTCGCCTACCCCGAGGTCCCGGCTGCATCGACGTCGCTTTCAGTCGATGTCTCAGACACCGACAAGAATGGTCGAACCGGGGCCGGGGACTTCGCGCGTGTGACGGCGACTATCAAAAACTCCGGCAACGTGCGACTGCGAGACATCGACGTCGAGCTGTCGAACGGCGTCGACCTCACGTGCGACCCGGCGATGGTGGATGCCGGTGCGGAGATCACGTGTGAGACGGAACAGATCCTGACGCAGTCCGACATCGATGCCGGCGAGCTCGATGCCACCATGACGGGTTCCGCCCGGACGCCCAAGAACGTGGCCTTCGAGCTACCGGAGGCATCGGCGTCGGCTGAGATCGAGGCGGACGCTGTTGGCGTGACGTCGACCACGGCGACGGGGCCCGTGGCCGCTGCTGGGTCGAAGGTCTCGGTGACGACCACGCTCCGCAACGACGGCAACGTCACGTTGTCGGACTTGGTGGCGTCGGTCAACGGTGCGGATCTTCCGCTCGAGTCGGCCACGATCGCACCGGGCGCATCGATCGAGAAGACCTTCGAGCACGTCGTCACGCAGGACGAGTTCGACGCGGGTCAGCTCATCTTCCAGAGCGCCGCGACCGGGAACGCTCCGTCGGGTGTGCCCGTGACGCTGACCGCGTCGCAGGCAACGGTGGACTTCGAGCGCCAGGGCGCGGTTTCCGCCGCGCTCAAGCCGGTGGCGGAGGGCGAGCCCGGCGTCGGTGACGAGATCGGTCTCGCGCTGACGATCACGAACGACGGCAACGCGTCGGTCCGGGACCTCGCTGTCGAACTGGACAAGCAGGGACTCGCCGCTGCGTGCGACGTGCCCTCGCTCGCGCCGGGAGCGTCGATCGAGTGCGACGTGACCGGGACGTACACGGTCACGCAGGCGGACGTCGATGCCGGCGCGGTGGACTTCGCTGCGACCGTCGCCGGTGTGGACACCGCAGGGAACGCGGTCGGCACTGAGGCACAGGCCACCCGGGAGACCGAGGCGCAGGCGCCGGCGGTGGGTGTGACGCTGTCGCCGACGCTGGACGCTTCGGGCATGGCCCCGGGCGCTGGCGACGAGGTCGCTCTGGTGCTGTCGGTGGAGAACACCGGCAACGTGACGCTGACCGATGTTGCCGGTGTGATCGCGGATCGTGATGGTTTCGCGGCGGAGTGCCCGGCTGGGCCGTTGGCTCCGGGGGCGAGCATCGACTGCACGCTGCCGTCGTACACGCTCACCCAGGACGACGTGGACAACGGCGAGGTCGTCTTCGACGCGGACGTGACCGCGACCGGTCCGAAGCGGCAGGACGTCGCCGGTGCCGACTCGGCGACGGTGACGGTCGACCGCCAGCACGGTGTGGTCGCAGTGACGACGGCTGCGCTGAAGGACACCGAGGGTGCTCCGATGGCGGGCGAGAAGGTCGCGCTCGAGGTCGCAGTGCGGAACTCCGGCAACGTGACGCTTCGCGAGGTCGCGGCCGAGGTCGATGGACGTGCGCTCGACGTGGCGTGCGCTGAGGGTGCACTCGCTCCTGGTGCCGAGGTCTCGTGCACGATCGAGGACTACGAGCTGACCCAGGCCGACATCGACAGTGGTGCGGTGGCGTTCGAGGTCGCGGTGACCGCTGCGGCACCTGGTGGTCGGACGGCGTCCGCGTCGGACGAGGCATCGGTGGAGTTGGTGCGTGTGCCGTCGATCAGTATGGGTGTGACGAGTGTGTTGGATCCGAGTGAGCACGAGGTGCCGTTCGCGGGGGACACGGCGTCGGTGGCGGTGACGATCCGGAACACGGGCAACGTCACGGTGACGGGTGTTCGTGGTCAGGTCGCTGAGCGTGATGGGCTCGAGGTTGATTGCCCGTCGGATGTGCTGGCTCCGGGGGAGTCGGTCGAGTGTGAGGTGTCGGAGTACACGCTGACGCAGGCCGATGTGGATCGTGGTGGGGTCCGGTTCGATGTGACGGCCGCGGCGACGGGTGCGAATCGGGAGCGTGTGGAAGCGGCTGCGGACACGACGCTGAGCATCGTGCGGGCGCCGGCGATCACGACCGCGGCGACGGCGGAGCTCGACGAGACCGATGCGGCGATGACGATGGCCGGTGACACGGCGACGGTTCGCCTGTCGGTCGTGAACGCCGGGAACGTGACGGTTCGGAACCTGACGGGTGCCGTCGAGGGCCGTGACGGCATGGTCGTCTCCTGCGGGTCGGAGTCCCTCGCGCCGGGCGAGAGCGCGGACTGCACACTGTCGAAGTACGAACTGACGCAGGGCGACGTCGATGCCGGCAAGGTCGGGTTCGACATCACGGCTGGTGCGACGGGTGCGAACGGTCAGGTCGTGGACGCGTCTGCGAGGACGGGTGTCGACATCGTCCGGGTCGCTGGCGTGGACACGACCGTGATCGGGCACCTGTCCGAGTCGGAGCATGACGTTCCCCAGGCCGGCGACCGCGTGAGCGTCGGGGTGCGTGCGGTGAACACGGGCAACACGACGTTGACCGGGACGCGTGCGGAGATCATCGAGCTGGCGGACCTGCCGGTCGAGTGCGCTGCTGATGGTGTCGCTCCGGGTGCGGAGATCGAGTGCGTGGTGCCGGAGTACGTCCTCACGCAGGGCGACATCGACCACGGGCAGGTCACGATCGCTGCGGTCCTGGATGCCACGGGTGCTGGCGATGATCGGGTGAACGATCGTGACGAGGTGCGTGTGGGGTTGACGGCGAAGAGCGTGTTGGACGTCACGGCGGAGCCGATGGTCCAGGACAGCGCCGGCACGATGGTGGTGCTGGCGGAGGACCGGATGCTGCGTCCGGGCGAGCAGGTCTGGGTGCGGTACTCGGTGGCGAACACGGGCAACCTGGTCGTCAACGCGGTGCAGCACATGGACTCCATGCCGGCGATGACCGTCGAGGAAGCGATCCTGCAGCCGGGCGAGCGGACCACGGCGATGACGACCGACGCGCATGTCGTGTCGGACGCGGAAGCGGCGGAGGGCACGGTCGTGCTCCTCGGCCAGGTCAAGGGCCAGGTCACCCGAGCGGACGGTGACACCGTCACCGACGGACAGGCCAGCACCGGCCAGACCGACACCGAGAACGCCATCACGACGATGGCAGCGGAGCAGTCGGGTGCGGAGAAGCTGCAGCAGCTCCGCAAGCCCGTGTGGGTGTTCTCCACCGAGGTCCGCACCACGATCGACGCGGAACCGGCCCCGGTCGAGCTCGCGTTCACCGGGTCGGAGATCACCCAGGTGGCTGTCCCGGCCTCGATCGTCGGGCTGCTCGGCGGGCTCGTGCTCCTGCTCTGGGCACGCCGACGCCGCTCGGGAGACGACAACGAGTCCGACGCGCAGGCACGTCACCGCGCCTGACCCACAGCAGGACGACAGCGAACACCCCGCACCCCACCGGTGCGGGGTGTTCCGCTACGCCAGCGCCGCCGTGATGTACGCCTGCAGGGCCAGCCCGTACGCCTCCGCAGCGTCGTCGGACGTGAAGGAACGATCAGCGCCGTCGATGGTCGCGACCACCGTGAACCCCGCCGACAGGGACACGAACGCCGGCCCGAGCAGCCCACGCAGCTGGTCCTCGCGCGGGAGCCAGAGGGACTCCGCGGCGTCGACCGAGTCGAGCGCCCACTCGGTCGTCCCGTTGAAGCCGAGCACCGTCCCCGAGGGGTAGTCGTGCCGCTCCACGGTCATCTCGGACACCGTGTAGACGTCGTCGTCGACGCCCGGCTTGTCGATCACGAACCGGTCACCGGTCGTCGGGTGCCACCGCAGGCCGGCGTCACGCAGGGCGGTGGCGAGTGCAACACTGATCACGTCTTCCAGCCTGCCACTCGCAGTCCTGCAAGGTCGCCGTACTAGCATCGCCGAGCACCCCGACGCGCGACCGCACCAGCGTTCCGCGCGCGCGACGCGACGACGCCCGGGCAACCGGTGCCGCGCCTCCCGGCCGAGAACCCGGCCACGAGGCGGGCCCCCGGCCGGCGTCCCGACCGCAGCGGACACCAACCCGTCCGCCGAAGAGAAGGACCCGCATGACCCTCGAACGCGAGGAACTCCGCGACGGCTGGACCGTGACCATGGCGGGTGAGGCGCCGCCAGCAGGCGCGCCGGCCGACGTCGTGGGCCGGACCATCGGCGCCACCGTGCCGGGGCAGGTCCACACCGACCTCGAGCGCGAGGGGCTGCTGGCGGACCCCACGTTCGACCGGAACGAGGACGGCGCCAAGTGGGTCGGCCGGGCCGACTGGTCCTACCAGCGCACCGTCGACGTCGACCCGCGGGGCTTCGAGCGCGTGGACCTCGTGTGCGACGGGCTCGACACCGTCGCCGAGCTCAGCCTCGACGGCGTCGTGGTGGGGACGACGCGGAACATGCACCGCCGCTACCGCTTCGACGCCCGGGACAGCACCGGCGGCGTCGGCCGCGGGGAGAAGACGCTCGAGCTCCTGTTCGAGTCGCCCTACCGCGAGGCCGGACGCGTCGCGGCGAAGGCCGGCAGCATGCCCGGGCCCTACGACGAACCGTTCCCCTACATCCGCAAGATGGCCTCGAACTTCGGGTGGGACTGGGGGCTGACGGCGGTCACGAGCGGCCCGTGGCGACCGGTCGCGATCGAGCGCTGGTCCACAGCCAGGCTGCGCGACGTCCGGCCCCTGGTCGACGTCGAGGCCGGCGAGGGCGTGCTGGACGCGCACATCACCGTCGAGCGCTCCGGGCTGAACGACCTCGACCAGGACGGCGAGGACGACGACCTCGTGCTCGTCGTGACGGTCAGCGGAGCGACGGCCGAGGGTGGCACCACCCGCCAGCGCTCCCGCGCACAGCTGACCCCGCGCGACGACGAGACCGTGGTCACCGTGCGGGTGCCGGAGGTCCAGCGGTGGTGGCCGCGTGGCTACGGCGCGCAGGACCTGTACGACGTCGTGGTCGAGCTGCAGACGGTCGACGGCGAGGTCCTCGACCGCTCGACGTTCCGCACCGGTTTCCGCTCGACGCGCATCGAGACGACGTCGGACAGCATCGGCAAGCCCTTCAACGTGCACGTCAACGGCACGCTCATCGACGTCCGCGGCGTGAACTGGATCCCGGACGACGTCATCGTCTCGCGGGTGTCGCGCGACCGGGTCGAGGACCGTCTGCGCGCGGCAGCGGACCTCAACGTCAACCTCGTGCGGGTCTGGGGCGGCGGGGTCTACGAGTCGAACGACTTCTACGAGGTCTGCGACGAGCTCGGACTGCTCGTCTGGCAGGACTTCCCGTTCGCCTGCTCGGCCTACCCCGAGGGCGAGCCGATCCGCAGCGAGGTCATCGCCGAGGCCCGGGACAACGTCGCCCGGCTCGCACGGCACCCCTCGCTCGTGCTCTGGAACGGCAACAACGAGAACATCTGGCTGCACGAGGTCGACGGCTGGGAGGCTTCGCTCGAGGGCCGCGGCTGGGGCCTGGACTACTACCTCGACCTGCTGCCGACGATCGTCGACGCGGTCGACCCCTCGCGCTTCTACACGGTCGCCTCGCCGTGGTCGGGCTCCGAGTCGCTCCCCGCGAACGACGTCGACCACGAGACGCACCACTCGTGGGACGTCTGGAACCGGCTCCCGGACACCGCCTACCGCGACTCGGTGCCGCGGTTCGTCTCGGAGTTCGGCTGGCAGGCACCGCCCGCGTGGCGCACGCTGCGCGATGCCGTGCGGGACTCACCGCTCGCGGTGGACTCGCCCGGGGTCGTCCACCACCAGAAGGCCGCGGACGGCATGGGGAAGCTCGCGCGGGGGCTCGCGCCGCGGTTCGGCTCCGTGGCGCCGGCCGAGTTCGACCGGTGGCACTACCTGACGCAGCTGCAGCAGGCGCGCGCCATCGCGACGGGCGTCGAGCACTGGCGGACGCACTGGCCCCGGAACACCGGCGTCGTCGTGTGGCAGCTGAACGACCTCTGGCCGGTCTCGTCCTGGTCGGCGATCGACTCGGCCGGGCGGCTGAAGCCGCTGGCGCACGAGCTGCGGCGGCTCTACGACGACGTGCTGCTGACGATCCGTCCGGTGTCCTCGGTCGCGGCTGTGGTCGGGTCCGGTCCGGCGGGCGGGTCCGCTCTGGCGGGCGGGTCCGGTCCGGCTGCTGCGTCCGGTCCGGCGGGCGGGTCCGGTCCGTCGGGCGGGTCCGGTCCGGCGGGCGGGTCCGGTCCGGCGGGCGGGTCCGCTCCGGCGGGCGCGTCCGGTTCTGCGGGCGATCCGTCGGGGCAGCCAGGAGGCGCGGATCGCCCGACCACGTCGGCCTCCGTCGGTGAGACGGCCGATCTGGGCGACCTGGCGGACACGCTCTCGCTCGGGGTGTCGCCCGGGTCGTTCGGCAACGCGCCCATCGAGGTCGCCGTCCGCTCGACCCGCACGGGGCACGACAGCGTCGTCCGCGTGCGGCGGGTCACCCTCGCGGGGACGGTCCTCGCCGAGGTGTCGCTCCCCGTCCGCCTGTCCGCCGCCGGTGTCGCCGTGGTGGCACTGCCGGAGTCGGTCGGCGTGGTGGACGACCCGACGAACGAGCTCGTCGTCGCGGACATGGACTGGCGACGGGCGGTGTGGACCCCGGGACCCGACAAGGACATGCGCTGGGAGCCGGCACGCTACCGGACCGCCTTCGCCGCGGCTCCCGACGGCGACGGCCTCGACCTCGTCGTCGAGGCGGAGGGCCTCGTGCGGGACCTCCTCTTCCAGCCCGACCGGGTCGCACCAGGAGGCACCGTCGACCGCGGGTTCATGACCCTGCTGCCGGGGGAGCGGGTCGCCTACCGACTGCGCGGCGTGACCGAGGCGGACATCCCGGCGCTCACCGCGGCTCCCGTGGCGTGGACGCTCGCGGACGTGCTCGGCCATTGATATGCAGAACTCCAGCGTGATATTCTGATCGGAGTGCCGTTCCGTCCTCCCGGATGACGGCGGCACCCGGTCGGTCCCCCCGGCCGGTGGCCGACAGGAGGGCTCCCGATGTCACTCGCGATGCGACCGCTGAGCGCGGTGTCCCGTTCCGTCGAGGTCGTCGGGCGTCCGACCCGCAGCCGGACCCGCCGCAGTCGTGCGACGGGCTTCGGCCTGGCCGGGCTCGACCTGGGGTTGTTGCTCGTCGCGTTCGCCGTCGCCCACGTGGTCCGGTTCCCCGGTGAGCTCCCCGCGGGTTCGAGCGCTGCCGGGTGGACCGAGTTCGTGGTCGCCCCCGTGATGATCGTTGCTTGGATGGTCCTGCTCACTGTGTCCCGCAGCCGCGACCCGCGCATCGTCGGTGTCGGCGGCGACGAGTTCCGGCGACTCATCACCGCGAGCCTCGTCACCGTCGCGACGGTGGCCGGGGTCGCCTACGCCGTCCAGGTCGACCTCGCCCGCGGCTACGTCGCCATCGCGTTCCCGCTCGGGCTGCTCCTCCTCGCGATCGGTCGGAAGGCCGTCCGGACCGTGCTCGCTCGACGTCGCTGCCGGGGCGAGGGGCTGCAGGACGTCCTGCTCGTCGGCGACCTCGACGACGTGACCTACGTCGGACGGCGCATCGCGGCCACCCCCGCGGCGGGGTACCGCGTCCGGGCAGTCATCTCCGACTGTGTCCGGGCCGGGTCCCGGGTGCCCCTCGGTGACTCGAGCGTCCCGGTGATCGACGGGGTCGACGCCGTCCTCGACCGGGCCCAGAGCGAACCGGTGGCCGCCGTGGTGGTCGCCGGCGCGATCCGGGGCGGGCACGAGCGACTCCGGCGGCTCGGATGGCAACTGGAAGCGCACGGCGTCGAACTCGTGGTCTCCTCGCCGCTGGCGGACATCGCTGCCGGCCGGGTGCACGAACGACCCGTCGACGGCCTGCCGCTCATGCACGTCGAGACGCCCGACTACCGGCGGCGGATCGGCAAGCGGACGCTCGACGTCGTCGGCGCCGGCATCGGTCTGCTGCTCCTCGCGCCGGTGTTCGCCGTCATCGCCCTGGTCATCCGCGCGGACGACCGTGGCCCCGTGTTCTTCCGCCAGACCCGCGTGGGGCGCGACGGGCGGGAGTTCCCGATCCTCAAGTTCCGGACGATGTGCGTCGACGCCGAAGCCCGGATGGCCGCGCTCGAGCAGGCGAACGAGGGCGCGGGGCCGCTCTTCAAGATGAAGCACGATCCGCGCATCACCCGGGTCGGTGCGTTCCTGCGTCGGACGTCCCTCGACGAGCTGCCGCAGCTGTGGAACGTCCTGACCGGTTCGATGAGCCTGGTGGGCCCCCGACCCGCCCTCCCGCGCGAGGTCGCCCTGTACGAGGACTTCGCCGACCGTCGGCTGCTCGTCACCCCGGGCATCACCGGGCTCTGGCAGGTGAGCGGCCGATCGGACCTCGACTGGGCCGACGGTGTCCGACTCGACCTGCACTACGTCGAGAACTGGTCCTTCGTCCACGACGTCGTCATCCTCGCCCGGACCATCCCGTCCGTGCTGCGCTCCCGAGGCGCCTACTGACCCGGTCGCGCCTGACCCGCAACCGGCACGCGCACCCCCGGGCTGCAACGGCAGTCCGGGGGTGCTGCCTGTGCGAACGGTGTCCGTTCGGGTGCCCGGCCTGGGTTTCCCGACCGGTGCGAGTTACGATGGGTGCACGACGGACTTCCGCCGCACGCGTCGACGGTGACTCGGAGACGGCGACCAGATCCAGATTCAAGGAGTCATGATGCTCGGAAACCTCGGTGGCGTACACCTGCTGATCATCCTCGGGATCGTCATCCTGCTGTTCGGTGCGACCAAGCTCCCGGCACTCGCCAAGGGCCTCGGGCAGTCGATCAACATCTTCAAGAAGGAGATGGGCGACGACGAGAAGAAGGCCAAGGGCACTGACCCCGGCGTGCAGACCACGACCGTGACGAACACCGCGGCCGAGCCGGCTCCGCAGCCGGTCGTCAACCCCGGCCCGTCGGTCCAGCCGAACTCGGACTCCAGGAACTAGGACCCCAGCCCCGTCCTGTCGGCAGCCCCCGCGACCCCATCGGTCGCGGGGGCTTCGTCGTGTCCGGCGAGTTGTCCACAGGTCCTCCCAGGGGCAGGCGGGACCGCGCGCGGTGGCGGAGGATGGGCACATGACGACCCCAGCCCCGGCAGCCACGGCCCCGCTCCGCGACGACCGCCGTATCGTGCTCGTCGTCGCGATCCTGTCGTCCTTCGTCGTGGGACTCGACTCGAGCGTCGTGAACGTGGCGCTCCCCGCCATCCGCGACGAACTCGGCGGGGGACTGGTCGTGCAGCAGTGGACGGTGGACGCGTACCTCGTGACGCTCGGTTCGCTCATCCTCGTGGCCGGCAGTCTGTCCGACCTGTTCGGCCGCGTCCGCATCATCACGTGGGGCCTCGTGGTCTTCGGGATCGCCTCGATCGTGTGTGCGATCGCCCCCACGGGCGAGATCCTCATCGTCGCCCGGGCGCTGCAGGGCGTCGGTGGTGCGCTCGTGACCCCGAGTGCCCTCGCGCTCATCGTGGCGGCGTTCCGCGGGGCGGCCCAGGCGAAGGCGATCGGCACGTGGACGGCGTGGTCGAGCGCGGCGACGATCCTCGGTCCGGTCGTCGGCGGCCTCGTCGTGGACGGCATCGGCTGGCGGTGGATCTTCGTGCTGACGGCCGTGCCGATCGCGGTGACGATCCCGCTCGTGTCGCGGATCTCGGCGGACGTCCGGGTGGGGCCGCGGGCGCACGTGGACGTGGTCGGCGCGGTGCTGGCGGTCGTGGGGGTCGGCGGTGTCGTCCTCGGGTTGATCGAGCAGGAGCGCCTCGGGTGGGGCGCGCCGGTCGTCCTCGCTGCGCTGGTGCTCGGCGGGGCCGCGCTCGTGGCGTTCGTGCCGTGGGAACTCCGCGTCACCCGCAGGCACGGCGCACCCCTGGTCCCGCTCGAGCTCTTCCGTGCGCGGAACTTCACCGTCGGCAACCTCGCGACGCTGTCGATCTACGGGGCCCTCGGGATGGTGTTCTTCGTCGTGACGCTGTTCCTGCAAGAGGTCTGGCGGTTCCCGGCCTGGCTCGCCGGCCTCGCGACGCTGCCCCCGACCGTGATGCTCCTGCTCCTCTCCACCACGGTCGGGTCGCTGGCCGGCCGCTGGGGTCCGCGGTGGTTCATGGCCGCCGGTCCCGCGATCGCCGCGGTCGGGGCGCTCCTGCTGCTCTTCGCCGGTGACGAGCCGATCGGGTACTGGTGGTCGGTGCTCCCCGGTCTGGTGCTCGTCGGAGCGGGGATCGCGTTGATGGTGACGCCGCTGACGAGTGCGGTCCTCGGGTCGGTCCCGCAGTCCGAGGCGGGTGCAGGCTCGGCCGTCAACAACGCGATCGCGCGGATCGCCGGGCTCGTCATGGTCGCGCTCGCCGGGATCGTCCTCGGCGGTGCCGTGAGCGTCGAGGGACTGCACCGCGCGATGGTCGTGATGGCGCTGCTGCTCCTCGCCGGCGCACTCGTGAGTGCCGTCGGCATCCGGAACCCGCGGCGGGAATCTCCCGCTGCGAACGCAAGTTGAGTGGAGTAGACTCAACTACAGGACCACCGCAACGAAAGGACGGAACGCATGGCGAACCTCCAGGGCGCTCCTGACTCGCAAGAGCGACAGAAGACCGCCCTCGAGCAGTACGGCGTCGACCTCACGGCGATCGCCCGCAACGGCAAGCTCGACCCGGTGATCGGGCGGGACGCCGAGATCCGACGCGTCTCCCAGGTGCTGACGCGTCGCACCAAGAACAACCCCGTGCTCATCGGGGAACCCGGCGTCGGCAAGACGGCCGTCGTCGAAGGACTCGCCCAGCGGATCGTCGCGGGTGACGTCGCCGACTCCCTCAAGGACAAGCGGCTCGTGTCGCTCGACATGTCCGCCCTCATCGCCGGCGCGAAGTACCGTGGCGAGTTCGAGGAGCGGCTCAAGGCCGTGCTCAAGGAGATCAACGACTCCGACGGGCAGGTCATCACGTTCATCGACGAGCTGCACACGCTCATGGGCGCCGGTGGGGGCGAAGGCTCCGTGGCCGCGTCGAACATGCTCAAGCCGATGCTCGCGCGCGGCGAACTCCGGCTCATCGGCGCGACGACGCTCGACGAGTACCGCGAGTACATCGAGAAGGACGCCGCCCTCGAACGGCGCTTCCAGCAGGTCTTCGTGGGGGAACCCAGCGTCGAGGACACCGTGGCGATCCTCCGCGGCCTCAAGGAGCGCTACGAGGCGCACCACAAGGTCACGATCAACGACTCCGCGCTCGTGGCCGCGTCGAGCCTGTCGAACCGGTACATCTCCGGGCGGCAGCTGCCCGACAAGGCGATCGACCTCATCGACGAAGCCGCGAGCCGGCTCCGGATGGAGATCGACTCGAGCCCGGTCGAGATCGACGAGCTCAAGCGCACCGTGGACCGGTTGCGCGTCGAGGAGTTCGCGCTGAAGCAGGAGAAGGACGACGCGTCGAAAGCCCGGCTGGAGACGCTGCGGGCCGAGCTCGCGAGCCGCGAGACCCTGCTCGGCGAACTCGAGCAGCGGTGGCAGGCCGAACGCGCCAGCCTCAACCGCATCGGTGAACTCAAGCAGCAGCTCGACGACCTCAACATGCGCTCCCAGCGGGCGCAGCGCGAGGCCGACTACGAACTCGTGTCGCGCATCGAGTACAGCGAGAAGCCCCGGATCGAGGCCGAGCTCGCCGCCGCCGAACAAGCTGAGCAGGCCGACCGGATGGTGAACGACAGCGTCACCGACGAGGACATCGCCGCCGTCATCGCGCAGTGGACGGGCATCCCCCTCGGGCGCCTGCTGCACGGCGAGACCGAGAAGCTCCTGCACCTCGAGAACGAACTCGGCCGACGGATCATCGGGCAGCGCTCCGCCGTCTCGACCGTGTCGGAAGCGGTCCGTCGCACCCGCGCGGGCATCTCCGACCCGGACCGTCCGACGGGCTCGTTCCTGTTCCTCGGCCCCACCGGCGTCGGCAAGACCGAGCTGGCCAAGGCGCTCGCCGAGTTCCTGTTCGACGACGAGAAGGCACTCGTCCGGATCGACATGAGCGAGTACGGCGAGAAGCACTCGGTCGCGCGGCTCATCGGCGCCCCGCCCGGGTACGTCGGCTACGAGGCCGGCGGGCAGCTCACCGAGACCGTCCGGCGTCGCCCGTACTCCGTGGTGCTGCTCGACGAGATCGAGAAGGCCCACCCCGAGGTCTTCGACGTGCTCCTGCAGGTCCTCGACGACGGCCGCCTGACCGACGGTCAGGGCCGGACGGTGGACTTCCGGAACACGATCCTCATCCTGACGTCGAACCTCGGGTCGCAGTTCATGACCGACCAGTCGATCACCGACGTGCAGCGCGAGGAGGCTGTCCGCGAGCTCGTCCAGCAGGTCTTCCGGCCCGAGTTCATCAACCGACTCGACGACATCGTGGTGTTCCAGGCGCTCACGCAGGATGACCTCGGCCAGATCGTGTCGCTCTACGTCGACCGGCTCGCACGCCGGCTGACCGACCGCCGACTGGAGCTGGCCGTCACCCCGGACGCCCGGGCCTGGCTCGCCGAGCGCGGGTACGACCCGGTGTACGGAGCGCGTCCGCTCCGCCGGCTCATGCAGCGGCAGATCGACGACCGGTTGGCGCGGGCGATCCTCGCCGGTGACGTGCGCGACGGGGACACCGTCCGCGTCGACGTCGCCGCAGGCGGCGACGAGCTGACGGTGGAGCCGTTCGAGCTCGCGGAGATCGTCGAGGAGTAGGCGGCGCACTGGACGTGACGACCCGGAGGTGCGGTGCCGGTTCCTGGGACCGGTACCGCCTCGCTCGCGGGCTCGCTCGGCGAGACCGGAGCACAGCGCTGGCGCGCTGTGAACGCTCCGGTCTCGCCCGGCCTACGGTCCAGGGCATGCCTGAGATCCGAGCGTTCCGTCGCCTCACCGACGCCGTCGAGCACGCGAGCGTGCTCGACAGGGCCGTCGACATCGATCGTTCCGTGGTGAACGCCCTCGCGAAGCCGAAGGCACTGCGCCAGCTGCTCCACGGCGTGCCGTTCGGGCACCCGCTGCACCCGCTCATGGTGCAGGTACCGCTGGGTGCGTGGATCTCGGCGGCGGTGCTCGACCTGATCGGCGGGAAGGGGAACGCGCGGGCGGCGAAGACCCTCGTCGGTGTGGGGCTGGTGTCGTCGGGCAGCGCCTCGGTGGCCGGCTACGTCGACTGGTCGGAGCTCGATCGTGAGCAACTCCGCACCGGTTGGGTGCACCAGGCCGTGAACTGGGTGGGCATCTCGCTGTACGGGCTGTCGTGGATGCAACGGAAGTCCGGGAACCATGGGGCAGGCAAGCTCCTCGGGTTCGCGGGGCTCGCGGTCGTCGGCGTCGGCGGGTACCTCGGTGGGCACCTGGCCTACCGGCAGCGTGCGGGTGTGAGCCAGCACGGCGAGGTGCCGTTCGACGCCTGAGCGTGGGTGCTGATCATGCCTGGTCATGACCAGTTCGTCAAGCGCCGTCGATCATCCGTTCCACATCCGTGATCCCCCGGAAACATGCGGATCGCGATTGTCCACAGCCTGCCGATTCGTGGTTGACATCCCTGCGTGATGGGTCTTTACTCACCATTATGCAACGTCCTTTCATAAAGGTCGGACCAAGGGAGTCAACGTGACACGCACGCGTTTCGCCGCACTCGGTGCGCTCGCCCTCGCAGGCGCGCTCGCCCTCACCGGGTGCTCCGCCGGAAGCAACGGAGCTTCCGACGGCGGCACGAAGTCCATCGGCACACCCGATGGCAAGGGCAAGACCCTCACCGTCTGGATCATGAACGGCGACCTCAGCCCGAAGATCCTCGACGTCGCCGAGAAGCAGTTCACCAAGGCCACCGGCGCCAAGGTGAAGCTGCAGCTCCAGCAGTGGGACGGCATCACCACGAAGCTCACCACGGCCCTCGCGCAGAAGGACGCGCCGGACGTGGTCGACCTCGGCAACACGCAGGTGCCGGTGTACGCGGCGACGGGTGGCCTGATGGACCTCTCGCCGTACAAGGACGAGCTGGCCGACGGGCAGACGTGGCTCTCCGGGCTCGAAGGCCCGGCGACCGTGGACGGCAAGCTGTACGGCGCCCCGCTCTTCGCCGGCAACCGCGCGGTGATCTACAACAAGAAGATGTGGGCCGACGCCGGGGTGACCGACGTCCCGAAGTCGTACGACGAGCTCACGGCCGACCTCGACAAGGTCAAGGCGAAGAACCCGCAGGCGGACTTCTCGGCGTTCTACATGCCGGGGCAGTACTGGTACGGCGGGCTGCAGTGGGTGTGGGACGCCGGTGGGCAGATCGCCACCGAGAAGGACGGCAAGTGGAAGGGCGCGATCGACTCCGCCGACGCCGTGAAGGGCCTCACCGCGTGGAAGGACTTCCAGAACGCGTACTCGGCGAAGTCCACGCAGGACATCAACACCGACAAGCCGGCCGAGTCCGACGTCTTCGCGCAGGGCAACACCTCGGCGATCCTCGGGTCCGCGTGGGAGATCGGTTCGATCACCACGGCGAAGCCCGAGCTCAAGGACCAGATCGGCACCTTCGCGATGCCGTCGAGCACCGCGGGCAAGACGCAGCCGGTGTTCCTCGGTGGCTCCGACCTCGGCATCCCGTCGAAGTCCGCCAACCAGGACCTCGCGCTGTACTAC
Source organism: Curtobacterium sp. NPDC087082 (assembly GCF_044745045.1). Classification (NCBI taxonomy): domain Bacteria; kingdom Bacillati; phylum Actinomycetota; class Actinomycetes; order Micrococcales; family Microbacteriaceae; genus Curtobacterium; species Curtobacterium sp. NPDC087082. The sequence continues at coordinate 165,208 of NZ_JBIUZN010000001.1, read as the reverse complement.
ACGAAGATCCTCACCTCGAAGAAGTTCCAGCAGGACCAGGTGTTCGGGGTCGACGGCTGGGAGCCGAACTCCACGCAGCTGCTCGACGCGGTCGCCGGTGACGTGGACGAGCTCCACAAGCCGTACTTCGAGGCCGCTTCCACGAGCCGTCCGACGCCGGCGACCCCGGGCTGGGCGACGATCGAGGGCGACTCGACGTTCCAGACGATGTTCGCGGACGTCGCCACGGGTCGGAAGACGCCGAAGCAGGCAGCCGAGGGCTTCTCGGAGCACCTCACGACCGCGCTCAACGCGCAGCAGTAGTCGATGACCTCCACTGCGGAGCGGGTCCCCGGTTCGGCGCAGGCCGAGCCGGGGACCCGGCGTGGGTCGACGGGGCGTCGCGGTCCCACCGGCCCGGGCGGTCGCGCAGGACGTCGATCGCTCACCTCGTCCCGAGCGCCGCTGGTCCTGCTCGCACCGGCTGCGCTGCTGCTCCTCGCGCTCGTCGTCTACCCGCTCGTTCGCCTGGTGGTCATCTCCTTCCAGGACTACGGGCTGCGGGCGATCTTCACCGGGCAGGCCGGGTTCGCCGGTTTCACGAACTACACGAACGTCCTCACCGACGCCAGCTTCTGGCCGGTCATACTGCGCACCGTGCTCGTCACGGGCGCGATGGTGATCGGGACCATCGGCATCGGCATGGCGGTGTCCCAGCTGCTGACCCGGCTCGGTGTCGTCATGCGCACCGTCGTGAGCGTCGTGCTCGTGCTGGCGTGGGCGATGCCGAACGTCGCGTCGAGCCTGGTCTGGCAGTGGCTCTTCCAGCCCTTCTACGGCGTGCTCAACTGGCTCATCACCCAGCTCGGGGTGTTCGGCGACCACACGCAGGACAACTGGGCGTCGAGTCCCGGGCAGGCACTGACGATCGTGCTCTCGCTCGTGATCTGGCAGGCGGTGCCGTTCGTCGCGCTGACGCTGTACGCCGCGCAGTCCCAGATCGCGCCGGAGTACTACGAGGCGGGGGCGCTCGACGGGGCGTCCGCGTGGGCGATGTACCGCTCGATCACCCTGCCGGCGCTCGTGCCGACGCTGCTGCTCGTGACGATCCTCTCGGTGATCTGGGACTTCAACGTCTTCAACCAGATCTGGCTGCTCACCAAGGGCGGCCCCGAGGACACCACGCTCACCCTCGGTATCTGGACGTTCGTGAAGTCCTTCGTGTCGAACGCGTACGGGCAGGGTGCGGCGATCGCCGTCATCTCGACGCTGATCCTCGGAGCGCTCACCAGCTACTACATCCGCCGGCTGGTCCGGAGCGGGGAGGAAGACCTGTGACGACGACGACCACGCCCGGTGTCACCGGGGCGACCGCTTCCGAGACGCAACCCGACGTGACGGGGGCGGGTCGCGCCTCCAGGCCCGGTCCGATCGCGCCGGTGCGCGCGCGCCGACGCAGGCCGCGGGTCGTGGCGAACACGATCGCGGTGGTCTTCTGCCTGGTCTGGGTGTTCCCGATCTACTGGATGGTGAACACGGCGTTCAAGCCGTCGGACGAAGTGACGACCCTCACGCCGATCTGGCTGCCGCTGCGGCCGACGCTCGAGAACTTCACGCGGGCGCTGACGCAGGACGGGTTCCTCGTGTACCTGCGGAACTCCGCGATCGTGGTCGTGGCGGCCGTGCTGCTGTCGATCGTCGTCGGGTTCCTGGCGTCGGCGGCGCTGTCGCGCTTCCGGTTCCGTGGGCGGCGGGCGATCCTCGTGGCGATCCTCTTCGTGCAGATGATCCCGTCGGGTGCTCTGCTCATCCCGCTGTTCCTGTCGTTCCAGTCGCTCGGGCTGCTCAACAGCTACATCGGGCTGATCCTCGCCTACGTCGCGAGCGTGCTGCCGTTCTCGATCTGGGTCATGCGCGGGTTCTTCGTCGCGGTGCCGGTCGAGATCGAGGAAGCCGCGAAGGTCGACGGTGCGGGGACGTTCCGGATCCTGTGGAGCGTGCTGTTCCCGCTGGTGATGCCGGGTGTCATCGCCACGAGTGTGTTCGCGTTCATCGCTGCGTGGAACGACTACCTGACGGCCTACGTGATGCTCAAGGACCAGGGGATGTACACGCTGCCGGTGTGGCTCGCGGGGTTCTCGACGAACAAGGGGACGGACTTCGGCGGGCTCATGGCGGCGAGTGTGCTGTTCTCGATCCCGGTGGTGGTGTTCTTCCTCATCGTGCAGCGGCGGCTCGTGAGTGGGATGACCGCGGGGGCCGTCAAGGGCTGACGCGCTCGACGTCCGGGACGACCGCGCCCCGACCTGCTTCGGCGGGTAGGGGCGTCGTCGTGTCCGGGGTGTGTGTCGGGCGCGCGGGTGGGGGCGGGGCCGAGGTCGCACGACCTGCCGTCTGCGTTCCGCCGAGGTCGCACGATGTGCCGTTCGGGGGGCGCGCGGGCGGCAGTTCGTGCGACCTCGGCCGTGGGTGGGACCGGCCTGGGCGGGGTCGGGCGCGCCCGGGGCGGGCGGGACCGGGCGGGCGCGCTCGAGCGGGCGGGACATGCCGCTCGCGTTCGTCGAGCGGGCGGAAGGTGTCGGCCGCGGGCGGCGAGCGGGACGGAAAAGGCCCGCTCGGCGGGCGGGCGGGGGCGGCGAGCGGGACGGAAAGCGCCCGCTCGGCGGGCGGGCCCCGGGCGGGCCGCGGGCGGGCCGACCTGCGGCCGTGTTGGTTCCGGCACGGAACGGTTGCGTTTGTGTGGCATCCGGACGTACTCTTCTCGAAACCCACGGGAACGAAGGAGTTCGGGCATGTACGCAACCGAGCGGCACGACGCGATCGCAGCAGCGTTGCAGGACGCCGGCCGCGTGTCCGTGGCCGACCTCGCCGAGCACTTCGACGTCACGACCGAGACCGTCCGGCGTGACCTCGACGCCCTCGAGTCCGCCGGCCTCCTGCGCCGCGTGCACGGGGGAGCGGTCCCGGTCGGACGATCGAGCGTCGTCGAACTCTCCGTCGCCGAGCGCGAGGGGCAGCACAACTCCGCCAAGTCCGCCATCGCCCGGGCCGCGATGCGCCTGGTCCCGCCGACCTTCACCGGCTCGATCGCCCTCGACGCCGGCACCACCTGCGCCGCGGTTGCCGCCGAGCTCGCCCGGTGGGAGCCCGCGACGGCCGGGGCGACCCTCACGGTCATCACGAACTCGGTGCCGATCGCCGCGACCCTGCAGCACAGCGAGCACGTTGAGCTGCACCTGCTCGGCGGCCGTGTCCGCGGGGTGACGAGCGCCGCCGTCGGCACGGCCACGGTCGAGCAGATCGGCGCGCTGCGTCCGGACATCGCCTTCGTGGGGACGAACGGCCTGTCCGCGGGCTTCGGCCTGAGCACGCCGGACGAGTACGAGGCGGCGGTGAAGGGGGCGTACGTCCTCGCGGCCCGGCGCAGCGTGGTCCTCGCGGACGCGGCGAAGCACGGGGTCGAGGCGCTCATGCGGTTCGCCCGGCTCGACGAGATCGACACGATCGTCACCGACCAGGAGCCGCCGGCCGACCTCGCCGGAGCGCTCGCCGAAGCCGACGTCGAGGTGGTCGTCGCATGAGCACGAACACGAACACGACACGCAGCACCTTGAGCACCCGCATCGTCACGGTCACCCCGAACCCGAGCCTCGACCGCACGATCGAGCTCGCCGGCGAACTCCAGCGCGGCGCCGTCCAGCGCGCCACCCGCTCCACGGCCGAGCCCGGCGGCAAGGGCGTCAACGTCTCCCGTGTCGTCGTCGCGAGCGGCGGCGACACCGTGGCGGTGCTGCCCGGCGACGAGCTCGACCCGGTGCTGCTCGGCCTCGCGACGCGCGGGATCCCGACCGCGGCACTCCCGATCGGTGCACCGCTCCGCTCGAACGTCACGGTGACCGAGCCGACCGGCACGACGACGAAGCTCAACGAGCCCGGTCCGTCGCTCGCGGGTCGCCTCGAGGACCTCGCGGCCCTCGTCGCCGACACCGCCGGTGCCACCGCGACCGGACCCGTCGCACGCTGGGTGGTCCTCGCCGGCTCCCTGCCCCCGGGGCTGCCGGACGACGCCCTCGCGGTCCTCGTCCGAGCCGTCCGGCAGCGCCACGGCGACGACGTCCGGATCGCGGTCGACTCCTCGGGCGTCCCCTTCACCGCGCTGCTGCAGTCGGGCGAGCGGATCGACCTCGTGAAGCCGAACGCCGAGGAGCTCGCCGAGGTCGTCGGCGGCGACCCGGACGAGTTCGAGCGGGACGTCGACGCGGCAGCGATCGCGGCGCAGCGCCTCCGTGACAAGAACGTCGGCACCGTGCTCCTGACGCTCGGCAGCGCCGGAGCCGTCCTCGTGACGGAGGACGGGAGCTACGCGGCCGCAGCACCCCGGATCGTGGCGCGCTCGACCGTCGGCGCGGGGGACTCCTCCCTCGCCGGCTACCTGCTCGCCGAGGTCGCCGGGCAGTCGCCCGAGCAGCGCCTCGCCCAGGCCGTCGCCACCGGAGCGGCAGCCGCCGCCCTCCCCGGCAGCGACGTCCCCGCCCTCGACCACACCGACCCGTCGGGCATCGAGGTCCGAGCGCTCGAGCGAGCGCCCGAACCCGCCTGACCCACCCCCGCACACACACTCAACCCCGCAGCACCCGCGCCCCCAGCGCCATTGCAAAGGAGCAACCCATGTCCGTCAACACGAGTCCACGCCTCATCAGCGTCCAGCTCGTCGGTCTCGACGAGGACCTCGGCGCCACCTCGAGCGACGTCATCCGCGTCCTCGCCGACCGCGTCGCCGCGACCGGCCGCGCGGCGGACGGGGCGTCCCTCGCCGCTGACGCGATCAAGCGCGAGGCCAGCGTCGGCACCGGCGTCCCCGGTGGCATCGCGATCCCGCACGCCCGGTCCGCGTCGGTCTCCGAGCCGACCCTGGCGATGAGCCGCCTCGCCCGGACGGTGTCGTTCGGCGCCCCGGACGGCGACGCCGACATCGTCTTCATGATCGCCGTGCCCGAAGGGGCCGACAAGGACCACCTCACGGTCCTCTCGACCCTGGCCCGTGCGCTCATCCGCGAGGACTTCACCGCCGCCCTCCGCGCCGCCGCCACCCCACAGGAGATCGTGGACCTCGTCGACCGCGAGGTGAGCGGCGAGGTCGCGCAGGCCGGCGTCGGCACCGCGAGCAGCGCCTCCAGTGCGACCGTCACCGGCCAGGAGGCGCGACCCGCCGCCGCCACGCACGCCGCGGACGGCGACGCGGCCGGGTCCACCGCCGGAGCACGCAAGGTGCTCGTCGGCGTCACCGCGTGCCCGACCGGCATCGCGCACACCTACATGGCAGCCGACGCCCTCGTCGCCGCGGCCCAGCGCGCGGGTGCCGAGATGCACATCGAGACGCAGGGGTCCTCGCAGGTCGAGCCGCTCGACCCGGCCCTCATCGCCCGCGCCGACGCCGTCGTCTTCGCGGTCGACGTGGACGTCCGCGACCGCGGCCGCTTCGCCGGCAAGCCCCTCGTGGCCGGCCCGGTCAAGCGCGGTGTCGACGAGCCGGACAAGATGATCGCCGAGGCCCTCCGTGCCGCCGACGACCCGAACGCCGCACGCGTGCACGGCAACGCGGCCGAGGCCGGCTCGAGCACCGCCAAGGACGAGCACTTCGGGCAGGCGCTCAAGCGCTGGCTGCTCACCGGTGTGAGCTACATGATCCCGTTCGTCGCGGGCGGCGGGCTCCTCATCGCGCTCGGCTTCCTGCTCGCCGGCTACGGCATCGCGCTGACCCACGGTGACTCGGGGCAGAACAACGCGGTCTACACGCTGACGAACTACACGCTCCTGAACCTGCCGCCGGAGGGTCTGGCGTACTACCTCGGCGCCGCCGCGTTCCAGATCGGCGGCGTGTCGCTCGGGTTCCTGGTGGCAGCGCTCGCCGGGTACATCGCCTACGCCATGGCCGACCGACCCGGCATCGCGCCCGGCTTCGTCGCCGGTTCGATCGCCGTCTTCATGAACGCCGGGTTCCTCGGTGGCCTGATCGGTGGTCTCATCGCCGGTGCCGCCGCCTACTGGATCGGCCGCATCCCGACCTGGCGTTGGCTGCGTGGCCTGATGCCCGTCGTGATCATCCCGCTGTTCGCGTCGATCATCGCCTCGGGGCTCATGCTGCTCGTGCTCGGCGGTCCCATCGCCTGGCTGATGACCCAGCTGACCGAGTTCCTCAACTCGCTGTCCGGTGCCTCGGCGATCCTGCTCGGCATCATCCTCGGCCTGATGATGGCGTTCGACCTCGGCGGCCCGGTCAACAAGGTGGCGTACGCGTTCGCGGTCGCCGGCCTCGGCGCCGGATCCGCGACGAACGTCGTCCCGTTCGAGATCATGGCGGCCGTGATGGCCGCGGGCATGGTCCCGCCGCTGGCCCTCGCGCTCGCCTCGACCGTGCTCTACCGCAAGGGGTTCACGAAGCCCGAGCGCGAGAACGGCAAGGCCGCGTGGCTGCTCGGTGCCTCGTTCATCTCCGAGGGTGCGATCCCGTTCGCGGCCGCCGACCCGCTGCGCGTCATCCCGGCGTCGATGGTCGGTGCCGCGGTCACGGGTGCGATCTCGATGGCTGCCGGCGTGACCTCGCGGGCGCCGCACGGTGGGATCTTCGTGTTCTTCGCGATCGGGGACGTGGCGATGTTCATCGTCGCGATCCTCGCGGGCACCGTGGTGTCGGCGCTCGTGCTCGTCGGGCTGAAGAAGTGGGTGCGGCGGGCGCCGGCGGCGGACGCCGCCGTGTCCGAGACGGCGGACGACCGCGTGGCGGTCGCCGTGTAGTGGTCGTCACCACCTGGTTGACGGGCGCGCCCCGCTCAGCGGCAACGCGAAGCGTTGCGCGGGGCGCGCCGACCGAGCCTGCGAGGGAGGGGGGGCCGGCTGGCACCGCGCCTCCCGTCCGTCCGTCCGTGGTCGCGACCACCGCACTTCGTGAGCAGGAATGGTCGGGTGGGCAGGCGCGACCCGACCGTTTCTGCTCACGAAACGCAGCGCGCGCCAGCGTGCGCGGCCGGGCCTCAGTCCGCGATGTTCGCGGTGACGGCGTCGATGTAGGCCGCACGCTCCTCGCGCGAGTGCGGCCGCCCCGGCACCCCCGGCCGCTGCTCCCACGGGAACGGCCCGGCGTCGTGCCGGTACTCGATCCCCATCGCCTCGAGCCGTGCGAGGTGCTCGGCGAGCCGCCCCCGGAACTCGGCGACGTCTCGGGGCCCGGTGACGTCGGCCGACCAGAGCGCCTCGGCGAGGGCGGCGACCCGCGGGAAGAGCTGGTAGTCGAGCTTGCGGGCGGTGTCCACGTGCTCGGTCCACATGTTGCCCTGGCCGCCGATCACGTGGGCGCGCTCGGCGTCGGTGAGGTCCGCCGGCACCGGGTCGAAGGCGAACACGTCGTCGACGGACAGGACGATCGACACCGGGATGGGCTCGGTCTCGAGGTCGCTCTGCCGGTAGTCGAGGTACACCTGGTCGTCCGGGGCGGAGATCACGTCGTGGCCCCGCTTCGCCGCGGTCCGGGCGCCGGTGAGCCCGCGCCACGAGAGCACGGTCGCGGACTTCGACAGCGTGCCGCCCTCGAGGATCTCGTCCCACCCGAACGCCCGCCGCCCGTGCGACTCGACGTGGGAGGCGAGCCGGCCGATGATCCACGCCTGGAGCTGCTCCTCGTCGTCGAGGCCGAGCTCGCGGATGCGTTCCTGCGTGCGGGGGTCGTCCTCCCACTGGACCTTGGGGCACTCGTCGCCGCCGACGCCGATGTACTCCGAGGGGAACAGGGCGATGACCTCGTCGAGGACGTCCTGGAAGAAGGCGATCGTGGACTCCTCGGCGTTGAGGACGTCCTCGGCGATGCCCCACTCCGTCCAGACGTCGATCGGCTCGCCCGAGACGCCGAGCGACGGGTAGGCGGCGAGGGCGGCGCGGACGTGCCCCGGCGTCTCGATCTCGGGGACGACGGTGACGAACCGGTCGGCCGCGTAGGCGACGATCTCGCGGATGTCGTCCTGGGTGTAGTAGCCGCCGTGCGGACGGCCGTCGAACGCCGCCGGGTGCAGCACCCCGTCGGCGTCCGGCACGTGCGCCCCGACCTGCGACTCCTTCCGCCACGAGCCGACCTCGGTCAGGCGCGGGTACTTCCGGATCTCGATGCGCCACCCCTGGTCCTCGGTGAGGTGGAAGTGCAGTCGGTTGAGCCGGTGCGCGGCGAGCTGGTCGATCACCCGCATGACCTCGTGCTTGGTGCGGAAGTGCCGGGCGACGTCGAGCATGACGCCGCGCCAGGCGAACGCGGGGGCGTCCTCGACGGTGACCGCCGGGACCGTCCACGGGCCGGTGCCGACCCGGCCCTTGCGGTAGATGTCGGCCGGCAGCGACTGCAGGAGCGCCTGGACGCCGTAGAACACGCCCGCCGGGCCCCCGCCGGTGATCTCGACGCGGTCGGCCGTGACCCGCAGCCGGAACGACTCGGAGCGGTCACCGGCCGGTCCGGTGGGGAGCGTGTCGTCGTCGGCGACACGGAGTGCGATCACGTCCGTGCGCACGGTGTCGACCCCGGCCGCGTCGTCGGCGTCGCGCACCGGCAGCCCGGTCGACCCCCGCAGGGTCTGCTGCAGGTACAGTCGGACCGACTCGCTCGCGGCGTCTGCGGCGATGCGGGTCGACGGGGTGATCGCGAAGGCGCCGGCACCCGGTTCGGTGCGGCGCGGCCGTGGGATGAGCATGTCGGAGTCCACCATTCCTCAATGATCTTTCGTAATATGGAGGCTATGGCCGTGGACGAGACCGTGTCAACGCTTCCGAACGGTGTCGTCGGCAGCACACCGGGGATGCTCCGACTCATCAACTCGCGTGCGCTCCTCGCGGAGCTCTTCCGTGACGACGGCTCGCACACCGTCACCGAGCTCGGGCAGACCGTGGGCCTGTCACGCCCCACGGTCGAGGCGGCGCTGGCCGACCTCGTCGACGAGGGGTGGGTCACCGAGGCCGAGGCGATCGCCACGCCGAACAAGGCGGGTCGCCGCGCGAAGCGGTTCCGCGCGGACGCCGGGGCCGGGTCGGTGCTCGGGGTCGACCTCGGGCTGCACGGCATCGTGGGGCTCCGCTCGGACCTCCGCGGTCGGCAGCTCGCCCGGGTCGAGGAGGTCTACACCGACCTCGCCTCCGCCGAGCAGGCGTGGGAGAGCGTGCAGGACGTCGTCCGTCGTCTGGTCGAGGGCACCGACCCGTCACGGCTCCTCGCCGCCACCTTCGGGGTCCCGGCCGTCGTGGACCGTTCCGGCGAGATCGACTACACCGTCGCGGTCCCGCAGTGGGTCGAGCGACGGGTCCCCGGCCGGATCGGCGACCTGTTCCCCACGGCCACCACGTTCTTCGACAACGACGCCAAGCTCGCCGCCACCGCCGAGGCGATGTGGGGACGCTTCCGCGGCGTGCAGGACGGCCTGTACCTGGTGATGGGTCGCCAGATCGGCGCGGCCTACCTGGTCGACGGCTCCCTCGCACGCGGTGCGCGCGGGGCGGCCGGCGAGATGGGCGGCCTGGCATCGACCGGCTGGCCCGGCGCACCCGCCCGACTGGAGGCGCGGATCGCCCCCGGTACGGACGTCGAGTCCGTCATGGCGTCGGCCGGGCAAGGCGACCCGGACGCCGCCGCGGCCGTGCGGGCGCTCGCCGCGGACGTCGCGCCCGGGGTCGTGCAGCTCATCGCGACGATCGACCCCGAGGTGGTCGTCGTCGGGGGCGAGGTCCTGCCGGCGGCCCCGGTGTTCTGCGAGGCCCTGACCGAGATCGTCACGCCGCAGCTCCGGCACCCCGTCGAGATCGTCCCGTCGACGGTCGGCCGCGACGCCGTGGCCCGCGGCGCCCTCGCCCGTTCCCTGACCCACGTCCGGACGACGCACATGGGACTCGGCTGACGTCCAGGCTGCGTGCCGGGTCCTGACAGGGCACTCAGGCACCATCGGGGGATGACGACTGCCGTGGCTGCGCCTGCCCACACCATGACCGTCGCCGCCGGCGACTCCGCCGCGGACCCCGAGATGGGCGGGCTCTCCGGCCTCGTGCTGCAGCTCATCGACGCCCTGGGGGAGTGGGGCGTCGCGCTGATGCTCTTCGTCGAGACGGTCTTCCCGCCGATCCCGTCCGAGGTGATCCTGCCGTTGGCCGGGTTCCTGGCGGGTGCCGGCCGGATGAACCTCGTTCTCGTCCTGCTGCTCGCGACCCTCGGCTCCTACCTCGGCGCACTGGTGCTGTACTGGCTCGGCGCCGTCATCGGCTTCGAGCGGACGACGCGCTGGCTCGGCAAGCTGCCCCTCGTCGACGAGGACGACTTCCGCAAGGCGGCGGACTGGTTCCACCGGCACGGCAAGAGCGCGGTCTTCTTCGGCCGGTTCGTGCCGATCGTCCGCAGCCTCATCTCGCTGCCGGCCGGAGCGGACCGGATGCACCTCGGGACGTTCTCGGTGTTCACGATCATCGCGAGCGGGATCTGGAACAGCGCCCTGGTGCTGCTCGGAGCGGCCTTCGGGACCCAGTACGACAAGGTCGAGCAGTACACCGAGTGGATCGACCGGGTCCTCTACGTGGCGATCGCCGTCGTCGTGGTGACGTTCGTCGTCCGACGGGTCCGACGCGTCCGGGCCGAGCGGAACCAGCGCACCGAGCACGGCGCAGTGCCTGCCCGAGGCCGTCGTCGCGCCGAGCCCGCCGGCGACTGAGCGCTCACGCCTTCGTCAGCGCCGACTCCTTGTGGGCGGCGCGTTTGCCGGACTTCTCCGACTCGACGATCCAGTACGGGTCGTCGTCGCTCGGCTTGAACGACTGGCCGTCGAACTCGAAGTCCGAGACCCGCTTCTGCACGAGCGTGCCGGTCGTCTTCCCCTGCGACGTGTTCCAGTGCACGGTGTCGCCCTTCGACAGCGCCATGGTGTCCTCCTTGCGTGATCGCTCACCTGTTCGGACGTCGGACTGTACCCCGATGCATCCGCATGAACACAGGGAAGTGGGCCGATCACGATGTCATAACGTCCGCGCGGATCACGGGGCGGCCGCGTACCGTAGTGGGTGAGTCACCACGTTGGCAACTGCCACGGAACACCGGCTCCGGACGGAACGACATCAGCCATGACCCTGCTGAACGACACACGGTCGGAAACGGTCCTCTCGGGCCGCTACCGCCTCGTGAAGCTCATCGGCACGGGCGGCATGGGATCCGTCTACGAAGCACGTGACGAGCACACCTACCGTGCCGTCGCCGTGAAGCTCTTCGCCACGCCCGAGTCGATGACCACGGCCGACCGGGTCCGCCAAGAGCGCGAGATCCGGCTGCTCAGCATGCTGTCGCACCCGGGGCTCATCCCGTTGTACGACGCCGGCACCCACGACTTCGAGGACGGTCCGCACCGGTACATCGTGATGGAGCTCATCGCGGACACGACGCTCCTGCGCCGGCTCGCCGGGGGCGCCCTGCACAACTACGAGGTGGCCGACCTCGGCGCCCAGCTGGCCGACGCGCTGGCGTACGTGCACTCGCGCGGCATCGTCCACCGCGACGTCAAGCCGGCGAACATCCTCATCAGCGACGAGGGCTCGTCGGGCTTCGCGCGCACCGTGAAGCTCACCGACTTCGGCGTCGCCCACTTCGTCGACGGCTCGCGCCTGACGAACGACGGCACCATCATCGGCACGGCCGCGTACCTCAGCCCCGAGCAGGTCGCCGGGGAACCGATCGGCTTCGCCACCGACGTCTACTCGCTCGGACTGGTGCTGCTCGAGGCCCTGACCGGCAAGCAGGAGTACTCCGGCACCCTCATCGAAGCGGCACTCGCTCGGCTCCGCCACGACCCCGAGATCCCGGACGACATCGCGCCGGAGTGGCGGGACCTCCTCGCGAAGATGACCGCGCGCAACCCCGACCGCCGCCCGACCGCGGTGGCGATCGCGAACGCCCTCCGCGGTGGTTCGGCCCAGATCACCGGTCCGGTGCCGCTGGGGCCGCAGCGCGTGAAGCACAAGCGCGACCACCGCCTGCACCGTGCCGCGCACCGGCACGCCAAGCGCGGGACGTTCGTCACCGTGCGGCGCTGGCGGCGGCGGAACGTGCTCGTCGGGTCGTTCGCGGCCTTCGGCGTCCTGGTCGCCTGCGGGGCGTCCTACGTCGCCGGCACCCTGCACTAGGCCGGTCGCACGGCCGCCGCGCACCCCGTACCGGCGGCCGCTCCGCACCTCCGGGGTCCCTGGCAGGATGGACGGTATGACCGACCAGCGATGGATCAAGATCTGCGGACTGTCGACCCCTGCGACCGTGGACGCCGCCATCGACGCGGGTGCGGACGCGGTCGGGTTCGTCTTCGCCGCCGGCAGCCCCCGGACCGTGACGGCGGACCTCGCGAAGGAGCTCGTCGAGCGGGTGCCGGACGGCATCGACGCGGTCGGGGTCTTCCGTGACCAGGAGATCGACGAGGTCGTCGGCATCGCCTCGGCCGTGGGGCTCACCACGCTGCAGCTGCACGGCGGCGAGTCGGCCACGGACTTCGCGCGCGCCCGTGACGCCGGGTTCTTCACGATCCGGGCGGTCGCGGCCGAGGACTACCTGGCCGAGACGCCGGAACAGCGCGCGTCCTACGACCACGACCTGCTCCTGCTCGACGCCGCGGTGCCGGGCAGTGGGCGGCTCATCGACCCCGCCTCGATCACGGGGAAGGTCGACGAAGCGTGGATCCTCGCGGGCGGGCTGACGCCGGCCAACGTGGTCGCGGCGATCGAGTCGCTCGACCCGGACGGCGTGGACGTGTCGAGCGGTGTCGAGTCCGAGCGCGGCGTGAAGGACGAGGCGAAGATCCGGGCGTTCGTCGAGGCGGTCCGCAGCATCCCCTGAGTGGTTCGCCGCGCCTCCCGTCCGTCGGCGCGTCAGCGCAGGGTGGGGATCAGCTCCGTGAGGAACGCGTCGGTGTCCTCCCAGCCCTCGACCGCGTGGCAGGGGACGCCGAGGGCCTTCACCGGGTAGTCGTTGCCCTCGGGGTCGAGGCGGTCGCCGACGAACAGCATGTCGTCGAGCGCGACGCTCGTGATCTCGGCCAGGCGCTGCATGCCGTACGCCTTGTCGATGCCCTTGCGGGTGATGTCGACGCTCGTCGAGCCACCGGAACGGACCTCGAGGTCGGGCAGCTCGGCCTGGACGCGCCGACGGAGCTCGTCCTTCTTCGCGCCCGTCGGGTCCCACTGCTTCTTCACGTCCACCGGAGCGGACTGGCCGAGCGCGGAGAACGTGATCTGGGACCCGCGGTCCTCGAGGATGGGGCCCCACGTCTCGGACTCCCAGAACCCGGCGGCCTTTGCCTCGGCCTCGACTGCGGCCAGGGCGCGCGCCTTCTGCTCGTCGGTGAGGTCCTCGGCGTACTGGAGCGCCCAGTCGTTGCCGGTCCACCGGTAGTAGGCGGTGCCGCAGGTCGGCAGGAGGTGCAGGTCGTCGAGCACGAGCCCGTCGCGACGCCGCAGGGGTGCGACCAGCTGCTGCTCGAACTGCTGGAAGTTGCCGCCGGAGATCACCGCGACCGGCACGACCTCGAGCAGGGACGCGAAGGTCTCGAGCATCCGGGGGTCGAGCGCGGACTTCGAGGGGGCGAGGGTGTCGTCCAGGTCGAAGGCGACGAGGCGGGGCGTGGTCATGCCCCGATCCTGCCAGAGGCCCCCGATCACATGCCGGGTGCGATGTCCTGCCCGGACGGCGCTGCGTGATGTCTGCGGTGTCACGCGCGGTGCGTGGCGGGCACCCGGTCGCGGTCGTACGTGATGTCGGTGTAGCCGTGCGGCGCCGGGGAGCCGTCCTCGTCGAGGTTGACGAACACGACCTCGTCGATGGTGAGGATGCTGCGGTGCGTGAAGAGGTTCCGTGCCTCGGCCCGCATCGTCAGCGAGGTGCGGCCGAAGCGGGTGGCGACGAGTCCGATCTCGACGATGTCGCCCTCGCGCGCCGACGACACGAACACGATCTCGGACATGTACTTCGTGACGACCTTGCCGTTGCCGAGCTGGATGATCGCGTAGACGGCGGCTTCCTCGTCGATCCAGCGGAGGAGGCTGCCGCCGAACAGGGTGCCGTTGGCGTTGAGGTCCTCCGGACGGACCCACTTGCGGGTGTAGAAGTTCATCTCGGGGCCGGGGGTGTTCGCGTCGTGCTGCATGTCAGTACATGCTACGCCCCGCCGCACACGGCAGCGGCCGCACCCCGGTGGGGATGCGGCCGCGTGCGGTGGTGCAGGACTACTCCTTGACGAGGACGACCTCGTCGAGGGGGAGACGGGTCCGCGGGGCGACCTCGCGCTCGGCGGCCTTGTCGTCGAGCTGCGACGGGTCGGCCACGGTGCCGATCGCGGTGACCGTGTAGGGCAGGAACCGCTCCGGCAGGTCGAACGCGGCACGGAGGCCCTCGGCGTCGATGCCCGCCATCTGGTGCACGTGCAGGCCCTCGGCGTGCGCCTGGACGGTCAGGGCCGCGAGGGACTGGCCGAGGTCGTACTGGGCGAAGGGACGCTCGTCGCCGTCCTCGGTCACGGTCTCGAGCACGCCGACGACCAGGGCGCTGGCGCGGAAGGCCCAGGCGGCGTTGAAGCCGAGCAGGTTCTCGTTGATCTTCCGGAACGTCTCGGTGCCACGGCGGCCGGCGATGAAGCGGCGCGGCTGGAAGTTCATGGCCGACGGGGCCCAGCGAGCGGCTTCGAGGACCGCGTCGTACGCCGCGTCGTCGATCGTCGCGGTCTCGTCGTAGGAACGGGGGCTCCACCGCTCCTCGAGCAGGGGGACGAGGGGCTGGCTGGAGTCGGTCGAACGCGTGAGCGTGCTGGAGTTCGTCGAGGTCATGGTGGGCACAACGGTATTCGATGCGTTCGCATTTCCGGCCTGAGCAACGTCGCATGGTGCAAGGATGGAGCCGATGGGTGGCGTGTTGACCGGGTTCGCGATCATCGGCGCGATCATCGCCGCCGGGTACGTCGTCGGACGCATCGGACTGCTCGGCCAGCACGCCCAGTTCGTGATGAGCCGGCTCGCGTTCTTCGTGCTCATGCCCTGCCTGCTCTTCCACACGATCGCCACGGCGGACATCCACGTCCTGCTGTCGCCGATGCTGTGGGTGTCCCTGCTCAGCGCGGTCGTGGTGGCCATCGGCGCCGGCGTGGTCTTCCGGGTCGTCCTGCGCCGGCCGCTCGCGACCACGACGGTCGGGGCGCTCGCCGCGAGCTACGTCAACGCGAACAACATCGGGCTGCCGGTCGCCGTCTACGTCCTCGGCCAGGCCACCGCGGTCGTGCCGGTCATCCTGCTGCAGCTCATCGTGCTCGCGCCGATCGCGCTGACGATCCTGGACACCGCGACCTCGGCGGGCGGGAGCTGGTGGCGCCGGATCTCGGGGCCGTTCCGGAACCCGATCATCATCGCCTCGCTCGTGGGCCTGGTCTTCTCGGCGACGGGCATCGACCTGCCGACGCCCGTGCTCGAGCCGTTCTCGCTCGTCGGCGCGGCCGCCGTGCCCGTGGTCCTGCTGTCGTTCGGGATGAGCCTGCACGGTGCGACCCCGCTCCGCGACCCGGCGATCCGGACGGACGTCATCGTGGCGTCGGCGATCAAGCTCGTCGTGATGCCGGCCGTGGCGTTCGTGTTCGCCCGGTTCGTGTTCGGGCTGGGGGACCAGGACGTCTTCGTGCTCACGACCCTCGGGGCGCTGCCGGCGGCGCAGAACGTCTTCAACTACGCGCAGCGGTACGGGGCGGCGGTGCCGGTCGCGCGGGACGTGGTGCTCATCTCGACGATCGGTTCCGTGCCGGTGCTGGTCGCGGTCGCCGCGCTCCTGCACCCCTAGCCGCGTGCCGCATCGGGGCGGCGCGTACCGTGGGCGCCACCGAACGGAAGAGGAGGTCCCCGATGGACACCATGGCGATGATGAAGACCATGTCCACGAGCGAGATGCCCGTGGCGATGAACGCTGAGCTCATGCAGGACACGATGATGGCGATGAACGCCGCGTCGATGGCCGCGACCATGTGCTCCGCGAGCGACATGCAGATGGGTGCCGACATGGCCACCTGTGCCGCGATGTGCTCGAACACGGCGATGATGGCCGACACCGGCATGCGGATGATGATGCGTCCGATGGGCATGGACGTGGACAGCATGCGCGCGATGCTCACGGCCTGCGTCGCGATGGGCACGGCGTGTGCCGCCGAGTGCCGCAGCCACGCGGACATGGACGAGTCGTGCCGCTACTGCGCGATGGCGTGCGACGAGATGGTCGCGAAGTGCGAGGCGATGATGGCCTCGATGACCGCCTGACGCGTCACGCGGTGCGCGCGGTGGTCTTCCGACCGCCGGCGCTGAGGATCTCCGCGGCCGGGTGGTGGGCGACCGGGTCGCCGACCGACACGAGCGTGTCGGCGTCCGCCACCCGCAGCTGCGTCACGCCGCCGTCGAGGAACGCGACCACCACGTCGGCGGGGCGTGTCTCGGCGACGATGCCGTCCCTCCAGGCGCGGGGCGTGGCGTCGGCCATGACGCGCTGGATCGGAAGGATCGTCGACGGGGTCGTGCGGGACATGGCTTCACCTGCTCTCGAAGGGGTTCGGTGCAGGCAACGTACGTCGCTGGGTCCGCCCCGCTCAACGAGGGCGGACGCGGGGAGTAACAGACGGCGTCAGAAGATCATCGGCCGGTCGTCGTCGAGCGAGGTCTCGAGGTCCAGGTCGACCGACACCGGGACGTGGTCGCTCGGCGCGTCGCCCTTCCGCTCGTCGCGGTGGATGCGGGCGTCCGTCACGACGTCCGAGAACGCCTGCGAGCCCATGATGAAGTCGATGCGCATGCCCTCGTTGCGGGGGAAGCGCAGGGACTTGTAGTCCCAGTAGGTGTAGCCGTCCGGCACGATCGGGCGGACGACGTCCTGCAGGCCCCGCGCCTCGAAGTCCCGGAAGGCCGCGCGCTCGGGCTCGGTGACGTGCGTGTGCCCCTCGAAGACCGAGACGTCCCACACGTCGGAGTCGAGCGGCGCCACGTTCCAGTCGCCCATCAGCGCGAGCGGCTGCTCGGGGCGCGCGGTGAGCCACTCCGAGGTGCGGTCGGCCAACTGCCCGAGCCAGTCGAGCTTGTACGTGTAGTGCGGGTCGCCGACCTCGCGCCCGTTCGGCACGTAGAGGCTCCACAGGCGGACGCCGTCGACCGTGACACCGAGGGCGCGGGCCTCCACCGGGAGGTCGGGGCCCTCGTGCCCCTTGAGGAACCCGGGCTGGCCGGGGAAGTCGCGGGTGACGTCCTCGAGCGGGAGTCGGCTGGCGAAGGCCACCCCGTTCCACTGGTTCAGGCCGTGCGCCTCGACCTGGTACCCGGCGGCCTCGAACGCCTCGACCGGGAACTGCTCCGGCTTGCACTTGATCTCCTGCATGCCGAGGACGTCGACGTCCTCGCGCACCAGCCAGTCGACGATCCGACCCACTCGGGTGCGGACGGAGTTCACGTTCCAGGTCGCCACGCGCATGGGTCCGAACCTACCGTGCGCCGGCCCGGCGGGCTCCGCGCGCCGGGCCGTGCTCCCGGGCGGAGCACGGCACGATGGTGTTCGCTGGACACCAGGACGAGACTGCATCGGAGGCACTCATGGCATCGACGACGAACCGCGTCGACGGGACCGCGACGACCGGCACCACGACGACGCAGGTCACCACCAAGGGCCGGACGATCATCGACGACACGGTCGTCGCGAAGGTCGCCGGCATCGCCGCCCGGGACGTCCCCGGCGTCTTCGCGCTCGGCGGCAATGCGGCCCGGGCGTTCGGCGCGATCCGTGACGCGATCGGCTCGAGCGCGCTCGGCCAGGGCGTCCGCGTCGAGGTCGGCGAGACGCAGGTCGCGGTCGACCTGACGATCGTCGTGGACTACCCGACGCCGATGATGGACGTCGCCACCGCGGTGCGCGCGGCCGTCACGACCGCGGTCACCGAGCTCGTCGGGCTCGAGGTCACCGAGGTCAACATCGCCATCAACGACGTGAACATCCCCGCCCTCAACGGTGTCGCCGACGACGCCGAGGGCCGCGTCCGGTGAACGCCACCGTCGTCGGCATGGGTGTCGGCGCACTGCTCGCGATCGTCGCCGTGACGCTCGGGGCATGGGCGTTCGTCGTGGTGGCCGTCTGCATGCTCGTGGGCGGGATCGTCGCCCGCATCGTCACCGGCGACGTCGACGTGCGCCGACTCCTCGACGTGCTGCGCGGACGCCGGAGCTCGTCGTGAGCACGCCCGCCGTCGCCGGTCCCGGCAGCGGCGGACGGGTCCCCGGCTCCGACCGGATCGGTTCGGCAGCCCTCGTGCACACCGCGCAGGCGGTCGCTGCGGAAGCGCTCCGGGTGCCGTTCCAGGAGGCGCGTGCCCGGGTCGCCGACGACGGCCGCGGTGGGCTGGCGGTCGAGATCACCGCACCGCTCGCCGTCCCCGTGCTGGGGAGCCACGCGGTCCCCGACGAACCCGTCACCACCTCGGCGCACCGCGCCCGCGGCACGATCGCCGAGCGGCTCCGCGCCATCACCGGCCGACAGGTCGAACGGGTGACCGTGACGTTCTCGTCGTCCGTCGTCGACACCCCGAGGAGGGTCCGGTGACCGAGCGTTCCCTGCCGGCCGGCCCGACCCACGGCCGGGTGTACCGCCGGATCGTCCGCCGCGAGACGAACGCCTCGCGGTCGGGAGCGGTCGTCGTGGCGATGCTCGTCACCCTCGTGCTCGCCGCGGCCGCCGTGTTCGCCGCCGCACTCGTGTTCCTCGACCAGCGTGCGCTCGGTGTCGACCCCCGCGCGGTCGTGGACGCCGCCGCCCGGGCACCCCGCGGGCTCGACGCGACCGTCGTGGTCGGCATCGCGGCGATCGTCGCCCTGGTCGGTCTCGTGTTCCTCGCGCAGGGGCTCCTGCCGCAGCGTCGCCCCCGGCACGCGATGTCGTCGTCGCGGCTCGCCGTGGTCGTCGACGACGAGGTGCTCGCATCGGCCGCCGCGCGGGCCGCACGGTCGGCCACCCGGCTCGGTCCGGACGCGGCCGTCGGCACCGTCGGCCGTCGGACGGTCGACGTCGTGCTCCGCCCGCCCGCGGGTGCCGACGTCCCCGCGGTCGCCGCGACCGACGCCGTGACCGCGGAGTTCGCCGCGATCGACGCGCAGCCCGTCGTCACCGCGCGGGTCCGCGTGCAGCCGACCGGACGGGTGGACGGATGAACGCGACGAACCGCGTCGTCGGACGGACGGCGCTCGTGCTGGTCGGACTCGCGCTGCTCGTGCTCGGCGTCGGGGCGATCCTCGTCCAGACGCTGCCGTGGGCGGCCACGGCGTGGCACGAGCGTGCCGGCGTGCTCGACGCCCTGGGTGCGGATGCCCCGCGCGAGACCTCGGTGACGGCGTGGACCTGGGTCCTCGGCGGCGCGGTGGTGCTCGGGGTCCTGGCGATCGTGGTGCTGTCGACGCTCGGTGGCGGTCGGGTCGGCACCGTGGTCGAGGACGACGGGTCCGCCGGCGGGGTCGCCGGTTCGGTCCGGATCGACGCTGCCGCGGTGCAGCACGCGCTGTCGTCGGCGATCGGTGCCATGCCGCAGGTGGGCTCGCTCGCGGTCGACGTGTTCCGGGTCCGGGGCGGCCGGGCGATCCGGATCCGCGTCCGACCCCGTCGCGGAGCCTCGCCGCGCGACATCACGACCGGGGTGGAGGACATCGTCGCCGACCTGGACGCCCTGCTCGGGGACCGTCTGCCGGTCCTGCTCGAGATCGCCCGGGGTGGCGCGGGCTCCCGCCGCACGGACCGGGTGCACTGAGGTCGGCATGCCGCGCTCGATCGACGGACTGTCCCGTGCGCGGGGTGCCGTCGCGGTGCCCGCGGTCGTCCGTGGCGTCGCACGGGGTCGTCCGGTGCAGGCCGTGTGGGTCAACGAGATCGGTGGCCGGACGTTCCGCATCGGTGCGGACGGCCTGGCCGAGGAGTACGTCAAGGTGCTCCCGCACGCCTATACGCCCTGGATCGTCGGCGAGGCCGCACGCCTGACCTGGGCCTCCCGGTACGCGCGCGTCCCGGAACTCCTCGACCACGGGGTCGACGACGAGGGGGCCTGGCTCCGCACCCGCGCGCTGCCGGGGTGGAGCGCGGTCGACCCCCGGTGGCACGACGAACCGCGCACGGCCGTGATCGCGGCCGGCGAGGGACTGCGGGCGCTGCACGACACCCTGCCCGTGCTCGACTGCCCGTTCGAGTGGTCCACCGTGCAGCGGGCCGGAAGGGCCCGCGCTGCCGGCGCGGACCCCGACGCGCTCGGTCCGGAGCCGCCCGTGGACCGCGTGGTGGTGTGCCACGGCGACCCGTGCACGCCGAACACCCTGATCGGCGCGGACGGTCGGTTCGCCGGGCACGTCGACCTCGACGCCCTCGGCATCGCCGACCGCTGGGCGGACCTGGGCGTGGCGACGATGGCGCTCGGGTGGAACTACGGCCCCGGGTGGGACGGACTCTTCCACGAGGCGTACGGGCTGCCCGTCGACGAGGAGCGGACGGCCTGGTACCGGGCGCTGTGGAACCTGGACGACGACGGCATCGAGACCGCGTCCGACATCGAGACCGCGTCCGGCTTCGAGACCGCGTCCGGCACGGAGACCGCCCACGGGACGAGCGCCGGACCGGATGCCCGACGGGACGGCTAGAAGGCCACGCCCCGCGCCTGCATGAACGGCACCGGGTCGACCGTGGCGCCGTTCACGTGGACCTCGAAGTGCGTGTGGCAGCCGGTCGAGTTGCCGGTGGAGCCGACGAGCGCGATCAGCTGCCCGGCCGACACCTGCTGGCCGGGGCTGACCCGGAACCCGCCGTTCACGATGTGCCCGTAGGCCGTCTGGACCCCGCCGCCGTGGCTGATGCGGACGTAGTTGCCGTACCCGCCGTACCAGCCGGCGTAGTCGACCGTGCCGGCCGCCGCCGCGACGATGGGCGTCGAGCACCCGCTCGCGAGGTCGGCGCCGTCGTGCTTGATGACGGTGCCGTAGATCGGGTGCACGCGGTACCCGTAGGGGCTGATCACGTACCCGCTGGCCGGACGGACCCACCCGGTCCCTGAGCCGGACCCCGGCGAACCGCTGGAACCCGAGCCGCTGCTGCCGGTACCGCCACCCCCGCCGCCGCTGCCGGCGTTGGCCGCGTTCGCGGCGTTCTGGGCGGCGATGGCGCGGAGGTAGGCCTCGCGCGCGGCCTTCTCCTCCGCCGCCTTGCGCACGGCCTCGCCCTTGGCGAACTCGGCCTCGGTCCGGACCCGGCCGGAGGTCAGCGTCGCGAGCTGGGCGTCGAGCCGTGCCTTGTTGGTCTGCTGTTCGTCGTAGGCGGCCTGCACCTTGTCCGCCGCGGCCTGGGAGGCCTGCATGCGGCGCTCGGCCTCGGCAGCGAGGTCGTCGAGCGCCTCGGACGCACGGTCGGCCTGGGCGGTGAGGGACCGGGCGACGGCGGCGTCGGCGGTGGCGGCGGCCTCGACGCGTTCGGCCTGCTCGGAGAGCTTGCTGAGCGCACCGAGGTTGTAGAGGAGGTCGCTGGCGTCCTGGCCGCCGGAGATCACGGACGCGGTGACGTCGGCGCCGCCGGACCGGGCCATCTGGGCGGCGAACTGCCCCGCTTGGGCGGCGCTCTGCTCGGCGACCTCGGCGTGGTCGTCGGCGTCGGCGCGGAGCCGCTGTTCCTTCTCGGCGGCGTCCTGCGCTTCGCTCTGCGCATCGAAGAACTCGGTGCCGAGGCGCTCGGCCTCGGCCTCGGCCGCCTTCACCTTGCTCGACAGCCCGGAGATGATGCCGCGGATCTCGGTGATCTGGTCCTGCTTGTCGGACTCCTGCCCGCGCGCGGCCATGACCTCGTCCCACGAGGGGTAGGTCGCCGCGCTCGCCACCGGCGCGTCGAACACCACCGTGCCGACGAGGCCCGCGAGCGCGAGGCCGGTGGCGGCGAGACGGAGTCGGACGGCGGCACGGGGACGGGAGTGGCTGGTGGGACGAGTCACGGGCACGAGCCTATACATCCGTTCAGGCACGATCGGCCGTCGCCGCGCGGCTGTGGACAACTTCGCAGGGCGGTCGCTCAGAAGCCGCGTTCCCGCCGGACGGCATCGGCGCTGTCGACGACGTCCCGCTGCAGGACGGCGGCGCCCGACGTCCCGGCGTAGTCGTACACGTCGAACCCGGTGCAGTGGGTGATCGTCGCGGGCGGGCCGAGCGAGTCCTCGACGGCGGTCGTCCAGACGTCGCCGGACCCGATCACCACGAAGGTCGGCGCGGCGTCGCGGTAGGCCCCCAGGTCGACGAGCCAGGGGTAGGTCGCGAACGTGTCCCGTACCTGCAGCAGCTGCACGTTCGTGGACGCGTACGTGGCGAGCGGGCGGACCGTCCAGAACTGCCCCACCCCGACGACGTCCCGCCCGTCGGCCCAGCGGTCGAGGCAGGCCGCCGGGTCGTAGCGCGCCTGTGCGACCGCGCGGGCGGTGCTCGGTGCGGTGGCGATCCCGGCGAGCAGCACCCCGGCGGCCGCGAGGGCGAGCACGGCCCGGATGCCGCGTCGCGGCCGGTGCACCTGGGTCCGGCGGACGGCGGTGCGGGCGAGCTCGGCGACCGCGACCAGGGCGAGCAGCGGCGCCGTGACGATCGGCTCGAGGTAGCGCGGGGTCTCCGAACCCGCGACGACGACCCCGACCGACACCGCCACGACGGTGACGAGCGGGAGCGCTGCGGCGACGAGGACGGTCCGCGAGGTCCGGACCCGCCACGCCCAGACGGTGCCGCCGACCGACAGGAGCACCCCGACGAGCAGCAGGAGCAGCCCCGCGTCGCCCGCCGCCGACCCCGCGCGGTCGTCGGTGAGCGCGGCGAAGAACCCGAGTGTCTCTCCGGCGCGCGACGGCTGGACGTAGGTCGACGGGTCGAGGGACACGAACGGCCGCAGCGGGATCCGCAGCAGGTAGCCGACTACGGACCCGAGGGTGAGCGTCGCGGCGAGCAGCCCGACCGGACGCCACGGGAGCCGGCGGGCGAGTGCCAGGAGCACGAGGGTCACGACGACCGGGGCGGCCGACCACGGGACGTACAGCGGGTTCGACGCCGTCGTGCACGCGGCGACGAGGCCGAGCACGACGAGGACCGTGACGGACGCCCGCCCGAGCCGCACCGCACGGAGCACGAGCACCGCGGTGCCGAGCATCGCCAGCACCGCGCCGTAGTAGT
The DNA here is from genome assembly GCF_044745045.1 of Curtobacterium sp. NPDC087082. Classification (NCBI taxonomy): domain Bacteria; kingdom Bacillati; phylum Actinomycetota; class Actinomycetes; order Micrococcales; family Microbacteriaceae; genus Curtobacterium; species Curtobacterium sp. NPDC087082. Next base: position 141,964 of record NZ_JBIUZN010000001.1, on the reverse strand, counting down.
ACGTCGTCGTGAGGAGCAGGGACGCGAGCTCCAACGAGGTCGCGGTGGCCGACGACTCGGTGAGCACCAGGAGCGTCACGAACCCGAGGGCGACCGCGGACACCGCGATCCGGGCCGACCGCCGGGCCGCAGGCATGAGCTCGTTCGCCGCGGCCCGGACGAGCGCGTACACGGCGAGCAGCACGAGGACGCCGTTCAGCGCGAGCGCCTGCTGCGGCGTGGCCGTCACGACGGAGCAGAGGAGGTAGACGGGCAGCTCCGGGAAGAAGAACAGCGCCGGGGACATCGCCCACTCGAACGGCTGCCCGAGCTGCATCGACCGTTCGACGAGCGGCAGCAGCACCGAGTCCCCGTCGTACCAGAGCAGGGCGACCCTGGAGGTCGCGACGACGTGGCGCAGGGCGATGACGGCCAGGGCCAGCGCGACCAGGGCGCCCAGCGCCTCCTGGCCGACCGCGAGCCGTCGCGCGCGCCACCGCGAGCCGCCCGTCGGACGCACGACCTCGCTGACCGGGCGCGCGTCGGAGGACATGACCGGAGCGTACCGAGCGTGGCTCGCAGCGCACCCCACCCACACGGGGCAGCGCGCTGCAGGGACGACCGGCTACCCTTGTGGGCTGTGACCGACGCGCGCGACCAGCTCATCCAGTTCATCACGGACGAAGCGGTGTTCCACGGAGACTTCACCCTCACCAGCGGGAAGAAGGCGACGTACTACATCGACCTCCGCAAGGTGAGCCTGGACCACCGTGTCGCCCCGCTCATCGGTCAGGTGATGACCGACCTCATCGGCCAGGTGCCGGACGTCGCCGCCGTGGGCGGACTGACCATGGGTGCCGACCCCATCGCGAGCGCCGTGCTGCACCAGGCCGCCGCCCGCGGACTCGCCTACGACGCGTTCGTCGTGCGCAAGGAGCCGAAGGACCACGGCCGCGGCAAGCAGGTCGAGGGGCCGGACCTCGCCGGCAAGCGCGTGATCGTACTCGAGGACACCTCGACGACGGGCGGCTCGCCGCTCAAGGCCGCCGAGGCACTCGAGCGCGAGGGCGCGATCATCGCCGCCGTGGCCGTCGTCGTCGACCGCGACACCGGCGCGAAGGAGAAGATCGAGGCTGCCGGGTACCCGTACTTCGCGGCGATCGGGCTGGCTGATCTGGGGCTGAGCGCGTGACCGAGGAGCGTCCGGACGACGCGCACGAGCCCGACCAGACCGCCGGTCCCGCAGACGGGGACGACGGACTGGAGGCACGGCGCGACTCCGCCCCGGACGCTCCGTTCCACGGTCTCCGCAGTGCCGCCGACATCTTCGGTGCGCCGCGGGGCGCGGACGACTGGCCCTCGCGCCGTGAGCGGCGCGAGGCGGAGAAGACCGCGCGCGAGACCGGCGCACCCCTGCCGGACCCGTTCGAGCCGGTGGTGTCCGACGAGCCCGTGACCCCCGCGTCGTCCGCGTCCCCCGCGTCCCCCGCGTCGTCCGCCGAGGACGATTCCACGCAGGCGATCTCGATGCCCGAGCAGCTCGAGGCACCGTCCGAGAACCCCCAGGCCGACGCCGAGGCCGAGCGGGCCACCCTCTCCGACCGGATCCCCGCAGCGGCCCCGGTCCCGCCGTCGTCGACGGCACCGCACCCGTCGTCGATCAGCCTGCCGACCGCCCAGTCCCACCGCGACCAGCGTGCGGCCGAGAACCGCGCGATCGACGAGGAGCGGCGTCGCACCGACCCGTTCGGCGCCGGACGCGAGGACGTCGACTGGCTCGGTCGGGCCACGGGCTCGCAGCCGGCCGACGCGCCCGCTGCGCCCGCGTTCCCCGTCGTGCCGCAGCCGGTCGGCGTGGAGAACGTCCTGCCGGCCACCGACGAACCGCCGAGCTTCACGGAGCTGCTCCGCATCGCCGACGGCGAGGGCGAGGGCACCGGCGGGCAGGATCGCCCGTTCGACTGGGCGATCCGCGACGACGAGGCCGGCGAGGTGCCGGCGACCCTGACCACGAACGCGTTCGACACGACGGCGCTGGCCGGTGGCTCGTGGAGCCTGGCGGACGACTCGGACGACTCGGACGACTCGGACGACGACGTCGTCGCGGGTGCGCTGCCGACCCCGGTCGGCGGGACGCCCGTCGTCGAGCCGACCACGGGGGTGGAGCCCGGGCACCCCGACGACGCCACGGAGGCGCCGGAGGACGAGCCGCGCCTCCAGGTCGACGAACCGACCACGGCGCTGCCCGTTGCCGGCGGCCCGTGGTGGGCCGAGCCGGACGGCACCGTGCCGCCGACGGCTGCCCCGCCGCTGGTCGAACCGGCCGCGTCCGAGGCGGAGCCGAGCGCGTACCCCGCGCACCTGCCTCCGGCGGTCGGGCAGGACCTCGACGCCGTGATGGGCATCCGCGGTCACGAGCCGGAGCCGCAGCGCGACGAGCCGGCACCGCTCCCGGCCGCCGCTCCGGACGACCTCGACCAGTCCGAGTGGGACGGTCGCGAGACCAGCGACACGAGTGCGATCAAGGACCTCTTCGGGACCGAGGCGGTCGGGCAGCTCGGTGGGACCGGGTACGACCCGCACGACACCGGAACGCGCATGATGCCGGCCGTCGGTGCCACGCCGGCGCACGCACCCGCGCCCGAGCGCACGCCCGTGCCACCCGTGGCGCCGGTGCCGTCGGCGTCCGCGGGCGGGGGCGACCGCGACAACTTCATCAACGAGGGCTTCGCCAAGCTCCGGAACGAGGGACAGCGCGGGAAGCGGCTGCTCATCTGGGGCTCGGTCGCGCTCATCGTCGTGCTGCTCGTCGCCGTGTTCGCGCTGACGCGGTGGATCCTCGGCAACTCGATCGAGGAGCGCACGCCGGCGCCGACCTCGACGTCAGCGGCCTCGGCGGCGGCGACCCCGAAGGAGACGCCGTCCGCCGCGGCGTCGCAGCCCTCGTCGGCATCGACCTCGCTCGAGACGCTGCAGTTCGCCACCACGCCGGCGGCCCCCGGCGAGCACGCGTGGACCGACCTCGCCGGCGGGGAGTGCCTGTCGCCGTTCACGAACGCCTGGGCGCAGACCTACACGGTCGTCGACTGCCAGACGCCGCACGTCGCCCAGCTCACCGCGCGGCTGCCCGTCTCGGCCAACCAGTGGCCCGGGCCGGACGCGCTCGCGGCCCAGGCGGCCGAGCAGTGCCAGACGTCGGCGGCCCTGAACGCCTCGGCCGCGGCGGCGTACGGGGACGTGCAGGTGCAGGGGTCCTACGCGCCCGACCAGACGACGTGGGACCAGGGGGACACGTTCATCTCGTGCTTCGTCACCCGGTCGTCGGGCGACACGATGACGGGGTCGGTCGCGCCGAGCACGTGAGGGGTCGGGCCGGGCGGACCCGGAACGACATCACCGAGGTCGTACGACGTCGACGATGTCGTCCCGGGTCGACCGCGCCGGTGTCAGGCCGCGGCCGAGACCTTCCCCGACACGTCGGAGAGGGTCCGCAGTTCGTCGGCGCTGAGCTCCAGTTCCGCCGACGCCAGCAGTGCCGGCAGCTGCTCGGTGTTGCGTGCGCTGGCGATCGGCGCGACGACGTCCGGCTGCGCCTGCAGCCACGCGAGGGCGACCGTCGCGACCTCGGTGCCGCGGTCCTGGGCGATCGTGGCGAGCGCGTCGACCACCGCGAGCCCCGCCTCGTTGAAGTAGCCGGAGACCTGGCCCTCGCGGTCCTTGCCGGCGAAGTCCTCCTTCGTGCGGTACTTGCCGGTCAGGAAGCCCGCCGCGAGCGAGAAGTACGGCACGACCCCGAGGTGCTCGGAGGCGGCCAGGGGAGCGATGTCCGACTCGTACGGCTCGCGGGTGACCAGGTTGTAGTGCGGCTGGATCGCGACGGGCAGGGCGAGGTCGTTCTCCCGCGCGATGCGGATCCACTCCGCCGCCCGCTCCTTCGAGTAGTTCGAGATGGCCGTGTACCGGACGAGGCCGTCGCGCACGAGCTGGTCGAACGCGCGCACGGTCTCCTCGAGCGGGGTCGACTCGTCGTCGAAGTGCGCGTAGTACAGGTCGATCCGGTCGGTGCCGAGCCGCTCGAGGCTCGCTCGTGCGGCCGCGGCGACGTTCGTGGCGGAGAGGCCCTGGAACTGCGGGTGCTGGGAGACCTTCGTGGCGATGACGACGTCGTCGCGCTTGCCGGACGTCGCGAGCCACGAGCCGATGACCTGCTCGGACTCGCCGCCGGAGTTCCCGGGTGCCCAGGCGGAGTAGACGTCCGCGGTGTCGACGAAGTCGCCGCCGGCCGCGGTGTAGGCGTCGAGCACCTGGTGGGAGGTCTGCTCGTCGGCCGTCCAACCGAAGACGTTGCCGCCGAGGGCGAGGGGGAACACCGTGAGGTCACTGGTACCGATGCGGGGCATGGGGATCCTTTCGTGGTCGTGTCGAACGAACCCGCCCACGCTATGCCTCGACCCTTGGCGGGCGGTCTCCGGACGTCACGCAGGACGGTGCGCTTGCATGGGGCCATGTCCGCGCTCACCACCGCACTCGCCGACCCGCGTTCGTCCGTCCGCCTCCGCGCCGTCATGGCCGCGGGGACGCACCCGGACCCGGCGGACCTCGACGTGCTGGTGGAGCAGTGCGCCGTCGAGCCGGACTTCTTCGTCCGCGACATGCTCACGTGGGCGCTCATCCGGCTCCCCGCCGACGCGGTCGTCCGTCGGGTGCTGCCCGAGCTCGACCGACCGCTGCCGCAGGCCCGGAGCCAGGCGCTGCACACGCTCTCGAAGATCGGCGACCCCGCGGTCTGGCCGTCGGTGCGGCCCCTGCTGCGGGACTCCGACGTCGGGGTCCTCCGGGCGGCGTGGCGCACCGCGGCCGCACTCGTCCCGGACGCCGAGCGGGACGCCCTCGCCCGGACGCTCGCGGAGCACCTCGGCCGTGGCGACCAGGAGACCCGGCTCAGCCTGTCCCGCGCCCTGGTCGCACTCGGCGAGGACGCGGTGCGACCGGTCCTCGACGACGCCTCGGGGCGCGGTTCGGACGACGTCCGTGCGCACGTGGCCGAGGTCGACCGCCTGCTCCGCGACCCGGACGCCGCGAGTGCCCTCGCCGTCGAGCGCGCCCGCCGCGAGGTCGCCCTCGGCCGCACCCGCTCCGCGAAGGGGTAGCGCGCGCGGGGCGACGCGCCGCGGCGCCGCGCGGCGTCGTTTCGTGAGCAGAAACGGTCGAGTCGGCGGAGGTGACCCGACCATTTCTGCGCACGAAACGCGGTGGGCGCGACCCGGGGACGGACGGGAGGCGCGGTGCGGCGCCGCCACGCGCCTCCAGGCCGTTCCGGGGCGGGTCGGGGAACACCGGGATTCGGGACGCCGAACAGGCCGGATCGGCTTGCGCACGCGGATCGGGGCGCGCCAAGGTGGGTGGCGAAGGGGAGTAGCTCCCAGCGCGTGCATCGACACACTGGCCATCACGACGATCGGCCCGGTGCACGTGGCCCTCGAGGCGAGCGAGACCTTCGGCCGTTCCGCCATGGCCGAAGCCGCTCGAGTGTGTGCAGCGTCATGGCTCGACCACGAGGACCACCATGATCGACACCCTGTCTCCCGCTTCGACGCCCGGCGTCGTGGCGTCCCGGATGGGCGCCAGCGCCTGGGGCCGCATCGCGATCTGCATCGCCATCGCCCTGCCCGCCGTCGTCTTCCGGATCGGCGGGTTCGCGCCGAACCCCGTCGTCGACCTGCTCGTCTTCGGTGGTGCCGTCGTCGCCGCCTCGTTCCTGCTCGCCTGGGCCGCCGAGGCCGCGCAGCAGGACATCGCCGGCGCCCTCGCGATCGCGATCCTCGCCCTGATCGCCGTGCTGCCCGAGTACGCGGTCGACCTGTACTACGCGTTCCGCTCCGGGTACGACCCCTCGTACGAGCAGTTCGCCGCGGCCAACATGACCGGCTCGAACCGGCTGCTGCTCGGGTTCGGGTGGCCTCTCGTCGTGATCATCTCGCTGCTCGTGGCGCGCCGGTTCGTCCGGACCGGGTCGCTCCCCGCCTCGGCTACCCGGGTGCTCGAGCTCGAGCGGTCCTCGCGGCTCGACATCGGGTTCCTGGCGCTCCTGGCCCTCGTCGCGTTCCTCATCCCGCTGATGGGCTCGATCCCGATGTGGTTCGGGTTCGTGCTGCTCGCCGCGTTCGTCTGGTACCTCTGGCGGGCGTCGAAGGTCGAGGACGGCGACAACGACGAGGAGGAGATGGTCGGCATGGCGGGCAACATCGCCTCGATGCCGCAGCGTGGGCGTCGCTGGACGATCGTGGCGCTGTTCGTCGTCGCCGCGGCCGTGATCCTGTCCTCGGCGGAGCCGTTCGCGGACGCGCTCGTGCAGTCCGGCAGCGCCCTCGGGATCGACAGCTACTTCCTCGTGCAGTGGCTCGCGCCGCTCGCCACCGAGTCGCCGGAGTTCATCGTCGCCGCGCTCTTCGCGCTGCGGGGGATGGGCGGGGCGGCGATCGGCACGCTCATCGCGTCGAAGGTCAACCAGTGGTCGCTGCTCGTCGGGTCGCTGCCGATCGCGCACGTGCTCGGCGGTGGCACCTCGGGCGGGCTGCCGCTCGACGGTCGGCAGGTCGAGGAGTTCATGCTGACCGCGTCGCAGACCGTGCTCGGCGTGGCGATCATCATCGCGCTGCGGTTCCACCGGTGGTCGGCGATCGGGCTCGCGGCGCTCTTCGCGGTGCAGTTCTTCGTGACGGACACGAACGGGCGGTGGGTGCTCAGCATCGTGCACCTGGCGGCGGCGGTCGTGGTGTTCTGGATCAACCGGCGGGAGATCCTGCCGACGGTGACGGCGCCGTTCCGCCGGGCGTCGTCCCCCGTGTTGCGGGGCTGACGCGCGGGCGCGCGGGCGCGGGGCCGGCGCGCGGGGGTGCGCCGAGTGGGCGGGATGCGTCACGCTCGGCGCCGCCAGGCGGCGCGTGGCGCCCGCTCGGCGGACGTGAGCGGCGGGTCGTGCCCGGTGGGCGGCGGTGGATTCCGCCCGCTGGGACGGGAGGCGCGGTGCGGGCTGGCGCCGCGCCTCCCGTCCGTCCGGTGGGTGCGTTCCCACGAGCGGGCGCGACATGCCGTCGGCCGCGCGCCGAGTGGGCAGAAAACGTCACGCTCGGCGTCGCCGGGCGGCACGTTGTGCCCGCTCGGCGGACGTGAGCGGCATGTCGTGCGACCGCGGTGCGGCGCAGCCGCGAGCGGCGCGGCCGCGAGCGGCGGGCGCGGCCGGCGCCGGGCGTCAGTCGGCGTCGGGGGCGAGCCAGATCGCGGAGGCCGCCGCCGCGGGCAGGTCCACGAGGGACTCCGACCCGTCCGACGACCGCCGGGACACCGCGATGACGCCCGCGTAGTCCCGCACCTGCTCCACGCGCAGGTGCGTCCCGAGCCCGACCCCGAGCTCGTCGAAGTACCGCAGCAGCGAGGGGTCATCGTCGGACACCCGGTCGACGGTGCCGCACGCCCCGGGCTCGATGGCCCCGAGCAGGGTCCCGGGGGAGTCCGGCACAGTGCCGTCCGCGCGGGGGATCGGGTCGCCGTGCGGGTCGTGCGTCGGGTGCCCGAGGTCGGCGTCGACCCGGTCGAGGAAGGTCTCCGACACCGCGTGCTCGAGCGCCTCGGCCTCGGTGTGGACCTCGTCCCACGAGTACCCCAGCCGCTGCACGAGGAACGTCTCGATCAGCCGGTGCCGCCGGACCATCGCCACGGCGACCTGCTGGCCGAGCGGGGTGAGCACGACGCCGTAGTACGGGGTGTGCTCGATGAGGCCGTCGCGGTCGAGCTTCCGGAGGTTGCCGGAAACCGTCGACGCGGACACCTTGAGCGCTGCGGCGATGTCGCGGGTGGCCAGACCCGTCCCGCCGCGCTCACTCGCCTTCCAGACGAGCTTCACGTAGTCCTCCGCCATCGTGGACAGGGAGGGCAAGCGCATGCCCCAATGGTACAAACGGCAGGTGACCGCCGCCGACCCCTCCCGCCGCCGCCGCTGGCCCGTCCCGCCGTCGCTGCTCGTCGGCCTCGCGCCGCTCGTGGCGTTCGCGGCCGTCAGCGCCTGGCGGGCCCGGCCGAGCGACGACTACCCGACCCTCGGGCAGACGGTGGACAGCGTCGTCCGGTCGCTCGTCGTCCCGGAGGGCATCGCCGCCGTCGCACTCTGCCTCGTCGTGACCGGGCTCGGCTGGTGGCGCATCGCGACCGTCGACCCGACGCGCACGCGCCTGCGGTGGACGATGGTGGCGCCGATCCTCATCGCGGTCGTGTGCATCGTGCGGCTGCCGCTCGTGGACTGGTCGGCGCTGCCGGTCCGCTACTTCCTGCTGCTCGCCGTGGGGGTGCTGCTCGTCGGGGTCTTCGAGGAGCTGATGACCCGCGGCGTCCTGCTCGTCGGGCTCCGGCGGCGCCTGCCCGAGTTCGGCGTGTGGATCGCGTCGTGCGCGCTGTTCGGGGTGCTGCACCTGCTCAACGCCCTCGCCGGGGCCGGTCTCGGGGTGACGCTCGTGCAGGTCGTGTTCGCGGCGTCGTTCGGTTCGACGCTCTACGTCGCGCGTCGGCTGACCGGGAACCTGCTCCTGCCGGTGCTGCTGCACGCGTTCTGGGACTTCGGGTCGATCGGCCTCTCGGCGACGACGGACGTGCAGGACCCGTCGAAGCTCGCCGTCGTCGGCGTGATCGGGCTGCTGTCCTTCGCGGTCCTCGCCTTCGGGGTCGTCGCCGGTGGGGTGATCGCCTGGCGGGACGACCGGCCGCGCCGCCTGCGGCGCCGGTGGCGGACGGTGCCGCCCATGGGGGCGTACGCGGTGCTGGGCGACGAGCCGCGCCTCTCCCCACTCGGCACGGCCTGACCGCCGCTGACGCGTCGTTCAGGGACCGGCGAGCGTGGGCCCTGTCCGCCGTGTGGTGACGACGGACGGACGGGAGGCGCGGGGCTGCGAGTGCGCACAGGCTGCGGTCCGGTTCACCTCGGCTTGGTGCACCGTTCCCCGCTCGGCAACCACCCGTCCTTAGCGTTCGGCGCATGCACAGATCAGCACTCCGCGGGGTGACCGTCGCCGCCGTCGCGACCGCCCTCGTCGTCGGCTCGCCCCTCGTCGCCACCGCGGCGGGGTACCCGAGCGACACCGCCAAGCCCGACCTCGTCTCCCTGCTGAGCGGGTACGACCACTACTGGAAGTCGAGCGGGACGAACGACCTGCACGGCACCGTGCTCGATGCCGGGACGCTGGCGGAGAACGACCAGCTGACCTCGTGGATCAACCAGCACGCCACGAAGGCGCAGCAGCTGAAGGCGCTGCAGGACTCCGAATACCAGAACGCCACGAACACCGCGTACGACCAGTCGATGACGGTGTCGCAGGGGCTCGGTCCGGCACTCGAGAAGATCTACGTCGAGGGTCGGAACGCCGGGAAGCTGCCGCTGACCTCGGCGGTGGTGAACTCCTCGAACGGTACGAGCGGCGCGTACGTCAGCACGGGTGACGCGAAGGCGCACTACAGCTACCCGCGGCCGTACCTGCCGGCGAGCAGCACCGCGACGCTGCCCGCGACCGACGACCAGACCGGCTGCGCCCCGGCGAAGGTGAACGCGTCGTCGCTCGCCGCGAACCGCGCCGGCAAGGCCTGGGCATCGGCGGACGGGACGCTCGACATCACGCGGGTGCCGGTCGCCACGGACACGTCGCACGAGTTCTCGCCGAACGACGTCGTGCTCGACCCCGGGTACGGCACCGCCGGCATCTGCACGGGCGGCTCGTACCCGAGCGGTCACACCACCACGGCGTACCAGGCGGGCATCACCCTCGCCACGCTCGTGCCGGAGCTGGCGCCGGAGCTGCTCGCCCGCGCTTCCGAGGCCGGCAACGACCGCATCGTGCTCGGCGTCCACTACCCGCTCGACATCATGGGCGGGCGCATCGACGGCGAAGCGGCACTCGCGGCCCGCTGGTCGGACACCCAGTACCGCACCGAGGTCCTCGAGCCGGCGCGGAAGGAACTCGTCTCGTACCTCGAGCAGCAGTGCGGCGACACGCTCGCGAACTGCATCGCCCACTCGACGGCGTACTCGGACGACCCGTACGGCGGGGCCGCGATCCCCGGTGGCACCGCCCAGGTCGTCACCGACCGCGCCTCGGCCGCGGCGGTCTACCGCGAGCGGATGACCTACGGCTTCGCGGCGACCGGCACCACCGGGCTCGCCCCCTCGGTGCCGACCGGTGCGTCGAACCTGCTCCTCACCGCGTTCCCGACCCTGACCGACGCGCAGCGCACCGCCGTGCTCGCCCAGACCGAGATCGCGTCGGGCTACCCGCTCGACCAGTCCGGCTCGGCCGCGGGCTCGTGGGAGCGCCTCGACCTCGCCGCCGCCACGAGCGCCACGGTCGCGGTGTCGGCCGACGGCACCGCGAAGGTCCTCTCGACCGGCGGCACCGCTCGCGTCGTGACCGGCGTCCTCACGGCGCCGAAGGGCACCTCGGTCGCTGCCGGAGGGTCGCTCGCGCTGGCCGGCACCGGGTTCACCCCGGGGGCCTCGGTCCGGGTCGTCCTGCACTCCACCCCGGTCACGGTGGGCACGCTCACCGTCGCGGCGGACGGCACGGTGTCCGGCAGCGTCACCATCCCGGCCGGCACGGCCACCGGAGCGCACACGATCGACGTGGTCGACGCCTCAGGCGCCTCGGCGCTCGTCGCACCGCTCGCGATCACGGTGACCCCGGCCGCTGCCGGGTCGGGCACGGGCACCGGTGGCACGGGAGCCGGGAGCGGCGGCACCGGCACCGTCGTCGACCCGGGGACGGGCATCCACCTGCCGGTCGTCTCCGGCTGATCGCGGGCCGGCCGGCGTCCGTCCCGTGCGGCGGCGCCGGCCGCCTTCCCGTTCCCGTCACCCCTGGAGCACCCCCATGCGCACACGCACCCTCTGGACCGCGACCGGCGTCGCTGCCGCGGTCGTCCTCGCCGGGGCGGTCGCCGTCCCGTTGCTCGGGTCCACCCCGGTCGCCTCGGCACCCGTCCCGTCGGCGTCGGCGACCCGGTCCCACGTCGCCCCGGCCGTCCCGCACGTCGGGGCAGCCGCGCTCGCCGCACTGCCGGAGGCGCAGTACTCGGCGGTCATCGGCGGGCTCATGCCGTTCGACCGGACCATCACCTCGGACACCGTGTTCCGGCTCCGGGCCGACGCACCCCTGTTCGGCGCGGCGCGGACCACACCGGTCGCGCGGTTCGCCGCCACCGACTTCCTCCGGCAGCCCACCACGGTCGTCGGGGTCGAGCGCGACGGGGACTGGGAGCGTGTCCTCACCCCGGCGCGCCAGCAGCTGCCCTCGGCCGCCGGGGGATCGGCGGCGGCGCAGACCTCGGCGTGGGTGCCGGTGGCGTCGCTCCGGGAGGTGTCGACCCCGACCTCCCGCGTCGTCATCTCGACGACGGACCAGTCCGTGTCGATCGTCTCGTCGGACGGCGGGGCCGTGCAGCGGTTCCGCGCCGGGGTCGGCACGGCGGACACCCCGACGCCGACCGGGGTCACCGGCTACCTCGAGCAGCGGTACGTCGACCCCGCGCAGGGCACCGGCGACCACCCGATCCAGCTGACCTCGCTGCACTCGAGCGCGGCCGACGAGCCGTACGGCGGGCACGACGGCGGGCTGATCGGGCTGCACTGGAACGCGACGACCTCGGGTGCGGTGTCGCACGGCTGCGTGCGGCTCGACGCCGAAGCGGTGGCGGCGGTGGACGCCCTGCCGCTCGGCACCCTCGTCACGGTCGAGTAGGGCGCCGAGCGGCGGCGATCAGCCGGTGGCGCCGCCGATGATCGCCGGACGCTCGAACGGGTCCGCGGTGACGAACGTGACCGCCTGTGCGCGGAACTGGTCGACCCCGGCCGTCGGCAGCCTGACGAAGTCCGTCCACGTCTCGCCCGCGGCGACGAACCGCGAGGCCTGCTGCTCGTCCACGATCTCGTGGTCGTCGGGCGTGCCCGAGAACGCCGTCGCGTCGACGACGACGGTGCGGGCCTCGGTGCACTCGATCGTCCAGTGGACCCAGCCCTTCAGGTGGTCGGCGACCATCGTCGTCGTCGAACAGCCGGGGGCTGACGGGTCCCGAGGTCCGGGGACCGAGGCGGACGCGGCGGTGGGCAGTGCAGCGACCGAGAGGCCGAGCGCCATGGTGCCGACCGCGGCGACCGAGAGAATTCGCTCCATCGTGGAACTCCAATCTGATGTTTCAGGAGTTCCGAGTCTGGTGGCGGCGACGCGGTCGAGCAACCGAGTGGCAACGCGTTGCCGCGCCCGATGAGCGGCGGCGATCACGGGGTTCGGTTCAGGGCTTGCGGCCGACGGCGAAGACCCGCCGGAACGGGTACACCGTGCCGTGCGCCCCCGCCGGGTACGCCGACCGCAGCGCCGCCGCGTACTCCGCCTCGTACGCCGCGGTCGACGCGCCGGACGGGTCCGCCGCGTCGAGCGCCTGCAGTGCCGGACGGAGCCCGGTCCCGCGCACCCAGTCCAGCACCGGGTCGACGCCCGGCAGGAGCTGGGCGTAGGTGGTCTCCCACGCGCGGGCTTCGAACCCGGCGTCGAGCATGATGCCGAGGTAGCCCGCCGGGTCGAGCACCGGGTCCTCGCGGAGGACACCGGCCAACGCCGGCGCCCACGGCCCGGAGGCGGCGACGGACCGCATGAGCGCGTGCGACGGCGACCCGAAGTTGCCCGGCACCTGCATCGCGAACCACGATCCGGACGGCATCGCGTCGAGCCATCGCGGCAGCAGTGACACGTGCGACGGCACCCACTGGAGCGCCGCGTTCGTCACGACGACGTCGTCCGTGGGGCCGGGTGTCCAGTCCTCGATCGAGCCCAGCTCGAACGACAACCCGGGGCCGGTCGGCGCCGACGCCAGCATCTGCGCCGAGCTGTCGATCCCGACCACCGACGCGGAAGGCCACCGCGCTGCCAACGTGGCGGTGAGGGTCCCGGGGCCGCAGCCGAGGTCGACGACGCGACGGGGCGCCTCCTGGCCCGCACCCGCCGGCCACGCGATCTGCGCGACGAGGTCGTGGAAGGGCCGCGCGCGGTCGTCCGCGAAGGCGGCGTACCGCGTCGGGTCCCAGCGCATCGCTACAGCTCCACCTCGAAGGGTTCGGTGCGGACGAGCTCGTGGACGCCGGAGATGACCTCGCTCGGGCGGAAGGGGTAGCGGTCGATCTCGGCCTGGTCGCTGATGCCGGTCATGACGAGGACGGTGTGGAGTCCTGCCTCGATGCCGGCCTGCACGTCGGTGTCCATCCGGTCGCCGATCATGCCGGTGTTCTCGGAGTGGGCGCCGATCCGGTTCATCGCCGAGCGGAACATCATCGGGTTCGGCTTGCCGACCACGTACGGCTGCTTGCCGGTGGCCTTCTCGATCATCGCGGCGATGGCGCCGGTCGCCGGGAGGACCCCCTCGGCCGACGGGCCCGTCGCGTCGGGGTTCGTGACGATGAAGCGGGCACCGTCGCGGATGAGGCGCACGGCCTTGGTGATCGCCTCGAACGAGTAGTTGCGGGTCTCACCGACGACGACGTAGTCGGGGGCGGTCTCGGTCATGATGAAGCCGGCCTCGTGCAGGGCCGTGGTCATGCCGGCCTCGCCGATGACGAACGCGGAGCCGCCGGGCATCTGGGACTTGCAGAAGTCGGCGGTGGCGAGGGCGCTCGTCCAGATGCGCTCCTCGGGGACGTGGATGCCGGACCAGCGGAGCCGGGCGCTGAGGTCACGCGGGGTGAAGATCGAGTTGTTGGTCAGGACGAGGAACTCCGTGCCCTCGTCGAGCCACTGCTGGATCAGTTCCGGCGCCCCGGGGAGCGCCTGGTTCTCGTGCACGAGCACGCCGTCCATGTCGGTCAGCCAGCACTCGACCTCGTCGCGGGTTGCCATGCCCCTCACCCTAGTGCGCGCCCGTGACGGCCCGGCTCGGCGTCGGCTCGGAGAAGGCCGGGAGGCACGGATCGGCTCTTGCGCGCCGGTCGCGGACCCGAGATGGTCGAGACACCGAATGCCGGTCGGCTTTGCCCTAGGCTTTTCGGGACACGTACTGGAAGAAGGAGGACGCCCCGTGCTCGTCGAACCCGGAACCCCGCCCGTCGCACCCCGGCCCGTCACGCCGTCGGAGCAGGCCGAGGCGACTCCGCGACGGCGCCGTGGCCGCCCCAACGTCCTCAGCCGCGAGCAGGTGATCGACGCCGCGACGGCCATCGCGAACGAGGACGGCCTCGACCGGCTGTCCTTCCGCGCGCTCGGCGTCCGGCTCGGCGTCGCGCCGATGACCGTGCACCGGACGATCGGCGGCCTCGACGACCTGCACGCCGAGCTCGTCCGCCGCACGGTCGACGAGTTCACCGCGACGTTCGTCTGGCCGGACGAGTGGCACGCGGTCGTCCGGACGTTCGCCACGACCTTCCGCGACCTCATGCTGACCCACCCCCTCGTGCTCGAGTCGCACAGTCGCCGCGGGGCCCTGGTGTCGACGGAGTCCGACGCCGTCGTGGCGAAGGTCGTCGGTGCGCTCCGGTCGGCCGGCCTGCCCGACGCCGAGGCGATGTACGCGTTCTTCGTCGTGTACGACTTCGTGGTCGGGCACACCGGTGTGCAGGTCGGCCGGGGCTCGGCCGCGGCCGGTCGTCCGGAGCGGCACGAGCTCGTGGCGGAGATCCTCGGTTCGCACTCGTACGAGGACCGGTTCGCGCTGGGGCTCGACGTCCTCATCGCGGGGATCGAGTCCCGGATCCGGTGACCGGCGACCCCGCCGTACGCTTGGGGGCGTGACCGCCGTCCCCGAACCGTCCCACGAGCGGACGACGAACGGGGTCGGGCCGCACCCCGAGCCCTGGCCGGACGACCCGCGGCTCGACCCGGAGCTCCTGGCGACCGGGGACACCCGCAACGTCGTCGACCGGTTCCGCTACTGGTCGATGGACGCCATCGTCGCCGATCTCGACACGCACCGCCACGCGTTCGACGTGGCGATCGAGAACTGGCAGCACGACCTCAACATCGGGTCGATCGTGCGGAGCGCCAACGCGTTCCTCGCCGGCACCGTGCACATCGTCGGGCGCCGTCGGTGGAACAAGCGCGGCGCGATGGTCACCGACCGGTACCAGCACGTGCGGTACCACCCCGACGTCGCCGCCTTCCTCGAGGCCATGCGCGACGAGGGGCGTCCGGTGATCGCGATCGACAACACCCCCGGGGCCTCCCGCATCGAGACGGCGCCGATCCCGGAACGGTGCGTGTTCCTGTTCGGGCAGGAGGGCCCCGGGCTGACCGACGAGGCCGTCGCCGGGGCGGACGGACACCTCGAGATCACGCAGTTCGGGTCGACAAGGAGCATCAACGCCTCGGCGGCCGCGGCGATCGTCATGCACAGCTGGGTCGTCCAGCACGCCGCCACCGACTGAGGGTTGTCCCCCGAACGGGGTGAATCGCAGGGTGAAAAACCCCCGTTTGCGCGACGGGTGTCAGAGAAGCGACAGAAGATCGACAGGACGACCTGTGAGGCGGTCGTCACATCCCTGATCCCACCCGGCAGCGTGGACCCGACCACTCCCAAGGGTCTGTTCGTCGTGCCCGGAAGGTCACTGCTTGCTGCTCGCACCCCGTCCCCGCCACCGCGCGGAGACCATCGCCCGTCCCCGCTGGTTCCGTGGGATCGCGATGGCGCTCGCCGTGCTCATCCCCACCGCGGGCGTCGCACTCGGCACCGAGGGCGTCGCCCAGGCCGCGGTCGTGCAGTGGGGCACCGGCTCGGACCAGTCGCCGAACTACCAGGCGACGGTCAACGGCGACTTCACGATGACGGGCAACGGCGTGCTCGCCTGCACCGGCTCCGCGCTCACCGCGACGAACACCAGCGGCAGCTGCACGGACCTGCACGCCAACAACCCCGGCACGGGCGTCTCCACGTCGTACAACGACTACTTCAAGATGGTGAACTCGAACACCGTCTCCGGCTTCACCACGAACTCGTCGACCGGCGCGCTGACGATCCCGGCGGGGGCCACCGTCGCGAAGGCCTACCTGGACTGGAGCGCCAACACGGGTGTCTTCACCGGCGCGGGCAACGTGACCTGCTCGGGCAACTCGGCGAACGGCTCGCAGTGGTACGCCACCCGACCGGACGCCGCCGCGGGCTACCGGACCCAGGGCGTGCAGTTCAAGGTCGGCTCCGGCGCGATCCAGACCGTCGCGCCGCAGGCCCTGCTCGAGGACCCGGCGTCGCAGGCGAGCGCGCTGTACTACTCGGCCTCCGCCGACGTCACGAGTGCGTTCGCGAACGCCACCACCGGGTCGGCCCTCACCATCAGCGCCGGCAACATCTGGGCAGCGGTCGGCGCCGGCTGCTACGCGGGCTGGTCGCTCACGGTCGTCTACGACTACGGCAAGTACGTGCCGGGCAACGCCGCGAGCGCCCCGCACCGCGTCATCTACTACCAGGGCCACGTGCGCGAGGCAGCGTCGGACAGCCCGCTCACCGTCAACTTCACCGGGTTCTCGGCGCTGCAGCCCGGTGTGAAGTTCGGCTACACGCTGTACGAGGGCGACCGCGGCATCACGGGCGACTACATGCGGTACACCCCGCAGGGCGGCAGTCCGACCGAGGTGCTCAACACGAAGAACGCCTCCGGCAACATCGGTGTCGGCCAGGCGGACGGGTCGGTGCGGTACACGCAGACCGGCGACACGTCGACCTTCACGAACCAGAGCGTCGACGTCCACACCCAGACGCTCAGCGGCGTCGACAAGGGCGACACGTCGATGACGCTCACCGTCGGCACGAGCGGTGACTCCTACCTGCTGCAGAACGCCGTGCTGTCCGTCCCGACCGCGGCGCTCAGCGTGGTGAAGACCCTGGACGGCAGCACGAACGACCAGTACCGCACCGCGACCGAGAACACCTCGTTCACGATCACGGTGACGAACAACGGCTCGGTGTCGCTGTCGAACATCCAGCTGACCTTCCCGGACACCGAGTCCTGCACGCCGTCGACGACGATCGCGGGGCCGCTCGCCTCCGGAGCGACCGCCACGGTCCGGTGCACGGGTCCGCCACCCACCGCCGCGTCCACCACGAGCTCGGTGACCGCGACCGGTCAGGTCACCGGCGACCCGACGATCACCGTCACCGACACGAACGCGACGAACACGTACCTGTCGTCGCTCGCGCTCACGAAGACCTCCGCCCTCGCCTCCGGCGCCACCGGCAAGGCGGGCGACACCGTGAACTACTCGTTCACCGCCACGAACTCCGGCACCTCGCCGCTCACCGGCGTCGCGATCACCGACCCGCTGTCGGGGCTCTCCGCGCTCGCCTACGGCACCTGGCCGTCCGGCACCAGCGGGACGCTCCAGCCCGGCCAGGCCGTCACCGCGACCGCCACCTACACGCTGACGCAGACCGACGTCGACGCCGGCTCGGTCGCGAACACCGCCACCGTCACCGGCACCGACCCGGACGGCGGCCCGAAGCCCAGCGCGACCGCGTCGCGCACCCAGCCGCTGACGGCCGCGAACGCCCTGACGCTGACGAAGGCCGGCGCCCTCGCGTCCGGGAGCACCGGCCGGGCCGGCGACACCGTGAACTGGACCTTCCGCCTGACGAACTCCGGCGCGCAGACCATCACCGGTGCCGCGATCACCGACCAGCTCGCCGGCGTCTCCGCCATCGCCTACGGCACCTGGCCGTCCGGCACCACCGGCCGACTCACCCCCGGGCAGACCGTCACCGCGACCGCCACCTCGACGCTCACCCAGGCGCAGGTCGACGCCGGGACGCTGACGAACACCGCGACCGCCGCCGGTCGGAGCGCCACCGGCAGCACCGTCACGGCACCCACCGCCACCGCCACCGTCGCGATCCCCGCCGCGAACGCACTCGTCCTGACCAAGAGCGGTGCCGTCGCCGCCGGGTCCACGGGCAAGGCCGGCGACACCGTGAACTGGTCGTTCACGCTGCGCAACACCGGCAACCAGACCGTCACCGCCGCCTCGATCACCGACCGGCTCGCCGGCGTCTCCGCGCTCACCTACGGCACCTGGCCGTCCGGCACGAGCGGCACGCTCGCGCCGGGGCAGACGGTGACCGCCACAGCGACCTCCGCGCTCACCCAGACCGACGTCGACGCGGGCAGCGTCGTGAACACCGCCGGAGCCGCAGCGAAGGGCGCCACCGGCGGCACCGTCACCGCGCCGGACGCGACGGCGACCGTGGCGGTGACCGATGCCTCCAGTCTGACCATCGTCAAGGACGGGACCCTGGCGTCCGGCGCGACCGGGCGGGCCGGTGACACCGTGTCCTGGACCTTCACCGTGACGAACGCGGGCAACCGCACCCTCACCGGCGTCACCATCGCCGACCCGCTCGCCGGGATCTCGGCGATCACGTACGGCACCTGGACCTCCGGCACGACCGGCAAGCTCGCGCCGGGCCAGTCCGTCACCGCGACGGCCACCTCGACGCTCACGCAGGCGCAGGTGAACGCCGGCTCGATCACGAACACCGCGACCGCGAACGGTAGCAACCCGTCCGGCACCGCCGTGACGAGCGGCCAGACCTCGAAGACCGTCAACATCGCGGCCGCACAGAAGATCGCCGTGACGAAGACCGGCGCGCTGGCGACCGGCGCCTCCGGCAAGGTCGGCGACACCGTGAACTGGCAGTTCAGCGCCACGAACACCGGCAACACCACGCTGTACGGCGTCGCGATCGCCGACGGGCTGAGCGGCATCTCCGCGCTGACCTACGGCTGGCCCGGCACCACCGGACAGCTCGACCCGAACCAGACCGTCACCGCGACGGCCACGTCCACGCTCACCCAGGCCGACGTCGACGCCGGCAGCGTGGTGAACACCGCGACCGGCGCGGGCAACACCCGTGCCGACGGCTCCGGCCAGCCCGCGTCGTCGACGACCTCCGCCACCGTCGCGGTGTCCCGCGCCCCGGGCATCGCGATCGCCAAGACCGGCGCGCTGGCGTCCGGGGCGACCGGCGCCGTCGGCGACACCGTGGACTACACGTTCACTGTTCGGAACTCCGGCAACACCACCCTCACCGGGGTGACCGTCGCCGACCCGCTCACCGGGCTGTCGACGATCGCGTACACGTGGCCGGGCACCGCCGGGCGGCTCACCCCCGGGCAGAGCGCCACGGGGACGGCGACCTACAAGCTGACCCAGAAGGACGTCGACGCCGGGTTCGTGCAGAACACGGCGACGGCGACCGGCACCGCCCCGAACGGCACCACCGCGACGAACGCCGCCACCGCACGGACGACCGTGCCGGCTACGCCGGGGATCGCGGTGTCGAAGACCGGCGCGCTGGCGTCCGGCGCGACCGGCCGCGCCGGTGACACCGTGGACTACACGTTCACCGCGCGGAACACCGGCAACCAGACGCTCACCGCCGTCCGCATCGGCGACGCCCTCGCCGGCGTCTCCACGCCGGTGTACGGCACCTGGCCCTCGGGGACCGCGGGCACCCTCGCTCCGGGCCAGACCGTCACGGCCACCGCGACGTACACGCTCACCCAGGCCGACGTCGACGCGGGCAGCGTGGTGAACACGGCCCGCGCGACCGCGACCACGCCCGCGCAGGGGTCCGTCACGGCCAGCAGCCCGCACACGCTGCCCGTCCCGTCCTCCGGCGCCCTGTCGTTCACGAAGACGGGTGCCGTCGCGGGGTCCGGTTCGCCGACCGCCGGTGGCACCGTGAACTGGACCTTCAGCGCCCGGAACACCGGCAACGTCACGCTCACGGGCGTCGCGATCACCGACCAGCTCGCGGGCCTGTCGTCGATCACGTACTCGTGGCCGGGGACCACCGGTCGCCTGGCGCCGGGGCAGACCGTCACGGCCACCGCGACCTCGACGCTGACCCAGGCGCAGGTCGACGCCGGGACCGTCCGGAACACCGCGACCGTCGCGGGCACCACCCCCGGCAACACCCTGGTCTCGCAGGCGACCGCCGCGTCGGTGTCCGTCGACCGGACCGTCGCGATCAGCGTCGCGAAGTCCGGCGCGCTCGACGCCGGGTCGACCGGCACCGCGGGTGACCGCACCACCTGGACCCTGCGCATCACGAACACCGGGACCACCACCCTGACCTCGGTCGGGGCGACGGACTCGCTCGCCGGGCTGTCCGGGCTGACGTACTCATGGCCCGGGACCGGCGGCACGCTCGCCCCGGGGCAGACCGCGACCGCGACGGCGACCGGCACGGTGTCCCAGACCGACCTCGACGCCGGCTCGGTGACGAACACCGCGACGGCGACCGGTTCCGGCCCGTCGGGCACCTCGACCGCCACCGCGCAGGGCTCCGGCACCATCCCGCTCACCGGGTCGCCCGCGCTCGGGTTCACCAAGTCGGTCGCCACGGGCACCGGGTACACCGGCCGCGCGGGCGACACCCTGGACTACACGTTCCGCGCCACGAACTCCGGCAACCAGACCCTGACCGGCGTCACGATCACCGACCCGCACGCGGGGCTCGGGACGCTGACGTACACCTGGCCCGGCGCCGCCGGGCGACTCGCACCGGGGCAGTCCGTGACGGCGACCGCGTCGTACACGGTGACCCAGGGCGACGTCGACGCGGGCACCGTGGCGAACCGTGCGACCGTGTCCGGCACCACGCCGCAGGGGACGGGTGTGTCCACGCCCGCGACCGCCGCGCAGACGATCACGCCGGCGCCGGGCATCGCGGTGTCGAAGAGCGCCGTCGTCGGGGGGACCGGCGCCGCGGGCGACACGGTCACGTACCGCTTCGACGTCGCGAACACCGGCACCACCACGCTCACGGGCGTCGGGGTGCGCGACCAGCTGGCCGGGCTGTCCGGGATCACGTTCGGCACGTGGCCGTCCGGCACCACGGGCACCCTCGCACCCGGGCAGACCGTGCGCGGGACCGCGACCTACACCGTCACCCAGTCCGACATCGACGCCGGCAGCATCGTCAACACCGCGACCTCGACGGCGACCACCCCGACCGGCGGCACCGTCCGGGCCACCGGCGCGGCCACGGTCACCCCGGCCTCGGGTGCACCGGCGATCTCCCTCGCGAAGACCGAGCGCCTCGCCACGAGTGCCACCGGCGTCGCGGGTGACACCGTCCGGCTCGGGTACACGATCACGAACAGCGGCAACCAGACCCTGACGAACGTGACCCTGACCGACGAGCAGTCCGGCCACTCCGCGTTCACCTACGGCACGTGGCCGTCCGGCACCGCGGGGACCCTCGGCGTCGGGCAGTCCGTCACGGTCACCGCGACCTACACGCTCACCCAGGCGGACGTGGACCGGGGCACCGTCTCGAGCGACGCCGCCACCACGGCTGTGTCGCCCGGTGGCACCACCGTCCGCGCGACCGACACCGGCTCGGCGAGCACGAAGCGCACCCCGGCGGTGTCCCTGACCGAGACGGGGTCCGTCACGAGCGGGTCCGGCGGCGTCGGCTCCGTCGTCACGTGGACGTACCAGGCGACGAACACCGGTTCCGTCACGCTCACCGTGCCCGAGGTCGTGCACGCCCTCGGCGGGACGGTGACGTACGCCTGGCCGAACGCGCCGAACACCCTCGCACCCGGCCAGACCGTCACCGCGACCACCACCTCCACCGTCACCCAGGCCGACGTCGACGCCGGCGCGCTGGTCGACACCTCGTCGGTCACCGGCACCGCACCGACCGGCACCGACCCGGCCACCGTGTCCGCCACGGCCGCCGCGACCGTCCCCACCTCGAGCGCGGCACCGGGGCTCGCCGTCACGAAGGCCGAGACCTTCGACGCCGACGGCTCGACGACCCGCGCAGCGACCGCGGGCGACCAGGTCGACATGCGCTACGTCGTCACGAACACCGGCAACGTGACGCTCACCGTCGTCGGCGTGCAGGACGCCCAGCGCGGCATCTCGAGCGTCGTCTTCGCCGACGGCGACACCACCATCACGCTCGCCCCCGGTCGCTCGGCGACCGCCACGGCGACCTACACGATCAGCCAGTCCGACGTCGACGCCGGCGGCATCCGTTCGGCGGCGACCGCGTTCGGCACCACCCCGGCCGGCACCCGCGTCACCGCGACCGCGACCGACGGCGTCACGATCACGCCGACCCCGGCCGTGACGCTGACGAAGACCGCCCGCTACGGCCAGTCCGCCGACGGCGCCGTGCAGAGCGGCCGGGTCGGCGACACCGTCGTCTTCTCGTTCCTCGCGACGAACACCGGTTCCGTCACCCTGAGCGGCCTCGCCCTGCGCGACCAGCTCATCGGGCTCGGCGCCTCGACCCCGGTCACCGACGCGGCGGCCGCCGGCCGGCTCCGCGACCTCGAGTGGTCCGGCGGGACGGCCGGGTCCCTCGCGCCCGGCGAGCGGCTCCGGGCCACCGCGCGGTACACGGTGACGCAGGCCGACGTCGACGCCGGCGCGATCACGAACACGGCGACCGTCACCGGCACCACGCCCGCCGGAGCCACCACGAGCCGCGACGCGACCGTGACGATCGCCACCGACGCCGACAACACCGCCGCGATCGGCATCGTCAAGGACGCGTCCGTCGCGGGCTCTGGTGGTGCGCCCCGCCCGGGCGACCCGGTCGACCTGGCGTACACCGTGACGAACACCGGCGACTTCACGCTGACCGGCGTGGGCATCACCGACGCCGGTGCCGACCCCGGCGACGGCGCCGTGACGTACGGCACGTGGCCGTCCGGGACGACCGGCACGCTCACCCCGGGCCAGACCGTCACCGCCACCGCCGTGCACACGCTGACCCAGGCGGACATCGACGCCGGGTACGTCACGAGCCCGGCGACGACCCGCGGCACCCCGTCCAACGGCGGCGCGGCCGTCACCGCGACGAGCTACCGGACGGTGCCCGTCACGCAGGTGAACACGTTCGACTTCACGAAGTCCGGCGTGCCCGCGGGCAGCAGTGCGGCCGTCGGCGACGACCTCCGCTTCACGCTCACCGCGCGGAACACCGGCAACACCACGCTCGACCTGCTGCAGATGACCGACCAGCTGCAGGGCGTCGGGGTGTTGTCGTACACGTGGCCGGACCCGTCCCGCCCCGGGGTGGTCGCACCGGGCGAGGTCGCCACGGCCACGGCGGCGTACACGATCAGCCAGGCCGACGTGGACGCCGGCAGCGTCGTGAACACCGCGAACGCCGTCGCCAGCCCGCCCGCGGGCGCCGCGATCACGAAGACCGCCACGAGCACCACCGCGGTCGACGCGAGCGCCCCGACGATCACCCTCGACAAGACCGAGGCCGTCGCCGACGGGTCCGCGGGCGTCGCCGGTGACACCGTGCGCTTCGGGTACACGATCACGAACACCGGTACGACGACGCTGACGGGCGTCGGGCTGACCGACGAGCAGCAGGGGCTGTCCGGCATCGTGTTCGGCGCCTGGCCCTCGGGGACGACCGGCACGCTCGCCCCGGGCCAGTCGGTGACCGCGACCGCGAGCCACCGGCTCACCCAGGCGGACGTCGACCGTGCCGCGGCGGACACCGACGGCCACGTCGCACTGTCCAGCGGTGCCACCACCACCGCGACCGACCGGCGCAGCGGAGCCGCGGTCTCGGCGACCGACGACGGCAGCGTCGTGCTCGACCCGACCTCGGCCGTGTCGACGCGCAAGACGGCCGCGGTCGTCGGCGCCGGCGACGTCGGTGCCGTTCGGGTCGGCGACGTCGTCCGGTACACCGTCACCGCGACCAACGCGGGGCAGACCACCCTCACCGCCGTGACGGTCGACGACCCGCTCGACGGGCTCGGCACCCCCACCACGACGTGGCCGAACGCCACGGCGGGCACCCTCGCGCCCGGCCAGGCGGTCGTCGTCACGGCGGACCGCACGGTCACGCAGGACGACGTGGACGCCGGGTCGATCGCGAACACCGCGACCACCACGGGCACCACCCCCGCCGGCACGACCGTGTCCGGATCGGGGACGCGCACCGTCGTCACGACGACCGGAGCGCCGGGCATCGGGATCCAGAAGACCGAGACGAACCGGGGAGCGGGCG
The DNA here is from genome assembly GCF_044745045.1 of Curtobacterium sp. NPDC087082. Classification (NCBI taxonomy): domain Bacteria; kingdom Bacillati; phylum Actinomycetota; class Actinomycetes; order Micrococcales; family Microbacteriaceae; genus Curtobacterium; species Curtobacterium sp. NPDC087082. The sequence goes on along the minus strand of NZ_JBIUZN010000001.1, from coordinate 117,922 downwards.
CCGCCGGCGACACCGTCGACCTCACGTTCACGGTCACGAACACCGGCGACGTCACGCTCAGCGGCGTGGGGGTCACCGATTCGCAGCAGGGTCTGTCCGCCGTCCGGTTCGACGCCTGGCCCGGTGGCACCGCCGGACGCCTCGCGCCCGGGCAGTCCGTCGTCGCCCACGCCACGTACACGCTCACGCAGCAGGACGTCGACCGCGGCAGCATCGCGAGCACCGCGACGACCACGGGCACGCCGCCCCGCGGCGCCGACGTGGCCGCGTCCGACGACGGCGGCGTGACCGTGGCACCGCGCGGCGCCCTGTCGATCGACAAGACCGGCAGCCTCGGCGGCTCGACGGGTGCGGTCGGCGACACCGTCCGCTACACGTTCCGCGTTGCCAACACCGGCACCTTCACCGTCAGCGGGGTCGAGGTCGCCGACGTCCTCGCCGGGGTGTCCGACGTCGAGGTCGCCGACTGGCCGACCGCCGCCGGACGGCTGGCCCCCGGGCAGGTCGTCACCGGTACCGCGACGTACCGCGTCACCCAGGCCGACGTGGACGCCGGCAGCGTCCTGAACGACGCCACCGTCACCGGCCGCACCCCCGCGGGCGACACCGTCACGGCGTCCGACGCCGCGACCGTCGCGCTCGCCACGGCCGTGCCCGGCATCCGGCTCGACAAGACCGAGCAGCTCGCCGGCGGTGCGACCGGCACCGCGGGCGACACCGTGCGGTTCGGGTACACCATCACGAACACCGGCACGGCGACGCTGTCCGCCGTCGCGCTCGAGGACGCCCAGGCGGGGCTGTCCGACATCGTGTTCGGCACCTGGCCGACCGCCGTCGGCACCCTCGCGCCCGGCGGGTCCATCACGGCGACGGCGTCGTACACGCTGACCCAGGCGGACGTGGACCGCGGCAGCGTCGCGAGCACCGCGACCACGACGGGCACGGGCCCGACCGGCACCCGGGTCGGCGACGCGGCGCAGGGTTCCGTCGCGCTCACCGCGGCCGCGGGCGTCGGCGTCACGAAGCGCGCCGCGTACGTCGACGGCGGCACCGGCCGAGTCGGCGACACCGTCCGCTACACCTTCACAGTCACGAACACCGGCCAGGTCACGCTCGGCTCGGCCCGCGTGACGGACCGCCTCGCCGGACTCGGCACGATCACGGTGGGGGCCGGCCCGAACGGCGACGGCTCGCTCGCACCGGGACAGTCGACCACCGCGACGGCCGGCTACACGGTGACGCAGGCCGACGTCGACGCGGGCGCCGTCGTCAACCAGGCGACCGTCACGGCGACGCCGGCGCGCGGCGCGGACGTCACGGCATCCGACAGCGCGACGATCCGCACGGACGACGGAGCGCCCGCGATCGCGCTGACGAAGACCGAGCAGCGCACCACGACCGGCACCCCGGCCGTCGGTGACACGGTCCGACTCGGCTACACGATCACGAACACGGGGAACCAGACGCTCCGGGGCGTCGTGGTCGCGGACGCCCAGACCGGCACGAGCGCGGTCACGTACGGCACGTGGCCGGGCACCGCGGGCACGCTCGCTCCGGGCCGGTCCGTCACCGCGACCGCGACGTACGCGCTCACGCAGGCGGACCTCGACGCGGGTCGCGTCGCGAGTGCCGCCACCGCCACCGGCACGGCACCGACGGGAGGCACGGTGCGCGCCACCGACACCGCCGGCGTCGACCTCGCCCAGGCTCCAGGGCTCACCCTGCTCAAGCAGGGCCGGCTCGCGCCCGGTGCGACCGGGTCCGCGGGCGAGGGCATCCGCTACACCTTCACGGCCACGAACACCGGCAACGTGACGGTCACGCTGCTCGACCTCATCGACCGCATGCCCGGTCTCAGCGACCCGACCGTCGACGAGTGGCCGGGAGCGGTCGGCGTCCTCGCCCCGGGTCAGACCGTCACCGCCTCGGCGACGTACACGATCACGCAGTCCGACGTCGACGCCGGCGCCGTCACCAACACCGCGACCGTCGTGGGGCGTGCACCCGACGGCTCCGACGTGACCGGGACCGACGGCACCACCGTCGAGACCGCCGCGTCCGGCCCGCGCATCGGCGTGGTGAAGACCGCGGCACTCGCGAGCGGGTCGACCGGTGTCGCCGGCGACCGCGTCGAGTACACCTACGCGATCACGAACACCGGCAACGTCACCCTGACCGGCGTCACCGCCCGCGACGACCAGACCGACGCGTCCACCGTCGTGTACGGCACGTGGCCGGGCACCGCCGGGCGCCTCGCACCGGGGGAGACCGTCACCGCGACGGCGTCCCACGTGCTCACCCAGGCCGAGGTCGACCGCGGCACCCTGACGAGCACCGTCACGGCCTCGGGCAACGCCCCCGGTGGCACCGGGGTCAGCGACGCCGACACCCGCTCGGTGACCATCGCCCCGTCGCCGTCGATCACGCTGTCGAAGACCGCCGCGTACGCCGACGAGGGGACCGGCCGCGTCGGCGACTCCGTGCGCTACACGTTCCGCGCGGAGAACACCGGCAGCGTCACCCTCACCGGGATCACGGCGTCCGACCGGCTCGCCGGGCTCTCCGCGATCGACGCCGACTGGCCGGGCACGGCGGGGACCCTCGCCCCGGGCGCGGTCGTCACCGCGACGGCGACGTACACGGTCACCCAGGCCGACGTCGACGCCGGCAGCGTCGTCAACCAGGCGACCGTCGTCGGCAACCCGCCGACCGGCGCACCGGTGACCGCGACCGACGGCGCGACGATCCGCACCGCGGACCCGTCCGACGTGATCGCGCTCGTGAAGGACGAGCGCGTCACCTCGGGCACCGGGGTCGCCGGTGACACCGTCACGCTCACGTTCACCGTCTCGAACCCCGGGAACCGAACGCTCACCGGCGTCACGCTCGACGACGACCAGACGCGCCTCGGCGCCGTGACCTACAGCACCTGGCCCGGCACCGTCGGCACGCTCGCGCCCGGGCAGTCCGTCACCGCGACCGCCACGTACACGCTCACCCAGGCGGACGTCGACCGGGGCTCGATCGCGAGCACCGCCACGACGACGGCGACCGTCCCCTCCGGCGAGGTCGTCACCGCCACGGCCGACGGCGGCCTGGACACCGTCCGCACCGGGTCGTGGACGTTCGACAAGACCGGCGTGCTCGCGGACGGCGACCGGGGCGACCTGGGCGACCGCATCGACTGGACGTACCGGGTGACGAACACCGGCACCGTCACGCTCACCGACGTCTCGGTCGCCGACGCCCTGCCCGGGGTCTCCGCGCCCGTCGTCGGGACGTGGCCGAACGGCACCGCCGGGCAGCTCCTGCCCGGGCAGTCGGTGACCGCCACGGCACGCTCGACCGTCACGCAGTCGGACGTCGACGCCGGCAGTGTCGTGAACACCGCGACCGCCGACGCCACCGTGCCGACCGGCGTGAGCGACCCCGGTCCGGAGCGGGACGCTGCGACGGTCGCGCTGCGCGCCTCGACCCAGCAGATCGCCGTCACGAAGACCGCGAGCCTGGCCGACGGCGCGACCGGCACGGCCGGCGACACGGTCGAGTTCGGCTACGTCGTGACGAACACCGGCACGTCGACGCTCCGCGGTGTGACGCTCGCCGACGCGCAGACCGGCACGTCCGCGATCACGATCGCCTGGCCGGGGACCACCGGGGTGCTCGCACCCGGGGAGTCCGCACGCGCCTCCGCGGCCTACGCGCTCACGCAGGCCGACGTCGACGAGGGGACCCAGGCCTCCCGGGTCACCGCGACCGGCACCGCACCCGGTGGCGCGACCGTCGACGCTGCCGACACCGCCGCCGTCGCGATCACCGCGCGCCCGGCCCTGGAGCTGGCCGAGCAGGGTGCGCTCGCACCCGGCGCGACCGGCGCCGTGGGCGACACCGTGCAGTGGACGTACACCGTGACGAACTCCGGCACCGTGTCCCTCGACCGGACCGCGATCGCCCAGCAGCTCCAGGGCACCGGCGACGTGACGTTCGGCACCTGGCCCGGCACCCCGGGCGCGCTCGCACCGGGGCAGACCGTCACCGCGACGGCGATCTCGACGATCACGCAGGCCCAGTTCGACGCGGGCCGGGTGACCAACCCGGCCACCGCCTCCGGGACCGCGCCGGACGGCGCCGTCGTCACCGCCGACGCGACCGCGACGGTCGAGACCGGCCCCGCCGACGCCCGCATCGGGATCACGAAGACCGCCACGCTGCCGGACGGCGACACCGCCCCGCGGGCCGGCGACGTCGTGACGTTCACCTACCGGGTGACGAACAGCGGGACGTCGACGCTCGCCGGCGTCACGGTGACCGACGCGCAGGACGGCGTGGGCACCGTGTCGTACGACTGGCCCGGGACCCCGGGCACGCTCGCACCGGGGCAGGTCGTCACCGCGACCGCGACGTACACGCTGACCCAGGCGGACGTCGACCACGGGAGCGCCGGCAGCGCGGCGACCACGAACGGCACGCCGCCGACCGGCACCGACGTCACGGCCAGCGCGGACGCGACGCTCGTGCTGCCCGGCGCCCCGGCGCTCACCGTCGGCAAGGACGGCGCGCTCGCGGACGGTGCGGCCGGGTCCGTCGGCGACACCGTCGACTACCGCCTGACGATCCGGAACACCGGCACCACCACCCTGCGCGACGTCGCCGCCAGCGACCCGCTGCCGGGGCTCGGCGCGCTGGAGTACCCGGACGGGTTCGACGGCACGCTCGCCCCCGGGGCCGACGTCGTCGCGACCGCGGCGTACACGGTCACGCAGGAGGACGTCGACGCCGGCAGCGTCGTGAACACCGCGACGGCGACGGCGAACCCGCCGACCGGTGGCCCGGTCTCGGCCGCGGGCAGCGCCACGGTGCCCCTCGCCGCGGCCGACGCCGGCATCGACATCGTCAAGACCCAGCGCCTCGCCGACGGTGCAGCGGGGCGTGCGGGCGACCAGGTGGCGTTCACGTTCACGATCACGAACACCGGGGCGGCGACGCTCCGCGGGGTCACCGTCGCGGACGGCCAGCCCGGCCTCGGCGCGATCTCGGTCGACTGGCCCGCGACGTCCGGTGTCCTCCGACCCGGGCAGACCGCCACGGCCACGGCGACGTACACGCTGACCCAGCAGGACGTCGACCGCGGTTCGGTCTCGAGCACGGCGACCACGACCGGCACGAGCCCGGCCGGGGCGACCGTGCGGGCCTCGGACGCCGGGTCGACCACCGTCACCGGGACCCCGGGCCTGACCGTCGCGAAGTCCGGCGCACCCGCGTCCGGGACGACCGCGGGCCGTGGCACCGAGCTCCGCTGGACGATCGACGTCCGGAACAGCGGCACCGTCACGCTCACCGGGGTCGCGGTCACCGACGACCTCGCCGGCTTCCGGACCACCGACACGGCGTGGCCGGCGGCGGAGGGCACCCTCGCGCCGGGCGAGACCGTTCGGGTCACGGGCACGAGCACCGTCGGCCAGACGGACGTCGACGCCGGCGGGGTCGTGAACACCGCACGGGCGACCGGCACGGCACCGGACGGCGTCGTGGTGGACGGCGGCGGCGCCGCGACGGTCCCGACGGGCACCGCGGCCGCGGGGATCTCGATCGTGAAGACCGCGACCCTGGCCCCGGGGACGACCGGCGCCGCCGGCGACACCGTCCGGTACCACTACGTCGTCACGAACGGCGGGGACACGACCCTGCGCGGGGTCACCGTGCGCGACGCCGGAGCGGGGGTCTCCGCGATGACCTACGCCTGGCCGGGCGAACCGGGCGTGCTCCTGCCGGGCGAGACCGTCGAGGTGGACGCGACCGTCGTCGTCACCCAGGCGGACGTGGACGCCGGGTCGCTGTCCTCGCCGGCGACGGTCGTCGGCACCGCTCCGGGTGGCAGCACCGTCACCGACACCTCCGAGGCCGGGGTCTCCCTGCCGAACGCGCCGCACCTGACGCTCGACAAGCGCGGAGTGCTCGCGGCCGGGGCGACCGGCGCCGTCGGGGACCGCGTGGACTACACGTTCACCGTGACGAACGACGGCTCCGCGCCGATCACGGGCGTCACCCTGGACGACGGCCTCGCCGGGCTCACCGACGTCACCTGGACCTGGCCGGGCACCGCCGGCACGCTCGCCCCCGGTGAGCAGGCGACCGGCACCGCCGGATACCGCATCACCCAGGCGGACGTCGACGCCGGCGGCGTGGTGAACACCGCGACCGTCGGTGGCACCGGACCGGACGGCACCGACGTCACGAGCGGGGCCTCCTCGGCCACCGCACCCGTCGCCGGCCGCGGCTCGCTCACGATCGACAAGACCGTGCAGTACGCCGCCGGGACCGACGGCGCCGTGGGGCAGCAGCTGCAGTACGGCTTCACGCTCGTGAACACCGGCACCGTCACCCTGCGCGGCGTGCACGTCGACGACCGGCTCGCCGGGCTCTCCGACGTCGCCTACGGGCAGTGGCCCGGCGCCGCGGGCGTCCTCGCCCCCGGGCAGCGCGTGACCGCCACGGCGACCTACGTGATCGGTCAGGCCGACGGCGCTTCGGGTAGCGTCGAGAACAGCGCGACGGCGATCGGGACGCCGACGCCCGGGACCCTGCCCGGCACCGGCCCGATCACCTCAGCGCCCGACACCGTCCGGATCGCGGTCCACCCGGCCGCGGGGGTCCCTGCCCTCGCGTTCACCGGGTCCGACCCCGTGCCGGCAATCGCCGTGGCCGCACTCCTCGTGGCACTCGGCATCGCAACGGCGGTCATCGGGAGCCGCCGTCGCCCCAGGAAGGAACACCGATGACCCTGCGCCCCTCGCGCTCCCTGTCCGTCCGGCTCCTGGCACTCGCCGGGGTCGCCGCCCTCGGCGTCGGCCTCGCCGGCTGCTCGGGCGGTGACGGCCCCGACGCGAAGCCCTCGGCGTCCTCGACCACGGCCGCCACGGAGCGTCCGGCGATCACCGACGTGGAGACCCCGGCCGGCGGCACCGGTGAGTTCGTGGGCGCGAAGTCCGACGTGCAGGTCACCTCGTGCAAGCGCTCCGGCTCGTCGTGGGCCGTCGCCGGGACCGTGAAGAACCCCGAGAAGACCGGCCAGGGCTACCGCATCTACGTCTCGCTGCTCAAGGGGCAGTCGGACACCCGCGCCGTGAAGGAGGTCGACGTCGCCGCCGTCGGCGCCGGTGCGTCGGAGGACTGGGACACCACGATCGACACCTCGGAGAGCGGCCTCTCCTGCGTGCTGCGCGTGGAGCGCTTCGCGGCCTGACGGCCCGTCCACCGGTGGTGCCCCTCCCTCGCCCGCACGCGACCGCCCAGGTGGGCGGTGTCCGTCGCGCCACGCCGCTCCTCCACCGGGCGCGGCTGGTGTCGACGATCGAGCGAGCCGTCCGCGCCGGCGGGGTGGTCGTCGTCGCCGGCCCACCGCGGTCCGGCGTGACGACGCTCGTCGCCGACTGGGCGGACCGGACGTCGGTGCCGGTCGAGCACGCCGCGGGCGCCACGGGGCAGCTCCGGCAGGTGGCCGACGACGAGCGGGCCGGGAGGCGCGCCCTCCTCGTCGACGACGCCCACCTGCTCGGGACGGCCGGCACCAGGGCCCTGCTCGCCGCCGGCGCGGAGCGTCCCGTCGTCCTCGCCGGACGGCCGGGGGCCGTGCTCGCCGCCGTCGCCGACGAGACGCACGCCACCGTGATCGGCCCCGGGGACCTCGCGTTCGACGCCGCCGAGACCGCCGCCCTGCTCGGCCGTGCGGTCGGTGTCGTGATCGCCCCCGCGTTCGTCGCCCGGACCGCTGCCGAGGTGGGCGGTGTCGCGGGCGTGCTCGCCGCTGCCGCCACCGCGGTCGCCGACGAGGACCGGCCACCCGTCGACCTCGCCGCACGGTTCGACCACGCGGCGACGGCGGCGACCGGTGCGTGGGTCCGCGAGACCGTGCAGGACCCGTGGCTGCGGACCTTCGGGGAACGGGCCGCGGTGGTGCCGTCCGCCCCGGACGAGTTCCTGGCCGAGCTCGGCGGAGAGGCAGACGTCGACCTCGCCTCGGTGCACCGGGCAGCCGCGGACGCCGGCCTCGGACAGCTCGACGACGACGGGTTCACCTGGTTCGACGGCATCGCCCGGGCACTCCGGGCCGCCGGTGCCGCGACGGACGCCGAGCGCCACCGCGAGGTCGTCCGTCGGGCCGCGGCGTGGGCGATCACCCACGACGACACCGTCACCGCCATCGACGCGGCCGTCCAGCTCGACGACCTCGACCTGCTCTCCGACGTCCTCACCGCCGCGTGGACACGGATCACCGGCCCCGGGGCCCCGGCGATCGCCCGGCTCCTCGACCCGATCCGTCCGAAGCGCGCGGCACGGCACCCCGTCGTGCTCGCCGCGATCGCCCGGTCGGAGTCCGCCGCCGACCGGCACCACGCACGAGCCTCCCGGGTGAACGCCGCCGTCATCCCCGCGGTGGCCGCCGTCCTGCCCACCGCCCCGCCCGCCGACGCCGTGTTCCTCGCCTCGATCGACGCACAGGCCCGGCGGATCGTGGGCGACGACGTGGGCGCCGTGGCGGCGGCGAGCACGGCCCGGACCCGGCTCGACGCGCTCGACGCGACGTCCGCCGACCGACTCGCACCGCGCCTCCCGTTCGTCCTCCAGCAGATCGCGGCCACCGAGCTGGCGGACCGCGACGGCGAGGGGGCACTCGCCACCCTCGCCCGCATCGAGCCCGTCGAGGGTGCCGACGGCGACCTGCAGCGTGCGGCCGCCGAGGGACTGACGGCGCTCGTGCACGCCCTCGGCGGCGAGGTGGACGTCGCGCGCCGGCTGCTCGACGGCGGACGACCGCTCGACGTTCCCACGGGCGCCCTCGCGACGGCGATCGTCGCGCTGGAGCAGGGCGAGCCGGACGAGGTGCAGCAGATCCTCCGCAGGGTCGACCCGCTCTTCGGCGCGTTCGAGCACTGGCCGATCGTGCTCGCCCTCCGCGCCCGTGCCAGCACCGTCGCCGGGCGGGTCCCGCCGGCCGACCAGCTCGCCGCGCACGACGCAGGGGTGCAGCGCTACCGGCAGCGCAGCACCGCCGGGGGCGTCGGCGCTCGGATGCTCGCCCTCGCCCGGGTGCGGCTCCAGCTCGCCGCCGGACAGCTGTCGCAGGCCGAGCGTGCGCTCGGGGCGCTCGGGCCGGTGCAGGTCTGGAACGCCGCCGAGCACATGGGCCTCGCACTCGCCCGGGCCGAGCCGGAGCGGGCACTCGCCATCGTCAACGCCGTCACCGTGCACGGGGTCTACCAGGCCCGCACGACCGCGCTCCTCGTGCTGCTGCGGGCCGTGGCGCTCCGACGGACCGGTGACGTGCTCGGCGCGGTCGCGGCCTTCCACGAGGCGATGGACCTGTTCGACCGGCACGGCCTCCGCGGGGAGCTGCTCACGCCGCCGCGGGACGACGTCCGGCAGCTTGTCGAGGCGTCGGGGGACGAGCGGGTGCGGGCGCTGTGGGCGTCGCTGAGCGGGCTGCGGTCGGTGTTCCCGGGGCCGGACGTCGGCGTGGTGCTGTCCGAGCGGGAGTCCGTCGTCCTGGGGCTGCTCGGGGAGCCGTTGAGCGTGCCGGGGATCGCGTCGGAGCTGCACGTGTCGGTGAACACCGTGAAGACCCAGGTGCGGAGCGTGTACCGGAAGCTCGGGGTGTCGACGCGGCGCGAGGCCGTGGAGCAGGGGCGGTCGCTCGGGTTGTCCGGGGCGTAGGCGTCAGCGCGCCGCGGTGGTGCGCTGGTCGTCCGGCGCGTCGGCGTCAGCGCGCAGGGGCGGTCGCTCGGGTCGTCCGGCGCGTCGGCGTCAGCGCGCCGCGGTGGTGCGCCGCGCGACCAACCGGGGTTCGACCAGGACCTCGGTCGCCGCCGACGTCGGGTCGGCGATCCGCGCGAGGAGCCGCTCGCCGGCGCCACGCCCGATCTCGACACTGCGGTCGTCGATGCTCGTGAGCCCCACGTACCGCGTCGCCGCGAGCGGGGTGTCGTCGTAGCCCATGACCGACACGTCCTCGGGGACGCGCAGCCCACGCTCGGCGAGCTCGGACAGCGCGCCGAGCGCCATCACGTCGTTCGCGGCGAAGACGGCCGTCACCTCGGGGTGCGCGTCGAGGAGTTGCGCCAGGGCGCGCGACCCGGCCTCCTCGGTGGGCTCGCCCGGGAGCACGACCGTCGCGACCTCGGCGCGGCCGTCGACACCGGCGGTGAACCCCGTGCGTCGTTCGTCGGACGCGGCCGACGAGGCACCGACGAACCCGAGCCGCGTGTGGCCGAGGGCGAGCAGGTGCTCCGCGGCCATCGCCCCGCCCGCACGGTCGTCGTTCGCCACGGTGTCCGCGCGGGGGATCGCGACGCGGCCGCCGGCGATGACGAGCGGGGTCGAGGCGGGGATCGCGAGGTCGGTGTCGGGTTCGCCGGCGATGACGATCCCCTCGACGCGCATGGACAGGAAGCCCTCGACCGGCGAGGCGTCGAGCCCGGTGTTGAGGAACCGGTCGGCGACGACGAGTCGGTGGCCCTGGTCCTGCAGTGCCTCGCGCAGGCCGGTCAGCAGGTCGACGAACCACTGGTTCCGGAAGTCGTCGAGGACGACGCCGATCGTCCGGGAGCGCGTGCCCGCGAGCGACACCGCGGCCGTGGAGGGGCGGTAGTCGAGCTCCTGGATCGCCTTGAGCACCGCGTCACGCCGCTGTTGGCTCACCCGCGGGGAGCGCTGCAGGACGAGCGACACGAGGGACTTCGAGACCCCGGCGCGCGCGGCGACGTCGTAGATGGTCGCGGGTTTGCCGGCTCCCATGATCTGCATCGACCTCCGTGGCTCTCCCGTCGATGGTAGCGGGGGTGGCGCGCGGGCGGCGCGCGGCCGGCACGCGGCCGCTTCGTGAGCAGAAATGGTCGGGTGCGTGGTGCCGGCCCGACATCGTCTGCTCACGATCTACGCGTGGTCACTCCTCCACACGGGAGGCGCGGTGCGAGTTCTGCACGAGTGCTTCCGTTCGGGGGTGGTGCGGGGGCGCGGGGCGCGAGGGTGACCGCATGCGACCACGCCCGCTTCCGCCCGCGCTCCGCAACCGCGCGTTCGACGTCCACGCCGCGGACCGTGCAGGAGTCTCCCGACAGCGACTCCGTCGGAGCGACCTCGTCCGGCCCACCCGTTCGATCCGGTGGGCCCGCGACCGCCCACCCGACGCCGTGCACCGGATCCGAGCCCTCCGGCCGGTCCTGCTGCCCGGACAGTTCGTCAGCCACGTCTCCGCCGCCGTGCTCTGGGGGCTGCCCGTCCCGGTCGACGACGAGGCACCGGTGCACGTCACGAGTCCGATCCCGACCGCCCAACCGCGTCGCACGGGCGTGGTCGGACACCGGATCACGCCCGACCGAGCGGACGTCGCCGAGCGGTGGGGCATGCCCGCGAGCACTCCCGCAGCGCTGTGGGTCGACTGCGGCGCGATGCTGACGACCGACGAGCTCGTCGTGCTCGGCGACGCGATCGTGACCGAGCCACGGTGTCGCACGACGATCGACGACCTTCGGACCGCACTCGTCCGGGCCGGAGCCCGAGCAGGCGTCCGCAAGCTGCGGACGGCGATCGAGCTGGTCCGGGTCGGTGCCGGTTCGCCCCAGGAGACGCGGGCGCGGCTCGCGATCGTCCGCGCGGGCCTTCCCGAACCGGAACTGCAGGTCGAGATCCGAGACGAGGCAGGGTCGTTCGTCGGTCGGGTCGACATGGCCTACCCGCGGCACCGCGTCCTGATCGAGTACGAGGGCGACCACCACCGCACGGATGCCGCGCAGTGGGCCAGCGACCTCCGTCGCTACCGCGAGGCCGAGCGCCTCGGCTGGGTCGTCGTCCGGTGGTCGCGCTCGGACCTCACCCGGTACCTCGCTGAGGCCATCGGACACCTGCGGTCGGTGCTCACACGCCGGGGGTAGCGTCCGGGCAATGGCGACGCTGCTCATCACCGGGGCCGCAGGACGCATCGGCGCTGCACTCCGGCCCCGACTCCTCGCGGCCGGTCACGACCTCGTGCTGTTCGACGAGCGCACGCCGGACGACCCACCGACCGGTGGTGAGCGCTTCGTGCCCGGGTCGGTGCACGACGCCGATGCCCTCGACGACGCGCTGATCGGCGTCGACACCGTCGTCCACCTGGCGGGCATCCCGACCGAGGCCGCGTGGGACGACCTCGTCGCGGCGAACCTCACCGGGACGAAGAACGTGCTCGAGCGAGCGGCCGCGGCCGGGGTCCTCCGGGTCGTCCAGGCGAGTTCGATCCACGCCGTCGGCCGAGTGCCCGAGCCGCTCGACGAACCGGGGAGCGTGCCCGGGGACCGGCTGCCCCGTCCGGACACGTACTACGGCGTGACGAAGGCCGGGATGGAACTCCTCGGCAGTCTCTTCGCCGATCGGTTCGGGATGTCGATCGTCTCGGCACGCATCGGGGCGTTCGGCGAGCAGCCGTCGTCCGGTCGTGCGCTCCTGATGTGGAGCTCGCCGGACGACCTGGTTCGGTTGGTGCTGGCGACGGTCGCGCTCCGGGACCCGGGGCACCACGTCGTGTGGGCGCTGTCCCGGAACACCGGGTCCCCGGCCGACCTCACCGCGGGGGAGCGGATCGGCTTCGTGCCGGTCGACGACGCCTCGGGCGTGCTGGACCCTGACGCCCGTGCGGCCCTGCCCGCCGAGGACCTCCGCTACCTCGGCGGCGACATGGTCGAGCTGCCGCTCGGGCGAAGCACTTCGTGAGCAGAAACGGTCGGGTTCCCTGAGGTCACCCGACCATTTCTGCTCACGAAGCGGCGCGGGGCGGCCCCCCCCCGCCCGCTACCCGATCAGGCTCGGGCGCAGGTCGCGCAGCGTCCGCGACCGCGTCTGCCGCGCCGTCACGACGAACGACACCAGGAGCGCCCCGAGCAGCCAGCACGCGAGCACGCCCGCATCGGACCACGCCGCGCCGAGGTCCCCGCCGTACATCGTCTGCCGGATCGCGTCGACCGAGTACGTCATCGGCAGCGCGAAGTGCAGTGCCGCCAACGGCCCCGGCAGCGTCTGCCACGGGAACGTCCCGCCGGCGGTGACGAGCTGCACGAGCATGAGCACCAGGCCGAGGAACTGCCCCACCGAGCCGAGCAGCACGTTCAGCGCCATGATGATCGCCGCGAACGTCGCCGATGCCAGCACCATGACCCCGATCGTCGCCCCGGCGTGCACGACGTTCAGGTCGAGGGCGAACCGGACGATGAAGAACAGCGCCACCATCTGCACGAGTCCGAGCAGCGCCGGCGTCAGCCATCCGCCGAACACCACCGCGAGGGGCTTCCGCACCGCGGTGATCGCCCGCTTCGAGATCGGCTTGAGGATGAGGAACAGCGCGTACATGCCGATCCAGGCCGCGAGGGAGATGAAGAACGGCGCGAGTCCGGCCCCGTAGTTGTCCGCCGCCGCGACGTTGTCGTCCCCGACCTTGACCGGGTCCGAGATCACCGACGCTTGGTCCTCACGCTGCGAGGCGTTCGACGCCGGGATCTTCGTGCGGCCCTCGTCGAGCTTCGAGGCGAGCTCGGACGAGCCGCTCTGCAGCTTCGTCAGCCCGGACGCCAACGACTTCGCGCCGTCGTCGGCCGAGGCCGCTCCGGACGCCAACGAAGCCGCACCGGACGACAGCGTGGGCGCGGCCGACGCGAGCTGCGAGGTGCCAGAGGCCACCTGCGACGAGCCGGACGCCAACTGCGCGGCACCGTCCGCGGCGGAGGAGACCCCGCCGGCCAGGGTGGGGGCCGCCGTCGCCAGGGCGGAGGTGCCGGCCGCGACCTGGGCGGACCCGTCGCGCAGCTGGTCGACGCCCTCGAGCGCGGCCTTGGCCTTCGCGAGGTCGGCCTTCGTCTTCTCGTCACCGAGCTGCGCCTCGACGGTGGAGGTGATGACCGCCTGCACCTCCGGCGTCAGTTCCACCCCACGGTCTGCGGCGGCCTTCGTGATCGCCGCCGTCACGGTGTCGGGGGAGAGGCCGTTCAGCGCGTCGAGCGCCGGATCGGTCTGGTCGGCCAGTGCCTTGTTGCCGGCCGCGACCTGCTGTGCGCCCTCGTTCAGCTGCGCGGTCTGCGCCGGCAGCGACGCGGTCTGCTGCTTCGCCGTCTGCAGGCCCGAGGACAGCGTCGCCGCCCCGGAGGCGACCTGCTGGGCGCCCTGGTCGAGCGCAGCGGTCTGCGACGGCAACGCGGCGGTCCCGTCCGCGAGCGTCGCCGCCCCGGACGCGAGCTTGCCGGTGCCGTCCGCGAGCGTGGCCGCGCCCGACGCAGCGGACTTCGCACCGGAGGCGAGCTGCCCCGCGCCGTCGACCGCGTCGCCCAGGCTGTCGCGCACGTCGGCGAGGCCCACGAGCAGGGTCTTCGCCGCCTGCTTGCCGACCCGCTCGGCGACGGCGGTGCGCATCGTCTTGCCCGCCTGCTCCGCGATGGTCGAGGCGAGGTACGAGTTCGTGTCCGCCGTCGTCATCACGAGCTCGGCACGCTTCGGGTCGTCGGACTGTGCGGAGACGAGGGACTCCGAGAAGTCGTGCGGGATCGTCACGACGAAGTCGTAGGTGCCGTTCCGGACGCCGGAGCGCGCGTCGGCCGCGGTCGTCTTCGTCCACTTGAAGTCGGCGCCGTCGATGGCCTCCTTCGTGACGTCCTTGCCGTAGTCGACGTGGTCGCCGTCGAGCGTCGCCCCGGCGTCCTGGTCGACGATGGCGGCGGGGACCTGGTCGAGCTTCGCGTACGGGTCGCGGTTCGCCCAGAGGTAGGCGCCGCCGTACAGCAGCGGCACGACCATGAGCGCGATGAACGCGAGTCGTGCGAGCGGGGTCGCGGTGAGTCGCGCCAGTTCGGCGCGGACGAGCGAGGTGGTGGTCACGCGGTCGCCTCCGTGGGCAGGTGGTCGGTGTCGGACTGGAGGCGCGGGTCGTCTCCGTCAGGTCGGGCCACGTCCTCGGGGTCCTCGGTCTGGATGGTGTCGAGCAGGTGTTCGACGGTCGCGGCTGCGGCCTTGGAGGTCACGAGCACGACGGTCACGCCGCGGCGGGCGACGTCGCGGACGACCGCGAACCACCCCTCCACGGCGCCGCCGTGCCGTTCGGGCGAGGTGATGACGAGCCCGGTCACCCCGTCCCGCAGCAGGGCGAGTTCGACGAGGAGCCGGACCCGCACGTCGGTCGGGACCCGCTGCACGTGCGTGTCGGCGTAGTCCCGCAGCCCGAGCTCGTCGAGCACGGTGTCGACGTGCTCGCGGGAGGGCCGCTGTCCGGCGAAGGCGAGCTCCTCGCGCACGATGCGCTTGAGGCTCATCACGGGGAAGGGCTCGGCGATGCCCGGCGTGTCCACGAGGGCGAACGTCCTCCGGACCGCCGCGGCGTCGTCGTGCCCGTCGAGCAGCACGCGACCGGTCTCGGGCCGCATGCGCCCGCCGGCGACGAGCGAGGCGAGCACGGGTGCCTGCTCCGTCTCGACGGCGACGACACCCGGGCGGCCGGGGGCGGCGACGGCGGAGACGACGGGCAGCGCGGCACCGGGGTCGTCGCCGATGCCGACGTGGTCGAGTTCGAGCGTCATGCGCGGTCCTTCTCTGTGGAGACCTTCGTGGTGGTGGTGGCGGCCGGCTCGGAGAGCGAAGCGGTGCGCCAGTCGATGCCGGCCATCCCGAGCGCCGAGAGGACGACCATGCGGCGTCCGTCGTCGTCCGAGGTGCCGGAGCGCGTGGCCTCGTCGAGCACGGCGATGCAGGCGCCCTCGACGAGCCGGCCGAGCGTCGCGGGGTCGACGTCGTCGCGCATGGTGCCGTCGGCGATCCCGAGGGCGCACGCGTCGCGGACCTGGGCGCGCAGGGGTGCGAACACCGCGGCCACGGACTCGCTGAACGGGCTGCGGATCGCGACCCGGGCCATCGACCGGACGTGGGACACCTCGGACCACAGCGTCACCGCGATGGCGGCGAGCCGAGCGGCCGGTGGGAGTGCGCCGAGGTCCGCCGCGGTCGGCATCGCACCGGCGACACGGGCGGCCCCGGCCGTCACGACCTCGCGCACGAGGTCGTCACGGGAGGGGAAGTGTCCGTAGACCGCACGCCGGGAGAGTCCCGCGGCGGACGCGATCGTCTCGAGCGAGACGTCCGGGTCCGCCTGGAGCGCGGTCTTCGCCGCCTCGATCAGGGCAGCCCGGTTCTCCGCCGCGTCCCGGCGGGGAGCGCGTGCGGGCTGGTCAGGAGTGGTCACGCACCCCATCGTAATAACGTGCACACATGTGTGCAAGTTATCAGTTCCGGCACCCCCGACCGAGGGTGGTCCCCCAAAGTGCCGACTGCGCTCCCTGAGAGCAAGCGCATAACTTCACAGCAATTCCATGAAGAACACGGACGGAGCCAGGAGTGCGCCTTTTGAACCGTGCAACACCGAACGACAACCCGAACCCGAACCCCCATCGCATCGCACGCGTCCTGACCGCCGGCATCGCCGCCGCGGCCCTCGCGTGCGGTGGGCTCGCCGTCGGTGGGGCGGCCTCCGCGGCCCCGTCCGGCCTCTCGCCCGCCGACCTGAAGATCGCGCAGCCGCTGCGTGACGCGAAGCCCCAGAAGACGATCGCGGCGTTCGTGCGCACGACCGGCCAGGGCGCCCTCGAGGTCGACGCGAAGGCCAAGGGCGGCGACCTGACGAAGTCGAAGAAGCAGTCCTCGGCCGCGAAGCAGCGCGTCAAGGCGATCGGCTCGACCGTCGACGCGGTCCGCGCTGCCGTCAAGCAGTCCGACGCGGACGCCACCGAGCTCTACTCGACCGAGTACACCGTCCCGGGCATCGCCGTCGTCGCCGACGTCGAGGCGCTCCGGAAGGTCGCGGCGCGCTCCGACGTCGCGAGCATCATCCCCCTCACGCCGAAGAAGGTCGTCGAGCCGACGGTCAACAAGGATGCCTCGGCGGCCCCGTCCGGCGTCGACCCGAGCCTCGCGAAGCCGGGCGCGGACGGCGTCAGCCCGAAGAACGCGGCGAGCGACGTCTACACGCGGGCGCTCAACGCGTGGCAGCAGACCGGCCACACCGGCAAGGGCGTCAACGTCGCCGTGCTGGACACCGGCCTCGACTACACCCAGGCGGACTTCGGTGGCCCCGGCACCACGGCCGCCTACGACGCTGCCCTCGCCTCGACGAGTGCGCCTGCTCAGGGCTCGTACGACCCGCAGAAGTTCCTCGGCGGGTACGACTTCGCCGGGCCGACCTACAACGCGGACCCGACCGACCCCGACACCTACCAGCCGGTGCCCGCGCCGGACGACAACCCGATCGACGGCAAGGGCGGCGACCACGGCACGCACGTGTCCGGCACGATCGCCGGCTACGGCCTCGACGCCGACAAGCAGACCTTCGACGGCGACTACACCAAGCTCACCACGCAGCAGGTGCAGGACATGTGGATCGGTCCGGGCACCGCGCCCGAGGCCGGCCTCTACGCCCTCAAGGTGTTCGGCGACGGCGGCGGCTCGACCGACCTCACCGGTGCCGCGCTCGACTGGGTCGGCCAGTCGCTGACCGAGGGCAAGGACATCAACGTCCTCAACCTGTCGCTCGGTTCCGACTACGGCGCACCGGACGACCCCGACAACGCGAAGATCGACGCGCTCACCGCCCGCGGTGTCCTGCCCGTGATCGCTTCGGGCAACGCCGACGACTTCACCGACATCGGTGGCTCGCCCGGGAACGCCGAGGGTGCCCTGACGGTCGCCGCCAGCGCCACCGGCCAGTCGCTCTACGACGGTGTCCAGGTGACCGCCCCGTCCGCCGTCGCGAAGACCTACCGCGCGCAGTACTCCCAGAACTTCCAGGGCACGCTGCCGGTCGAGGGCGACGTCGTCGTCCCGACCACGAACGTCGACGGCTGCACGCCCTTCACGGGTGCGGACGCCGCGGCCGTCGCAGGCAAGGTCGTCTGGCTCAAGTGGACCGACGCCGCGCTCGAGTGCGGGTCCGGGGTCCGGTTCAACAACGTCCAGGCCGCCGGCGGCGTCGGCGTGCTCCTCGCGGGCACGATCAACACCTTCAGCTCGGGCATCGCGGGGAACGCGACCATCCCGGGTGCCGAGCTGACCAAGGACAGCGTGACGAGCCTCCTGGCCTCTGCCAAGGCCGGGACCCTGCACGTGAAGTTCGCCGACGAGCTCAAGGGCTTCGAACTCGCCACCGACCCCGAGGCCGTGAACACGCTCGCGTCGTTCACCAGCCGCGGTGTCCACGGTTCGTTCGGTGACATCGTCAAGCCGGACATCGCCGGCCCCGGGGTCAACGTGATCTCCGCGGCCAACGGCACCGGTGACGACCGCATGTCGATGAGCGGCACGTCGATGGCGACGCCGGACGTGGCGGGCATCGCCGC
This sequence comes from Curtobacterium sp. NPDC087082, assembly GCF_044745045.1. NCBI lineage: Bacteria > Bacillati > Actinomycetota > Actinomycetes > Micrococcales > Microbacteriaceae > Curtobacterium > Curtobacterium sp. NPDC087082. Next base: position 99,533 of record NZ_JBIUZN010000001.1, on the reverse strand, counting down.
GCTGACGTTCGAGTCGCACCCGACCTGGTCGGCCCCGGACGTCAAGGCCGCGCTCATGAACACGGCGACGCACGACGTCAAGGACGGCTCCGGCACGGCGACCCTGCTGCGCCAGGGCACCGGTCGCGTCGACGCCCTGCAGGCCGTCACCGCCGACACCACCGTGAAGAGCGTCGAGAACGGTCAGCTCGTGACCGCCTCGTTCGGTGTCGTCGAGGTCGCGGGCAAGACCAGCGAGACCCGGTCCCTCCTCATCGAGAACACCGACTCCACGGCCCACACCTACGACGTGGCCTACCAGCCGCAGGTGTCCCAGCCGGGTGTCGCGTTCTCGCTCAGCACGAAGCGCGTCACCGTCGGCCCCGGTCGCGGTGCGGTCGTGGACCTGACCTTCACGGTCGCCGACCCGACGCAGCTCCGCCGCGTCATCGACCCCACCCAGGAGTCGGTGCAGCAGGGCTACCAGCGGGAGTTCGTCACCGCCGCGACCGGTCTCGTGACCTTCACCCCGACCGACAAGACGCTCGACCCGCTGCGCCTCGGCACGTACGTCGCGCCGAAGCCGGTCAGCGCCGTGCGCGGTTCGGGTGTGTCCTTCACCGGGTCCCAGAAGACCGCGAACCTCGCGCTGAGCGGCCGCACGGTCGACCAGGGCGGCCTGACCTCGGGCTACCACGCCGCGGTCGCACCGTTCGTGCTCGGCGGGACGGACGGCGTGGAGTCGTTCCCGACGGGTTCGGCGTCGCAGTCGCTCAAGGCCGCTGACGTCCGTGCCTACGGCGTCAGCTACGACAAGGCGTCGGACACCCTCGCGTTCGGTGTGCAGACGGCCGGTCCCGACGCCAACCCGGGCGCCGTGACCAACGTCGAGGTGTTCATCGACACGAACGGCGACGGCAAGGACGACTACCTCGTCTACGACGCGAAGTCGTCCGTGGTCGACGCGACGCTCGTCACGACGATCGACCTCGCCAAGGCTGCGCAGGCCGTCGACGACCCCGACATCGACCCGGTGGTCGACGCCTTCCCGCTCAACGGCGGTGCCCCCGGCCAGGACGTCAACACGTTCGACAGCGCCGTCAAGGTGCTGCCGGTGACGGCCTCGGCGATCGGCGCCGCGGGCAAGACCATCTCGTACCGGGTGGAGACCGAGTCGGCGTACGCGCCGGGTGCGGCCACCAGCGGGTCCTCGGTGGTCGACGTGACCTCGATGGCGAAGTTCAACCTCGCCAAGCCGACGCTCACGTTCGCGCAGGGTGGCCAGGGCGGCACGCTGTTCGCCGACAAGGGCACGCTCCAGGTCACCCGCGGCGCCGGTGTGGCCAGCGCCCGGATCCTGCTGCTGCACCTCGGCAACGCGGTCGGCAGCCAGGCCCAGAGCGCCGCGGCGACCTGGGTGGCCCCGGCACTGACGCTCGTCAAGGGCAGTGCGGTCTCCATCAGCGGCAAGCCGACGGTCGGCACGAAGCTCAAGGCGAACCACGGTACGTGGAACGGCTCGGGCGTCACGTACTCGTACCAGTGGCTCCGTGACGGCAAGGCGGTGAAGAGCGCGACGAGCTCGTCCTACAAGCTCGGCACGTCCGACGCCGGCCACACCTTCTCGGTGAAGGTCGTCGCGACGGCGAAGGGCTACCAGGACGGCACGTCGACCTCGAAGTCGACCGCCAAGGTCGCTCGCCGCTAGGCACCGACACCACCACTCGGGCCCCGTCGCACCCCAGCGACGGGGCCCGCAGTGCGTCAAGAGGACATGTAGTTAGACAAACTAGTTATCCGGTGGGAGGGTTGCAGCATGCAGACGCAGACCACCCTGAAGCAGCTCCGGGCCAACCCGATGGAGTGGCGTCGCCGTGGGCTCACCCCGCCCGACGTCATCCAGTCGATGATCGAGGAACGCCTCGCCGAGCCGGGCCACTCGGCCCCGGTGGGCGACCCGTCGTACCAGGACTTCTTCCGCAGCTGAGCGCGCGAGCGCGACCCGCTCGGGGACTGGAGGCGCGGTGCCGGCTGGCACCGCGCCTCCAGTCCGTCTCCGGTACCGTCCGTCGGACAGACGGCGGGGCGCCGCGTCGGCCGCGCCAGGCGACCGGCAGGTAGCGTGCCGGTGGCCGTCCGATAGACTCGGGTGGACCACCGGCCCGACTGGTCGTGTGAGGTCCTCCGCCAACGTGAGGAGAACCAGATGCCCGCTGCAGTGATCATCGGAGCCCAGTGGGGCGACGAGGGCAAGGGGAAGGCCACCGACCTCCTCGGGTCCCGCATCGACTACGTCGTGAAGTTCAACGGCGGCAACAACGCCGGGCACACGGTCGTCGTCGGCGGCGAGAAGTACGCCCTGCACCTGCTGCCCTCGGGCATCCTCACGCCCGGTGTCACGCCCGTCATCGGCAACGGCGTGGTCGTCGACCTCGAGGTCCTCTTCCAGGAGCTCGACGCGCTGAAGGCCCGCGGCGTCGACACCTCGAAGCTGCTCGTGTCGGCGAACGCCCACGTCATCACGCACTACCACCGCACGATCGACAAGGTGACCGAGCGGTTCCTCGGCAAGCGCCAGATCGGCACCACCGGTCGCGGCATCGGCCCGACCTACGCCGACAAGATCAACCGCGTCGGCATCCGCATCCAGGACATCTTCGACGAGAACATCCTGCGCCAGAAGGTCGAAGCGGCCCTCGACCAGAAGAACCACCTGCTGGTGAAGGTCTTCAACCGTCGCGCGATCGACGCCGACGAGGTCGTCGAATCGCTGCTGTCCTTCGCGGACCGCCTGCGTCCGATGGTCGCCGACACCGGGCTCGAGATCCACCGTGCGCTCGAGCGCGGCGAGACCGTCCTGTTCGAGGCAGGCCAAGCCACCATGCTCGACGTCGACCACGGCACCTACCCGTTCGTGACCTCCTCCTCGGCGACGGCGGGTGGCGCGGCGACCGGTTCGGGCATCGGCCCGGGCAAGCTCGAGCGCATCATCGGCATCGTCAAGGCGTACACGACCCGCGTCGGCGCCGGTCCGTTCCCGACCGAGCTGTTCGACGAGTCGGGAGAGTTCCTCCGGGCCAACGGCTTCGAGTTCGGCACCACCACGGGTCGCCCGCGCCGCTGCGGCTGGTACGACGCCCCGATCGCCCGCTACACGGCGCGCGTCAACGGCGTGACGGACTTCGTGCTGACGAAGCTCGACGTCCTCACCGGGCTGTCGACGATCCCCGTCTGCGTGGCCTACGAGGTCGACGGCGTCCGAGTGGACGAGGTCCCGGTCAACCAGTCGGACTTCCACCACGCGAAGCCCGTCTACGAGGAGTTCCCCGGCTGGACCGAGGACATCACGGGTGCCCGCTCGTTCGAGGACCTGCCGAAGAACGCGCAGGACTACGTGCTCGCGGTCGAGGCGATGTCCGGGGCGCGGATCTCCGCCATCGGCGTCGGCCCCGGTCGTGACGCCATCGTCGTGCGGCACGACCTGCTCGGCGACACCGCAGCCTGACGATGCGCGTCCTGTTCGTCTGCAGCGGCAACATCTGCCGTTCGCCGCTCGGCGCACAGGTCCTCACGGCGCGACTCGGCCCGGACGAACCCGCGTTCGTGGTCGAGTCCGCCGGCACCATCGCGCAGGACGGCGCTCCGATGGACGATGCCGCCGCAGCGCAGTCGGTGCGGCTCGGCGGGTCGCCCGACGGGCACCGTGCGCGGTACCTCACCGCAGTGATCGCGGGGTCGGCGGACCTCGTCCTCACCGCCGAGCGCTCGCACCGTGCGGCCGTGGTCTCGCTCGCACCCCGGACGGCGAAGCGCGCGTTCACGGTCAAGCAGTTCGCCCGGGTGCTCGACGGGCTCGAACCGGCCGAGCTCGGCGGCGTGTCCACGCCCGAGGAGCTCGTCGCACTCGTCGCCCGGCTGCGGGGGACCGTGCCGCCGCTCGCGGACCCGGCGGACGACGACGTCGACGACCCGTACCGCCGGTCGACGGCGACGCACGAGCGGGTGGCGGACGAGATCGCCGCGGCGCTCGTGGTGGTCGCGGACGCGCTGCGCGCCGTGCGCTGACGCGCGGGCACACTGTGCGCCGGGCGCTGACGCGCGGGCACACTGCGCGCCGGGCGCTGACGCGCGGGCACCCTGCGCCCCGGCCGCCCGCCGCTCAGCGCCGCGCCAGCACCTGCCGCTCGCGACTCGCGGCGACGCCCGCCACGAGCTGCACCCCCAGCAGCGCCAGCAGCACCACGACCGGCACCGTCCAGCCCCCGGTCGCCGTGTGCAGCAACCCGATCCCGAGCGGTCCGAGCCCCGCGAGCAGGTACCCCGTCCCCTGCGCCATCGTCGACACGTGCGCGGTGTGCCGGGCATCGGGCGACCGCCACACGATGTAGCTCAACGAGAGGCTGATCGCGCCGCCCTGCCCGAGCCCGAGCAACGTCATCCACAGCCACGCCCCGGCGGCCGGAGCCACGAGCAGGCCGACGAACCCCACCGCGCAGAGCACCACCACGACGACGACCGGCACCCACGTCGGGCGCAGTCGCCGCGCGATCGCGGGCCCGGTCACCCCGGTGACGATTCCGGGCAGGCTCGAGTACGCGAGCATCAGACCGGCCTCGTGCGCGGTCACCCCGGCGTCCTGCAGCACCGTCGGCACCCAGGTGAGGAACGCGTAGTACGACAGGCTCTGCAACCCCATGAACCCGGTCACCGCGATCGCCACGGGGTCGCGGAACAGGCGGGCGAACGTCGGCTCGTCGGCGGCCTGGACCGGAGCGTCGTCCACCGTCCGCGAGCGCCCGGTGTGCCCCGGGTTCCGCAGCGCCCGCGGCAACCAGACGAGGAACGCGACGACCGCCGGCACCGCCCAGAACGCCAGTGCCGGTCGCCACGACCCGAACGCCGTCGCGAGCGGGACGACGGCCGCCGAGGCGATCGCGGCACTGAGGAACAGCGCCGTCGAGTACAGCCCCATCATCAGCCCGACCCGGTGCGCGAAGTCGCTCTTGATCGCCGCGGGCATGAGGACGTTCGCCACCGCGATCGCGGCGCCGGCCAGCACGGTGCCGCCGTAGAGCGCCCAGCCGTGGGGCTCGATCCGCAGCGCGATGCCCACAGCGAGCACGGCCATCGTCAGGCCGAGCAGCCGGTGCAGCCCGATCCGCCGGGTCAGCAGCGGCGTCAGGAACGCGAACGCCCCGAACGCGAACACCGGGATGGTGGTGAGCAGACTCGCCGCCGACGGACGGAGGTGCAGGGAGCGCTCGACGGCACCGAGGACCGGACCCACCGACGCCACGCCCATCCGCAGGTTCAGCGCGACGAGCAGGAGTCCGGCGCCGACGTACCAGGCGGCCAGGAGTCGCCGGCGGGGTCTCGTGTCGGGCACGGTGGTGGAAGCGGTGGTCATGCATCGATCCCACCATCCGGCGGGACCGGCCCGGAACACGTATGCTGCCGCTCGATGTCGGTTTCCAGCCACGCCCACGAGCGGATCGTCGACGACCGCACCGAGGCGGCGTACCGCTTCGAGCACGCCGAGACGGTCCCGCCCCACGCGCACCCGCTCGGTCACCTCGTGCACGCAGCGACGGGCGTGCTGTCGCTCATCACCGCCGACGGTGCGTGGATCGCGCCGTCGAACCGGGTCGCGTGGGTGCCGGCCGGTGCCGAGCACCGGCACCGGGCCCACGGGGTGACCGACATGCGGATCGTGTACCTGTCCGCGGAGGCCGCCGCGCGCCTCCCGTCCGGCCCCGCCGTCCTGTCCGTCTCACCGCTCGCACGGGAGGCGCTGCTCGCCCTCACGACACCGGCGCCGCGCTCCGAGACGGCCAGGTCCCACCTCCGTGCGGTCGTCGTCGACGAGGTCGCGTCCGCGCCGGAGCAGCCGCTGCACCTGCCGGAGCCGCGCGACCCCCGGCTGCGCCGGGTGGTGCGACGGGTCGAGCGCGACCTGTCGACCCCGCTGTCGCTCGCCGAGCTCGCGGCCTGGGCGGGGCTCGGGGAACGGACGCTGACCCGGCTGTTCCGGCAGGAGACGGGCACGGGGTACCGGCAGTGGCGCCTGCAGCTCCGGGTGCACCGTGCGCTCGTACTGCTCGCGGGAGGACACAGCGTCACCGACGTCGCGGCGGCCTGCGGCTGGGCGACGACGAGCCAGTTCATCGAGCAGTTCACGCCGCTGGCCGGGATGACACCGGGGACGTACCGCCGGGCTGCTGGCCGAACGAGCGCCTGACGGTCCTCCATCGGATTGGCCGGAGAACGAGTACCCCGATCTGTCCCCTGTACCCCGGAAGTGCGACGCCCGACCCCGGAAACCCGGGCTTCGCCGATGGGGCGCATTGACGGATCCCGTGAATCGGCGGGCGTCGCTGGCGGGTGGAGGGGTCGGTCTCGTAGCGTTCTCATGTCAGCCGATGTACCCCGGATCGCGAAGGAGAGCGACATGAGCACCACCGTCAGCACCGACACCCGAGCCGAGGTCACGCTCGACACCGAGACCGTCGACACGATCGCCATCCTCGAAGCCCAGGCTGAACCGCACGCCCGCCCGGCCCGCGCCAAGCTCACCTGGACGCAGGAGGACGACGGCGAGTGGGTCGCCAACTACGGCGGGTACTTCGGCGGATCGGTGGACAAGCGCGACGACCGCTACGTCGCCTCGGACACGTTCGGCCTCGTCGTCGGCGACTTCGCGTCGCTCGAGCAGGCACAGGCGAAGCTCGCGGACCAGCTGCACGTGATGCTGCCGTCCGTGATCCGCCCGGTCGACTAGGACGTCGCTCCCCGGAGCACCGCACCACCCCGCACCACCCGCACCACGGAACGCCGCACCACAGCAGCACGCACCAAGAGGAGCACGACCATGAGCACGCCCGTCGACCACCACCAGCACACCGAGGTGACCGTCGACACCGCCACCATGGTCGCGATCACCGGCATGGACACCCACGTCGACCTCGTCGTCGACACCGACGTCGACGAGCCGGTCCACCCGCGCATCCTCTGGTCGCGACCCGACACGGGGCTCTGGGCGGCGAACTACGGCGGCTACTACGGCGGGACCGTCGACCGCCAGGGCGCGCACTACTTCGTGTCCGACACCTTCGGGCAGTACGTCGGCGACTTCCGGTCGCTCGAGGAAGCCCAGCTGCGGCTCGCCGAGCGGCTCCACGTGCTCCTGCCGGACGTGCGTCGCGACGGCGCCTGACGCTCTGGACTGCGGGCCCGGACGACGTCAGCCGATCGGCTGACATGGTCCGGGCCTCCTGTCTGTCATGCTCTCGACGTGGGCCGACGCTCGGCCCGGACCGGGGGGACCATGACGTCGGACGAGCACGCGACCATCCCGCACCGAGCGGGCCCGTCTGCACGCGCGGTGCTGGCGACGTGCGTCGTCGCGGCACTCGTCCTGCTCGCCGGGCTCGTGGTCGTCACCTCGTCGCCCGCGCCGCTGCGCGCGCTGGGCGCGAGCGGCGTCTGCGGCGGGTGGTCGGACGACGAGCCCGGACGTGACGAGACCCGGATGTCCGCCGGGTTCGTCCTGCGGAACCCGTCCGACCGGCCTGTCACGCTCCGGGGCGTCCGTGCGACGTGGGACTCCGGGCTCCGCTCGGTGCGCGTCGTCCTCGCGGAGAAGGTCCGGGGATCCGGCACGGGCGCACTGATGGGCGACACCGCGAGCGTCGTCGACGGCGCACAGGTCCTCGACGCAGACGGCACGGTGATCGCGCCGCACCACGACGTCCGGGTCGTCGCCGAGATGCGCTCGAGGAGCCTGGCGCACGGCGGACACCTGACCGGGCTCCGGGTGACGACGACCGGGCCGCTGGGGACCCTGCGGACCCAGGAAGTGTCGGACGTGACTGTGGGGATGACCACGCCGGGGTCCGACGTCTGCTGAGCGGCGTGGCTAGGCGACCCGCTCGATGAGCTGCGGCCCGTCGTTCCTGACGCTGTTCACCGCACGCGAGACCTCGTACTGCTCGAGGCCCGCCGCGACCGTCAGCGACTCGTGGTCGAGCAGGGCGAGCAGGTCGTCCTGTCCGAGGCCGCCCTGATCGGTGTCCAACCAGGCGTCGTAGCCGTCCGGGGTGAGGAACGCCGGCATGCGGTCGTGCACCTCGCCCGGGGCCACGTGGGCGTCCCGCGTGATGATCGCCAGGGACAGCCGCCACTTGTCCGGGTCGCCGTCGGGTTTCGTGGGGTCGGGCCACGCGCTCACGACGCCGGCCATCGCGAGGGCACCGCCGGGTTCGTGGACGAAGTGCGGTTCCTTGCCGTCCTCGCGCACGACCCACTCGTAGTAGCCCTGGGCGGGGACGATGCAGCGGTTCGTCGCGAACGCCCGCTTGAACATGCCGCTCGTCGCGACGGTCTCGATGCGGGCGTTGATCGGCTTCGGGCGCTGCTTCTGGAAGTCCTTCGCCCAGCTCGGCACGAACCCCCAGCTGATCTGCGGGAGTTCGCGCTGCCCGTGCCGCTGCCGGACCGCGAAGACCGGGTCGGTCGGTGCGACGTTCCAGCTCGGGACCAGGCCGGTGCCGACCACGCCGGTGTCCTCGTCGACGTGCTCGGTGCGGTCGGCGAGCTCACCGATCAGTTCCGGCAGCAGATCGGCCGTGGTGTCGGAGACGACGAACCTTCCACACATGCGCCCAGTGTGCCCGGTGCCACCGACACGCGCTCACGCGCTCACGCGCTCACTCGCCTGGGAGGGCCAGCTTGCTGCCGCTCGGGCTGTCGGGGCGGCCTCGGCGCGGCGCGGGCGGGCCGGGCGGCAACGCCTCGGCCTCGACGCGGAGTTGCTCCTGGCGCCCGAGCGTCCGGATGCCGATGATCCCCGTGCCGCTCGTGACCACGATGGAGAACAGCCAGACGCCCGGGAACAGGATCACGGTGTCGCTGCCCACCGACGAGGCCACGTCGAACACGAGGGTGCCGAGGACGATGCCGATCCACCCGCCCGTGAGGAACAGCGAGCGGTACGCCGCTCGGACGAGCAGGTCGCGGGTCGCCGGCATGCCCTGCAGCACGGCGTCGCGGTGCTCCGGCGCGACCGGCGGCGGGTTGCGGCGGAAGTACCGGGCGATCGCCTCCTGTGTACGCCACCCGATGCCGGGCACAGGAGGGAGCGACCAGCCCCGGGGGCCGATCGGCGTGAGGGCGGCACCGACGCACCCGATGCCCGCGGCGACCAGGAGCGCCACGACGACCCCGGCAGCGACCGGGACGGCTCCGTCGAGGCGCTCGACGAACGCCCCCAGGAGCAGCAGCCCGGCGAACGCGACGACCGCGACGACGATCCCGACGCGGACGGCACGGCGGTGGTGTCGCCGGTCGACGAGCTCGGGGAGCCGCTCGCGGTACACCTGCCACCCGGTGCGGAAGACGGTCCGGGGTTCCTGCTCGCGGGCCTCAGTCACCGGGCAGCCGCACCTTCGAGCCGTCGACCCCGTGCTTCCCCGTATCGGCGTCTCCGGCTGGCGGATCGACCGCGAGGGCTGCGAGCCGCGCGCGCTCCGACCGGCCGAGCCGCACCACGAGGTCGGGCAGCGTGCAGACGTACACCGCTGCCCACAGCAGCGCGATCGGCCGCACGTCGCTGCGCACGAAGGCCGCGATCCCGAGCAGTGCGACCCCGCCGAGGAGCGGGGCGAGCCGCGTCAGCCGCCGGACCAGCCCGCGCTGCAGGAGTCCGACGTCGGTCAGCACCGCCGCACGGTCCTCGGGGGTCACCGGGAGCTGCCGTCTCGCCAGGTAGGGCTGCACCGACCACCGCACACTCATCTGCCAGTCCGGCCGGACCTGTCGCCCGTTGATGGTCGCTGCCGGGTCGAGCGGACGGTCGGTCCGGAAGGCGGAGAACACGATCGATCCGAGGCCGAGGGACACGAGCGCGATGACCACGACCGGTCGGACGGGCCCCGTACCGGCCCAGCCGAACGCGAGCTGCAGCACGACGGCGCCGACCAGCACGACCACGGAGCACGCGGCGGCGATCCACACGGCACGACGGGCGCGTGCGGGATCGACCACCGTGGGGATCCGCTCCCGCAGCACCTGCCACCCGAGTCTGAACACGAGGTTCCGTCTACTCCGTGAAGCTGACAGCGGTGGGGCCGGACACGCCCGACGCGTCCTCGTCGACCGACCGCCGCCGCCCGCCGTTGCGCCCCGCTCCAGCGGTCGTCCAGGAACGCACGATGCGCTCGTGCCATGAGTCTCGACATCGTCTACACCGCCGCCGCCCACGCCACCGGAGGCGGCCGCGACGGACACGTGCGCAGCGAGGACGACCGCCTCGACCTCGACACCCGTCCGCCGAAGGAGATGGGCGGCAGCGGCGAGGGCACGAACCCCGAGCAGCTCTTCGCCGCCGGGTACGCCGCGTGCTTCCTCGGGGCGCTCCACGCCGCGGGCCGGGAGCTCGACGTCGACACGACCGGCGCCGAGGTCTCGGCCGAGGTCGGCATCGGCGGCACCGGCAACGGGGGCTTCGGCCTCGCGGTCGAGCTCGACGTGTACGCGCCGGCCGCCCGACCCGAGCAGCGCCAGCGTCTCGCCGAGCGCGCGCACGAGATCTGCCCCTACTCGAACGCCACCCGCGGCAACATCACGGTCGCGCTGTCGATCGTCGACTAGCGTGCCGCCCGTGGTCACCGACGAGTCGCGCTGCCCCTGCCTGAGCGGCAACCCCTACGGCGAGTGCTGCGGCCCGCTGCACGCGGGCGCCGCGGCCCCGACCGCCGAGCGGCTCATGCGGTCGCGGTTCAGCGCGTTCGCCCTCGGCCTGCCCGAGTACCTGCTGCAGACGTGGCACCCGCGCACCCGCCCGGCGAGCCTCGAGCTCGACCCGGCCCAGCGCTGGACGCGGTTGGACATCCTGTCGACGGAGTCCGGCGGCCCGTTCGACTCTCGCGGCACCGTCGCCTTCCGCGCGTGGTGGCGCACCGACGACGAGCGGGGCACACTCGAGGAGACGAGCGACTTCGTGCGCGAGCACGGCCGGTGGTCCTACGTGGACGGCACGGTGTCCTGAGCGTCTCCGTCCCCAGACAGGAGCACACCGTGCCGGACCGTGACCTCGCCGCCTTCGGCGCCCACACCACCGCCGCCGAGGTCGTGGCGGGGCTCGACCTCCGGGGACGGACCGCCGTCGTGACCGGTGCCGCCTCGGGCATCGGCGTCGAGACGGCCCGAGCGCTCGCCGGGGCCGGCGCGACCGTGACCCTGGCGGTCCGCGACGTCGAGGCCGGACAGCGGGTCGCGGCGGACATCGCCCGCACCACCGGGCGCACGGCACCCGACGTCGCCGAGCTCCACCTCGACCGCCCTGCCTCCGTGGAAGCGTTCGCGGCGTCGTGGTCCGGGCCCCTCGACGCCCTGGTCGCCAACGCCGGGGTGATGGACAGCCCGGAGTCGTACACGTCGGCCGGGTGGGAGACGCAGTTCGCCACGAACCACCTCGGGCACTTCGCGCTGGCCTTCGGGCTGCACGAAGCGCTCGCCGCGGCGTCCGGTGCGCGGATCGTCTCGCTGTCGTCGAGCGGGCACGGCAGCTCGCCGGTCGTGTTCGACGACCTGTTCTTCCGGCGTCGCCCGTACGAGCCCGGACTCGCCTACGCCCAGTCCAAGACCGCCAACGTCCTCTTCGCCGTCGAGGTCGGACGACGATGGGCCGCCGACGGGATCACGGCGAACGCGTGCATGCCCGGAGGGATCTGGACGGGGCTGCAGAAGCACTGGGACCCGGAGGTGCTCGCGGCGACGAAGGTCTCCGCGGCGGACGTCGTCAAGTCCCCGGAGCAGGGCGCGGCGACGTCGGTGCTCCTCGCCACCGCTCCGGAGCTCGACGGCGTGAGCGGCCGGTACTTCGAGGACTGCCACGAGGCCGCCGTCGTCGACCGCATCACCGACGGGCTGCACGGCGTGCTCCCGTGGGCGCTCGAGCCGGCCGCCGCCGAGCGGCTCTGGGACGTCTCGGTCGCGTTGCTCGACGCCGAGGCACGAGCTCGACGCTGACCGAGGCTCAGGCCCCGATGGTCTCCGGCAGGCCCACGGAGGCGCGCATCGCCCTCCGCACGTCGGCCTCGGCCGGCAGGAGCTCGTCCTGGTCACCGCTCAGGAAGAACCGGATCTGCCCGAGGGCCTGCTCGGCGAGCATGTCGAGCCCGTTCAGCACGCGTCCGCCGGCGTCCGCCCACCGCGTGGCGACGGCGGTCGGCCAGGGCTCGTAGGCCACGTCGAAGAGCACCGCGTCCGGCCCTGACGGCACGAGGTCGAGCGTGTCCGCCGCACCCCCGGGCAGCGTCGAGACGACGAACCCGTGGCGGGTCCCCGGCAGCGCGGTCAGGGGGAGCACCTCGAGCGAGACCCCGAGCCGCACGGCCAGGTCGACGAGGTGTCCGGCCTTCGCGGTGTCGCGGAGGAACACCCGCACGAGCGACGCCCCGAGCCGCACGGCCGCGGTGAGGGCGCTCGTTGCGGTCGCACCCCCGCCGAGGACGGTCGCCTCACCGGGGAGGTGTCCGAGCGCCTCGACCGGGCGCACGATCCCCTCGACGTCGGTGTTCGCGCCGGACCGCAGGACGGTGTCGCCGACCGTGCGGAACGCGATGGTGTTCGCGACGCCGAGCTCGTCGACGAGCGGGGTCGTCCGGTCGAGCATCGGCAGGACCTCGCGCTTGAGCGGCATGGTCAGGCTCAGGCCGCGCCAGTCGGGACCCAGCCCCGCGACGAACGCGTCCAGTCCGCCGGACGCGACCTCGTGCCTCCCGTACGTGAACGGCACCCCGAGCACGTCGTAGGCCGCTGCGTGCAGCGTGGGGGAGAGGGAGTGGGCGATGGGGGAGCCGAGCACCGCGAGGCGGGTCCGGGAGGGGTCGGAGTACATGTCCCCGTCAGCCTATCCAGGCGTGTTCCGCGCCGAGCGCTTAGGTTAGGCTTACCTTCGTGATCCGAACTCCCTCCCGCTTCCGCCGAGCGCTCGCCGCTGCCGGCGCCGTCGTCGCAGCGTCCCTCGTCCTCGCCGGGTGCGCCTCCGGCCCCGGTTCGTCGTCCGACGACGCCGCGACCACGTCCGCCGACGGCCAGTTCCCGGTGTCCATCACCACCGCCCTCGGCACCACGAAGATCGACTCGCAGCCGAAGCGCGTCGTCGCCCTCGGCTGGGGCGACGCCGAGACCGCGCTCGAACTCGGCGTGCAGCCCGTCGGGGCGAGCGACTGGCTCGCGTTCGGTGGCGACGGCGTCGGGCCGTGGCTCAAGGGCGCGTACACGAAGTCGCCGAAGATCATCCAGACGCTCGAGCCGAGCTACGAGGACATCCTCAAGCTCAAGCCCGACGTGATCCTCGACGTGAAGTCGTCGGGTGACAAGGACCGCTACGCGAAGCTCTCCGCGATCGCACCGACCGTGGCGATCCCGAAGGGCGGCGAGAACTACCTCGCGTCGACCGAGCAGCAGACCACGATGATCGCGAAGGCGCTCGGCAAGGAGGCCGCGGGCAAGAAGCTCCTCGCCGGCCTCGACGACGCCTACGCCGCCGCCCGCAAGGCGCACCCGGACTTCGCGGGCAAGTCGGCGGTCGTCGGCGCCTACACGTCCGAGGGCTTCGGGGCCTACGCCTCGACGGACAGCCGCTCGACGTTCATGCGGAACCTCGGCTTCACGATCCCGAAGGCGATCGACGAGCAGGCCGGCAAGGCGTTCTCGGTGCACCTGTCGGACGAGAACCTCGACCTGCTGGACGCCGATCTCACGCTGATCCTGCCGATCTACGTCGAGGCGTCCAAGGCCGAGTCCGACCCGCTCTTCCAGAAGGTGCCGTCGGTCGAGGCCGGGCACGCCATCGTGTTCGACGACCCGGACGTGTCGTCGGCGTTCTCGATGGGGACCACCGCCGCGATCGAGTGGGCGCTCGAGAAGCTGCCGGACGAGTTCCAGGCGAAGCTCGGCTGACGCCGGGCGGGACGCGCCGGCGAGACGCCGATGCGGAACGACGGGAGGCGCGGTGCTAGCTGGCACCGCGCCTCCCGTCTTCCTGTGGTCGCGTCCCGAGCCGGCGTCCGGCCCGTCGCGACGCTGCGGTCAGGCGCCGAACGTCGAACCGAGGAACGCGAAGAGCAGAGCGATCAGCGGGAACGACCCCTGCACGAACGCGGAGTTGAGGTACCGGCGACCCGTCCCGAGCAGGACCACGGCGGCACCGAGCATCGACGCCGTCGAGAACACCACGAGCGTCCACCCGGTGGCCCCGTTGCCCGTGACGGCGAGCACCACACCGAGGATCGCGCCGATCGCGAGGAACAGGTTGTAGAAGCCCTGGTTGAACGCCATCGAGCGGGTGGCCTGGACCTCGGTCTCGGACGACAGGCCGAAGATCTTCCGCACACGGGGACTCGTCCACGCGACGGACTCGAGGAAGAAGATGTACACGTGCACGAGGCCCGCGAGGACCGCGAACACGCACGAGATCACGAGCAGGACCGACATGGTCCCCATTCTCGCAGTTCCGAAGGCGTGCTCAGTTCCCGCTCAGGTTCCGGTCGCCGGCCGCCGACGTAACCGACACCTGCCGAGCGGTCGCGGCCGTTAGGCTCGGGGCATGAGCGACGACGACACCACGCCCCAGTACGACCCGGCGGCCGTCGCCGAACTGGCCAGCATCCGCCAGAGCATCGACAACATCGACGCCGCGGTCATCCACATGCTCGCCGAGCGCTTCAAGTACACCCAGCGGGTCGGTTACCTCAAGGCAGCAGCGGGGATGCCGGCGGCCGACCCGGGGCGCGAGCAGATCCAGGTCGCACGACTCCGCTCCCTCGCCGCCGAGTCGCACCTCGACCCCGCCTTCGCGGAGAAGTTCCTGAACTTCATCGTCGCCGAGGTCATCCACCACCACGAGCAGATCGCCGGCGGCGACGAGTGAGCGACGCGCTCCCGACGCTGCTCGTCGGCTCGTACACGGCCACCGGCGGCGGGAACGCGACGGGCATCTCGATCGTGCCCGGAGGACCGGTCGGGACTGCGGACGGCGGCGCGCCGACGGCTCGCACCGTCGCGGTCATCGACGACCCGTCGTTCCTGGCCGTCTCCGGTGACCGGGTCTACGCCGTGTCCGAGACGGCCGACGGCGGTGTCTCGGCCTTCCGCCTGGGCGGCTCGTCGCTCGAGCACCTCTGGGACGCTCCGGCCGGCGGCGACGCCCCGTGCCACGTGCGCGTCGACCCGTCCGGTGCGCTCGTCGTCACCAACTACGTCTCCGGCACCGTCACGGCGGTCTCGCTCGCCGCAGCGGAGTCGCACGCCGCGTCGGTGCTCGGCAGCGACGGGCTGATCGGCGCGCACGGCAGCGACGACCAGGTGACGGTGCCCGCGTCGGCGCTCGTCACCGAGGTCCTCCCCGACGCCACCGGCCCCGTCGAGGACCGGCAAGAGGGCCCGCACGCCCACCAGTCGACCGCGACGCCGGACGGCACCGTGCTCGTGGCGGACCTCGGCGGCGACGCCCTGCACGAGTTCCGGATCACGGACGCCCCGAGCATCGAGCAGGTCCGCGTCCACCACGTCACCCCGGGTGTCGGACCGCGGCACCTCGCCTGGTACGAGGGCGACCTCATCGTGGCCGGTGAGCTCGACGGCCGGGTCCACCGCCTCCGCCGCGACGGCTCGGGGTCGTTCGTGTCGATGGCCTCCGCGGCGACCTTCACCGGCGAGGTCGGCGAGTCGCTCCTCAGCCACATCGAGGTCGACGAGGCCGGGCGCGTGTACGTCGCGGTGCGCGGGCGCGACCTCGTGGTGGTGCTCGACGCATCCGACGGCGGGCTGTCGCTCGTGGGATCGGCGTCCTCCGGTGGAGTGTGGCCCCGGCACTTCGCACGGGTGCCCGGGTTCCTCCTCGTGGCGAACCAGATGTCCGACGCCATCGCGGTCCTGCCCCTCGGCGAGGACGGTGTCCCGGGCGAGGCCGTCGCGCAGATCGCGGTCGGCACGCCGGCGTGCGTCGTCCCGGTCGTCGTGCCGGTCTGAGTCCGACCCCATGGACGCGTCCTACACCCTCGTCCCCGGCCCGCCTCCTCTCGACGACTACCTCCGGCTGCGCCGTGACTCCGGCCTGACGCCGAAGAACGCCGACCAGGGCGCCGGGGCGATCGCCGGCAGCTGGTCCGCCTGCCACGTCCTCGATCCCGACGGGCGGCCCGTCGCGATGGGCCGGACGATCGGCGACGGCGGCTGGTACTTCCACATCGCCGACATCGCGACCGACCCGGCGCACCAACGCCGGGGGATCGGTCGTGCGGTGGTCGCCTGGCTCGTCGCGGACATCCGCTCCCGGGCACCCCGTGGCGCGTACGTCACCCTCGTCGGCGACCCGCCCGGGCAGCGGCTCTACCGATCGCTCGGCTTCGACGACGTGGCACCGAGCCTCGGGATGGCGCTGCTGACCGACTGACCGGCCGGCCGGGTGGTCAGGACTCGATGACGTTCTCGAACGGTCGGCCCTCGGCCAACGCGGCCACCTGACGGCGCATCAGCTCGATCGACCGCGGCACGCTGAGGTCCGTGTTGCCGCCGACGTGCGGCGTCAGGACCGTGTTCGGCGTCGTCCAGAGCGGGTGCCCGTCGGGCAGCGGTTCGGGATCGGTGACGTCGAGCGCTGCCGAGAGCCGTCCGGACCGCAGCTCGGCGACGAGGGCATCGGTGTCGACGACCTTGCCGCGGGCGACGTTCACCACGAGGGCGCCGTCGGGCAGCGCGGCGAGCAGATCGGCGTCCACCAGCCGTTCGGTCTCGTCCGTCAGCGGGGCGATGAGCACCAGGACGTCGGTGGTCGCGGCGAGCTCCGGGAGCTCGCCGAACGCGTGGACCTGCCGGCCGTCCTGCTCACGCGCGGTCCGCGCCACCACGGTGACCTCGGTGCGGAACGCCTCGAAGCGGGTCGCGATGGCGGACCCGATCGCGCCGTAGCCGACCACGGTCACGCGACGGTCGGCGAGGGACCGGGTGGTCCGGGCGTCCCAGACGCCGTTCGCACGGTCGGCCTGGAACGCCCCGAGCTCGCGCAGTGACGTCAGCGCGAGCCCCACCGCGAGTTCGGCGGTCTCGTCGTCGTGGATGCCGCGGCCGTTCGCGAGCTGCGCGTGGCCGGGGACGTGCGGGACCGCGTGCTCGTACCCGGCGCTCGGCAGCTGCAGGAGCCGCAGGTTCGGCAGGTCGTGCACGTACTGCCACCGGTGCCGCCCACCGAAGTAGAACGGCAGGAACGCGATGGCCACGTCGTCGGGGCGTCCGTACGGTGCCTCGACGTCCCACACGTCGAGCTCGATGCCCTCCGGCACGGGGCCGAAGCGATCGACGAGTCCACGGAACGGCAGGGTGACGACGGGCATCAGTCGGTGCCCGTCGTCGTGGCGCTCCGGTCCGACCCGTTCAGGAGTCGGTCCGCGGCGAGAACGAGCCGTGGTCGTCGAGCGGACCCCGACCGACGTAGCCCTCGGTCACGTCCTCGACGATGACGTCCCCGAACCGGCTCGGGAGCGTGGCGCCGTGGGTGCCGCGCAGCTCGTCGATCGTCGCCTCGAACGCACCCTGGACCTCGAGCGACCCGCTCGTGGCGTCCGTGACACCGATGCGGAGCACCGGGAAGCCGCGGCCGTCGCAGAGGCCCTGGAAGCGGACGTCGTCCTCGCGCCGGACGGTCACGATGACGCGGCCGGTCGACTCGGAGAACAGCGCGGTGGCGGTGTCGACGCCGTCGCGGGCCTCGAGCTCGTCGAGCACGACGCGGGCACCGAGCCCGAACCGGAGTACCGACTCGGCGAGGGTCTGGCCGAGGCCGCCGTCCGCCAGGTCGTGGGCGCTCGTGAGCAGCTGCTCGTTCGCCGCGGCGTGCAGGAGGTCCGCGAGGGCCTTCTCACGCTCGAGGTCGACCGCCGGCGGACGGCCACCGAGGTGCCCGTGCACGGTGCCGGCCCAGGCCGACCCGTCGAGCTCGAGCGACGTGGTGCCGAGCAGGTAGATGTTGTGGCCGTCGTCCTGCCAGCCGGAGGGCACGCGCAGCGCGACGTCCTCGATCACGCCGAGGACACCGACGACCGGGGTCGGGTGGATCGGGGTCGTGCCGGTCTGGTTGTAGAACGACACGTTGCCGCCCGTGACCGGGATCCCGAGTTCCATGCAGCCGTCGGCGAGGCCCTCGACCGCTTCGGAGAACTGCCACATGACCTCGGGGTTCTCGGGGGAGCCGAAGTTCAGGCAGTCGGTCACGGCGGCCGGGACGGCACCGGTGACGGCGACGTTCCGGTACGCCTCGGCGAGGGCCAGCCGGGCGCCCTGCTTCGGGTCGAGCTGGCAGTAGCGGCCGTTCGCGTCGGTGGCGATCGTGACGCCGAGCCCGGTCTCCTCGTCGACGCGGATCATGCCGCCGTCGTCGGGGAAGGAGAGCGCCGTGTTGCCGAGCACGTAGGTGTCGTACTGGTTCGTCACCCAGTTCTTCGACGCCAGGTTCGGGGAGCCCAGTAGCTGCAGGAACTGCGCCTTGAGGGCGGGGCCGTCGGCCGGGCGGTCGAGCGATGCGGCCGAGTCGGCCTGCAGCGCGTCGATCCAGGTCGGGTAGGCCACGGGGCGGTCGTAGACCGGGCCGTCGACGGCGACCGTGCGCGGGTCGACGTTCACGATCTCCTGGCCCTGCCAGTCGATGACGAGCCGGCCGGTGCCGGTGACCTCGCCGAGGACGCTGGTCTCGACCTCCCACTTGCCGACGACGCTGAGGAACTCGTCGAGCTTCTCGGGGCGGACGACCGCCATCATGCGCTCCTGGCTCTCCGACATGAGGATCTCCTCGGCGGTGAGCGTGGGGTCGCGCAGCAGGACGTCGTCGAGCGAGATGTGCATGCCGCCGTCGCCGTTCGACGCGAGCTCGCTCGTGGCGCACGAGATGCCGGCGGCACCGAGGTCCTGGATGCCCTCGACGAGTTCCTTCTGGAACAGCTCGAGGCAGCACTCGATGAGGACCTTCTCGGCGAAGGGGTCGCCGACCTGGACGGCGGGACGCTTGGTCGGGCCGCCCTCGGTGAAGGTGTCGGACGCCAGGATCGACGCGCCGCCGATGCCGTCGCCACCGGTGCGGGCACCGAAGAGCACGACCTTGTTGCCGGCACCCGAGGCGTTCGCGAGGTGCAGGTCCTCGTGGCGGAGGACCCCGACCGCCAGGGCGTTCACCAGCGGGTTGCCCTGGTACACCGGGTCGAAGTAGGTCTCGCCGCCGATGTTCGGCAGGCCGAGGCAGTTGCCGTAGAACGAGATGCCGCCGACCACACCGTGGACGACGCGCTGCGTGTCCTCGTGGTCGATCGCGCCGAAGCGGAGCTGGTCCATCACGGCGACCGGGCGGGCGCCCATCGAGATGATGTCGCGGACGATGCCGCCGACACCGGTCGCGGCGCCCTGGTACGGCTCGACGTAGGACGGGTGGTTGTGCGACTCGACCTTGAAGGTCACCGCCCAGCCGTTGCCGACGTCGATGACACCGGCGTTCTCGCCCATGCCCACCATGAGGTTCTTCGTCATCTCCGGCGTGACCTTCTTGCCGAACTGCCGGAGGTAGTTCTTCGAGGACTTGTACGAGCAGTGCTCGGACCACATCACGGAGTACATCGCCAGCTCGCCCGAGGTGGGGCGGCGGCCGAGGATCTCGCGGATCTTCGCGTACTCGTCGGCCTTCAGCCCGAGCGCCTCGTACGGCTGCTCCTTGTCGGGCGTGGCTGCGGCGTCCTGGACGGTGTCGGGCTTCGGGCGGACGTGTGTCGTCACGGTGGTGTCGTTCCCTGTCACTGGAGTCGTGTTCGTCGGCGTGGTCGTCACTTGACGAGCGTCGACTCGATCACGGAGGTGAAGAAGGTGAGGCCGTCCGTGCCGGAGGCCATCGCCGCGGGGGTGTCCGGGCCGAACCCGGGCTCCGTCGCGTGCTCGGGGTGCGGCATCAGGCCGACGACGTTGCCGCGCTCGTTGGAGACGCCCGCGATGTCGTCGATCGACCCGTTCGGGTTCACGCCGACGTAGCGGAACACGACCTGGCCGTTGTCCTCGATGCGCTTGATCTCGTCGGCGTCCGCGACGAAGCGGCCGTCGGCGTTCTTCAGCGGGATGGTGATCTCCTGCCGGGCCGTGAAGCCGCTCGTCCACGCCGTGGCGGTGGTCTCGACGCGGAGCTTCTGGTCGCGCCGGATGAACTGCTGGTGCGCGTTGCGGGTGTGCGCGCCCGGGACCAGTCGTGCTTCGGCGAGCATCTGGAAACCGTTGCAGATGCCGAGCACGGGCATCCCCTTGCCGGCGGCGTCGATGACCTCGGCCATGATCGGGGCCTTCGCCGCGATCGCACCGGCACGCAGGTAGTCGCCGTAGGAGAACCCGCCGGGGAGGACGATCGCGTCGACGCCCTGCAGGTCGTGGTCGCCGTGCCAGAGCGCGACGGGGTCGGCACCGGCGAGGCGGACCGCGCGCTGGGCGTCGCGGTCGTCGAGCGAGCCCGGGAACGTGATGACGCCGATGCGCACCGGTGTCACTCGCCTTCGACCGTCACGGACACGACGTCCTCGATGACGGCGTTGGAGAAGACGTCGGCGGCGATCTCGCGGACCTCGGCCAGCTTCTGGTCGTCGACCGGGCCGTCGACGGCCACCTCGAAGCGCTTGCCGATGCGGACGTTGGTCAGGTCTGCCTTGCCGAGACGGGCGAGGGCGTTGCCCACCGCCTTGCCCTGGGGGTCGAGGATCTCGGCCTTCGGCATGACCTCGACGACGATCGTTGGCACGTGTTCACTCCAGCACTTCGGGGATGGGTGGGACGCGAACAGTCTACGGGGCGCGCGCGGCGGGTCGGACGCGCTTGCGTCTGGTTGTTCGAAGGCGTACATTCCACTTGGAATAATCGGTACGGACCAGTCCAGGAGGCACGGATGGCGTCGCTCACGCCCCTCGCGTTCGCCGCGCTCGGGCTCCTCGCGGAGTCACCCATGCACCCCTACGAGATGTTCCAGACGATGCTGCAGCGTCGCGAGGACCAGAACGTCAAGGTCCGACCCGGCACGCTCTACCACCAGATCGGTCGCCTGGTGGACCTCGGCTACGCCGAGGCGCTCGGCACCGCGCGGGAGGGCAACCGACCGGAACGCACCACCTACGCGATCACCGACCACGGGCGCACCGCGCTCGAGGACGGCCTCCGCCGCATGATCGCCGAGCCCGCCGACGAGTACCCGGAGTTCCAACTCGCGGTCTCGCACGTCGACAACCTGAGCGCCGAGGACGCGGCGACCGCCCTGCGCGCCCGCGCCCGCGCACTCCGGACGGAACGCGAGCAGTACGACGAAGCCGCCACGGGCCTCCAGGCCAAGCGTCTCGCGGACCGCTTCTGGCTGGACGTGTCGTACGTCCGTGCCATGCTCACCGCGCAGATCGAGTGGCTCGACGCCGCGGCCGACCGGATCGCGAGCGGCGACATCCCCTGGGACGGCCCGGCCGTCCCCACCGACACAGGCACCACCCCGAACAGCAAGGAACCCACTCGATGACCTCCGTCTCGACCACCACCGAGAAGAAGCCGTGGCCGGCCCTCTGGGCCCTCGTCGTCGGCTTCTTCATGATCCTCGTCGACTCGACGATCGTGTCCGTCGCGACGCCGACCATCGCCGCGAAGCTCGACGCCAGCATCAACTCCGTCATCTGGGTGACGAGCGCCTACCTGCTCGCCTACGCCGTGCCGCTCCTCATCACCGGCCGGCTCGGTGACCGCTTCGGCCCGAAGGTCATGTACCAGATCGGGCTCGTGGTGTTCACGCTCTCGAGCCTCTGGTGCGGGCTCGCCGGCTCGATCGAGGTGCTCATCGTGGCCCGTGTGGTCCAGGGGCTCGGCGCGGCGATGATGACGCCGCAGACGATGGCCGTGATCACGCGCATCTTCCCGCCGCAGAACCGCGGCGCGGCGATGGGCCTCTGGGGTGCCGTCGCCGGTGTCGCCTCGCTCGTCGGTCCGATCGTGGGCGGCCTGCTCGTCGACGGCTTCGGCTGGGAGTGGATCTTCTTCGTCAACGTCCCGGTCGGTGTGGTCGCGTTCGTGCTCGCGCAGCGCTTCGTCCCGTCGTTCGACCGGCACGGGCACCGCTTCGACACCCTCGGCATCGTCCTGAGCGCCGTCGGCATGTTCCTGCTCGTCTTCGGCATCCAGGAAGGCGAGACCTACGACTGGGGGACCATCACCGGCCCGATCTCGGTCTGGTCGCTCATCATCGCCGGCATCGTCGTGCTCATCGCCTTCGTGGTGTGGCAGGGCGTGCAGAAGGGTGAGCCGCTCCTGCCGCTCGGCCTCTTCAAGGACCGCAACTTCACGCTCGCGAACATCGCCATCACCGCGGTCGGCGTCGCCATCTCGTCGTTCGCCCTGCCGATCATGCTCTGGGCGCAGGACGTGCTGACGTTCAGCCCGACCCAGGCGGCGCTGCTCCTCGTTCCCCAGGCCGTGCTCTCGGCCGGCCTCGCCCCGCTCGTCGGCAAGAACCTCAACCGGTGGAGCCTCCGCTGGGTCGCGGCGTTCGGCCTCGCCTGCTTCTCCGGCGCGCTGTTCTGGTTCGGGTCGCTCCTGGCATCGGGTGCCGACTGGGGCTGGGTGCTCCTGCCGTCGACGCTCCTCGGCCTCGCGAACGCCTGCATGTGGGGGCCGCTCTCGGTCTCCGCGACGCGCAACCTGCCGCCGAAGCTCGCCGGCGCCGGCTCGGGCGTCTACAACACCACGCGGCAGATCGGTGCCGTCCTCGGCTCGGCCGGCATCGCGGCGCTGATCGAGGCGCGGATCACGGCCAACTTCCCGGCGTCCACCGGCGGCACGAGCGCCGGCGGTGCGGAGCAGCAGGTCGGGGCGCTCCCGGCCTTCCTGCAGCAGCCGTTCGCCACCGCCATGGGGCAGTCGCTCGTCCTGCCCGCCGTGGTGCTCGGCATCGGGATCGTCGCCGCGCTGTTCCTGGCGAAGCCGAAGCAGACCGTGGCGTGGCAGCAGACCGGCGGCACGTCCGACGGGTCGCCCGCGTCTGCGTCCGACGGCAGCGTGGTGGGGTCCGAGCAGCGTCACGGTGTCCACGCCGCGGCACCCGCGCCGGAGACCGCCGAGGCCGAGCTCGCCGCGACCGACCACCACGGGCGGCACGCCGACGCCTAGTCCGAGCCAGTCCGGAGCCCCGTGTCGCACTCGTGCGGCGCGGGGCTCCGTCGCGTGCGGGGCGACTTCGCGACAAGACACGTCGTGATCGACTCGTGGAACGTCGTTCTCTGCGCGTGTATCCACTGCGTGTGCATCGGTCGACAAGACACCCGTCGATCGACCGGCACGATGTCGATGTCGCGGCGTCACGACCGACACCGACACCGACACCCCGTCACCCGCGGCGCTGCAGGTGCGCCCGGGTGAGCTCCGCCATCTCCTCGTCGGTGAGGGCGTCGACGGTGCGGGCCTCGCGGCGATCGGACCGCTGCCACCGGATGAACAGCGAGATGAGCACCGGCACGTCCGCGACCTCGGCGATGAACCACAGCAGGTCCCCGGCGAGGTGCTGGTCGCGCAGGGGCGACGGGAACCACGGTTGCCCGACCGCCGCCGTGACCGACCCGTCGAGCACGTGGTTCGTGATCCGGAGCACGATGCCCGGGATCGCGTCCGCCATGAGCTCGACGAACGCGAGCAGGAACTCCATCGTGACGAACGTCGACGAGCGGAGGATTCCCGGCTCGGACAGCGGGGTCAGCAGGGCGAACCCGAGCATCGGCACGAACACCGTGATCGCCGTCGCCCAGACCGGGGACTCGCGGATCGTCGCCGAGAACGGGGTGAGCAGCACGCAGAACAGCGCGAGGGCGATCAGCGGCGACACGACCGCGTTGCCGAGGACCCGTGCCGGACGCGATGCGAGCGCTGCGGAGGCTGCCTGCGCGGGACGAGCCGGGCCTCCCGAGCGGAGCAACGAGACGGGCGCGGCGAACGCGGCGAAGGTGGGGACCGCGAAGAAGAGCAGGGCCAACCGCAGCACGAACGCCCACCGGAGGTCCTGGTCGTGGATGCCGACGATCCCGAACTGCAGGATGCCGAACAGGACGAGCGCCCCGACGAAGGCGAGCGTCCGCCACCACGGCCACCGGGTGCCTCGCCTGGCGGCACCGACGACCCACCAGCCGTAGGTGACCGCGGCCACGGCGATGAGGACGGCCGCGAGCGGGTCGAGGTGCCACGTGCTCCAGAACTCGGGTGTCGACGGCGTGGGGTGCCTCCTCGAGGATCGTGCGGCCGACCACAATCCTCCGCCCGGTACGCACCCCGGAGCAGCCCCTGCCGGTGAGAACCGGTTCAGATCCGGGCGGCGCTCCGGGTCGGCACGGTCCTCGTCAGGAGCCGGACCCCCACCGGCACGGCCAGTGCACCGAGCAGGGCGACCCCGAACGACAGGTGCAGCTGCATCACCGCGAAGGCCGGCCCGATCGTGCAGAGCGCCGCGACGGCGAGCACGGGCCAGGCCGGGCGATCGGTGCCGGGGACGAGCCGGGGGAGCGGCCGGTCGAACCGACGCAGCGCCCGGGCGGTGCCGAGGGCGACCGCGAGGAGGACGACGAGGGCCACCCCACGGGTCGCCCACCACGTCGGCGACCCCGGCGCCGGGAACGGAACGCCGACGAGCAGGGCGACCCCGTTCAGCGCGATGAACAGCGGCAGGTGCCAGAGGTAGATCGTCATCCCGTCCCGGCCGAGCAGGAAGACGGCGCCCTGGGCCGCGCGGGTGCGCATCAGCCGGGTGAGCGGAGCGTGCACGACCTGGACGAGGCAGGCCTGGGCGATCGCCAGCACGGCGAGCGGGAGCATCGGCGGGTTGAGGTCCTGCAGCATGTCCGGAGCCCAGAGCCCGATCGACGTCAGGGGCACGAGCACGCCGTACCCGGCCGCGGCGACGGCGACGAGCAACACGCGCGATCGTCGGGCGAACCAGCCGTCGGCCCAGAGGAAGCCGAGCTGCTGCGCGAAGAGCCACACCGGGCCGAGGTTGAGGAGACCGACCTCTGCCGTCCCGGTGGCGAACCGCACGCCGTCGACGGCCGCGGCGAGCACGAGCAGTGCGCCGAGCGTGCGCCACGGAGCGCGTTCGTGGAGTCGCATCATGACCGGCACGCAGCACTGGGTGATCCCGTACGCGGCGAGGAACCAGAGCGGGGAGCCGATGCCGAACGCGACCTCGGCGAGGAGCTCCGGCGGCGTGCCGAGCAGCGTGGCGACGCCCAGCCCGAGCGCGAGCACCGCGAAGAGCGGGATCGCCGGCCGGAACAGCCGCACGAGCCGCGTCGCCACGAAGTCCCGCGCGCCGCCGCCCCGCGCGACCGTGGAACGCCACCCCACGGCGCTGGCGAAGCCGCCGACCACGAAGAAGAGCGGCATCACCTGGCCGATCCACGTCGCGGCGACGTACCAGGGGAGTTCCTGGAGCGGACTCGTCACCGCGATGCCGCCCGCCCCCACGGCGACACCGACCATCGTGACGTGCACGAAGACGACGAGGACGACGCAGGCCGTCCGGATGAGGTCGACGACCAGGTCCCGCTGCGCGATGATCCCCCGGACGTCCTGAGCGCTGTGCGCCTGCTGCGGCAGGCCCTGCTGCATGGACATGTCGGGACGGTAGCGCGGGTTCCCGCCCTCCCAGCGTCGTTCCAGCCGATCGCGACCGGATCGTGACACATCGTATTCCGCCAGGGGCATGCGACTGGCCTGCGCCTGGCATGCGTCCCGCACGTCGCGCCGCTGCGGACGAGCTCCGGGAGGCGCGGGTCGAGCCGGTCGCCCGGCCCGCCCGCGCCCGGGTCGGCTCAGGCCCGCGGCGCGTCGAGCTCGACCGTCGCGTCGTCCGCGCGTGACGTCCGTCCGATCCGACCGACCGCTCCCGCGACGACGGCGCCGAGCACGGGGAAGACCAGGAACACCCACCACTGCGCGAGCCAGTCCGGCCCCGCGAACACCGCGGTGGCGAACGACCGCGCCGGGTTCAGGGACGCGTTCGAGATCGGGATGAGCGTCAGCAGCAGGATCGTGAGGGTCGCGCCGATGACCACGGGCGCCGGGACCGCGCTCCCGCGGGCTCCGGTCACGCGGAGGATCACCGTCACGAAGACGGCCGTCGCGATCGTCTCGGCGAGGGCGACACCGAGCAGGCTGGAACCGCCGGGACTCTGCGCGTCGAAGCCGTTCGAGGCGAAGCCGCCGTCGAGCGTGCTCTGCAGGGCGGTGGCCGGTCCGAGTCCGGCGAACAGGACGAGGACGGCAGCCCCGGCCGTGCCGCCGACGAACTGGGCGACGAGGTACGGGCCGACGTCCGCCCACCGGTGCCGGCCGGCGACCGCGAGGCCGATCGTCACCGCAGGGTTGAAGTGCCCCCCGCTGACGGGACCGAACGCACTCGCGCCGATCATCACCACGAGGCCGAGGGTGAGCGCGACCCCGAGCAGCCCGATCCCGAGCGTGTTGTGCTCGTCGGGGAACACGGCGGTGGAGGTCGCGGCGCCGACGAGCGCGAACACGAGCAGGAAGGTCCCCGCGGCCTCGGCGACGAGGCGGGCGGGGAGCGCGGCGGGGACGGGAGTGACTGGTGGTGCATCTGTCATGACCCACCGTTCGCGCTCGACCATCGGATCGCCTGGTGTACAGTGGCCGTGTTGTCTTGATCTCTGCAAAAGAAAGGCTCAGCATGGACGTCGACGCCGACCTGCTCCGCGCCTCCGGTCTCCGGGTCACGACACCACGCCTGGCGGTCCTCCGCGCGACGGAGACCATGCCGCACGCGACCGCCGACGACATCGTCACCGCGCTCGCCGCCGAGCTGCCCACCACGAGCCACCAGGCGGTGTACGGCGTCCTCGCAGCACTGACCGGCGTCGGACTGGTCCGGCGCATCGAGCCTGCGGGCAGCCCCGCCCGGTACGAGCGACGGACCGGCGACAACCACCACCACATCGTCTGCACGATGTGCGGCGCGATCGAGGACGTCGACTGCGCCGTCGGCCACGCGCCCTGCCTCACCCCGTCCGAGACGCACGGCTTCGCCGTCACCACGGCCGAGGTCACCTACTGGGGCATCTGCGAACAGTGCGCCGCCGCCGAACGCGACGACACCGTGGCCGTCCCGGCCTGACCGCCGACACCCCGACCCGGGGACGACCGCAGTCGTTCCCGCTCCCGGCACCGAACCGGGACCACGAGCAACCCGAGCACCCCTGACCGAACCAACCGTTCCACCCAAGGAGGAACCGTGTCCGACCAGAACACGACGCCCGGCCAGCCGGCCGGCACCCCCACCACGACCACCAACTCCGGCGCGCCGGTGTCGAGCGACCAGCACTCCATGGGTGTCGGCGCCGACGGCCCCCTCGCGCTGCACGACCACTACCTGGTCGAGAAGCTCGCCCAGTTCAACCGTGAGCGCGTCCCGGAGCGGGTCGTCCACGCCAAGGGCGGCGGTGCCTTCGGTACCTTCACCGTCACGCAGGACATCAGCAAGTACACCCGTGCCGCGTTCCTGCAGCCGGGCAAGCAGACCGAGATGCTCGCCCGCTTCTCGTCCGTCGCCGGCGAGCAGGGCTCCCCGGACACCTGGCGCGACCCGCGCGGCTTCGCGCTGAAGTTCTACACCGAGGACGGCAACTACGACCTCGTCGGCAACAACACCCCCGTGTTCTTCATCCGCGACGGCATCAAGTTCCCGGACTTCATCCGCTCGCAGAAGCGCCTGCCGGGTTCGCACCTGCGCGACCACGACATGCAGTGGGACTTCTGGACCCTGTCGCCCGAATCGGCCCACCAGGTCACGTGGCTGATGGGCGACCGCGGCCTGCCGGCGTCGTGGCGCGAGATGGACGGCTTCGGCTCGCACACCTACCAGTGGATCAACGCCGAGGGCGAGCGCTTCTGGGTCAAGTACCACTTCCTCACCGAGCAGGGCCACAAGACCCTGACGCAGGAGGACGCCGACCGCATCGCCGGCGAGGACGCGGACTTCCACATCCGTGACCTGCACGCGGCGATCGAGCGCGGCGACAACCCGCGCTGGACCCTCAAGGTGCAGGTCATGCCCTACGCCGACGCCGAGGGCTACCGCTTCAACCCGTTCGACCTGACGAAGGTGTGGCCGCACGCGGACTACCCGCTCATCGAGGTCGGCACGATGGAGCTCAACCGCAACCCGGAGAACTACTTCGCGCAGATCGAGCAGGCGACCTTCGCCCCCTCGAACTTCGTCCCCGGCATCGCGGCGAGCCCCGACAAGATGCTCCTCGCGCGCATCTTCAGCTACGCGGACGCGCACCGCTACCGCGTCGGCACGAACCACGCGCAGCTGCCCGTGAACGCTCCGAAGAACGAGGTGCACTCGTACTCGAAGGACGGCGCGATGCGCTTCGACTTCCAGAAGTCCGAGGTCCCGGTCTACGCGCCGAACTCTCTCGGCGGTGCGCACGCCGACCCGGCCGCGACCGACGAGACCCCCGGCTGGGAGTCCGACGGCGCGCTGCAGCGCTCCGCCGCGACCCTCCACCCCGAGGACGACGACTTCGGTCAGGCCGGCACCCTGGTGCGCGAGGTCCTCGACGACGCCGCCCGTGAGCGCCTGGTCGGCAACATCGCCGGGCACGTCTCGAAGGTGACGCGCGACGACCTGCGCGAGCGGGTGTTCGCCTACTGGACGAACGTCGACGCCGACCTCGGCGCGCGCGTGCGCGCGGCGGTCGCGCCGAGCGCGCCCGGTTCGAACGAGGACCCGGAGAAGGTCGCGGTCGAGGCGTAAGCCCCGCTCTCACCAGACGGGAGGCGGGGGGGGGGGGGGGCCCCCCCCCCCCCCCCCCCCCGGGGGGCCCCCCCCCCCCCCCCCCCCCGCCGCCCCCCCCCGGCCGCCATAGGCGGGGCCAGGCGGGTAGCCCGGACGACCCGGCGCGGGGGGCGGCGGGGGCCCCCCCCCCCGGCCGCCCGGGCGCGCGGCGCCGCGGGCGCGCCGGGCGGGGGGGGGGGGGGCCCGGGCGGGCCGCGGGGGGGGGGGGGGGGGCCCCGGGGCCCCCGCGCCTCCCGTTCCGCGCATGCGTCCGTGACGGACGCGTCGGTCGCTACGCGCGACCGCGGATGCTCCTGAGCAGCCAGCCGATGACGGCCAGGATGATGAGGACGATCCCGACCCACAGCAGGAACTTCAGGGCACCGACGAAGATGCCGCTGAAGAGCAGGACGAGGCCGACGATGATCGCGATGATCAGCAGAGCGGGCATGTGAGGGCTCCTTCCGTGTACCTGGACGATCCCTGTACTGCGCAGACGGTACCCGGAATCAGCCCACGAGGTTCTGCACGAACACGTGCGGGGTGAAACCGGTGAGGTCGTTGATGCCCTCGCCCTGGCCGATGAGCTTGATCGGGATGCCCGTCTTCTCCTGCACGCTCAGCACGAACCCGGCCTTCGCCGAACCGTCGAGCTTGGTGATGACGAGCCCCGTGACGCCCGCGCCCTCGATGAACGCCTGCGCCTGCGCGAGGCCGTTCTGGCCGGTCGTGGCGTCGAGCACGAGCAGGACCTCGGCGATCTCGGTCTGCTTCTCGACCACGCGCTTGATCTTGGTGAGCTCGTCCATCAGCCCGGCCTTGGTGTGCAGTCGGCCGGCGGTGTCGATGACGACGATCTCGGTGTTGTCCCTGATGGCCTTCTCGACCGTCTGGTAGGCGACCGACGCCGGGTCCTGCCCGGGCTGGGCCGGTCGCACGACCTCGACGCCCGCTCGCTCCGCCCACGTCGCGACCTGCTCGACCGCGGCGGCTCGGAAGGTGTCCGCCGCGCCGACGAGGACCGTGCGGTCGTACGTCTTGAGGAACTTCGCGAACTTGCCGATGGTCGTGGTCTTGCCGACGCCGTTCACCCCGACGACGAGCACGACCGCCGGCCGGTTGCTGAGCTTCAGCGTGGTGTCGAGCTTCGACAGCCGTTCCTCGAGCACCTCGCGCAGCATCCGCTGGAGGTCGGCGGGGTCCGTCGTGCCGTAGCGGTCGACGCGCGCGTGGAGGTCCTCGATGATCTCGTCGGCGATGTCCGGGCCGAAGTCCGCACCGATGAGCGCCGTCTCGAGGTCCTCCCACGTGGTCTCGTCGATCGTCTTGCGCTGGAACAGCCCGCGCAGCCGGGAGGACAGTGACCAGGAACTCGCCATGTTCCCAGCTTAGAGCGCGGCGCATGTGGGCGGCGCCCGGTACGCTCGGGTACACGAAGGGGAGTATTCCTCCTCGGTGTCCCCGTCAGTACGGTCCGGAACGATCCGGGCCCGGGGCGCCGGTCGTGGTCGACACATCGTGCGGACCGCGGCGGAAGAGACCTTCAGGCCTCGGCGTACCCACCACCTGGTTGCGCCCATCGACCTGAAGGAAACCCGTGGACGTCCCACTCTTCGTCTGGCTCCTCACCATCGCAGGCATCCTCGCGCTGCTGGTGTTCGACTTCTTCTCGCACGTGCGCACCCCGCACGTCCCGCACATCAAGGAGTCCGCGTTCTGGTCGGCGTTCTACGTCGGGCTCGCGATCCTCTTCGGTGTCGGCATCCTGGTCTTCGGCGGCGGACAGGCCGGCGGTGAGTACTTCGCCGGGTGGCTGACCGAGAAGGCACTGTCGGTCGACAACCTGTTCGTCTTCCTCATCATCATGACGAGCTTCGCCGTGCCGAAGGAGTTCCAGCAGAAGGTCCTGCTCGTCGGCGTCGCAATCGCCCTCGTCGCACGCGGCATCTTCATCGCCCTCGGCGTCACGATCATCGACAACTTCTCGTGGGTGTTCTACCTGTTCGGCGCGCTGCTCTTCTGGCTCGCCTGGTCGCAGGCCCGCAGCGGCAACGACCACGGCGGCGACGAGGGCGACTCCCGCCTGATCCGGATCCTCAAGCGCGTCATCCCGACCTCGGACCACTACGACGGCGACCGCCTCACCACGAAGGTCGACGGCAAGCGCCTCTTCACGCCGATGCTGCTCGTGATGGTCGCGATCGGCCTCACCGACGTGCTCTTCGCGCTCGACTCGATCCCCGCGATCTTCGGGCTGACGCAGGACGCCTTCATCGTGTTCACCGCGAACGCGTTCTCGCTGCTCGGGCTCCGTCAGCTGTACTTCCTCATCGCCGGGCTGCTCGAACGCCTCATCTACCTCGGGCAGGGCCTCGCGGTCATCCTCGGGTTCATCGGCGTCAAGCTCGTCTTCCACGCCATGCACGTCAACGAGCTGCCCTTCATCAACGGCGGCGAGCACATCGAGTGGGCTCCGGAGATCCCGATCTGGTTCTCGCTGGGCTTCATCATGCTGACGATCGCGGTCGCCACGGTGGCGTCGCTCGTGGTGTCGAAGCGTCGCCAGGAGCGCGGGCTCACCCCGACGGGCGAGCCGAAGGAGGCCGTCGAGGCCGACGCGCACTAGTCGCGACCGCCTGACGGTCTGGAGGCGCGGTGCCAGCTGGCACCGCGCCTCCCGTCCGTCGGCGGTAGCGTTCGTTGCCGCGAAAGCGACAGATCCGGCGGATGGCTCGCCGTCCGTCCCGCGAAAGCGACGCTGTGCGGCCAAACGTTCGCGGCAATCCGTCGCTTTCGCGAAAGCGACGGATCACAACCGCACGCGGCGGCCGGCTACGCGACGGCGACGGCGACGGCCGGCTCCGGCTCCGGGGACCGCTTCTGCACGCGCTGGCCGACGACGGCGGAGACGCCGTCCTGCCGCATCGAGACCCCGTACAGCGCGTCGGCGATCTCCATCGTGCGCTTCTGGTGCGTGATCACGATGAGCTGCGACGACGCCCGCAGCCGCTCGAACACCGTCAACAGCCGCCCGAGGTTGGCGTCGTCGAGCGCCGCCTCGACCTCGTCCATGATGTAGAACGGCGACGGGCGGGCGGTGAAGATCGCCACGAGCAACGCCACCGCGGCCAGGGACCGCTCGCCGCCGGACAGCAGGGTCAGCCGGTCGATCTTCTTGCCGGCGGGCTTCACCTGCACCTCGATGCCGGTGTTCAGCAGGTCGTCGGGGTTCGTCAGCGTGATCGACCCGGAGCCGCCGGGGAAGAGGATCGGGAAGATGACGTCGAACGCCTCCTTCGTGTCGTCGAACGCGGACTCGAAGATCGTCTGCATCTTCTGGTCGAGCTCGTCGATGATCGTCATGAGGTCGGTCCGGGTCTTCTGCAGGTCCTCGAGCTGCTCGGCGAGGAACGCGTGACGCTGTTCGAGCGCCTGGAACTCCTCGAGCGCGAGCGGGTTCACCTTGCCGAGCTGGCCGAGGTCCCGCTCGGCCGCCTTGAGCCGTCGCTCCTGCTCGGCGCGGACGTACGGCACCGTCTCGACGTCGGCGGGGTCGACGTCCTCGGTGGCGTCGAACTCGGGCAGGGCGGGGCCGCCCGGGAGCGTCGACTCGGCGTCGACCAGTTCGACCAGGTCGTCGTCGGCGTCGGTCGGCGAATCGGCGTCGGTCGGCGAGTCGTCGGACTGGAGGCGCGGCTCGGCCCCGTCCTCCACCGTCGCCTCCGGCGCGGAGCCGTCCAGGGCCGCGGCGGCAGCGGCCGCGCGCTCGGCGTCGCGGTGCTTCCGGGCGAGGACCCGGGGGTCGATCAGGACGTCCACCGGCACCGGCACGTGCGGCCCGTACTCGGCGACGAGCACGGCCTCGACGAGCCCGAGCTCGCTCTGCGCCCGGTCGAGCACGCCGGACACGTGCAGCTTCTTCTCGTAGATCTCCATCTCGAGCGAGTGCACGCCGTCGGTGATGGACTGGAGGCGGTCGCGGAGCTCGCGCTCCTCGTTCCGGATCGTCTGGAGCTCGGTGTTCCGCTTCGACCGCTCGGCCTCTTCGGTTGCGAGCTGCACGCGGGCCTCGGCGAGGGACCGGTCGACGGCACCGAGCAGCCCGGGCAGGTCGGCGAGCACGTCCTCGGCGACGGCGATCTGGCCACGGCGGATCACGGCGAGTCGTGCGGCCTCCGCCGCTGCGGCGCGTTCGGCCTCGAGCTGCCGCTCCAGCTGGTCGGCGCGGGTCCGCTCCGCACGGACACGCTCGCGGACGGTCTCGACCTGGATGCGCTGCTCGATCTCGGCGGCACGTGCGGCCTCGAGCGCGTCCTGCAACCCGGGGCGCTCGGACGCGTCGACGACGGGGCGCGGACGGTCGGCGAACTCCTGGCGTGCGCGTTCCGCCTCGGCCAGGGCCGCCTCGGCAGCCTCGACGGCGCCGTCGGTCTCGGCGAGGGCCGCGCGCAGTCGCTCGACCTCGGCGGCGGCGTTCTCCACCTTCGCGCGGGTCGACGCGCTGGTCCGGTCGTACTCCGCCTTCGCCCGGGCGTGGGCGCGCGAGGCAGCGTCCGCGTCGTCCGCCGCACGACGTGCGTCCTCGACGGCGGTACGGGCGGCCTGGAGGCGCGTGGCCGCGTCCTCGGCGTCGCGCGCGATCGCGTCGCGGCGGGTCACGGCGTCGTCGCGTTCCGCGACGAGTTCGATGCGCGAGGTCACGCGCTCCCCGCCGCCCGTCACGCGGACCGCACGGACGAGGTCACCGGACCGCGTCACCACCGTGGCCTGCGGGGCGGCGGTGAGCACCGCCTCCAGGTCGACCCCGTCGGTGTCGGCGACGAGCGTGTCCCGCAGGATCGCGGCGATCGCCGGCGGACCCTGCACGAGGTCGAGTGCGCGGCGGACCCCGGCCGGGAGCCGCTCGGGCAGTCCGGACGGCGGGGCGTCGGCGTCGGCGACCACGACGTCGATGCGTCCGATGTCCTCGGTGCGGGCGTGCGCGACGGCGTCGAGCGCGACGGACCGGTCGTCGGCGAGGACGGCGTCGGCGAGCCCGTCGAGGGCGATCGCGATCGCCCCTTCGAACCCGGGCGTCACGCTGAGACGGTCCGCGAGGCGACCCACGATGCCGTCGCGCCCGGCCTCGATGAGTGCCTGCGAACCGTCACGGACGTCGATCGACATGCCGAGCGCGGCGACACGGGCGTCCAGGGCGTCCCGTTCGCGCTCGAGGGCGTGCAGGCGGTCGCGCAGCTCGTCACGTGCTGACTGCGCCGCCTCCTGCTGCTCGCGGGCGGTCTCGAGCGCGGCGGTCAGCGCGTCCTCGTCGATGCCCTCGGACGGATCGGTCCCGAGTTCGGCGAGGGCCGCAGCCGCCCGTTCGGACCGCTCCCCCGCCTCCGCCAGCGCCCGCTCGCGCCGTTCCCGGTCGGCCACCGCGGAGCCACGCTTCGACGTCGCCACGTCCACCGCAGACCCGAGGCGCTGGGCCTCGAGGTCGTGCTGCGAGACGAGGGCTGCCTGGGCGGCGATCCGTTCGTCGAGGGCGTCGAGCTCCGCACGGGCCGCCTGCACCCGCTGCGCCGCCACCGCCGTGCCGCCGGTCATCTCCGCCGCCTGCGCCTCGAGCCGGTCGGCTTCGTTCCGGACGCCCTGCACCTGCTCCGGCGTGATCGTGGGGCCCTGCTGCGGCGCGTCGGCCTGCTGGGCGAGGAACATCAGGCGCTGGTTCGCCAGGCTCGACAGGCCGCGGAGCCGCTCCTGCACGCTCTCCAGCCGGTGCACCACCGTGCGGGCGCGGTCGACGTCGTCGCCGACCATGCTCTGCTCGACGTGCTGCTGGCGGGCACGGGTCTGGTCGAGCCGTTCCTGCAGCACGATGCGCTCGGACTTGCGGCCGGCCTCGACCTCCTGGTGCTCGTGGAGCTCGCGGCGCAGGCGGACGACGTCGTCGGCGAGGATGCGGGCCTTGGCGTCACGGGCGACCGCGGCGACCGACTGGGCCTTGCGCGCGACCTCAGCCTGGCGTCCGAGGGGCTTCAGCTGGCGGCGGATCTCCCCCGCGAGGTCGGACAGGCGCGTCAGGTTCGTCTGCATCGCGTCGAGCTTGCGGAGGGTCTTCTCCTTGCGTCGACGGTGCTTCAGGATGCCGGCGGCCTCCTCGATGAAGCCGCGGCGGTCCTCGGGCGTCGCGTGCAGGACCTTGTCGAGCTGGCCCTGGCCGACGATGACGTGCATCTCACGGCCGAGGCCGGTGTCGCTCAGGAGCTCCTGGACGTCGAGCAGACGGCAGTTCTCGCCGTTGATCGCGTACTCGCTGCCGCCGTTGCGGAAGAGCGTGCGGGAGATCGTGACCTCGGAGTACTCGATCGGCAGCAGGCCGTCGGCGTTGTCGATCGTCAGCAGCACCTGCGCACGGCCGAGCGGACCGCGCGTCGAGGTGCCCGCGAAGATGACGTCCTCCATCTTGCCGCCACGGAGGGTCTTCGCCCCCTGCTCCCCCATCACCCAGGCGAGGGCGTCCACGACGTTGGACTTGCCGGAGCCGTTCGGGCCGACGATGCACGTGACGCCCGGTTCGAACGCGAACGTCGTCGGCTGCGCGAAGGACTTGAACCCCTTGATGGTCAGGCTCTTCAAGTACATGCGGTCTCCGGATGCTCTGGTTGGGCGTCAGGCTAACGCGTGCGACGGCGTGGGCGTGGTTGGCACACGGGGCAGATGTGGCTCGATCGGTTCATGAAGGCCTCACGCACGATCGTGGTGCCGCACCGGGGGCACGGCTTCCCCTGCTGCCCGTACACGTGCAACCGCTGCGAGAAGTACCCGGACTGCCCGTTCACGTTGACGTACTGCGCGTCGAAGCTCGTGCCGCCGTCCTCCAGCGCACGGCCGAGGACGTGCCGCACCTCGGCCAGGAGGCCGTGCAGGTCGGCGCGGGTCAGCCGCTCGGCCGGCCGGTCGTAGTGCAGCCTGGCCGCCCAGAGGGACTCGTCGGCGTAGATGTTCCCGATGCCGCTCACGACGCCCTGGTCGAGCAGGACGCGCTTGATGCCGCTCGAGCGCTTCCGGGCGGCGGCGATGAAGCGGTCGTCGTCGAACGCGGGGTCGAGCGGGTCGCGTGCGATGTGCGACACCTGCTTCGGGATGCTCCGGCGCCACACGGCGTCGGGATCGACCTCGTCGACGTGTCCGGCGGAACCGGCCGGCGCCCCGTCGATCGTCGGGACCATCTCGTCGATCGCCATCGAGCCGAACGTGCGCTGGTCGACGAACTCGAGCTCGACCGGGGGCTCCGGGGAGCCGTCGCGGTCGGTGCCGGTGGGCTGGACGTCGAGGAGGATCCGTCGGTGCTTCGCCGCCTCGCGCCCGCGGCCGAGCAGGATCTGACCGCTCATGCCGAGGTGGGCCACGAGGGCCTCGGGTCGGTCGCCCTCGTGCTCGGGCTGCAGGGGCATCCAGAGGAACTTGCCACGACGGACCGCGGCGGCGATGGTGCGACCGGTCAGGCGGTCGGCGAAGTCCTCGGCCGGACCGTCGTGGCGGGTCAGTGCCCGGTCGTCGACGACGTCCACGTGCAGGACCCGCGCGCCGCTGACGGCGGGTTCGAGGCCGGCGCGGACGACCTCGACCTCGGGCAGTTCGGGCACGCGGTCAGGCCGCCCGGCCGGAGAGCTGCGTCCACGCCTGGAGCGCCGCTGCCATCTCGGCGGTCTTCTTGCTCGACCCGGTGCCGGTGGAGACGTCCTCGCCCTGGAGCACGACCGTGGCGTGGAAGGTCTTGTCGTGGTCGGGACCGGCCTCGGTCACGCGGTACGACGGGTTGCCGAGCGACAGGCTCGACGCGAGTTCCTGCAGGCTCGTCTTCGGGTCCATCGCGGCGCCGAAGCGGTCCGGGTCGATGAGGAGCGGTTCGACCAGCCGGAGCACCAGCTCGGTCGCCGGGTCGGGGCCGGCGGAGAGGTAGGTCGCGCCGATCACGGCCTCGACCGTGTCGGCGAGGATTGACGACTTGTCGCGGCCACCGGTCTGCTCTTCACCCTTGCCGAGCCGGAGGTACTGTCCGAGCCCGATCATGCGGGCGATCTCGGCGAGGGCGACCGTCGACACCAGGCTCGCGCGCCGCTTGGCGAGGTCGCCTTCGTCGAGGTCGGGGAAGGACCGGTAGAGCTTCACGGTCACGGCCTGGCCGAGGATCGAGTCCCCGAGGAACTCGAGGCGTTCGTTGTGCCCGATGCCACCGTGCTCGTACGCGTACGAGCGGTGGGTCAGGGCGAGCTGCAGGAGCTCGAGGTCGATGTCGGCCCCGAGGATCCCCTGCAGACGAACGACGTCCGGCCCCACGGGGCGGGACCCCGTGGCGCCGGACGTCGCTGTCATGCGTGTGGTCCGATCAGACGTCGGCGACCTTGCGGCCCTTGTACTCCAT
The DNA here is from genome assembly GCF_044745045.1 of Curtobacterium sp. NPDC087082. NCBI lineage: Bacteria > Bacillati > Actinomycetota > Actinomycetes > Micrococcales > Microbacteriaceae > Curtobacterium > Curtobacterium sp. NPDC087082. The sequence goes on along the minus strand of NZ_JBIUZN010000001.1, from coordinate 62,259 downwards.
GTACAGGGGCGTGCCGGCGGAGTCCTCGACGACCTTCGCGCGGTGCGGGAGGCTGTAGGTGACCTTGCCGTTCTCGATCGTCTTCACGAGCTGGACCGGCGCGGCCTTCCACTGCGAACGACGGGCGTGCGTGTTGGCACGGGACTGCTTGCGCTTGGGAACGGCCATGGTGGTTCTCTTTCGGTTGGTCGGTGGTCAGTGGCGAGGGGCGGCGGTCAGTCGGCCTGGTCGGCGTCGGACCGCTCCTGACCCTCGGTGGTCTGGGGCGTGGTCGTGCTGGCTGCGTCGGTGTCCTCGCCGCCGCTCGTCGCGTCGTCGAGGGTGATGCCGCTCAGCGCAGCCCACCGCGGGTCCAGGACCTCGTGAGCGCGCTGCTCGCCGATGTCGGCCAGTCGCTCGCCCGTCACCGGGTCGAGGCCTGGGCAGTCCGGTCGGCAGACCGGCTGGAACGGCAGCGCCAGCACCACCGCATCTCGAACGACCTGTTCACAATCCACGTGGTCATCGTGAACGAAGAAGTCGAAATCCTCCGAGGCATCATACGCGAACAGCTCGGCGAAATCGACCTCGACGGGCTCGCTGATGTCGATGAGGCACCGGGAGCACTCGCCCTCGGCCTCGGCGCTGGCGTGCCCGGAGACGAGGACGCCCTCGTGCAGGCCCTCGAGCCGGAGGTCGATGTGCATCTCGGCGCCTTCGCGGACGGAGATGACACCCGCTCCCATCGCATCCGGCACCGCGATGTCGAGCGAGTGCTCGCGCATCTCGCCCGGCCGGTGCGCGAGGTCGCGCACGCGCAGGGCGTAGGGGCTGTTCACGTGGGAAGACACGATCGACAAGCCTACATCGCTCCGGCCTGCGAGTCGAGGCGGGGGCGGGCGTGTCCGGTTCCGTGCGTCCGGCGCTCAGCGTCCGGTGTGCTCGTGGAGGGCCGCCGCGACCACCTGCGGCACGTACGGGGTCACGTCGCCGCCGAGGGACGCCACCTGACGGATGAGCGAGCTCGACACGTGGGCGCGGGCGGCCTCCGGCAGCAGGAACACCGTCTCGACGTCGGCGAGGTGGCGGTTCATGATCGCCATCGGGGTCTCGTACGCGACGTCCTCGCCGGATCGGACGCCCTTGACGAGGACCTTCGCACCGACCTGCCGGCAGTAGTCGACGAGCAACCCCGAGGTCCACTCCCCGACCCGGACGTTGTCGGACACGCCCGTCTCGACGAGCGACTCCTCGATGAGGCGGACACGGTCGACCGCGTCGAACATCGCGGGCCGCTTGTCGGGGTTGTGCACGACGAGCACGTGCACCTCGTCGAAGAGCCCCGCCGCACGCCCGATCACGTCGAGGTGCCCGAGGGTCACGGGATCGAAGGAACCGGGGACCACCGCGATCTGCGCCATGCCAGCGACGATACCGGCGTTCAGTTCTTGCCGAGGAACGCGGCGTCGGACTCGTCGAGCCGCCGGGCCAGGGCTTCGCGGAGCGCGGGGTGCCCGTCGAGCTGCGGATCGGGCTCCAGCACGCGCTCGGCTTCCTCGCGCGCGTCGACGATGAGGTCGGCGTGCTCCACGACGCGCAGGAGGTTGAGCGACGACCGCCCGCCCGACTGCCGTTCGCCGAGCACGTCGCCCTCGCGCCGGAGCTCGAGGTCGACCCGCGCGAGCTCGAACCCGTCGTCGGACGCCGACACCGCGTCGACCCGTTCCCGCGAGGTCGTCTCGGCCTCGGCCGCGGTCACGAGCAGGCACACGCCGGCGTACTGGCCGCGGCCGATGCGCCCGCGGAGCTGGTGGAGCTGCGAGACGCCGAACCGGTCGGCGTCGAGCACGGCCATCATCGAGGCGTTCGGCACGTCGACGCCGACCTCGATCACGGTCGTGGCCACGAGCACGTCGACCGTTCCGGCCGCGAAGGAGGTCATCACCCGGTCCTTCTCGTCCGCCGTCATGCGGCCGTGCAGGACCTCGATCCGGCGGTCGGCGAGGACCGGCATCGTCCGCATGCGTTCCGCCGTGGCGAGCACGGTGGCCGGGGCGCGCTTCGGGGCGTCGTCGTTCGCCGGGTCGGGCTCGCCGTCGTCTTCCGTGTGAGCGTCGTCGATCGCCGGGCACACCACGAAGGCCTGTCGGCCGTCGGCGAGTTCCTCGGCCATGCGGGTCCAGATGCGGGACTCCCAGCCCGGGTGCTCGGCGAGCGGGACCGTGAAGGTCTCGACGCCGGCGCGGCCGGAGGGCAGCCCGGTGATCGTCGAGACGTCGAGGTCGCCGAACACCGTCATCGCCACCGTGCGCGGGATGGGCGTCGCGGTGAGGACGAGCACGTGCGGCGGTGTGGCCCCCTTCGTGCGGAGGGCCTCGCGCTGTTCGACCCCGAAGCGGTGCTGCTCGTCCACCACGACGAGGCCGAGCTCGGCGAAGTCGACCCGGTCGCCGAGGAGCGCGTGCGTGCCGACCACGAGCCGCGAGCTGCCGGACGCCGCTGCGAGCAGGGCCCGCCGCCGTTCGTCCGTCGACTGCGACCCCGTGAGGATCACCGGCCGGAGCTCGGCCGCGAGGTCGGGGCCGAGGAACTTCACGATCGACCGGAGGTGCTGCGCCGCGAGGACCTCGGTCGGGGCGATGAGCGCCGACTGCCCGCCGGACTCGGCCACGGTGAGCATCGCCCGGATCGCCACGAGGGTCTTGCCGGAGCCGACCTCGCCCTGCACGAGGCGGTGCATCGGCCAGTCCGCCGCCAGGTCGTGCGCGATCTCGGCGCCGACCGACCGCTGGTCGTCCGTGAGCGTGAACGGCAGCGTGGCGTCGAAGCGTTCGAGGATCCCGCCGGACGAGGCGGAGCGCGGCGTGGCGGCGGTGGCGCGCGCGGCGATCCGGCGCTGCACGAGGGCGGTCTGGAGCACGAACGCCTCGCGGTAGCGGAGGGCGTCCTGCGCGCGCTTGAAGTCCGCGACCTTCTCGGGGCGGTGCAGGAGTTCGAGGGCCTTGCGGAACGGCACGAGGTCGAGCCGGATCCGCACCCGGGCGGGGATCGGGTCCGGGACGTCGGGCAGCGTGTCGAGCACGATCGCCATCGACTTGGCGATCTGCCACGAGGTCAGCGTCGACGTCGCCGGGTAGATCGGGATCGGCTGGCGGGAGAAGCGGATGGCTTCCTCGGACTCGGGGTCCGCCGTCGCCCGGGGGTCGTCGCGGTCGAACAGCTCGTAGTCGGGGTGGGCGAGCTGCCGTGCACCGCGGTAGTCGCCGACCTTGCCGGAGAAGATGCCGCGGGCACCGGGCACGAGGTCCTTCGTCCGCCAGCCCTGGTTGAAGAACGTCAGGGTGAGCAGCCCCTTGCCGTCGCCGATCTTGGCTTCGAGGATCGACCCGCGGCGCGCACGCATCGTCCGTTCGCGGACGTCGACGACCTCGGCCACGATCGTCACCGACTCGCCGATCGCGAGGGAGTCGAGCGCGGTCAGGGCACCGCGTTCGGCGTAGCGCCGGGGCGCGTGCTCGAGGAACTCGCCGACCGTGCGGTACCCGAACGCCTTCTCGATCGCGCTCGCCGTCCGTCCGCCGAGGACGGTCGACAACCGCGCGTCGAGCGGTGCGGGGCCGAGGTCCGGCACCGCCGGCTCGGTTGTCGTTCCGGTCGTGACCACACGTCAACGGTACCCGGCGGCACCGACGCGATCCGCGCCTCCTGGACCGCCTGTGGAGAACGCCTCGAGCGCGCGGCGGCCCGCTACGGTGGCTGCATGACCCGCATCATCGCCGGCGCCGCCGGCTCCACGACGCTCCGGGTGCCGAAGTCCGGCACACGGCCGACGAGCGACCGGGTGCGCGAGGCACTGTTCTCGTCGCTCGAGGCACGCGGGCTCGTCGACGACACCTCCGTCGCGGACCTGTACGCCGGCACGGGTGCCCTCGGGCTCGAGGCGGCGTCCCGCGGTGCGGTCGAGGTCGTGCTCGTCGACCGGGCGTCGGCGGCGGCGCAGGCCTGCCGGGCGAACGCGAAGGCCGTGCAGCAGCGGGTTCCCGGGGTGCGGATCGACGTGCAGCCGCAGCCGGTGCTCGGGTACCTGCGCGGCACCGTGCGGACGTTCGACCTGGTGTTCATCGACCCGCCGTACGACGTCACCGAGCACGAGCTGGCCGAGGTGCTCGAGACGCTCGTGCCCCGGCTCACGGCGGCCGCGGTGGTCGTCGTGGAGCGGAGCAAGCGCTCCCCCGAGCCGACCTGGCCCGCGGGGCTCGAGCCGTTCAGCAAGCGGAGCTACGGCGAGACCGTCGCGTGGGAGGCCGTGGTCGCCGCCGCCTGACGCCGCGCCCGCGCCCGCGAGCCGGTCAGCCGGCCGCGCCGTCCCAGTCGGCGTAGGGGTCCCACCCGGTCGTCGGCACGGGCACTCCCCCGCGCACGAGGTCCGCGTCGCCCCGGTCGAGCACGACGCCGATCCGACGGAACCCCCCGGGCAGCGGGACACCGGGCGGGAACGCGGCGAGCAGCCCGTGGTCCTCACCGCCGTGCAGCGCCACCTCGTCGATGACGTGCCCGCTGTCGGAGGCCTCGTCGAGCGCCAGTGTCACCCCGCTGGCCCGGGCGAGCCGTCCGGCGTCGATCGCCAGCCCGTCGGAGAGGTCGAGCATCGCCGTCGCCCCCGCGGACGCCGCGCGTGGCCCGTCCGCGATCGGCGGGACCGGGCGCCGCTGTCGTCCGACGTCGGGGTCCGTGTCCGCGCCGCTCGCCACGACCGCGTCGCGGGAGGGTTCGCCGCCGGCGTCCACACCCTCGCGGAAGAGCCGCGTCAACCCGCGCGCCGCCGGTCCGAGCTCCCCCGAGACGGCGAGGACGTCCCCGGGGCGGGCACCCGAGCGGACGACGGGGGCACGGCCCTCGAGGTCGCCGAACGCCGTCACCGACACCGTGAACGCCGACGACGTGGAGAGGTCCCCGCCGATGACGCCGCAGCCGGGCGCCAGGGCGTCGACGGCCAGGCGCACCCCGTCCGCGAAGGCCTCGAGCACCGCCACGGGGGTGTCCTGTGGCGCCGCCAAGGCGATCACGAGGCCGGTCGGCACCGCACCCATCGCGGCGACGTCGGACAGGTTCGTCGCCGCGGCCTTCCACCCGACGTCCTCGGGTGCGGACCAGGCCCAGCGGAAGTCCGGCCCGTGCACCATCATGTCCGTGGTCACCACGAACCGGCCGTCCGGGGCCGCCACGACCGCGCAGTCGTCGCCGGGGCCGAGCAGCGGCGCTCCGGCGGGCAACCGGCGCACGATGCGGTCGAGGACGACGAGTTCGCCGAGCTCCCCCACGGTCGGTCCGGCCCAGGCGTCGTACGTCGCGTCCACACGAGAACGGTAGCCTGGACGTCGATGGACACCGTGCGCCGCCCCACCCGGAAGACCGCGATCGTGGGCGTCGTGATCGCCCTCGCGGCCGGTCTGACCGGCTGCACGAACGCCGTCGCGATGTCCCCGGCGCCCTCAGCCGACGCCGCCGCGTGCGCAGCGGTGCAGGTCCGGCTGCCGGCAGCGGTCGACTCGAAGTTCGACCTGCGGAACACGAACGCCCAGTCGACGGCGGCGTGGGGCGACCCCGAGGTGGCCCTGTACCACTGCGGCGTGGCCGTCCCGACGGTCTCCGACCTGCCGTGCTTCTCGCTCGGTGACGTCGACTGGATCCGGGACGACCGTGGCGGGCAGATCGTCTACACGACCTTCGGGCGGTCGCCGGCGGTCCAGCTCGTCATCGACGCGACGAAGACCACGAACCAGGTCGTGCAGGACGTCACCGACGCGGTGTCGACGCTCCCGAAGGACGGGCACCAGTGCCTGGACCCGTCCGACGTCGACCAGTAGGCCCGGGTCAGCGGACGGCGGCGCGCCCCAGCTCGATGAGCTCGCGGACGAGCTCGCCGTAGGACACGCCCGACGCCGCCCAGCAGCGCGGGTACATCGACAGCGGCGTGAACCCCGGCATCGTGTTGACCTCGTTCACCACGAAGCCGTCGTCGGTCAGGAAGCAGTCGACGCGGGCGAGCCCGGAGCCGCCGATCGCCTCGAACGCCCGGGCGCCGATCGACCGGATCTCGTCCGTCTGCGCCTCGGTGAGCGGGGCCGGGCAGAGCAGCGACTCGTCACCGCCGAGGTACTTCGACGCGAAGTCGTAGAAGCCGTCCTCGGCGACGACGATCTCGCCCGGCAGGCTCGTGCGCGGGACTCCGTCACGACCCTCGAGCACCGCGACCTCGACCTCGCGCCCGATCACCCGCGGCTCGACGATGACCTTGGAGTCGTGCTCGAACGCCAGGTCCATCGCGGCACCGAGCTCGTCGGGACCGTCCACGCGGGACACCCCCATGCTGGAGCCCGCACGTGCCGGCTTCACGAAGAGCGGCCACCCGTGCGCGGCGATCGCCTCGGCGACGTCGACCGGGTCGGCCGACCACTCGCGACGGAGCACGGTCGTCCACGGCGCGACCCGGAGCCCGGCGTGCTCGAGGACCGCCTTGGCGACGTGCTTGTCCATGGCCAGGGCGCTCGCGAGCACCCCGTCGCCGACGTACGGCAGACCGGCGATCTCGAGCAGCCCCTGGACGGTGCCGTCCTCGCCGAACGGGCCGTGCAGGATCGGGAAGACGATGTCGACCGCGATCGTCGTGACGGAGCCGTCCGGGTGCGAGACCACGAGCTCGTTCGTCGCCGGCGACGTCGGGAACGCCACGCGGGTGCCGTTGTCGGGCACGGTCGGGAGCGTGCCGTCACGGAGCGCCCACTGCGCAGGGTCGTCGGGCTGGAGCGTGAACGCCCCGTCCTTCGTGATGCCGATCGGCACGAGGTCGTACTCGGCACGGTCGACGACGTCCATGATCCCGCCGGCGGTCACGCAGCTGATCTCGTGCTCGCTCGAACGGCCGCCGAACAGCACGGCGACGGTCGTCGGTGGCACGGGTGCGATCGTGGGCATGGCAGTCCTCTTGCTGGTCGGGGTCGGACCGGTCACTCGCCCTGGGGTTCGTCGGTCTCGGTGAGGTGCGGCGCGATGTTGCGCGGATCGAGCCTACCGGCGAGCACCTCGGCGACCTGCCCCACGATGGGCATGTCGACGCCGTTCGCCGCGGCGAGCTCGAGGATCGGCGCGACCGAGGCGAGCCCCTCGGCGGTCTGGTTCATCTGGCGCACGACCTCGTCGAACCGGTACCCCTGGCCGAGCAGCCGCCCCGCGGTGTTGTTCCGCGAGAGCGGTGACTGGCACGTGGCGATGAGGTCGCCGAGACCGGCGAGCCCGGACAGCGTCGAGGGCTGCGCGCCGAGCGACACCGCGAAGTCGGTCATCTCGGCGAGCCCGCGCGTGATGATCGACGCCTTCGTGTTCTCGCCGTAGCCGACGCCGTCGACGATGCCGATCGCCACGGCGATGAGGTTCTTCAGCACGCCGCCGAACTCGGTGCCGATGACGTCGGTGTTGATGAACGACCGGAAGTACGGGTTCGTGGCGACGGCGGCCACCGCGCTGGCGGTCTCGGCCGACGACGAGGACACGACGGCCGCGGTGGGCTGCCGACGGGCGATCTCCAGCGCCAGGTTCGGGCCGCTCGCGACGGCGATGCGGTCCTGGTCGATGCCGAGGCCCTGGAGCAGGACCTCGCTCATCCGCAGACCGGTCGCCTTCTCGACGCCCTTCATCAGGCTCACCACGGGCACCCCCGGCGCGAGCAGCGGCGCGATCGCGTCGAGGTTCGACCGCAGGGTCTGCGACGGCACCGACACGTACACCTGCTGGGCGCCGTCGAGCACGGCGGACAGCGACGTCGAGGCGGTCAGGGTGCGCGGGAGGTTGATGCCGGGCAGGTACTCCGAGTTGCGCTTGGTCTCGGTGATCTCGCGCGCGACCTCGGGGCGACGTGCCCACACGACCGTGTCCGCACCGCCCTCGGCGAGGACCTTGGCGAACGTGGTCCCCCAGCTGCCGGCACCGATGACGGCGACGCGCGGCTTGTCGGTCGACTGCATGACCACGCGGATCGCGGCGGTGTCCACCGCTCCGGGGGCTGCGACCGCGGGGTCCGGGTGGTCATCGTGCGGGCGGAGGCCCGGTCGCTGCTCACTCAAACCGGCCGGTCTCCTTCTGGTTGTTCGCCGCCGGGTCCCAGCGGGTCGGGGGTGCCTGCTGCCCGCGGAGCTCCTCGAGCAGCGCGGTGATGTGCCGCATGAGCAGCTCGGTCGCCTCGACGAGCACCTGCTGGTCGATCGGCTTGCCGCGGTACGCCGACAGGTCGACGGGGTCGCCGACGATGACGTCCACGCGCGACGGCGGGATGAGCCGGAGCTTCTTGCCGTACCGCGCCATGATGTTCTGCGTGCCCCAGTGGGCCATCGGGATGAGCGGCACGTCGTTCTCGAGCGCGATCCGCACCGCGCCGGTCTTGCCGCGCATCGGCCACAGGTCCGGGTCACGGGTGAGCGTGCCCTCGGGGTAGACGATGATGGCGCCGCCCTGCTCGATGAGGGACCGGCCGCCACCGAGCGGGTCGCTCAGCCGGGTACGGCCGGAACGCTCGACGGGGATCTGGCCCATGCCGGACATGATCTTGCCGAAGACCGGGACCTTGAAGAGCGACGCCTTCGCGAGGAACCGCGGTGCCCGACGGGACAGCCAGACCGCCGTGCCGACGACGAGCGGGTCGATGTTGGTGAAGTGGTTCGGTGCGAGCACGAACGCGCCCTCGGCCGGCAACCGGTTCGGTCCGTGCCAGTGGTAGCGCGCGGAGAAGCGGAAGGTCGGGATGACCACGGTCGCGAGGATCCGGAAGGCCGTGTTCAGCTCGCCGCGACGCCACCGGCGCCCAGGGACGGGCATGCCGGTGGTGACCTGCGAGGCGGAGGCGCGCCGCGCCTCCTGGCCCTCACCGTCACCGCGAGGTGCCGGAGCAGCAGTCACCGCGCTAGCCCGCGAAGTCGAAGTCGGCGCCGAGCTTGCGCAGCTTCGGGATGAAGTGCTCGTAGCCGCGGCTGATGATGCCGACGTTCGTGATGTGGGACTCGCCCTCGGCGGTGAGTGCCGCGATGAGGTGGCTGAAGCCGCCGCGGAGGTCCGGCACGCGGACGTTGGCGGCGTGGAGCGTCGTCGGGCCGGTGATGACCGCGGCCTGCTCGAAGGGACGGCGGGCGACGCGACGGTCGTGCCCGGGCAGGCCCTCCTTGTGGACGACGATGTCCGCGCCCATCTCGTTCAGGGCGTCGGTGAAGCCGAAGCGGTTCTCGTACACGGTCTCGTGCACGATGCTCTGCCCGGCGGCCTGGGTCAGGGCCACGACGAGCGGCTGCTGCCAGTCCGTCATGAACCCGGGGTGCACGTCCGTCTCGATGACGACCGGCTTGAGGACCTCGAGCTCGCGGTAGAAGCGGATGCCGTCCTCTTGGATGTCGAACCCGCCGCCGACCTTGCGGAAGACGTTGAGGAACGTCATGAGTTCCTGCTGCTTCGCGCCCTCGACGAAGATGTCGCCGTTGGTCGCGAGCGCGGCGGAGGCCCAGCTGGCGGCCTCGTTGCGGTCGTTGATCGCACGGTGCGTGTAGCCGCGGAGCGACTGCACGCCCTCGATGAAGATGACGCGGTTCGGCTCGACCGAGACGATGGCGCCCATCTTCTGCAGGATCGCGATGAGGTCCATGATCTCGGGCTCGATCGCGGCGTTCCGGAGCTCCGTGACGCCCTCGGCGAGGGTCGCGGACAGCAGGACCTGCTCGGTGGCGCCGACGCTCGGGTACGGCAGCTCGATGTACGCGCCCTTGAGGCCGTCCGGGGCGGTGAGGTGGATGCCGTTGACCTGCTTGTCGACGACCGCGCCCATGGCACGGAGGGCGTCGAGGTGGAAGTCGATCGGGCGGTCGCCGATGCGGCAGCCACCGAGGTCCGGGATGAACGCCTCGCCGAGCTTGTGCAGCAGCGGACCGCAGAACAGGATCGGGATGCGGCTCGAACCGGCGTGGGCGTCGATCTCGGCGAAGTGCGCCGACTCGACGTTCGACGGGTCGAGGATGAGCTCGCCTCGTGCAGGATCGGTGATGCGCACGCCGTGCACCTCGAGCAGCCCGCGGACGACCTTGACGTCGGAGATGTCCGGGACGTCCTTGAGGATCGACGGGGTGTCACCGAGCAGCGACGCCACCATGGCCTTGGTCGCGAGGTTCTTCGCCCCGCGGACCTCGATGCGTCCCACGAGCGGCTTGCCCCCGCGGATGACGATCTCGTCCGACTTGAGGCCCACGCGCGCCCCTGCGGCCGCTGCGTCCTGTACGAGAGAGTTCACTACTTCACCGGCAATGTCTTCGGCCGCCAACGGGAGCGGCGGGATTCGAACTCCGTGATCGAGGTCTCGTCACGGAGGGTGAGCCCGATGTCGTCGAGCCCTTCCATCAACCGCCAACGAGTGTAAGCGTCGATCTCGAAGGGGACGTCCACATCCCCGAGCGACACGCGCTGCGCCACCAGGTCCACGGTCGCCGACACCCCCGGGTTCCGCTCGATCTCGGCCCAGAGCCGCTCGACTTCCGATTCGGTCACGATCGCGGTGACCAGTCCCTGCTTGCCCGCGTTGCCCTTGAAGATGTCGGCGAAGCGAGGCGAGATGACGACCGCGAAGCCGAAGTCACGCAGTGCCCAGACGGCGTGCTCACGCGACGAGCCGGTGCCGAAGTCCGGGCCTGCCACCAGGACCTTCGCGCCCTGGTACTCGGGCTGGTTCAGCACGAAGTCGGGGTCCTGGCGCCAGCCGGAGAACAGGGCGTCCTCGAAGCCGGTCTTCGTGACCCGCTTGAGGTAGACCGCGGGGATGATCTGGTCGGTGTCGACGTTGGACCGCTTGAGCGGTGCGGCGATCCCGGTGACGGTGGTGATCTTGTCCATCAGATTGCCCCTTCCAGGACGGCGTTCGACTCGGACGTCTCCAGGTCCCACGGGCTGGAGAGCGTGCCACGCACGGCGGTCGCCGCGGCCACGAGCGGCGACACCAGGTGGGTGCGCCCGCCCTTGCCCTGACGCCCCTCGAAGTTGCGGTTCGACGTGCTCGCGCAGCGCTCCCCCGGTGCCAGCTGGTCGGGGTTCATGCCGAGGCACATCGAGCAGCCGGCGAACCGCCACTCGGCGCCGAACTCCGTGATGACCTTGTCCAGCCCCTCGGCCTCGGCCTCGAGCCGGACCCGTGCGGACCCCGGCACGACCATGACCCGGACCCCGTCGGCCTTCTTGCGGCCCTGGATGATCGACGCGAAGGCCCGCAGGTCCTCGATGCGCGAGTTCGTGCACGACCCCATGAAGACCGCGTCGACGGCGATGTCCTTCATCGGGGTACCGGCCGCGATGTCCATGTACTCCAGCGCACGCTGCGCGGCGGCCTGGTCGTTCGGGTCGTCGAAGTCGGCGGGCGACGGCACGCTCTCGGACAGCGAGACGCCCTGGCCGGGGTTGGTGCCCCAGGTGACGAAGGGCTCGAGCTCGTCGGCGTCGATGAAGACCTCGGCGTCGAACACCGCGTCGTCGTCGGTCGACAGGGTGTCCCAGTACGCGACGGCGTCGTCCCAGTCCTGGCCGGTCGGGGCGTGGTCGCGACCCTGCACGTAGTCGTAGGTGGTCTGGTCGGGGGCGACCATGCCGGCGCGGGCACCGGCCTCGATCGACATGTTGCAGATCGTCATGCGGCCCTCCATCGAGAGGGCACGGATCGCCGAGCCGCGGTACTCGAGCACGTAGCCCTGCCCGCCGCCGGTGCCGATCTTCGCGATGACGGCGAGGATGATGTCCTTCGCCGTCACGCCCGGACGCAGCGTGCCCTCGACCGTGATCGCCATGGTCTTGAAGGGCTTGAGCGGCAGGGTCTGGGTCGCGAGGACGTGCTCGACCTCGGACGTCCCGATGCCGAACGCCATCGCACCGAACGCCCCGTGCGTGCTGGTGTGCGAGTCGCCGCAGACCACCGTGATGCCGGGCATGGTCAGGCCGAGCTGGGGACCGACCACGTGGACGATGCCCTGCTCCTTGTCGCCCAGGGAGTGCAGGCGGACGCCGAACTCCTCGCAGTTGCGACGGAGCGTCTCGATCTGGGTCCGGCTGGTCGGGTCCGCGATCGGACGGTCGATCGCGAGGGTCGGGGTGTTGTGGTCCTCGGTCGCGATCGTCAGGTCCAGGCGGCGCACCGGCCTGCCGGCCTGGCGCAGGCCGTCGAACGCCTGCGGACTCGTGACCTCGTGCACGAGGTGGAGGTCGATGTAGAGGAGGTCGGGGTTGCCGTCCTCGCCCTTGACCACGACGTGGTCGTCCCACACCTTCTCGGCGAGCGTCTTTCCCATCGGCCCGACCCTTCCTCGTTGTCGTCGATGCGCCGCTGTCGCGGCTCGGTCCGGCGAGTCTAGCAGGTTGGTATACCAACGTGCTCCCGCGCCGATCCGGCGGCCTGGAGGCGCGGTTCGACTCCGCGACACCCGTCGCGGTGGGAAGATGGTCGCGACATGACGACACCTGCGCACTCGACCCGGACCATCAACATCGAGGGCGCGATCCGCGCCGCGGTCGCCGGTGGCGCCCCGCTCGCGCTGCTCATCGCCCTCGGGATGCCCGGGTACGCCGCCTTCGCCATGTTCGCCGGGTTCACGGCGATCTTCGGCGCGACCGAGCCCTACCGGCAGCGTGCGGTGACGACCGGTGTCGCCGGCGCGATGCAGGCGGTGTGCATGGCCGCCGGCGTGGGTGTCGCCCTGGCCGGGTCGCAGCTCTGGATGCAGGCGGTCGGGCTCGTCCTCGTGCTCGTCTTCGCCGTCTGCACGCTGAGCGCCCTCCGCTCGATCCCGGCGCAGCCGATCTTCCCGGTGTTCGCGTTCCTCGTCTCGTCGCTCGTGCCGGTCCGGTCGGCCGACGTCCCGGTCATCGCCACGATCATCGTGTGCTCGGTCGTCTGGGCCTGGCTCGTCGCGATGTCCGGCTCCGTCCTGCGCCTCGTGCTGCACCCGCACGCCCCGCACCGGTTCCGGCCGCTGGCGGAGCGCAAGCACCGTTCGCTCGCGGTGCTCCGGACGCCCGCGCTGTGGGAGACCGTGGCCCTCAACGTGGTCGGAGCGCTCGTCGCCGGGGCCGTCGCCGAGACGATCCCCGGGCTCGGGCACCCCTACTGGGCGGTCATCGCCGTGGTGTCGACGCTGCCCGCACTGCGCCAGCGGCACACGGTGTTCCGGGCGTTCCAGCGGTTCATCGGCACGATCGGCGGCACCGTGATCGCGGTGGGCATCCTGCTGCTGGAGCCCTCGGCGTGGTGGATCGTCCTGATCGCCGTCGTCGGGCAGTTCTTCGCGGAGATCTTCGTCGCGCGGCACTACGCCGTGTGCCTGCTCTTCCTCACGCCGCTTGCACTCGCCGTGTCGTGGCTGAGCCTGCCCGAGGCGCCGGAGCTCCTCGCGCTCGACCGCGTCGCGCAGACCACCCTGGGCGCGCTCGTCAGCGTCGCGCTGCTGTTCGTGGGGCGTGGGATCGAGCGGCGGCGCGGTCGCGCGCTGGGCGCGACGAGCGCGATCCGCACCGTCTGACGCGGGCTGCGCGGACAGGAGGGGCGGGTCGGGCCGGCACCGCGCCTCCCGTCCGCAACCGCCCGCCGCAGACCCGCTGCGGACGCGTGCGCGGACGCGTCAGTCGCGGGGCTGGATGTTCCAGGCGTCGATGACGGGGCGGCCGTGCTCGTACCCGAGCACGCTCACCGAGGCGGTGCCGAGCTTCAGCACGGCGCCGTCCTGCGGTGCGAGGCGGATCCACGCGGCGCCGAGCGCGCGGAGGACGTGCCCGTGGGCGACGACGATCGCGTCCTGCCCCTCGGCGAGGACCGGTCGGGCACGGTTGAGGATGCGCTCGACGCGGACCCGGACCTCGGCGGCGTTCTCGCCGGGGGTGTCACCGGCGGGCACGCCGTCGGTCCAGAGGTCCCACGGGCCGTGCCGGAGGACCTTGATCTGCGGCGTGGTGAGCCCCTCGTACGCGCCGTAGTCCCACTCGTAGAGGTCCTCGTCGAGCTCCGCGTCGACACCGACGAGCGCCGCCGTGTCGCGGGCACGCTGCAACGGGCTGGACAGTGCCAGCGCGAACGTGCGGTCCGCCAGGTACCGGCCGGCGCGCTTCGCCTGCTCGATGCCGTTCTCGGTGAGCGGGATGTCGGTGCGGCCGGTGTGCTGCCCGCTCTTCGACCACTCCGTCTCTCCGTGACGGACGAGGACGAGTTCGCCGGGGCGTTCCGAGGTCATGTGTTCCTTCCGATGAGCAGGCCGAGCGCGGCTGCGCCGACCGAGACGACGAGCATCCCGAGGCCGTTCAGGACGGCGAGCCGGGGCTTGCCGGATCGGAGGAGCTGTACGGTCTCGACGCTCGCCGTCGAGAACGTCGTGTACCCACCCATCATGCCCGTTCCGAGCACCGCGACGACCGGGAGCGGGATCGTGCCCGCCTGCCCGAGGCCCGTCAGGACCCCGAGGACGAGCGATCCGGACACGTTGATGACGACCGTGCCGAGCGGGAAGCCGGACACCCGGGCCTTCACGACGCCGTCGAGGAGGAAGCGCAGCGCCGCGCCGACTCCCCCGCCGACCGCGACGAGGAGCAGTTCGAGGGCGTTCACCGGGCGCCTCCGGACCGGACCACCGTGGCGAGCCCGATGCCGGCCACGACGGCGAGCAGCCCCGCCACCACCGTGAGCAGGGCGTACCCGCTGCCGGCGCCCCAGCGACCGACGTCGAGCAGCTGCGCGGTGTCGTCGGCGAGCGTGCTGTAGGTCGTGAAGCCGCCGAGGATCCCGGTGCCGACGAACAACCGCAGGCCCCGACGACGCCCGACGTCCGGGCCGCGGTGCGCCAGCGCCTCGAGCAGGAGGCCGAGGCAGAACGCGCCGACGACGTTGATCGCGAAGATCGCCCAGCTGATGCCGTCGTGCGCCGGGAAGACCTCGGCGAGGAGCGCTCGGACACCGGTGCCGATCGCCCCGCCGAGTGCGACGACGCCGAGCATCGACCAGCGGAGGTGGGGTGGACGTTCGTGCACGGTGCTCCTATCGCCGAGCACGCCGGATCGTCTCCGCGCGTGCGGTGTTCTCGGGATAGGGACCGTTGGCGGCTGGCCGCGGTTGGGTCCGGCAGGCCCCACTGCCGGGTCTGACGACCGGATCAGCGTACCGCGTCAGTCCGCGACGGCCGCGATGCCCTCGATCTCGACGAGCTGGTCGTCGTACCCGAGGACGGTCACCCCGACGAGGGTGCTCGGCACGTCGTGGTCGCCCACGGCCTCGCGGACGACCTCCCACGCGGCCACGAGGTCGGCCTGCCGCGTCGACGCGACGAGGACCCGGGTCTGGGCGAGGTCGGCGATCCCGGCCCCCGCGGCGTCGAGCGCGGTGCGGAGGTTCTCGACGCACTGCGCCGCCTGACCGCGGACGTCGCCCACGGCCACGGTCCGGCCGTCGGCGTCGAGGGGGCACGCGCCGGCGAGGAACACGAGTCGGCTGCCGGCCGGCACGGACGCGGCGTACGCGTACTCCGCGACGTCGCTGAGGGCACCGGAACGGATGAGCTGCACGACACTGGTCACCCCGTCAGCCTCGCAGAGCCGACCGGGACGATGAAAGCCCCCCGGCGGACCGGAGGGCTTTCGTGCTGGTGTGACCCCAGCGGGATTCGAACCCGCGTTACCGCCGTGAGAGGGCGACGTACTAGGCCGCTGTACGATGGGGCCGTCACACATGGGAATCCCCCGCCCGGAAGCGGGGGTCATGGTCGTTGTCGGAGTCGGAGGCAAGCCACCTGTGGTGACCCCAGCGGGATTCGAACCCGCGTTACCGCCGTGAGAGGGCGACGTACTAGGCCGCTGTACGATGGGGCCGTTCCGACAACTCGACAAGTATTGCACAAGCCCGACGCCGTGCCAAAACGAGGCGTGTCGCCCGGGTGCGCCGCCATGCCGCGGCGGGACAACCGCCCCCGTCAGATCGTGAGGGACTCCCCGGGACGGAGGACGACGAGCGAGCCGGCGGGCTCCACGGCCTCGCGGAGACGACCGGTGTGCATGCCGTAGCCGACGTCGGAGAGCGTTGCCTCGTGCACGGGGTAGGCCAGGCGGGGCCCGACCGCGAGGACGTAGTCCATCATCTCGGAGACCTTGAGCCACGGGGCACCGACGGGTGCGGCGAGGACGTCGACCGGGACGTCGGGAACCGTGTAGGAGTCGCCCGGGTGGAAGAGCCTGCCGTTCACGAGGACACCGGTGTTGTCGACGATCGGGACGCTCGAGTGGATCAGGTTGTGACGCGTGCCGTGGAACGACAGGTCGAACGGGCCCACGGTGCGACGGTCCCCGGCGGTGACGACGTCCACCACGACGCCGTCCGCGCCGCCCGCGCCGCCCGCGTCGCTCGCGCCGGCGAGCGCCCGGGCGACACCGGCGGGGCCGATCACGACCGCCCCGGGGTTCGCGTCGAGGATCCGCCGGACCTGCTCGGGCGTGACGTGATCGGGGTGCTCGTGGGTGACGACGACGGCGACGACCCCGGTGACGTCGACGGGCCGGGTGAAGTTGCCCGGGTCGATGACCAGGCGCGCGCTGCCCTCAGTGACGATCTGGCAGGCGTGCTCGAGCTTGGTGACCTCCATGCGGGCGACCCTACGCGGCGGCGCGGCGGTGCGGCGCGGCTTGCGTCGAACCACGGAAGCGACGTCGAACCAGGCGCGGCGCCCGGTTCGATGTCGCGTTCGTGGTTCGGAGCTCGGCGATGCCACCGCCTACGCGCGGACGGCCCGGGGTGGCCCCGTCGTCGACCGCACCACGAGGTGCGCCGGGGACGCCGGCAACGGCCCCGCGAGCCCGCCGTCGACCTCGGCGAGCACGGCCCGCGCCGCGACCCGACCCTGGGCAACCGGGTCCTGGGCGATGGTGGTCAGCCCGGCGACCTCGCCGTACTCGTGGCCGTCGATGCCGATGACCGAGACGTCCTCCGGCACCGAGAGGCCCGCTCGACGCGCGGCGAGGACCACCCCGAGCGCCATCTCGTCCGACGCGCAGAACACCGCGGTCGGCCACGCGCCGTCACGCCCGACACCGCGGCGCCCGTCACGGCCGCCGAACAACGCCTCCCCCGCGTCGACGCCACCCGCGAAGGAGAACCGCCCGTCGAGGATCCAGTCCTCCCGCACCGCGATCCCCCGCGCGGCGAGGGCGTCCACGAACCCGTCCCGCCGCAGCCACGGCACCGCCACGTTCATCCCCGCCTCGTCCTGTCCGCCGACGTAGGCCACGTCCCGGTGTCCGAGTCCGCACAGGTGCTCGACGGCGATCCCGGCCACGGCGACGTCGTCCACGCCGACGTTCCGGAGGCCCGGCGCCGGACCGCCGATCACGATCATGGGGTGCCGCGTGAGTTCCAGTTCGGCGCGCTCGGTCTCGTCGAGCACGAGCGACAGCAGGACGAGGCCGTCGACCCGGTGCCGCAGCATCGACCGTCGGAACGCCCGGTCGCGGTCGCCGCCGGGTCCGCCGAGGTTGTACAGCACCAGGTCGTACCCGGCCCGCCGTAGTTCGGCGTCGACACCGCCGAGCGCCTTGACGTAGAACCACCGGTCGATCACCGGGACGACGACGCCGATCGCACGCTGCCGCCCCGTGGCGAGACCGGCCGCCGCCGAGCTCGGCACGTACCCGAGCTCGTCGGCGACCCGTCGCACCTCGTCGATCGTGGTGTCCGCGACCGTCGACATCCCACGCAGTGCGCGGGACACCGTCGACTTCGACAGGCCCGTGACGGTCGCGATCTCCTGGATGCCCATGGACGGTCCCGGGAGGCCCGTCACCCGTCCGACGGCCGCCGCACCTCGGCGACGGGGCCGGTCTGCGCTCGCGCGACCGTCGGCGCACTGCCCGCCCCGGGGAGCGCCGTGCCGGGCGCTGCTCCGGGGATCGGGGCAACGCGCCGCGTCCGAGCGGCCCGACGACCGGCGGGCGCCAGTTCGTCCCACCCGACGTGGCGGTGCACCCGACCGTCCGCCGCGGGCTGCACGGCGATGCGGGACGGGTCCGACCGCCACCCCGACGGACCGGCACCGGCCGCGGCGACCGGCGCCGTCGACGGCCGCGCGACCGAAGCGTGGACCGGCGCCGCCCCGCCGACACCGTCGGTCGAACGGGTGCGGCGGAGCACCGACACCCGCCACCGGTCGAGCACCACCACGCCGAGCACGCAGACGAGCAGCGTGAGCGCCCAGCCGAGCGCCGGGCGGCCGGTGAGCTCGCAGAACACCGTGGCCCCGAGGAACAGGATGCCGAACGTGCCGACGAAGCCGATGGCCTCCTCGATCCGGGCCGTGGGCCGGGTCGGTCCGCGCTGTGCCATGGTCGTCAGCCCTTCACGCCGCCGGCGGTGAGGCCGGCCACGATGCGTCGTTGGAAGATGAGCACGAGGACCACGAGCGGGATCGTGACGATCGTGCCGGCGGCCATCACCGCCGTGTAGGGCTCCTGGTGCGGCTGGGACCCGGCGAACGAGGCGATCGCCACGGTCACCGGCTGCGTCGCGTCGCTCGAGAGCTGGGAGGAGATGAGGTACTCGTTCCAGCTGGAGATGAACGCCAGGATCGCCGTCGTGAACACGGCCGGGGCGGCCAGCGGCAGGATGATCCGTCGGAACGCCTGCACGCGGGTGCACCCGTCGATGCGTGCCGCTTCCTCGAGGTCCCACGGCATCTCGCGGAAGAAGCTCGCGAGCGTGTAGACGGTCAGGGGCAGCACGAACGAGATGCTCGGCAGGATCAGCGCCTGGTACGAGCCCATCCACCCGATGTCCGTGAACAGCTGGAACAGCGGGGAGATGAGCGCGACGCCCGGGAACATCGACGCCGCGAGGATCGCACCGGCGATGAGCGACTTGCCCTTGAACTCGAGACGGGCCAGGGCGTACGCGGCGCTCGTGCCGACGAGCAGGGCGATGATCGTCACGACGCCGCCGATGAGGAGGCTGTTCGCGAGCGCCCGCCCGAGGTGGTTGCCGAGCGACGTCGAGAACGCCGTCGCGTAGTTGTCGAGCGTGACGTGCGTCGGCCACGGTGTGGCGTCGAACGTGAACCCGACGTCGCGGAAGCTGGTCACCACCATCCAGTAGAACGGCAGGAGGCACCAGACGGCGATGACGATGGCCTGCACGGCGGTGCGGATCCGCGGGCCGGTGTGGCGCTTGACCCGAACATCGCTGCGGTCGACGGCGATGTCGCGGGCTCGGGCGTTGGACCGGGGACGGTCGGCTGCGAGGGTCACTTGAGCTCCCCCTTCTGCTGGGCGGCCTGCGTCTGCACCACGTTGGCGCCGAGGAACCGCACGAAGACGAACGCGACGATGAAGATCACCAGGAAGGTGATGGTCGACAGTGCCGACGCGGAGTTGAAGCCCTGCCGGATCTGTTCGACGACGAGGATCGACAGGGTCGTGGTGGCGTTGCCGGAACCACCGCCACCGCCGGTGAGGAT
The DNA here is from genome assembly GCF_044745045.1 of Curtobacterium sp. NPDC087082. Lineage (NCBI taxonomy): Bacteria > Bacillati > Actinomycetota > Actinomycetes > Micrococcales > Microbacteriaceae > Curtobacterium > Curtobacterium sp. NPDC087082. The sequence goes on along the minus strand of NZ_JBIUZN010000001.1, from coordinate 42,742 downwards.
CGCCGGCAGGTCGTACATGCGCAGCGCGTCGAGCACGCGGAACAGGACCGCGACCATGAGCGCCGGCTTGATGAGCGGCAGGGTGATGAGCACGAAGCGCTGGACGGTGGAGGCGCCGTCCATCTTGCCGGCCTCGTAGACCTCTTCCGGGATGAGCTGCAGCCCCGCGAGGATGAGCAGCGCCATGAACGGCGTGGTCTTCCAGGTGTCGGCGATGATGACCGCCCACCGGGACGCCCACTCGCCGCTCGTCCAGAGGATCTGCTGCCCGAGGACGTGGTTGAGCACGCCGTTCGCGTCGAAGATGAAGTACCAGAGCTTCGCGGTGACGGCGGTCGGGATGGCCCACGGCACGAGGATCGCGGCACGGACGAGGGCGCGGCCCTTGAAGTTGCGGTTCATGATGATCGCCATCCACACGCCGATCACCGTCTCCAGGGCGACGGTGACGACCGTGAAGAAGAACGTGTTGCCCATCGACACCCAGAACTGGGAGCCGAGGCTGCCGGGTGGGCAGGTGACGTTCCCGCACTGCTGTCCGAGCCAGTGCACGTAGTTCGTCACGCCGGCGAAGCCGCCCTCGACGAAGAGCTGGGTCGCCTTGTCGAGACCCTGGTCGAGTTGGAACGACTGGATGATCGCGCTGACCACCGGGTAGCCGATGACGATGGCGAGGAGCACGATCGTCGGGCCGATGAGGTACACGGCCCATCGGCCGTGCTCGGCGTTGAGTCCGCCCTTGCGCCGCTTCTGCGGCTCCATGCCCGTCGGGTTGGGGATGGCGGCGGGGATCTCGGTTGCTGCTGACACGTGACGGCCTCCTTGCCGGGTGTCGGAACGCAGGATGGGACGGACGGGAGGCGCGGGGCGGGGTCGACCCGCGCCTCCAGTCCGATGCGGCGAACGCCGCGTACTCGGGTGCTAACTGCCGCTGCTGGTGGCCGTCTTGAGGGCCGCCTGCATGTCCTTCATCGCCTCGTCGACGCTCTTCGATCCCTTGAGCGCGGCGTAGGTGTTGTCCTGGATCGCCTTCGTCACGGCCGGGTAGAACGGCGTGACCGGGCGCGGCTCGGCCGACTCGATGGACTTGAGCAGGGTCGGCAGGTAGGGCAGCTTGCTCGTCAGCTCGGAGTCGGTGTAGAGGTCACCGACGACCGGGGCGAGGGAGCCCTGCGTGGCGAAGAACTTCTGCGTCTCGTTCGACTCCAGGAACTCGAGGAAGTCGTGCGCGGTCGCCTTGTGCTTCGAGTACACGCTGATCGCGGCGTTGTGACCGCCGAGCGTCGAGGCGCCGGTGCCGTCCTTGCCGGGGATCGGCGCGATGCCGAAGGTGTCCTTGACCGTGCTCGACCCGTCCGTCTTCGCGAGGCTGTAGACGTACGGCCAGTTGCGCAGGAACAGGAGCTTGCCGGCCTCGAAGGCGGTGCGGCCCTGCTCTTCCTGGTAGGTGATCGCCTCGGCGGGGATGTTGCCGTCCTTGAAGGCGTCGACCAGGTTCTGCAGGCCGGCCTTCGCGTCGGACGTGTCGACGTCCGGCGTGCCGCTCTTGCTGAGGACCGAGCCGCCGGAGCCGTTGATCGCCTCGGAGGCGTTCACGGTCAGGCCCTCGTACTTCGCGAACTGCCCGGCGTAGCACCCGATGCCGGCCTGCTTGGCGATGTCGCAGTCCTTCATCATCTCGTCCCAGGTGGTCGGGGGCGTCTTGACGAGGTCCTTGCGGTAGTAGAGCAGCGCGCCGTCCGAGGTCTGCGGTGCCGCGTAGAGCGTGTTGTTGTAGGTGGCCGTCTTGACGGTGGCCGGCAGGAGCTTCGACGTGTCGATCTTCATGCTGCCGGTGAGCGGGGTGAGCCAGCCCTTCGCCGCGAACTCGGCGGTCCAGACGACGTCCACGTCGACGACGTCGTAGTTCGCGTCCTTCGCCTGGAAGTGCTGCACGAGGTCGTCGTGCTGCTGGTCGGCCTGGTCGGACTGTTCCTTGAAGGTGACCTTCTCGTCGGGGTGGGCCTTGTTCCACTTCGCGATCAGGGGGCGGACGACGTTCGAGTTGTCCTTGCCCTGCACGTAGGTGATGGGGCCGCGGCTGTCCTGACCGTTCTTGGCGTCGTCCGACGCCGAGCTGCCGCTCGAGCACCCGGTCAGCACGAGGCCGATGACCGCGATCCCCGCTACGGATGCGAACCGCACTTTGGCGCGTGTTGTCTTCACAGTGTCGTCTCCACGTTGAGATCACCAGGCGAGGACCATCGGGTCGACGCTGCCTGGAGCAGGCGACGCTGCCTGCTGGAGGAGGAAGCTACGCCCGCTCTCAGCCGTTCGCAACCGGTTGCAAAGAATCCGTGACCTGCTCGTGACCACCGTGCGCCGTTCGCTTTTCGGGTGTGAGCGCTCACCCTCGTCCGGGCTCGTCAGCGCGGCCGTGCGGGGTTCCGCACGATCACCGCCAGCGGCCCCGCTCCCCGTTGTCGCCGCCGCGGCCTGGCACCTACCGTCCACACCATGGCCACCACCAGCACCGCTCGTGCACTCCCCGCACCCCGACGCGTGATCGACGTCGACCTCGACGCACCGCTCCCCCGCCTCGTCGCGGACGGCACGGGCTCGTCCGCGCTGGTGATCGGCTACCGCGGCGGGCGTCCGACGGGCACGCTCGATGTCGAGCTCACCGACGACCCCGCCGACGCCGCCCGTGCGCTCGGATCGCTGCGGGAGACCGTGCTCGCCGACGTCGAACCGGTGCCGGATGCCCTCCTGCCGACGATCTCCGTGGTCGTCTCGACGGTGGTGGATCGTGTCGAGGACCTCGGCGCACTGCTCGACGTCCTCGAGCACCTGGACTACCCCGACCACGAGGTGATCGTCGTCGACAACCGCGTCCGGGTACCCGCCGACGACCGGCTCCCGGCACTGCTCGCGGGTCGGGGCGTGCGCCTCGTGACGGAGCGCCGGCCCGGCCTGTCCGCCGGCCGCAACGCCGGGGTCGCGGCCGCCCGCGGCGAGGTCGTCGCGTTCACCGACGACGACGTGCGGGTCGACCCGCAGTGGTTGCGCGCACTCGGCGCGCGGTTCGTCCGCGAGGACGACCTCGACGCGGTGTCCGGCGTGATCCTCCCCACCGAGCTCTCGACGCCCGCGCAGATCTGGTACGAGGCGTACTACGGCGGGTTCAGCGGCGAGCGCACCTTCGCGCCCGTCACGATCGTCCCCGACGACGTCGCCGGCACGATGCGGCACGCGCGGGTGCAGGCGGTCCGCCCGGACGGGTCGGTCGTGAAGCACTTCGCCGTGTACGGCATCGGTGCCTACGGCGCTGGTGCGAACATGGCGTTCCGGCGGTCGGTGATCGACGCCGTCGGCGGGTTCGACACCACGCTCGGCGCGGGCTCCCCGGCCCGTGGCGGCGAGGACCTGGCGATGTTCATCGAGACGCTCTGGCGCGGTGGGCGCATCGGGTTCGAGCCGCGCGCGGTCGTGCACCACCGGCACCGGCAGAGCATCGAGGACCTGCACAAGCAGCTGCACGGCAACGGCGTCGGGTTCACCGCGCTGATGTGCGCCCTCGCCGCCAAGGACCGGCGGCACGTCGCGGTCCTCGCCCGGCTCGTGCCCGCCGCCGCGATGGTGAAGCTCCGCGAGACGGTCGGACGGCTGCGCACCGGCAGCGCACCGGCCCCCGCTGCCGTCGAGTCCGCGCCCGTCGGTCCCGCGATCCCCGCCGTCCCGGACGCCGGGGTGCCGCGGTCGTTGGCCTACCACGAGCTCCGGGGCTTCCCGGCGGGCCCGGCGGCGTGGTTCCGCAGCCGTCGTCGCTGGCGGGACGTCGAGGCCGGCCGGTTCCACGCCGGGTGACCCCGCGGGCGGTTCCACGCCCGACCCCCTCGGTCGGCGGACGCGTCGCTCCCTGCCCCGTAGGATCGGTGCAGCTGCCCGTACCGCGCGGGTCGGAGGAGGACGCATGCCGCTTGGGCCCACGCTCGTGCTCGAGCCCGTCACCGTGCCGACGTCCCACGCCACCACGGAGACGGCCGTCTGCGTGTGCGGCCACGCGCAGGACGCCCACGAGCACTACCGGCCGGGCAGCGACTGCGCCCTCTGCGACTGCCCGAGGTACCGCCGCCGCCGGTGACCGCTGCGGGAAACCGCCGCTTCCCCGCACCCGCCCCGGGACCGCCTTGTCGGTGTCCGGACGGCCCTGTTCACTCGAGACATGGCCAACTCCCCCGCGGCGCTCGCGTGCATCGTCCTCGCCCACGAGGACCCCCAGCACGTCCGACGACTCGTCGAGGCACTCGACCCGTTCCCGGTGTTCCTGCACGTCGACGCGCGGACCCCGGACGACGTGCACCGGGCGATGACCGAGGGGCTCCCCGACCGGGTCCGCCTCCTGCCGCGACTGCGGACGGGCTGGGCGAAGTGGGAGAACGTCGCGGCCGAGGTCTCCGGCTACCGTGCCGCCCTCGCCGAGACCGGCGCGCGCCACGTGGCGGTGCTGACCGGCAGCGACTACCCGCTGGCGAACCCCGCCGAGATCACCGCGCTGCTCGACGCCCACCGCGACCAGTCCTTCCTCATCCCACACCCCCTCCCGCACGCGGCGTGGGGCGCCAGCGGCGGGGTCGCGCGCATGCGGTACCCGCACTGGGCGTGGCGGAAGCACATGCTCCGCCTGCCGATCCCCCGACGGATCCCGCGTGACGTCGTGCTCACGGGCGGGTCGCAGCTCAAGGTCCTCAGCGCCGCGCACGCCGCCGCGGTCGTCGAGGTCGTCGATGCCCGTCCCGACCTGGTCCGCTTCTGGCGCCGCACCTGGATCGCCGACGAGTCGTTCGTGCCGACCGTGCTGAACTCCCCCGCCCTGGTCGACGGCTTCGCCGAGGACCACGTCCCGCACACCCTGTGGTTCATCGGCTGGGACGGCTCGAAGATGAAGAGCCCGCCGTGGCTGACGCTCCCCCACGCCGGTCGACTGCTCGAACGATGGACGACGGACCCCACCGCGATGCCGCACCTCTTCGCCCGCAAGTTCTCGACCGCTGCGAGCTCGGACCTGCTCGACCTCGTCGACCAGGCGTTCGGACTCCGACAGCACGTCCGGACCCCGGAGGTGGGTGTCTCGTGACCGTTCCCCAGACCCGCCGCGAGGCCCGCCACGCCGCAGCCACCCCGCCCGACGCCGACAGCACCAGTCGGAAGGCCGCCGCGGTCGAGGCCGCCGAGGCAGCGGCCGCCGTCGAGGCCGCCGCCCACACCGTCCCCGACACCGGCAGCACCGCGGTCCAGAAGGGCGCGTCCGTCCTGTTCGGCCGTGGCCTGCTGTACGTGGTCGTGTGGTCGATGCAGCTCGTCGTGAGCTCGCTGATCTCGCCGGTCCTCGCGCACCTCATGCCGCTCTCCGAGTTCGGTGTGCTCGCCTCGGCGATCGCGCTCTACCAGGCGCTCGTCGTGCTCGCGGTCGCGGGACTCGACCAGGCGTCCGTGCTGCAGCGCGCCGAGGACGGCGGTGACGACCGGAAGGCCCGCGGGCTCATCGCGGTCGGCATCGTCCTCGCAGCCGTCGTCACCGCGGTCGCCCTCGCCACGATCCCGCTCTGGGGCGACGTCGCCGGGTTCGTCGGCGAACACCCGATCCTGCTCGTCGCCGTCCTCTGGATCTTCCCCGCCGCGGTCGTGCAGCTCTCCCTCGCGATCCTGGTCGCCCAGGACCGCATCCGGGTCTTCGCGGTCACGAGCCTGCTGTCCTCGGTCGGCGGTTCGATCATCGGCCTCGGCCTGCTCGTGTTCGTGCACGCCGACGCCACGACCTACGCATGGGGCGGCGTGTTCGCCCAGGCCGCCGCGATGGTCATCGGCTTCGCGGCGACCCGGCCTCGCCTCGCCGGCCTGTTCGACCGCCAGACCACCGCACGGGCCTTCAAGCTCGGCGTGCCGATCGCCCTCGGCAACCTGTCCTACTTCGTGCTGAACGCCGGCGACCGGATCGTCGTGCAGCGGCTGCTCGGCCCGGACGAGGTCGCGCGCTACCAGATCGCTTACGTCGTCGGTTCCGCCGTGATCCTCCTGCTGACCTTCACGAACCAGGCGTGGGCACCGCACTTCGCGGCGCTCCGGGACGCCGTGGCCCGCCGACAGCTGGCCCTGCACGCCCGGGACCAGCTGTACCTGCTGCTCGCCCCGGTGCTGCTCGCGGTCACCCTCGTGTCACCGGTCGCGCTCCCGATCCTCGCGCCGGCGTCGTACCGCGTGCACGAGCTCACCGTCGTGGTCTTCATCGTGGCGCTCACGGCGTTCCCGGTGATCGCCAGCGGCGCGACCGGACGGCTCCTGCTCGTGGAGCGTCGCGGCGTCGCCGTCGGGGTGATCGCGGCCATCGCCGGTGCCGTCAACATCGGCGCGAACCTGCTGCTGGTCCCGCTGCTCGGCATCGCCGGTGCCGGGGTCTCCACGGTCTTCGCCTACATGGTGCTCGCGGCGCTGCAGCAGCTCTCGCTCCCCGACCGCCGTGAGTGGCGCGGCCCGCGTGCCCGGACGGTCCTCGTCCTGGCGGCCGTGGTGGTCGTCGCCGGGGTGTCCGTCCTCGTGCCCCAGGACCTCGTGTGGAACATCGTCCGCGTGGCCGGCGTCCTCGGCTGCCTGCCCTGGTTCATCCGCAGGCTCGCGATCGCCCGAGGAGGCACACCGTGACCCACGCCCCGGAACGCCCCGACCGTCGACTGCGGATCGCGGTCGTCACGAACGGGCTCGCCATCACCGGCGGGGTCGAGCGGTGCGTCCTCGAGGACACCCGCGAGCTCGTGCGCGCCGGGCAGGACGTCGAGGTCTGGCACCGCGGCCACCTCGCCCCGGGACCCGACGGCGCCGAACCCGGCAGCGACCAGTTCGCCGAGCTCGGGGTCGCCCTGCACCGCACCGGCAACCGGTTTTTCGGCCTCCGCAGCGCTGCCGGCGACGCCGCACGGTTCGTCCTCGACGGCCTCCGCCTCCGCCGCTCGCGCCCCGACGTCATCTGGCTGAACCGGCCCGAGCACCTCCCCTGGGGTCGTGTGGCGTCCGTGGTCTCCGGCGTCCCGCTCGTCGTGCACCTGCACCACGCGCCGAACTACCGACGCCTCGGGCCGATCGCCGGCGGCCGCACGCACTACCTGGCCGTCTCGCACGCGATGGCTCGTGCGTGGGCGGACGTGGGCATCCCGGCCTCGCGGATCACCGTCGTCCCGAACGGCGTCGACACCGCACTCTTCCCCGCGGCCACGCCGTCCGCGACAGTCCGCGCCCGCCGCACCCTCGGGCTCGACGACGACACCCGCACCGTCCTCTACTACGGCCGCCTCACCCGGTCGAAGGGCGTGCTCGCGCTGCTCGAGGCCTGGCGCCTCGTGCTCGAGCAGGACGCCGAACGCTACCGCGCCCGCGCGCCGCGCGCCGCCGTACGTGCCCTCACCCCCGCGCTCGGGCCCGCCAGCACGCACCACGCCACGCAGCCGCACCACCCGCCCGTGCTCGTGCTCGCCGGAGCGGCCGACCCCGACGACGCCGATGACGTCCGACGCGCCGTCGCGTCCCTCCCCGCCGGCTCCGTCGTGCTCCTCCCCGAGCGGGACGACGTCGTCACCCTGCTCCACGCCGCCGACATGGTCGTCGTGCCCTCCATCGAGCCCGAGGGCTTCGGCCGGGTCGTCGTCGAGGCGATGTCCGCCGGCCGCCCGGTCGTCGCCGCCGAGAGCGGTGGCACGGGCGAGATCCTCGCCGGCGAGTGGGCGACGTCGACCGTCGACCCGACCGACCCCGAGGCGCTCGCCACCAAGGTCCTCGACACCCTCGACCGCGCCGACCGCGACCCCTCCCTCGGCGAGCGCTGCCGCGCCTGGGTACGCGACCACTACGGCCGCGGACCGCACGTGGCCGGTCTCCTGCGCGCCCTGCTCACGCACGCCCGTCACTGAAGCCCAGGAGGCGCGGCTCCCCCTGGCACCGCCCCTCCCGTCCGTCGCGTGCCCGCGCCCGTGTCGCCTTCTCCTCGCCGCCTGACCGTTCCGGTTCGCGATCCCCGGCGATCGCGAACCAGAACGGTCACACCTCCCGTCCAGAACGTGCTCTCCCCGCGCGATGCCCGCCCGTTCCCCCAGGCGTCCGCCCGCCGGTACCGCGCCGCCCGCCGCGATGAGGTCGCGCCCACGACGACGGTCACCCGCGGCGGCACGCGCCGCACAAGCGTGCGAGGTCGCGCGCACGGTGCAACGGCTCACGGGCCGCACCGCGCGCGGAACCTCGCACGCTGCGCCCGCGATCCTCGCGAACGCACGGACGGGGGGGGGGGGGGGGGGGGGGGCCCCCCCCCCCCCCCCCCCCCCCCCCCCCGCGGCCGCGGGCGGCCGGGGGGCGCCCCCCCCCGCGGGGCGCCCCCCCCCCCCGCGGCGCGCGCGGGGCGCCCGCCGCGCCCCCCCACGCCCCGGGGGGGGCGGCCGGGGCCCCCGCCGCCGCCCCCCCCCCCCCCGGGGGGGGGGGCCCCCGCGCCCCCCCCGCCTCCTGTCTGTCTGCAGTCGCGTCAAGCGATCCGCTTGAACGCCTTGTCGACGTAGCGGTCGACCGTTGCCCGCGCTTCGCGCGCGTAGCGGTCGATCGACGCGGTGCGCTCCGGGTCCGGTGCGTACTCGCGGCCGAGCCGAGCGGTGGCCGCGGCGAGGACGCCGTCGGTCAGCTGCGGGTTGAGCGGCAGGATCGGCCCCTGCGTGTGCGTGCCGAAGGAGTTGCCGACGATCGCGCCCTCGACTGGGGCGCCCGCCTGGTTGCCGCCGCCGGAGACGACGTCGGCGAACGGCCGGACACCGGCACCGAGCTCGATGCGCGTCGCGTGGTCCTCGAAGCCGGCGAGGCGCGTCGGGGCTCCGGGGAGCAGCGGGTACGCGGTATCGAGCACGAAGTAGTTCACCCGACGCTCGGCGCCGCGGACGGCACGCGCGTCGAAGACCCCGAAACCGGTGACGGGAGCACCGTCCGTCGGCACGACCTCGGTCGTGGCGAGGTCGAACCCGCCGCCGACGGCAACGACCGGCACCCCGGCAGCGGCGAACTCGCGGAGCGGCGCACCGATGCGTGCGATGTCGTCACCGAGCGACCGCATCGCGCTGAGCGGTCCGTTGCCGATCACGACGACGTCCGCCGCGGCGGGGAGCTCGTCACCCGGCGCGTACTCGAGCACCTCGGTGGCGATGTCCGCGGCTGCGGCACGACGGACCAGGGCCGCCACGTTGCCACGGTCGCCCGAGACGCCCATCTGGCGGGGGTAGACGTGCAGGATGGTCAGCCGGTCGGCCGTCATGCGGTCTTCTCCATGTCCGGGTGGCCGAGGGCCTTGCGGGCGATCATCATGATCTCGTAGTTGACGATGAAGTTCTTCGTCCCGGAGGTCGTCGAACCGAGCTGCTCCATCTGCTTGATCGCGGCCTCGACGTCGGGCTCGACCCGGCCGATGCGGACACCGGCGTGCTCGAGGGCGATCGCGATCTGCCAGGCCTTGTCGCCGGAGACGACGTCGACGTGGTCGAGCTTCGAGAAGTCGATGTCGTAGATCCAGGAGATGTCCGGCGTGCCCTCGTCGATCGCCATGAGCACCTGTTCGGGGTGGTCCGGCAGGGCGTCGAGGTTGAGCTGGAGGCTCGCGGCGTTCTTGAACATCGTGAACTCGGCGGACTCGCCCGCGATGGGGAGTCGCTCACCACGTCCGTACGCCGGCTTCATCGTGCCGAAGGCCGTCGTCACGGCGTCGGCGCGGAACTGCGCACCGAGTGCGGCACTCGCCGTCGCGGTGGCCGCTGCCGCGTCGACGGCGTAGTGCAGCCCGCGAGCCGGCAGGCGGACGGGGATCTCGGCACCGTCGAAGCGGATGGTCGCACCGTCGCCGGTGTTCACCACGACCTCGGCGTCGGCGACGTTCGGCACGGCGTCCTGCCGGTCGAAGTCGTCGGCGTTCTGCAGGCCGTTCGGTGCGGCGGCGACGACCTCGGCGCTGGCACCGAAGCGCAGCACGCGCTGGCCGTCCGTGCCGACGTACGCGTCGAGGAACTGGTCGTCACGGTTGGTGACGACGTTCGCGGTCGACAGGGCCGCGGTGTCGAGCATCATCGTGGCGACGCGTTCGGTCTCGAAGAACCGGTAGAGCTGGTCGACCTGGACGTTGAGCATCGTCACGGTGGACGGCGACAGGATCCCGGCGAGCTCGACCGCGAAGGCCTCGTCCACCTCGAGGATGCCGATGTCCGCCTTGAGCTTGCCGGTCAGCGACACCTCGGACAGCAGCGCCGAGGCGATGCCCTGCGGCAGGTTCGCCCCGGACGGGTTCGTGAAGACCCGCAGCCCGTGCGCCCGCACGATGTCGGAGATCATGTGGGTCGTCGTCGACTTGCCGTTCGAACCGAGCACGAAGACGACGCCGTTCGGGAACTGCGCGGTGACGTGCTGGAGGAAGTTCGGCACCAGCTTGAGCACGATGTACCCGGGGTAGGCGGATCCACCGCCCCGCGCACGTGCGAGGGCGCGGAGGATCCGCCCGACGAGGATCGGGATGACGAAGCGCATCGGCCTACTCGAGGTAGTCGCGCAGCGACTGCGACCGCGACGGGTGGCGGAGCTTCGCCATCGTCTTGGACTCGATCTGACGGATGCGCTCACGCGTCACGCCGAACGTGTCACCGATCTGGTCGAGGGTCTTCGGCTGGCCGTCCCCGAGACCGAAGCGCATGCGGATGACGCCCGCCTCACGCTCGGAGAGGGAGTCGAGCAGGCTCTCGAGCTGCTTCTGCAGCATCGTGAACCCGACCGCGTCGGCCGGGACGACCGCCTCGGTGTCCTCGATCAGGTCGCCGAACTCCGAGTCGCCGTCCTCACCCAGCGGGGTGTGGAGCGAGATGGGCTCGCGGCCGTACTTCTGCACCTCGACGACCTTCTCCGGGGTCATGTCGAGCTCGCGGGCGAGCTCTTCCGGAGTGGGTTCGCGACCGAGGTCCTGCAGCATCTGGCGCTGGACGCGGGCCAGCTTGTTGATGACCTCGACCATGTGGACCGGGATGCGGATCGTGCGGGCCTGGTCGGCCATGGCACGGGTGATCGCCTGACGGATCCACCAGGTGGCGTAGGTCGAGAACTTGAAGCCCTTGGTGTAGTCGAACTTCTCGACCGCACGGATCAGGCCCAGGTTGCCTTCCTGGATGAGGTCGAGGAACTGCATGCCGCGGCCGGTGTAGCGCTTGGCGAGCGACACGACCAGGCGGAGGTTCGCGCCGAGCAGGTGCGACTTCGCGCGCTGACCGTCACGGGCGACCCAGCGCAGCTCGCGCTCTTCCGGCTTCGAGAGCCCGGTCGAGTGCTGCAGCTTGTCCTCGGCGAACAGGCCGGCCTCGATGCGCATCGCGAGCTCGACCTCCTGCTCGGCGTTGAGGAGGGCGACCTTGCCGATCTGCTTGAGGTAGTCCTTCACCGGGTCGGCGGTGGCACCGGTGATCGTCGTGGAGTAGACCGGCGCCTCGTCGTCGTCGGACTGCGAGATGACGAGCGCACCCGCGGCGACCGCTGCTGCGGCGTCCGGCTTGGTGTCCTTCTCGTCGGTCTCGGTGTCGGCGTCGTCGGTCGCGTCGGCCTCGGCGACCGGGGTCTCCTCGTCGATGTCCTCGTCGTCGTCGGCCTTCTTCTTCGCCTTCGGGGCGGCCTTCTTCGGGGCGGCCTTCTTGGCGGTGGTCTTGGTGGCGCGCTTCTTCGGCGCGGCCGTCCCCTCGGCTTCCACAGCGCTCTCTGCTGCGGTGCCCTCGGGCTCGGTGTCCTTCGTGGGATCGATCGTCGTGCTCCGGGCAGCCATGCGATCACCTCTCTCGTCGTGCCACGTTCGTGGGGTCGTGGCCTCCCTCGCCGCCCAGGGCCTGCGCCGCGGTCTCCCGCGTCATCAGGTCCTACCGTTCCGGGCAGCACTAGGACCCATGTCAAGTCCCCCGGTTTCTGCGGCGCACTGGAGTGCTCCGAGACACAGGAGGCCCGAACGGGTCCGCGTTCATTATTGCACGCTCCGCTTCCGCAGGCGCGCAACGAGTGCAACCCAGAGCGGCCCCACCCGTATTCCGTCCTGGGCGTGCAGCACCCGGCGCGTGCGGCGACGGGCGTGCAGCAGCATCACGACGCCGATCCCGACCACGACGTACTGCACGGTGAGGGCCAGCCGGAAGTTCGTCCACGCGAACACGGTCTGCCCCGACGCCGACGACGCGACATCGAGGATCGTGCCGATCAGGAACATCATCACGAACGCGGCGAGGAACCCGCCGACGTTGACCACGCCGTTCGCCGACCCGAGGGAGCCGACGGGGTTGAAGGACCGCGCGAAGTCGAACCCGATGAGCGAGCCCGGACCGCCGATCCCCATCACGACGACGAGCACGATCAGCAGCCACGTGGGCGGCTGTCCGGGCCACACGAGCACGGCGGTCCACACCACCGCGAGGGCGACGACGATCCCGAGCACGAGGTTCGACCGCCGCAGCGGGAACCGGGCGCAGAGCACGCCGAGCACCGGCCCGACGACGAACCCGGTGACGACGATCACGGTGAGGAAGCCGGCCGCCTCGGACGGGGAGTACCCCAGCCCGCGCAGCATCGGGACGCCCCAGAGCAGCGAGAAGACCGTTCCGGAGGACTGCGTGACGTAGTGGGACCAGAAGCCGAGCTGGGTACCGGGACGCCGCAGCGCGTGCCCGAAGGTGTGGAACGCGCCCCGCCAGGTGTGCGGCAGCGGGATCGTGTCGGTGCGCACCGGCACGGGGCCGTTCCGGACGAAGACGAACGCCAGCACGAGCCCGACGGCACTCGCGGCCGCGGCGACGCCGAACGCCGGCGACCACCCCGCGGTGTGCAGCAGCACGGCGAACGGGAACGCCGACAGGATCTGCCCGACCTGGCCGAGGTTGCCGGTCCACTGCGAGATCTGCGGCAGGATCGGCCCGCTGAACCACATCGGCACGAGGCGGATCACGGAGATGAAGGTCATCGCGTCCCCGGCGCCGACGAGGACACGCCCCGCGATCGCCGGCCCGATGGTGGGCGACACCGCCACCACGGCCTGGCCGGCGACGAGCAGCGCGGCCCCCAGCAGCACGAGTCGGCGCGGCCCGACGCGGTCGAGGGCGATCCCCACCGGGATCTGGAGTCCGGCGTAGACGGCGATCTGCACCACCGCGAGCGTCGACAGCACCGCCGCCGACACCGCGAAGCGGTCCTGCGCGTCGACCCCGGAGACACCGAGCGAGGACCGCTGCACGACCGCGAGGACGTACGCCAGGACCGCGACGCCCCACACGAGGAAGGCGCGGCGGGAATTCACGTCACCAGGCTAGCGGGGGCGGCACCGCCGCCAGGACGGGCTGTGGAGAACGTGACGAGCGGGGCCGACGGGTGTCGCGCCTCCCGTCCGACGGTCCAGGAGGCGCGACCCGCCTCCGCCACGTCGGTGCGGCTGATCGGTACGGCTAGTCGCCGCTCGCGTCGCCGTCGGTGCGGCGGTCCGCCAGGAAGCGTTCCAGCTCCGCGGCGATCGCGTCCGCAGTGGGGACCTGCCCGTCGACGCCGGTGAGCGGCGACGCGATCGGGTTGCCCTCCATGTAGGTGTCGTGCCGTTCCTCGAGCACCCCGACCAGACGCTGCAGCTCCTCGTTGCCGGCGACCTGCTCGTCGACGCGGGTGCGGAACTCGCGTCCTTCTTCGCGCAGCTCGTCGGAGGGGAAGATGAGGCCGGTGGCGGCGGAGATGCCGGAGAGCGCGGCGACGGCAGCGTCCGGGAACTCGGTGTCGGACAGGTAGTGCGGGACGAGCAGGACGAGTCCGGTGACCTGTTCGCCGAGCTCGGACAGCCGGTGCTCGACGAGGTGCAGGACGTTCGCGGGCGCCTGGGTCTCGGGCTTCCAGACGCTCATCTGCTCGACGAGGTCGGCGCGCGTGCCGGAGACGGTGAGGCTGATCGGGCGCGTGTGCGGGACGGGCATCGGGATCGACTGGACCCAGGTGGTGTCGGCGACCCGGAGCTGGGCGGCGAGGTCGGTGACCGCGCGGACGAACCGGTTCCACTGGAAGTCCGGCTCGTACCCGGAGAGGAAGAGGAACGGCTGGCCGATCTCGTCGCGCACGAGGTGCAGCCGGAGCCGCGGGGGCTCGACGGCGGCGATGTGGTCGTGCTCGAAGGTGATCACCGGGCGGCGTGCACGCCAGTCGAGCAGGACGTCCGGGTCGAACTCGGCGACGAGCTCCGTCTCGAGGTCGTCCAGGACGGCGGTCGTCACCTGCGCCACGGCCGAGCCGGCGTCGGCGAACCCGGTGAGTCCGGCGACCAGGTGCAGCCCCTCGGGGACGGACGGCGCGTCCTCGGCGAAGGTGTAGAGCTCCTCGGGGTGGTTCACCGTCCCCATGCTAGGCGGGGAGCCGGTGTCCCCCGGTGCCGGGCGGCCACGCCGACAGCGAACACCTGCTGGATAGGGTTGGGGCATGGTCCGACCGACGCTCTCCACTGACTCCTCCGCTCCCGCCTCGATCTCCGCCGACGTCCTCGTGCTCGGTGTCCGGCCCGGGTCCGACGGCGCTCCCGCGACCATCGCGACGCCCGCCACGACGCCGTTCTCCGCGCTCGACGGCATCGACCTCGCTGCCATCGGTGCGACCGGTGCGAAGGACCAGCTGGTGCGCATCCCCGCCGTCGGTGTCGACGCGCAGGGCATCGCGCTCATCGGGCTCGGCTCCGGCACCGACGCAGCGGCACTCCGCTCGGCCGCCGGCAGCGCGGTCCGCCAGCTCCCCCTCGCGTCGTCGATCGTCCTCGCGCTGCCGACCGACACGACCGAGCTCGTCGACGCCGCGCTCGAGGGCGCCGCGCTCGGTGCCTACTCGTTCACCCGACACAAGGGCGCCGGCACGACCGGTCCCGCACGCGGGGACCAGCAGGTGACCGTGCTGGCACCCTCCGCCGCGGCCGACGCCACCGTCCGCCCGGCGATCGTCGGCGACGCCGCCACGCTCGTGCGCGACCTCGTCAACACCGCTGCCGGTGACCTCGGCCCGGCGGACGTCGCCGACGTCGCCCGTGCGCAGGCCGAGGGGCTCCCCCTCACCGTCGAGGTCCTCGACGAGACCGCGCTCGAGGAGCAGGGCTTCGGCGGCATCCTCGGTGTCGGTCGCGGCTCGGAGCGCCCGCCGCGGCTCGTCGTCGTCCGGTACGCGCCGGAGTCCGCGACGAAGCACCTCGCACTCGTCGGCAAGGGCATCACGTTCGACTCGGGTGGTCTCTCGCTCAAGCCGGCCGCCTCCATGCTCGGCATGAAGACCGACATGACGGGTGCCGCCACCGTCCTCGCCGCGACCGTCGCCGCCGCGCGTCTCGGACTCGACGTCCGCGTCACCGCGTGGCTGTGCCTGGCGGAGAACATGCCCTCCGGCTCGGCGACGCGCCCCGGCGACGTCCTCACGCTGAAGAACGGCAAGACCGTCGAGGTCACGAACACCGACGCCGAGGGCCGACTCGTGCTGGGTGACGGCATGGCCGCCGCGTCGCTCGAGCAGCCCGACGCCATCGTCGACGTCGCGACGCTGACCGGGGCGCAGGTCGTCGCGCTCGGCGACCGCACCACCGGGCTCATGGGCAGCGACGACCTCGTCGCGCAGGTCCGCGCGGTCGCCGGGGCCGTGGCGGAGCCGATCTGGCCGATGCCGCTCCCCGAGGAGCTCGACGCCCGACTCGCGAGCGAGGTCGCCGACATGGTCAACGCCACCGTCGGCAACCCGGCGGGCGGCATGCTGCTCGCGGGCAAGTTCCTCGAGCGCTTCGTCGGCGAGGGCATCCCGTGGGCGCACCTCGACATCGCCGGTCCGTCGGAGAACAAGGGCGGCGGCTACGGGTGGCTCGGCAAGGGCGCGACCGGCGCCATGGTCCGGACGCTCATCTCGCTCGCAGAAGAGCTCCAGGCCAAGTAGTAGGTTTGACTCCGGCGGGACGGCGCGCTCGACGCGCCCCCGCCGGAAACCAACGGGACGGGACCGGAACCATGCGGTCCGACCGTCGGACGCCGCCGCCGCGGTGTCCAGTGGGGCCCGATCGGTCCCGACACGCACGAGGGAGTTGCACCAGGTGACGGAACAGACTTACGACGTCGTGGTCCTCGGTGGCGGCAGTGGTGGCTACGCCGCTGCGCTCCGGGCCGCCGAGCTCGGCATGAGCGTCGCGCTCATCGAGGGAGACAAGCTCGGGGGGACGTGTCTGCACCGCGGCTGCATCCCGACGAAGGCGCTGCTGCACGCGGCCGAGGTCGCCGACGCGACGCGCGACGCCGAGAAGTACGGCGTCATCGCCGAGTTCGCCGGTGTCGAGGTCCCGAAGGTCATCGAGTACCAGCAGGGCGTCATCTCGTCGAAGTACAAGGGCCTCCAGGGGCTCATCAAGGCACGCGGGATCACCGTCGTCGAGGGCTGGGGCCGCCTCACCTCGCAGAACACCGTGCAGGTCGGCGACCAGACCGTGACCGGCAAGAACATCGTGCTCGCGACCGGCTCCTACTCGAAGTCGCTCCCCGGCCTCGAGATCGGTGGTCGCGTGATCACCTCCGAGACCGCCCTACGCATGGACTACGTGCCGAACAAGGTCGTCATCCTCGGTGGTGGCGTCATCGGCGTCGAGTTCGCCAGCGTCTGGAAGTCCTTCGGTGCCGAGGTGACGATCGTCGAGGCGCTCCCCCACCTCGTCCCGGCCGAGGACGAGTCGATGTCGAAGCAGCTCGAGCGCGCGTTCCGCAAGCGCGGCATCGAGTTCTCGCTCGGTGTCCGGTTCCAGGGCGTCGAGCAGCACGAGAACGGCGTGGTCGTCACGCTCGAGGACGGCAAGACCTTCGACGGCGACATCCTGCTCGTCGCGGTCGGCCGTGGCCCCGTGACGCAGAACGTCGGCTACGACGAGGTCGGCGTCGCGATGGACCGCGGGTTCGTCACCACGAACGAGCGCCTCGCCACGAACATCCCGAACGTGTACGCCGTCGGCGACATCGTTCCGGGCCTGCAGCTCGCGCACCGCGGCTTCCAGCAGGGCATCTTCGTCGCCGAGGAGATCGCCGGGCTCAACCCGGTCATCATCGAGGACAAGAACATCCCGAAGATCACGTACTCCGACCCCGAGGTCGCATCGGTCGGTCTCTCGCAGGCCAAGGCCGAGGAGCAGTACGGCGCCGACAAGGTGGACTCGTACGAGTACAACCTCGCCGGCAACGGCAAGAGCCACATCATCGGCACGTCCGGTTCGGTCAAGGTCGTCCGTGTGGTCGACGGCCCCGTCGTCGGCGTCAGCATGATCGGCGCCCGGGTCGGCGAGCTCATCGGCGAGGCACAGCTCGCCGTGAACTGGGAGGCCTACCCCGAGGACGTCGCGCCGCTCGTCCACGCGCACCCGACGCAGAACGAGGCACTCGGCGAGGCGTTCCTGCACCTCGCGGGCAAGCCGCTGCACGCACTGTGAACACCATGACCACCACCACGAACCACCCCTGCGAAGAGGAGTCCACCCGATGAGCGAATCCGTCAACCTCCCGGCGCTCGGCGAGAGCGTCACCGAGGGCACGGTGACCCGATGGCTGAAGAACGTCGGTGACCGGGTCGAGGTCGACGAGCCGCTGCTCGAGGTCTCGACCGACAAGGTCGACACCGAGATCCCGTCGCCGATCGCCGGCGTCGTGGAGGAGATCCTCGTGCAGGAGGACGAGACCGTCGAGGTCGGCACCGCGCTGGTGAAGATCGGCGACGGGTCGTCCGACGGTGGTTCCTCCGACGGTGGCTCCACCGAGTCGGACGAGTCCTCGAACGAGGCCGCTGCCGACGCCGAGGAGCCCGAGGCAGCGCCGAGCACAGAGCAGGAGTCCGAGACCCCTGCCCCGGAGCCGACCGAGCCCGAGCCGGCCCCCGCCGGTCAGACGCAGCCCGCTGCGCCGCAGGCTCCGGCGGCACCGCCCGCCGCCGCTCCGGTGCCGCAGGCCGCTCCGGTCCCGCCGCCCGCCGCTGCCCCGCCGGCAGCGGTCCCGGCTCCGGCTGCCGCTCCGGCTCCGGCTGCCGCCTCGGGTGGCTCGGCCGCCAGCGCCTCGGTGCCGAACCCGACGCAGGACGCCTCGGCCTCCGGCTACGTCACCCCGCTCGTGCGCAAGCTCGCGAACGAGCAGGGTGTCGACCTCTCGACCGTCACCGGCTCCGGCGTCGGCGGACGCATCCGCAAGGAAGACGTCCTCGCCGCCGCCGAAGCCGCTGCGAAGGCCCCGGCCGCCGGTGGTTCCGCCGCTGCGGCCCCGGCCGGCCCCTTCGTCGCCGAGGTGTCGCCGCTGCGTGGCACCCGCGAGAAGATGACCCGCCTCCGCAAGGTCGTCGCCGAGCGCGCCGTGCAGTCGATGACCTCGACCGCGCAGCTCACCAGCGTCGTCGAGGTGGACGTGACGAAGGTCGCGCAGTTCCGTGACGCGCACAAGGCCGAGTTCCTCGAGAAGACCGGTTCGAAGCTCTCCTTCATGCCGTTCTTCGCCCTCGCGGCGTCCGAGGCGCTCAAGGCGCACCCGAAGATCAACTCGACCGTCGAGGGCGAGGAGATCGTCTACCCGGAGACCGAGAACGTCTCCATCGCGGTGGACACCGAGCGCGGCCTGCTCACCCCGGTGATCAAGGACGCGGCGTCGCTGAACCTGGCGCAGTTCTCGCAGTCGATCGCGGACCTCGCCGAGCGCACCCGCAACAACCAGCTCAAGCCGGACGAGCTCGCGGGTGGCACGTTCACGCTGACGAACACCGGTTCGCGTGGCGCGCTGTTCGACACCCCCGTGGTGTTCCTGCCGCAGTCGGCGATCCTCGGCACGGGCATCGTGACGAAGCGTCCGGCGGTCGTGAAGGTCGACGGCCAAGAGGCGATCGCGATCCGTTCGTTCGTGTACCTCGCGCTGTCGTACGACCACCGCATCATCGACGGCGCCGACGCGTCGCGCTACCTCGTCGCGGTGAAGAACCGCCTCGAGGAGGGCAACTTCGGCCCGAACCTCGGGTACTGAGCCCAGCGCTCGTCGTACTCCGGACGGCCCCGATCCCACCGTGGATCGGGGCCGTTCCCCGTTGCTGGCGTGTTCAGCCGATCGTGAAGACCACCGCCGCGGTCAGTCCCGCCGCGACCACGACCCCCACCAGCGCGCGTCGGAGCGGCAGCCGTCTCCCACCGCCGATCGGGAGGCCGTGCTCGACGACCTCGCGCAGCGCCGTCTCGAGGGAGCCAGCCGGCCCCGGTGGCATCGACGTGCGCTCGGGCAGTCCGACGAGCAGGTCGTCCGACGGCCGTTCCCAGCGGATCGGGCGCGGCGCTGCGGCCGCTCGGACCACCGCCAACGCCGCACGCACCGCCGTCGTGTCGCCGTCGAGGGCCTCGGCGAGGGCACCATCGACGGCCGGACGGTCCGGCGCGCGTGCGTCGGTCCGCTCCCACACCAGCCGGGCCGCGAGGACCAGGACCCTCGCGCCGCTCTGGTCGGACCGACGGACGCCGTCCGACCCGGGTGGCCGGTCGCACAGCACGACCGCACCGGCATCGTCCACCAGGACGTCGTCGAGCCCCGCGGAGCCGATCTGCACCGCGCCGGACCGTTCGATCACTGCGAGCTCGAGCATCGGGACGGTGAGCGTCACGGCGACACCGGTGGTCGGCGTGCCGAGGGTGTCGAGTGCCGCGGACAGCACCGTCCCCGCGGGACGGAGGACATCGACGGCGAGCCGTCCGTCCGCCAGTCGGCCGACGTCGACGACCGGGACGAGGTGCCGCGCCGAGGGGTCCGGGGCGACGGCGGCGCGGTCGGCGACCCAGGCGAGCAACGGCTGCTCGTCGTCCACCGCGTGCCACCGGACGTGATCGGGGAGCGTCTGCATCCGGACAGCCTGGCCGGGCCCGACCAGCCTCCGGCGGACGGAACGCCGTCCTGTGGAGAACGCTGTTCGCCCACAGCCAGAGCATCGACGGTCCTCGGAAGTCGGGACAGGCCGTATCCTGGTCGCATGGCACGCAGCAGTTCTCAAGGTACGACGGCGAAGGAGCCGGGTCGTCTCAAGCAGATGTACCAGGTCTTCACGATGACCCGTCGGGCGGACCCGAGCTCCGTCTGGTGGTTCGCCCTGGCGTTCGTCGTCCCGGTGGTGCTGGGCGTCCTGCTCGCCCTGCTGCTGCCCGGGCAGAACTGGCTCGCGATCATCCTCTGGATCGTGGCCGGCGTGCTGCTGGGTGTGCTGCTCTTCCTGATCGTCCTCGGTCGGCTGGCCGAACGTGCCGCCTACTCGCAGATCGAGGGGCAGCCCGGTGCCGTGGGTGCCGTGCTGTCGAACTCGCTCCGCCGTCAGTGGCGCTCGAGCGAGATGCCGGTCGCGGTGCACGGTCGTTCGCAGGCCGCTGTCTACCGGGCCGTCGGCACCCCGGGCGTCGTGCTCATCACCGAGGGCCAGCGCGGCAACCTCAACCGCCAGGTCGACGAGGAGCGCCGCAAGGTCCAGCGCATCGTCCCGAACGTCCCGGTGCACGTCGTGCACGTGGCCAGCGGCAAGGACGGCGACGGTGACGACTCCGTGACGCTGCACAAGCTCCCCCGTGCCATGAACAAGTTCAAGAAGGCGCTCAACCGCAACGAGGTCCTGGCGGTCGCGAACCGGCTCGACTCCCTCACGCAGAGCCCGGCCTCGGCGATCCCGAAGGGGATGGACCCGATGCGGGCCCGCGCGGGACGTCCGCGCTGACGGACTCCCCCACAAGCGACGAACGCCCCCGACCGTGCCAGGTCGGGGGCGTTCTGCGTCCGCGGGCCGCGTGGCGGGGCGGGCGGTGGCTCGGTGGGGTCAGCGGCGTCGCGCAGTACGGCGTCCGCGCGGCGTCATGCGACGTCGGCGGCGTCGCACGGTGCGGCTCTCGCCTGTCGGTGCGAGGACGACCACGCGGTGCGGGCTCGTAGTACGGCACCGAGTGGGCAACCTCATGCCCGGCGAAGCACCTCGCACCGTGCAGCGCGGGTCCCGTGCGCTGGCGGTCCGAACGTCGGCGACGGGTCGATCGCGCACCGTGCGAGGTTCGGCGCACCGTGGGACGGGCGCCTGCTCGCACTCAGGACGGAACCTCGCACCGTGCTGCGCCGCGCTCACGCGCCGCCCGCGCCACGCGCTCCGCGCCGCCGCGCAGCGCCCCGCGGCGCCGCGCTCTCGCCCCTCCGCGCCGCAGCACCCTCAGCGCCGCACCAACACCGTCCCCGCGATCCGGTCGTGCGCCCCACGGCTGTCGCGGTCGATGATCAGCGCCGGCACGACCAGGCACAGCAGCACCGTCCGCACCACCGGCCGCCAGACCCCGACGTACCCGCCGCGCATCGGCACCACCCGGAGCCCGACGCACACGTGCCCGAACGACCCCGACAGCAGGCAGATGAACAGGATCTGCAGCACGGCGAAGATCGCGATCTGGATCCACGAGTGCGCGATGTCCCCCGAGCCGTTCACCGGCGACCACACACCGGTCACGTACGCCACGAGGTCGGCCAGCGCACCGTCGATCAGCAGCGCCACGATCCGGCGGCCGATCCGCCCGACGCTGCGCGGCCCCTCTTCCGGCAGACCGAGGTCCTTGCCCGGCCAGCCGTCGGGATGCCCCGATCCCCCGGAGGACGACGCGGACGACGAAC
The DNA here is from genome assembly GCF_044745045.1 of Curtobacterium sp. NPDC087082. Lineage (NCBI taxonomy): Bacteria > Bacillati > Actinomycetota > Actinomycetes > Micrococcales > Microbacteriaceae > Curtobacterium > Curtobacterium sp. NPDC087082. Next base: position 21,014 of record NZ_JBIUZN010000001.1, on the reverse strand, counting down.
TGGTGCTGCGGGCCATGGTCCCAGCGTAGGCGAACGGGTCGACGTAACACGCACGAAACAATCCAGTCATGTCCGGGAAACTCGGTGTCAATAGCCTCGTCGGAGGGTGCCGAGATGGACCCTCCGACATCACCCAACCCATTGGAGATCGGCCCACATGTTCAGCGATTCCTCCGAGGTCCTGGCCTTCATCAAGGACACCGACGTCAAGTTCCTCGACATCCGGTTCACGGATCTGCCGGGTGTGCAGCAGCACTTCAACATCCCGGCCTCCACCGTCGACGAGGACTTCTTCTCGGTCGGCCAGCTCTTCGACGGCTCCTCGATCCGCGGCTTCGCGTCGATCCACGAGTCCGACATGCAGCTCATCCCCGACGTGACGACGGCGTACATCGACCAGTTCCGCGCCGAGCGCACGCTGATCATGATCTTCGACATCTACAACCCACGGAACGGCGAGATCTACGGCCGTGACCCGCGTCAGGTCGCCAAGAAGGCGGAGAAGTACCTCGCGTCGACGGGCATCGCGGACACCGCGTTCTTCGCCCCCGAGGCCGAGTTCTACATCTTCGACGACGTCCGTTACTCGGTCACCCAGAACAAGTCGTTCTACTCGGTCGACTCCGAAGAGGGCGCCTGGAACACCGGTCGTGAGGAAGAGGGCGGCAACCTCGCCAACAAGACCCCCTACAAGGGCGGCTACTTCCCCGTGTCGCCGGTCGACAAGACGGCTGACCTCCGCGACGACATCACCCTCAAGCTGATCGAGGCGGGCTTCGAGCTCGAGCGCTCGCACCACGAGGTGGGCACCGGCGGCCAGCAGGAGATCAACTACAAGTTCGACACGATGGTCCACGCCGCGGACGACATCCTGAAGTTCAAGTACATCGTCAAGAACACCGCCGACCAGTGGGGCAAGGTCGCCACGTTCATGCCGAAGCCGCTCTTCGGTGACAACGGTTCGGGCATGCACACCCACCAGTCCCTCTGGAGCGACGGCAAGCCGCTGTTCTACGACGAGAACGGCTACGGCGGCCTGTCCGACCTCGCCCGCTGGTACATCGGTGGCATCCTCAAGCACGCCCCGGCGCTGCTCGCCTTCACGAACCCGTCGATCAACTCGTACCACCGTCTGGTGAAGGGCTTCGAGGCCCCGGTCAACCTGGTCTACTCGGCCGGCAACCGCTCCGCCGCGATCCGCATCCCGATCACGGGCACGAACCCCAAGGCCAAGCGCATCGAGTTCCGCGCGCCGGACGCCTCGGGCAACCCGTACCTCGCGTTCGCCGCGCAGCTGATGGCGGGCCTCGACGGCATCCAGAACCGCATCGAGCCGCACGAGCCGGTCGACAAGGACCTCTACGAGCTCCCGCCGGAAGAGGCCAAGGGCATCCCCCAGGTCCCCGGCTCCCTCGACGAGGCGCTCGAGGCGCTCGAGGCGGACCACGAGTTCCTCACGAAGGGCAACGTCTTCACCGAGGACCTCATCCAGACCTGGATCGACTACAAGCGCGAGAACGAGATCCTCCCGCTCGCGCAGCGCCCGCACCCGTTCGAGTACGAGCTCTACTTCGGCGTCTGACACGCACCGCACCACGAACGCCCCCGCACCGGTCTCCGGTGCGGGGGCGTTCTCGCTGTGCCGACACTCGCCTGCGGGCCCGGCCACCGGGTGGGAACGTGCCCGCCTGGAGGCGCGGCGCACGCCCGGCGGGCCGGCACCGCGCCTCCAGGCGGTCGCCTCGCACGTTCCTTCCCACGACACGCGCGCTGCCACGACGAATCGGGCGTACCTGGTCGGAAGTTCCGACCAGGTACGCCCGTTTCGACCAGGTGCGCCCGAACGCGCCGGGCACACGAGAACGGGGCCCGTGCCGCCCCGGCACAGACCCCGCTTCGCGTCCGGGTGACTACCGCGCGGTGGCCACCGCGTCGTTCGTCCCCGCAGCGACGCTCACGGGTGCACCCGTGACCGGAGTGGGCCGTCCCAGGGAACGGACGGTCCAACCCGCCTTGACCCAGTCGGCGACCGGGAGGCAGTTGCGGGCGTCGATCACCGTGCGACGCCCCACGATCGAGGCGAGCGCCGCGGGGTCGGCGGCGATGACCTCGTCCCACTCGGTGAGGACGAGTACGACGTCGGCGTCCTCGATCGCACCCTCCATCGACGACGAGTAGGTGAGCGTCGGGAAGGAGCGGCGGGCGGTCTCCATCGCCTCCGGGTCCCACAGGGTGACCTGGGCGCCGCGGAGGTGCAGCGCAGCGGCGACGTTGAGCGCCGGCGAGTCCCGGACGTCGTCGGTGAGGGGCTTGAACGCCGCCCCGACGACGGCGACGCGACGGTTCAGCACGGAGCCGCCGAGCGCGTCGATCGTCATGTCGATGACGCGCTCGCGCTGCCCCATGTTGATCTCGTCGACCTGCTGCATGAGGCCGACGACACGACCGGCACCGAGCTCGTTCGCGCGGTGCATGAGCGCCCGGATGTCCTTCGGCAGGCAGCCACCGCCGAAGCCGAGGCCGGCGTTCAGGAACTTGCGGCCGATGCGGGCGTCGTGCCCGAGGGCGTCCGCCAGGGTGGACACGTCCGCACCGGTGATCGCGCACATCTCGGAGATCGCGTTGATGAACGAGATCTTCGTGGCGAGGAACGCGTTCGCGCTGACCTTGACGAGCTCCGCCGTGGCGAGGTCGGTCGTGATGACCGGGGTGCCCTCGGCGATGGGTGCGGCGTAGACCTCGCGGATCACGGCGTCGGCCGACGCGGAGGCACCGCCCCAGACGAGCCGGTCCGGGTGCAGCGTGTCGTCGACGGCCTTGCCCTCGCGCAGGAACTCGGGGTTCCAGATGAGCTCGGCGTCGATACCCGACGGGGTGAACTCGCGGACGATGCCGCGGAGCCGCTCGGCCGTGCCCACCGGGACCGTCGACTTGCCGACGATGAGGCCGGGGTGCGTGAGGTTCTCGGCGACACCGCGGGTGGCGTTCTCGACGTAGGTCAGGTTCGCGGCGTGCGACCCGGCGCGCTGCGGCGTCCCGACGCAGACGAAGTGGACGTCGGCCGCGGCCACGGCCTCGGGCAGCGACGCCGTGAAGCGGAGCTTGCCGCTGGCGACGTGCTTCGTGATGAGCTCCGGCAGTCCGGGCTCGTAGAACGGGACCTCGCCGGCCGACAGGGCCGCGAGCTTGGCGGGATCGACGTCCACGCCGATGGTCTCGAAGCCCATCTCGGCCATGGCAGCCGCGTGGGTGGCACCGAGGTAGCCGGTGCCGATGACGCTGATGACGGGTGCCGGACGGGAGTCTGCGGTCTTCTTCTGAGCGGTCACTGCTTGACCTCCTGCAGGTCGTAGTCGGTGTCGGTGCGCGAGATGCCGGCCACGAAGGCCTGGAGGCTGTCGGCGCGGGAGTTGAGTCGCCAGTCGTTCGTGGTGCGGACGCCGTCCACGACCGTGGTCGCGGTCTCGCTGAAGTACGAGAAGCCGATGACGTCGTCGTTGGCCGGTTCCGCGAGGCCGTCGAAGAGCGAGGTGATCCACTTCGCCTTCTGCCCGTTGGTCACGCTCGTCCCGGTCTCGGTCGCACCGATCTCACTGAGGAGGATCTTCTTGTCCGGTGCGATCTGGCGGAGCTGGGCGAGGGTCTTGCCGAACGTGTTGTCGAAGGTCGGCGACTCGGACGCGGTGCGGTAGTACCCGCTCATCCCGACCCAGTCGACGTACTTCGACTCCGGGTAGTACTCACGCAGGTAGTCGAGCTGCATGTACTTGTCGTTGCCGAGCTTGTCGATGCGGCTCGGTGCCCAGTTCCAGATGACGTACTTGTTCGCGCCGCTGGCCTGGAAGACGTCGTGCACGTGCTGCCACATCGCCACGTAGGACCCGGCCGCGTTCTGCTGCGCCGTCCCCTCGGACCAGTTGTACCAAGAGCCGTTCATCTCGTGGTCGAGCCGGATGACCATCGGCTGCCCGTTCGCCGCGAGGGCCTTCGCGTACTTCGTGAGGTAGGCGTCGAACTTGCCCGAGACGATGTCCTCGTTCGTGTACCCGGGGACGTACTTCGCGTCGTTGCCCGTCTTGGCGGGTGCGGACTCCCAGGTCATGAGCGGCAGACGGCCGTTCGCCCACGCGCGCTGGACGGCGGTGGCGTTGAAGTCCTGGTCGAAGCCCTGGAAGAAGCCGACCATGTTCGTGGCCTTGCCGACCTGCTGCGAGACCTCGTCGTACTCCGCCCAGTTGAAGGGCGACTGCGCGGTGTAGAGGCCGTACCAGCGAGCCGGCTGCGCCATGATCTGCGCCTTGGTGGGCACGGCGATCGGGGTCGTGCCGGGGTCCTTCGAGGGGCCGCCGTTCGGGTTCGTGACGCCGTGGTTGCCGGAGCCGGAACCGTTGCCGGAGCCACCGGAGCCACCGGAGCCGCTGCCCGAACCGGAGCCACTGCCGGAACCGGAGCCGCCGGACCCGCCGGAACCGCCGGAACCGTCGCCCGACCCTCCCGAACCGGACGCGCCGTCACCGGACCGTGCCCCGGCGGCCTTGGCGGCCCCGAGGTCCGACTGCAGCGACGCGATCTGCGCCTTGAGCTCGGCGATCTGGTCGGCACGCGAGCCGGACTGCGCGGTCGAGGAGTCGAGCTTGCCCTCGAGCGCCCAGATCTTCTCCTGGGCGGCCGTGAGCTTCGTCTGGAGCTCGGCCGCCGAGATCTTCTTCTTCGGCGGCGTCACACCGAGCGCCTGGTGGACCGCGGTGGACACCGAGCCCGCCGGGGACACCCAGACGTTCCAGGTGATGAGTCCGAGGACGAGGACGATGGCGGTGGTCCCGACCGCGGTGAGTCGTGCGTGCTTGCTGGACTGGGCCCACCAGGCACCTGAGGAGCGGATGAGGTCAGACAATGAGGAAGGCCTCCAGGGCGAAGATCGCGAAGCCGATGCAGTACGGGATCGCGGCGTACGGGTTGTACCGACGGACGCGTGCCGGGGCGGGGGCCGCCGCGGCCGCCGACTGCGACTGCGCTGCAGTGGCTGCCGAGCGGCGGGTCGCGAGCACCGTCGCGGTGGAGTTGGTGGTGGCGTCCGGGCCGAACAGGTCGTCGAACGCCCGGTCCACGGCACGCTGGTCGTCGCCGTAGCCGGTTCCACCGGCCGGGGCCGGGGCAGCCGCGTCGATCGGGCTCACCGGGGTCTGGGTGGCGACGGCCGAGGGCTGCACCGCGTCCGCGGGGTCCTCCTCCATCGGTCCACCGGCGTACGCACCGGCACGGGTCCCCCAGCCGGACGCGTGCGCCAGGCGGAAGAAACCGATGAGCCGGATCGGCATGAGGAAGAACGTCGACACGATGATGAACATCGGCAGGCGGAAGAAGTCGCTCGGCTTCTCGGCGAGGTGCCGCATCTGCCGGATCGCCATGCTGAGCACCGACGAGACCACCATGAGGGCGGCGACGTAGACGAAGCCGGTCGAGAAGCCGTACTGCTGCAGGATCCCCTGGTAGAGGTTCTCGCCTTGGCCGGTGAAGGCGCGGTAGATCCAGCCGGCGATCACGCCGAACAGCATGAACGGCAGGATGATGTCGGTGAGGAAGAACACCGCGAGGATCGGCGCGTGGCCGAGCATCCACGGGAGCATCCGGAGCGTGTTGTACTGCGAACCACGGGCCCAGCGGAGCTGCTGCTTGAACAGCTTCTTCACCTGCAGCGGAGCGTCCGTGTAGACCAGCGACGTGTACTGGTAGACGGTCCGGTACCCCTCCTTGAGCGTGAGGTTCGTCAGGGTCCGGTCGTCGGACACCTCGAGGAACACGCCCATGAACTTCTCGTGCATGAACCGGTCCATGACGCGCACGAGGATGTCGCGGCGGAAGGCGATCGTGCGCCCGGGCAGGCAGCCGATCTGGCCGAGGACGCTCTGCGCGGGCATCGAGTACAGCGCGCGGGAGTTCTCCAGCCAGTCCGCCCAGCGGGTGATCCAGCTGCGGGTCGGCTCGAGGATGCGCTGGCGCGTCGTCACGCCGCCGACCGAGGCGTCCGCGAACGGCTTGAGCAGCTCGTCGAGGGTGCCGGGCGTCCACACCGTGTCCGAGTCGACGAGCACGGTGATGTCGCCGTTGGACATCTCGGTGCCGACCTTGACGGCGTTGCGCTTGCCCGGGATGGGCGTGTGCGTCCAGCGGACGAGTGGGGCGAACTCGTCACAGACCGCTTCGAGGGCCTCGTTGCGGGCGCCGTTGATGACGACGATGATCTCGCCGGGACGCTGCTCGACCATGCGGCCGATGACGTCGCGGAAGAGGTCGAGCGGTTCGTCCACGACGGGGACGACGACGCTCGTGGTGCCGGTGTAGGTGCCGGTGTAGGGGCGGTAGCGGGCGGACAGGATGACCTTGAGCAGCCAGAGCAACCAGATCACCGCGGAGTACACGGCGAACAGGTAGAACTCGGGGTGCCCTTCGACCATCTGCCTGATCTGCAGAATGAAGGTGAACATCGATCCCTGCTTCAACGTTCGAGGTGGAGATTCCGCGTCGTTGGGGAATCAGGGCCGGTTCGGGTGACCCCATTGATGCAGAACCGTGACCCGGTGCGCAACGCGACCCCCGACCGGGGGCGTTACGGGCACGTTACGGGGTACACCACGGTCCCCCTCCGCGTGTGGTCATCGTGTCCGCACTGGTGCTGACAGCACTCCGGTGGACCGCGTTCACCCTGCCACTCACCCTGTGCGGGTGGTGGGCGGCCCAGGAGGCGCGGCTCGGCCCCCAGCGAAAGCCCTGTTCAGGTCATGGTCGCCGGGCGCGCCGCGAGCAGCTCCGGCCGTCGCCTCGCGTCGACGTGGCCAGCAGGATCACGTCCCGGTAACGGACGCCCGAGCTCGACCTGGCGGGGTACAGGCAGATGTCGAACGGGGGACGCTGCACGTTACGGGGAATTCACTTCCGAGGACGTGTCAACTCGCTGCGAAACACGTCGGTCCGGGCGTGTCGCGACGGGCGTCAGGCGCCGTAGAACTCGCGCTCGAAGACCTGACGTGCCCGGCGGGTGACCCCGAGGTAGTCCTCCTCGAGCTCCGAGGCGGACCCCGGCGGGTACTCCATCAGGCGTGCGATGCCCTCGAGCTGCACCCGGTCGACGGGCAGCACGTCGGTGGTCTTGCCCGACCAGAGCACCAGCGCGCTCCGGGTCCGCGAGGCGAAGCGCCAGGCGGCACCGAGACGCTCGGCGTCGTCGGGGGCGACGAGTCCGGCGTCGCGCGCGGCGTCGAGCGCCTCGAGCGTGGACGTCGTCCGGAGGCCGGGGATCGTCAGCGCGTGCTGCAGCTGGAGGAGCTGGACGAACCACTCCACGTCGCTCAGGGAACCGCGGCCGAGCTTGAGGTGCCGGGCGGGGTCCGCACCGCGCGGGAGGCGTTCGGACTCGACGCGGGCCTTGATGCGTCGGACCTCGCGCACCTGCTGGTCGTCGATGTGCTCGGGGTAGCGCGTGCGGTCGGCGAGGTGCTCGAAGTCCCGGAGGAGATGCGCGTCCCCGACCGCCCCGCGGGCCCGGAGCAACGCCTGGGCCTCCCACGTGAGCGACCAGCGGGCGTAGTACGCGCCGTAGGAGTCGAGCGTGCGCACCACGGGGCCGTTCTTGCCCTCGGGGCGGAGGTCGATGTCGAGGTCGAACGGGTGGATCGCGTCGTCGGTCAACCGGGCGAGCTCCCGCACGATGGTCTGCGCCGCTCGCGAAGCCTGCTCGGACGGGACGTCCTCGGTCGCCCGGTACACGTAGAGGACGTCGGCGTCCGAACCGAAGCCGAGCTCACGGCCGCCGTACCGCCCCATCGCGATGACGCCGAACTCCAGGCCTGCCGGGGCGTCCCGTCGCGCGAGCGTGAGGGCACCGGCCAGGGTCGACTCCGTGACGTCGCTCAACGCCGGGCCGAGGGCATCGACGTCGAGGTGTCCGAGGACGGCGGCCATGCCGAGCCGGAGCGTCTCACGCCGGCGGGCGGACCGGACCAGGGCGGCAGCGCCGTCCACGTCGTCCCCGTGCCGTGCCGTCGTCGCGGTGACCTCGGCGAGCAGCGACTCGATCGGCCGGGGACGCAGCAGCGCCTCCGGTTCGTCGAGCCAGGCCACCGCCTCGGGGAAGCGTTCGAGCAGCCCGGACAGGAACGCCGACTCCGAGAGCACGGTGGTGAGCGAGTGCGCCGCGCCGGAGGAGTCCCGGAGCATGCGGAGGAACCAGCTCGACTCCCCCAGGGTGTCGCTCAGCCGGCGGAAGGCCAGGAGCGCCCGGTCCGGTGCCGGTCCCTCGGCCATCCAGCGCAGGAGCACCGGCAGCAGGTTCCGCTGGATCGCCGCCCGGCGGCTCGTGCCCTGCGTCAGTGCCCGGATGTGGCCGAGTGCCCCGGCGGGGTCCGCGAAGCCGATCGCGCCGAGCCGGTCGACCGCCTGGTCGCTGGTGAGCACGATGTCGCCGTCGCTCGCGGCCACCGCGGACAGGAGCGGTCGGTAGAACAGGCGCTCGTGCAGGCCACGGACCTCGAGCTTCACGGCACGCCACCGTGTCTCGAGCGCCGCAGCGGACCGGGCGAGACCGCTCGACCGCGCGAGTACCCGGAGCTCGTCCTCGTCGGAGGGCATCAGGTGGGTGCGTTGCAGGCGGCGGAGCTGGATGCGGTGCTCGAGCAGGCGGAGCAGGGCGTAGTCCGGACCGAACCGGGCGGCCTCGGCACGGCCGACGTAGCCGGCGTCGGTGAGCGCGTCCATCGCCTCGAGCGTGGACCGGACCCGGACGGTCTCGTCGTCGCGGCCGTGCACGAGCTGCAGCAGCTGCACGGTGAACTCGACGTCGCGCAGACCGCCCGGCCCGAGCTTGAGCTGCCGGTCGACCTCGTCGTCGGGGATGTTGTCGGTGACCCGCTGCCGCATGCGCTGCACGGACTCGACGAACCCCGGTCGCTGCGCCGACGTCCACACGAAGTCGGCGACCGCGGTGGCGTAGCGCTCCCCCAGGTCGACCGACCCGGCGATCGGCCGCGCCTTGAGCAGGGCCTGGAACTCCCACTCCTTCGCCCAGCGCTCGTAGTACGCCACGTGGGAGTCGAGCGTCCGGACGAGCGCGCCGTCCTTGCCCTCCGGCCGGAGGTTCGCGTCGACCTCCCACAGCGCCGGTTCGGCCGCGAGGTCGGTGATGGCGTGCGTGGCCGCGATCGCCAGCCGCGTGGCGATGAGCACGGCGCGGTCGGTCCCCACGCCCGTGCCCGCTTCGTCGTCGCGGGTGGGTTCGGTGACGAAGATGACGTCGACGTCGCTGACGTAGTTGAGTTCGCGGGCCCCGGCCTTGCCCATCCCGATGACGGCGAGCGGTGTCGCCTCGACGTCGGCCGCGGGGAACGGGACCTCGCGCCGGGCGACGTCCACCGCGGCCTCGAGCGCGGCACCGGCGAGGTCGGCCAGCCCGGCCGCGACGGCGGGGAAGGCCTCGGTCGGCGCGGCGTTCAGGACGTCGAACAGCGCGATCTGGGCCAGGTGCCGGCGGTAGCGCACCCGGAGCCGGAGCCGGGCGTCCTCGCCCGTGGCACCGTCGATCGCGGCGAGCAACGAGTCGGTGTACTCCTGCTGCGACCACGGCGCCGTCACGGGCGCCAGGAGCAGGTCGATCTCCGCCGGACGGCGGTGCAGGAACTCGCCGAGCCCGACCGACGCCCCGAGGAGTCGCACGAGCCGTTCGGTGGCGGCGTCGTCCGCGAGGACCGGACGCAGTTCGTCCGGCGCGCGCTCGAGCAGCCGCTCGAGCGCGCGGAGTGCGCCGTCCGGATCGGCCGTGGACTCCCACAGTGCCGGGGACCCGCTCACCGGCACCTGCAGGTCGGGGCCGAACCGCGCCTCCAGGTCGGCGATGCGTTCCAGGCTCTCCGACAGCTCCGCGAAGCCCAGGCGGGCCAACTCGGAACGCGACGTCGTCGTCCGACCGGTCATGTGGTGCGTGCCCCCGGTGCCGTCAGAGCGCGCCGAGGTTCGTGTCGAGCTCGAACGGCGTGACCTGGTCGCGGTAGGCCTTCCACTCCTGGCGCTTGTTCAGCAGCACGAAGTTGAAGACCTGCTCGCCGAGCGTCTCCGCCACGAGTTCCGAGTCCTCCATGAGGCTCAGCGCGTGGTCGAGGCTCGCCGGCAGCTGGCTGTACCCGAGGGCACGGCGCTCGGAGTCGGACAGGCTCCAGACGTTGTCCTCGGCCTCCGGCGGGAGCTCGTAGCCCTCGTCGATGCCCTTGAGCCCTGCGGCCAGCAGCAGCGAGTACGCGAGGTACGGGTTCGCCGCCGAGTCGATGCCGCGGTACTCGATGCGGGCGGACTGGCCCTTGTTCGGCTTGTACAGCGGGACGCGCACGAGGGCCGAGCGGTTGTTGTGGCCCCAGGTCACGAACGACGGGGCCTCGTCACCGCCCCAGAGGCGCTTGTACGAGTTCACGAACTGGTTCGTGACCGCGGTGATCTCCGGCGCGTGCTTGAGGACACCGGCGATGAAGTGCTTCGCCGTGTCGGACAGCTGGTACTGGCCACCCGCCTCGTAGAAGGCGTTCTGGTCGCCCTCGAACAGCGACACGTGCGTGTGCATGCCCGAGCCCGGCTGGCCGGAGATCGGCTTCGGCATGAACGTCGCGTAGACGCCCTGCTCGATCGCGACCTCTTTCACGACGGTGCGGAACGTCATGATGTTGTCCGCCATCGTCAGTGCGTCGGCGTAGCGGAGGTCGATCTCGTTCTGGCCGGGGCCGGCCTCGTGGTGGGAGAACTCCACCGAGATGCCGAGGTCCTCGAGCATCCGGACGGACCGGCGACGGAAGTCGTGCGCGCTGCCGCCGGGGACGTTGTCGAAGTAGCCGGCACGGTCGACGGGCTGCGGGCCGCCGTCCTTCCAATCACGGCTCTTCAGCAGGTAGAACTCGATCTCGGGGTGCGTGTAGAACGTGAAGCCGCGCTCGCTCGCCTTCGCCAGCGTGCGCTTGAGCACGTTGCGCGGGTCGGCGACGGCGGGCTGACCGTCCGGCGTCGTGATGTCGCAGAACATCCGCGCGGTCGGGTCGATCTCGCCGCGCCACGGGAGGATCTGGAACGTCGACGGGTCCGGGTGGGCCAGGACGTCCGCCTCGTACGAGCGCGTGAGGCCCTCGATCGCGGAGCCGTCGAACCCGATGCCCTCGGCGAACGCGCCCTCGACCTCGGCCGGGGCGATCGCCACGGACTTCAGGGTCCCGATGACGTCCGTGAACCAGAGTCGGATGAACTTGATGCCCCGCTCCTCGATGGTGCGGAGCACGAAGTCCGTCTGCTTGTCCATTGACGCCCTTTCCGTGGTGCAGCTGGTCCAGCTGGGAGTCTCAGCCTATTGGTCTTCGTCGTCCCAACGCTCGTTGTTCGCCTTGATCCGGTCCAGGGCGTGTTGCGCTTCCTCACGCGAGGCGAACGGGCCGATCCGGTCGCGCTGCGGCGACTGCGGACCCTGCTCGACGGCGTGCGTCTTCTCGTTGAACCACCACTGGGACTCGATGCGTTCGTCACTCATGCCGCCACCGTACCCAGGTGGGGCGGCGGCGGTGCGGCCGCGCCGCGCCCCGCGCGCTGGGTGACCGCCTGGAGGCGCGGGGGGGGGGGGGGGGGGCCGCCCCCCCCCCCCCCCCCGGGCCCCCCCCGCGCCCCCCCCGCCCCCCCCACAGTGG
>NZ_JBIUZN010000001.1:0-9302 GCF_044745045.1 Curtobacterium sp. NPDC087082 | reverse complement strand
GGGGCGCGCCCCGGGGGCGGAGGGGGGGGGGGGGGGGGGGGCCCCGCGCGGGGGGGGGGGGCCCCCCCCCACCCGGGGGGGGGGGGGGGGGGGGGGGGGGGCCCCCCCCCCGCGCCTCCAGGCGGTCACGTCCGCGCGACACGCGGCCCCGGCTAGAGTGGTCCGCATGCCCCGGGACGAACACGGACACCTGACCGCCGGCCGCATCTCCCCGTTGCGGTCCGTCCCGAAGGACATCGAGCGTCCGGAGTACGTCGGCAAGGCCGAGCCGCACGAGCACGGACTCGGCGACACGTACACCCCGGACGAGGTCGAGCGGATCCGGACCGCCGGGCGCATCGCCTCCCAGGCCATCGACGCCGTCGGCGCGGCGATCCGCCCCGGTGTCACGACGGACGAGCTCGACCGGATCGGCCACGAGTTCGTCGTCGCGCACGGCGCCTACCCCTCGACGCTCGGCTACCGCGGCTACCCGAAGTCCCTCTGCTCGAGCCTCAACGAGGTCATCTGCCACGGCATCCCCGACGACACCGTCCTGCAGGAGGGCGACCTCGTCAACATCGACATCACCGCCTACAAGGACGGGATGCACGGCGACACGAACCGCACCTTCATCGTCGGGCAGGCGTCGCAGGAGGTCGAGGACCTCGTGACCCGCACGCGACTCGCCCTCGAGCGCGGGATCAAGGCCGTCGCCCCGGGCCGGCAGGTGAACGTCATCGGCCGTGCCATCGAGGCGTACGCGAAGCGCTTCGGCTACGGGGTCGTCCGCGACTACACCGGCCACGGCGTCGGGCGGGCGTTCCACTCCGGGCTGATCATCCCCCACTACGACGCGCCGCGCTTCGACGACGTCATGGAGCCCGGCATGGTCTTCACGATCGAGCCGATGCTCACGCTCGGCGGCATCGACGCCGACATCTGGGCCGACGACTGGACCGTCTCCACTCGGGACAAGTCGTGGACCGCACAGTTCGAACACACCCTCGTCGTCACCGAGCGCGGCGCGGAACTCCTCACGGTCTCCTGACCTCCACACCGAAAGGCTCCTCATGACCTCCCTCGCAGTCGGCGTCGACATCGGCGGTACGGGCATCAAGGGCGCGATCGTCGACGTCTCCACCGGCGAACTCACCACCGACCGGATCAAGAAGGCCACGCCGGAGGGCGGGAAGCCGCACAACATCGTCGCCGTGGCCGCGTCCATCCTCGACGAGCTCGCTCCGGCGTCGGACGTGCCCGTCGGGGTCTGCTTCCCGGCGATCGTGCGCGACGGCAAGACCATGTCCGCGGCGAACGTGTCGAAGAAGTGGATCGGCTTCGAGGCCGAGGCGCTCTTCGAGAAGGAGCTCGGTCGCTCCATCCACTTCGTCAACGACGCCGACGCCGCCGGGTTCGCCGAGCAGCAGTTCGGTGCGGCGAAGGGCAAGGACGGCCTGGTCGTCGTCACGACGCTCGGCACCGGCATCGGCACGGCGCTCATCAACGACGGCGTGCTCATCGTGAACTCGGAGCTCGGGCACCTCGAGATCGACGGGCACGACGCCGAGTCGCGCGCCTCGTTCGCCGCGAAGGAGCGCGACGACCTGTCGTGGAAGCACTGGGCGAAGCGGCTGCAGAAGTACTACTCCACGCTCGAGGCCCTGCTCTCCCCGGAGCTCTTCGTCGTCGGCGGCGGGGTGTCGAAGCAGTACGAGGAGTTCCTGCCGCTGCTCGACCTGCAGGCGGACATCATCCCGGCGACGCTCCGGAACAACGCGGGCATCATCGGCGCCGCGACCCTGGCCGCGCGGAGCGCCTGACGCGCCGACGTCGCCGCCTCGCCGCGGCCTCGCCGCGGCCTCGCCGCGGATCGAACCACGAATCCGACATCGAACCGGCCCACGCCGCTGGTTCGATGTCGGTTCCGTGGTTCGACGCGGCCCCGCGCCCGGTAGACTCGTGCTCGCGAATGGGTCGGTGAGACGGTCGCGTCACTCCCCCGGGAGTGCCGAGGAACGTCCGGGCTCCACAGAGCAGGGCGGTGGGTAACACCCACCCGGAGCAATCCGCGAGACAGTGCCACAGAAAGCAGACCGCCGGCGGCGACGTCGGTAAGGGTGAAACGGTGGTGTAAGAGACCACCAGGGGTCCGGGTGACCGGATCCGCTCGGTAAACCTCGCCCGGAGCAAGGTCAGACAGAGGACGCTGAGGCTGCTCGCCGAGTCCTCGGGTAGACCGCTGGAGGCCGACGGCAACGTCGGTCCGAGAGAGATGGCCGTCACCGCCGCGCGAGCGGCGGGACAGAACCCGGCGTACGGCCGGCCCATTCGCACCCCACGCCCCTGCGCGCCGCGGGCGCCGACCGCGGCACTGTGCGCGGTTCCGTGCTGTGTGCGACGCCAGCGCACTCGCACGCCGCGCGGGACCTCGCACACTGCGCCGACGTACGGCGCGACGCGACCAGCGCACGCACGCGACGGACGGGAGGCGCGGTGCCAGCCGGCACCGCGCCTCCCGTCCGTCGTCAGGTCGCGTCTAGAGCCCGGACTCCGCCGTCCGCACCAGGATCGCGTCGCTGTCGGGGCAGAGCACGACGTCGTCGGGCGCTGCCCGCCGGATGGTCTGCAGGTCGGAGTTCGTGAGTGTCACGCCGGACGCCGTGGACACCCCGCCCTGCAGCAGCGAGGCACCGAACCCGTACCGTGCCCGCTGCCGGTCGTACAGCGCGAGGAGGTCCGCCGGCACCTTCGCGGCGACGGCGGCACGGCTCTGCGTGGCCGATTCGCGGTCGGACTCGAGCCGGGCGATCTCGGCGTCGCGCTCGGCCACGAGTCCGGCACGTGCGGCCTCGACGTCGGCGAGCTGCGCCTCGATGTCACCGACGCGGGCGCGGAAGCCGTCGAGGTTCTCCATGACCTCGAGTTCGGCCGTCTCGAGGTCCCCGATGCGGCGTTGCAGCGACTCGAGCTCGCTCTGGAGGCCAGCAGCGTCCTTCGCGCTGGAGACGTTCTGGAGCATCGTGGTGTCACGCTCCACACGGGCCTGCGCCGTGGCGGTGTCGGACTCGAGGCGGGCGAGTTCGCGCTCGGCGTCCTCGACCTCGCCGGTGGCCGCCGCGAGCTGGGCGCGCAGCCCCGCCGCCGCGGTGCCGAGCTCGGTGAGCCGGTCCCCCTTCTGCAGCGACGTGATGCGGTGCGCGATCCGGGTGACGTCGTTGTCGAGACGCTGGACGTCGAGGAGGATGACCTGGTCCTCGGGTGCTGCCTTCATGGTCAGACTCCTTGTGTGTCGGTGGTGGGTTCGGCGGCCGGCAGGACGGCGAAGTCCCACGGGTCGGTGCGGAGGTCGCTCACGGTGACGCGGACGCCCGCGGCGCGGCGGAGTTGCTCGGCGGCGACGTCGAGCCAGAGCCACTCGGTGGCCCAGTGCGAGGTGTCGATGAGGGCGGGCCCGCCGACGAGCATCGCCTGCTCGCGGAACTCGGACGCCGGGTGGTGCCGGAGGTCGCTCGTGACGTAGACGTCGGCCCCGAGCACGTCGGGGTGCCCGAGGTACGCGTCACCGGCGCCGGCGCAGAGCGCGACGGAGCGGACGGGCCGGTCGAACTCCCCCGAGACCCGGACGCCGGTCGCGGTGCCGGGCAGGAGGTCCACCAGCGCCCGGGCGAGCGCGCCGAGCGTGGTCGGTTCGGCGAGCACCCCGACGCGGCCGATGCCCGTCGACGGGTCCGCACCGGGCTCGAGCGGGCGCTGGTCGGTCAGGCCGAGCCGGTCGGCGAGCACGGCCGAGGTGCCCGTCGTCACGACGTCGGCGTTGGTGTGCGCGGCGACGAGGGCTGCCCCGCCGCGCACGAGGGTGGCGAGCACGCTGCCCTTGTAGGTCGACTCGGCGATCGTGGTGACGCCTCGGAGCAGCAGCGGGTGGTGGGTGAGCAGCAGGTCAGCGCCGAGCTCGACCGTCTCGCGGGCGGTGGCCGGGACGGCGTCGACTGCGAGGTGCACGTGCTCGACCGTCTGGTCGGGGTCCCCCGCCACGAGCCCGACGGAGTCCCAGGACTCGGCGCCGGCGGCGGGCCACAGGTCTTCGATCACGGCCTGGAGTTCGCGGAGCGTCGGCATCCCGTCAGTCTACCGAGCCGCCCGGGTCGGTCCGGGCGTCCTGTGGACGACCACGGGACCGAGCAGCACTGTGGACGACGGGCGACGCGGGGCTGCCCGGTGGATCAGCGGCGACCGAACGCGCGCATGACGACGGCGACGAAACGCGTCCACCACCCGGCGGAGGCACGGTCCTCGGATGCGACGTCGGCCGCGTGGGCCGGGTGCCCGGCGGGCGCGTGCGCGGGCGGCGCGTGACCGGCGGTCTCGGCGGCGGCGGTCTCGGCGGTCGTCGGGACGACGGCCTCCGGGAGCACGACGGGCGTGCTCGCCGTCGCGCCGGAGTGCGCCGTCAGCGCGGCGGCGAACGCGGCACGGTCGATCACGGTCGGCCCGGTCGCCGGCTGGACGAGCGGCGTCGGTCGCGTGTTCGCGGACACCGGTGAGACGACCGGGAGGGACAGCACCGGACGAGCGGGCTCGTCGCGTCCCGGCGTGGTCGCCTCGGGGGCGTCGATCGCGTCCACGACCTCGGTCGCGTCCACGAGTGCGGGAGCGGGTGCGGAGCCCGTCGGGTTGACGACGGCGGTGACGACGGCGGGTGCCGGGACGGCGGCCGACGCAGGCACGCCGGCGACCGGCACGCTGCCCGTCGCCGCACGCCGCGCCGCGGCACGGTCACGACGATCGGCCTCGAGCGCGGCATCGGCCAGCAGGTCCGCGAAGACGGAGTGGGCGAACGCCCGAGCGGCCTCGACCTCGGGGTCGCGCTGTCCGGCGACGGTGGCCTCCCACGCGGCGAGGCGAGCGAGGTCCTCGTCACGACGACGGACCTCGTCCTCGAGGATCACGATGCGCTCGATCGTGGTGCGCCCGCTGGCCGAGGACACCTCGACGGCGAGGTCCTCGATGCGGAGGGCGATGCGCTCCGGCGGTTCGGGGAAGGACGGCGCGCAGACCGCGGCGTGCCGAGCACGGTCGCGGGGGCGACGGAAGGCGGAGTCGTCGGCCGGCACACCGGCGTCGACGACGGCCGCGGCGCCGCTGGTCGTGGCGGGCTCGACGGGGGCGTCCGACGCTGCGTCCGGACGCTGCACGGGCCCGGTGACCGGCGGGACCACGAGGTCCGACAGGTACGGGGCGCGCGTCGCCGGGGCGTCACGGAGCCACTCCTCGAGCTCGCGACCGAACGGGTCGACGAGGGGGGTGCGTGCACCGGACTGCGTTTCCATGATCGAAGGATAAATATCGCAACGCTCATCTCGGCGGACATCCCCGGTGTGTCGCCGGAGTCCCTGCCATATCGCCTCGAAGGTGAACGGCGTGTCGCGGACGGTGTCAGAGCGTGCGCTCGAGGTCGTCCACGAGTGCACGGCCGGCCGGCCAGGCACCGACACCACTGGCGACGTTCACGTGGCCGAGCGCGCCGACCCGGACGACTCCGGCACCGAAGACGTCCGCGAAGGCCACGGCCCGGTCGAGCGTGCAGTACGGGTCGTCGTCGCTGACCACCAGACGCGTCGGGACCGCAGGGGCCGCCTGGGCCACCGGCTCGACGAACCCGGCCGCTGCGGCGGGGAACCCCGGCGCGAGCGGGTCCGGCGGCGCCACGAGGAAGGCACCCGCGACCGCGGCGTGTCCCCGCTGCCCGAGCCACGCGGCGACGGCGAGGACGCCCAGGCTGTGCGCGATGAGCACCGGCGGTTCGTCGACGGCGGCCACGGCGCTGGTGATCGCGCGGGACCAGTCGTCCGGGTCGGGTTCGCTCCACGACGCCGGTGCGATCCGGACGACCGCGCCCGGGTCGTCGGCCGAGCGGTCGTCCTGCCACAGCGACTGCCAGTGGTCGGGGTCGGAGTTCCAGATCCCGGGGACGATCACCCACGGTCGAGGTCTGCGCACCCTCGAAGCGTAGTGGGGGTCGGATCAGCCGTGCAGCGTGTCGCGGGGGTACTCGCCGAAGCGCGAGGCGTACGCCCCGGAGAACCGGCCGAGGTGGGCGAAACCCCACCGCACGGCGATCGCGGCGACCGTGACGTCACCCGGCGACGAGCGGCGGAGCTCCTCGCGGACGCGGTCGAGCCGGATGCCGCGCAGCATCGCGTTGGGCGCCGTACCGACCTGCCGCTGGAACGCCTGCTGGAGCCCGCGCACGCTGAGCCCGACGTGCTCGGCGACGTCGGTCGTGCTGATCGGGGTGTGAGCGAACGCGTGCATGTACTCGACGGCCTCGCGGACCCGGCCGGTGGCGCCCTGCGGCAGGGTGATGTCCGGCGCGAGCACGGTGTGCGGGAAGGTGCGGAGGAGCGCGAGGGCGGTGTCCCGGGCGGTCTCCGCGAGGACCAGCTGCGACACCGGCGCCTCACCGAGCACGGTCTCGGCGGCCCGGCGGACCTGGGCGTTCCACCCGCGGAGGTCCTCGCGACGGGGCGGCTGGGTGTGGTCGAACACGAGCGGGGCCGGCTGCGTGCCGTGCTCCTCGGCCGCCACGCCCTCGAGGAACGTGCGATC
The DNA here is from genome assembly GCF_044745045.1 of Curtobacterium sp. NPDC087082. NCBI lineage: Bacteria > Bacillati > Actinomycetota > Actinomycetes > Micrococcales > Microbacteriaceae > Curtobacterium > Curtobacterium sp. NPDC087082. The sequence continues at coordinate 2,711 of NZ_JBIUZN010000001.1, read as the reverse complement.
GAACTGCACCAGGCTCTGCCGGACGTCCTGCAGGTCGAAGGCGAACGGTCGACCAGTCGGGAACATCATCGGTGTGCCGGGCGTGAAGGCGACCTCTTGCCGCCCGACGTCGACGGTGCCCCCACCGTCGGCGAGCCACATCACGACGTACTCGTCACCGGACTCGAGCTCACCCTGCATCCGGGCGTCGAACCGCGTGGAGCGGAAGGACATCGTCTCGTCACCGGTGACCCGGAAGCGGTAGCTGAACGGGCGTTCCGTGCGCTCCGCCTGGAAGCCCACGCTCTCGTACGCGTCCTCGTACATCTGGATCGCCGCCTCGAGGTCGGCCCCGGACGTCTCGAAGCTGATCCTGGGGTCGGGCTCGACGTTCATCGACTGGATCGTGACACGGCGGCACGGAACCCGCGGGATGTATGCGCACGCATTGCGGATACCGGCCCACGGGCTGCGCGAAGCGGACGAACCGTTCCGTCAGACACGAGCGGCTCTCAGTGGCGTCCGCGCCGGACCGTCCACAGGTTCCGGTCCGCGACCCGTTCGTAGCGCAGGTCGTCGACCACCATCTGGACGAGCGCCAGCCCTCGCCCGCTCTCGGCCAGCGCGTCGGGGAGCTGCGCGGCGGACGGGTCGACCGGCACCGGCACGCCGTCGTCGGTCAGCTGCGCCTCGACCGCGTCCGAGCCGACGTCGAGGTGGAGCGAGCACGAGACGCCGCGACCGGCCGCGCCGTGCTCGATCACGTTCGAGGTGAGTTCGACGAGCGCGAGCTCGAGGGCCATCCGGTCCTCGGCCGAGACGGTGGGTTCGGTGTCCCACACCGTCGCGAGGAACGCGTGCACCGCTGTGACGTCGTCCGGCGGGCACGCCAGGTCGAGGCTGTGCCCACCCACGGCGGCGTTCATGCCCAGTCGGTCACCGCGGCGTCCCCGTCCGGGTACGTGCGGAGGATCTTGTCCATGTTGGAGAGCTTCAGCACCATCTCGACCTGGTCGGACGGCGCCGCGATGCGGAGGTCCCCGCCGGCCTGTCGTGCAGCCTTGAGCGACCCGACGAGCGCGCCGAGACCGGAGGAGTCCATGAACTCGACCCCGGACAGCTCGACGACCACGCGGGGCCGTCCGTCGCCGACGACCTTCGCGACGGTCTCGCGGAACGTCGGGGCCGACACCATGTTGAGTCGGCCGCTGCACTCGAGCACGGCGGCGCCGGCGTCCGCTTCGTGTACGACGATGTCCATGTCGGTGCCTCCTGGGATCGGTGCGGGGTGCACCCTGCAACCTACCGGGTCCGGGTCACGAACCCGTCGAGGCGCGTCCGGTCCGTCGCGTCGCCAGCACCTGCACGACCACGGCGGCCGCCATGAGCACCGCCATCACCGACCCCATCGCGACGGCCGTCCCGCCGAGCGCTCCCGCGAGCGGCGTGCCGAGGCCGCCGAGCCCGAACGTCAGCCCGCCCTGCAGTGCCGCTGCGGTCCCCGGGTGCGCGGCACCGACGTGCTGCGTTCGGGTCATCGCCGCCGGCAGGACGAACCCCCACGCCGCGGTCACGACGGCGAGCGAGACCCAGACCGGCACCGCGCCGGCCCCGAGCAGCGCGGACACGAGGACGCCCGTCGCGCCGAGGGTCCCGAGCGCCAGGCCGAACGACAGCAGCGCGTCCTCCGAGAACCGACCGACCACGCGGCGGAACACGAGCGTCGTGACGATCATCATCGAGGCGTTCGTGGCGAACACGAGGGTGTACATCCCCTCGGAGAACCCGAAGCCGGTCTGGAACACGAACGAGCTCGTGGCGATGTACGCGAAGAACCCGATGGTCGAGAGCACCCCGGTCAGCACGTACGCACGGAACCGCGGGATGCCCATGAGCTCGCGGATGCGTCCCCAGTTCGCACCGAGGCCCACCCCACCGCGGAACGCCCGCGGCAGGGTCTCGTGGAACCGGACGACCACGGCGACGAAGAACGCGGCACCGAGCACCGCGAGGACGACGAACATGAGTCGCCAGGTGCCGATCGTGAGCACCGCTCCCCCGGCCAGCGGGGCGACGACGGGGCCGATCGCGTTGATCGCCGCGAGGGTCCCGAACACCTTCGCCATCCGCGGCCCGTCGACCACGTCCGAGACCATCGCCCGCCCGGCGACCGCCCCGGCCGCACCCGCCAGCCCCTGGAACACCCGCGCCACGACGAGCGTCACGACGTCCGGTGCGAGCGCGCACCCGACGGAGGCGACGGCGAAGACCGCCGTGCCGACGAGCATCAGCGGACGCCGCCCGATGCCGTCGCTCACCGGTCCGGCGAGCAGCTGCCCGACGGCGAACGCGACGAGGAACGCCGTCAGGGACAGCTGCACGGCACCGGGCGTCGTGCCGAGGTCGCGTGCGATCGCCGGCAGGGCCGGGATGTACATGTCGGTCGCGAACGGCGAGACGCCGACGATCAGGGCGAGCGGCAGGATCGGTGGGAGGGCGCTCGTCCGGCTGGTCGGTCCTGTGCGCTCCGTCGTCACGTCGGCCACGCTACGCGCCCCCGAATCGATTCGACAAGGGCGGTGGTGTCGCGTTGCCGACACCGAGACGGCCAGGAGGCGGGGGGGCCCCCGGGCCCCCCCCCCCCCCGGCCCCGGCCGGGCGCGGCCCCCCCCCCCCCCCGGCCCCGCCGCGAAAACCGCGGTGTTGGGGCCCGGCCCGCGGGCCGGAAACGG